>NZ_CBCSIU010000006.1:0-251599 GCF_965139205.1 Bordetella muralis
CGTAGGTAGGCCCGAAGGGGCCGGACGAGACGAGCGATGCGGCAGTCGGACGCGCAGGCGGCCGACCGACTCCGTGAAGCGCCAACACGGTCACTGCCCCGCCTCGACGTCCAATAGAACTCCATATCCCACATCCTACACTCAGGCACACTCGCCTATGCAACAGTAGGAACACAGGCCGCAGACGATGAAGGTTCGGCCCTTGCTTGGCAACTGGTGTCCGTTTTACATCCGCAGGCCTAGCGACAACATGAAGTTGCGCGGGTCGCCGTAGTAATTGCTGATGCCTGTCGCGTCGACCTTGCGGTAGTAGACCTTGTCGAATACGTTGTTGACGTTTAGCTGCAGGCGCACGTTTTCGTTGAAATCGTAGGCGGCCATCAGGTTGTAGACGGCATAGCCGCCTTGGCGGGCTTCGATGCCGCGGCTGGTGGCGTAGGTGCTGCTTTGTGCCTGCACGCCGCCGCCGATGGTCAGGCCGTGCAAGGCGCCGGGGAAACGATAGGTGGTGAACAGGCGCAGCAGGTGGCGGGGATCGAGGGTGCGAATGGGCTGTCCGATGTTGGTGTCGGATGCATCACGCACATATTTGGTCTGGGTGTTGGTGTAGCCGGCCATGATGTGCCAGTTCGGCGTGATCTCGCCGGTCAGTTCCAGTTCCCAGCCTTGGCTGCGCGTCTTGCCGCCCGCGACTTTGCAGTAGCCGTTGGGGTAGTTGGGCAGGCAAGGGTTGGCGCTGTTGGCATCGTCCATCGCGCGGCCCGTGTTGTTGATGCGGAATACCGATGCGCTGAAATTCAAGCGGCCATCGAGGAATTCACCTTTCAAACCGGCCTCGTAATCTTCGCCGGTGATGGGGTCCAGCAGATTGCCGGTCGCATCGTAGGCGTCTTGCGGCACGAAGATTTCGCTGTAGCTGCTGTAGAGACTGAAGTTGTCGTTCAGATCGTAGATGAGGCCGACATAGGGGGTAATCTCGCGATCGATGCTGTAGTTGCTGTCGGAATCGCCAGGAACTTTGTAATCCCACCATGTGGCGCGCGCGCCTAGCAGAACAGTCAGGGGATCCGTGACAGAGATGCGGCCTACGGCATAGGCGGCTTGTTGTTTGACGATGTTGTTCGTGGCTTTGTAATAGGTGCCCGCGGTTTCATCGGTGGGCTCGGGATAGCTGGTATAGGGATTCCAATCGCGGATGTCGACGTTGTTCAGGGGACCGAGATTGAAGTAACCGCTGGAACCGGTGGTACGGGTGTAGTTGCTTTCCAGGCCAACGGTCAGGTGATGTTTGCGACCGAGCACCGTCAAAGGACCATCGGCCACGAGTGCGAGGGCATTCTGATCGCTCGCCGAGTCGGGATAGACCGATGTCGTCACGTTGTATAGATATGGGTTTGTCGTGCCGGCGCGCGTGATGTAGCTCTGCTTGAAGCCGCCATCGAAATAACGGAATCGTGTATTGGCGGCGCTGGCTTTGACTTTCCAGTCGTTATCAAAGCGGTGTTCCAGTTCTAGCGAGGCTTGCTGGTTGTAGCGGTTCCAATGATTCCACGCGGCGCCCAGATAGGTGTCGCGCGAGAAATGCAGCGAGCTGCCATCAAAATCCCGGGGGAGTCCGCCCCACGCACCGGTGGCCTTGAGCTCGGTGTGTTGGAAACTCGCGGTGAGGGTGGTGTTGTCCGTCAAGTCGGCTTCCAGCACGCCGTAGAACACGCGGCGTTTTTCTTCGCGCGCGTCCTGGAAAAAATCTTTGTTATCCAAGACGGCGACGACGCGGCCGCGCAGGCTGCCCGATTCATTCAGGGGGCTGGAAATATCGGCTTCGACGCGGTTGCGATCCCATGAGCCTGTCATGAGTTTGACGCCGGCCTGGAATTCAGGAGTGGGGCGTTTACGCACGAGATTGACGGTGGCAGATGGGTTACCCGATCCACGCAGAATGCCGGCAGCGCCGCGCAGTACCTCGACGCGATCGAGGACGGCAGTATCCGGTTGAATAAAGGTCGAGCCCGATTGATAGACGTTCAAACCGTCGATCTGCAGAGAGTCGATCTGAAAGCCGCGCGAATAGTAGGTCACGCGTTCGCTGTCGGTGTAGTCCACAGTGACGCCCGGCGTATTCTGCATGACGTCGTGCAGGTCCGGCATGTCGCGATCGTCGATGAACTGGCGCGAGATGATGGTGACGGGCTGTGGTGTTTGGCGGATCGATGTTTCGCCTTTGAATACCGAGGTCGTATGGCCGCCATAATTGCCGGAGTTTTCGGTTGAGGCCAGGGACGAGGCGGTTACGGTGACGGGGGCTAGTGTGACGTCGCCGCTGCTGCGAGGCGCGGATTTTCTTTCCAGCACATAGGCGCCGTTGGCGCTGCGCCGTGCTTGCCAGCTCGACGCGGCGAGCACTTGCCGCAGGCCTTCGTCTACCGTGTAGCGTCCTTGTACACCCGGCGAAGTCTCGTTTTGCAGTGCATTGGCGTCGAATGTCAATGCAATGCCGGCCTCGGAAGCAAACTGATTGATCGTAGGCAGCAACGGACCCGCCGAAATCTGATAGGTCCGTATGGCGACCGACTCCTCAGCGGGGGCTGCGTGGGTGGCGAGCGGTGCGAGATTGAACGACATGGCCGTGCTCAGCATGAGCAAGAGCTGGGCTTTGGGGAATACGCGTGTGGGCGAAGGCGAGAGAGTTGGCTTCGTGGGCAGGTGTCGCAGCGGCATATTGAAACGGACGTTGATCGTCGATGTTCACGGATACCAAGGAGGCCGAATGGCGCCGTGATTTCTTGCAATCCAATTTGTTTCCGGTTGAAACGGGTGACGCTGACCAGATAACTGTCACGAGGCTCGAAATGAGGTAGTGCGACGGAGCGCCTCAGGTCCGCGGTTCAATCCAGGTGAGATAACGCGTCAGCCGCCGTACCTGCAAGGGATGGCTGTTTTCCAGCGCGGCCAGCGCTAATTCCGGTTTGAACAGGGGGAATACGCCGGAGACTTCCACGTTGGCCAGACTGTCATCCAAGAATAGATAACCGCGCTGATAGGCCTGGAACCGCTCGACGAATTGCGACAGGCGCATATTGGTAGCCACCAGCGAGCCGTTGCGCCAAGGCGCAAAATTGCTGGCGGCCAGCGCATCATGCTTCTCGACGGGCCCGGCTTGCAGGCCGCGGTCCTCGAATGTCGCGCGATGGCTCGCCTGGATGATCATCGTGGCGTCGGGCGCACCCTTCGGAATAACGCGCACTGCATGTTCGTTGACCCAGACCTTGCTGTGCGTATCGGTGACGCGAACCATGAACTCGGTGCCTAGCGCTTGGACCTCGCCATGGCGGGTCTGCACAACAAAGGGCCGTGATCGTGCGACGTTGTCGGAATGGGTCTTGGTATAGAGCCGTCCGGCGCGCAAGACAATACGACGGGTATCGGCAGTGAAATCCACGTCTGCCGCGCTGTTGGTATCCAGGATGGCTACACTGCCGTCGGATAGGGGCAGGGGAGTGATTTCGCCGACAGCGGTTCGAAAATCCGCCGTCCATCTGGCACGGTGAGCATCGTCACTCATCCAGAGTCCCAGAGGCAGCAGCGCTGCGCTGGCGGCGGCCCAACCCAGTAGCCGGCGTCGTCCGTGATCGACGTTCTGTAATGTCGGCAGCGCGACATGGCCAGGCACTGCTGCGAACTGTTGCTGCACTGCCTGGACTTTGGACCAGGCGTTGCGATTCTCCGGATGACGTGCCATCCAGGCCGACCAAGCTGCATGGGCGGCCTCATCCGCCTGCGAGGCTTGCAGACGGGCGAACCAGCGAGCCGCTTCTTTGATGGCAGCACGTTGTTCGGCCGTCGAGGAAAAAGAAGCGGTCATGGTCGTGCTCAATCCATCAGCAAGCAGCAGCGTTCCATGGCCCGAGCCATATAGTGGCTGACGGTCCGCTCCGAGATGCCCAGGCGCTGTGCGATGGCGGGATAGGTGGCGCCCTCGATGACCGACAGCAAAAAGGTCTGTTTTACTTTGGCTCCCAGGCCGTTGAGCATGCGGTCGAGCTGGATGAGTTGTTCCTGGATCAAGGCTTGCGCTTCAAGCGACGGTTGGTGCTCGACGGGCAGTGCTTGCAGGACCTGCAGATAGGCTTGTTCCAGTGCGCGCCGTCGCCACAGGTCCACGACCAGGCCACGCGCTATCGTGGTCAAGTAGCTGCGCGGCTCTTGTATCCGATCAGCCAGACGGGTTTGCAATACGCGCACGAACGTATCGTGGGCGACATCGGCCGCATCATGATGGTCGCCCAGTTTGCGGCGCAGCCAACTGTTTAACCACGTGTGATGGCTTTGATATAGCGTGCCGACGCATTCAGTGGCTGATGGAGGCAACGATCGTGCAGGGACGGCAGGCAAAGGCATCGGGCATGCGCGGTTAAGTTTTGTAATGAGAACGTGTCTTATTAGTGATTATATAGAGGTTCGTGGCGCAGGTGCTGGTTCTGTGCCCAAGTACGCTGGCCGCCGGTTGCGCCATGCTGGGGGCGTAGCCGGTGAGGTGAGAGGAAATTGCCTGGCGCGCACTGCGTTGGTGCGTCGGCAGGCCAAACAAATCGAAGGGTGTAGTGCGGTCCAGTGCGGTCCAGTGGCGCGTCAGAACTGATAGCTGACGCTCAATCCCGCGCTCCAGTTGCGGCCAGGGGCGGGTTCAAAGTAGCGGTCATTACCATCGTTGACGATGACTGAGCCTACGTAATTGCGGTCGAACAGGTTGTCTACGCGAGCGTAGGCGTTCCATTCCCAAGGGCCTCGGCGCCAAAGATAGCCCGTAGAGACCGAGGCGACGAAATAGCCGGGGGCCGTGTCGCTATTGGCGTCGTTCACGTAGATCTTGCTGAGGTATCTGCCCTCGATGCCGGCACGCCAGCCTTCAGCGGGAGCCCAGGCGAGAGCGCCGTACAGCATTTGGCTGGCGATGCCGGGGATCTTGTTGCCGGCGCGAATGTCCGAGTTATCGACGCTATCGCGGTAGCGCGCATTGATCCAGGTATAGGCCAGATCAGCGTGCCAGTTTGAGGTGATGTTGCCGCTCCAGCCCAGTTCTGCGCCATCGCGGCGAGTCCGTCCGGCGTTGCGATACGAGGTCCGTCCATTCAGGCTGCCTGCTGATACGATCTCGTCGCGGGTGTCGATGTGAAAAGCCGCCAGGGACAGGATGCCATTGCCGAGTTCGGTCTTTATGCCGGCCTCGTAGTTATTGCTCAACGCAGGGTGCAAGCCCAGGTTCAGGCCCGATGCGCCATCCGGGCGATAGGATAATTCGTTGGTGGTCGGGGTTTCGAAGCCGCGGCCATAGGAAATATAGGCCATGGTTTTCGGCGTGAACTGATAACGCAGCGCCGCCATGGGCAACGCTTTGCGATAACGCGCCGAGCCGCTGTCGTCGCCGTTGGCTGCATTGACGTAATGGTCATCGGAGTCAAAGTCGACCGTGCTGTAACGAAGTCCGGCGTCCAGGGTCCAGTCCGATGCGAATTGCCATGAGGCCTGTAGATAGGGATCCAGGCTGTCGACGTCGTTGGTCTCGTTGCGACGCAGTGCGCCTTTGACACCGAGCTCCGTCGGGTCGCTGGCGCTGCCCAGAAAATTTTCATAGCCCTTGCGCCGTTCGCTCAATGTGTCGTACGACACGCCGCCAATCAAGGTAAAGGGCCGGCCCGCCAGGCTCAGATGCGAGGTCCAGCGTACATCAGCCCCGGCATATTTGCGCCGCAGATCGATGACGCCGCCGGCTTGTTGAGGATTGGCTTGGACGATGGCAGGAATAGATTGATATTGCACGGTGTGGCGCTGGCCGTAGTACACCATCGCGCGCAACTCGTTGTCGGGATCGATTTGCCGTTCGTACACCAGCCCACCCTGGGTTTGCTGAACGGTTTTTCGAGTGTTGTACAGGTCGGCTTGCGGTGTGGCCTGCCGCGGATCAGATTCGTATTGTTCGCGAGTCAAGCCCAAGGGGTCCTGTGCCGTCAGATCCACACTGTTGGCCACGATCGTCAGATGGCTGTCGTCGTCGAGTTGAATGCCTAGCTTGGCATTGCCCAGGTTTTTGCGCGCACTGCTGTGATCGCGGTAGCCATCGGTGGTAAAGCGGTTGGCGCTGACCACGTAGTCGAACTTGCCGGTTGCGCCGCTGGCTTTGACGCCATAGTGATAAGTGCCGTAGCTGCCAGCGCCGAAGTTGGCTTGGAGGGTGGGAGGCGCTTTACCCGTTTCGGTTTCTACTAGCAGCACGCCGCCGGAGGCATTGCCATAGAGCGCGGAAAATGGCCCTCTCAGGACTTCGACGTGATCGGCCGATGCGATATCAATGTTGGACGTCTGGCCTTGGCCATCTGGCATGGTGGCCGGAATCCCGTCGACAAAAATCTTTATCCCACGTACGCCAAAGGTCGAGCGCGCACCAAAGCCGCGTATCGAGAGCTGCAGGTCCTGGGCATAATTCTGCCGGTTCTGAATCTGCAATCCAGGAACGCTGCCCATGCTGTCCGATAGATTGATCTGTAAATTGTCTGCACGTAATTGAACGCCATCGACAATGTTGACCGACGCCGGCGTGTCCAGCACATTGGTGTCATAACGGGTGCTGGTCGTGATGACCGGCTCGAGTGTAGGCGTTTGTGCCAACGCGGCCGAAGCGCTGAACCACAATGTACTGTGGCAGGCTAATCCAAACCATGATAATCGGTGAGCTGACGGTGAATGAGGCATGTGTGGATGCGTGATGACACCAGGCGCTGCAGCCTAGATATGAGACGGCCGTATGTCCAAAAGGACGAGCATGCGCAAGAGGCGTGCCCGATATTTTTCTGGATGAACGGAAATCGTTAGGGGTAGAGCCGAACATCAACTCTACCGCAAGTCAGGCGGGTGCGTTGGATGGCGCCTGCGCCATCCAACGGGGTTATTTGCTTCGCTTTGACGCTGTTGCGCTACGGCGTTGCTGTCTGGTGCTGGCCGTTGAGACGTCGGCGGCTGCCAGGGTTTCTTCAAGCACGCCGCGTGATACGACCCAGCCTGCTTTGTGGTGTCTGCGCAGCATTTCGCGCAGGACCGGCCCCGCGCGATCACGCAGCGCGTTCAGCATCTCGCCATGCTCGCGCACGGCTTGGTGCCAACGTGCGGGCTGTTGATTGCCTGCGTAGCGATAGCGGCGTATGCGCGCGCATTCGGCGGCATAGATGCGTGACAGAACGGGGTTGCGCGCGGCATCAACCATGCGCTGGTGGATGGTCTGGTTGATTTGAAAGTACGACATGAGATCGCCCGCATCATGCGCGGCGACCATTTTTGCATGCAATGTCTCGATCTCCGCCAATTCGCTGTCGGTAATCAGGTCACAGGCCGGTTCGGCGGCCATGGCTTCCAGTCCGCTCAGGACCTCGATGGCCGCTTCGACCTCGGGCAGAGACAGTGCGGTCACGACTGCACCGCGATTCGGCTCCAATGTCAGCAGCCCCTCCGCCGCGAGTATTTTGAACGCCTCGCGCAACGGGGTGCGCGAAATTCCCTCGAATTGCTCGGACACGACACGCTCGGATAGGCGCTGCCCGGGCGACAGCGTGCCTGAGACGATCAATTTACGGAGTTGCGCGGCGACCTGATCGGTCCTCATGCCGTCTCTGCTGGAAGGCTTGGCCGATGCCGTCGCGTGAGTATTTGGTTTCATCTCGTGTGGTCTTTTTTGCCAAAGTGCATGCAATCAATCTATTTTTCGCCTAATATTCGGCCTGTCATTCAACTGAAATGCCTGTATTGCATGCAAATTTACATGCAATCTGCGTTTCCTTAGAAGCGTATTGTCGCTTAAGCGTGCTCATTTCACTCCATGGACTATCTGCATCGTTATCAAGGCGTCACCCAGCCTATCGAAGTTTGCGTCATCGGAAGCGGCGGCTTCGGGCGGAGTTTTCTCGCCCAATCCCGGCGCGTGCCTACGATCAGCGCCCGTGTCGCGGTTGACCTGACCTCGGCTATTGCAGCAGACGCGTGGGTGTCTATCGGTATCGATCCAGCCCAGATCGCGCAGTGTGACACTGCGCAGCAGGCCACCCAGGCCTGGGAGCAGGGCCTCTACATTGCCGCGAGCGATGCCGCCGCTGTTGTGGGCTTGCCGCTGCAGGTCATGGTCGAGGCCACAGGGCATCCCGAGGCAGGCGCCCGTCATGCGCGTCTGGCCATCGAGGCCGGTCTGCATGTGGCGATGGCATCGAAAGAAGTCGATAGCGTGGTCGGTCCTGAACTGTCGCGTCTGGCGCGGGCCAAGGGGCGTGTGATGACGCCGGTCGACGGTGACCAGCCTTCCTTGTTGATCGGCCTGGTGACCTGGGCGCAGGCAATGGGTTTTGAGGTGCTGTCGGCAGGCAAGTCCAGCGAATATGACTTTGTGTTCGATGCCGAGACGAACCGCATGGACAGCAATGGCGTAACCATCGATGTGCCGGGCTTTGGCGATCAATGGGTGATGCCGGCGGGCAAGGAAGTCGAATGCGTCAAAGCGCGTGCCGAGATTTGCGCAGCATTGCCGCAGCGCGCCGTGCCGGATTTGTGCGAGATGCAGGTTGTGGCCAATAGCACTGGTCTGGGCGTGGACACGGCTGCTTTTCATGCGCCCATCGCCCGTCCTGGCGAAGTCCCCGATTTGTTCGCCACCACTGCCGAAGGCGGTTTGTTCCAGCGCAATGGCGTCGTCGATGTGTTTCATTGCCTGCGCAAACGTGACGAGTTGAGCTTTGCCGGCGGCGTGTTCGTCGTGATTCGCTGTGACGACAAGCCTACCTGGGATCTGTTGCTGGGCAAGGGGCACGTGATGAGCCGTGATCAGCAGCGCGCCATGATGTACATTCCCCGCCATTTGCTGGGCCTGGAGGCGTTCAGCAGCGTGCTGGACGCAGCCGTCTACGGATTGTCCAGCGGAGCACAAGTGCCACAGCCCCGTCTGGATCTGGTGGCACGCAGCACGAAAGCCTTGTCGGCCGGAACGGTGTTGACCATGGGCGGCCATCATCACACCATCGACGGCACCGCTGCGGAATTGGTGCCGGCTGCGCCGCTGGCCGCCGGCACGCCGGCGCCGTTCTACCTGGTCGGTAACCGCAAATTGGTACGTGATGTGCCGGCCGGCCAGTTGATCTGCTTTGACGATATTGAAATTGACCCGGCGTCGGAATTGCTGACGTTGAGGCTACAGCAGGACGCTGCGTTCTTTCCGGCCGTTTGAGCCGATCTGCGCGGCAAGCAGTACGACCTAGACTTCGTTTTGACTAATAAACCGCTATTCAGGAGACAACATGCGTAGCGTATTTCGTTTTGCTTCTTTGGCTGCCGTCGCAATCGGCGCCGCCTCTGTCACCATGCCGGCGATGGCGGCCGATTGGAAACCCACGCGTCCGGTGGAATTCGTTGTGACCGCGGGGCCAGGAGGCGGTACGGATCAGTTCGCCCGTGTGGTACAGGCGGTGGTGCAAAAGCACAAGCTGATGCCGGTGCCTATCATCGTGACGAACAAAGGCGGCGGTGCAGGATCCGAAGCGCTGGTCTACTTGCAGTCCTCTGAAGGCGATCCCACCCGCCTGGTGTTTTCGACCAACCTGGCTTATCTGATGCCGATGATCACCAAGGTGGGCTACAAGATCGAAAACATGACGCCTGTGGCAATCATGGCTGCCGACGAGTTCATGCTGTGGTCCAATGCCGAAGGCCCGTATCAGGACGTCAAGAGCCTGTTGGACGCCGCGCGCGCCAAGCCGGGCTCGATCAAAGTGGGCGGGGCGCAATCCAAAGACACCGATCACATCCTGACTCGCCAGATCGAAATGACGACAGGTGTGAAAGTCACCTACATCCCGTTCAAGTCGGGTGGTGAAGTTGCTGCGCAGTTGTCGGGAGGTCACGTCGATGCCAACCTCAACAACCCCTCGGAAAACGTCTCGCACTGGCGTGCCGGCAAGGTACAGCCGCTGTGCGTGTTCACCAAAGAGCGTCTGACGATTACAGGCAAAGTACATGGCGACAAGGGCTTTAGCGATGTGCCCACCTGCCATGAGTCGGGTATTGCCATTGAAACGTTCAACATGCCGCGTACGGTATGGGCAGCCGGCGGATTGACCGCCGAGCAGGTCAAGTACTACGAGGACGTGATGGCCAAGGTGCGTGAACAGCCGGAATTCAAGGCCTGGCTCGAGCGCGGCCTGCAAACCGAAATGTTCCTGACAGGGCAGGCGCTGAAGGACTATATCGCTGCCGACGCCGACAAAAACAAAGCCCAGTTCGAAAAAGACGGCTGGTTGGTCAAAGACTAAGCCTCGCGGGTGACTCAGCATGAACGGCAAGTCTATATCGATTCAACGCCAAGCCATGGAGGTCACCATGGCTGGCCTGCTGGCTGCGTTTTCCGCAGTTGTCATCTACGGCAGCCTGCAACTGAATTCCGGCTGGAGCAGTACGGGCCCGGAGGCGGGATACTTTCCGCTGCGTCTGAGCGTGTTGCTGCTGATTGTCAGCGTATTGCTGCTGATCCAGGCAGTGCGCAAGCCCGTACAAGACGAAGTCTTCGTTACCGGCGAACAGTTGCGCCGCGTGATGTCACTGTTTATTCCAACGGTGGTGTTGGCGGCTGCCGCTCCATTCCTGGGGTTCTACGTGGCATCGGCGGTTTTCCTGGTCTATATGTGCCGCTTGCATGGCCATTTTGGCTGGGGGCGGTCATTGTTGATCGGCGTAGGGGCTGTCGTCGTGCTGTACGCCATTTTCGAGTTGTGGTTCAACGTGCCGTTGGCGCGTGGGCCGCTGGAAGACTGGATTGATACCTGGCGCCTCGCCGCCTAGAGATTTGCCATGTTAGATCAACTAAGTTATCTCGCGTCAGGCTTTGACACTGCACTGACTCTGCATCACATCGGGTTGATGGCGGCAGGCGTTCTGCTGGGTATCCTGGTCGGGGTCTTGCCCGGCCTGGGGGCGCCCAACGGCGTGACGCTGTTATTGCCCTTGACGTTCACGATGGAGCCCGTCTCCGCCATCATTCTGCTGTCCTCGATGTATTGGGGCGCGCTCTTTGGCGGTTCGACGACGTCTATCCTGTTCAACATCCCTGGTGAGCCATCATCGGTCGCGACCACGTTCGACGGCCATCCCATGGCACGCAAGGGCCTGGCGCCAGAGGCGTTGGCTACCGCTTTTATCGCCGCGGGTTTCGGCGCAATGGCAGGGGTGATTGTCGTTACCCTGATTGCCAATGCGATTGCCGATTTTGCGTTGAAATTCGGTCCGCCCGAGTTCTTTGCCGTTTATCTGCTGACGTTCTGCAGTTACCTGGTCAGTGGCGGCTCTCCGTTGAAAACCCTGACGTCGCTGTTGATCGGCCTGATCCTGGCGACGGTAGGCATGGATACGGTGTCGGGTGAAATGCGCCTGACCTATGGCTCTGACACCTTGGTGAGCGGTGTGTCGTTCCTGGCGGCCGTGGTGGGGCTGTTTGGGATCGGCGAGTTGCTGGTCACCATCGAAGAAGGCCTGAAATTCAACGGCCTGCGGGCGCGGATGAGTTGGGGCGTGGTGTGGCAGGCGATCAAGAAAATGCCTAGTCATGCGGTGACCCTCATCCGATCGACGATCGTGGGATGCTGGATGGGCATCACACCCGGCGGTCCGACGGCGGCATCATTCATGTCGTATGGCTTGGCCAAACGCTTTTCCAAGTATCGCAATAACTTTGGCAAAGGCGAGCCGGACGGCGTAGTCGCTCCCGAGGCGGCGGATCACTCCGCCGGCGTGTCGGCGCTGCTGCCCATGTTGGCATTGGGTGTGCCGGGCTCTGCCACGGCAGCGGTGATGATGGGCGGTCTGATGATCTGGGGCTTGCAGCCTGGGCCGATGCTGTTCATTGAACAGCCTGATTTTGTCTGGGGCCTGATTTCCTCGATGTATGTGGCCAATATCGTGGCCGTGGTGCTGGTACTGGCGACGATTCCCTTGTTCTCGTCGATCCTGCGCGCGCCGTTTGCCGTGATTGGACCGCTGATCATCGTCATCTGCTTGATCGGCGCCTATACGATCAGCGGCAAGATGTCGGACGTGTACATCGCATTGGTGTTTGGTGTTGTGGGCTATGTCTTTAAAAAGCTCGACTACCCGATTGCACCACTGATCCTGGCCATGGTGCTGGGCGATAAAACCGAGGATGCATTCCGTCAAAGCATGCTGCTGTCAGAAGGATCGATGGCGGTATTCTTTGAGAACGGCCTGGTCGGCACCATCATGACGGCAGCGCTGCTGTTATTGGTGTGGGGCCTGGTTGGACGGTTGTTTACGGGTCGCGAAAAGCAGCCTATCGCTGAGCAGTAACCATATTGGTGGAGC
Source organism: Bordetella muralis (assembly GCF_965139205.1). Taxonomy (GTDB): domain Bacteria; phylum Pseudomonadota; class Gammaproteobacteria; order Burkholderiales; family Burkholderiaceae_B; genus Bordetella_A; species Bordetella_A muralis. The sequence goes on from NZ_CBCSIU010000006.1 coordinate 12,397, forward strand.
GGTATGATCGAATTGCCGCTTCATCCCTTCGTCATCGGTACTTGGGCAAGCATAAGGTCTGGGATCAAACAGCGAGTTTGCCGATGACAGAGTGATTCAAGCGGCACCACAGCGCGTAAAAGAAAAAAGCCCCGGTTCAATATGTGAACCGGGGCTTTTTCCATGTGCGAGATGATGATTCGGGGCTCGCGCATTTGCAGGGGAGGCCCCGGCTGGTCTACAGCAGTTTGACCAAGGCCGGCACACTCAGCACTGCCGTGTAGTAACCCATGAACTGCACGCCAGTGTTAAAGCCGAAAATACGTGACAGCAGACCGCCCATCAAACCCATGGTCAGGATGACCAGCAAGCCGAGCAGTTGGCCTTCCCACACGCTGATGACAATGATCAGGCCGACAAAGGTGGCAATGATGGCCTCGTGGCTGACTTTGCGCGAGACGAACAAGGCTGCGCGGCGTGCATAATTCATCGCGAACGGATAGGACACGACCGCCGCCAGAATCACGGCCAGCATGCCGTAGCCCAGGAATTCCCAATGGTTCATCAGGTTGTGCAGATTGTGCGTCTGGCCTGTTGCGGAATCCACGGTAAAGCGGGGAGGGGCATTGAACAGCGGTGCAGCGGGGCCTGCGGCGACGGGGCTTAGCGGCAGACCAAATGCGATCAGCGGGATCAAGGCTTCGGCAATGTAGGTGGCCTCAGTGACGCCATTGCGTGCGCTCAACACGGTGGTGAGCCGGTGATAAGCGTGTTTGATCCGCGAGCCGACGATTTCGCCCAGGACGACGGTCATGGCCACAGGGCTGAATACAAAGGTCGCACTGGATACCAGTGCCGTGCTCAGTGTCCATCGTGTCTGGCTGCGATCGAGCACCTTGAACGGGTTGGGGAAGTATCCCGACCAGCCTTTGACGTCGGGAGCCAGATTGAATTTGCGCACATTGTCGCGTGACATCCGTTGGCGGCCGGCCGGTGAAAGTACCGTGAACAGGTCTGCAATCAGCGGTCCGATGGCAATACCCAGAAAATAGCTGATGCTGAGCTTGACGTCGTATTTTGCAGTCAGGCTCTGCAGCGCCAGGATGACCACGACAAAGGGCACCAACAGCGCAACGGATGCCCAGCGGCCGGCGGAAAAATAGGCGATCAATACCGCGGCGGCCAGGAAAATCCAGGGGGCTGTTTTAGTGATGAACGCACCAAACGGCGCCAGCATGACAGCAAACAGGACCGCCAGGGGCACCGCGACAAAGGCCGCGATGATGGCGCCAGAGACCATTTTGCGCAAGGCGATATGCGGCACGCCCAGCTTGCGCAGCAGGTTCGCGTCCTGCAGGAGCGGCATGGCCATGGTGTCACCGGGAATGCCCAGCAAGGCCGTAGGTACCGCGTGCGTCATGTGTTTAGCGACGGCGCCAGCCAAGAAGAAAGTGAACACACCGGCAGGCGGTACGCCCAACAAGACCGTCAGCAATGTCAGCGGAGCGAGCGTCGTTGTTTCATCGGTGCCAGAGACCAGGCCGATGGCTGCGAAGACCACAGCGCCGATCAGACCCATGCCCGCGGCCACTGCGATCTGTTCTATCAGATGAGGATCCATGAAGTGATTCCTTGTTCAGCGGCTTGTGGGGACGTTGCGGGCCGAGGATTCGGCTTCGGCAAACAGGTCGTAGAGTTTGAGTTCTTTCAACTCTTGGGTGACCGTGGGCGGAAGGTCGGCGATCGAACCCATGCCGCCGGACGTCATGGCGAGTTCTTCCAGCACTTCTTGCCGCCATTGCGGATCGACGGAAATTTCCGTTTCCGTGACCTCGCGTTTTGGCGGAAATGCTTTTGCGCAAATCACGCCGGCGATGATGCACCCCGCCAGGCCTGCCAACATGGCGTAGGCATGGGCCAGTTGTTTGGACTCGACGATGGATGTCAGCCAGTGACTGGCCACGTAGAAGCCGAATATGCTGATGCCAATGCCTATGGCTATCGCCCAGGCCAGATGCTTCAGATCGACGGTGTCGCCCCAAACCTCGGCGAACCGGCCTTGTGGCGCAGGATGAGAGCCTTGATGCTCGGGTGTCATGGATAGGTCTCCGTGAGTGTCAGGTGAGCCGTTACGCAGGCGGCTCTTTTTCGTTTTTGATGCGAGTGTCAGCGGACTGGTTGAGGGCCAACACTCGAATGCGGGCTCGGAGGACTATGTATCCGAGCCGACATCAGGGTGCTTAGCCTTTGGCGCGCAGTTCTTGCAGAACCTCAAGCGCGCGGTCAGTGCGTACGTCGTGCTCGGCAGCGAGGCGTTTGGCAACCGCGTCGACTTCGTCGCCGACTGCGCCAGCTACCAGCGCGATATTGCGGGCATGCAATGCCATGTGGCCGCGCTGAATACCCTCGGTGGCCAGTGCGCGCAACGCGCCCAGATTTTGCGCCAATCCGACGGCTGCGCAGATTTCGCCTAGATCTTGCGCGGATTTGACCTGCATGAGCTTGAGCGCCAGGCGGGCGAGAGGATGCGTTTTGGTGGCGCCGCCGACCAGGCCGACAGGCATGGGCAATTCGATCGTGCCAACCAACGCGCCGCTGTTGTCCTTTTCCCAGCGAGTCAGCGAGGTGTAGCCGCCTTGGCGGCTGGCGTAGACGTGCGCTCCCGCCTCGACGGCGCGCCAATCGTTGCCGGTAGCGACGATGATGGGATCAATGCCGTTCATGATGCCCTTGTTGTGCGTCGCAGCACGATACGGATCGATGGCGGCGAAAGTATAGGCGTCCAACACGCCTTCGATGATGGCTTCGCCGCTGCGTTCTTTGGTGGCCAGCGTTTCCGGAGTCAGGCGGACACGGGCGCGAGCCAGACGCAAGTCAGCCAGATTCGAGAGAATGCGCAGGCGCACTGAGCCGCCAGTCAGTTCCTCGACGAGCGGCGCCACCGATTCGGCCATGGTGTTGACCGTGTTGGCCCCCATGGCGTCGCGCACGTCTACGATCAAGTGCATCACGATCATGGCGCCACGCGGCGATTCGGGGAACACGTGGACTTCGATGTCCTTGCAGCCGCCGCCCAGTCCGATGAGCACTTTGTCGCGGCCGTTTGCACGCTCGATGATCTGGTCACGTGCTTGCAGCAGCGCGATACGCGCGCCGTAGGGATCGGAGATGCCCAGGACTTGCACTTGGGCGCGCATGAGCGGCAGCGTACTGGATGTCTGAAAACCGCCATCTTCACGGGCCAGTTTGGCCATGTAGGAGGCGGCGGCGACGATGGACGGTTCTTCGACCGCCATAGGGATCAGGACGTCTCGGCCATTGATCTGGAAATTGCTGGCGATTCCCATGGGCAGCTCAAAGGTGCCGAACACGTTTTCAATCATGCCGTCGGCAATGTTGACGGGCAGGGCGCCTGGTTGCGTGAGCAACGCGCGATCTTCGTCCGTCAACCCGCAAGCGTTCGCAAGGAAATCCCAACGTTGGGCAGGATTGAGGGCACGGAAATTGGGCAAGCGGGAATCGGCAACCACGACAGCACTCCAGAATGTGAGGCCCCGGTCCGTGTCTGCGGTTGACGCGGTCCGGTAGCGAAAAAAAGTAGACAATGCGAAACAATGGAGCGCACTGTATTAAAGGTGCCTCATTTATAAAAGGTACAGTTTGTACAAACAGTATCATTGCAATGCAACATTCAAGGCGTTGCGATGCCAGGAAAACTCAGAGGATCAACGAGACATGCGTGTGCAGCGTTCCGCCACGATTGCCCAGAAACTGGCCGACGTCATCGGCCAACAGATCTCGGACGGGGTGTATCAACCCGGGGACAAGTTGCCATCGCTGCGCGAGTTGGCGCGATTACATCGCTACGCGATCAACACGGTGGTCTCCGCGTTCGATATCCTGGTGTCGCGGGGCATGATCGAGCCTCGCCGAGGCGCTGGGTTTTACGTGTCGGCCCAATTTCGTCGAGCCGAGGAGACCGAGGACGAACCCGGGCAGTTGCATCGCGCCATGGACACGGTATGGCTGATGCGCGAACAGCTCAAAACCCATCCCGATACGACGGCGGTCGGAGACGGGTTTCCGCCGATCGAGTGGTTAGCGGATATGCGTATGGACCGTTATCACCAAAAGGTCGTGCGTACGGGATTGAGTTCCTTGTTTCGCTATGGACATCGTTATGGGTACGCCCCGTTGCGCGACAGTCTGGTTCGCAAGCTGGGCGTGCTGGGGCTGGAGGTCAGTACCAGTCAATTGGTGTTGACGCAGGGGGCGAATCAAGCGCTGGATCTGGTGATTCGTTATTTCGTTCCGCCGGGCGCTACGGTGTTGGTGGATGAGCCTGGGTATTACCTGCTGTTTGGCAAGCTGAAGCTCGCCGGTGCGCGCGTCATCGGTGTGCCGAGATTGGCCGACGGGCCGGATTTGGCCGCGTTGGAAAATATCTTGATGACCGAGCGGCCCAGGTTGTTCTTTACGCAATCTGTCGCTCACAATCCCACGGGCTCCGATATCAGCGCGGCCAAGGCTTATCGCGTGTTGCAGTTGGCCGAGCGCCATAATCTGCTGATCGTCGAGGATGATCCTTTTGCCGACTTCAAGCCGCCGTCCACTGTGCGCCTGTCTACGCTGGATCAACTCGAACGTACGATTTATATCGGCAGCTTTTCCAAATCTTTTTCTGCTGCGTTACGGGTCGGGTTTATTGCCTGCAATACAGCGTTGGCCAGTGATCTCGCGGATCTCAATGCCCTCATTCATGTCAGCGGCTCTGAATATTGCGAGCGCATGGTCGACATCATGCTGCGCGAAGGACATTACGAGCGCCATCTCGTCAAGCTGCGTCAAAAATTGAGCGCGGCATGCGCATCCGCACAGCAATGGCTGGACGAGCATGAGTGCGAAGTCTTTGCCCGCAGCGGGCAGTCGCTTTATTTGTGGGTGGCTTTCCCGGGGGTTCATGATTCTTTGCAGTGGGCAGAGGACCTGCTGGCGCGTAACGTCAAGATGGCGCCCGGGCGGGTGTTTCATCTGGATTCTGCCGCTGTCTCTCGTTGGTCCCGTTGCAACGTTGCCGCCATGCTGGATCCGCGATTCCAGCGGGCCGTGGCGGAATTGCTAGGCGCTATGGGATGACGGATTTATCACGTATGGCGTTGTGAGTATGCCAGTGCGCCACATACACTGTCTCATTGGTCATCAACCATAGTGCCGCGAGGCAGCGCCGTCGAAAGCGGTATGCGGTTCGGGCCAGTTATTTTTTTATTTTTATGGTTGTCAGTTGACAACTTGTTGGCATACTCGTACAGTGGGAGCATAAATGGTCCGCCGGGCTCATCCAAAAAAGGAAATCGAACAAGTACTCAAATACGCAAAGCAACAAGGCTGGCGAATTGTCGTAGGGGGCGGCCATGCGTGGGGCAAGATGTATTGCCCCTACAACGATGACGAGTGCCGCTGCGGAGAGTTTTGCATTACCGGTATATGGAGCACACCTAAAAGCCCGGCCAATCATGCTCATGCCTTGTGCCGTGTTGTCGAGAATTGTTCCACGCACCGCAAAATGCTGTTGTCTTGAATTAAGGAATATCGATGGAATACGTTTTTACCTTGAAATATCACCTCGCGAGTAGCGACCGGGACATGGACGACATCGTCGAACGCCTGGCAGAAGCTGGCTGTGACGATGCGTTGGTCGGCATGGGCTTGCCTGGGCGATTGGCGTTGGAATTCACCCGCGAGGCAGAGAGTGCCGAGGCCGCCATTCGCAGTGCATTGGCCGATGTGCAGCGTGCGATTCCTTCGGCACAACTGATCGAGGCGACACCTGATCTGGTCGGGTTGACCGATGCTGCCGAGCTGGTGGGCGTGTCTCGACAGAACATGCGCAAATTGATGTTGACGCATTCGGGGACTTTCCCGACCCCCGTCCACGAGGGCAGCTCGGTGTTGTGGCATTTGGCCGATCTGCTGACGTGGTTGCAATCAAGAGAGGGATATTCCTTGTCGCAACCGATGATCGAGGTGGCCAAAATGACCTTGCAGGTCAATATCGTTAAGCAACAGCAGCGCGTGTCGCGCCGGCTCGCAACGGGCTTGCGTACCTTGATTGCCCGTTAGTTTGCTCAACGTTTCGTGCTTCGTTTGGGGGGGACTGTCTTGGTTCGAGAGCCAGGCGGCGAGGGTTGCCGGGTTCGAGGCCGCTCTGACGCAATGTGTCTTTTCAAGTAATCGACGATATAGGCCGCGCGAGCCGACAACGGCCATTCTGCGCGATGGATCAGCCACAACGTATCGACGACTGGCGCGCCGCATTCAACGACGCGGATGGCCTCAGGGCGAGGGAATGCTTGGCGTGCATGACGGTGCAATACAGTGAATCCCAGGCCACGTGCGACAGGCTCCAGCATCAAGGCAATCTGATTGCTGAAACCATGTATGGGCAGGCTGTGCATCCCAGGATTGCCGGGAAACCGGCGGGCCAGCAGGCGGGTGGCCATGGCTTGGCCCTCAGGGTGGTCAATAAATCCCAGGCCTGCCAAATCGGCCCAGCTGTCCACGCGTGCAGAGGCGGGCACGATGAGTTCCAACGGTTCTTCCGCAAATTTTTGCGACGCCAGGCGAGGGTCATCCGGGCGCAGCGTGACTAATCCCAGTTCGAATTGTTTGCGCAATATCGCATCGAGGGTCTCCCAATCTGGCGCGAAACGATGACGAATACTCAGACCTGGCTGGGCCCGTTGCAGGTCCAGTAATACGGGATACAAGGACAGGCCAATACTGCCGGGCGTGATCAGGCTGATTTCACCATGCTCCGTGTCGCCATCGCTCAATCGGGCCTGCAGACGGCGGTCTGCCTGTTCAATATCGTTGCAGTACTCCAGCAGTGCCATACCGGCAGGGGTCAGCTCAACCTGACGAGGACGCCGGATCAGCAAGGGGCCGAGTTCGGTTTCCAGATGCCGGATGTGTTGGCTGACGGCGGCCTGGGTCAATCCCAGCCTAATGGCCGCGCGGGTAAAGCCTCCGGTCTCGCTTACCGTCGAAAAGGTACGTAGCCATTGCGGATTAAGCATAACAATAATTTATCGAAGGGATAATGATCCATTAGATCAAATTCTGGTGCGCGGAGGGTAATCTAGCGCTGTCCCTATCTAATCCCCGTATTTTTTCAAAGAGAATCTGATGCCGTCTGCATTATTTACGCCTTTCACACTCAAGGACGTCACACTGCGCAACCGGATTGCGATACCGCCGATGTGCCAATACAGCGCCGAGGACGGATTCACCACGGACTGGCATCAGGTGCATTACCCCAGCATTGCGCGCGGCGGCGCCGGATTGGTGATCGTCGAAGCAACCGCCGTGTCGCCCGAAGGGCGTATTACGCCCGCCTGCACGGGCCTGTGGAATGACGAGCAGGCCGAGGGGATGGCCCGTATCGCGGCCAGTATCAAAGCTGCCGGGGCCGTACCTGGTATCCAGATCGCTCACGCCGGCCGCAAGGCCAGCGCCAACCGTCCCTGGGAAGGCGACGATCACATTCCCAATGATGCCCCGGGCGGCTGGCAGACCATCGCGCCCTCGGCGGTGGCGTACGGAGGCGAGTTGCCCAAGGTCCCGACGGAAATGAGCCTGGCGGATATCGAGCGGGTCAAGGCGGATTTCGCTGCCGCTGCGCGCCGTGCGCGTGATGCGGGATTTCAGTGGCTGGAGCTGCATTTTGCGCATGGTTATCTGGCGCAATCGTTCTTTTCGAGCCATTCCAATCAGCGTACGGATCAGTATGGCGGCAGCTTTGACGCGCGCAGCCGTTTTTTGCTGGAAACGCTGGATGCCGTGCGTGCGGTATGGCCAGAGCACTTGCCGTTGACGGCGCGCTTTGGCGTGCTGGAATACGATGGGCGTGATGAGGAAACGTTAGCTGAGTCGATTTCGCTCACGCGTGCCATGCGCAGGGGCGGACTGGATCTGTTGAACGTCAGTGTCGGCTTCACGATTGCCGAGGTTGATATCCCCTGGAAAACGCCCGCGTTTCTGGGCCCGATCGCCGAACGCGTTCGCCGTGAGGCCGAAATCCCCGTGGCGTCGGCTTGGGGCATGGACGATCCTCTCATAGCGCAAGGCTTGGTTGAGAAAAACCAAATGGACTTGGTGATGATGGGGCGTGCGCATTTGGCAAATCCGCACTACACGTATCATCTGGCCCAGGTGCTTGGCGTGCAGGATCCGGACTGGGTGTTGCCGGCCCCTTATGCCCATTGGTTGTCCCGTTATCGCGGTGCAGGCAAGAAATCGGCTTGAGGCCGGGGCAGGGCCAGTCATTGGTATCATGTCGTGGATGACGTTTTGAACGTTATTGAGGTCACGTTACTTCTCCCCGATCAAGAACCCATGACGCCCCTGCACTCCCTGAATACGCCTGCGGCACGGCAGCCTGAGTACCAGGTGGTGGCAGCCGGTGGCGGCGTGCGAACGTGGCTGCGTTCTGATGGTTGGTAGGCATCGCTGGATACGCCGCTTGTACTGGGCGTTGGGCATGCTGATGCTCGTGCTGGCCGTCGTTGGCGCGGTACTGCCGGTGATGCCGACCACGATTTTCGTGATTCTGGCGGCGGCGTGCTTTGGCCGCGCCTCGCCGCGATGGGAAGCCTATTTATTACAACATCCCCAGTTCGGTCCGCCCTTGGTCGCGTGGCGAGAGCAGGGGGCTATTTCTGCGCGCGGCAAGGCCTTTGCCGTGGCAGGCATCGCCGTTGGGCTGGCCGTGTTTTGGCTGACCGTTGATCCCGTCTGGTGGTTGGGCGCATTGGTCAGTCTCTTTATGGTGGGTTGCGCGGTGTGGCTGCTAACCCGTCCCGCGCCGAAAGCGTAGCGGCGTTTCGCGCTCCTCGCTTCACGCCGAGAGCTTCGCGATGATAAGCGCCCTCCCGGCGTGCCGTGTTCGAATGCAATGGCTCAGTTCGGCGCGGCGGGAATGGTCAGCCCCCGCTGAACGGCGGGGCGCGCAACGAAGGCATCGAGCACACGCTGCACGTTGGCAAAATCGCCAAAGCCCACCAGATCGCCTGCCTCATAGAAACCTACCAGATTGCGTATCCACGGGAATGTGGCGATATCGGCAATGCTGTATTCGTCGCCCAGGATCCAGGCGCGATCGGCCAGATGACCATCCAGAACCTGCAGCAGGCGCCGCGATTCTGCGACGTAGCGATCACGCGGACGTTTATCCTCGTATTCCTTGCCGGCGAACTTGTTAAAGAAACCGAGTTGGCCAAACATCGGGCCGATGCCACCCATCTGGAACATCAGCCATTGCAGTGCCTGAAAGCGGCCCGCGGTGTCCTGAGGGATGAATTGCCCGGTCTTGCTGGCCAAATACACCAGGATCGCGCCCGACTCGAACAGCGCCAGGGGCCGGCCATCGGGACCGTTGGGATCCAGGATGGCGGGAATTTTGTTATTGGGGTTCAGCGACAAAAATTCCGGAGAGAGCTGGTCCTGCGTGTCGAACGCGACGCGATGCGGTTCGTAGGGCAGGCCCGTTTCCTCGAGCATGATAGATACCTTGACGCCATTGGGAGTGGGCAAGGAATACAACTGAATGTGGTCCGGGTGGCGGGCAGGCCATTTGCGGGTAATGGGGAAAGCGGACAGGTCAGCCATGGGGTCGATTTCCATAATGATGGGGGCGTTGGAATCGTACCCGAATGGCGGGGGCAATATCTTTGATATACAATTAATTGATATGTCATGTATTTGCCGATGGACTCTACTACGTTGCCACGCGGCGTGACGCACGACGAACGCTCGCCGTCGCCAGCCTCTGATCTCTCTGATGTACCCGCTGTGGCGCATGTGCCGCTCTGGTTATTAGCCCTGTTCACCTTTAGCGGTACGCTGGCGATGCATATTTTCGTGCCGGCGCTGGCGATGGCCGGTCAAGATCTGCAGGCGGGCAACGGCGCGATGCAGATGACGGTCAGTCTCTACATCATCGGGCTGGCGGTGGGACAACTGATCTATGGCCCGCTGTCTGATCGGTATGGGCGCCGCCGTGTGCTGATGGCCGGATTGGTGATCTACACCGCGGCGGGATTGGCCGCAGCGTTGGCCCCCGATGTCTATGCGTTGATCGCCGCGCGTCTGTTTCAGGCGCTGGGCGGCTGCGCAGGCCTGGTGTTGGGCCGTGCCATCGTGCGTGATACTGCGGCGCCTGCCGAGGCAGCGAAACGCTTGGCATTGATGAGTTTGATGGTGACGGTCGCGCCCGGTGTTGCTCCCATAGTGGGGGGAGCCTTGGCCACGTGGGCCGGTTGGCGCGCAGTGCTGTTCAGCCTGTGCGTGCTGGGCGTTGTGAATTTCCTCCTGGCTTGGCGCATGCTGCCGGAAACGGGGGCAAAGCTGGCGCAGGTGACGACGGCAACGCTGATGCGTCATTACCGGCAATTGCTCGCCTCCCGGGCGTTTATCGGCTATTCGATTGGAGGAGGTTGCGCCACTACCTCAATGTTCGCCTTTGTCGCGTCGGCGCCGTTTATTTTTGTCAATGAGCTGCATCGGCCTGCGAGCGAAGTCGGCCTTTATCTGGCCGTGCTGGTGTCGGGTGTGTGGCTGGGTTGTGTGGTCACCTCGAGATTGATCGGCAGGGTGCCTATGGATCGCGTGATGGTGGCAGGTAACGCACTGAGCGCCATATCGGCAGTGGCGTTTTTGGTGCTGGTGTTGTCGGGCTATGCGGCCGTTGCGCCGATTGTGGCGTTGATGTTTTTCTATACGTTCGGCTGCGGCATGGCCGGTCCGATTTCTCTCACATTGGCGGTCGGCGTGAATCCGCTGGTGATCGGTTCCGCGTCGGGTTTGTACGGCGCATTGCAGATGGCGGTGGGCGCGCTGTGTACGGCCTTGGCAGGATTGGGCTCATCTCCCGCACTGTCTACCTCGTTGGTGCTGGCTGGCGCTGGGCTGACCGGGCAGTGCATGTTCTGGATGGCGTCGCGAGGGCGCGCGTCGCGCAACTGAAACGACAGCGACGCCTGACAGCGGTTGGCCACATGCGCGGCCGGTCAGAACGGGGCGGGACAGCGACGAGGGCGTGGGCACCATGGTTGCCGGGGCCAAGCGATGCTCAGCCCCGGCGAGGCGATCTACGATCAGTTTGCGTCGTCGGCCAGGACGATGCGATAGATTGAGGTAGTGCCGCTGACTTCGTTGCCTACGATCAACAAGGGCTGACCGTCGGGCGAATCTTCGGCGGATACGAAGGCCAAGCCTTCAGGACCCAGGTCACCTGCGCCTGCTGGATTTTCAGCGGAATCCACATTGAAGTCGCGCGAGTTCACATAGGTGGTGAACACAGGATTCGCGGGGTCGCTGATGTTGTAGACCATGATGCCGCCCATACGCTCCAGACCGACAAAGGCATAGGTTTTCTCACCGATCTTGCCCAGTGTGACACCTTCGGGTTCCGGTCCCTTGTTGTCGCTGCGATCGTCAAAGATCGTTTCGTCATGGCCCGAGTTGAACCACTCCGGGTATCGTTCGGCCGTGATTTTTTCGAATTGATCGCCCGAGTCCCAGACCAGTTTGCCGTCGGCGTCTCGGATCGAGAAGGATCGCGCGCCGTACGCATATAGCGTGTCATAGACGAGGCGGCCATCTGCGCTCAGTTGCGGTGTGCCATCGGCGTTCTGTTTGTAGCCCATGGTCCAGGTCACGGTCAGGCGGCCGAGGTTTTCGTCTTCGCGGCAATCGCCTGGATCGGTGTCGGTGGCGCCGCAATAGGCAAAGACAGTGGGGTCAAGCAGGCCACCGGGTGCGAGTTGGCGCAGTTGGGGCGGCAAATCGTCGCCAGCCCGACGATCGAAACCGCTTTTATGCACCAGGTGTTTGACGCGGAACTCATCGACAAAACCGGGCGCTTCGGAGGCATCCAGGCCCAGCCAGTTGCCGTCAGCATCACGGCCCCAGTTCCAGTAGGCGTCGTTGTCTTCGCCCCAGGCACGGCCATCGCCCTCGTTGGCGGTGACGATGTAGGTGGCGCCGCCCACGGTATAGGATGCGATGCCGTCAGGCATGTACAGGCCTTTGACGCCGGCCCACGGGCGGATGTTGATGGCGCCATCGGCGTCGCTGACGTCCAGGCCATTGCCGTCGATCCCGTGATCTTTGGCACCCAGCGGCAGAATGTCGGTAATACGGGCGTTGGCGACATCCAGTTTGGCCAGTGCATTGTTTTCTTGCAGAGCGATCCAGGCGGTGGCGCCGTCGTCCGATACTGTGATGTACTCGGGCTCAATATCCTGTGCGGCTGTCGCGCGCGGACCCACCAGACGCACACCTTGCGCGCGCAGTGCGGCCTCTTTGCCGTTCCATTCCCTGAATCCTGCAGTGCGTGCCGTAAGGGCTGCAGGGTTGGATACATCGATGACGCTGACCGAGCCTTCGGGATCGATTGTGTAGTCATCGGAGGGTTCGCCTTCGTTGGCGACCAGCACGGTCTTGCCGTCGGGGGTAAAAGTCACCATGTCGGGCAGGGCGCCGACTTGAACTGACCCTAACAGGGCGAGCGAGGCAGCGTCGTACAAGGCGACATAGCCCGGGTCGGTCTTGACTGGCGCCTGAATCGCGACGGCGACTTTGCCGTGGTTGACTGCAACGCTGTTGATTTCGGCGCCAGCCAGCACCGCTTCCGCGTCGAGTGTGCCGAGGTGGCTCGGCGTTGCGGGTATCTGCAGATCAAGGATATCGATTTTGCCGGAGAGGGCATTGACGACAAAGACGCGCTTGGTCGCGGGATCATAAGCCGGAATTTCAGCAGCGCTGACGCCATAGCTGCCGGTCTCATACCGACCGAGGAAATCTACCGAGGTGATGTGTTGAGCGACTTCGGCGACAGGCGGTGTGGGAGGCGGGACCTCGGTGTTATCACCATTATTGTCGTCGCCGTCGTCGCTGCTGCTGCCGCAACCCAGCAGGGCCAGAGGCAAAAGAGCAACTGCCGCGGCCAGTTTCCATTTCTTCATTTTCTTGTCGTCCACTTCAGGAGTTCGTAAGAGCGGACAGACTAGGGGTGGTTTGTTTCGGTTTTGTTACAAACAGAGAGTCAGCTGGCAAAAACTGCAGCGGGCGATGTGAGCCTGCCGCATTCGGGAAAAATGCGACAGGCTCACATCGCCTGCTCGGCACGCATTACCAGCCGCAGTGGCGGCATTGGGGTGTTTAGTCCAGCGTGATCCCTACGCTCTTGACCACTTTGGCCCAACGATCACGCTCGGTAGTGTAGAACTTGCCCAGCTGCGCTGGATCGTAGGTGACGACTTCCGCGCCCTGTTGATTGAGCTTTTCTACGATCTCGGGCTTTTTGGCGATGTCGGCCAGGATTTTGGCTAAGCGTTCTGCGGTCGCGGCGGGCAGGGTGGCCGGGGCCATGATGCCTTGCCAGGTGCCCGATTCGAATCCGGTGACACCTTGTTCAGCGATCGTGGGGATGTCCGGAATCAATTGCATGCGTTCGCGCTTGGAAATGGCGATGGCGCGCAGATTGCCGCTGCGGATGTGCGGCAGGGTCGCCAGCAAACCATTCATGATGACTTCGGTTTGGCCGCCCACCGTATCGGAAATGGCTTGCGCGCCGCCCTTGTAAGGCACGTATTCCCATTTTGCGCCGGTGGCTTGCTGCACGGCGACCGCGGCCAGGTGAGGGGCGCTGCCGATGGCAGTGACGGCGAAATTGACGCGCTGCTTTTTCGAGAGCTCGACAATTTCGGGCAGGGTCTTGGCGGGGAAGCTGGGGTGAACGGCCAAGACGTGCGGGGAATACGCCAGCATGCTGACGGGGCGCAGATCTTTCGACGGATCAAAGGTGAGTTTGGTATAGACCGACGGGGTAATTGCCAACGCGCCGATATCGCACAGCAAGAGGGTATGACCGTCGTCAGCCTTGGCCACGATGCCCGTGCCCAGGTTGCCATTGGCGCCCGGACGGTTCTCCACGACCACGCTCTCGCCCAGGGCTTTGCTCAGGTCGGCCGAGATCAGACGTGCAATGATGTCTGATGACCCGCCGGGGGTGTAGGGCACCACAATGCGTACGGGACGCGTCGGCCATTTTTCCTCGGCAGCATGGGCGTGGGTGACAAGACCCGTCAGGGGTAGTGCTGCGGCGGTACGCAGAAAATCACGGCGTTGCATTATTTAAATCTCCTTGGGACGCCGGCTAAATAGCCGCTCAGCGTCCATCTCGTTATGGTCGTATGTTGTCGTACAACTTATCGTGGTGTGAGATTAACCGGGAGATTACTGTTTTGCAATCTTTCCTGTTGATTGATCGGGGAGCGGCTGCTTCCGAGCCGATGCCTCTGGCCCGGCTATGCTGGCCGCCCATGATGTGCCCCGAGCGGGCGCGCAGCCTATTTCGCCATCAGGCCCAGGTGCTCGATCAGGGTCTTGTCTTTTGCGTAGGTGGCGATGGCCCATTCGCGGTAGTCGTCGCTGTTGCGATAGACGGGCTCTTGGTTGAGCTGTTTCATGATTTCCATGCTTTGCTCGGAAAACAGCCCAGTTTTAAAGGCATCGTGCAGTTTTTTGACCACGGCGGGGTCCATGCCCTTGGGGCCGGCCAGGCCATAAGGTGACGTAGATGTGACGCCATAGCCCAGTTCCTCTGCTGTCGGGACGTCGGGCCAACGCGTGGTGCGTTTTTCGCCAAAGGTCACCAGCAAACGCATTTTGCCGCTATCGACAAATTGATCCCATCCGCTGGCATCGCTTTGCGCCATGACGTGTCCGCCCAGCAGCGCCTGTTGCATATCGGCGTTGCCTTTGAAGGGCACATGAGTCAATTTCACTTTGGCATTGATGGCGAGTTCTTCCATCAGGAGATGGGGAGAGGATCCCACGCCTGTGGACCCATAGTCGATCGCGCCGGGCTTTGCGCGAGCCGCGGCAATGTAATCGTTAAAGGTCTTGAATGGCGAGTCTGCACGGACGGTGAAGCCAAAGGTATAGCCGGATAAACCCACGATGAAGGTGAAGTCTTTGATCGGATCCCAGTCGGTCTTGTGCATGTAGGGCATGCGCAGCATGCCTAACGGATAAAGGCTGATCGTGTAGCCGTCGGGTTTGGCTGATCGGGCCATGTTGCCAGGCGCCATGGTGCCGCCTGCGCCAGGACGGTTCTCGACGACGACGTTCTGGCCGAGCGATTTGCTGGCTTGCGCGGCGACGGCGCGCAGGTGGCGATCTGTGGATCCGCCCGCAGGAAAGGGCACAATCAATGTAATGGGCTTGGTGGGGAAATCGGTCTGTGCCAAGGCGGGCCAGGCAACGGCCAGGTTCAATAGTGCAGCCAGTGTCAGCCGAAAGCAGGCACGGCGGGTGGTCGATGGCATGATGGGTTGTCTCCGTTAGCGGTGCTGATGGAATGTCGCGACAGGCCGGGTCTGATCTGTGTCATGATCCCGAGTCAGCGGTTTGCTTTGTCATTCAGCCGGGATTTCTCCTGGCAAGGTCAACACGCCTTTGGCCTGCAAGGCGCGTAATTCGGATTCGGATAGTTGCAGTAGCTGCTGTAATACATCTTTGGTGCCTTCGCCCAAGGTTGGTGGCGCATGACGGATGGGCAGGCGCTGGCCGTCGAGCCGATAGGGTGGGGCATAGACGTGGGTGGATCCCGCGACGGGGTGCGGCAGGTCATGCAGCAGGCCGCTCTGGCGTGTGCGCTCGCTGGTGAGGGCCTCGTGCAAGCCCAGGACTTTGCCGCACGGAATACCGCACTCGCTCAGGCGTTGCAGCAAGAGATCGCGGGGAAATTCGCGTAGCAGTGCCGTCACCATGGGCAGCAGGGTCAAGCGATTCTTGGCGCGTTCGATATTCGTGGCATAGCGCGGATCCTCGACGATGTCGGGGCGCATGACGACCTGACGGCAGAATTTGTCGAACTGCGTGTTGGTGCCGACTGCGATGATAAAAGGCCCGTCGGCGGCCTCGAACATGCCGTAAGGCACGATGGACGGATGGGCGTTGCCGTAGCGTTGCGGATCGTGTCCCAGCAGCAAGGCATCGAGCCCATAGTAGCTCGTGACCATGATGCCGCAGTCGTAGAGCGCCATTTCGATCAGGCGTCCTTTGCCGCTGCGTTCGCGCCGGAACAATGCCGCCAATACGGCTTGTGCCGCGTACATGCCGGTCATCATATCGACGGTTGCGACGCCGAATTTCAGAGGGGGCTGGCTGGCTTCGCCATTGAGGGCCATCAATCCGCTTTCGCCTTGGATGACGAGGTCGTAGCCCGGTCGAGTGGCTTCCGGGCCGGCGCTGTTGTAGCCGCTGATGGCGCAATAGATGAGGTCGGGTTTGTGGGTTTTGAGTTGTTCGTAGCCCAGGCCTAGTTTGTCGGCGCCACCGCATTTGAAGTTGTGCAGGACCACGTCGAACTGGGGCAGCAGATCGTAGATGAGGGCCAGGCCTTCGGGACTTTGCAGGTCCAGCGTGATGGATCGCTTGTTGCGATTCATGCTGTTGTAGTACGTGGTCTCGGTCTTGCCGATGCGCATGCCCCAATCGCGCGTGTCGTCGCCACGGACGGGGTGTTCGACCTTGATCACCTCGGCGCCAAAGTCGGCCAAGACCTGGCCGCACAGCGGGCCCGCAAAGACGCGCGAGAGGTCCAGCACGCGTATGCCTTCCAGCGGCAGGTCTTGATCGTATGTGTGGGCGGTATGGGTGTCTGGCATGGCATCAACTCGGTTGGTGGGCCGATGCGATGCACCGGCCCAGGTGATGGTATGTGTCAGCACAATCTGTGTGTGGCATGTCGTCAACCGGGCCGGTTAGCCAACGCGATATAGCGATTCAGGTGATGGTCTTCGTCGCCTAACTGATGATCAATCATGATCAGCCTTTTGGCGTAGTGCGCGAGGGGCAGTTCCCATGTCATGCCAATGCCACCATGCAACTGGATGCATTCCTCCGCGACCAGCGTGCCAACGCGGCCAATGGTGTATTTCGCAGCGGACAGGGCGCGTTCGCGTGTAATCCGGTCGGAATGATCGAGCTGCGAGGCCGCATTGATGACTGCGGATCGGGCTTGTTCGATTTCCAGCAGGACGTCGGCCATGCGGTGTTGCAGCGCCTGGAACCGGCCGATAGGGACGCCGAACTGTTTGCGCGTTTGCAGATAGTCCAAGGTAGCGTCGCGGGCTGCGTCCATGGCGCCCAGGGCTTCTGCGCACAAGGCGAGGATGCCTTTGCCGACACTGCGCTCGAGGGTGGCGTATCCTTGATCGATCGTGCCCAAGACCGCATCGTCCCGTAGTGCGACGTCGCGTAACGTGATGTCCGCCGCACGTCCGCCATCGATCAATGGGTAGCCGCTGATATGTAGACCAGGGGTGGTCGCCGGTATCAGAAAGAGTGTGATGCCTTGCTCGTTTTCCGCGTCGCCGGACGTGCGTGCCGGCACGACGAATAAATCGGCATGTTCGGCTTGGGCGACGACGGCTTTGTGGCCATTCAGTGTCCACCCGTTTTGGTTACGCACCGCATAGGTGTCGACGTGGGCCAGCTCGTAATACGCTTGCGGTTCTGTGTGCGCCAATGCGATTCGCATTGCGCCGGTTTGCACGCTTTCCAGGATGTCCTTTTGGGCCGGAGTTCCTACGGCAGCGATAGCGTCGCCGGCCATCAGGGTATCGAGAAACGGCTCGACAACGAGGCCTCGCCCCAATGCTTCAAACACCACAGCGATGTCAAAACCATGGCCGCCAAATCCACCATTGGCCTCGTCGAACAAGGCGCCGATCGCGCCCAGTTCGGCATAGCGTTGCCAGAACTCCATGCTGTAGCCTTCAGCGGAATTCGCAATCCGGTCGCGTACGGCAAAGCTGTATTGCTCGGCCACAAAGCGCGTGAGCATATCCGACAGCATGCGCCGGTCTTCGGTATGGTTGAAATTCATGGCGGCTCCTTACAGGCCCAGAATCATCTTCGAGATGATGTTCTTCTGGATTTCGTTCGAGCCGCCAAAGATCGACAGCTTGCGGTTATTGAAGTACTGCGCGGCGGCGCTGTCCGCGCCTGCCGGGCCGATGCTCAGGTGCTGGTTGCCGTCCTCGAGCGCTTCAGCTACGTAGGGGCGTGCATAGGGACCCATGGCGCGGCGGTTCAGCGATGAAATCTCCTGGCGGATCTGGGTGCCGCGGATCTTGAGCATCGAGCTTTCTGCACCGGGTGCGCCGCCGTTGGCAGCGGCCGCCAGCACGCGCAGATTGGTGATGCGCATGTTGTCCAGGTCGATTTCGATACGCGCCAGACGGGCCGCGAAGGCGGGATCTTGCAGCAGGGGGCGGCCGTTTTTCTGTTGTCGAGCGGCGACTTCCTTCAGCTGCTGCAAGGCGGCTGTCGAGAAACCGATCCCTGCAATATTGGTACGCTCGTAGGTCAGCAGGTACTTGGCGCAGGACCAGCCACGATTTTCTTCGCCCACCAGATTGTCAACGGGGACTCGGACATCGGAGAAGAAGACTTCGTTGACCTCGTGCCCGCCATCCAGGGTGACGATGGGGCGGACTTCGATGCCAGGGGTGTTCATGTCGATCAGCAGAAAGCTGATGCCTTCTTGAGGCTTGCCGTCGTTGAGCGTGCGCACCAGGCAGAAAATCATGTTGGCGTACTGGCCCAAGGTCGTCCAGGTTTTTTGGCCATTGACGATGTAGTGATCGCCATCGCGTACAGCGCTGGTTTTCAGCGATGCGAGATCCGAGCCTGCGCCGGGTTCGGAATAGCCCTGACACCACCAGTCCGCTCCGTTCAGGATGCGCGGCAGCCAATAACGTTTTTGTGCTTCGTTGCCGTATTTGATGAGGACAGGCCCCAGCATGCTCAGGCCGAACGGCACGATGCGGGGGGCGTGCGCGAGCGCGCATTCATTTTCGAAAATGAATTTTTGTATCGCTGTCCAGCCGGTGCCGCCGTATTCCTGCGGCCAGTGGCTGGCGAGCCACCCTCTGGCGTTCAAGATCGCGTGCCAGGCCTCCATATCGGCTTTGTGGAGATGGCGGTTTTCACGCACCTTGCGCGCCAGAGACTCGGGCAGTTCGGCGGCCAGGAATGCTCGCACTTCGGTGCGAAAGGCCTCTTCTTCGGGGGTGAAGGTCAGATCCATCAGGGATTCTCGCGATCAGTAAATTTCAAACAAGCCGGCGCCGCTACACGCATAGAACCTCCTGAACGGAAAGAGGGATATGAACCGCGGCAGCGTTCTATTCTTCATCAGTAAGCAAGGCTTGACAATTACATCGATAATTGACATTGCGTTCAAAAAAATTTGACAATTGGTCGTTATGGACACGAAATCACTGACGTTACTGGTGGAAATACTCGACGCGGGCAACCTGAGCGAGGCCGCGCGTCGCCTGAAAATGACTCGAGCCAATGTGAGCTATCACCTGAGTCAGCTGGAGCGGGCAGTAGGGATGCAACTGGTGCGGCGTACGACGCGCCGCGTCGAGCCTACCGAGATCGGGCTCAAGCTCTATCAGCACGGGTGCAGCATTCGCGACGAACTGGCGGCGGCGCAGGCGTCAGTGGAGTCGCTGGGGAAAACGCCCCAGGGGCGTGTGCGATTGAGTGTCCCCAGTGGTTATGGACAGTTCGTCATGACGCCATGGCTGCTGGAATTCAAGCGCAGCTACCCGGATATCGTGCTGGATGTGTTGTTCGAGAACAGCGTCGAGGATTTGCTGCGCGACGAAGTGGATATCGCCGTGCGTATCATGTCCGAGCCGCCGGGACATCTGGTGGCGCGTGAGTTGGGCCAGGTGCGTTACGTGGTCTGCGCTTCGCCAGCCTATAGGGACCGTCATGGGTTGCCTCGCCGTCCGGAGGCATTATCCGATCTGCCCGTGATCAGTGCGGCAGTGATAGGCCGGCCGCTGCGGCTCTCGGCCTATCAGGGCAATCAGCGTCAGCAGGTCGTTCTGGATCCGACGATCGTGTCGCGCAATTACGTGTTTTTGCGCGATGCCGCGCTGGCAGGCTTGGGCGTGGCGGTAGTGCCCGACTATGTCGTGTATGAGGATGTCGCGCAACAGCGTCTGCTGACGGCACTGGACGATTGGCGGCTCAGCATTTTCGGACGGGCGATGTATCTGCTGATGATGCCTAGCCGGCATCAGCCTCGCGCGTTGGCGATGCTGATCGAATTCATCATGGATAAGGCCCATGCGGCGCATGTGGGGCGGCCGGGGCTGTTGTTGCCGAGGCAGGCTCGGTGAGCAGGGGCGTGGACCTGCGATAATGGCCCGTCGGCGGCGTGATGCTGCTTTGGGGGCCATCGGCCAACGCATCGATGTGCGGTGTCGATGCATGCCGCTGCGTTGGTGGCGCAGGTCCCGGATTATTCAAGAGTCGAATTTGCCATGAATGCTGCTACGGATACTGACCGTCGTTTAACCGATCTGGAAATCAAGCTCGGCTTGGCCGACGATATGCTGGATCAATTGAATCAGACGCTGTTTCGCCAGCAACAGCTGATCGAACGCCTGGCGCGTGAATTGGCCGAATTGCGTCAACAGGTGCCGGATGCCGCGGGAGGTAATTTCCGCAGCCTGCGTGACGAGATTCCTCCTCATTATTGAACGCGGTGCGTATCCTGTGGGCGTATCTGCGGCCCCATAGCCGCCTGGCCGTTTTGGCATTGGTGCTGGCTGGGGCGAGCCAAGTGCTGGCGCTGATCGATCCGATTATCTTTGGCAAGATTATCGACGAGTACGCGATCAATCGCGCCGGTAAAAGCGACAGCGAGCTTGTGTCGGGTGTGTTGACGCTGCTGGGTTTGGCGGTGTTGATAGCGGTGCTGTCCAGGCTGGCAAAGGCCTTGCAGGAATACGTCACGCGTCTGGTGGTGCAAAAGTTTGGCACGCAGCTATTCAATGACGGCCTGCGTCAAGCGATGCGCCTGAAATTCCAGGAATTCGAAGATCTGCGCAGTGGCGAGACCTTGTCGCTGCTGCAAAAGGTGAGGGCCGATAGCGAGCGGTTCATCAATACGTTCATCAACACGCTTTTTGCCGCCGTGGTGGGCATGGGTTTTCTGGTGTGGTATGCCGTGACGCGGCATTGGCTGCTGGTGCCGGTGTTTGTGATCGGTGTGTTGGTATTGGGGGGATTGACCGGGTTGCTCAGTCGCGAGATCAAAACGCAGCAGCGCTCAATCATGCGCGAAACGAATCGTAGCTCGGGCTTTATTTCCGAGTCGTTGCGCAATATCGAACTGATAAAAAGCCTGGGATTGACGTTTCCAGAGATCCGCCGATTGCAGGCGCAAATCGTGCGCATCTTTGAGCTCGAGATGCAAAAGGTCAAACGGATCCGATTATTGTCCTTTTTGCAGGGCGTGACGCTGAGCCTGCTGAAACTCGCGATTCTATTTGCATTGCTGTGGCTGATCTTTCGCGATGTATTGAGTACGGGTGAACTGATCGCGATGCAGTTCATTTCGGTGGCGATTTTCGCGCCGCTGCAGGAGCTGGGCAATATCATTCTCGCGTATCGCGAGGCTGACGCGTCATTGTCGAGTTTCGATGCCCTCATGAAAAGGCCGATCGATCGGCGGCCCGAATCGCCGCAGGACAGCGGGCCGATCAATGGCGTGCGTTTTGCCGACGTGACGTTTCGCCATAAAGGAGCTCGCGATAACGCACTGGATGGCGTGACGTTTTCTGCATCGCTCGGAGATACGATCGCGTTCGTAGGGCCGTCGGGGTCTGGCAAGTCGACGTTGGTCAAGTTGCTGCTGGGCCTCTATACCCCGGCGTCAGGCGAGGTCTTTTACAACGATATTTCCACCAAGGTCCTGCGATATAACCGGGCGCGTCGCCAGGTCGGGCTGGTGACGCAGGAACCCTATCTGTTCGCTGGCACGCTGCGCGACAATATTCGGTTGGTGCGTACCGATGCCACGGATGAGGAAATCATCAAAGCGATGGAGCAGGCGGCTTGTGCCTATTTGCTGAACAAATCACCTGACGGGCTGGATACGACGATCGGCGAAATGGGCATGAAGCTATCGGGCGGCGAGAAACAACGCCTGTCGATCGCGCGGGCCTTGATTCGCCAACCGAGATTGTTGATTTTTGACGAGGCAACCTCGGCATTGGACTCGCTGACCGAAGAGCAGATCTCGGATACCGTGCGTCATATTTCCGCCAGCCGGCAGCAGATCACGCTGCTCATTGCACACCGGCTATCGACGATCATGCACGCCGATACGATTTTTGTGCTGGAAAAAGGCCATATTGTCGAAAGCGGCACGCATTCCCAACTGTTGGCACAGACAGGCTTGTACTACGCGATGTGGCGTCAACAGATTGGCGAACGGCCAGTGGAGCATACGATGCGGCGGCGTTGAGTTGAACTTTGGTGTCCTCGTCGCCGGATGGCGACGAGGACAAGGCTGTATGCCGCCGCAGAGCCGATTGGCAATAAGCGCGGCAGTCTTACTGCGGTGCCGTACTACCCGCGGGAGCGTTTTTCTGCGCCATGTCGATGACGCGCTGACGCAGTTGCGGGTCTTGTTCAACGGCTTGTCCGATGCCGTTGAATTCATCGACCGTCAAGCCGTCGGCTTGCACCATTTTCACCATTTTGTCGTCGGCTTCGCGATAGACCTGTTGACGGGCAGGTTCGTCCTTTGCGGCTTGCAGTTTGGGACGATACTCGTCGGCAACCATGGCGACTTTCTGTGATGCACTGGCGAATTTTTGCAATTGCGCTTCAGTGGGCTTGATAGCAGGCTGTACTTGGGCAGGGGGTTGCGCAGCCGGTGCCTGTGCCGTTTGGGCCAGCACCGCTGCGGGCGACAGGCTCGCGGCGAGTACGGCTGCGGCAAAGAATGCGTATGTAGAACGCGGCATGGAGACCTCCTTCATAGTTTGAACGTCGTACCCCTCCATGATGACAAGCCTACCAAGTATGGTTCAAGCTTTCGGATGTTTGCGCATGTGACCGTCCGCAGGGACCCCGCGTTACGGGGCGTTTCAAGGCGGTTCAGGACTTGAGCGCACGCGCTCGGGACAGTAGAAATTCACGTTCACGCGCATTGCGTGTGAGGGCGGCGGCGCGGCGGAATTCCGCATCGGCTTCGTCGCGGCGGCCGAGTTTTTCCAGGAAATCGGCGCGCACGCTGGGCAACAGGTGATAGTCGGCGAGAGACGATTCGGTCAGCAAAGCGTCCGTCAGCGCGAGGCCGGCCTGCGGACCATAAGCCATGCCTACCGCGACCGCCCGGTTGAGTTCGACGACAGGCGAGGGGGTGGATTGCACCAATGCGTCATACAGTGCGACGATCTGCGGCCAGTCCGTGTCCTCGGCTCGAGCGGCACGTGCGTGACAGGCAGCGAGCGCCGCTTGCAGGGTGTACGGGCCCAATGTGTCCGGTTGGCTTTGCGCACGATCCAAGGCGGCCAGACCGCGTCGAATTTGCAGCGCATCCCAGCGGCTGCGGTCTTGGTCCATGAGCAAGATAGGGTGGCCTTGCGCATCGGTCCGCGCCGCCAGTCGCGAAGCCTGCAGTTCCATCAACGCTACCAGACCGTGAACCTCGCTTTCCTGGGGCGCGAGTTCGGACAATATGCGGCCCAATCGCAGGGCTTCTTCGCACAAGGTGGGACGTGTCCAGTCGTCGCCTGCCGTGGCAGCGTAGCCTTCGTTGAAAATCAGGTAAATCACTTCCAGCACTGAAACCAGGCGCGCGGCCAAGTCCTGTCCGCGAGGGACTTCGAATGGGACTTGTGCCTCGCGCAGGGTTCGCTTGGCGCGGACAATGCGCTGGGCGATGGTGGCTTCGGAAACGAGGAAGGCGCGGGCAATTTCATCGGTACGCAATCCACCAAGCAGACGTAGTGTCATCGCGACACGTGCCTCGGCCGACAACACAGGATGGCAGGCCGTAAAGATCAATCGCAGCAAGTCGTCGCCGATCTCGTCTTGGCGGGCCTGGTCCAGCGCGTCGACGAAATCGGGTTCGACATGGGTTTGCAACGCGTCCATTTCATAACCCAATTGCTCGTGCTTGCGTTCATGCAATGCATGCTGCCGCAATCGGTCGAGGGCGCGGTTCTTGGCCGTGGTCATCAGCCAGGCTCCTGGTTTGTCAGGAATGCCGTCGCGGGGCCAGTGCTCCAAGGCCGTGACCAGCGCATCTTGGGCGAGTTCTTCGGCCAGGCCCACGTCGCGTACGACACGCGCGACGCTGGCGATGACTTTGGCGGACTCGCTGCGCCAGACGGTCTCGATGGCCCGGTGGACGGCGTCGCGTGAACTCATTGCTGCGGCATTTCCGCGTTGGGATCCATATACATCAGTTCCCAGATGTGGCCGTCCAGATCTTCGAACGCGTGGCCGTACATGAAACCATAGTCTTGTGGTTCCCGAGGTACCGAGCCGCCCGCCGCGACGGCGCGGGCGACCAGGTCGTCAACCTCGGCGCGGCTCTCGCACGACAGGCAGATCAGAACCTCGGTGCTTTGCTTCGGGTCGCACAGCGGTTTATTGACAAAGGTCTTGAAGTACTCGCGCGTGAGCAGCATGGCATACAGGTTTTCGCCCAAAACCAGGCAGGCCGCGTTCTGATCGCTGAACTGAGGATTGAAGTCCAACCCGAGTTTGCGGAAAAAGGTCATGGCAGCGGGCAGATCAACAACGGCGAGATTGACGAAAATTTGCTTATGCATGGCGGACTCTCTAAGTGGGAGGTCGAGTTGGAGGATTCACAACAGCTGGGTTGATGGTGGCTGTTATGCATACGACGAATCAGATGTCCTGCAATCGACAACAAAACGGATATTCAGGGAAAACCCTAATCAATCGGTGCAGTAATTGGCTTAGCAAGGCCAGGTGACAACTCAGCTTCCCGCAGACCTGTTACCGCAAATTAAGCGAAGCAGGGCCCGAGTTCGCGTATTTCCACCGTGCACCATTGTGCGGCGGGACATTCGGCAGCGATGGCGATGGCCTGCTCACGCGTGTCGCAGTTCAGCAGAAAGAAGCCGCCGATCATTTCCTTTGCCTCGGCATAGGGGCCGTCCAGCAGGCGTTGCCGGCCATCGCGCACTTGCAGTTTCACGCCTTCTTTTTCTGACTTGAGGGATTGGGCGTCTTGCAGCAGACCGCGTGATTTCAGATCCGCTGCGAATTGCAGCATGCTGTCGTAGGCGGCATGACCTTCCTCAGGTGTGCGCTGCGCCCGTTGGCCGATCGGCTCGACGATGAGCATCATAAAAGACATGACAGTCTCCTGAATAGGCGAAGAATCGCAGTCTAGCCGGGCAGTGGGGCGAATGGAAGCGTCAGTTGGTCGGGCGCGCGCTCGACAACACGAATACGGATCCCCGCGTGCGAGGCAGACTGCGCAAAGCCATGATTGCCGATCTGGTGGGGCCGCAGGGGATGTTCGATACGCTGCCACAGGCCTTGTCGGCTGGGGGCGCATCGCAGATGCCAGACGTTGTCGCGACGGCGTAGTAAAGCTGGGCGGAAGCGTCAGGCGCTGGACGCTGTCCAGCGCCTGACGAAGACCGCAAGGGGCAACCCGGCAGGTGTAGTCGAGGCCGGTTGCGTGCGCGCTTACGGAATTTATTTTTTACCGAAGAGCCCGCCGCCCATTTTCAGCAAGTCACCCAGGCCGACTTGGCCATCGCCGTCTTGGTCCAGCAGCGAGCCCAGGAGGCCGCCACCCACACCACCTTGCTGTTGGGCGGCGTCGCGTTCCTGGCCGAGTTGGGCGCCGAGTCCGCCAGCGTCCAGATTGCTGCCCTGCATGCGATTGGCCAGAAAGGCCATGACGATGGGGGCCAGGATCTGGAGCAGGTTCGACGCATTGCCGCCGCCCAGGCCAGTCGCTTGGCCGAGGTTTTCTTCGGCGCGTTGCTGGTTGCCGCCAAAGATGTTGCCCAGAATGCTGGCACCGTCGGATTGGCCCGCACCGGCAGACCCGCCGCCGAGCAACGAACCCAGCAGTCCACCCAGATCGGCGCCACCGCCGGCATGGTCACGCTGCAGTGCGCCAAACAGGGCGTCGGCGCCTCCGGGTTGCGAGGCGTTCTGGCCCAGCGTGCCCAGCAACATGGGCAGCGCGGCGCTGACCGCATCTTGCGTTTGAGCCGTATCGGTCCCCAGTTGTTGAGAGATTTGTTGCATCGGCCCGCCTTGTAACTGCGCGAGCAATTCGTCGGAAAGCGTAGTGGGGGAGTTCATGGTGTGTTCTTCCTGGTTAAAGGTGGCCTAAGCGTACCACCGGATAGCGTCGCAAGTGTGTCCTTGACAGTTGTTGATGATTGGTCCGGGCACGGGGGGAGCGCGGTCTTGTCGGACGCTATCTCCCCAGCAGCGGCCGGATCGCGAGGCCAATGTTCTAATAGCGGTCGCGCAGACGAACTACATGCCCAAAATCGCTACGATGACGATCCAGATTAACGAAGAGTTACGAACTTATATAGACCCGCTGAGCGCTGACGAATACGAGGCGCTCGAGCGCAGCCTCCTGGCAGACGGGTGCCGCGATGCACTGGTGTTATGGGGCGATGTCCTGGTCGATGGACATAACCGCTATGCGCTGTGCACCAAACACGGCATCGAGTTCAAGACCACGCAAAACACCCGCTTTAAATCGATGGACGACGTGCGGTTATGGATGATTGAAAATCATCTGGGCCGACGCAGTGTCTCGGATTTCCAGCGGGGAGTGTTGGCCTTACGCAAGAAAGAGATCTTGCAGCAGCGGCGGCAGGAGCTGGAGGCACAGCAACAGGCGCAGCAGGCGGACGCCGGCCCAGCCGACGAGGCGGAAACCTCTGCGGCATCACCGGCCGAGCCGGTGGTGATTCCCAATCGCCAGGCCCTGGCACGTGCGGCGCGGGTCAGCAGCAATACGCTAGGCCAGATCGAAAAAATTCAAAAAGATGCCGCGCCAGAACTGGTGCGTGCGGTCAAGTCCGGCGAGATTTCCATCAACGCCGCTGCGGCGGTCGCCGAAATGCCGGTCGACAAGCAGGTCGCCGCCGCGGCCGAAGGGCGCAAGGCATTGAAGGAACTCGCGCGCCAAGCCCGCGAGGCGAAAGCCAAGGCAAAGGTACCGTCAATGGACACTGTTGCCGGGGAAGACGAGTTGGAAACAGAGCCTCCCGTTGAGGCCGTCGAGGACTATCCCGCCGAGGTGGCGCGCCTGCGTCGACTGGTGGCGGCGCTGACCGAGGAACGCGATAGCCTGAAAAAGAAAGTCATGCACTTGACCGTGGCATTGTCCGAGGCGCGTCAGGACAAATAGGGGGAACGGTGCGGTTGGTCGGGTGTTTCAGCCCGCCCGGCGAAACGTCAGATTGATACGCATGGCGCCCAACAAAGGATGCGTGGCGTCTTTCAACGCAGACACGCCGTGATACCGCAGTCGATCCCGACCTCCCCATACGGCGACGTCTCCGTGCTGCAACGGCACGCGTTGCGCGCGGTCACTTCGTTGCTCCCCGCCAAACAGGAATGTCGCGGGAACTCCCAGCGACACCGATACGATAGGCGCGCTGAAATCCCGTTCGTTCTTGTCCTGATGCAAGCTCATGCGAGCGCCCGGCAGATAGCGGTTGATCAGGCAGGCATCGGGCTGAAAATCGGCAAAGCCGGCAGTCTCCGCAGCCCGCTGCGCCAGCCGTAGAAACGACGCCGGCAAGGTGGGCCAGGGCTGTCCGGTTTGCGGATCCAGCTGGGTATAGCGATAGCCACGCAGATCCGTTGTCCATCCGAGCGCACCACAGTTCGTCAGCGCGACAGACATCCTGAATCCGCCGGGCGTCACCATATGGCGTAGCGGCGCAGCCGCGAATATGGCGTCCAGCTCGGGCAATAGGGCATCAATATAGGGCAGCGCCAAGCCTCGCAATACGACAGCTTGCGGACCCAATTGCACGTTGGCCGGGGCGACTGTATCGGGGGCAAACAGGTCCAGATTCATGGCAAGTCCGCGTCGGCGGGTAGAGGGTGTTTCGTTGCACTGGCCCGCGGTTGCGCCATGATGGTCATACGACCATGGGCGACGAGGCCGGAGTGTGCGTCAGAATCGTTTATGACTCTAATATAGGCATCCTTGCGATGCCAGACACTCCGGCTTTTGCGCTTGAACTCGTTGGGTGCTCAGCCGCAGCGCAACGCGCTGATCGAGCCGTCGCTTTCGACGATCACGTTCAAACGAGTGGGGTTGTATTCCATGGTCATGACCTCGCCGGGTTTCAGCACACGCAGTTGCGTCGCATTGGCGCCCGAACTCAGCGTGCGGTTAAGCGATTCCGAGTATTTTTTACCCACCTGATCTTGTACCGATTGTGCGTCGCAGGTAGTGGCCGTGCCAGCCGACGCGCCACTGCCGCCGTACGTACTGGTATCCGATGAAGTGTGCTGCGTTCCAGAGGAGGCGCAGGCGGTGAGGCCGGCGACGAGGATAACGGGAAACAGCTTGCGCATCATGAGAGAAACTCCTTCTTGCAAATTAGTTGTCAATGATAGACCAGCTTGATCATTGATTTGTTTGCATATGATTCCACGGCGGGCCGGCGGTTCTGCTATTCGCCGGGTGTGTCGGGATCAGGAGGCTATCAGTGCGCCTGAAATTTCCATTGTATGGAATTTTCAGGTGGGGAACGCAAGCCCGTTTCTCCGTCTCTCGGTGCTCAGGCGAGTACGGCAATACCATCCGCGGCACGTACGCCTTGACCTGCAGGCAGCACGAACAGGGGATTGATTTCGGCTTCGACCAAGCGGTCGCCCAATTGTGCGGCCATTTGCGAGAACGCAACGATGGCGTTCGTCAGCGCCTGCAGGTCGGCTTTTGGCCGGCCGCGGAAACCGTCGAGCAGCGGCCATGTCTTTAATTCGCGCACCATGTCGAGGGCGTCTTCGTGGCCGAGCCCTTTGTTGCCGGATGGCAGCAAGCGCATGGTGGTGTCTTTGAACAGTTCGGCAGTGACGCCGCCCATGCCGAGCAGGATCGCCGTGCCGAGCGGATCGCGATGCATGCCGAGAATCAGCTCCGTGCCACCGGTAACCATTTCTTGAACAAGAAAGCGCTGAGGCTCGATGCCTGTCTTGCTTTGTACTTCGTCCTGCATAGCCCGCAGGCGCTCACCGATCTGCTCGGCCGTGAGATTGATGGCGACGCCGCCGACGTCGCTCTTGTGTGTAATTTCACCAGAGAGGATTTTTAGCGCGACACGCGTATTAAAGATACGGGCAGCTTGTTCCGCGCCAGCCGGTGTTGTTACCACGGTTTCTTGCGCGCAGGGCACGCCGAAGCGCGCGAACAACTGTTTGGCTTGCGCTTCGTCCAGCGAACCTGCCGGCAAGTCTGCTACGTCGATCGGCGCAGCAGGCTCCGAATGTGTCGGCTCCCTCCAGTGCGCGTGCTGCAGCATGCCGGCCAGCGCGACGGAACACGCCTCCGGGATGGCGAAAGCCGGGACGCCGCGCTGTGTGAGCAGGGCGCCGACATTTGGCGCGTGAGGACTGACGAAGGCGATCACGGGTTTGTCGCTTTCGGGTAGGCAGTCCTGGATGGCGCCAGCCATCAGCTCCGGCATGGCGAGGCCCGAAGACCCCACGATGATGGCGAGCGCGTCATAGCTGGGACTTGCCAGCAGCGCCCGGATGGCTCCACGCAACAGATCCGGTTGCAGGCCGGCCAGGGTGACGTCGATGGGATTGCGATCCAGCGCGGCATGGTCGCCGGTTTGCAGCGCGCGCAATTGCGCAGCGGTATCGGCATCGGGGACGGGCGTATCAAAACCCGAAATGCCCAGGCTGTCGGACACCAGCGTACCGGCACCACCGGTCGAGGTCAGTATCGCGACGCGATTCCCGCGCAGCACGCGGTCTGTGGCCAGCGCACTAGGGATATCCAGCAAATCGCTGAAAGTCTGTGCGCGAATAATGCCGACTTGCTTGAACAGTGCGTCATACATGCGATCAGCGCCGGCCAGGGCGCCCGTGTGCGACACCGCCGCTTTTGCGCCGGCTTCCGAGCGGCCGATCTTGAAGGCGACGACCGGCTTGCCGGCACGGGCGGCCTTCAGGGCTGCAGTGCGGAATTTCTCCGGATTGCGCACGCTTTCGACATAGAGCGCGATGACTTTGGTGGCCTCGTCGTCAGTCAGGTAGTCAATGAAATCGGCCAAGTCCAGGTCGACCTCGTTGCTGGTCGAAATGAGCTTGGACAAGCCGATTCCGCGAGAGGCCGCGCGGGACAGCAGTGCACCGAGGATGCCGCCGCTTTGCGACACCACGCCGATGGAGCCGGCTGGGAAATGATCCATTTCCAGTGCGCCGCTGGCCGATAGCACGATGTTATCGGTCAGGTTTACCAGACCAATCGTGTTGGGTCCCAGGATGCGCATGCTGCCTGCGGCCTCGATGAGTTCGGCTTGCCGGCGCGCACCCTCCGCACCGACTTCGGTGTAGCCGCTGGCCAGCACGATCGCTGCTGCCGTACCGAGCTGTGCGAGATCACGCACAGCCAAGTGCGCGCGTTCGGCGCCCAGCAGTACGATGCCGACGTCGGGGACCGACGGCAGCGATGCAATGTCGGGATAGCAGGGCAGGCCGTCGATATTATCGACTCGTGGATTGACAGGATAAATGTGACCGGTAAAGCCGTGCTTGCGCAGATAGGAAACAGGGCGGCCAGCGGTCTTTCTGCTATCGGCGGAGGCGCCGATGACGGCTACGCTGCGTGGATTGATGAGGCGGGAGATGGGGCTCATGATCTACTCTTTGCTGGTGCGCTTTTCGGCGGCCTTGGCCAGAAAGGCCATGACCGATTCGCGGTGTTCGGTGCTCGTGTAGCAGATGCCTTGCGCTTGGCTGCCTTGTGCAAACACCTGCTCAGCCGACATTTCGAAACTCTGGTTGAGAATGGTCTTGCCGAGTGCCAATGCGGTCGCGGAGCCTTGACTCAACTCGGCAGCCCAGGTCTGCGCATCGATCAACAGCTGTGCTGCGCTGGTGGTGCGATCCACAATGCCCAACTGCAGGGCTTCTTCGCATTCGACTTTTCGACCCGTGAAAATCAGCTCTTTTGCTTTGGACAAGCCCACCCGGCGCGGCAGGAAATACATGCCGCCACCGTCCGGGACGATGCCGCGATTGATATACGACCAGGTAAAGCTCGCGGCATCGCTGGCAATGATGAAATCGCAGGCCAGAGCGGTGTCTGCGCCCAGGCCCGACGCAGCGCCATTGACGGCAGCAATGGTGGGCTTGGGCATGGAGTGCAGCAACGATTGTGTGTAGTGCACCCGCTGCTGGCGATGCCAGCCATTGAAAGCGATTTCCCCAGCGGGGGCGTTCATACGCCGTTCCATCCCTGCTACATCGCCACCGGCACAGAACCCCTTTCCGTTGCCGCTGAGCACCAACGCGCGGATCGCTTTGTCGGCACTGATGCGTTCCAGCGCCGCGATGAATGCGCTGCGCATATCGTCGCTCATGGCATTGCGTTTCTCAGGGCGGTTAAGCAGCAGTGTGGCAATGCCGTCGGTAACCGTCAGTTCGATCAAATCCGTGGTCATGTCGCGAGTTTTCCTTGAGTCGGCTCAGTCGTTGGCAATGTGGCTTTTCTTGATGCGTTTGCGTCAAACCATTGGTTGCCTTGTGCTAGGTAGTTTAGGTGTCCGAGCCGCAATGTGTATCCCCTAAATTCCATTGAATGGAAATGGTGCTAAGCTGCTGCGTCGCTCTCATTTCGCTACATCATGTCCGATTCTTCTCTCCAGGCTGTGCGCCGCCAGCATCACGAAGACCCTGTGTTGAACCGTTCGTTGGTGCGTGGGGTCGAGATCCTGCGCGCGTTTCGCCCAGGAGCGGATCAACTCGGCAATGGGGAGATTGCGGAAAGGACTCAACTCTCGCGCGCCACGGTCAGCCGTCTGACGCAGACGCTAGTCGAATGCGGGCTGCTGGAGCATGATCGGGTGAGGCGGACTTATCGCCTGGCCACGCCGGTGTTGAGTCTGGCTCACGCGATGCGTGCAGGCTCACCGGTGTTGAATGCGATCGCGCCGTTAATGCGTGCGATGGCCGAGAAAATGCGGATCAATGTGGGGCTGGCGACTGCGGATCGCGACGAGATGGTCTATCTGGAATCCTTTCGGTTTAACCGCAAGGTGGCACTGCGCAGTGTCGTCGCGGGGCAGCGTGTGCCGATGGAGCTCACCTCGCTGGGCAGGGCCTATCTGGCGGTAGTGGATGATGCGCAGCGGCAGGCACTGCTGGAGCAGTTTTGCCGGCGGCGCAGTACTGACTCGCGCCATCTGCTCGACGAAATCGACGCTGCCAAGCTCAGTGTCGATACAAAAGGCTATTGCGCTGCCTCATGGCAGCCGGAGGTGGTGGCAATGGCAACGCCTCTTGTGCTGCCAGACCGTCCCATCTACGTATTGAATGTCAGCGTCAGGACCACGGCCAGTATGTCAGAGACGCAGAAGCAGCTGGGCAGCCCGTTGCTGGAACTCCGCGAGAAGGCGAAGACCGCGTTACTCACTGCTGACGCTTGACCGACTATGGCGGTGACCGCACTCGGCGACATACATGATGTGCCAAGTGCGTGCAGGGTGCAACGACGCTGATCAACCAGCCTTGCGTGCGCGCCGTTTGCGTACGGCCTCGGCCAGATCGGCCAGCACCGGTTCGGTCTGTGTCCAGCCCAGGCAGGCGTCGGTGATCGACACGCCATGACGCAACGGCACGCCGGGTTTCAGGTCCTGGCGGCCGGCCTCCAGATGGCTTTCGATCATGACCCCAATGATGCGCGAATCGCCGTTGGCGAGCTGTGTACCGATATCGCGGGCCACGTCGATCTGGCGCTCGTGCGATTTGTTGGAGTTGGCATGCGAACAGTCGATCATGACTTGTTCGCGTTGGCCTGCGGCCTTCAGTGCGTCGCAACTGGCGTCGACGCTGGCAGCGTCGTAGTTGGGGCCTTGTTTGCCGCCACGCAGGATCACGTGGGTGTCGTCATTGCCGCGCGTCTCGAAAATCGCGGCCATGCCCATTTTGGTCATGCCCATAAAGGCGTGTTTGGCGCGAGCGGCCACGATCGCATCGGCGGCGACCTGCATACCGCCGTCGGTACCGTTCTTAAAGCCCAACGGGCAGCTCAAGCCGGACGCCAATTGGCGATGGCTGGGGCTTTCCGTGGTGCGTGCCCCGATTGCGCCCCAGGCCACCAGATCGGCAATGTATTGCGGGCTGAGCAGGTCCAGGAATTCGGTGGCGATGGGCAAGCCCAATTCGCTGATTTCCAGCAGCAGTTCGCGCGCGCGACGCAGCCCCTCGTTGATACGGAAACTGCCATCGAGGCGCGGGTCGTTGATATAGCCCTTCCAGCCGACGGTGGTGCGCGGTTTTTCAAAGTACACGCGCATGACGATCAGCAGGTCTTTGTCCAGCGATTGTGCGGCGGTTTTCAAACGGCGCGCGTATTCCAGCGCTTGATCATGGTCATGGATGGAACAGGGGCCCACCACGACGACCAGACGGTCATCGCGGCCGTGCAATACGTCGGCGATCTGGGCGCGGGCATTTTCGACGAGGGCCAGTGCTGCGGCGGGAATCGGCAGTTCATCCTGCAGCAGCGCAGGGGAAATCAGTGGACGTACCGCACCGATACGAACGTCATCGATGCGGGTGGTGTCTTGGGTGGAGTCGGCCTGGCCGACTTCACGGTCGTGGTGGGAATCGTCGATACGGGTCATGATGATCTCGGGAAAAGGGGGCCGCGCGCTCGACGGCTACTGCGACAGAGTCGGCAGTGGGCGGATAGAGCGTGCAGAGGGCTATCTGATTGGCGTTGATCGTATCCGGGTCACTCTGCAACGGGTGTGCGCAGGGTGACGAATTCCTCGGCCGCCGTCGGGTGAATGCCGATGGTCTCGTCAAAGACCTGTTTGGTCGCACCCGCTTTCAGCGCGACGGCCAGGCCTTGCACGATTTCGCCCGCGTCGGGGCCAACCATGTGGCAGCCCAAAACGCGGTCGGTGTCGGCGTCAACTACCAGTTTCATCAGCGTCTTTTCCTGGATGCCGGTCAGTGTGAGTTTCATCGGGCGGAACCGGCTTTCGAAACGCTTGATGCGATGGCCGGCCTCGAGCGCCGCCTCGGTCGTCAGGCCGACGGTGCCGATATTGGGCAGGCTGAATACGGCCGTCGGGATCAGATCGTAATCGACCTTGCGATATTCGTCGGGTTTGAACAAACGGCGGGCTACTGCCATTCCCTCGGCCAGGGCCACTGGGGTCAGCGGCACGCGGCCGATCACGTCACCAAGGGCAAGGATCGAGGGTTCGCTGGTGCGATATTCGTCGTCGACGGCGATAAAGCCGTCTTCGTTGAGCGTTACCCCCGTATTTTCCAGCCCGAGGTTGTCCAGCATGGGGCGGCGGCCGGTAGCGTAGAACACGCAATCGGTCTCGATGATTTCGCCGCTTTTCAGGGTGACACTCAGTGTGCCGTCATCGCGTTTGTCGATGCGGGCAATATCGGCGTTGAACCGTAAATCCAGGCCTTTTTTGATCAACTCGTCGCGCAGGTGTTCGCGTACGCTGCCATCAAAACCGCGCAGAAACAGGTCGCGTCGATACAACTGCGTGGTTTGTGCGCCCAGGCCATTGAAAATCGAGGCGAATTCCACCGCGATGTAGCCCCCGCCCACGACCACGACGCGGCGCGGCAGTTCAGGCAGGAAAAAGGCCTCGTTCGAGGTGATGGCGTGTTCTTTACCCGGAATATCAGGGATCTGTGGCCAGCCGCCAGTGGCCACCAGGATATGCTCGGCCGTGTGGCGCTGGCCGTTGATTTCCACGGTATGAGGATCGACCAACCGGGCATGGCCTTCGTGCAGGGTCACACCGCTATTGACCAGCAGATTGCGATAAATGCCATTGAGGCGCTCGATTTCGCGGTTTTTATTGGCGATCAGCGTGGCCCAGTCAAAGCCCGGTTCCCCGACGGTCCAGCCAAATCCCGAGGCTTGCTCGAAATCCTCGTGAAAATGCGCGCCATACACCAACAGCTTTTTGGGTACGCATCCAACATTCACGCAGGTGCCGCCCAGATAGCGGCTTTCCGCAATGGCTACACGAGCGCCGAATCCCGCGGCAAAGCGCGCGGCACGTACGCCGCCTGAACCTGCGCCTATGACGTATAAGTCGAAATCGAAAGCCATTACGAATCCTTGTTACGAGTCTGCATGGTGGGACGCCGTGGCCCACACAATTTCTGAAAAGAACAGTATTAAACCGCTAATCTTAAACCGCCATCCGGCGGGTATGCTGCGGCCTGGCTGGTGGCGCCTCAGCACAGGCCTCGCAGATGGGATACATTCTGACGGTGGTGCCGCCGTATCTGGCGGTGTTCGGGGTGATTCCGTGATGGGAATGCATGCAGACTGAAACTAGTTTCTTTGGCTCGGTAGGCGCCGTGTTAGGCGAGGTGATCCGTGCCATTGTGTCGGGCATCCGCTATGTCTTTAGCGGTCTGGGCTCGGCGATCGGGGATTTTTTCTCGGGCCTGGCCGGCGCATTGGGAATGAGCTCGTCGATATTTCATTTCGCGCTGCTGCTCCTGGGCCTGGTCTTGCTGTGGTCTGCGGTCAAGGCCTTTATGGGGCGCTCCATTGTGTCGGGATTGTTCTGGTTGCTATTGGCGATGCTGTTGTTGTCCGCTCTGATCAGTTAGCACGAGCCGAGGCCCGCTCCTGGCTGGGGCATTTTCCGGCGAGCGGGATTGTCGTCCTTATGCCGTGCGCCCTGCAGTGGTTTCCACGATCAGTTTGGCAAGCCGCTTGATGAGGGGCTCGAACAGATCCGCCGAGGTATTGCCATAGCCCAGTACCAGTCCATTGTCTTCTGCAGTCGGCTGCAGGGCAAAGGCCGACAGGGCCGTGGGCGCCATGCCCGCCCGCCGCGCCGCAGCAGCGAGTTGCCGGTCTGGGATGTCTGGCGGCAGTCTCAGGGTCAAATGCAAGCCGCCTTGTCCGCCTAATACTTCATGCGAGACCGGCAGATGCAAAGCCAAGGCCGTTCGCAACGCGGATTGCCGGTCGCGATAGAGACGCCGCATGCGGCCCAGATGGCGGGCAAATTGGCCGCTTTCCATAAAGTCCGCCAGGGCGAGCTGTTCATGCCGATGGCCGCCGCGCAGTAATTCGTGCACGGCAGTATGTAACGAGCCCGTCAGCCCTTCGGGCAATACGAGGAATCCGACGCGCAGGGCGGGAAACATGGTTTTGCTGAACGTGCCGATGTAGACCACCGGGGCGTTATCCGCGAGCCCCTGCATCGCAGGGATCGGATCGCCCTGGTGGCGGAATTCGCTGTCGTAATCGTCCTCGATGATCCAGGCGTTGTTGCGCCGGGCGCGATCCAGCAGGTCCAGGCGGCGAGCGGCGCTCAGCACGGCGCCCGTCGGATATTGATGCGAGGGCGAGGTGTAGATCACGCGTGGCGTATGGGTGTGCCAGAGCGCGGCAGGCGCAGCCAGGCCCTCGGCATCAACGCGCACCGGTATCACCTGCAGGTCTCCTGCCTGGAGTGCTGCTTTGATCCCTCGATAGCCCGGGTCCTCCACCCAGGCGATATCGCCGGGATTGCTCAGCAGCCGTACGCACAGGGTCAACGCCTCTTGGGCGCCCTCGGTAATCAGGATCTGCTCTGCCTTGCAGCGCACGCCGCGGGATAAACCCAGATGTCGGGCGATGGCTTCACGCAGCGCCGGCTCGCCCGCGGGCTCGCCATAGCCCAGTGTGCTGGCGGGCATATCACGCAGCGTACGGTCCAGCGTACGGCGCCACGCGTTGAGCGGAAAATGATTGAGCGCCGGCGTCCCTGGACGCAATGCCATGCCAGCCTCGACGCGGCGGGGCGATGGCGTCAATCGGCTGACGCGTTGCGCGGCGCCGGCGCCTGTGGGGGCGGGGGCGACCCGCGCCGTCGGTGCCGCTGGCAGCGCGGCGACCCGCGTTCCCTGACGATCCGCCCGGACATAGCCCTCCGCGGTCAATTGCCCATAGGCCAGCATCACGGTATTGCGCGAAATGCCGAGCTGTTCTGCCAGAGCACGCGATGCAGGCAACCGGCTACCCGCGGGCAGCCGCCCGTCCAGAATGGAGGCCTTCAGTCTTTGCAACAATTGCCGCTGCAGCGTGTGGCCATCCTGAGGAGGCGACAGCGGGCTGTCCAGCAATGGGGCTGGTGTATCCATGGCACCATCAAATAGTCTGATATTGGATCTTTTTACCATGCCACGATTCAGCTAGCCTTATGGCCTGTATTTGCATGACACCGTTGTCCACCGATCATCAGAAGGAACTACGTATGCCGTCGACCAGCGCCTGGACTCAACAGCCCGTGGGCGATCCCCTCCCGAATTGGACCGCGCGTCCGCGGCCCCCGCATGAGGCGATCGCGGGACATTACTGCCGGCTCGAGCCGCTGGATGCGGCGCGTCATGGCGCCCAACTGTATGCCGCGTTTCGCCAGACGCCTGACGATGCTGACTGGACATATACGCTGGCCGGGCCATTCGCCGACGAGGCCAGCTATCTGGCATATGCGCGTACGGTGCAGACCTCTGAGGATCCCCAGTTTTTTGCCGTTATCGATTCGGCTACGGGACAAGCGGTCGGCACCTTGGCCGCCATGCGCATTGATCCGGCCAATGGCGTGATCGAGGTAGGCAACGTGGCCTATTCGAATCTGCTCAAACGCACGCCTGCCGGCACGGAGGCCCAGTATCTGCTGATGCGCCGGGCGTTTGATCAACTCGGCTATCGCCGCTATGAATGGAAGTGCGACAGCCTGAATGCGCCGTCGCGTGCCGCTGCGCTGCGCATGGGATTTCAGTTCGAGGGGATTTTCCGGCAGGCCGTGGTTTATAAAGGGCGCAATCGGGATACTGCCTGGTTTTCCATCATCGATTCGGAATGGCCGGCCGTGTGCAGCGGCTTTGAGCAATGGCTCGCGCCGGATAATTTCGACGCCGAAGGGCGTCAACGCCGCCGGCTGTCAGATTTGATCGAGTCGGCGCGGACGGCTTGACCGTCCGAGCACCGGATAACTGGCCACCTGAACGTCAGGGTAGCTCTGCGGGGTAACTATCCAGCGCCAGACTGATCTGCTGGCGCAGGTCCCATTCCGCCAGCGATGCATTGACGGCGCCGTAATAGGCGCCGTCGCGCACGAGGAATAGGGCGGGCAAATGAAAGACCTCGTAGCGTTCGACCAATCCCCCGTTATCGCCCGCATCGATCCAGCACAGGCGCTCGACCGGCAGGTCCAGCTCGGGCAACTGTTCCCGCGCGATGCGGCACGTGCCGCAGGTACGGCTATGAAAGGCCAGCAGCGACAAGCCCGGGGCATCCAGCAGGTAGCGGTCAGCAGTACTATCGTTGAGTTCGATTTGTTGCATGGGAAATGGGCGGCTGAAAATCGCTATGTTATCGGGGTTTACCCTGTTTTCGCGAAACGAATACCGCGGAATGCAGTACGCTCGACGACTTCTGAATTCGCGTCAAGGCACTCGTGCATCTGTTCATCCTATCCTCGTTGACGATACAACAGACATACGATGTTGCATTCCTGATGCCCCGAATTGGTTCGGCGGGCGTGCGGGCAAGTAATATTGCGAAATCAGATAAATAGATGAAATGCGGGTCCTCATGGGGGACCCGCATCGTTTTTTTATTAAAGGAGATGGTCCCGATGAATAAGCCGTTCGACGGAGAAGTCGCCTCGCTTAACGTACCCGAATACGTCAAGCACAAGGGGTTGGTCGAGTGGGTGGCGCGTGTGGCTGCGCTGACAAAGCCGGACAATGTGGTCTGGTGCGATGGTTCCCAAGAAGAATACGACCGACTGTGCGAGCTGATGGTGCAGG
Organism: Bordetella muralis; assembly: GCF_965139205.1. Classification (GTDB taxonomy): domain Bacteria; phylum Pseudomonadota; class Gammaproteobacteria; order Burkholderiales; family Burkholderiaceae_B; genus Bordetella_A; species Bordetella_A muralis. The sequence goes on from NZ_CBCSIU010000006.1 coordinate 51,346, forward strand.
CAGGCACCTTGCGACGATTGAACCCGGAAAAGCGGCCGAATTCGTACCTGGCCTGGTCCGACCCCTCCGATGTGGCGCGCGTCGAAGACCGCACCTTTATCTGCTCGCAGCATGCCGAGGACGCCGGTCCTACGAACAATTGGGCTGATCCCGCTGAAATGCGCGCCACGCTGAATGGCTTGTTTGAGGGTTCCATGCGTGGGCGCACGATGTATGTCGTGCCGTTCTCAATGGGGCCGTTGGGCTCGGATATCGCCCACATCGGTGTCGAGCTGTCTGATAGTCCCTATGTCGTGGTCAACATGCGCATCATGACCCGCATGGGCCGCGCCGTGTTTGACGTGCTGGGCAGCGATGGCGAGTTCGTGCCTTGCGTGCATAGCGTGGGCGCCCCGCTGGCAGCAGGCCAGGCCGATGTGGTGTGGCCGTGCAATCCGACGAAATACATCGTTCACTATCCCGAAACGCGCGAGATCTGGAGCTTTGGCTCGGGTTACGGCGGCAATGCCTTGTTGGGCAAAAAATGCTTTGCCTTGCGGATCGCGTCGACCATGGGCCGCGATCAGGGCTGGTTGGCCGAACATATGCTGATTCTGGGCGTGACCTCGCCCAAAGGCCGCAAATATCACGTCGCCGCGGCATTCCCGTCGGCGTGCGGCAAGACCAACTTTGCCATGTTGATCCCGCCCGAGGGTATGGACGGCTGGAAGGTCTCCACCATCGGCGACGACATTGCCTGGATCAAACCGGACGCCGAAGGCCGCCTGCGTGCCATCAACCCCGAAGCGGGTTATTTTGGCGTGGCGCCTGGCACCAGCGAAAAGACCAACTTCAATGCCATGGCCACGTTGAAAGCCAACGTCATTTTCACCAACGTGGCGTTGACTGATGACGGCGACGTCTGGTGGGAAGGCATGACCGATACGCCGCCCGCGCATCTGATCGACTGGCAGGGTCAGGATTGGACGCCCGCGAGCGCGAAGGAAACTGGCCGCAAAGCCGCTCATCCGAATGCGCGCTTCACTGCACCTGCCTCGCAATGTCCGTCCATCGACCCTGAATGGGAAAACCCCAAAGGCGTCGTCATCGACGCGTTCATCTTTGGCGGCCGTCGCTCCACCACCGTGCCGCTGGTCACCGAGGCCCGTAATTGGGTCGAAGGCGTCTACATGGCGGCCACCATGGGCTCTGAGACCACGGCTGCGGCCGCAGGCCAGCAGGGCGTCGTGCGCCGCGACCCGTTCGCCATGTTGCCGTTCTGCGGCTACAACATGAGCGACTACTTTGGCCATTGGCTGAAACTGGGCAAACGCCTGCAGGATGCAGGTGCCAAGCTGCCTCACATCTATTGTGTCAACTGGTTCCGCAAAGGGCCGGATGGCAAATTTGTCTGGCCGGGTTTTGGCGACAACATGCGTGTTCTGAAGTGGATGCTGGGCCGCATCGATGGCACGGCCAATGGTGTCGAGCAAGTATTCGGCGTATCACCCACGTATCAGGACATCGATTGGACCGGCCTGGAATTCAGCCCGGATCAGTTCCAGCAAGTCATCTCGGTCGATGTGAAATCGTGGCGTGATGAATTGGCGCTGCACGATACCTTGTTCCAGCAATTGGCACAGGGGCTGCCGGGTGAATTGCCGGGTGTGAAGTCGTCGATCGAGACGCGTCTGGCTGCGTAATACGGACGGCGTGTTTTCATCGTCACGTTGCAGGAAAAACGCGGCGCCTGGATACTGTCCGGGCGCCGCGTTTGCTATTGGGAGCTTTCCGCTGTGCCGGTTTCAAGTCATGTTTCGGGCTTTCCGCCACTGATCTCCCGGCATGCGCGGGTGCTCGTGCTGGGTACCATGCCGGGGGTGGCATCGCTGCGCGAGCAACAATATTACGCACATCCGCGCAACGCGTTCTGGCCGATAGCGGCGCAGTTGTACGGCTTTGGCGCGCAGGCCTCGTATCAGGTGCGTTGCGAGGCATTGAAGGCAAATGGGATAGCGCTGTGGGACGTGCTGCAGGCCTGCGAGCGTCCCGGCAGTCTGGATGCAAATATCCTCGCTGCCAGCGTGGTGCCGAACGATTTCGAGATGCTGTTTCGCCTGCATCCGGGCATAGAACGCGTCTGTTTCAATGGCGCCAAAGCCGCGGCGTTGTACAAGCGGCACGTGCTGCCGGCGTTGGGACTCTCGCGCGAACTGCTGTACTTCGAATTGCCGTCAACCAGCCCGGCGCATGCCGCCATGAGCCTGCAGGACAAGTCGACGGCGTGGCGGCGAGCCCTGGACATGCCTGTGCCATAGCCATGCACTGCACGCGCCGGTCCAGGTTGCAACGCTACAATCCCACCATACCGGTTCTTCCGCCAGAAGGGGTGTGAACGGATTTGCGGCAGCTCGTATATTTTTACTATGCCGCTGAACTAGGCAGCTTCACTCAGGCGGCGTTAATGTTGGGCGTCGGGCAGCCAGCGCTGGGCCGCCAGGTGCGGCGCCAGGAGCTGCGTCAAACCTGCGGAGCCCGGCGCGGCATGTCACGACACTGAGGTCTTTTTGTTTCGCCAATCCACCACTGGAGTTATCGATCAATGAATCTCGCCAAATTTCCGCGTAAACGGTTGGGCCATTTTCCGACGCCGCTCGAACATATGAAAAATCTGAGCGAATATCTGGGAGGGCCGGACATCTACATCAAGCGCGATGATTGCACTGGGCTCGCCACGGGAGGCAACAAGACCAGAAAACTGGAATTCCTGATCGCCGACGCGCTCGCCAAAGGCGCCGATACTGTCATCACCCAAGGCGCTACGCAGTCCAATCACGTGCGCCAAACCATCGCGGCTGCTGCCATCGTCGGCATGAAAACCAAGGTGATTCTCGAGGCACGCGTTACCAACCTGGACGAGGAATACGCCGAGTCCGGAAACGTGATGCTCGACAGACTGCTGGGTGGCGAAATCGTCGCGCGCGTGCCGGCGGGTACCGATATGAATGCTGCCATGGCAACATTGGCCGACGAGCTGCGTGCAAAAGGTTCGAAGCCCTACATTATTCCCGGCGGCGGCAGCAACCCTATCGGGGCTTTGGGTTATGTCGCCTGCGGTATGGAAATCATGCAGCAAGCCTATGATCTGGGACTGAATATCGATTCGGTGGTCCATGCCACCGGCAGTACCGGCACGCAGGCAGGCTTGCTCGCGGCGTTCGAAGGCACGCAAAGCGGCATTCCCGTCATGGGCATCAGCGTGCGCGCAAAAAGGGCCCCTCAGGAGGCCAATGTGCTGAAGTTGGCTAATGAAACCGTCGCGTTGCTTGGGCTATCGACAAAAATTCAGGCGTCCGCCTCACGCGCCGATGACGGCTACGTGGGTGATGGCTATGGTCAGCCCACGCCTGGAATGATCGAGGCCCTGACCCTGTGCGCGCAGAAAGAGGGCATTTTGCTCGATCCTGTGTATTCAGGAAAAGGCATGGCCGGGCTGATCGGTCAAATTCGCGCAGGCCAGTTTACGCGTGGCCAGAATGTCGTGTTCGTTCACACGGGCGGGTCGGTCGCGCTGTTTGGATATCGATCGGTGCTTTGATTCAATGGGCGGGAATGCCGAGGCCGGCTGCTTGTGAGTCAGCCGGCCAAGCCCCCAGCCTCTGACGAAATCCGCCGTGCAACAACGCTGTCAACAATCCTTCATCTGCGCCCGCTACGCTGTCAAAAACGGGTAAAGGATCTCTGACGCCATGAATTTTGAAGACCGCGACGAACTGCGACGCCGCATCGAAAACGATTTGCTCGACAGCCTGGACGAAGAGCTGGAGCTGGAAATCGAAGACCGCACCTATGATCTGGCACAGCAGGAGGGTGGCGTTGCCCCGGGAAATGAAACACACGCCCAGCGAATAGCCTATTTCCGTGAGCTGTTTCGTCTGCAAGGCGAGTTGGTCAAGCTGCAGAACTGGGTCGCATCGACTCGGCAAAAAGCGGTCATCATTTTCGAAGGACGCGATGCAGCGGGCAAGGGCGGCGTGATCAAGCGCATCACCCAACGCCTGAATCCCCGCGTATGCCGCGTAGTTGCCTTGCCCGCACCCAACGATCGCGAGCGTACACAATGGTATTTCCAGCGTTATGTTGCACATCTGCCTGCAGCCGGGGAACTCGTGTTGTTCGATCGCAGTTGGTACAACCGGGCAGGCGTCGAGCGCGTCATGGGGTTCTGTTCGGACGAGGAATACGAGGAGTTTTTCCGTTCGGTGCCGGAATTCGAACGCATGCTCGTGCGTTCCGGGATCAAGGTCATCAAATACTGGTTCTCGATCACGGACGAGGAACAGCATCTGCGCTTTCTCGGCCGTATCCACGATCCGCTAAAGCAATGGAAGCTCAGCCCCATGGATCTGGAATCGCGCCGCCGCTGGGAGGATTACACCCGCGTCAAGGAGGCGATGTTGGACCACACACACATCAACGAGGCGCCGTGGTGGGTCGTGCCTGCCGACAATAAAAAGCAGGCACGGCTCAATTGCATCCACCATCTGCTGTCGCAGTTTCCCTACCAGGAAGTCGAACGTGAAGAGGTGATCTTGCCGGAGCGCGTGCGCAACAAGGACTATATCCGTCATCCGGTGCCAAGCGAGATGATCGTGCCCCAGGTGTATTGAGGCCGAACAGCATCACGATATCGCGCCCATAGCGGTCCGACAGCATGCCGGCCACCGGGCACAGCAACAGGATCACCAGCCCCGACACCGCGGTGCAGAGCTGCCCATCATGGCCGCAAGCTGCGCGCTCATGCCGACGAGGTCGGCAAAATACTTGAGGAGGTGATGCTGGTCCCCCTGAACCACACCGAACGCCAAGCGCTTTCGAGTGGCTCGAGAAAATGTCGGTCTGGGTCAAGGGCGACGGCATGTCAGCCGAATTGGCAAAGCGATTGAAATCCGGGACCGATCAGGGATCTATCGGCGGCAGTTCATCCGCAATCAAATCGAGTCCTGCGCGCAGCAATCGATCATAGCGCGCACGCTCAGTAGCGATACTTTCAGGCGTCCATTCATAAAAGCCTTGGCCTGCCTTCATTCCGTGCCTGCCGTCCGCGGCGCGTTCGGTGAGACAACGCGCAGGCGTATCGCTGTTGCAGAACGAGGGATACATCGTGGCGCCTGCCGCCGCGTGCACCTCGATTCCGGCATGATCGCGCTGTAATACTGGGCCGGCGGCCAGAAACCGGAAGCCAAAACCGAATCTCACAGCCGCATCGACATCCTCGGGCGAGGCGATACCGCGATCGATCAGATCAAATGCCTCGCGTGACAGCGCATGCTGCAAACGATTGGCCAGAAAACCAGGCAAGTCTTTCAATACCTTGACCGGGACCATGCCGCAACGGCGCATGAAAGCAATCAGGGCATCGGCCTGCGCGGGATCGCTGGCGTCGCACAACACCACCTCGACCAGCGGCACGAGATGCGCGGGCATGAAAAAATGCAGGCCCAACATACGATCGCGTGTCTTGAGTCCCTGGCCGATCGCGCTGATCGGAAAGCTCGAGCTATTGCTCGCCAGAATGGCATGCGCAGACGCACGTTGCTCCAGGTCTGCAAATAGGGCTTGCTTCAGATCCAATCGTTCTGGAATGCATTCGATCACCAACGCGACGCTGTTCCAGTCGACACTATCCAGATCGGGCGCTGTGTGTACATAATCCGCCGCCTCTGCGCGTCCCGCTGCGGCCAGATTAGCGGCGACGCGCGCAGGCAGGGCCTGGGCGCGCGCGGCATCGGGTTCAATGACGGTAGTGCGGCAATGCGCACGTGCCAGGACGACGGCCACGTCAGCGCCCATCGTGCCGCCACCTACCACCACGGCGTGCGTAGCGGCGGGGTTTGTGAGCAGCGGTTGAGGTAATGAAGACATCATGTTTCCTTTGATGGGCGGCGCGTTGAGTCATTGCGCACGTCTCGAATGCGTGGCGGATTCGACCGGATGCTAGTCAGCCCCTCGGCTCTATGACCAGGGTATCTGCAACACTGCGAATGCGAGAGAGAGGCGGTACAGCATTGTCCATCAATCCGGCGAAGGCAGGTGCAGTGGCATGGCCTAAGCCTTGCCGGGTACGCTTTCCTTCGTATCTGTGGCTCGCAGGAAATCAAAATCCACGCCTTGATCGGCCTGCGTCACGCTCTGCATATACAGCTTGCGATAGCCTCGTTCCCCGGTAGGGCGCTCGATGGGATGCGCAGCGGCGCGGCGGGCGAGTTCTTCATCGCTGATCAGCACGGCGATTTCTCGATTTTTCACCGACAGCCGGATGCGATCACCTGTTTGTATATGCGCCAACGGCCCACCCACCGCTGCCTCCGGCGTCACATGCAGCACAATCGTGCCCGCTGCCGTACCGCTCATGCGGCCATCGGAAATCCGCACCATGTCTTTGACGCCGGCCCGAGCCAGCTTGCGCGGAATCGGCATATAACCGGCCTCCGGCATACCCGGCCCACCGGTCGGGCCAATGCGCTTCAAGACCAGCACGTCATCCGCCGTGACGTCCAGGTCATCGTCGTCAATGCGATTGGCCATATCTTCGGCGTCCTCGAACACGACGGCCCGGCCTTCATGTTCCATGAGTTTGGGGTTAGCCGCCGATTGCTTGATGATGGCGCCACCGGGGGCCAGGTTGCCGCGCAAAACGGCCAGGCCGCCCACCGGATAGATCGGCGAATCGAACGGGCGAATCACGTCCTGCACGAAGGGGGCTGGCGCGGCGTCGAGCTCCTCGCCTAGCGTACGCCCCGATACTGTGAGCGTATCCAGATGTAGCAAGGGCCGCAGTTCACGCAGCAGCGCCGGCATGCCGCCCGCTTTGTGAAAGTCCTCCATGTAATGTTGGCCGGAGGGCTTCAAGTCGACCAGTACAGGAGTCTCGCGACTCAGGCGATCCAGGCCGGCCAGATCGATATCGATGCCCAGCCGTCCCGCCATTGCGGTCAAGTGCACGATGCCATTGGTTGAGCCGCCTACTGACAGCAGCACGCGCAACGCATTTTCGAATGCCTTGCCCGTCAAAATCCTGTCGGGCGTCAAACGGTTGGTCGCCATAGCGACAGCAGTGGTGCCTGTCTGCTCCGCCACGCGCATACGGTCAGCCGTGACGGCAGGCGCCGAGGCGCCACCAAACACCATGATGCCCAAGGCCTCGGCCAGGCACGCCATCGTGCTGGCCGTTCCCATCACCGAACAGGTCCCAACGCTGGCCACCAGTTGATTATTGACGTCGGTGATTTCCTCGGCGTCGATCTCCTCTGCACGGTAACGGCCCCAATAGCGGCGGCAGTCCGTACACGCGCCCACGCGTTCGCCGCGGTGCGAGCCAGTCAGCATGGCACCCGTGACCAATTGAATCGCCGGCACGCCTGCCGACGCGGCGCCCATCAATTGAGCGGGCACGGTCTTGTCACAGCCGCCGATCAGCACCACGGCATCCATGGGCTGCGCGCGAATCATCTCCTCGGTGTCCATTGACATCAGGTTGCGCAGATACATGCTCGTCGGCTGCGAAAAGCTTTCATGCACCGAGATCGTGGGGAAATCTACCGGCAACCCGCCCGCCAGCATCACGCCGCGTTTGACCGCCTCGATCAGCTGCGGGGCATTGCCATGACAGGGGTTATAGCTGCTGCCCGTATTCGCGATGCCGATCACGGGGCGAGACAGGGCGTCCTCCGTATAGCCCGCACCCTTGATAAAGGCTTTGCGCAGGAACAGCGAAAAGCCCGTGTCTCCGTAATTGGTCAGCCCTTTGCGCAGGCCAGTGGCGGGGGAATCAGGTTTTTTTGAGGAAGCCATTGTCATCTCAATAATATTATTGATAATCTATGGGCGATCATATCCGGGCCTTCTCGCGTAATGCAAGTACCGGAGGGTGGATCGACGCCAGAAACACATTCAACCACTAACCTGGCAGGAGACACACATGTTTTTATCGAGCAAGCGTCCCCCCGCAAGGCGGGCATTTCTGGCCTGTGCCTTGACCTTTTGTGCGAGCCTGGGCTTGCCCACCGTCGCTGCTGCCGCGGGCTATCCCGAGCGTCCCGTGCGTATGGTGGTGCCTTATCCGCCCGGCGGGGCAACTGATGTGATCGGCCGCGTCATGGCGCAGGAACTGTCGCTGGCACTGGGCCAGCAGTTCGTTGTCGAAAACCGTGCCGGCGCGACGGGCAACATCGGCGCAGATCAGGTCGCGAAATCGGATCCCGACGGCTATACGCTGTTGCTCGGCGCGTTGACGAGCCATTCCATCAATGCAGAGCTCTACAAAGGCAAAGTCCCTTACGACATCGAAAAGAGCTTTGCCCCGGTTTCTATCGTCGGTTCGGTGCCGCTCGTGTTTGTGGTGAATCCTTCGGTGGAAGTGAAGTCGCTGCAGGAATTCATCGATTTAGCCAAAAAGCGTCCGGGCTATTTGACGATGGCTTCATCGGGCAATGGTTCGCCCCAACATCTGGCCACCGAAATGTTCAAGAGCATGGTGGGCGTAGACGTCCTGCATGTGCCATACAAGGGCAGTGGCCCGGCGATGACCGATTTGATGGGCGGGCAGGTGCTCAGCATGATCGAGACCGTACCCGCCGCGCAGGGGCACGTGAAAGCCGGCAAACTACGGGCCCTCGCGGTGGCGTCAGATCAACGCGCAGAGGCCTTGCCTGATGTGCCGACGACCGCCGAAGCAGGTCTGCCGAATTTTCAGGTGAGCTCCATGTTCGGCATCGTGGCGCCTGCCGGAACGCCGGACGCTGTCATTCAGAAGCTGAATGACTCGCTCAAGCAGATCCTGGCCAAGCCCGAAGTCAAGGCCGCGCTGCTGAATCAAGGGGCGGTCGCGACATGGACGACGCCTGCGGATGCGGCTGCGCGCATTAGCGCGGAGCGGGCGAAATGGGCGAAAGTGATTGCAGACGCCGGGGTGAAAGGCGAGTAGGTTGCCGCGACGTGCACGGCCGTGCGGGCGGGACTGCGCATGACCGCGCCGCCGCGGGTGCTCGATGCGCGGAGCACGTGAGCGTGCGAAACCGCCATATGCGCAACGCAGGCTGCACCACGAGATGAAAACAAATACCCAGCATGATGAGGGTCATGCTGGGTATTTGGCATCAGACCACGCGTGTCAGTACTTCGCCTTTCTGAAACCAGCCATCGAGATTACTCAACACCAGATCGGCCATGGCCTGCCGAGTCTCTTCCGTACCGCTGGCCAGATGCGGAAAGAGCACGACTTGGTCCATGTCCAATAGCGCCTGCGGCACTTGAGGCTCGTGTTCAAACACGTCCAGGCCAGCGCCCGCGATACGGCCGTCTTGCAAGGCCTTGATCAATGCAGACTCATCGACAACGGTACCCCGCGCCACGTTGATGAGGTAACCCTTGGGCCCCAGCGCATTGAGCACAGCATCATTAATCAGATGTCGCGTCTCTGCTCCACCAGGCACAACCACCACCAGAAAATCGCTGTCTTCGGCCAGTTGGATCAGATTGTCGTAATAGCGATAGTGATCCGGCACATCGCTGCGCGCGCGGCGGTTGTAATACGCGATGCTCATGTCAAAGGCTTCGGCGCGTTTGGCGACCTGCAGGCCGATGCTGCCCAGCCCGACGATGCCGCAGCGTTTGCCGCTGGGTTTGATCGTCAGCGGAAAGACTTCGTTGAGCCAATGGCCCTCACGTACGAAACGATCCGCCAGACAGAGACGGCGCGACACGTTCAAGATCAGTGCGAGTGCGGTGTCCGCGACGCAATCGTTCAATACGCCCGGCGTATTGGTCACGACGACGCCGCGTGCCTTGGCGGTGCTGATGTCGATGGGATCGTAGCCTACACCCTGGCTGAAAATGCCTTCCAGCTTGGGCAGGCTATTGATCAGTTCTGCCGATGCGCCATGGCGTCCGCTGGTGACAATGCCACGCACGGTTTGCCCTTGCGTTTGCAGAAAGCCGGTTTGGTCTTTGATTTCCCACCAGCGGTGCAAGCGGTAATGGCGATCGACGTGTTCAGTGATGGCGGGTGGCATGGGGCCCACCATCAGTACGTCGATGAGATCCGTGGAGACAGCATCAGTCATGAAAAATCCAATCTATAGGGGTTTCAAAGACCCGCTTTGTCCTCTATGTTCCGATTCTGAAAGAGGGCAGCGGGTCCTTGCGTATGAAACTGCTTATTGTGCAAGCAGACCGCGTGCCTTGATGATTTCGCCATAACGCGCGCGTTCGCTCGAGGCCAGTTGCGCCAACTCTTCAGGCGTTGAGCCATGAGCACCTGCACCTTGGGCCAGCAGCTTTTGCTTGATGCCTTCCTCGTTGGCGACATCCCGAATGGCTTTCGAGAGTTTGTCGACGATGGCTTGCGGCGTGCCTGCGGGCACTAGCACCGCGGTCCAGGATCCACCTTGGGCATTCTTGATACCGGCCTCGTCGATCGTGGGCACATCCGGCATCGCGGGCGATCGCTTGTCACCCGTGACCGCCAGCGCGCGCAGCTTGCCGGCTTGGACGAACGAATTGGTTTCCAGCACAGAGGCGAACAACATATCGACGCGGCCGCCCATCAGGTCGCCCATGGCGGGGCCACCGCCTTTATAGGGAACGTGCAGCAACTCGGTGCCCGTAGCCAATTGGAAAACCTCCGCCGTCAGGTGAGGCGCGCCACCTGTGCCCGAACTGGCAAACGTATGTTGGCCCGGCTCGGCCTTGGCCAGGGCCACCAGGTCTTGCACCGTCTTGACGTTCAGCGAAGGCGGCACGACCAGCACAAAAGGCAGGTCCGAGAATAGCGACACCGGCGCGAATGCCACCGCTGGATCCGTCTTCAGCTTGTAGATCCATGGGTTGATAGAGAGCATGCCCGAGTTTGCGAACAGCAGCGTGTAGCCGTCAGGATCCGCACGCGCAACCAGATCGGCAGCGATTTGCCCACCTGCACCGGCCTTGTTGTCGACGACGATAGTCTGGCCCAAAGTCTGTCCCAGGCGTTCGGCCAGGATGCGGGCCGAAATATCGGTCCCCCCACCGGGCGAGAACGGAACAACCAGCGAAACAGGACGATTGGGGTAATCGCCTGCCGCCTGGCTGGCAACGGGAAAACATGCTGCGACCGCCAGGGTCAGTGCGCCCGTGATCTGGGCGCGAATACGGGAAATCCGCTTTGCTTTCATGCGTGTGTGTCTCCGCAATACCGTTTTTGAATTGATCTTTAACTGAGCCGCTCTCGCTGGGTCGCAGCGGGCATGCTTTCTGGTTTACGGCATCTTTGAATGATGCCAACGGCAAAAGTATAGGGGCGCTGACACCATTCAATACCAATTGAGCTATAAATAACATTGCCCGATACACATATTGAATGGATGGATGCGGCAGTATGGAACTGCGTCAATTGGAATGTTTTGTCGCCGTGGCGGAGGAATTGCACTTTGGCCGGGCAGCGGCGCGCTTGCGCATGACGCAACCGCCGCTCAGCCGGCAAATACAGCTGCTGGAACAGGATCTGGGCGTGACGCTGCTCGAACGCCATAGCCGCGTTGTCAGGTTGACTGCGGCGGGGCAGCGTTTGCTGCGAGATGCGCGTCATCTATTGGATTATTCGGCACGTGCAGCGCTCGCGGCGCGGCGTGCTGCGCATGGCGAAGCGGGTCATCTGACCTTGGGGTACACCGCGGTGGCAGCCTACCGTTTGATGCCGGCGATGCTGATGCGTGCGCAGCAGGTGCTGCCCGACGTCAATATCCAGCTGCGCGAAATGGTGTCGAGCGATCTGGGCCGATTGCTATTGGCGGGCGAACTCGACGTCGCGTTGACGCGGCATGTGCCCATGCATCAGGGGTTGGAGAAACGGTTGATGGAACGCGAAGCGCTGATATTGGCGCTGCCCGCCGGTTCTCCGCTGTGTGCGATGGATACCGTGCCGCTGCGTGCCTTGCATCAACAGCCGTTGATACTGTATTCGCCAGGCGACAGCCGATATTTCCATGACCGCATTGTCGGTGCGATGGGCCTGGCCAATATCGCGCCGCGTTATGTACAACGCGCCAGCCAAACGCATACTTTGGTTGCGCTGGTCAGGGCAGGATTGGGATATGGCATCGTGCCGGATTCGGCGCGAGAGCTGCATTTCGAGGGTGTGGAATATCGCCCCATCGCGCAAAAGAACCTGTACGCAGACATTTATCTGGCGTGGCGGCAGCAGGCGGACAATCCTACGGTAGAGGCGTTCCTGGATCGCGTCGCGGGACGGGATGGGATGAAGAACGGGCCCGATACCACGCCGGATGACGATTGAATCGGTGACGCAAAAAAATAACGCCGGCTTCGATGGCGAAGCCGGCGTTATCGTGGTGCTCTACCGTGTTTCTATCCAGGATCAGGGCTTTTGCGGCGCGCCGTCAACCAGACGCCACAGACCCAGCGGATTGGCCTGTTGAACCGCCTCGGGCAGCAGCGCGTCAGGCAGATCCTGATAGCAGACCGGACGCAAGAAACGATCGATCGCCGTCGTACCCACCGACGTGTACATCGCATTGGACGTCGACGGGAACGGACCACCATGCACCATGGCGTAGGTGACTTCCACACCCGTGGGGAAGCCATTGGCCAGAATACGGCCAGCCTTGCGTTCCAACACCGGCACGAGCGTACGAGCCGCCTCGACGTCGCTGGCTTCGATCTGCAGCGTGCTGGTCAACTGGCCTTCCAGGTGTTCGGCGATCTCGCGCATCTCCGCGACGTCGCGCACGCGGATCAGCAGCGAGGCGGGGCCGAATACTTCGGCTTCCAACGCTTTGTCTTTCAAGAATCGCTGTGCATCGGTGCTGTATAGCGCGGCTTGGGCACTATTGGGGCGGCCTTCGTTGCTTTGGCCCTTGGCCACGCACGATACGCCTTCGACAGCGCTCAGTTGCGCCACGCCGGAGTTATAGGCGTCGGCGATGCCCGGGGTCAGCATGGTGCCGGCCGGTGCGGGTTGCAGCGCTGCAGTCACCGCAGTCTCAAAGCGCTTCAGATCCGGACCGTCGATTGCAATGACCAGACCCGGATTCGTGCACAGTTGACCCACGCTGCCGGTCAACGAGGTAGCGAAGCCTTGTGCAATGCTTTCTGCGCGGGCAGACAACGCGCCCGGGAACAGGAACACGGGGTTGATGCTGCTCATCTCGGCATAGACGGGGATCGGCTCGGGGCGGGCATTCGCGGTGCGAACGAGTGCCAGGCCGCCTTGGCGCGAGCCGGTAAAGCCCACGGCCTTGATCGCGGGGTGTGCAACCAGCGCATCACCCAGGGTGCGGCCTGCACCGAACAGCAGCGAGAACACGCCTTCGGGCAGGTTGTTGTCTTTGACGGCCTTTTGAATGGCGCGGCCCACCAGCTCCGACAAACCGGGGTGACCGCTATGCGCCTTGACTACAACCGGGCAGCCCGCGGCCAATGCCGAAGCGGTATCGCCACCGGCGACCGAAAATGCCAACGGGAAATTGCTGGCGCCGAACACGGCGACCGGGCCGAGCGGCACGCGCGCCAGGCGCAGGTCCGAACGGGGCAGGGGCTTGCGTTCCGGTTGGGCAGGATCGATGGTGGCGTTCAGGAACAGACCATCACGCACGACTTTCGCGAACAGACGCAGTTGGCCAACGGTACGGCCGCGCTCGCCTTGCAGGCGGGCTTCTGGCAGGCCGGTTTCGGCCATGCCGCGCGCGATCAGTTCGTCGCCCAGCGCCATGATGTTGTCGGCAATGCTTTCCAGGAAAGCGGCGCGCTGAGCCAGCGGTGCGGCGCGATAGGGATCGAACGCCGCGGCGGCCAATTCGCAGGCGCGATTGACTTCGTCCTTGCCGCCCATGCCGAATTCAGGCTCGATGTGTTCGTTACGAGCCGGGTCAAACGCGCGCTGTGCGCCCAGCGTGCCGCGCACGGCGCTGGCGCCGATGAGCATCTCACCAGTGATAGACATGGAAAAGTCTCCTGAAGCTGAATTGAATGGATTCCGGAGGGAGTCCGTATAAACGTTCTAGTATAGGGAAAGATCGTGGCCGGCCTGAGGGTTCTTTTCTGATTCAGTCAGAAAAAACATCGATCCATACAGGAATTGAATCAAATGGTGGGACGAAAGGCGTGGGAAACGCTCCTCGAGGGGCAGCGCTTTGGCGTGAGCCAAATACAGGTCAGGGCAGCACCATTGGGCAGGGCTTCACTGATGCCCGGCAGAGCCGCGGATCAGTTGAGCGCCTTTTTCCCCGATCAAAATCGCGGCCGCATTGGTATTGGCCGACACCATGGCCGGCATCACTGACGCGTCAATGACGCGCAACCTGTCCACGCCCTGTACACGTAGCGTCGGATCGACGACTGCTTGGTCATCGCTGCCCATACGGCAGGTCCCCGAGACGTGGAATACAGTTCCCCCGCGTTCGCGCGCGAACTGCGCCAGATCCTGCTCTTTTTGTAATCCACTGCCTGGCATGTATTCCTCGCCAGTGGTGAATTCGCGGAAAGTGGGTTGATGATAGATGTCGCGCAGCATGCGCAACCCTGCGACCAGGACTTTGATGTCGTGCGGTTCTGTCAGATAGTTGGACACGATACGCGGCGGGTCGAAGGGATCGGCCGAGCGGATCTCGACCGTACCGCGAGAATCGGGCCGGCATTGTGTGGCCGATGCGGAAAAACCAGAAAATCCATGCAACGGATCACCAGGCTTGTCTACCGATAGCGGCATGACGTTGAACAGAATATCGGCCCGGCCATCACGTGCATGCTCGGTACGCACCATGCCTCCCACCTGGCCTGCACCGACCGTCAACGGACCCGCTTTGTTGAACAGCCACTTCGCGCCCATGTTGGCGAGCTTGAACGGATTGCGCACGTCGTCATTGAGCGAGAGTTTGTTTTTAACCTTGACGATGACGCGTGCCTGATAGTGATCCTGCAAATTGCAGCCGACCTCCGGCGCGTCGACATGGACCGGAATCTGGTGCTTTTGCAGCAGGCGGGCAGGGCCGATGCCGGATAACTGCAGCAGATGAGGCGACTGCAGCGCGCCTGCGGCCACTATCACTTCGCCTGCTGCATGAGCGCGCATGACCTGGCCGCGCTGCAGCCAGGTGACGCCGTGGCAGGTGCCACGCTCTATCAGCAATCGCGTGACATGGGCATCGGTTAAGACCGTGAGGTTTCGACGTGCCCGCACCGGACGCAAAAAAGCCGTGGCTGCGCTGTCGCGCCAGTGTCCTCGCAGTGTCAGCTGGTAGCTGCCCAGGCCGCTATCCTGTGCGCCATTAAAGTCAGGACTGGCGGGCAAGCCCGCTTCGGCGCCCGCCCGCAGCCAGGCCGAGCACAGCGGATGATCATTGCGCAGGTCCGAGACATGCAGTTCGCCCTGATCACCGTGATACTCGCTCGCGCCGCCCGCGTAGCACTCGGATTGCTTGAAAATGGGCAAGACATCCCGATAGCTCCAACCTGTCGCGCCCAGACGCGCCCAATCATCGTAGTCCGCGTGTTGGCCGCGGATATAAATCAGTCCGTTGATTGAGCTCGAGCCTCCCAGCACCCGGCCGCGCGGCCAGACGATAGAGCGATTGCCCGTTTCGGGTTGAGGCTCCACGTCAAATTGCCACGAATAGCGCGGGTCATAGATAGACCGGAAATATCCCACGGGCAGCTTCAACCAGAATCCCGTGTTTGCGCCGCCAGCCTCCAGCAGCAATACCCGGCAGGCCGGATCTGCACTCAGGCGATTGGCCAGCACACAGCCGGCGGAGCCGGCTCCCACAATGATGTAGTCGTAGGTTTGGGACATGGCGCGTTGCTGCGAGGTTAGGCTTTCACGATGTCTAGATAGGGCTTGGGATCGAAATAGGTACTGGCAGGCACCGGGTTGGAAATATTGGCGGTCTTGACGAAAAAGTCCGTGACCTGCTGCAGCCATTTCGTGACGGTGCCGTCGGCGTACTTGGCCCGCCATTCGCTGGAGGTGAAATACTTCGACGCTTTGAATTGATTCTTGAGGTCGGCCAGCGGGACTTCGGGATACTGTTTCTTCTGTAATGCTGCAATGGCCTCGTCCGTGTGCGAAAGCAGGTGGTCATTGGCCTTGACCCAGCCCTTGATCAGCGACTGGATCAATTGCGGATTTTTATCGTAGAAGTCATTGCGCGCCGCCCAGCCGCCGACGATGGCGGCCTCGGGATAAAAGGCCGAGGCATCGACCAGCATGCGTGCACCCTCGGATTTTTGTTTGACGGTCACATCAAACGGCACCCATAACGCCACGGCCGGTACGGCGCCCGAAATAAAGGACGTGACGGCTTCGGTCATGCGTTGATTCACGATCTGCACGTCCTTGCCTTCTTGCAGATTGGCGCCTTGCAGTACCCGATTCAGGAACACGTGTGCAGTGGTGCCGGCCGTGGTCGAGATTTTCTTGCCCTTGAGATCGGCGGCGCTCTTGATGCCGGAGTCGGCCCGGACCCAGAGTTGCGCGGTCGCATATTCCACATTGTTCAGCAAAAAGACTTTGCCTTGGCCGCGTGCCGGGAAATTGGATACTACGGCGCCGGTGGACAATACATCGAGACTGCCTCCGATCATGGCCTGGAACAATTCAAGTCCGGTAGTGAACTTGATCATCTGCAAATCCAGGCCTTGCTCGGAAAAGGCGCCGGTTTCCAGGCCCGTCCAGATCTGGCCGTCCACGGCGGGCGTATGTAGATAGCCTACGCGCACGGACTGCGCGGCACGTGCCAATAATGGCATGCCTAGGCCTGACATGGCGGCCGCGAGGGTGCCGGTTTTCAATAAGGTTCTGCGCTGCGGATTCATGTGGAGGCTCCTTTTAGCAGGCGAAACGACGACATAACAGATCAAGAAAAACGGGAACAATGCGGCGTGAGACACGCGCGCGAGGATCACTCAGACAGACGCACCGCCTGGCTAGCCTGCCGGGCGTATTCCTCCATGACCAGGCTGCGGATATGCGACCGCAACTCACCAAAGCGCGGGTCTTCATGCAAATTCTCCGCACGCGGATAAGCAAATGGCACGTCGATCACCGTACGGATCCGCGCCGGCCTCGCCGTGACCACCACAATGCGCGATGACAGGTAGATGGCTTCCTCGACAGAGTGCGTGATCAGCATGACGGTTTTGTTTTCGGCCAGCAGGACTTGCAGCAGCAAGTCCTGCATCGCGCTACGCGTCTGCGCATCCAGCGCGCCGAAAGGCTCGTCCATCAGCAGAAATTGCGGTTTGACCGCGTAGGCGCGCGCCAGGGCCAGGCGCTGACGCATGCCGCCGGACAAATGCTTGGGATGATGGTTGGCAAAATCGGCCAGCCCCATCAGCGACATGTAGCGCTGACAGATCTCGTCGCGTTCGGCGCGGCTGACTTGATTGGCGCGCAGCGTCAGGCCGAACGCGATGTTTTCCTTCACGGTGAGCCAGGGAAAGACGCCGTATTCCTGAAAAATCACGCCCCGGTCCGGCCCCGGGCCGGTGACGGGCTTTCCATCCAGCTGGACTGTGCCCTGGGTAGGCTGCAAAAACCCCGCCACCATATTCATCATCGTGGTCTTACCGCAGCCCGAGGGACCGATGATCGAAACAAATTCGCCTTGGCGGATATCGAGATTGATGCCGTCGAGTACCCGCATGGGTCCATGCGCCGTCGGATAGTCCACGGATACATCGGAAAACTGCAGGCGTACAGGGGTATTCGATGTCATGCAATCCGCTCCTGCCATGCCACCAGACGGCGCGCCAGCGCGCGCAGAATCAAATCCATGATCAGCGCGATGAGGCCAATGCAGATGATGCCGACGTAAATGATATCGAGCTGAAAGAACGAGGACGCGTCTTGAATCAAGGCGCCCAATCCCTGCTGCGCGGCGATCAGCTCCGAGGCTACCAGCGTCGCCCAGGCCACCCCCAGCGCCACACGCAGCGCGGTCAACATATGGGGAATCGTGAGCGGCACGATGACCTTGCGGAAGATCTCACCGTCGCTCGCGCCTAGTGTCCGCGACACACGCACGAATATGGGATTGATCTGCGCAATGCCTTCGTACATGACGATGACGCCGGCAAAGAACGACGCATAAAACAGGATCGCGATCTTGGCGGACTCGCCTATCCCAAAATACACGATCACCAGCGGAATCAACGCAATCGGCGGCAGGGCGCGGAAAAAGTTGATGACCGGATCGACAAAGCTGCGTATCGATTGATACCAGCCCAGTACGAATCCGACGGGCACGGCCAAGACAATCCCCAACACCACGCCGACCAACACGCGCTGAGTGGACATCAAGATGTCGTGAGGCAGCCGGGTTTGCATCAGCTCCAGGAATTTCGCCAGCACCTCGTGCGGGCTGGGGACCAGGGCAGGGCTGACCAGGCCGCTGGCTCGCACTGCATACCACGCCAATACGATGAGCAACCACGGGGCGGCGATCAACGCCACGCGTTGCACTACGGAACGATTGCGCAAGATGTCTCCTCCGTAAATCAAAGCGAAGGCGCTTGACCTTTTATAGGTCAAATCGTACTGTAGACCATACGTTCAGCAAACAACATATGGCTATTTGTTTATGGCTATCAACTTTCACGACAGCCCTATTCCTCGCTATCTCCAACTGGCAGACCTGATGCGGCAGCGCATCGGCCGCGGTGTGTGGGAACAGGGACAAAAAGTACCGTCCCTGGAGGAGCTCGTTGCCGAGTTCGGGGTGGCCAGGGTGACCGTTCGTCAGGCGATGGATGTCCTGACCCGCGAGGGATTGGTGTCCCCCCAACAGGGGCGAGGGACATTCGTAACGGGCCTGCCGCCCAATGACCGCTGGCTGCGGGTGCAAACCACTTTGGCTGAACTGGCCAATATGTACCGGGACACCAAGCCCAAGATCGTGACGATCGACGAGTCCATTCATCGCGCACCGGTCACGCCGCAGGACGGCACGGCGGCTGAGCGCTATGTCTTTATGCGCCGTGTCCACGAACGCCTGGATCAGCCGTATTGCGTGATCAATATTTATCTGGCCGAAGATGTCTTTCGCCAGCATCCGGAGCGCTTTCGCAATGAAACCGTGATTCCGCTGCTGGTCTCCATGCCCAGCATCACGATCGCCCAGGCGCGGCAGGCGTTGACCATCGGCACGGCCGACACCGAGGTTGCCCAGCACTTGCAGGTGGCAGTGAATACGCCCATTGCCGAAGTGCGCCGCGTCTTTGTGGACGCAGACGGGCGCGTGATTTATCTGAGCGAGGTCTCCTACCGCGGGGATTTCATCCACGTTGAAATGAACTTGATTCCCTGATTGTTCCAGAGCCATGACGAATAACGACCGCAGTATCCATCCCACCAAACTCAGCGTGCATGTGTTGCGCTATCCCCTGGAAAACCCCGTGCGTACCTCGTTCGGTACGATGTATAGCCGTCCCGCGGTCTTTGTGCGCATAGAGAATCGCGATGGCGCGCACGGTTGGGGCGAGGTCTGGTGCAATTTCCCTTCGTGCGGAGCCGAGCATCGGGCATTGCTGGTCGAGACGGTACTGCAGCCTTTGCTGCTGGATCGCGAATACAAAGATCCCGCAGCCGCCTTTGCGCATCTGACAGCGGCAACGGAAGTCCTGGCCTTGCAATCCGGTGAACCTGGTCCCATGGCGCAGGCCATCGCCGGCATCGATCTCGCGCTGTGGGACTTGTGCGCTCGCCGCGCTGGTCAGCCGTTATGGGCCTTTCTGGGGGGCACGCACGATCAGGTCCAGGTCTACGCGAGTGGCATCAATCCCGATGATCCGGCCAGCATGGTGCGCAAGAAATACGACGAGGGTTACCGCGCTTTCAAGCTCAAACTCGGATTTGGCCAGGAGCGCGATCTCCAGAATCTGCGCGATGCCCGCGATGTGATCGGCATGGATATGCCGTTGATGACGGATGCGAATCAAGGCTGGGACGCGCCTACAGCTGCCACCATGATGGCGGCCATGGCCGAGTTCAACCTCGCCTGGCTCGAGGAGCCCCTGCGTGCCGATCGGCCGTTCGCCGAATGGCAAGCGCTGGCTCGCCACTCTGCGATTCCCCTGGCAGCGGGCGAGAATTACCTGGGGCTGAGCATGTTCCAGGCGGGAATTGACGCCGGATTCCTGCAAATCGTTCAGCCCGATCTGGCCAAATGGGGCGGTATTTCTGGCTGCTTGCCTGTCATTGAAGCGGTGCGGGCTGCCGGCCTGCGATATTGCCCGCATTACTTGGGGGCAGGCATAGGCCTGATGGCATCGGCTCATCTGTTGGCGGCGGTCGATGGTATTCACCATGGCGGCTTGCTGGAAATCGACGCGAACGACAATCCTTTGCGTACGCTGCTCAGCGAGCCTTTGCTCAAACTGGATAATGGTCTGGCCCATTTGGGGCAGGCGCCGGGTATCGGCCTTGAACCGGATGTGCAGGCCTTGCAGGCCAGTTGTGTTCGATAGCGAGCCCATGTCCGGGCAGTGACAAGACGGATCGAGGTGTTACGGCACTCCTGGAGAACCGCCTCGGTTATTCATACTTTGTCGCATTCGGCCTGCCGTCTTTGCTTTGTTTTTCTTGTTTCGCGTCACATGCCGCCGCTAGGATGAATTCGGTTTTCTCAGACTGGAGTGATGCAATGAAACTGAATCATCGTCATGTCATCGGCATAGCCGCCCTGATCGCCGCGCCACTTTTCGCAACAGGCGCGAATGCGCAGTTGCTGGATGCCGTCAAGGGACAGGTGGGCGGGGAGGCGGCGGCGCAGACCGGATCGTCCTCCGGCGGCATCACACAAGGGCTGGGCGGCGCCTTGGGCGGCAGCGGCGGCGGAAATAGCTCGTCGGTCCTGTCTGCCATCAGCGGCGGCTCGGCGAGCTCCGGCACGGCGGGCAATGCGGCGGGCGTGCTCGAGTTTTGCATCAAAAACAACTACTTGAGCGGCAATGACGCCTCGTCAGTAAAGGACCAGTTGATGGGTAAACTCGGCGGATCCGCAAAAGCCTCGTCCGATGCGGGATACTCCAAAGGGTCGTCGGGCGTGTTGACTACCAGTAACGGAGCGTCGCTCGATCTGAGCAGCGGCGGTGGCCTGAAAGAAGAAATCACCCGTAAGGCGTGCGATCAGGTACTGGACCAAAGCAAGTCTTTCCTATAAAGAAACAGGCCTCCCGAGGGAGGCCTGTTTCTTGCATACTGCCTCGCGGCAGCCGGTACGCGTCGTCTATCGCGTACCGCCACGTGACGCGAATAACGTCAACTGTTATCGCGGATATCCGCCGTCGACCCATTTTGCTTGACGGATTCGATACCGCCATCGCGAGCCGCCTCGCTGCCATACATCTGGCTGTTGGCGATGACCTGATTATTGGCAGCCCGCAACGAGAAATAGAACTTACCGTTCGATGATGTGGCCGACTTGTATCGGGCGCTGTCACCGCTGTTCTTTTGTACCGAGGAGATGCCGTTCGAGGCCGAGGCCTTGGTCTCGTACATCTCGCTGGTCAGGATGATTTCCCCGTTGCCGGCTTTCAGGGAAAAGTGGAATTGCCCGTTGCTTGCTTTTTTTAGTTCAAACCAACCTGCCATGATGGACTCCTTGGGTTGAAAGCGATGAGCGAAACGATACGTGGCGGGACCTTGCCCCGCAGCGCTTCACGATCATAGGGAATGCAGCGGGTTTTGCCTAGGCTGGGATCGTTTTTTTTCGAGATTCCAGCCCAGGATTTGCATTGCTTTACGTTGCCTGCTGCAGCGTGTCGCGTTGTCGATCCATCGAGACCGAAATCAGCCACAGTAAAAAGCCGCCCAAGGCGAGCAGGGCGCCGACCCAGCCTGGTGCGTGCCAGCCGTAGCCCTGAGACAACGCCAGTCCACCCAACAGCGGTCCCAGTGCATTGGCCGTGTTGAACGCCGAATGGTTCAGCGCCGCAGCCAGGCCCTGCGCGTGTTCTGCCACATCCATCAGGCGCGTCTGCAATACCGTACCCAGTGCGCCGCCGACACCGACCAGGAAGACGGCGGGCGTGATTGTCCAGATGCTGTCGATGCTGAACGTAAACAACACCAACGAGACTGCGCTGAATACCAACAGCCCGCCAGCGGTCGGCATCAACGCACGATCAGCAAATTTGGGAATGATGAGATTACCTGCTGTCATGCCGATGCCAAATACCCCCAGTACCAATGGAACGGTATCGGGCGAGACGTGAGTCACCTCCAGCAGAATATCGGCGAGATAGGTATAGACGGCAAACAAGCCGCCAAAGCCGATTGCGCCTATGCCGAGCGTCATCCAGACCTGAGCATGGCGCAATGCGCTCAACTCGCGCAGCGGACTGGCCTTGGGGTCGGCGGGCGTGGCTGGCGCAAACAAGGCAACGAGCAATACGGTGAGCAGACCGGTCGCGGCCACCAAGGCGAATCCCCAACGCCAGCCCACGACGTGTCCCAGCCAGTTGGCCATGGGAACACCAATAATCGTGGCAACCGTCAGACCCAGAAACATGCGGCCGACTGCCTGGGTGCGGCGGTTCTCCGGCACCAGCGACACGGCGACCAGCGACGCAATGCCAAAGTAGGCGCCATGCGGCAAACCGCTCAGAAAGCGCAGCACCATCATCCATTCATAGGTGGGTGCAAAGGCGCACAGCCCGTTGAACAGCGCGAAGCTGCCCATCAACAACAGCAGCAGTGCGCGTCGAGGCAGCCGGGCTGCCGCCACGGTGATCAACGGTGCGCCTACCACTACCCCCAGCGCATACGCGCTGATGACGTGGCCCGCCGTTGGCGCGTCAATACCGAGCGCGGGCGCAAAATACGGCAGGAGGCTCATGGTGGCGAATTCGGTAGTGCCAATAGCAAATGCGCCGATAGCGAGCGCAAACAGCACTAGGCCGGGCGAACGCGGCCCGGAAACAGAGGAGGTCATGGAGTGATTCTTGGGAAATGAAAAGGCAGGGGGGCGCCATGGCCCGCGGCCGAAAAACGCTTAATTGTAGCGCCCCTCTTATGACAGCAATACAACGTCCTGATGGGATCGATATAACGAGGACGATATAACGAGCAGAACTGAGCGACAGTAGGGCGGGGCGTGGCCCCGCGTGCGCCGAAAAATTGTCAGCTTTCGGTCAGTATGGCATCGTCCTCCGTGTCCAATGCCATAAGCGGGCGGCGTTGCTGTGCGCCATCGGGCAAGGTCAGGCCTTTGGTCAATTCCAGGGCCTGGCGCTCGAGCAACCGGCGATACAGGCCGCCCTCGCGTTGCATCAGTGCCTGATGATTGCCTTCCTCGACGATGCGGCCTTTGTCCATGACCAGCAAACGGTCCATGGTACGTATCGTAGACAGCCGGTGTGCGACCACCAGCGTCGTGCGTCCGGCCATCAGGCGTTCCATGGCCTGCTGGATCAAGGCTTCGCTTTCACTGTCCAGGCTCGATGTCGCTTCGTCCAATATCAGGATAGGCGCATTGGCCAGGAACGCGCGTGCAAGGGCGACCCGTTGGCGTTCGCCGCCAGAGAGCTTGACGCCGCGTTCGCCCACCATGGTTTCATAGCCTTTGGGCAATGCGGTGATGAAATCGTGGGCACTGGCCTGACGCGCGGCTTGTTCGATCTCTGCGCGCGTAGCGTCGGGCCGGGCATAGGCAATGTTTTCAGCCAGTGTGCGGTGAAACAGCACGGGTTCTTGTTGCACGATGGCGATCTGGCTGCGCAACGAGGCCTGCTGCACGTCAGCAATATCCTGGCCGTCAATGGTGATGCGGCCACTGTTAATGTCATAGAGCCGTTGGATCAGCTTGATGAACGTTGTCTTGCCAGAGCCCGAATGACCCACCAGACCCACCCGTTCGCCCGGCTTGATGCGCACCGAGAAATCGTCGTACAACGCGACAGGGTGCGCGCCATATCGGAACGTGACGTTCTCAAAACGGATCTCGCCTGCCTGGATCGCGATAGGACGCGCATCGGGTTTGTCACTCACACCGAGAGGCTGTGCGTGCAGCGAGACGAGCTCTTCCATATCGTTGACCGAGCGTTGCAGGTTGCGGATGTGCATGCCGATATCGCGCAGATAGCCCTGCAGGATAAAGAACATCGTCAAAGCAAAGGTGATGTCGCCGACGCTGGCTTGCCCTTTGGCCCAGAGCAGCAGGGCAGAGCCCAGAATGGCGGCTTGCATGGCAGCGAGCATGAGGCCTTGTACGCCACCGTTGAGCGTGCCGCGCACCCAGCCCCGCCGGGTGCGGTGGCGCCATTTGCCCAGGATACGTTCCAGCCGGACTTCTTCGCGCGATTCCGCGCCGAAGGCCTTGACGACGGCATTACAGGTCACGGCATCGGCCAAGGCGCCGCCCAGCCGCGTATCCCAGGCATTGCCCAGACGTGCGGCAGGCGCAACAAAACCCAATGACAAGGCGGTCGTCACCGAGATGTACACCAGCGATCCCACACCGACCACCAGCCCCATGATGGGCCATTGCACACCCAGCAGAATGGTCGCACCCACCAGCATGCCTATCGATGGCAACAACGCAATCAACAAGGTATCGTTGAGCAAGTCCAGCGCCCACATCCCGCGCGTGATCTTGCGCACCGTCGAGCCGGCGAAGCTATTGGCATGCCAATCCGTAGACAGCCGCTGCACACGATGAAATGCGCGCGAGGCGATCGCGGTCATCATGTTCAGCGTGAGCTTGATGATGTTGAAGTACACCAGTTGCAGAAAGATCGTGCTGCCTAGCGCCAACGCCGCCAGCGCCCAGAAAGCGGTCGTCGCCATATCCCAAGCGCCGGGGCCGCTGGAGATGCCCGCCGCCACTGCGTCGACCAGCCGTCCGGCAAACATGGGCGTCAACACATCTGCCGTGGCCGAAAGCAGCACCAACAGAATGATCAGCAGAGCGCGCCAGGGCTGTTCGCGCCAATGCCGAAACGTAAAACCTAAAACGTCTTTGAACGCTTGTCCGCGAAAATCAATTTTTCTTCGAGCCATTTTTTATTGCCCGGTATCGTGACGAATGCCGGGGCTTTCAACAAGAACAATAGAAAGAGACATTGCCGCGCGTCCGTAAAGGCGGATAGGCCGAGCAAAATGTCTGGGATGGGCGATAGGCTGCCGCAAGTGCGCAGAACGCGGACTTACAAGCGAAAAGAGCTTGGCGGGCGGCCCAGCGCCAGCGACGACTTAAAGGTGTCGCGGGTCCACGCTGGGGAAAGCATTGCGAACGATGGACATCAGACGCCTCCCTGGTGGTGAGTGAAATGGTGGAAGAAAGCGGGGTACGGAATGATGGACGGTAAACGCCCAAGTACCAATGATATCAGCCCACGCTTGACAATGGCAATGCATTCGGTCTTGTTTCTGTGGCGGATGCAACACTCGCCTCGCGAGGGCTGCTGGTCAGCGCAGCGCTGCGATCAACGCGCTGCGACGACCAGCACTTCGGCGATTTCCCGGCTGACCGTGCGCATGCGATGGGGAAGTTCCGAATCGAAATACACCGAGTCGCCGCAATCCAGCCGAAACTGCCGTTCGCCGACGTGGACCTCGACTGAGCCTTTGAGGACTAGCATGAACTCCTCGCCAGGGTGCGGGAACACGGCTTTATCTGCGGGAAACTTGCGCGGTGGGCGCACGACAAAGGGCTCCATCGTGCGGATCTTGCGCCGGCCGGCCATGGACTGGTAGTGGTAGCCGACATGGGTGCCATCGCGCACCAGGGGCTCGCGGTCTGCCACGCGCACGATGCTGGTGGTTTCTTCTTGTGCATCCATGTCCGCGCCGACCAGCTGCGACACACCGATATCGTAGGCCTGCGCCAGGCGGAGCACCGTGGAAATGGAGGGCTCGCTCAGGCCGCGCTCCAGCTTGGATAGGTAGCTCTTGGTCAGGCCCGTACGCTGGGCCAGTTGCTCCAGCGACAGGTCTTGTTGGCGGCGCAGGGCGCGAAGTCGGTGTGGCAGGTCTTGCATAGGCAATTCGGATCAGGTCAGCACGTCAGTATGGGTGCGCAGGGCTCGACGTGCATAATACGCGAAGCCGATCTGTGACCGTTTCGGCGTCAAGATCCAATCGTGCGCCTCCGTGCCGAGCTCCGGCGGGATGGGCCGGATCGTGCCGGCGCCCATTGCCAGCAATTGCATGCGGGCCGCACGCTCGAACTGCAGCGACAGCACGCAGGCTTCCTCGATCGTGGTCGCGGCGACCAACATGCCGTGATGGGATAGCAGGATGGCGCGCTTGTCGCCCAGGGCTGCCGAGATGATTTCGCCTTCTTCGTTTCCAACGGGCACGCCGGGCCATTTTTCCAGAAACGCGACATCGCCATACAGCGTGCAGTTGTCCATGTGCGAAACCTCGAGCGGGACCTCCAGCATCGACAGCGAAGCGACGTGCAACGGATGCGTATGAATAATGCACTGCACGTCGGGCCGGGCGCGATAGATCCACGAATGAAAACGGTTGGCCGGGTTCGGCATGCCGTCGCCGTCCTGTACCTGCAGGTCTTCGTCGACCTGCAGTAGATTGCTGGCTGTGATTTCGTCAAAGCCCAGTCCCAGGCGCTGGGTGTAGTAGCTGCCCGGCGTTTCCGCGCGTGCGGTGATTTGTCCGGCCAGTCCCGAATCATGGCCGCCATCAAACAAGATGCGGCAGGTCAGCGCGAGGCGTTCGCGCTTTGTCCACTGCGAGTCGGCGAATTGACGGCGCATTTCGGCCTGCGCTTTCTCGACCAGTTCTTGTTTGGACAGGTGCATGGTGTCTGCCATGGTGCTTCCTTTCGTGTGGTGTTTTGCGTTATGCGTTATGACTGGTATGTCATGCAGCGTGATCCGTCATTCCTGATGCGCACGGTGACGTGTGCCATGTGAAGGAACGTCAAGCTCGGTACGGCCGTCAGTCCAATCGAATATGGGCCCGTTG
Organism: Bordetella muralis; assembly: GCF_965139205.1. Classification (GTDB taxonomy): domain Bacteria; phylum Pseudomonadota; class Gammaproteobacteria; order Burkholderiales; family Burkholderiaceae_B; genus Bordetella_A; species Bordetella_A muralis. Next base: position 78,308 of record NZ_CBCSIU010000006.1, read on the forward strand.
GATGATGTCGGTCCATTTCGCTTTTTCGGCGGTCATGAACTGTTGATATTCTTCGTTGGTTCCTTTGTACATCTGCGTCCCTTGCGAGGCCAACCGCTCGCTCAAAGCGGGCGAGGACAGGGCCTTTTGCAGGGCGGTATTTAACGTAGCGACAATCGGCGCCGGGGTGCCGGCCGGGACATACAGCCCATTCCAGGAACTGATTTGCAGTTGGGGAACATGCACGTCTGCGCTGGTAGGCACACCAGGGGCCGAGGGCAGGGGGCTGGGATTTGCCAGCACCAGTGCTCTGAGTTTGCCGGCCTGGACCTGCGGCATGATGACAGGTATGGCGTCCATGACGACGTCGACTTGACCGCCCATTGCTGCGTTGACAGCTTCGATGCCGCTCTTGAACGGCACATGCGTGATATCGACGCCGGACGTGAGCTTGAGCAGCTCCAGACCCAGGTGCGGTGAGCTGGCGTTGCCGGCAGAGCCGAAATTCAGCTGACCGGGATGCGCTTTGGCATACGTCACAAACTGCGCAAAATCCTGAGCCTGGACGCTGGGATGGACGGCGAGCATAAACGGTGAGCTCGATACCAAGCCAACGGGCTGAAAGTCGCGGTTCGGGTCATAGGAGATTTTGTCGCGAGCGAGCGGATTCACGATCTGCGTGCCGACCGTACCCAGGAACAGGGTGTAGCCGTCCGGGGCGGATGTGGCCGCGAGCTGCGCGCCGATCACGCCGCCAGCGCCAGGGCGGTTTTCAATGATCACACTCTGTCCCAGGGCGTCTCCCAATTCCTTGCCCACCTGGCGCGCCACGATATCGGTGATGCCGCCCGCACCAAAGGGCACAATGAGCCGCACGGCACGCTCCGGATAGGATTGCGCCGCGACGGTGCTGCAGCTGACCGCAAAAAGGGCGGAGATAAGAAGCCTGGATACACGCATGATTTTCCCTGACGTTGATTGTAGTTAAAAATGATTCCTTAATGACACGAAGTGTCCTATAGATTTGTGTGTGTCATCAAGGCTCCGCGCGTAGGGGATTTCCCGAGAGGGTGTGCAAGCTGGCCGCTTAAGCCGATGCCCACGCTCAGGGTTATTACTGATGTGCTCGCTTGCGTCATTTCCGTAGGATTGACGTATTGTCATACAATCAGATAAAAGGAGACGGTCGTGGAGAACCAGGAAATCGGCTTTGTCGGGTTGGGGCGCATGGGTCTGCCTATGGCGCGAAACCTGCTGAAAGCCGGATATGCGGTGTATGCCTTCGACGCGTCCGTACCGGCCCGGCGTGCTGCGACAGACAGCGGCGCTGTCTTGGCAGATAGCGTCCGAGCGTTGGCGGATCAAGTCGAGACGATATGTCTGAGCCTGCCGACGCCTGCGATTGTGGAAACCGTCCTGCTGGAGTTACGGCAAGGCGCAAAGGTCCGCCGAGTGATCGACTTGTCGACGATAGGCATACGTGCTGCCCGACGTGCGCAGGAGATCGTCAGCGAGCGCGGTATCGAGTGGATCGAAGCCCCGGTCAGCGGCGGCGTCACTGGCGCCGCGGCAGGGACGTTGACCTTGATGGTGTCGTGCGCGACGAGCGTTCGTCTTCAGGTCGAACCGATATTCCAGGCACTGGGCAAAGTGCTTTACGCCGGTGAGGCGCCGGGTCTGGCGCAAGCCGCGAAACTGGCCAACAACATGTTGTCAGCGGCGGCGTTGGTGGCCTCGTCCGAAGCGCTTTCCATGGCCACCAAGGCAGGCGTCGATCCGGCCGTCGCGCTGGAGATCATCAACGCCAGCAGTGGCCGTAATACAGCGACCACGCACAAGATCCCCAACGAGGTGCTGACCCGCCGTTTTCAGGTGGGATTCGCCAACAAGCTGTCTCACAAAGATGTGACGCTGTGCATTGAAGAGGCCGCGTCCATGGGCATTCCCATGCCTGTCAGCGTCGCGATTCGCGAGATGTTGGCGATCACCACGGCGACCTTTGGCGAGGACGCCGATATTTCGGACGTCGCCCGAGTCATGGAGCAATGGGCTGGCATCACGCTTCGCGGGCATGCAGATGCCCAGGAAATACCGGCCTGATCGTGACCCTCACCGCGGGTGAGGTCTGACACTGCAGGCATGCTTTGCCGCGTTTCTGGCGGCTCTTTTTTTAACGCTTTTTACACTGTCAAGGAAGACTATGAACAATGAACTGTACGAAAAAGGCTTGAAAGTCCGGCGCGAAGTGCTGGGTGCCGAACACGTGGACAAGTCGATCGCCAATGCGACCGATTTCAATCGTATCGCTCAGGAAATCACGACGACGGCGTGCTGGGGACTGTGCTGGGCCAACGATGACCTGACACGCCGTGAACGCAGTTTGGTGAACCTCGCCATGATCAGCGTGCTGAACCGTCCGCATGAGTTGTCGCTGCATGTCAAAGGCGCCTTGCGCAACGGCTTGAAAGAGTCGGAGATCCGCGGCGCGCTGACTCACGTGGCGATTTATGGCGGCATTCCGGCGGGAATGGATTCGTTCCGGATCGCCTCTGAAGCGATCAAGGAGTATCGCGAGGCACAAGCTGCCGGAACCGAGAAATAGGCCTATCCCGCGCCTGCGACCAGGGATGACAACAGAACAACACTGACGGACCACGCCTGCGCATAGGCAGCGCAATATGCAGCGCAGGACGGGGCCGTTCACATCTGGTCGTTCATTTTCAATGTTGGACTGACATCCGCCTGAGACAAGGTGGAGGGAGACACTCATGCGTAAATTTCTTCGCCCCATGCTGGCGGCGACCCTGGCCGTTCTCGCGAGTGCGGCACATGCGGCTTATCCGGAGAAACCGATCACCATGGTCGTGCCTTATGCGCCGGGAGGCTCTACCGACGCGCTGGCGCGCATCGTTGCCGAGGCCATGGGCAAGGATCTCGGCACGACCGTCATCGTTGAAAACCTGGGCGGTGTCGGCAGCGTTCCAGGGGTACAAAAGTTCTTGCGCTCGGCCAACGATGGCTACACGATCATGTTCAGCAATATGGGTTCGTTTGCGATTGCGCCGACCCTGTATCGCAGCATGAAATTCGATCCCAAAACGGAAATGGAGCCCATAGGCCTGGTTGCAGAGGTGCCGATGGTGCTATCGGTCAGCGCGGCCAGCGGCATCAAGAACCTGCCGGATTTGCTTAAAAGGTTGCGCGACCAATCGAAGCCCAGCGTGAATCTGGGCAATGGCGGCCCAGGCAGTACGGCGCACATCGGCGCGGAATATTTTCTCTATCTGACGAAGACGAAAGCCCAGATGGTTCCCTATCGCGGCACTGGGCCGGCGTTGGTCGATCTGATGGCAGGCACGGTCGACATGCTGATCGATCAGACGGTCGCCATGATTCCGGCCAGCAAGGGCGGGCGTGTGGTGCCGTTGGCGGTTGCCAGTCCAGAGCGGGTTCCCCAAATGCCTGACACACCGACGTTTGCAGAGGGCGGCGTGCCGGAGTTCGATATCGCCGTGTGGAACGCCTTGGCTGCGCCGAAAGATACGCCCAAGGATCGGGTGGACAAGCTCGTCAGTGCCCTGAATTATGCGCTGGACGATCCAAAGGTGAAGGACTCACTGGATTCATTGGGCGCGTTGGCGCCGCAGGGCCAGCGCCGCGGTCCCGCCGAAATGGAACGCTTGACGAGCAAAGACCTGGACCGCTTTGGTAAATTGATCCACGACGCGAATATTCCTATCAATCCATAGAACGATATCGAGACAAGACATGACGACACCGACAATCGGATTTATTGGCTTGGGCAGCATGGGAAAGCCGATGGCTCAATGCCTGTTGCAGGCTGGATATTCTCTTGCCGCTTATGACACCAACGCGCAAGCTGTCGCGACGCTGGCGCAAAATGATCGCGTCAGTGCTGCGGCAACACCTACCGATGTGGCCAAACGCGCGTCTATCATCATTACGATGTTGCCGACCAGCGCGATTGTGGAGCAAGTGCTCAACGGTCCCGACGGAGTGTTTTCTGCGGTGCAGCCGGGCGCCATCATCGTTGAGATGAGCTCGGGCGTGCCAACTGCGACGCGGGCTTTGGCTCAGGCGGCGCAGGCCCGCGGGGCCGAATTGGTCGATGCGCCGGTATCGGGTGGTGTCAGCCGCGCGAATACCGGCGATCTATCGATCATGTTCGGCGGGACAGATGCGAGCCTGTCCATCGTCGAACCGGTACTGCGCGCCATGGGTTCCAGCGTCGTGCGCACGGGAGACGTGGGTAGCGCGCACGCGATGAAGGCGCTCAACAACCTGGTGTCGGCAGGCGGTTTCTTGATCGGAATCGAGGCAATCCTGATGGGCAAACGGTTTGGCCTGGATACCGAAGTCATGGTGGATATACTGAATGCCTCGACCGGAATGAACAATTCCACGCAAAAGAAATTCAAGCAGTTCGTTTTGTCGGGAAAGTACAATGCCGGTTTTGGGCTGGAGCTGATGGTGAAAGACCTAGGCATCGCTCTGGGATTGGATGAAAACCATACGGCCGAGTTCTCGCAGCTTTGTCTGAAAACGTGGCGCGCCGCCGCTGAGTCGCTAGGAAAGGGGGCCGATCATACCGAGCTCGCCAAGTTCGTTGCGCAGCGCTGCGATGTGGCTCTGCCATGAAAGACGACTGAGGGGTCCGGCGATAGCGGTCAATAATGAGGCCATGAGTATTCAATTCGAACGTGCCGAAGTCTCGCTGAAGAAACAGGTCATCGATAGCATGCGTAACGCCATTATCGATGGCACGTTTCTGCCGGGCCAGAAACTGGTTGAACGTGAGTTGTGCGAGCTATTCGATGTCAGCCGTTCTCTGATGCGCGAGGCCTTGCAGAAACTAGAAGCCGAAGCGCTGATCACCATCGTGCCGCATCGCGGGCCCGCCGTGGCAGAGATCACGCTGGAAGAAGCTACCTCTATTTATGCTGTGCGCCAGGCCCTGGAGGCATTGGCTGGCGCAGGTTGCGCGCAGCATGCGTCGGAGGAGGACATCGCTGCATTGGAGGTCAGTTTGCAACGCGTGGCCGCTTGTCAGGGAAATGCCGATCAGAAAGCCTTGGTCCAAGCCAAAAATGAGTTTTATCGTGTGTTGCTCAAGGCTTGTGGCAACCCCATCGTGCAAGAAATGCTGACGGGACTGAATAACCGCATCAATTCGCTGCGCCGGTTTTCGATGAGTCAGCCCGGGCGGCTGCCTCATACGGTCAAGGAGTTAAAGGAGATCATCGGCGCCATTCGCAGCCGTGATGCCGAACGGGCATCGAAACTATGTGCCGAGCATGTCGGCAAAGCGGCGACGATTGCTCTGCGCGTGATGGCTGAGCAAAAGCAACAGGCTTCGTCGGCAGAAACCTAGCCTTTTGAAGCGCCTTGGCCAAGGGCGCTGCCGTCGAGGTCGGGCGGGCGGTATTTGTTAATGTAAATAAAAAACATTATCATGTTCGATCTTATCGATCCTCTGTCATGTCAGCCCGCCGATCTCGCCCGCAAGGTTTTCTCGCCTATTACGAAGAGCTGCTCGCGGTCTGGACCCGGAAATTGGGGTGCCGGGAGGCGGCGCGGGATCTTGCGCACGACGCCTTGGTAAAGTGTTTGGAGGCAGGCCGTGCAGACGTGGCGCAGCCGCGGGCGTATCTGCACCAGGCAGCGCGCAACGCCGCCGTCGATGCCTTTCGACGCGATCGCGCCAAGGAATGGGTGCCGCTTGATACCATAGCGACCTATGCCGATCCTTTACATGACCCAGTCTCTCAGGCACGCGCCAGCCAACTCGGCCATGCCCTGGAAGCCGCCCTGCAGGAATTGCCGCTCAAGTGCCGACAGGTGTTCGTCTGGCAGCGCGTGGAGGGCCTGACGCAGGCCGAGATCGCTCAACGCCTGGGGTTAAGCAAAAACATGATCGAGAAATACATGATTCGTACTGCCTTGCATTTGCGGGAGCGATTGGGGGCCTATGCGCCGGATTGATTGCCCGCTCGTGATAGAGGTTTTGCTGTGAGTGCCGCCGTCGGATCCGATCCTATTCGTGCCCAGGCGGCCCAGTGGTTTGCACGCGCCCATTCTGGCGAGTGGGACGATGCGGCTCGGGCCGAGCGGGATGCGTGGCTGGCGGCCGATCCACGCCATGCGTATGAGTACCGTATGTTGGAATCCATCTGGCAGGCGGCTGCCGACATACCGCAAGAGCGCCTGCAAGCATTGGCCACGGCGCGGCCGAGGCGTGTTGGCGTGAATCGGCGTCAGGCTGCCGCGGCGTTCTGTACGGGCGCACTTGTGCTTGGACTGGCGGTCTGGCACTGGCCCCGCGGCGTGATCGAGATGGAATACCGCACTGCTTCAGGCGAGCGGCAAACCGTGACCTTGTCAGACGGCTCTGTGGTCGAGTTGAACAGCGGCAGCCATATTCAGGTGCGATTTGATGACACGGCGCGGCGAGTGAAGTTGCTGGCTGGCCAAGCGTTGTTCTCGGTGGAAAAGGACGCCAAGCATCCATTTCTGGTTGACGCAGGCATTGGCACGGCCTTGGTCACGGGAACGCGGTTCGATGTGCGCCGCGATACCGATCAGGTGTCAGTGGTGGTCGAGTCCGGTTCGGTCAGTGTGGCAGGGCGCGATGATACCGAGCCTGTTGCCGTGGTGGCGGGTAACGCCGTGCGTATAGGCGCCAATGGCCGTGCCGAGCCGCCGCAGCATGTGGACGTAGCCACGGAATTGTCGTGGCGCAAGGGGCAGATCGTGTTTCGTGGGACGGACTTGGCCAGCGCGGCACGCGAAGTCTCGCGTTATCGTCAGCAGCCTGTCGTCTTAGCCGGACAACCATCATTGGGAAAACTACAGATCAGCGGCGTTTTCCGGACGGACGATACGGACGCGTTCCTCGCGGCGTTGCCGCATTTTCTGCCAGTGCAAGTACGTCAACTGGCTGACGGCCGTCGGGAAATCGTTGCCGCCACCGCTGTTACAAAATAACCGGCCCGGCGATTCAGGTTTTTCTCTGATATTTCGTCTTCTCTCTGATTGAGCTGGGCGGCGCGGTTGCCGCCGTCAAACAGGATTGGAGTCGACAAGGTGAAGCGAGGGAAATTGGGGAGCGGGGCGCGGGTACGTCCATACCTGGGGCCTGTGGGAGTGGCATTGATGCTGAGTCTGGGGACCGTCAATGTCCAGGCACAGCCGGCGCCGGTCGAGATCAATATGCCTGCTCAATCGCTGGATCAGGCGTTGCGGGATCTGGCCCAAACGCATGGCCTGCAGATTTTCTATACCCCGCAAACGGTGGCTGGTTTGAATGCCCCCGCGGTCTCCGGGCGCATGTCGCCGCAGCAGGCACTGGACGCGTTGCTCAAGGGCACTTCCTTGCACGCCCGGAAAGAGGGCGCAGCAATCATTGTCGAGTCTAATGCAGCTGCCGCGTCTACAACGGCAAGTGATCCGGCGGTCATGGCGCCGATTGAAGTGTCGGCTTCGCGCACGTCGAGCAATCTGGTGAGCCCCGTGCAGCAGACGATTGTGTTGGAGCGCGATGCGCTGCAAGAGCTGCGCACGGGTTCAGGCAACCTGGCTACGGTGTTGGCAAAGGCCGTGCCCGGCATGGCGGACTCGAGCCGCACTATCACTGATTACGGGCAGACGTTGCGGGGCCGCGGCGTGCTGGTGTTGGTCGATGGTATTCCGCTCAATACGAATCGGGACTCCTCCCGGAATTTGGCCAATATCGATCCCGCTACGATCGAGAGTGTCGAGGTATTACGAGGCAGCAGTTCCATCTACGGCGCGGGTGCGACGGGCGGGATTGTGTCGATTACGACTCGGCCGGCTGGCGGGGAGTTTGTCTCGGAGACGACCCTGACCGGTGTGAGTCCTTTGACGCGCTTGCATGCCGATGGATTGGGCGGCCAGCTGCAGCAACATTTTGCGGGCAGCGAAGGGATACTGGATTATTCCTTTGACTTGGGGGCCCGTCACAATGGGGCCTCGTACGATGCCCACGGCCGACGCATTGCACCCGAGCCCAGCCAAGGTGACCTGTTTGATTCCAATATCTATAGCCTGGGAGGCAAACTGGGGCTGCGCATCGACGAGAACCAGCGTGTGCAGCTTTCCGCCAGCTATTACAACGCAGACCAGGATTCTGATTACACCTCGGATCCATCGGTAGCACGGCTCCCGCCGGGCACTGCGCGGGCATTACCCATGAGCGGTCTGGAGCTCGTCGACCAGAATCAGATCCGCAATACGCTGGTGAACCTGGAGTATCAGCATCTGAATCTGTTGGGCAGCAAAGTCACGGGGCAAATGTATTACCGCGACTACTTTACGCGTTTCACCCCGTTCGATGCCCGTGCAGTGGTTACCCGGGGAAATCAGGTCGATCAGGTGACGCAAAACTCCAAGGTGCTGGGTGGACGTCTGACGGTCGATACGCCTTTGGGGGAACAGTCCAAAGTTCTCTGGGGCGCTGATTTCAATCAGGAACGCAGCGATATGCCGCTCGATATTTTCGACGCGGCGGCGTATGACGCCAGCGGTGGCCGGGTATTTCGCAAGACCGGCCGGTTGACGTATATGCCCGAGTTGACCACGCGCAGCACGGGCGTGTTCGCGCAGTTGGAGCATCGCTTCAATGAGCAATGGTCAGCTCAAGGCGGAATACGTTACGAATATGCGACCGCAAAGTTCGACGATTTCGTGCCCTTGTCTCAATTGCGCGTGCCGTCGCCTGCGACGGTGGATGGTGGGGCGGTCAGCTATGACGCTTTTCTGTTTAACGCGGGGTTGGCCTATGCGCCTGTAAAGGGGCAGGAGTTCTATGCCAATTTCAGCCAGGGATTCCAACTGCCCGATATCGGCGTGCAGATGCGCAATGCGCGGCCGGGATTCGATATCGAATCGTCGGACCTGCAGCCAGTCAAGACCAACAACTACGAGTTGGGATGGCGCGGTGGCATAGGTAGCAACACCTCGGCCTCGTTGGCAGTGTTTTACACCACGTCAAAACTCGGGGATGTGCAGAGTTTCAACAATGGCCTGATCCTCACGCGTACGAAAGAGCGCATCTACGGTGTCGAAGGAACCGTCGATTACCTCACGGATGACGAAACCTGGGGCGCAGGCGGAACCTTTACCTGGATGAAAGGCCGCGAACAGCCCGAGAATGGCGATTGGCAGGATATGACGGGCTTTCGTATTCCTCCGATCAAGCTCACCGCATATTTACAGTACCGCCCCACTGAACGATGGAGCACCCGGGTGCAAGCGAACTACTTCGGCGCCGAGGACTATCGTCTGGATGGAAAAGAGGGCTTTGGGCGCCGCGACGTCAGCAGTTATTTCACGGTGGACCTGATGAGCCGGTATGAGTTCACGCCCAAGGACACCTTGATCGTCGGCGTTGAAAATCTGTTCAATCGTGATTACTACCCGCTCTATAGCCAACTGATGCGCAGCAGTACGAACACCAGCCGTTTACCGGCGTCGGGGGCGTTGTTGACGCTGACGTATCAGCATCGTTGGTGATACGAGTTCAATGCCCAAATCGTTCCGCATCCAACATATTTGGATCGGGACGATCCAGCGCGTTCAATGCAGCGACTTCATCATCTGATAGCTGAAAATCAAAAATATTCAGGTTCTGCGCCTGTCGCGTCGGGTCGGAGGATTTGGGCGCGGGCACAAAACCACGCTGGGTATGCCAGCGCAACACGACCTGAGCCGGCGTGCGGCTGTGACGTTTCGCCACGGCGGCAATCGCCGGGTCGGCCAGCATGTCACCCCCGCGGCCAATGGGGCTCCATGTTTCCGTGACAATGCCGTGGGCCTGGTGCAGCGCGACGATGTCACTGCGTAGATGATACGGGTCCAGTTGGATCTGATTCACATGCGGTACCAGACCCTGGTCCAGCAGACGCTGTAAGTGCGGCACGGTGAAATTGGACGTCCCGATGGCGCGTACCAGACCGGTTTCCAACAGCTGGGTCAGCCCTTGGAAAGCCTCGACGTACCGGTCCTGTTTGGGATTGGGCCAGTGGATCAACAGCAGATCGATATAGTCCAGGCCCAGGCGTTTCAAGCTCGCCTCGCAGGCCTGCCGAGGGCCTTCGAGGCTATGCCATTCGCGGTTGAATTTGGTTGTGATGAATAGTTGATCGCGCGCGACGCCAGACGCACGGATGCCTGCACCTACGCCGGCTTCATTGCGATAGTTCTCTGCGGTGTCGATGAGTCGATAACCCATCTGCAAAGCACCGGAGACCGCACGCGTTGCCTCTGCGTCGTCCATAGGCCATGTGCCCAGCCCTAATTGCGGCATGGCTACACCATTGCTCAGTGCTACGGTGGGGGCGATGTTGCTGCTCATGGTCGGCTCCTGTGATGAATGCTCTTGCCATGATACGACGAGCGGCCTGAACACGAAATGACACGCGCGTGAACTAGGGTAGGCAAAGGCGCGAGAGCGGCGGCCACAGATATTGCATTCGATTGCGCAGGCGGCGGAATAGAAGGTGTGGAACACAGAAACGAGGGCATTTGTGCACCGATGTGGTGCGTTCGCGTGCAAGCGGGCACAGTAGCGGTGCGCACGACTTCTGCGACGTCAGGAAAGAAGCCGAGCGGTCTGCAGCGGGACGGCTGGTTTCCCGAGAGGGCACCTCGGTGTCAGGGCAATATGGCATGGATTTTGCGAGACGGTATACAAGCCTGGATTCCCGATGAGTCCGCCCCTAGTCTGCTGTTATTGGAGTTCCTCATGAGCAAAGCTTGTTCCGCTACCCTGTTGGCCAGTGCCAGCCGCCGCCGCGTGTTGCGTTCCAGCGCCGCATTGTTTGGCGTGCTGGCCGCCCCTGCGCTGGTGCGAGCTCAGACAGCACCCAAAATTCGCATCGGTTTCTGGCCGGTTGCGTCAGGGTTGCCGTTTTACGCCGCACTGGAGAAAGGCTATTTCAAAGAGGCCGGCCTGGATGTAGAAGGACAGAAATTTGCCGGTGCTCAGCAAGTCATGGAAGCCATGCTGGCCGGCCGCTGCGACGGCAGCTCCAACGGTACCGGGTCCGCCAACTTGGGAATTGGCGAAATCGCACAACCCGGCCTGTTCAAAATTTTCTGCACCAACCCCACCAACGTCAAAGACGTATTGGATGAATTCATCGTCGCCAAGGATAGCCCCTATAAAACCGTAGCGGATTTCAAGGGCAAGCGGATTGCGTGCGGCCCGGGAATTCAGAACATGACGTTGGCCAAGACTATGCTCGAGCGTGCTGGCGCCACGGGTGCGTCAGTCATTGAGTTACCTATCGGCCAGCACGTCGCAGCGGTGGCTGCGGGGCAGGTGGAGGGGTGCTACACGCTGGAGCCCACCGGTACGGTGGGGCGGCTCAATGGCACGACGCGTGTGCTGGAGGCCGGCGTCGTGGCGCACTACATTCTGGGAGACCCCATGGCGCCGTGGCATGGCGGCTCGGCCAGCCTGACGAGCGAATTCCTGAAAAAGAATCCGGACGTGGCGACCAAATTCATCGCGGCCTATCGCCGTGGCATCGATCTCGTGCGCAATCAGCCTGACGAGGCTCGGCAGTATATGAAAGGCTACACCGCGATCGAAGGCGCACTGACCAAGGAAGTCCCTCTGGCAGCCTACGTCATGTACGACGAATTCAAACCCAGTGACGTGGAATATTTTCAGAAGTACTTCGATCTGTTTACCGAGAAACAGATCTTCGCCCGCAAGATCGATGTCGCTGGACTGATTTACAAGGCCTGACCTCATGGAAAAATCTGCAGTTTCTTCCGGGACGGGCACGTGGGCTCCGCCCGCTTCGCATGATGCCGCGCCGCCACGTGCGCCATTTAGCGATCGGCTGTTGCCGTTTGTCGGGCCGATCGTGTTGTTCATCATTTGGGACCTGGTCGTGCGGATGGGTTTTGTCAAGCCGATCCTGTTGCCAGGACCGGTGGACACGCTCGTGGCACTGGTGCAGGGGTTGGCCGGCGGCGACTTGTTGACGGATTTTCTCGTGACCGTCAGCCGCACGCTGCAAGCCTTCGCGATTGCCGCCGTGATCGGCATGCCCCTGGGTGTTTTGCTGGGCAGCAACGAGCGCGCTTATCGCAGTGTGGAGTTCTTGGTGGATTTCTTTCGGTCTACACCGTCCTCCGCGTTGATTCCGCTGTTCCTGTTGATTTTCGGCGTGTCCGATTTCAACAAGGTAGCCATCGCGGCATTTGGCGCATTGCTGATTGTGATTTTCAACAGCGCCTATGGTGTGATCAACGCGCGTAAGCAGCGCGTCATGGCCGCCAAGGTGATGGGGGCCTCTCGTTGGCGCATCTTCAAGGACGTGCTGGTATGGGAAAGCCTGCAACCCAGTTTTGTCGGGCTGCGCTCGGCGGTGTCGATGGCGCTGGTGATCGTGATCGTGGCCGAGATGTTTATCGGTTCTGAAAACGGTCTGGGTCACGCCATCATCGATGCCCAGCAAATCCTGAATGTCAAAACGATGTATGCCGCGATCCTGGCGGCGGGGGCGTTGGGCTATGTCCTCAACATCCTGTTCCTGGTGATCGAGCGCCGTGTCGTACATTGGAGCGGACGATAATGAGTGCTGTATTGAATGTTCCGGCTTATGCCGATGTGCCACCCCCACGGTTTACCCCCGGACCTGCGGGCACGCATATCACCATACGCGGTCTGACCAAGTATTTTGCGGGTTGGCCGCTGTATGAGAATTTCGATCTCGACATCCCGAAAAACCGCATCGTGTCGGTGTTCGGCCCCAATGGCTGCGGCAAGAGCACGCTGATCAACATGATCGCAGGCCTGATCCCCATTGATCGCGGCGAGATCCTGTTTGACGGCAAGTCGCTGAAAGACACTCGCATCGGTTATGTATTCCAGAACTATCGCGAAGCGATGTTTCCCTGGATGCGCACGATCGACAATATTGCCTATCCCTTGATGCTGGAGGGAAAGACCAAGGTCGAAGTCGATCGCCGGATGGAGGAGCTGATCGCGTCGTTTGACGTGAAATTCGATTTGAACCGTTATCCTTACGAGTTGTCGGGCGGTCAGCAGCAAACGGCATCGATCATGCGTGCCTTGGCGCCAAAGCCCGAGGTCCTGTTTCTGGATGAGCCTTTTTCTGCATTGGATTTCGAGATGACCTTGTTCATTCGCGAAAAATTGCAGGAAGTGTTCATGCAAACGGGTACGACCATGCTGTTGGTGTCGCATGATCTCGAGGAAGCCGTCTATCTCGCCGATCAGGTGTTGCTGCTGACTAAACGGCCAACCCGCGTTGCCGAGATTCTCGACTATTGCGACGCACGGCCGCGTACCGTCGAGACGCTGTCTCAGCCCAGTTTCATCGAGACTAAAAAACTCAGCCTGGAAATCTTTCAACGTGAGGTACGACGGTAATGGAGATCAACCTGCCAGAAGTCGTGGCCGAGGTGACAGCACAATTCGGCCGCTATGAAAAGGCCCTCACAGGCAATGACGTTGCAGTGTTGGACGAATTGTTCTGGGATAGCCCGCATACTTTGCGTTATGGCGCAGGCGAAAATCTATACGGCTATGACGAGATCCAGGCCTTTCGCGCCGGCCGGCCGTCAAAGGGGCTGGATCGAGAGGTGCTCAAGACGGTGATCACGACATATGGCCGGGATTTCGCCACCTGCAACATGGAGTTCCGGCGAGAGGGCATAGCCGGAACCGGGCGTCAAAGCCAGACATGGGTACGTACGCCTGGCGGGTGGCGTGTGGTGGCGGCCCATGTCAGCCAGCTGAAACCGTAGCGGCGCTTTTCTGTAGCAGATGGACGAAGGCATGGGCGATGGTGCTCAAGGGGGCACGTTTGCGGTAAAGCACGCCTATCGTGCGGCGGCAATCTTTTCCCGGCAGGGCTTGCGCCTGCAAGCCTTCCATGTCGACGCCTTTCAGGGCGCTGCTGGGCAGAATCGTGATGCCCATGCCGTTGCGCACCATGCTGACAGCGGTGCCCATATAAGCGACTTCGATAGCGGGTGTGATGCCGGGACGGTTCGCGAGAATCGCGCGGTCTGCGGATCCCATGGCCAGCATGATGAGCGGGTAGTCGCCAACGCGGTGCCATTTCAGGGGCTCGTCGAAGATGGCGTGCTGCACCGGGGCGACGACGACCAGATCGTCGTGAAAGAGTTGCATGAATCCTAACTCGGGGTCGCCGTTCAGCTCAGAGCCGACGCCCAACTCTACCTCGCCGCGTTTGACTGACTCGATGACGGCGACATTCAACTCTTCGCGCATACGGATGCGTACATTAGGGTAATCCTGGTTGAATCGGCCTAGCACTTCTGTCAACAGGCCAAAGGACAGCGATGGCAGGGCCGACAAGAGCAGTTGGCCGCTGCGTCCGGCGCCCACGTCGATGGCACGGCCATAGGCCTGCCGCAGGTCGTGCAGGATAGGCGCAATTTCTCGGTGAAAGGTCGCTCCCGCTGGCGTCAGCCGGCACGAACGCGTGGTGCGTTCGAATAATTGCAGCCCGAGGTCATGCTCGAGTTCGCGTATTTGCACCGAAAAGGACGGTTGGGTAATGCACAGTTCCTCTGCCGCCTTGGCAAAGGATCCCAGTTTGGCGGCAAGTGTAAAGGCCTGCAGTTGCCGGTACTTGATGTTCATTACCGTTCCCCGTTTCAAGCGTCCGCATCAACACCGGTCCTTGCTGCATGCATTGGCAGCGGCCAATACTCCGATATTCGAGACCGGCTTGGGACTTAGTTTTTTTCGAATAATGCTTGGATATTATCCAATAGTTATTTATTAAGTAATCCGGTTAACTACTCCCATGTTTACTAACTGGGAATGCAATCATGGCGTTGTCCGGTGCGGCCAGTCGGGTCAATCCCTTGTATCTGCTGATGGCGCGCGATGCGGGCCTGGATGAAATCGTAGGCGCCTTCGAGCAGGATCTACTCATCGCGATTCAATCGGCGATGCAGTTGCGAAATGTCTTGTTTACGCTCGATGATGTCAAGGCCGAGGTATGGCCCCCGATGCAGGCGAGGAGCTGCCCGTGAACGATATTCACTGGATGACAGCCGCCGAGCTGTCGCGCGCCTATCGCCATGGTGCCTTGACACCCGAAACCGTCGTAAAGGCGCTGCTCTCGCGCATTGCCCGCTACGACGGCGGTATCAACGCTTTTGTATCGCTGGATGCAGAGGGGGCGCTCGCACAGGCCCGGCAGGCAGGGCACGAGATTGCCGCCGGAAACTGCCGTGGCCCATTGCATGGCGTTCCGGTGGCGTTGAAAGATCTGATCGACATGGCCGGGCAGGTCACGAGTTGCCATTCCCGCCTGATGCTTGACCAGGTGGCCGAACGCGACGCGACAGTCGTCAAGCGGTTGCGTGACGCGGGCGCGATCACCCTGGGCAAGCTGGCGCTGCACGAGTTTGCTATCGGTGGCCCCAGCGACGATGCCGCCTATCCACCGGCGCGTAATCCCTGGGATACGGAACACCAGACGGGAGGCTCGTCTTCCGGTTCAGGTGCCGCGGTGGCGGCAGGCTTTGTGCCATTGGCCCTGGGAACGGATACGGGCGGGTCGATTCGCAACCCGGCCGGACATTGCGGCGTGGTGGGCTTGAAACCCACCTATGGCGCGGTGTCGCGCCATGGGGTGTTCCCCCTGTGCTTTACCTTGGATCATGTCGGGCCCATCGCACGCTCGAGCGAGGATCTGGCGATCGCGATGAACGTTATCGGCGGTCATGATCCCGAGGACCCCGGCAGCGCGCAGCAGACGGTGGACGATTACACCGCGGAACTGTCTCGAGGCCTGCGCGGCCTGCGTTTTGGTCTGGTGCGCCATTTTCATGAGCAGGACATGCAGGCCAGTCCCGAGGTGGTCGGTGCCATTGACGACGCCGTTCATGTGTTGCGTCAACACGGTGCATTGGTGACGGACGTGAACCTGCCGCCGCTGGCTCGTTTCACGACGGCGCAGCGCGTCATCTTTCATGCGGAGTCTTGGGCAGTACACGCGAACTGGCTGCGCGAGCGGCCGGCTGATTACTCGTATATCGCACGGCGAAAACTGATTGTCGGCGCATTTCTTGGCGCAGGCGACTACGTGCAGGCGCAACGCTGGCGCCTGCAGTTGATCGAGGCCGTCGATCGAGTGCTGCGCGATGTTGACATCCTGGTCGTCGCCAATTCTCTGGAGCCGGCTTCGGCAATCGACGACGAAGTCGAGTTTGCCCGTACGTATGCCCGCCAGGCGCGTTCGCCGTTCAATTTGACCGGGCATCCTGCACTGGCCGTGATGTGCGGCTTGTCCGGTAAGGGACTGCCTTTATCACTGCAGTTCGTCGGCCGTTGCCACGAGGACGACAAAGTGCTGCGTGCGGGAGCAGGATTCGAGCAGGTCACGGCCTGGCGCGGACAGCATCCCGCCATTGACCGCGAGGCTGCCTAGCAACGGCAGACGGGACGCTTGAAAAGTGCGGGGGGCACTTTCAGGAGGGCATAGCGACAAGAGGAAGATCACCATAACAAGCTGAGGTCAAACCAAACTGTTCAAGGGGAACGCGCATGTTCAAGCAGATCAAGGTACTGTCATTCGTCGCAGCGATGATGCTGGCCTCTACGGCTGGCGCCCAGGAAGAATTGAAAATCGGTGGCATCGGACCACTGTCGGGCGGAGGAACCGCCTGGGGGTTGGCCCTGCAGCGTGGGATCCAGATCGCGTTCGACGAGGTCAATGCGGCAGGCGGCCTGAAAGTGGGTGACAAGGTCTACACACCGAAACTGGTCATGTACGACGATAAATACACCGCAGCGGGGGGACGCCTGGCGGCTGATCGGCTGATCAATGCCGATAACGTCAAGTTCATCATCGGTCCTATCGGGTCGCCATCGGTGTTGAGCGCGGTGGCGGTGACGAACCCGGCCAAGGTGCTGTTGCTGTCCAATGGCTTTTCACCCACCATCTTGAAGAACGAGTCGAAATCGCCTTACAACTTCCGTGCGATGAACAGTACGGTCGAGTTCGGGCCGCCGATGGTGAAGTGGTTTCATGAAACGCATCCCGAGGTCAAGAAGGTGGCCTTGATTGCGCCAAACGATGCGGTGGGGCAATCTGTCGTGCCTCAATTGGCCGAATACTACAAGGCCAATGGCATCGAAGTCTGGACCGAACTTTACGATCGCGGCGCAAAGGAATTCACCCCCTTGATGGCGCGCATGATCGCTCAGAATGTCGATGCGCTGGACTTGAACAGCAATGCGCCCGGCGAGGCTGCGCTGCTGCTGAAACAGGCACGCCAGAGCGGCTTTAAAAAGACGATCTGGCAGGTCGGGGGACCTTCGGTCGACGAGATCGTGGATATTGCCGGCCCTCTGGCGAATGGCTTTATTTCGCTGAATGTGTTCGACTTCGATTCGCCTGACGCAAAAGGCTTTATCGAGGCATACCGCAAGAAATACGGCGACGGCGTGATCAACGCCCAAGCGCCAGGCTGGTACAACGCCGCCAAAATCATGCTCGAGGCGATTCGCCGTGCAGGGACGACAGAAGTCACTGCGGTGCGTGATTCGCTCGAGAAACTCGACGACTACGATGCCGGGCTATTCGGGCCGGTGCGCTGGGGCGGGATGAAAGACTACGGCGTCGAGCATCAATTGCTGATGAAGTTCTGGATCGTCGAGGTCAAGGACGGCAAGCAGGTCACTATCCAGGCATTGCAACCCGAAAAGCGCTAAGCCATCTTTGCAATGAGGTTGTGCCCGCGCGCCACTCGACCGTTCGGAACGGTGGCGCCCGGTATCTAGTCGTCCGACCTAGTGAGATCCGCCGATGTTCTCTTTACCGATCCTGAGCCAGGTCTTCATCAACGGCCTTAGCCTCAGTTCTATCTATATCCTGGTTGCATTGGGCTTTACGCTGTTGTTCGGCATCATGCGCGTCGTTAATTTTGCCCACGGCGCCTTTGCCATGCTGGGCGGTTACGCGCTGTACTACCTGTACGGGATATACGGTTTGCCCTATCCGATCGCCGTGGTCGGCGGCGCGCTGGTCGTCGCGCTGTTGGCGCTGGTTCTGGAGCGCCTGGTATTCCGCTGGTTCTACCACAAGATGTTCCAGAGCATGATTGCGCTGCTGGGCCTGAATATGGCGCTGGTCTATGCGGCAGTGCTGATCTGGGATGTCAACGAGCGCTCGTTGCCGGCCGTGACCGACACCATGATCGATGTGCATGGCGTATTGCTGCCGATGGATCGATTGATCATCATGGGCATCGCTGTCGTGGTGCTGGGGGTGTTCTGGTTTTTCGTCACGCATACGCGGCAAGGCCTGGCTATGCGCGCGGCGGCGCTCGATTCCGATATCGCGGCCACGCAAGGCATCAACACGCGATTCATTTACATGCTGGCCTTCTTTATCGCGATATTCATGACGGCGTTGGCGGGCGGCCTCTATGCGCAGACCTATGCGCTGTCGCCATTCATGGGCGATCGCCCGTTGATGGTCGCATTCATCGTGGTGATCCTTGGGGGGATGGGCAGCGTATCCGGCGCGGCGCTGGGAGGCGTGCTGCTGGGCTTTGCGGAGAGTTTTCTGTCTACTTTCTATGGCGCGTCGGTGTCGTCGTTCGTCTCGTTCGGTGTGGTCGTCGCGTTGCTGATATTCCGACCCTGGGGGCTCCTTGGCAAACCTGAATGAATCCATACCCATCGGCGGGCGAAGCACTATCCGAGCAGAGGGAACCATGCCCAAGCTACGTAAACACGGCCTCTCGCGTATCGGCTGGATCGCGATGCTGATCCTGGTGGTGGCGTTGTTGTGGCCCATTGTGGTCAATAACTCCTTTTACATCACGCTGGGGACCATGGTGGTGCTGGCGATGATAGGCGCGGCCAGCCTGAACCTGATCATACGCACTGGCCATGTGTCGTTGGCGCACGGCGCTTTTATGGGCGTGGCGGCGTATACGAGTGTCTTGCTGCAGGTCGAGATGCAATGGCCATTTCTGCTGGCGATGCTGGCAGGCTGCGCGGCCTCGGGATTGCTGGCCCTGCTTATCGGCCCCATTGTGCTGCGGTTGACGGGTAAGTATTTTGTGCTGGTTACGTTCCTGCTGGGCGAGATATTGCGTCTGGTCTTTGTGGAGTGGCAATCGGTGACAGGGGGGGCCAACGGCATACAGGAAATCCCATTGGGGTTGCCGTTTTTTGCGTCGCCGGTGGCGTTCTACTATTTCTCGCTGCTCATTACGGTGCTGTGCATCGGCATCGTCTGGCGCATTCTATGCTCTGAAATCGGGCGCTCTATGGACGCAGTGCGCGAGGCAGACCGGATTGCCGAGAGTTCGGGTGTTCCCGTTATTCGGCTGAAGGTGATGATTTTTGTGATTGCCTGCGCGCTGGTGGGGCTGCAGGGTTCGCTGTCGGCGCAGTTGGTTCATGCGGTCGATCCGACGGGCTTTGATATGAATGTCTCGTTGGGTATGGTCGTTATGAACGTGCTGGGAGGCATGTATTACCTGCTGGGCCCGCTCGTCGGCACGGTCTTTATGGTGGCCTTGCCGGAACTGTTGCGCGGCTATGTAGAGCTGCAGCAAATCATCTTTGGCGTGATTCTGATCGTTGTCATGGCGGCATTGCCGGGGGGGATGATCGGATTGCTGTCCTTGATTCGTCACGGGGTGACGACGGTTTTCCGACGGAGGCAGACATGAGCCGATTGCTCGAGGTTTCCAATCTGTCGCGGCGGTTCGGCGGGTTGGTGGCGGTCAATAATCTCAGTTTCAGCGTCGATAAGGGCGAAATCGTGGGACTGATCGGTCCTAATGGCGCCGGCAAGACGACCGTCGTCAATCTGGTCAGCGGGATGATCCTGCCCAACTCTGGAGAGGTTCGTTTCGATGGTCAGGACGTGACGCGCACGCCTCCGCATGAGCGCGCCAGCCGAGGTCTGGTGCGCACGTTCCAGTCGACGGCGGTATACAAGAGCCAGACCGTGCGCGAGAACGCCATCCGCGGCACTTATCTGCAATCCTACCCAGGCCATTGGGCGACTTTTCTGTCGACGGCCCGTGCGCGGCAGTTGCGAGACGAAGCCGCGGCGCGCGCGGATCGTCTGCTGGCCTGGCTGGGGCTCGATTCGCTCGCCGATGCGCAAGCGGATTCATTGCCTTACGGTCATCAGAAGACCTTGGGTATCGTCATCGCACTGGCTGCCGAGCCGCGCATGATCATGCTGGACGAGCCGGTTGCCGGCCTGAGCGCCGAAGAAACCGACCACGTGCGTGAGACCATCTCGCGCGTGCGCGACCGCGGGATTTCGGTGATGGTGATCGACCACAACATGCGTTTTATCTCGGGGCTATGCGACAGGCTCTTTGTCACCTCGCAGGGGTGCAAGATCGCCGAAGGCACGCCTGAGCAGGTGCTTGCCGATCCGCAAGTCATCGAGGCTTATCTGGGGAAGGCCTATGCCGCTACTGAGCGTCAATGATCTACAGGTGCGCTACGGGCACATTCAGGGCACGCAGAGCGTATCGATGACGATTGCGCCGGGCGAGACGGTTGCCTTGATCGGGTCCAACGGCGCTGGCAAGAGCAGTACGTTAAAAGCCATTCTAGGCATGGTGCCCTATGCCCGTGGCGATATTCAGTGGGAAGGGCACAGTCTGAAGGGCCGCAAGCCGCACGAGATTCTCAGGGCGGGTATCGGCTTTTCTCCCGAGGGCCGCCGCGTGTTTGCGCAGTTGACGGTACGCGAGAACCTGCGCGTAGGGGGCTACAGCAGGTCGGCCCAGGAAATATCCGCGCGCACGGAACAGATCTATCAGTATTTCCCGCGGTTGAAAGAGCGGCATAAACAGGATGCGGGCAGCCTCAGCGGCGGAGAGCAGCAGATGCTGGCGATCGGCCGCGCGCTGATGTCTTTTCCAAAACTGTTTTTGTTGGACGAGCCGTCGTTGGGGCTGGCTCCCATCATCGTGGAGCGTATCGGCGAGATCTTGATGGAGATTCAACAAACCGAAAAACTGGCCATCGTCCTGGCCGAACAGAATGCCAATTGGGCGCTGAGCGTGGCACACCGGGGCGTCATTCTGGAAATGGGGCGTAATGTCGACACCGGTGATGCTGCGGCGCTGCGCGATAGTCCAAAGATACGCAGCGCTTATTTGGGGGTGTGACGATGAGCGATCAGAAATTGCAGGGCAAGGTTGCCGTGATTACGGGCGCTGCGTCAGGCATAGGGGCAGCATCGGCGCAGTTGTTTGCAGCTCATGGCGCCCGCGTAGCGCTGGTAGATGTGGATGCGGAGGGCTTAAAGACGGTAGCCGCCGCTGTTGAGGCGAACGCAGGTCAGTGTGTGATCGAGGTGTGCGATGTGACGCAAGCGGGACAGGTCGATGCCGCGGCGTCCCGGATCCTCGAGAAATGGGGCGGGGTGGACGTCATGATGCCGTGTTCGGGCGTCTCCGTTGGCGGCACGGTCGTCACGATAGAGGAGACGCTCTGGGACCGTGTGTTCGATATCAATGTCAAAGGCACTTATCTGTGGCTGCATGCAGTGCTGCCCTCGATGATCGCCAGAGGTGGAGGCTCGATAATTTTGTTGGGGTCGCAACTGGTGGCTTCCAGTGGCGGCAACAACGCGGCCTACATCGCATCCAAGGGTGCGATTGCGGTATTGGCGAAAACCATGGCAGTGGATCATGCGGCACAAGGTATCCGCGTCAACGCGTTGATGCCGGGGGTGACTGACACTGCCATGCTGCGCCGGTCGTTGCAGCGTCATGACGACCCCGAGGCTTGCCGGCAACGCTGGATGGCCCGGCATGCCATGGGACGATTAGGACGCGCCGAAGAGGTGGCGCGTGCGGCGCTGTTCCTGGCAAGCGATGATTCATCGTTCACGACGGGCAGCCATCTCTACGTCGATGGCGGCTGGTCTGCAATGTAGCAAAGACAAGGCGCGACGCGATCTCTATGCCGCGCTTTATTCCTATCACGCAGCATCGTAATTCTGGAGATTCGACATGGGAAAGAAACTCACGCAGGCGATGGTGGATCATTATGCTGATAAGGGTTTCGTTTGTCCGGTGGACGTTTTCAGCCGCGAGCAGGCCGGGGCCTATCTCGCCAAACTGGAAGCATTTGAGAACGCGCAGGGACAGCAGCTGACCAAAGGGTTTAATTTCAAACCTCATCTGTTGTTTACCTGGGTGGACGAGATTGCCCGGCATCCGGCGGTGCTGGATGCGGTCGAGGATCTGATTGGCCCGGATATTCTGCTGTTTCACCTGTCTGTCTGGCCCAAGAATCCGCATCATTCGGCCTATATCAACTGGCATCAGGACGCGACCTATTTTGGTCTCGATCCCTCGACTCAAGTCACGGCATGGGTGGCGTTGTCCGATGCGCCGATCGAGGCGGGCTGCATGGAGGTGGTGCCGGGATCACATAAGCTCGGCCAACTGCATCACGGCCAGAACCATACCGATAATATTCTGCTGTCCAAAGGGCAGACGGTAGACGTGCCCTTTGATCGTTCCCACACGGAGTTCATGCCGGTGAGGGCGGGTCAGATGTCGCTGCACGATACCTTTCTGGTCCATGCATCGGGAGCCAACAACACCGATTACCGGCGTGTGGGGTTGGGATTCAGTTATATCCCGGCCAGTTCGCGCTGTATCAGCAAGACCCGGCTCACGGCCTCATTGGTGCGCGGAAAGGACTACGGGAATTTTGATCTGGAGCCACCGCCACAGGTCGATAACGGCGAGCAGGAGCGAGCATTTCACCAGGATGCCGTAGCCCGTTTTCGTGCCGCCAATGATGAGCTCGCCGCCAGATATTGAGTTTTGACCGAGAGGATCTCACCATGTTTGAACTACCGCATCACGGTCGCTATGGGTATTCAGCGATCACCCGTCGTCCCGACTATTCCTGGCCCGAGGACCGACGGCTGGCCATATATTTTGCGCTGAATATCGAGCACTTCGCATATGGCGGTGGGCTGGGCCATGCGATGACCAATGAGTTGCCGGGGCCCGATGCGCGCACGTTCGCATGGCGCGACTATGGTAATCGGGTAGGGGTATGGCGCATGTATGATTTGTTTGACGAATTAAAAGCGCCGGCCTGCCATCTGGTGAACACGGCGATATTCGATTACTGTCCCGAAGTGATTGAACCCATCATGGCACGGGGCGACGAGATCATCGCTCACGGCCGGACCAATGCGGAGCGTCAGGGGCAATGGTGGGAAGCTGACGAAAAGCGCTTGATCGAAGACGTACGCGACAAGATCGCCAGCCACACGGGGCGGGCTCCCCGGGGTTGGATGGGGCCGTGGATGTCGCAAAGCCGTGTGACGCCAGACCTGTTGCAAGAGGCCGGCTACAGTTTTGAAATGGACTGGCCCGGCGACGATCAGCCGATATGGATGCAGACCCGGAACGGCCGGCTGATGTCTATGCCGTATTCGCTGGAAATCAATGACTCGCCGCAGGTTCTGGTACGTCATCACACCGCCGAAGAGTTCGCGACCATGATCGTGCATCAGTTCGAGGAAATGCTGCGTCAATCCGAGCGCCAGCCGCTCGTACTGGGTATCGCGCTGCATACGATGATTGTGGGGCAGCCTTATCGCCTGTATGCCTTGCGGCGCGCCCTGGAGCATATCGTCAATCACCCGCAGGCCGACAAGGTATGGATCACGCGGCCAGGCGAGATCTATGACCATCTGATGTCGTTGCCGGAAGGCACGGTGGTGTGAACGTCGAGACGTGACGATGGAGCCAGATAAAGGCGGAGACAGCAGACGTGTGCGGGCGGTATCACCCACGTTTTTCACGGTGCCGCGATCAACGCGAGGTCCGAGCGAGGGGTGGCGAAAACCTTGCAGGTCATTGAGGTGAACGTAAAGAGCGCATTGCGTGTGCGTCGGGTTGCGGCCATCGCGAATGCTGGAACACAGGACAAATATGGACATTGATATTCAGGCTCTACCTCCCGCAGATCAGTATCGATTGTTGTCGTCGACGGTGGTGCCACGGCCTATCGCGTTGATCTCCACGTATTCCGAGGAGACCGGCCACAACACGGCGCCATTCAGTTTTTTCAATGTCATGGGCGAAGCGCCGCCTGTGATGGCGATCGGCCTGGAGGATAAACGCGGCAGCGGTGCGTTAAAGGACACGACGATCAACATTCGTGCAACCGGCGAGTTCGTCGTGCATCTGGTCGATGAGGCGCTCGCGCAGGCGATGAATGTATGCGCGATCGATTTTCCCCGCGATATCTGCGAAGCGACCGAGGCCGGGTTGACGTTGGTGCCATCCAGCGTAGTGCAGCCTCAACGCATCGCAGAGGCGCCCGTTGCTTTTGAGTGCCGCAAGATCGCGATGATCGAGATCAATCCACATCGGCATATCACCCTGGGCGAGGTCGTGCGGATGCATGTGCGCGAGGGCCTGTTCGATGCAGATCTCAAATATATCGACCCCGAGAAATACCATCCGATCGGGCGAATGTTTGGCCGGCTCTACACCACCACGCGCGGGCATTTCGAGATGGTGGTGCCTGATTACGATACCTGGCGTGATATGGAGCGGTGATGATGAGCCCGTCTATCCGTTGACGATCGACTGGCGCATCAACAAGGCCGTCAGCCAACGCGCGCACGTAACATCGACACCGCCAGGTCTACGAATGCTCTGACTTTCGCGGGTGCTTGTCGGCCCTCTGTATAGAGTACGTGGATGGGTAAGGGCGGGTCTTCGTGTTCGGCCAATATGATCCGCAGTTTGTCTTCACGTAATGCCGGAGCGACCTGGTAATGCAGGACTCTGGTCAGAGCCAGACCGGCCACTGCGGTCGCAATGGCCGCTTCGTTCGAGTTGGACTGCAGCCAGTTATGTATGGTCACGCGCTGGTCATTGGCAAATCGCCATTCAGGTGAAACCCACGCGCCGGTCGAGGCGGCAATGCGGTGGTTCTTGAGATCGGCAGGGGCTTCGGGAATACCGTGTTCGTCAAAATAGGCAGGAGCACCGCACATCACTCGCCGGACGGTGCCGACCTGGATCGCTGAGAAACCCGAATCCTGCAAGTGGCCGATGCGAATCGCGACGTCGATGCCTTCGTCGACGAGATTGACGGGGCGATCTATGAACAACAGCCGGCCGTTGACTTTCGGATAGCGTTTCAGAAACTCGTGCACAATGGGCAGGACGTACATCTGCCCGAACAAGACCGACGCTGTGATGGTCAATGTTCCGGTAGGCACGGCATAGGACCCGGCTGCAGCCGCCTCGGCCTCGACGATGTCTGCCAGGATGCGCTTGCAGTCGTCCAGATAACGCTTGCCAGGTGCTGTCAGCTTGACTGAACGGGTCGTACGCACGAACAACCGTGCGCCGATCAGGTCTTCGAGCGCGGCGATGGCGCGAGTCACGGCTGGAGGACTCAGGTGCAGTTCACGGGCTGATGCCGCGAAACTTTCCGTTTCCGCGACCTTGACGAATATCCTCATTGCCTGCCAACGATCCATCTTTGCGCTCCCGTATCTCGACGTTGTTTCTATAGTACGAGTTTCGGAAATCGTCGTGGCCTGACGCAATTTTTTTCCTTAGAGAGCGAGGTGAATACGCTCCTCCGAGTCTGTCTGCCGGGCAGGCACGGCGCAGCAGATCAGTACCTCGTCGTCGGCGACGGCTGCTGTCGGTGTCTTGATGTACGTGATGGCGCCCTTGACCAGTTTGGTGCGGCACGTGCCACAACTGCCCGCGCGGCAACTGTACTCTGGATTGAGGCCGCGTGCTTCTGCAAGATCGAGCAAAGTTCCCGACGCCGGCGTCCAGCGTGCTTCTTTCAACGAATTGAGGAATGCGATAGGTACTGGCGTGGTTGCGGCGGGCAGGCGCGCCGGTGCGGAGATTGCGACACCTGCATCGGGACTGCGTGTGAGCGAAGCGGGCCCGAAGGCTTCCGCATGGATACGGCGATCGGCCACCCCATAACCTCTGAGGCCGTCGTATAACGCTTGCATGAACGGAGGCGGGCCGCAAAGGTAAAAGTCATAGTCGTTGAACGACAGAAACCGGGTGAGCAACGCCATGTCGATACGGCCTGCGGCGTCGTAGTCCTGGCCGGAGGTTGCATTGGTGACGTCGCCGAGGACGCGAACGAGCTCGACTGCGCCGTTGGCGGCGGTGACCAGCCCGTGCAGTTCTGCATCGAATGCGCGTTCTTCCTTGGATCGGGCGGCTTGAAAGAGCACGGTAGGGCGCACGCGCTGTTTGCGCAGTCCTTCGTAGACGACATGCTTCAGCATGGCGAGCATCGGCGTGATGCCGACGCCGCCCGCCAGCAAGACGGCGGGGCGTTTTTCGTGCGCATCGATGGTGAACGCGCCGGCGGGTGCGCGGGCCTCGATGGTGTCGCCCACCTGGATATGATCATGCAGGTGCTGCGATACCGTGCCCTCGCGCTTGACGCTGATGCGATAGACACCATCGGAAGGAGCGACCGACAGGGTATAGGTGCGGATGAGCGGTGTGGCCGTAGCTGGTAGCGTGACGCGTATCGGCAGATGCTGGCCCGCCTGGTGCGCCAGCAGACTCAGCCCATCGGCGGGCTGCAGATAGAACGACCGGATCGATGCGCTTTCGTCGACGATGCGTGCGACGGTAAACGGCCGCCAGCGCGAGGCCAATTCGTTCGCCTGCAAGCGGCCGGCCGCTTGCGTCCAGTCGCCTGTCATCAGCGAATTGGGCGACCAGCCGTCTGCCCGAAGCCGCCACCGCAGTGCGAGTGCGCCCCGCCGGCGAACAATGCGGCGCGGACGGAACGTCCAGAGACGCTCCGCACCCTGGAAGGCGGCGATTTCCGGGGAATCCAGAATGACTTGCGCATCCCCAGTCATCTGCAATACATCGCCGCTTTCGTAGTCGACAAAGAGCATTCCGGCTTGATGATTCAGAATGAAGTTGCCAAGCGTTGCGAAAAACAGATTACCGTCAAAGTCGGGGATGGTGAGCATCCCGTCGTCGTCAACGCGGACAAAGCCGGCCTTGCCGCCCCGGTGCGAAACGTCGACCTGCCGGCGGTCTTCCCGATCAGCATACGAGGCGACAAAGAAGGCGTCTGCGGTATCGATCATGGACCGGGCGGCAGGGTCGAGTTCAAGCAGATCCTCGCTCGCGGCTTCATACGCCGCATTGGGATCACGCACAAAATCGAAATCGCGCAATTGAATGTATCGGGGGCAATTGCCAAAACTCTGGTCCACCTCGACGTGCAGACCGTTGTCCGTATTCGTCACGACGCCGTTCATCCGATTGCGGCGGCGGGTGTGCATTTCGATACCGAGCAAACCGATCGGCGAGCCGGTTCCCAATCCAGTATGCGCGGGGTCGCTTATGTCTGGACGAGCCGTGATATTCAGCGTCGTCGGCGTGGGCGAGTTCATGAAGCCGGGCTTGCCAGACAGAATCGTGGCCCAGGCATTGTCATCTGCGTCGACACTGCCCAGCACGATAAAAGGCAACTGCGCGTAGAAATCACGATGCTGATCCGGCATGTAATCCCGCACGACCCGTTGGCCGACGGCGCGCATCCGTTCGGCGACGCCCACTTTTTCCTGGAGATAGGTCTCGCCCGCATGCCATACCGGTAGCGTTGACAGCTTCGTGGTCATCTCGATGTCCTTGTTCGTTCGTAACGTGCGGGATCGTTTGATGCGGTGAATGGCTGCGGAATTCAGGCCGCGAGTCCCGCTGGCGTCTGTACGAAGGGCACGAACCCCGGCAGCGCCTCAATCCTGCGTAAAAATGCGTTGACTGCCGGATAGCCCGAGAGATCGACGTTGCCTTCGGGCGCACGCGCTACGTAACTGTAGAGGGCGACATCCGCAATCGTCGGATGCGTGCCGACCAGCCAGTCGCGACCGGTCAGCTGCTTTTCCAGGCGGACGAACAAGGTATGCGCTCGTGCAATGACTTCCTCGGGGTTGTATTTGGCACCGAACACGGTGATCAGGCGGGCGGCTCCAGGGCCGTATGCCACTTCGCCCGCCGCGACGGACAGCCAGCGCTGTACCGCGGCGGCGCCTTGTGGATCTTCAGGCAGCCACTCTGTCCGACCCGCTTTCTTTGCCAGGTAGACCAGGATCGCGTTGGAGTCGGCGATGACAACACCGTTGTCGTCCAGGACGGGGACCTGTCCGAACGGGTTGAGCGCCAGGAATTCCGGGGTCTTGTGTGCGCCAGCGCTGAGATCGACTTCGATGAGTTCGTGAGGCAGGCCCAGCAATGAAACGAATAAATGGGCACGATGCGCGTGGCCGGAAAGGGGGTGGTGGTAGAGTTTCATTTGTATCTCCGATGGTGGCCGGACCATGTGCCGCGCCGTTAACGAAGATTAATTAAGGACGGATTTATATAGAATCCATTGATTTGGCACTTCACAATTTCACATGAAGGAATAATCGTCGGATTGGTCGCCGCGGTGGCGGGTGGTATAAATTGAGCAGGTATCCAACGACATCCCGATATGGCAAACACCGATGCTTCGACTTTCCAGGCACGGCTGCTGCGTCCAGCGAACCCGGACGCGGACGATTCATGGGCGTTCCTGGTGTTGCCCAAAGCCGCCAGCGACACGCTGCCCCGGCGGGGCAGGACGTCGGTAGAGGGGACGCTCAACGGACATCCTTTTCAGGCAACGCTCGAGCCTGACGGCCAGTTGAGTCATTGGCTCAAAGTGCCCCATGCGCTGCAAGAGGCAGCTGCCGCGTCATTCGGCGATACGGTTAGGGTTCAGATCGTGCCGGCCGATCCTGAGCCAGAGCCCGCGATGCCCGATGACCTGCGGCAGGCGTTGGCAGGGTCTGCCGAGGCGAGCGCCACTTGGAACGACACCACCACGCTCGCACGGGTTGACTGGATTCACTGGATCGAGTCTGCCAAGCAGGCCAAGACACGTGCTCGCCGCGTGCAGAATGCGTGTGAGATGCTCGCCGAGGGAGAGCGTCGTGTCTGCTGTTTCGATCAATCGGGCTTCTATAGCAAAAGCTTGAGCGCGCCGAAAGCCAAAGGGTGAACGCTGCGCTCAGGGGGGGACTTCTATGCCGGATATTGTGCAATTGCGCCCCGAAGGTCTCTACTGCCCGGCCGGCCAGTTCTATGTGGATCCGTGGCGGCCGGTGTCGACGGCCGTGGTGACGCACGGCCATGGGGACCATGCCCGCTCGGGAATGGGCCGCTATTACACCAGCCGCGAGGGACTGCCTATTTTGCAATGGAGGCTGGGCGAACAGGACTATCGCGCCTACGACTATGGCGAGGCTTTTACGCTGGGCGATGCTCGCGTGTCGTTGCATCCCGCGGGCCACGTGATGGGATCGGCTCAGGTACGCATCGAGGCGGATGGACAGGTGTGGGTCGTGTCAGGGGACTACAAACGTCAACCGGATCCGACTTGCCGTCCGTTTGAGGTCGTCCCTTGCGATACGTTCATCACTGAGGCGACGTTTGGTTTGCCCATCTATCGCTGGCCGGCCGCTGCCGATGTGGCGCGCGAGATCGTGCAATGGCGTGACCAGTGCGCCGCGCGTGGCGAGGTCGCTATTCTCTACTGTTATGCCTTGGGCAAGGCACAACGGGTGCTCGCGGAACTCGCACCGCACATCGACCGGCCCGTCTATCTGCATGGCGCCATTGCCGCCGGGGTCGAGGTGTATCGGCAGGCGGGGATTGCCATGGCAGACACGGCATTGGTGATGGAAACCGATGGTGCGGCGAGAGCGGGCGGCACGAATTTTGCTGGTGAGCTGGTCATGGCGCCTCCCTCGGCGGCAGGCAGCCCGTGGTTGCGGCGGTTTCGCAAGGCGCAGCAGGGCTACGTTTCCGGCTGGATGCGGTTACGGGGCAATCGGCGGCGGCGCAACATGGACCGAGGGTTTGTGGTCTCTGATCATGCGGATTGGCCGGGCCTGTTGCGTACGATCCGTGAGACAGGGGCGTCGCGCGTGATTGCGACTCATGGTGATACGCGAGCATTGGTGCGTACGTTGAATGAAGCCGGCGTGGCGGCTGAAACGCTGGTGACGCAGTTCGAGGACGAGGAATAGGGCGCTGATGTCGCGATTCGTCTTGTTTAGACCTTCGGGTGGAGAAAACTAGGGCGTGTATGAAACGATTCGCGGCACTCTATCAGGATCTGGACCGCTCTACTGCCACCTTGGACAAGCGGGCAGCCCTGGTGGCATATTTCCGCGATGCGCCGCCACGCGATGCCGCCTGGGCACTGTTTCTGTTCGCTGGGGGAAAAATCACCAGCGCGCGCCGCAAGATCGCAGCGGTAGGCGAGTTGCGCGCCTGGGTAGCCGATGCCTCGAATACGGCCCCTTGGCTGGTCGAGGCCAGCTACGAACAGGTGGGTGATCTGGCAGAGACGCTGGCCCTGTTGGTGCCCGACCCGGAACAGGCGATTGCCGAACGCAGCCTGGCCGAGTGGATCGAAGAAATCCTGGTGCCGGTGGCCAACCGGGATGAGGCCGAGCGTCGAGACGTCATCGTGTCGGCATGGCATGGCCTGTCGTTTGACGAACGTCTCGTCTTTAACAAACTATTGACGGGCGCGTTGCGCGTCGGTGTCTCGCAGCGCCTGGTGCAGCAGGCGCTGGCAGAAATGTCGGGAGTCCCTATCGCCCGCATCGCCCAGCGCATGATGGGCGCGTGGACGCCTAGTCCAGCGTTTTTGCTCACATTGCTCAGTACCGAAGAATTGCCGGGGGATCGTCAGCAGCCGTATCCATTTTTTCTGGCTTCTCCGCTCGAGAGCGAGCCGGCGAGTCTGGGATCTATCGACGAGTGGGTGCTGGAGTGGAAATGGGACGGTATTCGCGCTCAGTTGATCCGGCGTCATCGCGAGGTTGCGCTGTGGTCGCGTGGCGAGGAACGTCTGGACGGGCGGTTTCCTGAGGTCGAGGACGCAGCGGCCGCGTTGGACGCGGATTGTGTGCTGGATGGCGAGTTGCTGGCGTGGCAGGACGACGCGTCCGCGCCCATGCCGTTCTCGGCATTGCAGACACGTATCCAGAGGTTGAAGCCAGGCCCGAAATGGCTGGCCGAGGCGCCCGTGCGGATGCTGGTGTATGACATGCTGGAGCTCAATGGAAGGGACCTGCGTGAGCTGCCTCAGTTAGAGCGGCGTCGTCAACTCGAAGCGCTGTTGCAGCGCAATCCAGATACGCGGCTATGTCTCTCGCCTTTGATTCCACTGTCTGACTGGGACGCGGCAACAACGTTACGAGAGGAGTCGCGCGAGCGCGGCGTAGAGGGCTTTATGCTCAAGCGAGCCAGTGCGCCATATCAGAGCGGCAGGCGGCGCGGAGATTGGTGGAAATGGAAAGTCGATCCTCTGACGGTCGACGCCGTGCTGTTATATGCGCAGGCGGGCCATGGGCGGCGCAGCACACTTTATACCGATTACACATTCGGCTTGTGGGACGGGGATACCTTGGTGCCGGTCGCCAAGGCTTATTCCGGTCTCGACGACAAGGAAATCTTGACGCTGGATCGTTGGGTGCGCGCGCACACGCTTGAGCGTTTTGGGCCGGTCAGGTCCGTCAATCCTGTCCAGGTTTTCGAGTTGGGTTTCGAAGGCGTCAACCTTTCCAAGCGCCATAAATCGGGTGTCGCAGTGCGTTTCCCGCGTATCCTGCGCTGGCGGCACGATAAGCCGGCGGCCGAGGCAGATCAGTTGGACACCCTAAAGGCATTGGCGCGATGACAGGCCGGCCGCGTCGCTGGGACGCACCTCTAGCCGCGTGGTTTCAAGCGCGTGGCTGGAAGGCAGCCGCATTTCAGCGTGAGGTGTGGCAGCGGTATCTGGCAGGCGAATCGGGTGTGTTGCATACGCCGACAGGCAGTGGCAAGACGCTGGCGGCATTTGGTGGACCGGTACTGGAGGCGCTGGCAGAGCCCGTTGTGACGCGGCCGCCTGCGGCGCACGGCCCTCGTGTCCTGTGGGTCACTCCGTTGCGCGCGCTCGCTGCGGACACCACGCAGGCACTGGCGCAGGTCGTGACGGACAGTGATGACGACGTATACGTTTTGAGAATCTTCAGTGCGTGGCCGCTGCGTGTCATACGCGGACGGTTTCCGTTATTGATTGGCCAGCTTCTCTTTCATACGGGCATAGTCTTGTAGATATTCCCGGCCCAATCGGATTTTTTCCCTTTCGCTGAGGATTTTTCCAGAGATCTGGAAGAACTTCTTTTCCTCTTCGCGCAGGTGGTGACGGACCTCGTCGGATAGCTTTTTCGCTTTGGAAAGCCAGCTGCCGCCACGTGTTTCGGCCTTGCCGAGGTCTTCGACATACTCGTCGATCTCATGATGCTCGGCCAAGGCATGGCGCGAAGAATCCAGGCCCATGTCGTCCATCAGGATGGGAGCATACAGAAAACGTTCTTCCGCAGCCGCGTGAGCAGCGAGCTCGATCTTGAGTGCCTTGTAGATTTCGAGGCGGCGCTCACTGTGCGGAGCTGCGAGTAGCAGCTTTCTGCAGAGTGAGCGCTGGATTTCATGACTTTCGCGCAGAGCATCATAAATATTGGCAGCAGCCATAGTGCCTCCTTTTTTATGAGAAAAGCCGAGTCCGGCGGCGCCCTCGACACCGGAACTTTACATCCATTATCGAGGAGCAGCCGTGCTTTAGCGATCGCGGGCGCGTCCGCCGATCGTTGCGCAGAAGCTTGCCACGAAAGCCCCCACCAGTAACGACGCAAAAGCCCACAGCGAGAAGCCGGCAGCGGCCTTGCGTGTGGCATCGGCGGCTTCGCGGGCCGTTTGTTCGGCTTCGCGTGCGGTTTGTTCTGCTTGTTCTTTGATCTGGGTCAGGCGTTGCTGGGCCGTGGATTCGTCTACGCCTGCACGTTGCGCGATCAGTTTGACGAGGTAGTCCTGGTCTGTCTCGGACAGTTCGCCGGTAGCGAGACTGCGACCGAGTATGCGTGACGTCTCTTGTCGCACATCGCCTTGGGCCGTCGCTACCAAGGGATCATTGGGACGTAACAGCGCATCGGTGAAATAGTCCAGGGAAAGGCGATCTGCGCTTTCTTGCATGGATTGCCCGGCGGTTGCGGTGACGGCTCCTGCACTGGCCCCTGCCAGCGTGGCGCCTGCTTTGGCGGTGCCCGAGACGACCGATGCGACCGTGGTGCCCAAAAGAATCAGTCCCACCACGGCACTCAATGCCCAGACCAGAAAACCGTGAGCGGTATCGCGAAAATAGATTTCATCGTCGTGGACGTCCGTCCATTTTGTACGCAGCCGCCCCGCGGTGTAGCCGGCGATCCCGTAGGCGATGATGTGTGTGAAGAAGAGCCAGATGATGGATCCTACGGCGAGAGCCGGCCCGGAGGCTCCCTCGTCCCGCCAGGGAGACATCGAGACGAGCCCGAGTCCTGTACCACCGATGACCAACATCGCCGATACCGCCGAGGCGATGACGGCCCCGGCGATGACGGCGCCCCACGATACCGCGGAGTGTGGCGACTCTACGCCGCTCACGTCACGAGCATAAGAAGTCACGGACTGATCATTCTGCATGACATTTCCTTGTTTTGGTTGAAGTCACCTGCACTGAGTGGTCAGTGCCAGAATAGGGCTAGCAAAATGATGATCGGGATGGGTACACCCAGCAGCCACAAAAGTATGGATCGCATATCGTCTCCTTATTGAGGGCAGTTATTGCGACTTTTCCTGAATTTTTTCCCCACCGCGTTCAATGTCCTGTCCGGCCCCGTGCATCGTGTTGCAGCCGGCGGTGAGGCTTGCGGCGACCAGCGCCATGATCAGGAAGAATTGACGGCTTTTCATGGTGTGTCCTTGACAGAGTGTTGACGTGCCGTGCGTCAGCAAGTCGCGTGCCTGACCTGCCTTTGGCGAGGGCGGAGAGGGAACCGCCTTGAGCTTGGGCAGATCGACGCCTCAGAAAACCGGGGCGTGGCCGATATTGGTAATTACCCGATAGAACAGGTATATCCTTATTTGTTCTATTGACGATACATTGGGACATGGACAGAATCCTTGTCCATGGGAACCTCCTTACCGCTACCGAAATATCACCAGATCTATCTCGTCTTGCGCGAG
Organism: Bordetella muralis; assembly: GCF_965139205.1. Lineage (GTDB taxonomy): Bacteria > Pseudomonadota > Gammaproteobacteria > Burkholderiales > Burkholderiaceae_B > Bordetella_A > Bordetella_A muralis. Next base: position 112,484 of record NZ_CBCSIU010000006.1, read on the forward strand.
CAGTTGCAAGAAGGGCGTTTCGATCAGGACGGCGTGCCGGGCGAGCTCGCGTTGGCTACGCAGTTCGAGGTGGCGCGCATCACCATTCGCAAGGCAATGGAGATGCTGGTGGCAGATGGGCTCGTGTCGCGCCGCCCGGGATTGGGTACGTGGCCGACACGGCATGCGCCCACCGACGGTGCCCGTGATTCCAGCAGTGCGACAACGCGCCCGCGCCAAAAGGCCCATCTGGTGGGCCTGATGGAAAACATCGTCAATATGGGCTTGCGCACGTCGGTGCATGTGTTGGACAGCGAGTTGGTCAACGCCTCGCCTGCGGTGGCCGAATCACTGGAGATCCCGGTGGGCACGCCCGTCCACAAAAGCCTGCGGGTGCGCAGCACCGAGGCGGGGCCTTTGTCCCATATCACCACCTATGTGCCGCAAGCCGTGGCGAATTTCAGCCGTGCGGACCTGGAACGTCAACCGCTGTTGATGTTGTTGGAGGCGGCTGGCGTCGAATTCGGTGGCGCTACACAGACTATCGGAGCTCGCTTGGCAGATGCGCAGATCGGCCGCCATTTGGATGTGGCGGTGGGATCGGCGTTGCTGTCGGTGGTTCGTCTGGTGCGTGATGTGAATGATCGTCCGGTGCAGTTGCTGCATGGTTTGTACCGTCCGGATCGCTATCAATATCAATTACAGCTGTCGCGCGTCGGGGACATCGACGCCAAGGTCTGGGTCAGCGAAGAGCTCTCGGCCCAATTTCATTAAGTCTCTTTCGGAGTTTTGCCATGACGACGCGCCGTACTTTTTTGACGCAGTCTGCCGCCGCGGCTGCTGTGTTATCCGCACCCTGGGTGGTGCGCGCCCAGTCCGCCACGCCGGTGAAAGTCGGCGTTCTGCATCCGGTGACGGGCGCGTTGGCGTATTCGGGACAGCAATGCCGTTTGGGGGCTCTGCTGGCCATCGAGGACATCAACAAGGCTGGTGGCATCAAGGCGTTGGGCGGTGCAAAGATCGAGGCTCTGTTGGGCGACGCGCAATCGCGTCCCGAGGCAGGCTCTGCCGAGGTGGAAAAAATGAATGCCGCAGGCGTGTCGGCGATTGTGGGCGCGTACGCATCCGCCATCTGTCTGGCGACGACGCAGACGGCGGCCAAATATGGACTGCCTCACGTGGTGGACGTCGGTGTGGCGGATCAGATCGTCGAGCGGGGCTTGAAAAATACCTTCCGTTTTGGGCCGGGCTATCGTACATGTACTGAGCGCGCGATTACTGATCTGGTGGCGTTGAATGACGCAGCAGGCAAGCCGGCAAAGACCGTGATGATCGTGCATGAGGATTCGTTGTTCGGTACGGGAACGGCAGCCTTGCTGTCCAAGACATTGCCCGAACACGGTTTCGAGGTGAAAGAGGTCGTCAAACATCCGAACCCGACCCGGGACTTCAACAATATCGTGCTGCGCATGCGCTCGGTGAATCCGGACATCGTGATTCCGGCAAACTACTACAACGAGTACGCCTTGCTATTGCGTGCGATGAAGCAGCAGAAGGTCAGCCCGAAGGCCATTTATTCCGTATTGGGCGGCGCAGCGTCGAGCTATAAATTCCTGAAAGAATTCCCCGATGTGGCCAACGGCATCATCGATTGCAATCATTGGTTCAATCCCAAAGACGCGCGCGTCGCGCCGCTGAAAGCACGTGTCGAGGAAAAGGGCGCGTATTTCAGCTACGAGGTCTTTATGACCTATGTCAGCGTCTACTTGTTGGTCGATGCGATCGAACGCGCCAAATCCACGGACCGGGCGGCGATCACCGAGGCATTGGCCAGCAGCACGTTCTCGGATCATCTGATGCCGTATGGCCCGACGAAATTCGTGAATGGCCAGAACACGGGTGCGCAGCCCCTGCTGACGCAGGTGATCGATGGCGATATCAAGGTCATCATCCCTGAGGAATACCGTCAGGCCAATGCGCAGTTTCCGGTAAAGGCCTAAGCGATGTTGTGGGATCCCGCTATTCTATTGTCTGCCGTGCTCAACGGCCTGACCACCGGCGCGGTGTACGCGCTGGTGGCGTTGGGCTTGACGCTGATTTACGGTGTTTTGCACATCATCAATTTCGCGCACGGTGCCGCCCTGATGGTGGCGTTGTACGCCGTGTATCTGTTGAAAGAGCGTTTGGGGCTGGATCCCTATATGGCGCTGCCGTTCGTGATGGCGGGCATGTTTGTGCTGGGGTATTTCCTGCAGCGCGTCATCATCAGCCGCGCCAGCCACGGTAAGGACGAGAACATTCTTTTGGTGACCTTGGGCCTGTCGATCGTGCTCGAGAACCTGGCGCTGGTGTGGTTCAAGTCGGATACGCGAAGTATTGATACGGCCTATACCCTGTCTACGGTGGAAATCGGGCCGGCGTTGATTGCATTGCCTAAAGTCATTGCCTTTGCCGGTGCGATGGTGGTGGCGGCCGTGTTGCTGTGGGTGATCCGCCGCACCGATCTGGGCCGCGCCATACGCGCCGTGGCAAAGGAAAAGCAGGGCGCCAAACTGATGGGTATAGACGTCGAACGCGTGTACGCCTTGTCGTTTGCCATAGGCATGGCCTGTCTGGGCGCTGCTGCCTGTTTCCTGTTGCCTGCGTACTACGTCAATCCGCAGGTGGGCAGCGGCTTTGTGCTGATCGCTTTCACCATCGTGGTGTTGGGCGGCATGGGCAGCTTTGCCGGAGCCCTGGTCGGCGGCTTGTTGATTGGCGTGGTGGAGTCGCTTGGGGGGTTGTTCCTGGGCGACTCGCTGGGCCAGATGGGCATCTTTGCCATCTTTATTCTCGTGTTGCTGTTTCGCCCGCAGGGGCTGTTTGGGGCGAGGGCGTAACCATGAAGGATTTATACGGGATCCTGATTTTCGGCCTGGCGGTGGCTGTGGCGACGATGTTCGTCCAGTCCGGCGTATGGCTGACATTCATCATGATGTCGCTGTATGCGGCGTTGCTGGCGCAAGCGTGGAACATTCTGGGCGGCTATGGCGGGCAGTTATCGTTTGGCCACGCCCTGTTCTTCGGTGTCGGGGCCTATGCGCAGGCGTTAGGGCAGTTGAACTTCGGTATTAATCCATGGGCGGTGTTGCCGGTAGCGATCGTCTGTGGCGCGGCCGTGGGGTTGGTCGTAGGGGGATTGACCTTTCGCTACGGTTTGCGCGGCTCATATTTCGCATTGGTGACCTTGGCCTTTGCCGAGGTGTTTCGCATCATCGCCGGATCGGTGTCGTTCACGGGCGGCGGTGTGGGTTTGATGGTGCCGCTGAAAGAGGGCGTGGCCAATATGCAGTTTGCCTCGCGTCACGGCTATATCTATTTGATTCTGGTGTTCGTGTTGTTGGCACTGGGTGTCACGGCGTGGTTGCGGCATTCGCGTTTCGGCGCCTATCTGCAAGCCGTGCGTGATAACGAGGATGCGGCGCGCGCCATCGGTGTGGACCCGTTGAATATCAAGCTCAAGGGCATTGCGATCTCGGCGGCGTTCATGAGCGCGGCTGGGGCGTTCTACGTGCAGGTGTTCCAGTATATTGATCCGTCGATTGCGTTCGGGCCTGCTGTATCGGTCGAGGCGCTGGTAGGGGCCATTGTCGGTGGCATCGGCACGCTATGGGGCCCGATTGCGGGCGCGGTAGCGTTGCATGTATTGGCGGACTTTACGCGCAACCTGTTTGGCGAGCTACCAGGTATCAGCATGGTGATATACGGCATCGTGCTGATTGCGATCGTGATGTTTGCGCCGCGTGGGCTGTCGGGCTATGGCCAACCAGTGATGCGCCTGTTTAGCCAGAAGGGGCGCAACCATGGCTGACATCTTGCTTCAGGCAGAAAATCTGTCGATTACGTTTGGCGGCGTGAAAGCCGTACAGGATGTGAGCCTGGCCGTGCCGCGCGGCAGCTTGACTGCGTTGGTCGGGCCGAATGGCGCCGGTAAAACCACGCTATTCGGTTTGTTGTCGGGGTTCTTGCGCGCACAACAGGGACGTGTCGTCTTTGACGGTACGGACATCACCGGAATGGCGCCCCAACGCTCGGCACAGTTGGGGCTGACTCGTACCTTTCAGGTGGTGCAGCCCTTCGGCGCGCAGACAGTGCGGCAGAACATTGCCGTAGGAGCGCATTTGCGAGTCGCCAATCGCGCCCAGGCGCTGGAGGCTGCCGAAGCCATTGCGAGACGCGTGAATCTGCATCGCCAATTGGACAAACCGGCCGCCGATCTGACCGTGGCGGGCCGCAAGCGGCTGGAGCTGGCCCGCGCCTTGGCCACTCAACCTCGTGTGTTATTGCTGGACGAAGTGCTGGCGGGCCTGAATCCCGCCGAGATTGACGAGATGATTCCGGTGGTGCGTCAGTTGACTGCGGATGGCATCACCGTTTTGATGATCGAACACGTGATGCGCGCCGTGATGAGCCTGGCTGAACATGTGTGGGTTTTGGCGCAGGGGCGATTGATCGCCGAGGGCGCGCCGTCGGTGGTGACTCGTGATGCGGCGGTGGTCGAGGCATATCTCGGTCATGGCGCCGCGGCGCGCATCGCTGCCATGGAGGTGCGGGCATGAGCGCGTTACTGGAAGTCAGCGGCTTGCGAGCCGGCTATGGCCGTATGGAGGTCCTGCGCGGCGTCGACCTGCATGTCGAACAGGGCGAGATTGTCGTATTGCTGGGCAGTAACGGTGCGGGCAAGTCCACGCTGAACAACACGTTATGCGGCATTTATCGCCCCTGGGAAGGCCAGGTACGTTTTGATGGCCAGAACTTGACGGGCAAGCATTACCGCGAGGTAGTCAAGGCCGGCTTGATCCAGGTGCCGGAGGGACGCCGGGTATTTCCCAATCTCAGTGTGCGTGAGAACCTGGAATTAGGCTCTTTCACGCGGGCGCGTGAACGCCGCGCCGCAAATCTGGATCGGGTGTTGACGATTTTCCCCCGTCTGGGTGAGCGTTTGACGCAATTCGCGGGGACGATGTCCGGCGGCGAGCAGCAGATGCTGGCGATCGGACGTGGTTTGATGGCCGAGCCGCGCTTGCTGATTTTGGACGAACCTTCATTGGGGCTGTCGCCGCTGATGGTAGAAGAAATGTTCGGCTTGATCAGCCGTTTGCACGACGATGGTTTGTCGATCTTGCTGGTCGAGCAGAACGTGGGCCAATCGCTCGAAGTCGGACAGCGAGCCTACGTACTGGAAGACGGCGCCATTCGCCATAGCGGCGGCTGTGCAGAGTTGATGGCCAGCGATGATGTGCGACGAGCATATTTGGGGATGTAATGATGAAGCAGACCCTGGCACAAAAACTGATCGCCGCTGCGAGCGGTCGCGATTCGGTCGCCGAAGGCGAGATCGTGACGTGCTCCGTAGATCTGGCGATGTTCCATGATTCCAGTGGCCCTCGCCGGCTGGAGCCCATGTTGCGCGAATTGGGCGCGACGATCTGGGATCGCAACAAAGTGGTGCTGGTGATCGATCACTATGTGCCGGAATCGGACGACGAATCGCGCCGCATCGTGCGTATTGCGCGGGATTGGGCGCGCAGCGAGCGCTTGCCCCATGTCTATGACAGCCAGGGCATCTGCCATGTCGTGGTGCCGCAGGGCGGTCATTTGCGCCCGGGGATGTTCTGTGTCGGTGGGGATTCGCATTCACCGACCGGCGGGGCGTTTGGCGCGTATATGTTCGGCGTGGGCAGTACCGAAATGCTGGGCGTGGTCGTCACGGGGCAGATCTGGGTCAAGGTGCCACGGACCCTGATGATGCGCTGGAACGGCCGCCTCGGCGATGGCGTGACGGCCAAGGACATGATGCTGCACCTGATTGGCCGCTATGGCATGAACGGCGGACAGTATCAGGCGGTGGAATTCTGCGGCGAGGCAGTACGGGCATTGTCCATGCCCGAGCGCATGACCCTGTCCAATATGAGTGCGGAACTAGGATCGCAAGTCGGGCTGGTGGCCCCGGACGAGACGACTGCCGCCTGGCTGCGCGAGGTCGGTGTGACCGAGCCGCTGGACGTGCAGCGCTGGCACAGCGATGAGGGCTGCGATGCCGAATGGCATGACTTTGATGCCAGTGCATTGGCGCCGCAGGTGGCCGCCCCGCATAGCCCCGCCAATGCGCGCGATGCGGGCAGTTATCACGACATAGCGGTGCAGGCAGCGTATATCGGCGCATGTACCGGCGCCAAACTGGAGGACCTGCGCGCCGCCGCCAGAGTGTTGCGTGGCAAGCGTCTGGCAGACGGTATGTGCCTGATCGTCGCGCCGGCCAGCATGAAAGACCAGGCCGCCGCGACACAAGAGGGCGTGATGCAAGTGTTGACGGACGCCGGGGCGCAAGTATTGCCCACCACATGCGGCGCGTGTGCCGGTTACGGCGGCTCGATCCCGGATGGCGCCACGGTGATTTCCAGCACGGCCCGCAATTTCAAAGGCCGTATGGGCTCGGAGTCCGCACAGGTGTATTTAGGTTCGCCATACAGTGTGGCGGCTGCTGCCGTGGCGGGCCGCATTATCGACCCGCGTGAGGTGATGCAATGATGGCGCGATATCTTGACGTGCATAAGGCCCTGTGTCTGCCTGGCGTGGCGCAAAGCAGGAGAGTCCAATGAGCGCGCGCGTATGGCTTGTCGGTGAGGATATCGACACTGACGCCTTGGCGCCCGGCGCCTATATGAAGTTCGGCATTGACGAGATCGCGCGTCACTGCCTGCAACGGGTACGGCCCGATTTCGCCCCGGCGGTCCAACGTGGGGATGTCCTGGTCGCCGGACCCAATTTTGGCATTGGGTCCTCGCGCGAGCAGGCGGCCGCGGCACTGGTGCATTTGGGTGTAGCGGCGGTGATCGCCCCATCATTCAGCGGCTTGTTTTTCCGCAATGCCTTCAACGTGGGGTTATTGCTGTTGACGTGCCCGCAGGCGGAGCAATTGGCCGAGGGCGAGCGGGTCACGTTAGACCTGGACCATGGCCTCGTCCGCAACGAGAAAGGCCAGTCGCTGACCTGTGAACCCGTGCCGGATTTTCTGCTGGATATGGTGCGAGCGGGTGGCCTTTTGAATCTACTGAAGACGCGCAGCCGGCCGTCTTGATCACGACAAACTGGAATCGAATCATGCTTGACCCCGTGACCTTGGCCGTCCTGAAGGGACGGCTGGAACAGATCGCCGATGAGATGGATGCGACGCTGTATCGCAGCGCTTTCAATCCCATCATCGCAGAGGCCCATGATGCATGTCATGGCCTGTACGACGCCGAGTCGGGCGCGACCCTGGTACAAGGCAAATCCGGATTGCCGGTGTTTGTCGGCGCGATGTCCTTTGCCGTGCAGGCGGCCGCCCGTGCCGCTGCCGAACGTGGCGGGATGGTCGATGGCGATGTCTGGCTATTCAACGATCCCTATGACGGCGGCACACATGCCAACGATTTCAAGCTGGTGCGCCCCGTGTTCCGTGATGGCAAGCTGTTTTGCTTTCTGGCGTCGGCCGCCCACTGGCATGACATAGGCGGCGCCGTGCCTGGTAACTACAATCCATCGGCGACGGAGTGTTGGCAAGAGGCCGTGCAGATTCCGCCAGTGCGTATTGTGCGTGCGGGCACGCTGGATGCAGACGTATTGGCGATCTTGAAGGCGAATACACGCCTGCCCGACAGTCTCTGGGGCGATCTGAATGGTCAGTTGGCTGCGTTGGAGCTTGGGGCAGGGCGGCTGGACGGCTTGCTGGACGAGTACGGCGACAACACGGTCAAAGAGGCATTGGATACCTTGCGCCTGCGGGCGCTGCGTCTGATGCGTGATCACATCGAACGCCTGCCGGATGGTGAGTATGCCTTTGCGGATACGCTGGATAACGACGGGGTTCGCGACGAGACGTTGACCATTTCGCTGAAGCTGCGCGTGGCGGGCGACAGACTGACCCTGGATTTTTCCGAGACCTCGCCGTCATGTGCCGGTCCGGTGAACATTTCGCGCGCTACAGCCATCGCGGCTTGCTATGTGGCATTGAAGCACGTGTTCCCCGATGTGCCGGCTAATGCAGGGGTGCTGGACGCGGTGGATGTGGTTTTGCCTGATGGCTTGCTGATCTCGGCGGCGCGTCCGCGGCCGGTGGGAGGTTATACCGAAACCATTCTGCGCATGATCGATGTGATTTTCTGCGCCGTGGCCCAGGCCGCGCCAGAACGCGCACCTGCCCAAGCCTATGGCACCATCAATGCACTGTCGATCGCAGGCTACCGCAGCGACGAGGCGCGCAAGGGGCAGCGCTGGGTGATGTTCAGTTTCTTTGGCGGCGGACATGGCGGCCACAGCGATGGCGATGGGTTGTCGCACGGCAACGCACCGATTTCCACCGCTACCATTCCACCGCTGGAGATCCTGGAGGCCGCCTATCCCGTGCGTTTTACGCAATGGGCATTACGTCCCGATTCGGCAGGCGACGGCCAGCACCGTGGCGGTTTGGGCGCCATCTATGAAATCGAGCTGCTGGAAGACAGCGCCGAGGCTTTTATCTTTGGCGAACGCGGACGCAGCGCACCCAAGGGTATCGCTGGGGGAGCGCCGGCTGTTCCCAATGTCTTCAAATATGAAAACGAAGGGCAGTGGCATACGCCACCCATGACCTCAAAAATGCTGGGCATACGTTTGAAACGCGGTGAACGCGTGCGCCTCGAGACGCCGGGAGGCGGCGGCTACGGATCGCCGCAGGCCCGTTCTGCGGAGGCGCGCGAGCGCGACCAGAAAATGGGGTATGTCAGTCAAGCAGAACAGGAGCAGGCAGCATGAGCGCCGCGCAGCAATCGTTGGTGGTTGGGGTAGACGTCGGTGGGACGTTTACCGATCTTTTTGTACTGGATGAAAAAGCCGGCAGCGCCCGTGTGGTGAAAGTCCCCTCGACGCGCGGCGAAGAGGCTCGCGGTTTCATGAACGGCATCGAGCGTGTCGCCGATGGCGCCGATGCGATTGCGACCATCGTGCATGGCACGACGGTGGGCACCAATGCTTTGCTCGAACGTAAAGTCGCTCGTACGGGCATCATCACGACCGAGGGATTCCGCGATGTGCTGGAGATGCGCCGCCGTGACCGTCCGCAAACCTGGGGTCTGCGCGGCAATTACGAGCCCGTGGTATCGCGTGATTTACGTTTCGAGGTCCGCGAGCGAGTCTTGGCCGACGGAACGATTCATACGCAGGTTGATCTCGACCAAGTAGAGACGGCGGCACGCGAGCTGTTGACACTGGGCTGCGAGGCGGTGTGCGTGTTCTTTGTGAATGCCTACGCCAATCCGGCCAACGAGGCAGCCGCGGTCGCGCGTGTCCGCCAGATCTGGCCCAATGGCAATGTCACGGCTGCGACGGAAGTGCTGCCCGAGATCCGGGAGTTTGAACGCTGCTCGACGGCGACCTTGAATGCGTCGTTGCAGCCTGTCGTGGGCAGCTATCTCTCTCGTCTGGAAACCGATTTGAAAAGCCACGGGTTCGAGGGTGAACTGCTGGTGGTGCAAAGCAACGGCGGCGTCATGTCGCGTCAAACGGCATGCGATGTGCCGGTGCGTACGGCGCTATCAGGGCCGGCTGCGGGCGTGATCGCATGCGCAGCTATAGCGCGTGCGGCAGGGTTGCCGGACGTCGTGACAGGCGATATGGGCGGCACCTCATTCGACGTCTCGTTGGTCGCAGGCGGAGAGGCTTCGCTGGCCGCGCAGACATCGATTGAATTCGGTATGGTGGTGCGTGCGCCGATGATCCAGATCGAGACGATAGGCGCTGGAGGGGGTTCGATTGCCAGTGTCGATGCGGGCGGCCTGCTGCAGGTGGGGCCGGAGTCTGCCGGCAGTATTCCCGGGCCGGCGTGTTATGGGCGGGGGAATACGCGTCCCACGGTGACGGACGCCAATGTCTTGTTGGGCCGCATCGCCGCGGATCGTCCGTTAGGCGGCGGTCTGTTGGCGCAGATGAATACACAGTTGGCGCACACGGCGATCGACACGCACGTGGGACAGCCATTGGGTTTGGACGCGTATGCGGCCGCTGAAGCCATCCTGACAGTGGCCAATGCCAAAATGGCCGGTGCGATTCGGGTGGTCTCGATTGAACGCGGCCATGATCCGCGCAAGTTTGCCTATATGCCTTTTGGTGGCGGCGGTGCATTGCATGTGTGCGCCATGATGCGCGAGGTGGGCTGCACGCGAGGCCTGATTCCGCGCTTTCCCGGCGTGACATCGGCATTGGGCTGCGTGATGGCGGATATGCGTCATGACGGTGTGCAGACGCTGAACGTGACGCTGGACGGTTTGAACATTGATGAGTTGGTCGCGCGGATCGACGCCTTGGCCGAAGCCTGCCAGGCACGCCTGGATTCTGCAGGCGTAGCGTTCGAGGGCGTGCGCGAGAGTATTGAGCTGGATATGCTGTATGCAGGCCAGAGCCATACGGTGACCGTGGAGGTCTCGCGCGAGGCCCTGGACCGTACGGCTATCGGCGCAGCCTTTGAGGCCGCATATCGCCGTGCGTACGGCCGCAGCTTGCCCGGCATCGCGATCCGTGTCTTGAACTTGCGCTATGCACGGATCGGTCAGCGGCCCAAATTCGATCTGGCCTTGTTGGCCCCGACCGCGACTGACATGCCGGCATCATTGGGCACGCAGCGCGTCTATCACAGCGGACAATGGTGGGACGCGGCCCGGTATGAACGGCTGGCGCTGCCGATAGGCGCACACGTAGACGGGCCTGCGATCCTGGAGCAGCCCGACACCACGATTTGGCTGGAACCTGGATTCCGCGGCCAAGTGGACGCCCTGGGCAATCTCTTGATCGCGCGCCAGGAATAAGGAGCACGCTCGTGTCACATTCAACCGCACTCATCATCGTCGATCTGCAAAACGATTTTCTCGCGCCGGGTGGTGCCTATGATCGCGGCGGCGCGGTCAGCCCCGAGGCTCGTGCCTTGCCGCCGCGCGTGGCGCCTGTTGCGCGTGCGATCAAGGCGGCCGGGGGCTATGTGGCCGCCAGCCAATTCACCTTGTGGCCGGATGCTCAGGGCGAGCCGATGATCTCGCCGCATTTGCGCCGCCTGCGTCCGTTTTTGAAGCGCGGCGATTTTGTGGCGGGCAGCCCGGGCCATGGTTGTGTGGCCGAGTTGGATGGCCTGGTCGACGTGTCTGTCTGGAAAGTCGCGTATTCCGCGTTTTTCAATACGCAACTGGATTGGGTGCTGCGGCGCACAGGCATTGACCATGTGGCTGTTTGCGGCATCGTCACCAATGGCGGCGTTGCCAGCACGGTGCGCGATGCGCATATGCGCGATTATCACGTGACGGTATTGGCCGATGGATGTGCGGCGCCCAGACCCGAAATGCACGATGCCGCGTTGGCCGATCTTCGTACGGTGGCCGAGATCGTGACATGCCAGGAATTTGTCGAGAGTCTATCGCGATGAGTATGTCCGGTGTCATGCAGGAACCTGCAGCCGGTGGCGGCCATGGGCCTCGTATTCGGCGGGGCACTGGATCCGCTGGCGAGAATATGCCCGTTGTCATCATTGGTGCAGGCGCCTGCGGGCTGACGGCCGCCTGGCGGCTGGCGCGTGCAGGGATTGAGTGCGTGTTGATCGAGCGCGACACGGTGCCTAGCGGTTCGACAGCGTTGTCTTCAGGTTTTATCCCGGCGGCAGGGACACGTGCACAACAGGCTGCTGGCCTGACGGATAGTCCAACGGAATTCGCAGCAGATATTCATGCCAAGGCGCATGGCCAGGCAGCGTCCCATCTGGTGACCGCCTATACCGAGGCGATTCCTCAGGCGATCGATGCATTGCAAGAGGCCGGATTGGCGTTTGAGGTGCTGGACGGTTTTCTGTATCCCGGGCATCACAAACGCCGCATGCACAGCTTGCCCGAGCGCACCGGCGCTGCATTGGTGGGTGCGTTGACGAACACGGCCACCGAGGCCGGCGCGTATCTGTTGACGGACACCGTGGCGCGCGAATTATGGTGTGATGATGATGGCCGAATTACCGCCGTAGGCTGCGAGCGGCCCGATGGCGGCACGGAAGTGATCGGTTGCGATGTGCTGTTGCTCGCCTGCAATGGCTTTGGCGGCAATGATGCGATGCGCCGGGAATATCTGCCTGCCATGGCCGACGCCGTGTATGGCGGCCACGTTGGCAACGATGGCAGCGCGGTGCAATGGGGCCTGCAACTAGGCGCGCAATTGGCGGATATGGGCGGCTATCAAGGGCACGGCTCATGGGCGATTCCGCAAGGCGCGTTGATTTCGTGGGCGGTCATCATGGACGGAGGCGTGCAGATCAATCGGGCAGGGCAGCGTTTCCATGACGAAACACAGGGTTATTCCGAGGCTGCCGTACATGTATTGGCGCAACCGGACGGCGTGGCATGGAATGTGTTTGATGCCCAGACCTTGGCGCTGTTGCGGGAGTTCCCTGATTTCCAGGATGCGGAGGCAGGAGGTGCATTGCGGTGTGCCGAGGATGCGCAAGCACTGGCCGATATCATCGGCTGCAATAAGGAAACCCTGGCGGCCAGTCTGGCGTCGATTTCCCCCGGAAAGGACGACACGTTGGGACGCCGCTTTACGCGCAATCTTGTTGCGCCGTACTACGCGATCAAGGTCACTGGCGCGTTATTTCATACACAGGGCGGATTGGACATCGATGCGCAATGCCGGGTGCGGGATACGAACGGCCGGGCTTTTCCGAACCTGCTCGCGGCCGGCGGTGCCGCGCGCGGCGTGTCCGGCAATGAGGTGTCGGGCTATCTCTCGGGCAACGGTCTGTTGAGCGCCGTGGCAGGGGGCTATATCGCAGCTGCGACGGCCGCGGAATTGCTGGGCCGGCCGCTGTAGCGCTGTTCAGCGACAGATCAGGCCATTCCAATAGACGTAGGCCATGCGCTACGTCCCTGGGGCATCACTACTGAAGTTTCTCGGAGTCACAACGAATGAAAAAACTTGCACAACAGCTGGCTCAGGGTTGCGTTCTGGCCCCCGGCGTTTACGATGCCTTGTCCGCGTTGATCGCGGAACAGGCTGGCTTTGATGCGCTTTATCTCTCGGGCGCTTCCATTGCCTATACCCGATTGGGACGTTCCGACGTGGGGCTGACGACGTATACCGAGGTCGAGGATACCTTGGCCCGTATCGCCGAGCGCGTATCGGTGCCTGTGATCGTGGATGGGGATACCGGGTTCGGCAATGCGCTGAACGTGCAACGTACCGTGCGTGGCTTTGAGCGTGCAGGTGCGGCCATGATCCAGTTAGAAGATCAGACTTTCCCGAAACGCTGCGGCCATCTGGATGGCAAGACGGTGGTGCCGGCCAACGAAATGCGCGGAAAACTGCGCGCGGCCGTCGATGCCAGACATAGCGACGACACCCTGATTCTCGCGCGCACGGACGCCATCGCTGTCGAGGGTTTAGAGGCCGCTTTCGATCGCGCCGAACAATACCTCGAGGACGGCGCCGACGCCTTGTTTATCGAGGCGCTGCGCACGCCAGAGCAAATGCACGCTGCCTGCGCGCGCTTTGCGGGACGCGTGCCGTTGCTTGCCAATATGGTCGAAGGCGGCAAGACCCCGGTCAAAGCTGCCGTGGAATTAGCCGAGGTCGGTTTCCGTATCGTGATTTTTCCCGGCGGTACGGCACGAGCAGTGGCACATACTTTGGCAGGCTATTACGGCAGCTTGCGGCACAACGGCAGCACCGCGCCGTGGCGCGACCAGATGCTGGATTTTGATGGGCTCAATGAGGTCATTGGCACACCGGAACTGCTCGCCGCGGGGAAACGTTACGAGGGTTAGCGAAGCAGAAAGTTGGCTCACGCCATCGGGATATGAGTAAATTTCATCTAATCAATGAATATTTCTGACGAAATGCAGGTGGCATAGCGCGATAACGGGCTGTGAGCGTTATTTCGCACGATTATCGCCGTAGACTGCGGACTTCATTTTTTCCGAAGCTCGCGATTTCATCATGTCTGTCATTCTGCCCACCACACTCGTTGGATCTTATTCTCAGCCCGATTGGCTGATTGACCGTAGCAAACTGGCTGGACGCTTTCCGCCGCGTGTGCGCGCGCAGGAACTCTGGCGCGTGGCCCCGGAGTGGTTGGAACAGGCGCAGGATGATGCCACGCTGTTGGCTATCCGCGACCAGGAACGCGCCGGGATTGACATCATCAGTGATGGTGAGGCACGTCGCGAGAGCTATTCCAACCGTTTTGCTACGGCGCTGGACGGCGTGGATCTGGATAATCCCGGCACGGCCTTGGATCGTAGCGGCCACCCGAACCCCGTGCCGCGCATCACAGGCAAGATCCGTCGCCGCCATGCCGTGCAAGTACGTGATGTCGAGTTCTTGCGCGCCAACACCGATCGTCCAATCAAGATCACGGTGCCTGGCCCATTCACGATGGCACAACAGGCGCAAAACGATTTCTATGCCAGTGATGAAGACATGGCGATGGATTATGCGGTCGCGGTCAACGAAGAAATCCTGGATCTATTTGCCGCCGGCGCCAGCGTGGTGCAGATCGATGAACCCTATCTACAGGCTCGTCCTGAAAAAGCCCGGGATTTCGGTGTGCGTGTGCTGAACCGTGCATTGCAAGGCGTCACGGGCACGACCGCCGTGCATATCTGCTTTGGTTATGCCGCCATCATCCATGCCCGCCCAGAGGGGTATTCGTTCCTGCATGAGCTGGACGCCAGTCTCGCCAGCCAGATCTCGGTAGAGACCGCGCAATCGAATCTGGATTGCGCGATTCTGGAAAAATTGCCATCCAAGACCATCATGTTGGGAGTGCTGGATCTGTCTAATCCCGAAGTCGAAACGCCTGAAGTCGTGGCGCAGCGGATTCGCCGTGCGCTGCCCCACGTTCCGGTAGAGCGTCTGGTCATTGCGCCGGATTGCGGTCTCAAGTATCTGCCGCGCGATGTGGCGTACGGCAAGATGAAGGCCATGGTGGACGGCGCACGTATTGTGCGCGCGGAATTGGCGCGTTGATCGTTATTTTTCACGTTTTCGATATTGATCATGACGCGTTTTTTTAAAGCCGGTACTGCCGCCCTGAGCCTGGTGAGTCTGATTGCTGTGTCTGTGGCGGTACAGGCACAGGATGATTTCCCGTCTCACCCCATCACGATTGTGGTGCCGGTCCCCCCGGGAGGCATTGTCGACATGGCAGCGCGGCTGGCCAGCGAGCCGTTGACGCAAGGGTTGCATCAACCGGTGGTCGTGGACAATCGCACGGGTGCCAGCGGCAATATTGCCTATAACCATGTCGCCGAAGCACGGCCGGATGGCTATACCTTGTTGGCTTCGTACTCGATGTATCACGCCGGCAATCCCTCGCTGTTCACGAATCTGCGTTGGAACACGGATTCGTTTACGCCGGTAGGAATGGTGGCCGTCGCACCGAGCGTGGTGGTCGTGCATCCTTCGCTTCCCGTGCACAATCTGCGTGAACTGGTGGACTACGCCAAAGCGCATCCGGGCGAGGTGAACTACGCCTCGCAAGGCAGCGGTTCGATGCCACATGTGGGTACGGAACTCCTGCGCCAAATGACAGGAATAAACCTGGTCCACATTCCCTACAAAGGTTCTGGTCCCGCCATTCAAGACGTCCTGGCGGGTCAAGTACAGATGTTCATCACGACGCCACCTTCGGTCATCGGCCACATTCAACAAGGCAAACTGCGGGCCATTGCCGTGGCGAGCAAGCACCGTCTTTCCATGCTGCCCGATGTGCCGACGTCGAGCGAGCAGGGTTTCGACAATTTTGAATTGGATGCCTGGGTCTCGTTATTTGCGCCGGCAGGCACCCCCGCTGAGGTCATCAATCGTTTGACGCACGCGTTGCAGGCTGGGTTGGCACAGCCCATCTCGACAGAGCGTGCACACGCCGCGGGGGTCGAGGTGCGCTACGAGTCTCCTGAACAATTGGGCGAAACGGTCAAGACCGATACGGCGCATTGGTCACGGGTGATCAAGGCAGCGGGAATTGTGGCGAACTGAGCCTTTATTCGATTGCCGGAACTCTGCGGCGTGCGATAACGGCGCAGCCTGTTCTGGCAGATATTGGTCACGCCCATGCAGGATGCCCAAACGCCGCAATCAGAAAATCTAGCATCCTGCGCATCTTCAACGACATGTGTTTGCGGCTGGCATAGACCACGTGTATGCCCAGGGTAGAGGCATGGTAGTCGCGCATCAACTCGACGAGCGTGCCTTGTTTGAGATCCTCGCCAATCAGAAAGTCGGGCTGCAGGATGATGCCTTGATGCGCCAATGCAGCCAGACGACAGGTGTCGCCGCTATTGGTGCGGATCCGAGGATTGACCTTGACGTGCACTTCACCTTTGGGCCCGGTGAATCGCCAGTCGTCCTTGCTGGTCAGATAACTATAAGAAACGATGTGATGATGTGTCAGGTCCTCAGGGGTTTTCGGGCGGCCGTGTTTTTTGACGTATTGCGGAGATGCGCACAATGCCATCCGGGTGCTGGCCAACTGGCGGCTGATCAGGCGCGAGTCGGGTAGATTCGTGATGCGTATCGCCAGGTCGTATCCTTCGTCCACCAGATCGACCATGCGATCATTCAGATCGATGTCCAGCGATACGTTGGGGTTTTCTGCCAGGAATTGTGGCCATAACGGTGCCAAGTGCAGCAGACCGAATGATAGTGGTGCATTGATGCGCAGCATGCCTACCGCATGGCCGCCATGCGAGACGGTTTCGGTTTCCAGTTCATCGAGCGCAGCCGCGAGCTCCATTGCCCGGGCATGAAAGCGCTGCCCGTCTTCGGTCAGCGAGAGACGGCGCGTAGTCCGGTGCAGCAGACGCAGTCCCAGATGTGCCTCCAGATCAGCGACGTGCCGTGAAATGGCGGCTTTGGACAGGTTCGTGGCCTCGGTGGCACTGACAAAACTCCCATGACGCACGACGGAGAGAAAACTGTTGATCTGCTGGAGGTCAAGCATCAATTGTCTCTATTTTCGGGACAAACTGTCAGTTTATTCCCTATTTATTGTTCTGAATATTGTCAATAAATTGGCGCCTATCCGAAACGCGGGCAACAGCGTGCACGAAAGCCAGGTCCGCGGACTCACAGACCGCGGCTGGCAGCGGCCGCAAATAGCTCATTGCGCAACCAGGAATGTGCAGCATCGGCGTCGTGACGCGGGTGCCATGCCGCCGTGAGTCCAAATCCGCCGACCTCCAACGGCAACGGCAGCAAATCCAACCGGTCCGAGAACCGTTGCAAAAAACGCTCGGGCAGGGCGCACACATAGTCTGTGGCTTCAATCACCAACGGCGCCAAATGATATTGCTGGACGGAAACGGCGACATTGCGCGTGCGCCCGTGGCGAGCGATGGCATCGTCCATAAAGCCATGAAAATTACCGCCGTCTCCGGACACCATCACATGACCCAAGGCGCAGTAAGCATCGAGATCGGGAGGCGTCAGCCCCCTGGGGTGCGCTTTGCGCTGCGCCATCACATAACGCTCGCTCAATAGCTGCTGGCGACGCGCGTCTGCCGGCGTTGAAAAATCCGCGGCGATGAGTAAATCTGCCTTGCCGTTGGCGAGCCAGGCGCCAGCCGTGTCGGCAGGGACGGTATGAAATGCGAGTCGCACATGAGGCGCGCGGCTGGCGATGCGGCGGACCAGATCCAGGCCAACCATGACAAAGCCATTATCGCTGGCCAGGATTTGAAAGGTGCGCGAGTCATGCGCCGGGTCAAAATTCACGCCCCGGGCGAGGGCAGCGTGCAGCTCGTGCAATGCGGCTCGCAGCGGTTCACGTATCGCCAGTGCGCGGGCGGTCGGTGTCATGCCGCGGCCGTGTTTTGCCGGTACCAGCAACGCATCATTGGTCAGCTCACGCAGCCGGGCGAGCTGCGCCGACAGCGCGGGCTGGCTGAGATGCAACCGTTCGGCAGCACGGGTGACGTTGGCTTCCTCCAGCAACACATCCAGAGAGCCCAATAACGCCAAATCTGCACCTCGCAGAGGCGATGGTATATCAGCCATTTGGATATCTCCGATATTAATAATCGATTTCAAATATACCAAGGACTTGCGCACACTATGACTTGAAACGGAGTCGGGCAGGGCAGTCCTGGCTCGGCATGATTCGGAGTCAGACAGTGCGGACAAGGAAAGTGGAAGAACCAGAGCGGCATGCCTTGCGTGCCTTGGCCAGCGCGAATTTCGCAGTGGGCGGGATGTCGTATGGCGTGGTTGGCGCCTTACCCGCTTTAGTGGAGGCCTGGCACATCTCTCCCGGGGAGGCGGCACTATTGATGACAGCATTCTCGATCGCGTTTGCTGTCGGCGCACCGTTGTTGCAGGTGCTGGTCGGCCACTCTCGTCGTCGGACGCTGTTGTTGACCGGATTGGTGGTGATGCTGCTGGCGACATTGGCCGGGGCGTTTACGGCCAGCTTTGCCTGGTTGCTGGCTACGCGGATCGTAGCGGGCCTGGGCGCGGCGATTGTCAGTCCGGTCGCTAATGCGATCGGGGCAGGGCTGGCCCCGGCGGAGCGGCGCGGAAAGGCCTTGGCCGTGGTGTTTGCAGGAGTGACCCTATCCAGCGTCGTGGCGGCGCCGGCTGCTGCAGCCCTGGCTCAGGCTCTGGGGTGGCGTGCGGTATTCATCGGCCTCGCGATGATGGCTGCGGGCAGCCTCGGTTGGATTCTCGCCACGGTGCGCGATACGTCGTACGGTGAGCCGATGAGGCCGAGGGGATTATTGCAGTTGCTATTGCGGCCGGCTACAGCGGCCGGACTCGCTGTCGTTGTTTTGCAGACCGCGGCCTTTTTTGCGACCTATACATTGATTTTGCCGCTGATCACCGGACATTTCGGAGCCAGTGCGGCAGAGGGCGGCATTGCCTTGCTGTTGTTCGGACTGACGGGCATCGCGGGAAACCTGATCGCGCAACGGGTGTCGCTGCATCATTCTGCCGACAGGCTGCTGCGTATCGTGATGGTGACGATGACGCTGGTCTTTAGCGCGATTGCCGTGTTGGGAGTGCCATTCTGGAGTGAGGTGTTCAGGCTGGGATTGTTGTTCCTGCTGCTTGTCATCTGGGCAGTGACGCAGGACGTGTTTTATCCGTCTCAGTTGCGCCGCGTCGTTGCCCTGGAACCCGGCTATCGGGGGATGGTAATCGCGCTGAATTCGTCGGGCATCTTTTTAGGGATCGCATTGGGATCGGGTGTGGGTGGACGCGTTGCAGACCATGCAGGTCTGCTGTGGCTGGCCCCGGCATCGGCTGCATTGACGTTGCTGGCATTTGGCGCTCTGGCTGCGTCACAGCGGGCGGCCCCCCAGTCGAAAGACGAGCGAGCTACGGCCGCGCAAACTCCTGCGTGCACGATGTCGTGACCTCAATGGAACACAGAAACGCACTGCAATGGTGCGCAGAGATGGGTGTTTTTTCACGACACGCACCAAAACGGGGCGTTCAGCCCTCGATAGATTGACTACAATCCCGTCCGGCCCGGTTTTTGTTGCCGGACCGCCCCAAGACAAAAACGCCCTTTGGGGGGCAGCAAGCCGGGGGCGCAGCGTGGGGGCTTTTGTGTGACAGGTCGTGCGGCACGAGCATGCGGCATGCATTTTGCTTGATTACGGGCGACTTTCACTCAGACCCTCGGGTCACTAACACCAGTAGCCCCGCTACGTCGACTGATGCCTGCCGTTTTCCCTCGTTGTTCAGACGCGCCCCGATTTGTGCGGGGGCACCTGTGCCGCGTTCGGGTTGAGGGCTTTTTATATCGCCTAGGAGCCGAAACCATGATGTTTGAAAATCTCCCGTCCGTATCCGGACTTGCCCGCCGTAGCGTGCTGAAACTCGGTGTAGCGGCCGCGGGCGTGTTCGTGATGTCGGGCTGGGCCCAGGCGCAGGACGAAGCCAAGATCAAGGTCGCGGCTGTCTATACTGTGCCGGTCGAGCAGCAATGGGTATCGCGCATCCACAAGGCGCTGAACGCCGCCAAGGAAAAAGGCGAGATCGAATACGTGTTTTCCGAGAACGTCAGCAACGCGGACTACGAGCGTGTCGTGCGCCAGTATGCGGAGCAGGGCAACAAGCTGATCGTAGGCGAGGCCTTTGCCGTCGAGGCTGCGGCGCGCAAGGTCGCCAAGGATTATCCCGAGACAGCTTTCCTGATGGGCTCGTCGGCCAAACCGCAAAAGCCGAATTTTTCGGTGTTTGACAACTATATCCAGGAGCCGGCCTACCTGACCGGCATGATCGCCGGCGGTATGAGCCAGTCGGGCAAGATCGGCCTGGTGGGCGGATATCCCATTCCCGAAGTCAATCGCCTGATGCAGGCGTTCATGGCGGGTGCCCAGGAAATCAATCCCAAGGTCACCTTCACCGTGTCGTTCATCGGCTCGTGGTTTGATCCCCCAAAGGCTAAAGAAGCCGCCTTCGCGATGATCGATCAAGGCGCAGACGTGTTGTACGCCGAGCGCTTTGGCGTGTCCGACGCGGCCAAGGAGCGCGGCAAGCTCGCGATCGGCAACGTGGTTGACACGCAGCCCCAGTATCCCGAGACGGTCGTGGCGTCGGCACTGTGGAACATGGAGCCCACGATCGAGCACGCATTGGCTCAGGTCAAGGCAGGCAAGTTCGCGGCAGAAGACTACGGCCAGTATTCGCTGATGAAATTCAAAGGATCGGAACTCGCGCCGCTGGGTACGTTCGAGTCGAAGATTCCCGCGGACCTCAAGGCCAAGGTCGAGGCCAAGCAAAAGGCGATCCTGGATGGCAGCTTTGAAGTCAAAGTGAACAACAGCGAACCCAAGTCCAGCGCCAAATGACGGATACCCTGGCCCTGCAACTCGAGGGTATTACCAAGCGTTTTGGCAGCCTGACGGCGAATGACGCGGTCTCGCTGAGCGTGAAGCAGGGCGAGGTGCTCGCCCTGTTGGGGGAAAACGGCGCGGGCAAGTCCACGTTGGTGTCCATTCTGTTCGGGCACTACGTGGCCGACGCAGGCCGTATCACGGTCTATGGCCAGGCGTTGCCGCCCGGCCGGCCCGACGCTGCACTGGCTGCGGGCGTGGGCATGGTTCATCAACATTTCACGTTGGCAGACAACATGAGTGTGCTGGACAACGTGATGGTCGGCACGCAGTCGTTGTGGCGGCTCGCTTCCGGGCGCAAGCAGGCTCGGCAACGGTTGATCGAGCTGGGCCAGCGCTTTGGCTTGGGGGTAGATCCCGATGCACGTGTGGGAAGCCTGTCTGTCGGCGAGAAGCAGCGCGTCGAGATTCTCAAGGCGCTCTACCGTGGTGCGCGCATTCTGATCCTGGATGAGCCAACGGCTGTGCTGACGCCGCAGGAGGTCGACGGGTTGTTCGCGACCCTGCGCGGCTTCGTGGCAGAGGGGCTGGCCGTGATCTTCATTTCGCACAAGCTGGATGAAGTCATGGCGGTATCGCAACGTGTGGCAGTCTTGCGTCAAGGCAAGCTCGTGGCTGAACGCGACACGGCATCGACCAACGCGGCAGAGCTGGCCGAGTTGATGGTCGGCCGCAAGGTCGTGATGCCGCGTGTGCAGAGTGCCGAACCGCGTGCCCAGGCAGCGCCTGTGGTGACGCTGTCGCAAGTCACCGTGCGCAATAGTCACGGTGGTGCGCCACTGCTCGACGCTGCCGATTTGATCGTGCATACCCATGAGATCGTGGCCATCGCCGGTGTCGCTGGCAATGGCCAACAGGCCTTGGTGTCGGTATTGAACGGATTGCGCCAGCCTGACGACGGCACCATCAGGCTGGGGCCGGATCATGCGGCCGCGCCGCGCACGCCTGCCGGGTGGACTGCGGCGGGCGTGGGGCGGATCCCCGAAGACCGTCATCACGAGGGTGTCATCGGCGATAGCCCCTTATGGGAAAACGCCATCGTCGAAGACCTGAACGACAAGCGCTTTACCCGCCTGGGGATGGTGCGCGCACAAGCCGGCCGGACCTATGCCCGTGAGTTGAGCAAACAGTTCGACGTGCGTGCCGCCTCGCTGGAGGTACGTACCCGCAGCTTGTCCGGCGGCAATATGCAAAAGCTGATTCTGGGCCGCACGCTGGCTCGGCAGCCGAAGTTGATTGTGGCCGACCAGCCGACTTGGGGTTTGGACATTGGGGCGGTTGCCTATGTGCGCGAACAGCTATTGGCTGCGCGCGAACGTGGCGCAGGCATCCTGCTGGTGTCCGAAGACCTGGAGGAAATCTTTGCCTTGGCCGATCGCATTGCGGTCATGTGCGGCGGCAAGATCATCGCCGTGAAGCCTGTGGCTGAATGGACGCCTGCATCGGTAGGCCTGGCCATGACGGGCACTATGTCTGCCTGACGAATAGCTATCTACATCATGAATCTGTATTTGGAACGCCGCACTGAAGCCAGCCGCACGGCATTGCTGTTAGCGCCACTGGCAGCGATTGTGTTTACTTTGTTGATCTGTGCGCTGCTCGTGGCGTGGGCCGGTGCGCCGGTGGGCCAGACGTATGCGCTGTTGTTCGATGGTGCGTTCGGTTCGCGGTTTGCGTTGTCGGAAACGCTGACGCGTGCGACGCCGTTGATGCTGACCGGGTTGGCCTGTGCGGTGGCATTCCGTGCACGGTTCTACAACATCGGCGCGGAAGGGCAGTTATATCTGGGGGCCTTGGCTGCGGTGGCAGTGGGCGGGATGCATGATGGCGTCGGCTTTGATCTGCCGGTGCCGGTGCTGTTCGCCGGCATGATGATCGCCGCTGCGTTGGCCGGGGCGTTGTTGCTGTTGATTCCCGCCTTGCTGAAAACCCGTCTGGGCGTGGACGAGGTGGTGACCACGCTGCTGGGCAACTTTATTGTGCTGTTGTTCGTCTCGATGATGCTGGACGGTGTCATGAAAGACCCGATGGCCATGGGTTGGCCGCAGTCGGTGGCACTGAATCCCGATCTCGAATTCGGCAAGTTGATTGCAAAGACGCGCGCGCATACGGGGATGCTCTGGGCGCTGGGCCTGGCAGTCGGCCTATGGTTGATCAACCGCTACACGGTTTTCGGTCTGCAGATGCGTGCAGTGGGCGCCAATGCGCATGCTTCGCGTTTTCTGGGACTGCCGGTGACGCGAGTGATGCTGGGCACGGCGATGTTGTCGGGTGCGCTGGCTGGGCTAGCGGGGGCGATCGAGGTCGCAGGACGCACGAGCTATGTGACGTTGGATATGTCGCCTGGCTATGGCTATACGGGCGTGGTGGTGGCCATGTTGGCGGGCCTGCATCCGCTGGGTGTGGTCGTGGCCAGCATTTTCGTAGCAGGTATGTTGGTGGGCGCCGACAGCATGAGCCGGGCGATTGCCGTGCCGAACTACATTGCCGATGTGATTGTGGCCGCATCGCTGTTGTCCATGCTGGTGGCCACCTTGTTTGCGCAGTATCGTCTGCGCCGCAAGCAGGCCTGAGGAGACGCGCATGGAATGGATGGATCTGTTGAGTTCGAGCGCGTTCTGGGTGGCGGTGCTGCGTCTGGCTACGCCGTTGATCCTGGGCACGCTGGGTGTGCTCTTGTGCGAGCGTGCAGGGGTGCTGAACCTGGGTATCGAAGGCATCATGGCGGCCGGGGCCTTTACGGGTTGGCTGGTCGTATACCTCGGCGCACCGCTTTATGTCGGTGTGCTGGCGGCCGCGCTGGCGGGTATGGTGTTCGGGCTATTGCATGCGGTGTTGACGGTGCCGTTGGGGCTGTCCCAACACGTGTCCGGATTGGGCGTGACCTTGCTGGCGACGAGTCTGAGCTATTTCGCCTATCGCGTGACGTTTCCCAGTGTGAATACCCCGCCGACGATCACGCCGTTTGCCGAGATGACGTTCTTCAAGGACATTCCCTTGATTGGCCCTGTATTGGCGGGCCAGACGGTGATGACTTTGATCGCCTTGATTGCGGTGCCCCTGATCGCTTGGGTGTTGAATCGAACGCCGCTGGGCTTGGCGATACGCATGGTGGGTGAAAATCCCGCCGCTGCCGAGGGGCAGGGCTTGTCCGTGACGAAGCTGCGCATGGGCGCTATCGTAGCGGGGTCAGCGCTGATGGGCATCGCGGGCAGTTTCCTCACGCTGGCCGCGTTCAACGCCTTCTTTTTCAATATGGTCAACGGCCGCGGTTGGGTGTGCGTGGCGCTCGTGGTGTTCGCGTCCTGGCGGCCGGGCAAGGCCTTGCTGGGCGCGTTGATTTTCGCGTTCTTTGATGCGTTGCAACTGCGGTTGCAGCAGGGCGGCACGAGTCTGCCGGGCTTGCCAGAGTTGCCGTATCAGGTTTATTTGATGTTGCCGTACGTGCTGTCCATTTTGGCGCTGGTCGTGATGGCGCGTCGTGCCGCGTATCCCCAAGCGCTGATGAAGCCCTATCGCAAGGGCGAGCGTTGAACCCACACGGCACAGTCAATCAAAAGGTTTTTATATGCTCGATCTCATTATCAAGAACTGCAATCTGGCCAACGGCCAGACGGGCGTGGATGTCGGCGTGCAGAATGGCCGCATCGTGTCTATCCAGCCTGCGCTGCAGGCCGAGGCCGGTCAGGTGGTCGATGCTCAGGGACAGTTGCTGAGCGCGCCGTTTGTCGATGCGCATTTCCATATGGATTCGACGCTGTCATACGGCCTGCCGCGCGTGAATCAATCCGGCACCTTGCTAGAGGGCATTGCGCTGTGGGGGGAATTAAAGCCGCTGTTGACGCAGGAGGCGCTGGTCGAGCGCGCGTTGGCGTATTGCGATTGGGCAGTGGCCAACGGTCTGTTGGCGATTCGTTCGCACGTGGATGTTTGCGATTCGCGTTTGCTGGCCACAGAGGCTTTGCTGCACGTGCGTGAGCGCGTCAAACCGTATCTCGATCTGCAACTGGTCGCGTTTCCCCAGGACGGCGTGCTGCGCGCACCTGGTGCCATGGACAATCTGAAACGTGCACTGGATATGGGGGTAGACGTGGTGGGCGGTATTCCGCATTTCGAACGCACCATGGCTGATGGCGCTGAATCGGTACGTTTGCTATGCGAACTGGCAGCCGAACGCGGCCTGCGCGTGGACATGCATTGCGACGAGACGGATGATCCCATGTCTCGTCACATCGAGACGTTGGCTTATCACACTCAGCGTCTAGGTTTGCAGGGCAGGGTAACGGGTTCGCATCTCACGTCCATGCATTCGATGGACAACTACTACGTGTCCAAGCTGATTCCGTTGATTCGCGAGGCAGGGGTCTCGGCCATCGCCAATCCGTTGATCAACATCACGATTCAGGGGCGTCACGACACCTATCCGAAGCGTCGCGGGATGACACGCGTGCCCGAGTTGCTGGCGGCTGGCGTGACAGTCGCGTTTGGCCACGACTGTGTGATGGATCCTTGGTACAGCTTGGGCTCGGGCGATATGCTGGAGGTCGCGCACATGGGATTGCATGTGGCCCAGATGACTGGGCAAGACGCCATGCATGCGTGCTTTGACGCCGTGACCACCGCACCCGCCAAAATTTTAGGTCTGGACGACACGGGTATCGAGATCGGCAAACGTGCGGATATGGTGCTGTTGCAGGCTCGTAACCCCGTCGAGGCGCTGCGCCTGCGTGCCACGCGTCTGCATGTTTGGCGCGCAGGTAAGCAGGTGGCCAGCACACCGCCTGCGACGGCGACACTGGCGTTGGCGGGTCGGCCGCAGACCGTGGATTTCCGGGTGTAAGTTCCTCTCAGCTTGAATCTCCATCGCGATCGTGGCGCGGCCGGGGCGGATAGCGGGCAATTCGGCTATCTCGAATGCAAATGGATTAACTCAATTATTGCGTTATAAATGAAATAATTGCATTAAAAATGCGTTAGTTTTCAGTGTTTCCCCAACCCAAGATAAACATCAATCACTCGCCTGTCCTGTGCAATATCTGCGGCGGGTCCTTCGATCGTGATGGCGCCGGTTTCCAGTACGTAGGCGTAATCGGCAACTTGCAGGGCGGCGCGGGCGTTTTGTTCGATCAGCAGAATGGATACGCCGCGCCGGCGCAGTTCAGCCACGATATGGAATACCTCGCGCACGATGCGTGGTGCGAGACCCAGGCTCGGTTCGTCCAGCATCAGCAGCCTGGGTTTCGCCATCAATGCCCGGCCGACGGCCAGCATTTGCCGTTCGCCGCCAGACAGCGTACCGGACAATTGCGCGCGACGCTCACGCAATCGGGGAAACAGTTCATAGACCTCTTGCAGACTGGCATGATGGTCGCGTTGACCCGTGCGATAGCGGTGAAAGGCCCCCAGCATCAGGTTGTCTTCCACACTCATTTCGGCAAACAGTTCGCGTTTTTCGGGAACCAGGTTCATACCCGCTGCGACCATTTCCTCGATTTCGGCATGCACGTGAGGGCGGCCATCAAAGACGATCTCGCCGCGCGAGGGCAACACACCCATGATGGCGGCCAATAGCGTGGTTTTTCCCGCCCCGTTGGGGCCGATCACGGTCACGATCTGGCCTTCGCCTACACGAAGGTTGATGCCAGAGATTGCTTCGATCTTGTCATAGGCGACATGCAGGTCCGTGACACGCAATAGGTCGCGTGAGGGGGAGGGACGAGCCAGTGCGTCTGCGCTTGTGCTGTTCATGGCGGCACCCATGGTCGTGTTGGAGTTGAGCATCAATCGTCTATGCCTCCGAGATAAGCCTCCAGCACGGCGGGATGCGATTGAATCTCCGCGGGCAGGCCCTCTGCGATTTTCTGCCCGAAGTCCATCACGACAACACGATCCACGAGACCCATCACAAAATCCATATCGTGTTCCACGAGTAGTATCCCCATTCCCTCGGCACGCAGGCGTCGCAGAAGCTCGCCCAGCTCTTGCTTTTCCTGATAACGCAATCCGGCGGCGGGCTCGTCCAGCAGCAGCAAGCAGGGGTCGGACGCGAGAGCGCGAGCAATTTCCAGAATGCGTTGTTGTCCCAGCGCCAGCGATCCCGCCTCGTCATGCATATGCTTGCCAAGTCCCACGCGTTCGATCTGACGCGCCGCCTCGGCCAGCAGGCGTTGTTCTTCCTGGCGATCTAGTCGCCATGCGGCTTGCATCACGCCGCGATGCCCCCGCAGGTGGGCCCCGATCGCGACGTTTTCCAGTACGGTCATTCGGCTCAAGAGCTTGACGTGCTGAAACGTGCGCGATAAACCCAGACCTGCAATATGCCGCGCGCCCGTGCCAGCGACTGATTCACCGCGCAACAGCACCTGTCCCGAGGTTGGCGTATCGACACCACTGATCTGGTTGAACATAGTGCTTTTTCCCGCGCCATTCGGGCCTATCAGGGCCAGGATCTCGCCGGCGTGGACGGTGAGACTCATCGCGTTGTTGGCGACCAGGCCGCCGAACTTGCGCGTGACGTCGCGTGCTTCCAGCAGGACGGTGCCGGGCGCCGGCATGTCGCGGCGGGACAGGGGTTCGGCTTGTCGATCGACCTGCAGCGGGGACTTTTTGACCGGAACGAGTTTCGCCAACACAGGCCATACGCCGCCCCGTGCACGGTGCAGCAAGAGCACCATACCAAAGCCGAACACGATGATTTCAAAGTTGCCGGTTTGTCCCAGCAAACGCGGCATCCAGTCCTGGAGCCATTGCTTGAGGACAGTGAAAATACCCGCACCGGCAATCGCGCCCCATACGTGGCCGGCGCCGCCGATCACCGTCATGAACATGTATTCGATGCCCATTTGCAGGCCGAACGGATGGGGGTTCACAAAGCGCTGCATGTGGGCATACAACCAGCCAGAGGCGCAGGCCTGCAACGCGGCGATGAGAAAGATCACCATGCGCGCACGCGTGGTGTTCACCCCCATGGATTCGGCCATGATGCGCCCGCCTTTCAGGGCGCGTATCGCGCGGCCCTCGCGGGAGTCCAGCAAGTTTCGGGTGCACCATACGGCCAGCATCAAGAACGCCCAGATGAGGTAGTAGATGCTCGGGCCGGTATTCAATACCAGGCTGCCCAGCGAAATCGGCGGAATGTCGGGCAGGCCAGTATGGCCGCCCAGACCCTGGACAGAACCGAACGCGAGGTACAGGCTTAATCCCCACGCGATCGTGCCCAGCGGCAGGAAATGCCCGGACAGGCTCAACGTGATCGCGCCCAGCAGCCAGGCGACGATCAGGGTCAAGATCAGGCCGATGACCAGCGTGATCCATGGCGATGTGCCCATCCATGCCAGCCAAGCAGGCAAGCTCTCGGCCTGCGTGGTCAGCACCGCAGTAGTGTATGCGCCCAGGCCTACGAACGCCGCCTGTCCGAAACTCGTCAGTCCCCCCACGCCAGTCAAGAGCACCAGGCCCAACGACACCATCGCATACAGACCGATGTAGTTCAGCAGCGTGACGTAGAACGGCGGCAATACCAGCGGCGCCAGCAACAGGAGCGCCAGGAATATCAGGACAATGTGGCGCGGCTTCACTCGTCGTCCTCCTCTTCGACATGATGGCTTTTCAGTGAACGCCAGACGAGCACGGGGATGATGAGCGTGAACACGATGATGTCTTTATAGGCACTGGCCCAGAACGCGGAGAAAGCCTCGATCAATCCGACGAGCACAGCCCCTGCGGCGGCGATCGGATAGCTCACCAATCCGCCGATGATCGAGCCTACGAAACCTTTCAGGCTGATGAGAAAACCCGAGTCGAAATAGATGGTGGTGATCGGGGCAATCAGGATGCCCGACACGGTACCGATCAAGGCAGCCAGAAAAAACGTTGCCTTGCCGGCAAGCGTCGGCGAAATCCCCATGAGTCTCGCACCGAGCCGATTGAATGCTGCGGCCCGCAAGGCCTTGCCATACATGGTGCGTTCAAAGAACGTATACAGCACCACGATGAGAATCAACGACACCAGGACGACCCAGATCGCCTGACTATTGATGTTGATCGGTCCCAGCGGAAAACTGACATCGCTGAATGGATCGGTACGCGCGCCCTCGGGGCCAAAGATAAGCAGACCCAGACCCACCAGGGCCAGGTGTACGGCGATGGATACGATCAGCAGCACCAAGGTGGACGCTGATGCGATGGGTTGAAAAAACAAACGGTAGAGCTGCGGTCCCATGGGGACCAGAATCGCCAATGCAAGCAGTGCGCGCAGCACCATGGGCAATGAGGCCAACGGCAACGCATAGAGCAGGGCAGCCAATGCGAACGGATACATCAGCTTGATGATCATCCAGGGCCCTATGTGCAGATTCCCTGTGCGTCGGCGTGCGGCGATGGCATCGGCCAGAAATTCCGCCACGGCAAAACCCGCCAGCAACCACACCATACGGGTCGGGGTGCCTGCTTGCAGCGCCGCCATGGTCAGCGCGCCAAAAGCCACGAACTCGCCCTGCGGAATGAACAGCACCCGGGTTACGGTGAAGACCAGCAGGATGGACAGCGCCAACAGCGCGTAGACCGCGCCGTTGGTAATGCCATCCTGCCCCAGGATCAAGGCGATCTGCGCATTCATGCGAAAGCTCTCCGTCGTCGCGCCAGCAATGTCGCCATTACTTCACCAGCATCCACTGGCCATTTTTGACCGTGATCAGTTCGCGGCCGCGATCGTCGAACCCGCTGTGGTCTGCCGCACTCATGTTGTAGACCCCTTGCGTGCCCACCAGTTCCTTGGTTTGTTCCAGCGCGTCGCGCAATGCGCTGCGGAACTCCTTGGTCCCTGGTTTTCCGGCTTTTTGTGCAATCGGCACGGCTTTTTCCAGCAGCAGGCCGGCGTCATAAACATTTGCGCCGAACGTGGCGGGTCTGGAACCATTCAGTTTTTCATAGGCGGCGATATAGTCGCTGGCGACTTTCTTGGACGGGTTGCTGTCGGGAATCTCCGGCAACACCAGCATCAGGCTGGCTGCCAGGATTGTGCCCTCGACCTTCTTGCCGCCCAGCTTCAGGAAATCTGGCAGCGCGGCGCCGTGGGTTTGATAAAACTTGCCCTTGTACCCCTGATCAAACAGAGTGGCTTCGGGCAATACGCTCGCCGCGCCCGGAGCAGCGATCAACACGGCATCAGGCCGCGCTGACAGCAGTTTCAGCGACTGGCCTGTGACCGAGCTATCGGTGCGCATATAGCGTTCGTTGGCGACAATCTTGATGCCTTTCTCCGTCGCCAGACCGGAAAATACCTTGTACCAGTTCTCGCCATAGGGATCGTTCAGGCCGATAAAGCCGACCGTTTTGATGCCCGTCTTGGCCATATGATCGACCAGCGCACGTGCGATGATGTCATCATTCTGCGTGGTCTTGAACACCCATTTTTTCTGGTCCGTCATCGGCAGCACGACCGCAGCGGTGCCAACCGGAGCCAACATGGGCACGCCAGCCTCGGCGACAAACTGAATCACGCCCATCGCGTTCGGCGACCCTGAGGGGCCGATGATGGCGTCCACGTTTTCCTCGGAAATCAGCTTCTTGAACGCCGTGACGGACGCGGTGGGATCGCTGGCATCATCCAGGGAAATGTATTGCACGTCGATATCGCCGATCTTTTTCGGCAATAGCGGTACTGTGTTCTTTTGCGGAATCCCCACCAGCGCCGTGGGGCCGGTCGAGGACGTCACAACGCCCACTTTCATCTGTGCCCAGGCGGGCAGGGAACACAAGGCGGCCAGGACGGCCGCGGCCGCCAGCGAGACAGTCTTTGAATGCATGGCAAATCCTCCGAGAGGGAGAGAAACGAATGCTGCAATGAGGGAATAAGACGACGACGGAACTGCTTTGGGGTACGAGGCGCGATGCGATGTCAGATCGTGATGGAACTCACACTGGCGCCGCCACAGACATACAAGGTTTGACCCGTCACGAAGCTATTGGCGGGATCTGCAAAAAACATGACGGCGCGGGCGACATCATCCGGCAGGCCCACGCGTTGTACCGGGATGCCGCGCGCGAGCTGCTGTTCGCGTTCACTACCGGCAGGAATGACATCGTGGAACATATCTGTTTTGATCGGGCCTGGGGCGACGACGTTGACCGTAATGCCGTGCGGGGCCAGTTCCAACGACCACGTGCGCGCCATGCCTATCATGCCGGCCTTGGTGGCGGAGTACGCTGTGCGTGTAGGCAGCCCCAGTGCGCCGCGCGAGGACATCAGAACAATACGGCCGAACTTGCGCTCCTGCATCCCGGGCAGGGCTGCCTGCACCAGGCTGATGGCGGCGCCCAGATGCAATTGGGTCAGTCCATGCAATTGTTCCTGCGTGACGTCAGGTAGCAGATTGGGCCAGATAACGCCTGCGTTATGCACGATATGGCTGACGGGATAGTCCTGCGCGATTTGTGCGGCAGCCTGCGCGGTAGCGTTCGCATCCAGCAAATCCGCCTGCACACTGATCAGGCGTTCGTGCGTGAAATCGGGATCGCGCCGCGCCAGCGACACGACGCGCCAGCCGGCATCGAGCATGCTGCGGCAGATTTCGGCGCCTATCCCGGCGCTGCCGCCGGTGACCAGCGCGACGTAGTTCTTGTTTTCCATGAATTCCCCTGTGATCTGTATATCGTCTCGTGCGAATTGACGCAGGTCAATGCGTAGCATCCCGCGTAGCCTGCGCGGGCGCGGATGGGGTGAGGGCTAATACCCGCAATGGACTGCCAGACCCTTTACGTATTTTTAGCGGCGCCGAGAAAATGACCGCACCTGTGGCCGACAACTGATCCAGGTTCGTCAGGCACTGCAGGCCATAGCGGTTATTGCCGTGCATGTAGTAATGACAGGGATAGGGCGGATCCAGATGCTGGGCCTGTCCGGCATCCGTGCCTACGGACTCCGTGCCAAAGCCATGCACGTCGCGTTCGCGTATCAGCCACGGCACGACTTCCGCGTCGGGCCCCGGCGAGTGTGCGCCGTCATCACGCATATTCAGATAGTCCGCCGGCTTGGCCCGTTTGGACCAGTCGGTGCGCATCAGTACCCAGCTGCGCGGGGGAATTCGGCCATGAGCGGCCTCCCATTCGCGCACATAATCTATCGTCAGCAGAAAATCGGGATTGTTGCGAGCGGGCTCCGAGCAATCGATGACGCAGGCCGAGGCGATGAACGCCTCGACAGGAATGGTGTCGACGGTATTATCGGGTTGATCCTTGCCGGACACCCAATGCGCGGGCGCATCGAAGTGCGTGCCGGTATGCTCGGAGCACGAAAAATTATTCCAATACCAAGCCGGGCCCCGTTCGTCATAGCGGGAAATTTCCTCCAGACGGAACGGCCAGGCCTGGCCGAATTCCGGCGGCAGCACGATAGTCGGGAATTCCGGCGTCAAGGTTTCGGTCAGATCCACGATGCGAATGCGGCCACTGATCAATTCGCTCATGAACTGGGTCAATACATGGGTATCCATTACCAAGGCTCCAATCAATCGATAGGGGATGCGGCGTGTGCGTCGTAATGGACGGCCTCAGGCGCCCAATTCGCGCTCGAGCGCTTTGGGGTTTTCCGTCAGGCGTTCGCAGAATTCCTGCGCGACATCGCCTACGTACACGTCCTCGGTTCCTTGTTTCAAACTGCGGATGACTGCTTGCGCCAGTGCCTGCGGCGTAACGCGCGGCGGCGGCGTGCGCTGTTCCCATTCGTGATCCAGCGGCCCGGGGAATACATTGATGACGCGAATGCCGGATGGCCGCATCTCGGCGCGCAGGCATTGCGACAATGACAATGCGGCGGCCTTGGACGCGGACCACATGCCGCGCGAGGGCAGATTCATCTGGGCGTAAATAGACAGGATATTGACCCAGGCCACGGCATTGCGCGTCCCGTCGGCAGCGCGCCCGCATAGTGCTGGCCCGAAATGCTGGGCCAAGCGCATCAGGCCCAGCACATTGATATCCAGCGCATCGCGCGCGACGTTGACGTCGCGGGTCGTCATGACACCGCCTTCGCGCTCCATGTCGGCGGTATTGATCAGAATCTCGACCTTGCCCCCCAGCGACGCAGCGGCACGCTGTACCGAATCGGTATCGGTGACGTCCAGCGTGACGGCCTGGATGCGGTCGTCCTTCAGCAGGGCGTCATAGGCCTCGACAGGACGCCAGGGCTGCGGATCGCCGAGGAATATCGTCGATGCGCCCGCATCCAGCAAGGCGGTGGCCAGGGCCTGGCCAGCAGCCGATTTACCGTCGGTGATCAACACGCGACGGAACTTGGGATCGCACGAGGTCTCGCGCAGAACGGGATCGTCAGCCATATGCGGCGTGTCCTTTTCAGGTAAAGCGATCATGACGGCCTGGCCAGAGCGATCCAGGCGCAATGTCAGACGTACGCGTGCGCCATCGGCGCAGTCTTGATGCACATGCGCCACCACCGAGGGGCCTGCATCCATACGCACGGTGCCGACTCTCCACGGCAGGCGCTCGCGAAAATACAGGTCGTTGCTATGGTGCAAAGTGGTGCTCGCGAGCAATACGCCTTCGTGGTTGACAGATTCCCATGCCAACTCGTGCGACAGGCATGCGCCGCAGACTTCACGCGGGGGATATTGCACCGTGGCGCAGGCGGAACACACTTGCAGTTCGAATCGTCCCAACGCGGCGGCGCGCGTCAGCCCTAGTGCGCAACGGCTGCGGGGGCCCGGCGGCAGCGTCGGCTGCCGAGTCCGGGCGATAGGGTTTTTCTTGGCCGGAGGGTTCAGCGGCTGCGTCATGCGTCGCTCCTGGCCAGGACCGCGGCGGCGGTGCATAGTCCGCGGTCGTAGTTGATCATGCCGAAACCACTGACCAGTCCCGTTTGTGCCTGCGCGACTTGCGTGCCGCCTGCTGTGTCCGTCAGTTGCCGTAGTGCTTCGACCAATCCCAGGTAGCCACCTGCCGCGCCAGCCTGACCGACAGAGAGTTGGCCGCCGTTGGTATTAAACGGAAAGGTCCCGTCTATCGTGAACGTGTTGTCGCGCACAAATTGCGGTGCATCGCCTTTGGCACAAAATCTCAGATCTTCGATCTGCATCAGATTGATGACCGGATAGTCGTCGTAGGCTTGCATAAAGTCCATATCTTGCGGACCACGGCCCGCCAGCGCGTAGAGTTCGTCCACATCCATGGTCCATCCGCCGCGTTGCTGAATCGGGTCCTCGCTCCAGGCATTGTGGCGTTCGATGGTGGATAGGATGCGTACACCCGTCAGACCCAGTGCCTTTGCTCGATCCGTACTCATTACCAGAAACGCATCTGCCCCGGCGCAGGGCATGACGCAATCGAACAAATGGATCGGGTCGGTGATCAGACGCGCGTCCAGATACTGTTGCAGGCTCAGCGGTTTTTTCATCAGCGCGTGCGGATAGCGCAGTGCGTTGTCGCGTTGCGCGACACACAGCTTGCCAAAGTCCTCGCGAGTGGCGCCAGTTTGCGCCATGTAGTGCGCCGTCAGCAGCGCAAAGCTGGCATTGGGGCCACCGGCGCCATACGGGTACACGGCGTCCTGGGCAAAGCGCGAGAACTGGCTGACCGTGTTGCGAAACGAATCCACATGATTGGTATCGCCCGCCAGACAGGCAACGACGTCGGCATCGCCGGCTTGCACGGCACGAGCAGCCCTGCGCAGAGCCACGACACCGCTCGCCCCGCCCATCGGAATGTGATCGAGCCAACGCGGCGCCATGCCCAAATGCTGAGTCAAGCCGACGGCAGTATCCGGCGCCAGCGTAAAACTCGAGACGCACATGCCATCGACGTCCGTTTTTTGCAGACCCGATGCGTGCAGCAATTCATACAATGCGCGGCCCAGCCACCAGTGGGCGCTATGCGTGCTGTAGCGCGCATAGGGTATCGTCACGGGGCAAACCGCGACGACACCCTCATATCCGCGACGCAGCGTAGTCATGCGGGCACCTCTTGGCGCTTTTTCATGGCGCAGGTATCGACGCAGCGCGTGGTGCCCGGCAGCGTCGGCGCGAGGGCTTTCATCTCGCCGCGCTGGATCTTGTTGGTGGTGGTCAGGGGCAGGGCCTCGACAAAAGCCACGAACCCCGGAGCCTTGTAATAGGCCAGTTGCGTCAGACACCAGCGGACGATGTCATGGGCCGCATCCCGCATCGCGTGGGCATCGGCGGGCATGGTGACAGGCACGACGCAGGCCAGGACCTCATCGCCACGCACCGCGTCCGGGACAGCGGCCACGGCGACGCTTTTAATCAGGGGATGTTGTGCGAGCACGCTTTCGACTTCGACGGCGGAGATGTTCTCGCCACTGCGGCGGATCACGTTTTTCTTGCGGTCGACGAAATGCATATTGCCATCGGGCTCGCGGCGTACCAGGTCGCCGGTATGGAACCAGCCGTCCTGCCATGCCGCTGCCGTGGCGGCCTCGTCCTTGAGATAGCCGGCAAAGAAACCGTAACGCGGATCCTCGCCTGCATGGCACACGAGCAGCTCGCCTGGGATGCCATCGGCTACGTCCAGGCCCGCGTCATCGACAATGCGAACCCGCACATCATCCTCGGCCGCGCCAAAACAATTGGTGCCCGTGTGACGCGGCTCGTGATTCGCAATGATGACCGCGCCCGCGCCGGTCTCCGTCATCGCCCAAGCTTCCAGCAACGGAAAGCCAAAGCGCGCCTCAAAGGGATCGTGCAATGCACGGTCAACACCCGCGCCGAAGCCAAATCGAATCTGGTGATCGCGATCTTGCGGCGCGGGTGCCGCTTTCATCAAGATAGCGGGCATTACGCCCAGATAATGCAACACCGTCGCGCGGGAATCGCGTACGTTGGCCCACCACGTCTGCGGGTGAAAACGGTCCAGCGTAATCAGGCATCCCCCCGTCAGCAACATCGCCATCGCCGAGTAGGCCATAGCATTCATGTGTACCAGGGGCAGAGGCGTCAGCATGCGATCCCGCCCTGCATGCAAGGTCGCGAGCCCCCCGATGTTGGCGTACCAGTTGCCGGCATGCAGGAAATAGCGGTTGGGCAGAATGCAGCCTTTGGGACGTCCAGTGGTGCCGGACGTGTAGAGCAGGGCGCACTCGGTCATGATGCCGGGGGCAGTCCCGGCCGCAGGGGCGGGGAATGGTGCAGGCGGTGGTGCGGCATCGGCGGCGATGATTTGCAGGGGACGATTTGCGCGCTCTGCCGCAGCGCGCAGTTCTTGATGACGCGAAGGCAGGGCGATGGCGATGGCGATCTCGCTATGGCCGATCAGATATTCCAGTTCTGCAGCGCGCAGATCGCCATTGATAGGAACGACCGAAACGCCCAATCCGTTCAGCGCATACCAATGCAAAAAGAAATCCGGCCGATTTTCCAGCAGCAAACCCGCGCGATGGCCGTGTCCATAACCGGCTCGCTGATAAGCCTCGCGCAGCGCTTCGATGCGGCTTCTCGCGTCCCGATAGCTGATTTCGCCAGCGTGGATGCCATAAATTTCGGCCGTTTCCTCCAGCACACAGAGCATCGCATTGGATGGCCATTTCTGTGTTGCGTCTACAAACGCTTGGTAAACCGTGGCGCTCACGTGGCCCCCTTACATGAATAGCTGGATGTTGCCAAAGGCGGCATTACAATTGACCAAGTCCACCCGCTTTAGCCGGATGCGCAACGCCCCGTCGTGTTCGACCAGGTGTAGCGTGGACCAACCTGCATAGAGTTGCTGCGCATCCTGCCGGGTTTCGACATAGTGAAACGCCACGCGTACGACATAGCGCCCTTGGTCAGGTACATGTTCAGGATGATCTCGTTCGATCGTGGGCTGTTGCAGCAAATGGTGACAGCGGCTTTTGGGTTGCTGCGAAAACGTGCGTTGTCCGTTTAGCCGCTCGATACGCACTTGCAGCAGTAGTTTGTCCTCGTACATCAATGAGGCATGCAGGCGAGGGTCCTGCTGGTCATGCGCGAGCGGCATCCAGTAGTAAGCATCGTCGGTATAGAGCGCCAACCATTGCTCGAACTTCAGCTCATCCAGCAACCTTGCCTCGGCATAGACAAAGTCCAGCAGGTCCTGTTCGCTCACGGCGGTCGTTGACGAGTTCATGCCGCGTCCTCCATGCCCTGGGTCATATAGCGTGCCCAGGCTCGATATTGGTTACGCATCTGCCATTCGTTGGTACCGTTGGTGACGACGTTCTTCTGACCGTGTTCGGCAGCGTCATAGAGGCGGCCCACATTGACCCAGCTGCGCGCGCGTGTCCGTAGGCCATCCTGGGCGCGTTCGTACATTTCCAGATCGTCGTGGCCCACTACCGAGGTGGGGGCATTGATCAGGCGGTTATACATCAGCGTTCGCTCCAGCAACAGATCGGGGGCTCCGACCAGACGGAACGTCCAGGACTCGACCAGCGTACGATCCGCGGCCAGCGGCTTGAAAATACGCAGCGTCTGAATGGGACCCTTTACCATGATGTTGGGGAAATACACGGTGTTATGCCGTACATCGCCCAGGATGGCCTTGGTGCGGTCCTCGCCGTAGGCGGCCACCATTGCGTCCCAATAGCCCGGGATCGCCGAATACGAGGCGTGAATCGAATCAGAGACGCCAGTGTGTCCGTGTCCGTTTTCCCAGACGCGAATGCCCATACCCTCGAAAAACTCGTACGGTGAAATAAACGGCGCGTACAGCTCGACTGCCATAGGTTTGGGCGTGCCCTCGGGGGCCTGTTCCCAGACGCGTACCGCAGTGCCGGCTGAAGATTCATGCGCCACCATCGGGTGGCAGGTATCGGTCTGGTTATCGACCAGCATTTTCCAGTTGCAGCGATGCATATAGCGGAATACGCCGCCTGCCACCTCGAGCCGACCCTCGGGGGATCGATCCACCATGTTGTCCAGCGTGGAGAGGGACTCGCCAAAAAAGGTTTCGAAATCTTCGCCCTCGTCGCTCAGGCGGCAGAACACGAATCCGCGGTGATTGTGGATATTGGCGACCGCAGCCATGCCCTTGCTGGCTTCGCAATGTTCCAGGCCCGTGTTCTCGTAACCCTTTTTGAGCGGAATGGACAGCGGACTGCCATCGGTTTTGAACGTCCAGGCGTGATAGGGGCAGCGAAAAAATTTACCCGTATTGCCACACGCGTCGCCCGCGACCATGGTGCCCTTATGGGGACAGCGATTGATCAAGACGCGGACATTTCGATCCGTGTGGCGCACCATGACCACCGGCTCGTCGCCGACCGTCGTGGTGATGTAGTCGCCAGGATTCGGAACCTGGCTGTCATGGCCCACATAGACCCAGGTGCGGGCATACAGCTGTTCCATTTCCAGTTCGAACAGTTCCTGATCGACGAATAGGTCTTTGTGCACCTCGGTGTCACGCACCAGTGCACGGATGGCGTCGGGGTTGTTGCGATAGTGGCCCATGATGTTTCCCCTGTTTTTACGTCTCGTGCGTCACAGATCCAGCACCAGGCGCGCGGATTTCGCACGCGAGATGCAGATCTGGATCACTTTGCCTTCGGCTTTTTCTTTGTCCGACAGGTAATAGTCGCGATGATCGGGGGTGCCCTCGAGGACGGTGGCCTGACAGACGCCGCATTCACCGCGCTTGCAGTCATACATGGGATCGCAGCCAGCTTCCTCCATGACCTCGACGATGGTTTTGTCGGCGGGAATGGTCAGCACCGTGCCGCTTTGCTTGAGCTCGACTTCAAAGGGCTGATCGCCAGCCAACGGGGCTGCCGTTGTGAATAGCTCGAAATGGATATGCGTGTCGGGCCATTGCCGTTGGCGTGCCCCGGCAATGACGGCATCGATCATGCCCTGTGGTCCGCAAACATACAGGTGCTGATGCGGTGCGTAGGTATCCAGTAATGCATCGAGATTCAAGGCAGACAGCGGATCGTTGTCCACATGTACAGTGAGGTGTTCGCCGGCCAACGTACGGAGTTCGTCAATCAGCGCCAACTGATCGCGGCAGCGGCCGCAGTAATGCAAAACGAACTCGCGGTCCGTGTGTTTCAGCGCTGCAGCCATCGATGCGATGGGGGTAATGCCGATACCGCCTGCAATGAGCACGGTCCGATGACGGTCTACCGATTCCTGAGGCGAGCAGGCATGCAGTGGAAAATCGTTCTTCGGCCCTTGCACCGTCAGCGTGTCGCCGACCTGCACCCCGTGCATGTAGCGGGATCCGCCGCCGCCGGCTTCGTCCAGGCGAACGCCCAAGCGATATTGACGAGGAGCGGCAAAGGCCGAGGTATCAGCGCATGTTGCGATCAGCGAATAGCAACGAGGTTCGGCCAGGCCCGGGATCCGGACTTTCAAATGCGCGCCAGGCTCAAATGCAGGCAGCGTGCCACCGTCCGCATTTTCCAGGACAAAAGTGCGCACCAGCGGCGTTGCCTGCTGGATGTCGCGAATGATGAGGTTCAAAGTCTGCACGATGTCTCCGTAGCGATCGCGGCGGTTCAGGCGGCGATGGCCTGTTTGGCTTGGTTTTCCAGCGGGCCGCAGGCGACTTGGGACAGGGCGGTTTCCCGCAGAGCGCGCAGCGTTTGCGCGGCATCCGGGCGGCCTGCCAACTGGCGGGCGGTGTCGAGCAATGTGCCGTACTTGCTCGTGCCGCGT
This sequence comes from Bordetella muralis, assembly GCF_965139205.1. Lineage (GTDB taxonomy): Bacteria > Pseudomonadota > Gammaproteobacteria > Burkholderiales > Burkholderiaceae_B > Bordetella_A > Bordetella_A muralis. Next base: position 152,028 of record NZ_CBCSIU010000006.1, read on the forward strand.
GAATGCGTGTCGCTGTAGCCTTTGACGAGCCGGCGGCAGTTCACGACCTCGACCGCGAGTGCGTAATCGCGAGGTACGAGCTCGGCGATCAAATCCAGCCATTCCCGCAAGGCTTGCGTTTCGATCTGATGGCGCAAGGTCCGGCGGCGGATGCGCCGCATGCCGGCCAGGCCATAGAGCATCAGGAACCCCGTCAACGAGGTGCTGTTCAGGCGGCGTCCTTTGCCCAGGCGGCGGCTGACAAATCCTGACAGGCTCGGCGAGCGCTCGATCCAGCGGCCCAGGGCCACCGGCAGCGTGCCACAGATTTCCTCAACGCGAGGGTGCATATAGTCGGTGGTGTAGACCAACTGATCCGGTTTGGCGCCGACCTCGGTACGCACGCGGTCAAAGCGGGTGCCACGTGTTTTGAGATCGGCCACTCGAATGACGTCGTCGTACGCCATCGCCACCGCGAGATAGCGCGCAGCCGCACGGGTCAATGCCCAATCGTGACCGGCGCCGCCGTATTGTTCGTCCAATGCGTGCAGCGCCGCCATGCGATCCAGATATTCGCGGGCATACGCCATGTCTTGAAATTCGGCCGTACGCTGTGCTCCGGCGGCCAGCAGCGGCTGGGCTACGCTCGGAAAATCATGCGTGATGCGATCCAGCAGCGCTTGCGCGCCCGGTGCGGCGGCGCGCGTCGGCACCGCAGGTATTTCGCGTTCGCGATCAATCGGGGCAGGAACGGCAGGGGCTGTGGCAGCGGCCTCGTAGCCCAGCGCGAATGCACGCAAGCTCGCTTTGACGCCGAGGCCACCACGTTCGATCGTGGCCTCGAAATCCTGGCGGCTAAAGGGCAGGGCGCCGCTGCCCGCCACGGCGCCAAACAGGCTGGCGCTGATGACGCTGCCGGCCTGATCCGCCAAGGCCTGCAAATCAAAGCACAGGAAACGTTGCGCGGCGACACGCCCAGCATCGAGCACCTTATTCGGGTCGGCAATGCCGTTACCGGGCGCAGATTTTTCGCTGACCGCAAAACTGCGGTGGGAGGACGAGATCAATGTCGTGCGTTCAGGCGTGACAAGACCGCGCTGAATGGCGCGGCCGCCTTCCATCAATTCCGCCGCCACGACCAGATCGACATCGCCGGGTGTGGGCATGAGGGCCAGCGCCGGTTGGCGGCCAGCTTGTTGCACAGCGGATTCGGGCAAGAGCTCCAGATAGTAAATCGTGGCCCCGGTACGTTGCGCCACCCCCGGCACAGAGGTGGTTTGTGCCCACCAGCCTGCGTGTTCGGCCATATCCACGATCCAATCAGCCAACACCCCTCCGCCTTGGCCACCCATGGCGAGGACAGCGATCTTGATCGGAGATGCGGCGGTTACAGCGTTTGTGTGCATGCAAGTCTCGAGATGGAAAAAACCATACAAGTCGTCATTCGGTGCGATGGGAATCAATAGGCCCGTCGCTGATACTGCGGTGCTACCAGGCTGTCTGCGCCAGACGTCTGGCGCGTCGTTTTTGCAGGAAACCAATCACAGCGCCGCGCATGCGTGCCGCGGTGAGATCCCATTTGGTCGGGTTGTGCACGATATCGGCGCGATAAAACGAAGGACACAGTACGGCGGCGTGAGCGACCTCGCCGCAATTGCCGCAGCCGACGCAACTGCTTTCCACATGAGCGACCGGATCCTCTTTCAACGGATCGCCGCTATCTTTCACGCTGAGCGACGGGCAGCCCGACAGGCGGATGCACGCGTGATCTCCGGTACAGACATCGGGGTCCACGCCAAAACGTTCTTTCACCACGCGCTTGCCGTCCTTGACGGCCTGGTTGAACTGCGGCTTGATGCGGCGTTGCTTGTTCAGCATGCACTCGGACTGTGCGATGATGACCTTCGGGCCTTTTTCGTCGGTGGTCAGGGCTTCTTCGATCGTGGCGCGGACCTTGGCGACGTCGTAGGTGCGATCCAGCGTGCGTACCCATTTGACGCCCACGCCGCGCACGGCTGCATCGATAGGGTTATTGGTGCTGCGGTCGGGATTCTGTGCACGCGAGGACAGGATGTCCTGGCCGCCTGTCGCCGATGCATAGAAGTTATCGACGATGACGATGACGCCGTCGTACTTGTTGAATACCGCATTGCCGATGCCTGACGCGAGACCGTTATGCCAGAAACCGCCATCGCCCATGATCGAGATCGGCCGCTTTGCCGCCGGAACATTAAATGCGGCTGCGCTAGAGGCACCCAGACCATAGCCCATCGTCGTCGCGCCGAGATTGAACGGCGGCAGAATCGAGAACAGATGGCAGCCGATGTCACAGGAAATATGGTGTTGTCCCAGTGTTTCCTGCGCTAGCGTCAGCGCGGAAAAAATCGGGCGCTCCGGACAGCCTGTACAAAAACCCGCAGGGCGGGGCGGCACGACCTGGGCGAGATCAGCGATGTGTTTGTGGAAAGTGATGGGTTGTTCTTTGGGGAGCGCTTTGGTACCCGTACTATCGGGTGTCTGCGTTGCCGTGCTGGACTGAGCGGCTTCTGTTCCCGCCATGTGTGCGCTGGTTGGTGCGTGTTCCACAGCCGCTGTTTGCGGAGACTCCAACAGGGTTTCCTGCACCAGATTCCGCAGCGATTGTTGACGAGCGTCAGTGTGTGCCTGGCTCGCCGGTGCGGCCGACAACGGCCCCGCATCCGCGGCGACCGCAGCATGCGTTTGCAACACCTCGGGTTGATACTTGGCCAGAAACCCGCGTATGCCATCGCGCAGCACCTGCGTTGTGTACTCGCCCGCCATCGGCAGAAAATCTTTGCCATGCAATGCGGTGTCCACACCCGCCTTGCGCAGGATGGCGTGCAGATTCTGTTCCAGATAATCGGGCTGGCCTTCTTCCAGCATCAATACCGCGCGCTTGCCCGCACAGAAACGCTGCACCTCGTCCTCGATGACGGGGTAGGTGACATTCATGACGTATAGCGGAATACGGCTGTTGCCAAAGTGATCCGCCAGCCCCAGCAACTGCAATCCGCGAATGACGCCGTTATACAGGCCGCCCTGGAGGATCAATCCAATATCCTGCAGGTCACCGTCGTCCATGAACTCGTTGAGATGATGTTCCTGGATATAGCGCACCGCGGCAGGCCAACGGTTCTTGATCTTTTCCTGCTCGTGCAGAAACGATGCTGGCGGCAGCACGATGCGATTGGTATCGCGCGAAGGATTCTCCAATGCCTGCGCGAGGGTGTATGCGGGGCGTTTGTTGTCCTTGGCAGTAAACCGGCCATGCACATGGCAGCCGCGAATGCGCAGTTGCAGCATCACGGGGGTATTGCTGGCCTCGGACAGTTCAAATCCATCCTCGACCGCCTTGACCATGCTCTCCAGATTGGGACGCGGGTCCAGCAGCCAGATCTGCGATTTCATCGCAAAGGCATGCGAACGCTCTTGCATGATCGAGGAACCCTCGCCGTAGTCTTCTCCCACAATGATCAGCGCGCCGCCTGTGACGCCACCTGAGGCCAGGTTGGCCAACGCATCAGAGGCCACGTTCGTGCCTACGGTGGATTTCCACGTGACGGCGCCGCGAATGGGATACATGACTGACGCAGCCAGCGTTGCGGCAGCGGTGGCCTCAGAGGCGCTGGCCTCGAAATGCACGCCGAGCTCTTGCAGGATCTCGTTTGCATCGGCCAGGACATCCATCAAATGCGAAATCGGCGAGCCCTGATAACCGCCCACATAGCCCACGCCGGCCTGCAACAGGCCTTTGGTGACGGCCAGAATGCCCTCACCGCGGAACTCCGTGCCCGCACCGATACGCAACTGCTGGACTTCTTTCTTGAAAGATCTTTCAGCCATGCTGTTTTCCCTGAGTCCGGAGCTGTCTGGAGCCCGTGTTCTTGTCGCGATTTCGTCATCAATGATCCGACAAACGAATTCGCCAGAATCATCCATGGATAAATACTTTAGGAGTCAACTATATAACTGTCAACAAAAAATATGATTTTTCATGGAAAAGAAAAAATATCACTTAAAAACAAGGGTGTATACGGATAGGAAAGATGATTTATATCCAGGTTTACCCTGTATCGGATTGGTGCATGGCGTGCTAAAACAGGGCGTCGCGGTATGGTGCGGGACAGCATTCGACGATCATGTTGGTGCATGTGCGAACCGTGCCTGGTTTCGGGGTAACCATGCAGGAGCCGAATGAATCCGCCATCTACGCGCTTTGTAGACGAATACCTGGCTTATCTGTTGGCGCAGGCCAGCCATCGCATCTCGGCCGATTTCCACTTGCAGGTCAACGCGGCAGGGCTGTCGGTGACCGAATGGCGCGTACTGGCGAGCTTGATGGGCGGCACGGGCGAGACCATCGGATCCCTGGCGCAATTGGCGATCACCAAACAGCCTACGCTGAGCAAAGTCGTGCAGCGTATGGAAATCGACGGTTGGGTCGAGCGCATCGGCGTGCGCGCGGATCGTCGCCAGACTCAGGTGCGGATTACCGCAGCGGGGCGGCGATTGATCGGTGGCTTATGCGATCAGGCTATGGCCCACCAACGTGAAGTGCTGGCGTCGTTTGATCCGGAGCGTGCCGCGTCTTTCATCGAGATGCTCAGGACGTTGATGCACTGGCACGAGCCCTTGGTGGATCAGAGTGACGCTGCAATGGACGGTGCTGCGTGATTGGTTTTCGCGGCAGGGATGTCTGGCTCGGGCCGCCAGCGGCCAAATTAGCTTGGCCTGCCGCCGCTCAACTTCAGTATCATTGTTGCGGCAAGCCCGTCATCAGAATGCCGTACGGCCCGCGTAGGGTGTTCCTGTTATTGCACAAATACTCGGAGATCCGCCATGAGCCGCCTCACCGCCCGCGATTTTTCCCCCGAATTGCTTGAGCTTTATGACGGCTATGTGCATGGCCGGATCAGCCGGCGCGATTTTCTTGATCGCGCGGCGAAATACGCTGTGGGCGGTCTGACGGCCGCAACGATCCTGGCGTCCTTGAGTCCCGACTATGCGATGGCCCAGCAGGTGCAGTTCACCGATCCTGATATCGTGGCGGAGTACATTGAGTATCCGTCGCCGAATGGGCACGGTCAGGTGCGCGGCTATCTGGTGCGTCCCAAAGCTGCCAACGGCAAGGTGCCCGGCATCGTCGTCGTGCACGAAAACCGTGGATTGAATCCTTATATCGAGGACGTAGCGCGCCGTGTGGCCAAAGCCGGTTTTGTCGCGCTGGCCCCCGATGGCCTGAGTTCGGTCGGCGGCTATCCCGGCAATGACGACAAGGGCCGCGAATTGCAGCAGAAAGTCGATCCCCAGAAATTGATGAACGATTTCTTTGCGGCGATCGAGTATGTGCGTGCCAGCGATCTGACCACCGACAAGGTCGGTATTACGGGATTTTGCTATGGGGGCGGCGTGTCCAACGCGGCTTCTGTTGCCTATCCCGAGCTCGCCGCCGCCGTGCCGTTCTATGGCCGGCAGGCCAAGCCCGAGGACGTAGGGCGCATCAAGGCGCCGCTGCTCTTTCATTTTGCCGAGACCGATCCCAACGTCAACGGCACGTGGCCCGCCTACGAGGCAGCGCTGAAATCGGCCGGCAAAACCTACGAGGCCTACATTTACCCGGGCACGAATCACGGCTTTCATAACGATTCGACGCCTCGCTACGACGAGGCGGCGGCCAAACAGGCCTGGGACCGCACGATCGCGTGGTTTCAAAAATACTTGAGCTGAGCGCTGGTATGGACACCGGGATCCCGTTGCGGCGATGAGTCCCTGATTCGTCCTGGCTGAACGGGCAGATGAGCATCGCGCACGCGACGGCCGGGCCGCGGGTTGCCCTGTGGCTGTTTTTCTCGCAATGCGTGTGGAGATGCCGCCATGCCTTCCGCGCGGCAGGCTTATCGGCGGGCGGCGTTCAATCCTACTTTTATATATATAAAAATGATTGAATTGTATTTTTATATATAAATAAATAATGAGAAAATCCACCTTCGGCTTATTCCCTTCAGAGCACGCATCATGAAGCGCTTTCTTCTTTTCTTCTCCGCCGCGGCCGTTGTGGCGGGCTCGGTCTCGATCACCCATGCCGCTCAGCCCTTGCTGACGCCGGCTGAACTGAATGCGGTGCGCAGCGAACCCGCTGTGCGCATCATCGATATTCGTCCTCCTCAGGAGTATGCCGCCAACCACATTCCCGGGGCCTTGTCGGCCCCTTATGGCCAATGGCGCGGTCCGGCTGACAATCCGGGCCTGCTGCCGCCCGTGGAAAAACTGGCCGACGTCGTGCGCAAACTCGGCGTAGATCAGAACACCCATGCCGTCGTCGTTTCCTCGGGAGCGAATGCAACCGACTTCGGCAGCTCGGCCCGCGTATATTGGACGCTGAAATATCTGGGCTTGTCTGAATTGTCGATCTTGAATGGCGGTGTAAAAGCCTGGGCCGACGCCGGATTGCCTCAGGACCAGGCCGTGCCTAGTGTCGCGGCCAGTACCTATACGCCGGTGTTGAACCGGGCCCTGATCGCAACGCAAGAGCAGGTGCTGTCCCACATCGACAACCCCAAAGTCCACCTGGTTGACGCCCGTCCGTCGAATTTCTTCCGCGGCGAGGTCAAGGCCCCTACGGCCAAGGTCCCAGGCACCATCCACAACGCGCTCAATCTCGAGCACAGCAAATGGTTCAAACCCGGCACGTCGATTTTTGTCTCGCCGGAGGAGGCCAAGGCGATTGCATCGCAATCTCTGCCCGAGCCCGCCGACGAAACCATTTCGTTCTGCAATACCGGCCACTGGGCGGCGACCGACTGGTTTGCCTTGTCCGAAATCGTTGGACAAAAGAACGTGATGCTGTATCCGGCGTCGCTGGCCGACTGGACCCAATCTCCCGAAGCATTGCCCATGGATAACGTGCCGGGCCGCGGTGAGCAGATCTGGAACAGCCTCAAAGACTTGGTGAGCTGAACACTATTGATCTGGTCTTGCAATAGTCTGATTGCAGCCTTTGTTGTCTAATAAATTTATCGAGTCTATGGCACGTCTTCCACTAGCTGTTTTATTTGCTGCGTTCTTTTTGGCCCTGGCCTGGTTTGTCTCATTACGGCAGGCGGCATTATTTCTTGTCGGCATAGGCATGGGCGGCGTGCTGGCCGGCGCGCGATTCGGGTTCACCACGGGATGGCGCCGCCTGATCGAGCAGCGTGATCCCAGCGGAGTGATGGCGCAATTGATACTGCTGGCCATTGCGGCCGCGGTGTGCATGCCGCTGTTGGCGGAATATCCGACGGATCTCGGGGCGGCATTGGGGCCACCCAGCGTCAGCTTGCTGATAGGCGCCTTTGTGTTCGGCGCCGCCATGCAGATCGCCGATGGCTGCGGCTCCGGCACCCTGTACAAGGCTGGCATGGGCGTTCCGCTGAATATGGCGATATTGCCTGTATTCGCGATTGGCAGTTTTCTGGGTTCGGCGCAGTTGGAACAATGGCTGCAACTCGGGGCGACCGCGCCTGTCAGTCTGGTAAGGACGTTTGGCGCTGGCGAGGCGTTCGGACTGACGCTGATCGGCTTGCTGGTGTTGGGCCTGGCCGCGCGTGCCTGGGTCGGCAAGGGCGCCAGCTGGTTTAGCCGCCGCTTGTTGATCGGGGCCGTCCTGTTGGCGGCGTTGGCAATGTTGAACCTGTTGATTGCCGGGCAGCCATGGGGTGTGGTGTACGGCTTCGGTCTTTGGGCCGCCAAGCTCGCCACGGCTATCGGGGTATTCGACCCGGCGGCCAATGCGTTCTGGAGCCAGCCGGTCAACCTGAATAATCTGTCGCAGTCGGTGTTCCTGGACGTGACCTCGATTACCAACATCGGGATTCTGGCAGGCGCTTTGCTCGTTGCCGCTGGACAGACCGCCGCGCAGCGCGCGCCCTTGACGGGCAAACAATGGCTGGTCGGCATTATTGCGGGTTTCTTGCTGGGCTATAGCTCGCGCCTGGCATTCGGTTGCAATATCGGCGCCATGGTCAGCGGCATTTCCACCGGCAGCCTGCATGGCTGGATCTGGGTGCCGTTGGCGTTTTGCGGTTCACTGATCGGTGTGCGTCTCCGTCGCCACTTTGCTTTTTAAAGGGCGCGTTCAATCATGAAGAAAAACCTCTCCTCGTTCACGCTGCTGTTCTGGGTCGTGCTGGTTGCGTTCTTTGCGTGGGACTGGGCTGTTTCCGTGCCGGTCAACGTCCGTCTAGAACCGCCACTCATCGCAGCTGGTTCCGGTCATGCTCCGACAGGCGGTCACTGCGCATCGACGTTTTAGTATGTAGCAGTGTGCTGTGTGCGTGACAAACGCGGCCATGAATTGGCCGCGTTTTGCGTTGTATGGCTTGCTGACCTCGCGCGCCGTATGGCCGCTACACGCACGCTCATCACCGTTGCCCGGTCTTTGCAGCGAGGCGAACATGGCGCGCAGCCCCCATTGGATGTCCGCCGTCCTGGCCGCTACGCAGGCCCTTTGCCGTGATGGCATGAGTCTCACATGAGCCTATTTACGCGGCAACTCCGCGGGCGTTGCGCTGCCTTGATCAACCTGGGATTCTGAAGGAATCACTACCGGCGTCGGAGGCTTGCTGGCGCAGGCGGCCAAGAGAGTGAGAGACAGCAAAGCAGCGAAACGCATATGGAAGACTCCGTGGGTTGGGGAATCGGGTTGCCGGCACCTGCAATAGGCTCATCATTGTGCAGTGCACTCTGCAATTCTTTCATGTCATGTCGCACTATGGCTGATGGTCATACATCCTTGGGGCGTGCGGGGCACCTCGTGCGTGCGCCATGCAGATTTCCCGTAACGCCTCGACCATCTTCCGAAATTGCTGCCTATTTCTGCCTGTCTTTTATATCCACATTTCTTATCGCTAGATGCAATAAATGTACCGAATGTGTCAATCAAAAATGTTGCAATATGGTTTCATTTAAATTGCAATGGAACTATCTATGTGAGCTCGATATGCAATTAATTCTAACAATATTCGGGTTAGTGATATGTATATGTACATTTAGCTGTGATAATTTAGCCAACTGACAGATAAAAGACTCGTATTGTGTTGTTATTAACAATTAGAAATAAAAAAGGGTTTCAAAAATATCTGAAATCATCTGAGAATGCTGCTGTTGATTAGGTAAGTCCAGTATTATTTTTTGCAGTTCGTGGAGATGTTCTTCACGGATGCTTTCTTTTTGCAACTTTTGCATCGGAGAATGTCATGGCTGTCCTCGGAATTGATATTGGTTCAAGTGATTACGAAGTCAATCAAAGCAATTTCAATGAAGACGCGGGCGATTCCCTGTCGTTGAACGTGCTCGGCAGCAACACGCTGACGGTGAATGGTGTCGATGCGACAGCGACCACGTTGGTCGGCGTTCAAGCGGCAGGCAGCCCAACTTATTCCGTTATCAATGGCGGAAGCTTGACGATCGAGTCTGGCGCGGCCAACCTCAGCGCGTTGACCAGCATCAACTACCAAGTTGAATCCGGTTCCGCGTTGACGATTAATGCTCCGACCCTAGCCGCTGGCTTAGTTAACCAACAATCACTCGAGTTCACCGGTGACGGTGGTTCGATGTTTACCTACAATCCGGGTGCGCTCTCGATTGGCGCACCGACGACGTTCGACGTGACCAGCCTCGGCGTTGGTGACACGATTGCGGTCGGAAGCCGTTCGAACGGGACGTTCACCTACAATGCTGACACGCAAACAGGTACTTTGACCTACCCCGGCACGCTGACCAGCGGCCTGGAAACCGTCAGATTCGAAATCCACGATCTGACCCAGGAAGACTACGACGCCATCGTCGCAGGCAATGGCGGCAGCGCCTCTGGTTTCGGTGAGTTCGTCTCGCCGGTGTGCTTCTTGCGTGGCACCATGATCATGACGACCAAAGGCGAAGTCGCCATCGAAGACCTCGTGGCAGGCGATATCGTCATCGGTCAATCTGGCGAGCGCACGGTCAAGTGGATCGGTTTCCGCAAGACGTTCACCAAACAAATCCCCGCCGACCGTCGTGCCGAGCACATGCCGATCCGCATCGTCCGCGATGCCATCGCCGAGAACGTGCCCAGCAAGGACATCGTGGTTTCGCCGGGACACCACATCCTGGTCGAAGGCAAACTGGTCCGCGCCCAAGACTTGGTCAACGGCAAGACGATCTACCAAGAAACGCACCACATCAGCTACGAGTACTTCCACGTTGAGCTGGATCAGTTCGATGTGATCAGCGCCCATGGCCTGATGTCCGAATCGTGGGCCGACGGCGGCAACCGCGACTACTTCCAGAACGCTGACGTTACCGCGCTGCGTCCGGAAGACCGCCAGCGTCGCCGTGCTGACCGCCCGGGCTTCGTTGCTCTGCGCAAGGGTGCCGAACTCGAGCGTCTGCAGGCCGTCTACGCTGCCCGCGCTGAAAAGCTGCAGCAAGAACAAGACCAAGAGTTGATGGTCGCTTACGGCTAATCTTCATCAGTGCCAGGGGCGACCCTGGCACTGCTGTTGATAGAAACTGGCTTCCCATGCCGCACCGATATTCGGTGTTTGCATGGGAAGCTTTTTTTTACGACGTCATCAACGGGCAGTACTGGGCACTGGCGTGTTGAGCAACTGTTGTTCCCATAAAAATGCAATACCGCTGCCGCCAGCGTGCTGTTTGATCACCTCGGTCAATTCGACGATGTGTTCGGTGCGAGCCCAGTCGCGCTGCCATTCTGATGCCAGCGCCAGCCAGGTGATCATGTTCGCACCAGCTGCGATCATGCGTTGAATGGCGACCTCGTGTGCCTCGACCGACACGCCGCCAGACGCATCGGTGACTACTGTCACATCCCAGCCTTCGCCCAGGGCCTGGATGGTTGGCATCGCGACGCACACCTCGGTCCATAGGCCAGCGATGATCAATTGCTTGCGGCCTGTGGCCTTGACTGCGTCTACGACCTTTTGATCTTCCCAGGTGTTGATCAGTGTCCGGTCGATGACCTCCTGGCCGGGAAAGACGTCAGTGATCTGAGGAAAGAGCAGTCCGCCTTGCCTGGCGATCACCGTTGTGAGAATGGTGGGCACGCCGAAGGTCTTGGCGACTTTCGCCAGCCCGGCTGAATTATTGACCACCATCTGTGGTTCGTGACTATTCACGTTTGCAAGTTGGTAAGGCTGGTGGTCGATCAGGACCAGTACTGAATCCTCGGGACGAAGAAGCGAAGCCAAGCCGTTACGGAAGGTCATTGATGCATCCTTTGCTGTAAGTGAAGTGGGTTGCCGACAGGCACGCTGGAGCTGCGGCGCTGCCTCAATGGATTCTGGCATTTCCATTTATGATGCGGTACCGGCCTTTTGAGGTACGCTGTGTCGCAACATGAGGAACGCTGAATGGATATAGAAGACCTGCAGACCTTTGTCAGCGTGGCCGACGCGGGCGGCGTGTCGTCCGCTGCGCGCCGGCTCGGTATCTCTAAATCAATCGTCAGCCGGCGGCTTTTGCGGCTGGAGACAGAGTTGGGTATTCAGTTGCTTGCGCGTACCACGCGTGGCGCCGCACTGACTGAGGCAGGGGCTGCGTTTCGAGATCATGCGGCCAGGGCCTGCGCCGAGATCGACGTGGCGAGGGATACGATCCTGCCCACGGGCGACCTACGCGGTCGCTTGCGAGTGGCCGTGCCGGTCTCGCTGGGGCCCGATCATTTTGCTCCCGTGCTTGCCGACCTGGGGCGACGTCATCCGCAGCTTTATATTGATGCCTCGTATAGTGATCGCTTTGTCGATCTCATCGCAGAAGGCTTTGATTGTGCGATACGGGTTGGCTATCTGCAGGACTCCAACTTGATCGCGAGGCGCGTTGCGCCGCTCTATGGCAAGCTCGTGGCCAGCCCCGGCTATATCGATGCGCATGGCGCGCCCGGGACGCCAGATGATCTGCTCGTTCATCAGGCACTCATGCAAGGCACAGAGGCCTGGCAATTCATGGACGGCGACAAGATCGTCACCGTTCGCCCGCAGGGCCGCTTCAAAGCCGACAACGGCATCGCTTTGGCTGCCGCTGCAGCGGCAGGGCTCGGCGTCGCTTGGCTGCCTGACTGCGTTACCTATGAGTATGTCGCGTCGGGCGCGCTGGTTCCTATCATGACAGGCTATCCGCCGCCGCCGGCAGGTATCTATGTCATTCGCCCGCCGGGGCAGCATCCCGCGCGGAAAATACGGGTCTTGATTGAGTTGCTGATCGAGTATTTCGAACAGGCTCCGTATCTTCAGGCGCGATGACATTCTGCAGGCAGCATGGGCAAAGCAGTCTCCCGACGCACAGGCACAGTGGGGCCGAAACCCTGCTGCAACAATGGCGCGTGTGCATCCGCCAAGTTCCCGAAGATGACAGTTGGCTGCTCAGCCACGACAGTCACGAGTCGCCGCTGACCCTGTATTGGCGCTGCCTGCCCGGCAATGCATACGCCTGCGCCCAATTGATGTCTCCACAACTATCGAAAATCGCGGGCTAGACCTTGTCGCATGGCGCCGGCACAGCCGTAGCGCCGACCGTTCTATTTGATCTTGCTGCAGCGGAATGCCTCGATGCCTTTTTCCACGTAGTGTGGTTCGCGTGTGCAGGCCGCGCGCATGGCCTGGTTGGCCAGGGTCATGAGATTGGCGGCGTTGGTCATTGCCTGCAGGCCGTCCTGGCCGGGGCCGATCTTGTCGTAGAGCGCCTTGAATTCATTGGCCTGCTTGCTATAGGCGTAGGCGCGCATGACGTCGGTATAGGCGATGGCGCGGGAGATGTCGCCGGGCGTGGGTTCCTTTTCGGCAGCGAGGGTCGGCCCGGACAGCAGGGCCAGGGCGAGCAACGGGACAAAGGCGGTTTTCATGTTCATCGTTAGGGGATCTCTTGCTGGTTGTCCGACGGGAGGCAAGCTAGCGGGCGTGTGTGCGGCCCGAGTTATGCCACCCTCACCACATCTTGCAGGTCGTGCCGTTGTTGACAAGGTCTCCACCGACGACGATGCCCTTTTCGTCGACATGGAGCATGGTGTAGCAGCTGGCGATGCCCGTGCGCCGTTCGTAGATGGTGCCAGTGTTGTTGCCGAAACCGTAGCTGACGCCGCCGGGCGGAGGTACGTAGAACGTGCCGACGGCCTCGTTCCAGGAGACTTCGCCGGAGGTCTGCCACATGTAGACCAGTTGCCCGATCGGCAGGTCTTCGCTGGCGTAGACGCGGTCGGGAACACCCCACTCGGCCACGATGTCGTTGACGGGCTTGCCCTTATGTCGCAGCATCGCCACGTCCCAGGTGGTGCAAGCGGTTATTGTGGCGCAGCACAGGCAGGCCAGCAGGGCCTTCAGAAAACGGGATCGCACTTTTCTTTCCTTGTTGAATATTTATTCGTGTGCCCTACGCGCGGAATAATGCCAGTGCTTTGGGTGAATGGCGAGGGGGATGTGGTGAATATTCAACATGCCGCGCGTCCAACCTAAGCTACACGGGTGGGATAGTAGGAAAGTGCCGATCGGATTCCATGAGGTGGGCTGGCCTCACCTCAAATGGATTGCTGCTGCATCCGAGTCGAAAGAGCAACCGCCGCTTCCTTTCGCTCACTATATCGGTCCACCAGATACGGTGCGACATCCCGCGTGAGCAAGGTGAACTTCATCAACTCTTCGACGACATCGACGATGCGATCATAGTAGGGCGAGGGCTTCATGCGCCCCGCGTCGTCGAACTCCTGGTACGCCTTTGCTACCGACGACTGATTGGGTATGGTCAGCATCCGCATCCAGCGGCCCAACAGGCGCATCTGGTTTACGGCGTTGAACGATTGTGACCCACCCGACACCTGCATGACCGCAAGTGTCTTGCCCTGGGTCGGGCGCACGGCGCCCACGGACAGCGGAATCCAGTCGATCTGCGTCTTCATCAGCCCTGTCATCGCGCCATGACGCTCAGGCGAACTCCACACCATGCCTTCTGCCCACTGCACCAGCTCGTGCAACTCGCGAACCTTTGGATGGCTGTCTTTGGCGTCATCGACCAACGGAAGACCGGACGGGTTGAACAAACGAGTTTCGCCGCCCAGGGCCTGTAGCAGTCGTGCCGCTTCCTCAGCGACCAGGCGGCTGTACGAGCGCTCGCGCAACGATCCATACAGCAGCAAGAAGCGTGGTGCATGGGTAGCCCGCTCAGGCGCAAACAGTTCGGTGTGATCGGGAGCTTGGAATAGCGGCGCGTCAATGTTGGGCAGGTCAACGGGCAAATCAGACACGACGGCCCTCCGCGTTGATCACCGGCTCGCCGTCTTCCTTGTTGAATGCACCGCGCTGTGGTTGCGGCAAGATATCCAGAACCGCCTCAGATGGACGGCACAAGCGAGTACCGAGAGGGGTAACCACGATGGGGCGATTGATCAGGATCGGATACTGGAGCATGAAGTCGATCAGTTGCTCCTCGGTCCATTTCGGATCCGCCAGTCCCAGATCGTCGTACGGTGTACCTTTCTGCCGGAGCACGTCTCTCACCGGCACGCCCATGGCGGAAATCAACGACTTCAGTGTTTCGGCGTCAGGCGGAGTCTTCAAATACTCGATGATCGTCGGCTCTTCGCCGCTGTTGCGAATCAGGCCGAGTACATTGCGCGATGTTCCGCAGGCAGGGTTGTGATAAATCGTGATGGCACTCATGAGACACCTCCGTTGATGCAAGATTTGGATTTCAATGGACCGCGTGCCGTGCACGCAGCAAGAGTAGCGCGGCACAGGCAGCCAGGCCGATGCCTCCGGATAGCCAGAGCGCGTTGGCTCCCCAAGTATCCAGCGCCACGCCGAAGACAAACGGGGCAAGGGCTTGTGCGACCCTCGCCGGCATCATCAGCCAGCCTTGGCGTGCGCCATAGCCTTGGGGGCCGAACAGCGCCAGCGGCAAAGTGCCCTTAGCGATGGTCAATATGCCATTGCCTGCCCCATGCAGTATGGCAAACAGCGGGGCCATTACTGGGCCGCCGGTCAGCAGCACCGCCACACCGGCTGGATGCGCTAGGGCGGCCAACCGCGCTGACAGCAATGGATGAACTTGTCGTAGAAGACCAAACTCAAGCAGGCGACCGGCTACCTGTGCGGGACCGATGAGCGCTCCCACGGCCACGGCTGCAGAGAGCGTAGTGCCTGCCGCTTCCAGCATCCTCGGTAGATGCGTCGCCATGGCCGTGCTGATGAACCATGTCGCCGCAAACACGAATGCCAAGAGGAAAGTGGCATATCGTTGTTGCCCCACCTCAGGCGTTGGAGACGCGTCGATGTGTTCCGCATCTTTGGCGTTCAGGTTTGCTGGTTTCGCTACAGCCGGGGCATTGGGAAGCCAGGCGTTCAGCGGCAAGCCGATCAACAGATGCATGACAGCCCAACCGTAGCATGCGCCGCGCCAACCGAATTGCGCTTCCATCCAGGCAGAGAGCGGCCATCCAACGGTGCTGGCGAAGCCGGCAATCAGGGTAATGCCCGTGATGGCGCCACGGGCATGATGACCATAGAGATGCACCAGGCTGGAGAAGGCGGCCTCGTAGAGCCCGGAACCCATCGCCACACCAATGACGAGCCACGCTGCAACCATCAGCCAAAGGCCCTGGGCGGCACCGAGCATCCCCAACCCGAGGGCAAACAGCAAACTCGTGCTGACTAGGACGATACGACCACCACGACGGTCAATCGCCTGACCTGCCCACGGGCCCACCAGCGCTGAAGCTACCATGGCGATGGAAAAGGCGGCGTAGACCGTCGGCGCCGATACGCCCAGGTCCCGGGCCATCGGATCCGCGAGCATTGCTGGGAGGTAGTAGGACGACGCCCAAGCCAGCGTCTGGGCCGTTCCCAAGGTACCTACTACCCGAACCGAGGCTCCTCGCATGTCAGTCCTGCCGCAGGCCTGCGTCGTACCACCCTTTGCTCTGATTGACGATCCGAACGACGAGCAACATGACAGGCACCTCAATGAGCACACCGACGACCGTCGCCAGGGCAGCGCCGGACTGGAATCCGAACAGGCTGATTGCGGCGGCAACGGCCAGTTCAAAGAAGTTGGATGCTCCGATCAGCGCAGACGGGCACGCGATGCTGTGCTTTTCGCCGACACGGCGGTTGAGCCAGTACGCCAGACCTGAATTGAAGAACACTTGTATGAGAATGGGCACGGCCAGCATCGCGATCACCAACGGCTGGCCAATGATGGCTTCGCCCTGGAATGCAAACAGCAGCACCAGCGTCAGCAGCAAAGCCGCCATCGAGAACGGCCCGATTTTCTCCAGCGCTGCCTCGAATGTTGCTTGGCCGCGGCGCAGCAGCGCGCGGCGCCAAAGCTGGGCGAGAATGACCGGAATGACGATGTATAACCCGACTGAAACCAACAACGTGTCCCACGGTACGGTGATGGCCGACAGGCCCAGCAGCAGCCCAACGACAGGCGCGAAGGCGAACACCATGATCGTGTCGTTCAGCGCTACCTGCGACAGCGTGAAAACGGGATCACCGCCCGTCAATCGACTCCACACGAACACCATGGCGGTACACGGCGCAGCGGCCAGAAGGATCAGGCCCGCAATGTAGCTGTCCAACTGATCGGCAGGCAACCAGGGGGAAAAGATCTGTCGAATGAACAGCCAGCCCAGAAAGGCCATCGAGAACGGCTTTACCGCCCAGTTAATAAACAAGGTTACGCCGATGCCACGCCAATGCTGCTTGACCTGGCCTAGCGCACCGAAGTCCACCTTGAGCAGCATCGGGATGATCATTACCCAGATCAGAATCCCAACGGGCAGGTTCACCTGGGCGACTTCCCAGTGTCCGATAGCCTGGAACACCGTCGGCATCAGTTGACCAAGCGTCACGCCCAGCACGATGCAGAGGAAGACCCACAAAGTGAGGTAGCGCTCGAAAATACTCATTCCGGAGCGTTGGCGTGCAGCCGACGCCGCCTGTGCACTAGACGACATCTTTTTACTCCCGGGACTGGCCGATGCCGTGAAGTTCGGTCTGAAGCGACATGGCATCCAGGCGGTCGAGCGGCAAGGAGAGGAAGAGTTCGATCCGGCGCTTGAGCATGCGCGCCGCGTCATGGAAGGCCTTCAGTCGTTCTTCCTCGCTTCCCTCATGCGCGGCGGGATCAGGCACACCCCAATGCGCCGTCATTGGATGGCCCGGCCAGACGGGGCAGATTTCCCCAGCAGCGTTGTCGCACACCGTGATGATGAAATCCATTTTTGGCGCATCAGCGGCAGCGAACTCGTCCCAACTCTTGCTTCGATAGCCATTGGTCGGCAACGAATAAGAGTTGAGAGTGGCCAGCGCGAGCGGGTGGACTTCGCCTTTGGGTGTACTGCCGGCGGAGTACGCCTGGAAGCGATCGCCAGCCAGACCTTTGAGCAGCCCTTCGGCCAGGATCGAACGGGCGGAATTACCCGTGCAGAGAAAGAGCACGTTGAAAGATGAGCGCGACATGGAGATTCCTAGCAGCAGCGAGTAGGGGTAACGGCTTTCGGGGTACAGCAATTGGATGATGTCGAGGTTTTGGTTGACGGCGAACAGCAGGCGGTCATCGCAGAGTCGTTGGTGGGCGTACTGTGCGATTCGCCGTAGATGGGAATGGTGCCCAGTGTGTGGAAGTGCTCCCATGCCAAACCTTGGGGATCGGTGATCCAGTACTTCTCGCTCCGGGCGTAGCAACAAGAGGTCTCGCCTTGATTCTCCAGGATCAAGCTAGCTGCCTCCGCTCGGGACTTCAATGCGGCGAGCTCCTCGGGGCTCTCGGTTTGAATGCCGAAATGATCGACTCCTTGGCCAGAGCCGCGAGTCGATATCGCAAAATTTACTGGAGGATCGTCGAGCATCCACTTTGCGTAGTCCGATTCGAGGCGAGCAGGCTCTCGGGCGAACAGCTGGGAGTAAAAGCCAACGTTCCTGGCCAGGTCATCAACGTGCAGATGGACATGAAAGCGTTTCATGGCGAACTCCTCTTTAGCAGGTTGTGCAGACGCCAGGGTTGGATGCCTCGCAAGAAGCTCCTTCGCAGCAGTGCTCTGTGAGATACCCAAGCAACCCATTCATCTGAGAAAAATCGGCGCGATAAATCAGATTGCGCCCCTGTTGTTCGACGCTGACCAGGCCGGCATGCGTGAGCTCCTTCAGATGAAAAGACAGCGTGTTGCGCGCAACGCCGAGCTGGTCAGCCAGGACACTGGGGGTAAGCCCGGGCAGGCCGGCCACGACCAGCGCGCGGAACGTGCGTAGCCGCTGGGGGTGGGCCAGGCCGGAAAGGGCTGCAATAGCTTGGGTTTCATTCATTATTCGATAATACAACGTTTATTGAATTAATGGTGAAAATTCTTTTGATGAAGTCGAGCCCGAGTTGGACGAACTAACCGAGCTGTTGAACCACAAGTGCATCAGCATGAGTATGCAATCCAGCGGCGGAATCTATGTGTGGGAATTTATGCGTATGCGGTGAATCCTTCACCGTTCTCATATGCATATTTTGTGGCTAGGTGCTCAGATTCACCTGTATAAGTAAATGAATATTCTATCGTGGTGCATGGGGCACTGAGCCTATTAAATAGAGCCTTCCCGAGATTGTCCTGCGCTAGCAGGTCAGCCGAATGAGGTTGTTTTTAATGCTTGAGCATCTAACGAAATTTCTCTTGACCAGTGCTGTTGCGCTGGCTGTTCTGCCTGTCCATGCCGCTGACAAACTACGCATTGGCGTGGTGCCAGGCGCCTATGCGGATTCCATCAACGCCGCGGCTAAAGACGCCAAAGCGCAAGGCATCGACGTAGAGGTGATTGAGTTCACTGATTGGACGACGCCTAACGTTGCGGTGGACAACGGCGATATCGATATCAACTATTTTCAGCATCAGCCTTTCCTGAAAAATGCCATTGAGAAAAATGGCTACAAGCTCGCCAGTGCGGGTACGGGTATTTTGGCCAATGTCGGCTTGTACTCGCTCAAGCACAAGTCCGTCGATCAAGTGCCCCAAGGCGGCAAGGTCGGTATTGCCAACGACCCGGTCAATCAAGGGCGCGGTTTGCTGCTGCTGCAAAAGGTGGGATTGATCCGGCTCAAGCCCGATGTGGGCTATCTGGGCACCTTGGATGATATTGTGGAGAATCCCAAAAAGCTCAGCTTTGTGGAGGTGGAAGGTCCGCAGTTGGTGCGCATTACGGGCGATGTGGACCTTGCTCAAGGCTATCCGCATTTCATCGTGGCGGCCAAGGCATTTGATCCCTCGAGCGGGTTGGCTTATTCGGGTATTGAAGACGCGCAGTTTGCGATTCAGTTCGTCGTCAAGGCCGATCGCACACAAGATCCGATCATTCAAAAATTCATTGGCATCTACCAACAATCGCAAGCTGTGCGCGATGTGAGCAAGACGGCCTTCAACGATGATGAGCGTCTCTACACCTTGGCATGGCAAGACGCTGGCAGCAAGGAGTGATGTGCATGGCTTATACGTCAGCGTTGCGGCGCAATCTGGATCATTTTGATGAAGGTGAGATGTCTCACATTGATTCCAGTGAATCTGACCTCCGCCGCTTTGGCCATGCAAGCGTTCGGCCTGACACTGACAAAGCCGGCAGCGTGGCG
The DNA here is from genome assembly GCF_965139205.1 of Bordetella muralis. Taxonomy (GTDB): domain Bacteria; phylum Pseudomonadota; class Gammaproteobacteria; order Burkholderiales; family Burkholderiaceae_B; genus Bordetella_A; species Bordetella_A muralis. Next base: position 171,657 of record NZ_CBCSIU010000006.1, read on the forward strand.
TTTCGCCATCTCTCTAAAATCTATCGTTCGTCCGCAGGGGCGGTGACGGCGCTGCAAGACATCGATTTGGACATTGCACCAGGCAGTATATTCGGCATCATTGGCCGCAGCGGCGCAGGCAAGTCCAGCCTGCTGCGAACCATCAACCGGCTTGAACGACCTACAGGCGGGCAGGTATTGGTTGACGGCGTGGATATTGCCTCGCTCAGTGAATCGGAACTAGTGCAACTGCGCCGCCGCATCGGCATGATTTTTCAGCACTTCAATTTGCTGTCTGCCAAGACGGTCTACGAAAATGTAGCCCTGCCATTGAAAGTCGCGGGCGTGTCCCCGCGTGCGATTGCCGAACGCGTCCAGGAATTGCTGCAATTGGTGGGCTTGCAAGACAAGGCGGACACCTATCCCAGCCGTCTCTCCGGCGGGCAAAAACAGCGCGTAGGCATTGCGCGCGCGTTGGCCACGGGGCCGCAGATTCTGCTGTGCGATGAGGCCACTTCCGCGTTGGACCCGGAAACCACGCAATCCATCCTGAGCCTGCTCAAGGACATCAACAGGCGCTTGGGTATCACCATCGTGCTGATCACGCACGAGATGAGCGTCATCCGCGAAATTGCCGAGCGCGTCTTGGTATTGGAAAAGGGACGCGTGGCCGAGTTAGGCGAAGTCTGGAAAGTCTTTGGCAACCCGCAGCACGATGCCACCAAGGCGCTGCTGGCGCCGTTGCAACACAGCCTGCCAGACGACCTGCAAGCACGCCTGGTTCGGCAACCGCACCCTTCAGGCAGGTACAGCCGTATTTTGCAACTCTCGTACAGTGGGGAAGGCGGCCTGGAGCCCGATTTGCTGCGCATTGTCCGCAGCCTGCCGGGCCAGCCGCAACTGGTGCATGGCGGGGTAGACCGCATCCAGGGCCACGCGCACGGGCGTTTGTTGGTCGCTATTGCAGGGCATGTGGCGCTGCCTGATTTGCAATCTCTCACGCAGGGCCCGGCGGCCATTGCGCATCACATTGAGGACATCGGTTGTGTCGTGGAATCTGAGCATCCCCGCTGAGCGTTACTGGCAAGCGCTGCTGGACACGTTGGTGATGGTGGGCGTATCTGGCGGTTTCGCCTTTTGTGCCGGTATTCCGCTGGCTGTGCTGCTGATCGTCACCGCGCCAGGCGGGTTTTTGGCGTCGCCCAACATCAATCGCATGGTGGGCAGTGTGGTCAACGGGTTCCGTGCCACGCCGTTCATCGTGCTGCTGGTGGCGTTGATCCCGTTCACGCGCGTGGTGGCTGGTACGACTATCGGTGTATGGGCCGCCATTGTGCCGCTGGCAATCAGCGCGACGCCGTTTTTTGCACGCATTGCAGAGGTGAGCCTGCGCGAGGTCGACTCGGGCCTGATCGAAGCGGCCCAGGCCATGGGCTGCAAGAAGTGGGACATTGTGCGCCACGTCTACCTGCCGGAAGCGTTGCCGGGCATCATTGGCGGTTTCACGATTACCTTGGTCGCGTTGATCAGTTCATCAGCCATGGCCGGTGCGGTAGGGGCGGGCGGTTTGGGCGATTTGGCCATCCGATATGGCTATCAGCGCTTTGACACACAAGTGATGCTGATTGTCATTGCCGTGCTGATTGCGCTGGTCATGGTGGTACAGCAGGCCGGCGACCGCTATGTGCGATGGCTGCGCAGCCGTTGATGGTTTAGCGAAGGCGAAACGCGCGTGCATCGCGAATTTCAAATATTCCCTTGATTGATTCAGGCACACACAACCTGAGTACCGGCGCGGCAGCCAATGCCACGCCCAACCTCTTGAGATCAAAGAAACATCGTATGACCGATCGGAATGCTCTGGGCGAAGCTTTGCCGGAAACCGCCAGCACGCAGCGCTTGCCACTGCCGCCGCAAGCACCTCACGCCATATCCAGCGAGGCTGAGGCCATTGAGATCGCGCATCAATTGGCCGCCGAATTCGCTGAAACGGCTGCTGAGCGGGATCGCCAACGCCTGCTGCCGTGGGATGAGATGGAGCGCTACTCTGCCAGCGGCTTGGCAGCTATCACCATTCCTAAAGCCTATGGCGGGTTGGAGGCATCGAATGCGACGCTGGCGCAGGTATTCATCATCATCAGCGCGGCCGACGGCTCGCTGGGGCAGATCCCGCAAAACCATTTTGCGCTGATCCAAAACCTCAAAGATAGCGGCACCGAGACGCAACGGCAGCGTTGGTTCAATGCTGTGTTGAACGGCGCGCGTTTTGGCAATGCCGGACCAGAGAAAAAAAGCAAAGCGGCTACCGTCACTGACGTTACTGCGCGCCTGAGCCGCGCCGCCGATGGCGGCCTGCGCGTGAGCGGCACGCGCTTTTACTCAACCGGCTCCATGTTTGCGCATTGGATTCCCTTTCGCGCCGCCGACGAGCAAGGCCGCGCCGTGCAGGTCTGGGTGCGGCGCGATGCGCCGGGTGTGCGAGTCATTGACGACTGGAACGCCTTTGGCCAACGCACCACTGCCAGCGGTAGCGTGGTGCTGACCGATGTGCCAGTGGGCGAAGATGATGTAGTGGCCATCTACGCCGCCAGCGCCAAGCCAACACTGTCGGGGCCATTCTCGCAGTTGATTCAAGCCTCTATTGACCAGGGCATTGCACAAGGCGCGCTGGACGAGGCAGTGCGCTACGTACGGGAGAAAACGCGGGCGTGGATGCATTCGGGGATCGAACACGCATGGCAAGATCCCTACATCATCCAGGAGATTGCGCAGTTACAGGTCGAAGTGGATGCCGCTCGTGAAACACTGCTGGAAGCGGCCAATACGATTGACGCACTGCAGGCCGCGCCTATCACGGAAGAGAGCAGTGCGACAGCCTCCGTACAGGTTGCGCGCGCCAAGATTCTGACTACCGAGGCCGCGTTGCACGCCAGCGAGCGCTTGTTCGAGCTGGCTGGCACCTCATCGGCCCGTGCGGCACACAACTTTGATCGCTACTGGCGCAATGCGCGCGTGCATACGCTGCATGACCCTGTGCGATGGAAATATCACTTGCTGGGCAATTACCGCCTCAACGGTGCGCTGCCCAAGCGTCACCAGTGGAATTGAGCCCAAGCAACCAGTCGGAAGACTTCAAGAGAAATTCGTGCCCCATGACCGTCATCAGCTCCATCAGCCGCTCAGAGGCCAAAGCCCAAGAGACCAAGACTAATGTGCCAGCGGCCCCTCCTGTCGCGGCGTCCAAGCAACGCCCACATTCCATTGCAACCGAAGCCGAGGCCCTGCAAATCGCCCAGCGTTTGGCTGCACAATGGGCGCCAAGCGCACATGAACGTGACCGTGATCGCCGTCTGCCTTGGTCGGAGATGGAAGACTACAGTGCCAGCGGCCTATGGGCCATTACCGTGCCAAAAACGCACGGGGGGCTGGGCGCCGGCGCATGGACGTTGGCGCAAGTCATCGCCACCATAGCCGCGGCCGACGGCTCGCTGGGTCACATTCCCCAAAACCATTTCTATGCGCTGGAAGTGTTGCGCGTGGGCGGCACTGACGCGCAAAAACGTTTCTTCTACGATCGGGTATTGGCGGGAGAGCGGTTTGGCAATGCGCTTTCAGAGATCGGCCACCGTGACCACAAGCGCCGCACACGGTTGGAGCCCAAGGATGGCCAATGGGTGCTCAATGGCCAAAAGTTTTATTGCACAGGCGCCATTTTTGCGCACTGGATTCCCGTGCAGGCCATGCAATGGCGGGGCGGTGCGGATGAACCCGTCAGCGTGCTGGTGTTTGTGCCGCGTGCGGCAGCCGGTGTGACGGTGACGGATGACTGGGATGGCATGGGCCAGCGCGTGACGGGCAGTGGCTCAGTGGCGTTGGAAAATGTGCTCATTGACCCGGCATGGATTGTGCCCTTTCAGGCCAGTTTTGATTCGCCCACACCCATTGGCCCGTTGGCGCAAATCATGCACGCAGCTATTGATCTGGGCGTGGGTGAGGGCGCCCTTGCTGCTATGTTGCCCTACGTGCGCGAGCATACGCGCCCATGGGTGGATGCGGGTATTGATAGTGCCAGCCAAGACCCTTTGACGCTGCATGCCATTGGCAATATTGACGTGCGCCTGTGCGCTGCACGTTTGTTGCTGCGCCGCTCGGGCGCCTTTGTAGACGTTGCGCAGGCCAATCCAACGGATGACACCGTGGCGGCCGCATCCATCGCCGTGGCCAAGGCTCGTACGCTCACGCACAGTGCAGGATTATTGGCGGCGGATAAGTTGCTGGAACTCGGCGGGACCTCGTCGACCTTTGCCGACCGTGGCTTTGATGTCTATTGGCGCAATGTGCGTACCCATACGCTGCACGATCCTGTGCGGTGGAAGTTCAACGCCATTGGCAACTATGTGTTGAACGGCATCAACCCGCCGCGTTACGGAGCCTTGTGATGCGCTGTGTCTTTTTTGCGTACCAACGGAATTCCCGCCATGACCCAAGCCACTAAACATATCCACGTCAACGCCTTCAATATGAATTGCGTGGGCCACATTCACCATGGTTTGTGGACGCATCCACGTGACCGTTCCACCGAATACCATACGCTCAAGTACTGGACGGACATTGCCAAAACGCTGGAAAAAGGGCTGTTCGACAGCATCTTCATCGCCGACGTGATTGGTTATTACGACGTCTACCAAAAGGGTGTGGACTTGACGTTGCGCGAGGGCATTCAACTGCCGGTGAACAACCCGTGGCTGTTGATCTCCGCGATGGCGGCGGTGACCGAGAACTTGGGTTTCGGCGTGACGGCTACTGTCGGCGCGCACCACCCCTACACCTTTGCCCGTGATGTGACGACGCTGGATCAGCTCACCAATGGCCGAATGGGTTGGAACATCGTCACGGGTTATGTGGACAGTGGCGCGCGCGGCTTGGGCCAAGATGGCCTGGATGCGCATGATAGCCGCTACGACCGTGCCGAGGACTTTCTGGAACTCGCTTACAAGTTGTGGGAGGGTAGTTGGGAGGATGGCGCAGTGATTGCCGATAAGGCACGGCGCATCCATGCGCTGCCAGAAAAGGTGCATCCCGTGTTCCACCAAGGGCCGTTCTATCGCAGCAATGCCATTCACATGAGCGCGCCATCGCCGCAACGCACGCCGTTGCTATTCCAGGCAGGTACCTCTGCGCGTGGACTGAAGTTTGCGGGGCAGCATGCCGAAGGCGTTTTCATTGGCGCGCGCGATCCGGCTGCGGCACGCGAAGCCTCGCGCAAGTTGCGTCAAGCGGCAGTGGNGGNCGGCCGCCAGCCGGATGACATCAAGATCTACGCGGGCGTCGCCGTAGTCACCGGTGCAACCGAGGCCGAGGCTAAAGAGAAGTACGCTGACTACCTCGCCCACGCGAGTGCCGAAGGTGGTCTGGCTCATTTCGCCGCCAGCACTGGCGTGGATTTTTCCCAATATGATTTGGATGAGCCTATCGAGTTCGGCCAAGGCAATGCCATTCAATCGGCCGCGGCGGCGGCGAAAAAGCAAGGCTGGACCACGCGCCGCAAGCTGCTGGAGCAATTCGCCTTAGGCAGCCGCTACAACACCGTTGTGGGCGATCCTAACCAGGTGGCCGATGCATTGACGCACTGGATCGACGAGGGCGAGATTGACGGCTTTAACCTCACACGCATCGTCGTGCCAGAGACCTGGCAGGACTTTGCCAACGTCATCGTCCCCGAACTGCAAAACCGCGGCCGTTACCGTACGGCATATGACGGAGGCACCTTGCGCCAACAGCTTTTTGGTCGTGGTGACCGTTTGCCCGATCACCATCCCGCCGCGCGATGGCGACGCGCATTGACCCGCTTTGCTGAATCGGTTGAGCCTGTGCCGGCCGCTATCGCACAAGCGCAGTGACGGGTTTTCTCCAGGGTCTCAGCCTTCCATTTGCATACCGATTTTTTCCAGGAATCTTGCATGTCTTTCACCTGCTTTAAATTCCGTGTTTTATCTGCTTTTGCTGCAGTGGCCGTCGTGGGCAGCTTACATGCCGCGCCGTTGAAAATCGGTGTCACGCCCGGTTCTTTGGCCGACTCCGTCAATGTTGCCGCTGCACAGGCTAAAAAAGCCGGGCTGGATGTGCAAGTCATTGAGTTCACCGACTGGACCACACCCAACACCGCACTGGAGTCCGGGGACCTGGATCTGAACTACTTCCAGCACCAGGCATTCTTGGACAACGCCGTGACCGAGCGAGGCTACAAAATCGAAAGCGTGGCGTATGGTCTGTTACCCAATATTGGCCTCTATTCCAAGAAATATGACGCGTTGACCGCCATTCCCAACGGCTCCAAAGTCGGCGTGGCCAATGATCCGGTCAACCAAGCGCGTGGTTTGCTGCTGTTGCAGGCTGCAGATTTGATTCAACTAAAAGATGGTGTAGGTGCCAAAGCCTCCGTCAACGATGTGGTGCGCAATCCCAAAAAGCTGCAACTCGTGGAGGTGGAGGGGCCGCAATTGGTGCGCGCGGTGGATGACCTCGCGCTTGCCCAAGGGTATCCCGCGCACTTCGTCAACGCTGGCCAACCGGAGTTGGCCAGCAAAGCGCTTCAGTATTCCACGATTGACGATCTTTACTACGCTATCCGTTTCGTGGCCCGTAGCGACAACAAGAACGACTCCCGCATTCGTCAGTTTGTCGATATCTACCAGAGCTCTCCCGCAGTGGCCGCGCAAATCGACAAGTCTTTCGCAGGGGACAAAAAGCTGTATTCCCTGCCTTGGACGAACCCCAAAAACGCGTCGATTACCAATGCGCTCCGGGGCGGCCATACCAGCCGATAGGTCAATAAAATCAAGCCTGTAGAAACAAAAAGGCTTGGAACACGTTGTGTTTCCAAGGCCTTTTTGTCTGGAATTTTGGTGGAGCGGAGGGCTACCAAACAGCCCGTATAAGCAGTTGATTCATAAGAAAAAAGTGTGGTCGGAGCTTCTTTGCTACCCCTATAGATACCCCCAGGCTGACGCTGCGAGGTGGAAGAAGAAACCGGCCCCTCTTATTTGCCCAAACGAAAGCTGAATGCTAGTTGCTGGAGAGCAGCACATGTCGGCACCGAAGATGGAGTGGCGCCTATGAGGGCCGGGAATTGAGCGTGTGGCGTATATCTCCGTGCCGAGCGGCAATAGCTGTCCTAGGCGGACTCGCAATGGCTATCGGCTGCAATGGCGCATCGTAGCGGGCAGAGCATGGCGCGTTTTGCTGCTAGCTCCTGCCCGCAACGATGCCGCCTTACCGGGATTTCTTGATCGAGTGCACTTGCACCGGAGTGCAGGAAGGCTTCGTTAGCGTTGGCGCCGAGATCAGTAGCCCCGGCATCATGCGTGCAGTGCAATCGAAGCGGCGTCCCTTCGTTGTAGTGGCGATATAGCTCAGGTCCTGTGCGCCCAACGCATCAGGTTGACTGGCTTTCACGTCGGTCACCGAAAGCTCGTCCGACGAAGCCAAGCCGATCATCTCGGCGGTGGCACTTTGCAGGGGCACGATCGCCTCGTTGGTTCCCATCGTGGTGCAGCCTGCGGTTGCCAAAATGACCATTGCCAGAGAGAGGGTGAGACTGGTTTTCATAAACATCCTTATGCTTGTTGTCGTATTAAAGCCGCCAAAGGCGGGAGATCCGTCACGCTTTGATGGGCGTCACTTATGCGCGCAGCTTGTTGCTGCTCAGTACGGAACGAATTTCGGCTCACTGCAAGCTGAGTGGTAGAGGCGGCAGTTGCTGTCCGACGCGTTGCATTGCGCCATGCCTGCTCTGGTTCCTTCTTCGATGGAGGGTGCTGAACGCATGTAATATTTTTTGGCACCCAGCACCATGACGGCACATGCATTGGCGTACCAAAGCTCGATCCGACAGGTCTTGCCGCCTTTGGCATGGCAGTCACTCACCGCGGCCTGTTCAGCAGCTGCGCGGTTGGGCCGGTCCACGGCGGTGCCCAGCGTGCCGGTGACGTTGTCGGCAGCAAACGCTCCCCACGCCTCCTTCCACTCGCCAGTGGGCTGGGGCGGCGCGGGTGCTTCGGACTGGGCAGGTGCGTCCGTTCCGCCAGGCGCGCATCCCCACACGGCACCATAGAGGCGCGGCGTCTGTCCCTGCGGGCATCCACCCTCTGCGAAGGCTGCTCCACTGAGCGTGAGGGTGATCAGCAATAGAAAGATTCTCGCCATCATTGAAGTCCTTTAAAGCATTGGCTGCCGCGTATGCATGGCCACCCGTGTGGGGGACACGGCAGTTGGTTTCGGCGTTCTGGCATGCGGTGTGCGCTGCATTTAGTAGGCGACGAACTCCGGCATGCTGCATCCGGAGTAGTAAACCCGGCAGTTCACATCAGCGGCCCGGCACGTAGCCATGCTCTTTGCCGTGGCGGCTTCAATCGTTTCCGCGCTGGAGGTGTTGTAGAGCTTGTTGCCTGTGACGAGTACGGCACATTGGTTGTAGTAGGAGATATCGAGCTTGCAGCCCCCACCGCCTTTCGACCGGCAGTCCGCGAGTGCGGCCTGAATTGCTGCTTTCTCGTTGGGCATGCCGGTGGAAACGCCCAAGATGCCCTTGGCCGCATCACCGCCAATAGCGCCCCATTTGGTAACCCAATAGCCCGTGGGTTGTGGCGGGGCGGCTTCCTGCTGTTGAACGGGGGCATCCGTCCCGCCCGGGGCACAACCCCATACGCCGCCATACTGTTTTGGCGTTTGCCCTTGGGGGCATCCACCCTCTGCGAAGGCAAGGCCAGACAATAAGTACAAGCCGATGGCAATCAGCAGTCGAACCATTGACGATCCCAAGCGCGCAAGCGCCGCCGCGATAAAATTTGCATTCAATTGGGAATGCCCCAGGCCGCGCATCCAGAAGCCGTCAGATCGGGAAGATTCGATTGTGCAGAAATCTGGGAAGGCGATGATGCAGCAGTATAAAAGTTCCCGATAGAGAAAGACCTAGTACATGTGTACTAATAGGTACTAGCTCATCGCCAGCGGATGAATCAGGGTTTCCCAGAAGGTCCTTCGCCAATAGAACGCCGAAAATAGTGCCGGTACGAAGACAAGGATGCTTCGAGGTATGGCCAACAACGAAAAAGATACAGAGCGCGCGCAAGCGACCGTGCGTTTGGTTCTCGGTTTTTTGGGAACGCTGTACGCGCCATTGTTAGCGATGGAGGGCATGTTGCCACAGTCCTCCGCACGGCTTATGGCGGCGCATGGGACCCTGTTCATTATCGTTTCTCTGGTGTTGCGTTTTGCCATCGTGCGTTGGCCGGGTAACTACCCCAGCAGGCGGCTCTTCGCCATGTTGCTCGACTATTCCGCCTTGGGCTTTCACATGATCCTTGGTGATGAGGATCTGCTTCCCGTCTACGCGTTGGTGCTGTGGGTCACGGTGGGTTATGGCATCCGCTATGGGTCGGCCTATCTGGCCATTTCGACTGGAATCGCGCTCGCCACGTTGCTAGTGGTGGGGCAGGTAACACCTTACTGGCAGGCACAGCCTTACATCATGTGGACGCTGTTGCTGACCACGTTGCTGGTCCCCGCATATACCCATGTGCTGTTGCGTGAAAACAAGCGCGCCTATGAGCGGGAGCGCGAAGCAACTCTTGCAAAGACCCGTTTTCTAGCACAGGCGAGCCACGATCTGCGTCAGCCGATCCATTCCATCGCGCTGTTCACGGACTGTTTGCGGGACGAGCACCTCAATGCTCGCCAGGCTCAGTTGGTCGACAACATAGATCGGTCCCTGCATAGCGTGTCACACCTGTTCCGTTCGATTCTCGATAGCTACACGCTGGATAGCGGTCGGTTGGAGGCCAGGTTCGACGTCGTGCCGGTGCGCGAATTATTGGACACGGTGATCAGTGAAAGCCGTGATTCCGCGCGCTGGGCCGATGTCGACGTGCGCGTGCGTGCCGGCGATCATCTCATCCGTACCGATCCGAACTTGATCTGTACTGTCGTTCAGAACCTGGTCGAGAACGCGGTCAAGTATGGGGAAGGAAAACCTGTGCTGGTCGCGGCAAGACGACGCGGTGATAGGTTGTCGCTGCAGGTGTATGACCAAGGACGGGGCATCCCACAGGAGAGCCTGGATAAGGTGTTCGACGAGTTCTACCGCGTGCGACAGCAACGCGACAAGGACATCGGCGGCCTCGGGCTGGGCCTGTCCATCGTCAAGCGGATTTGTACGTTATTGGGGGCCGCTGTTTCCATTCGATCCACGATCGGGCGCGGCACCGTAGTGAACGTGGACGGATTCGAGATCGTCCGTCATTTGCCCAAGGCACAGTTGCGCAGCGGCGAACAGGGGGCGAGTGTACTCAACGGGCTACGTGTCCTGCTGATCGAGGATGATGTCAATGTGCTGATGGCAACGGCTTTGCTGTTGGAGCGCTGGGGATGCATCGTTCAACGCGCGACTACGCTACCCGTGCTGCCTGGCGTCTGCGATGTCGTCATTAGTGACTATGACCTCAATGCCCAAATCACCGGGGCGGAGTGCATTGCCCGAATACGACAGGCGCTGGGACCGCAGTTGCCGGCGCTGCTACTGACCGGACATGACACGAAGGCCGTACGCGGCAAGCTAGCGGATCCGGACCTTCCGATCCTGGCCAAGCCGGTGAGGCCGGCCGAACTGCGGTCACTGCTGACATCGCTCGTCTTGGAGGCGGCGCATCCCGCCAATCTGGTCCGGGTCTGAACGCTTAGTTGGATAGCGTTCAGATTAGAGAAGTGCGTCGGGTTTAGGCGTGCTCAAGCCGGCTTTCGCGCCTAACGATGCCGCGGCCGAACGCGACGTGACATTCAAGGCCCGAAGCAATGCCGATACATGAATACGGACAGTGAAAGGAGAGATGTTCAAGGCGCGGGCAATCTCCTTGTTGGTCAGTCCGTCCACCAGCATGCCCAAGACGTCGCGTTGGCGCTGGGTGAGCGACTGCATCGCGTCGAGCGGGTCAGCCTCGCCCGGCAGATGCGTGCGGTTGTATCGCACTACGATGTCACCGGCGCGGATAGCCTGGATCGTCTCTCCGAGTTCCCCCGGAGGGACCGATTTACCGATGAAGCCATCGGCGCCAGAGGCCAACACTGCGTCGATCCTCTGTTTGTCGTTGTACATCGATACGACGATGAGTGAGCTTCTGGGGCAAGCCTGCCGCAACGTCGCGATCCAGGTGAGTGAGGTTTGGCCTGGAAAGAGCAGATCCAGAATCAGTGTGTCCGGTGGCCCTTCTTCTCGAACGTACTGGAAGATCGCCTCCAGATGATCTGCCTCGTCTACCTGGGCGTTAGGAGCGATGCGCCGGATAATCTCGCGCATGCCGATACGGAAGGTAGGGTGATCGTCCGCGATCAAGAATCGTTCGGGTAATGAGGCTTCATCCGTCATGTCTTGCAGATCTGAAACGTACCTTTCTCGATAGGACGCCAAGATCGGATGTAAATCGAAGTGTCGGATGTTAGTGCGAATCGGGGAGATTCGTGCACGATGAAAACTATACTTAACGATTGTTACATGCTTGGAACGTGGGACGCGGCACTGACGGACGGGCGCTTCAATTTGTTTCCGCGCTGCCGTTGTGCTCCATGACAAGAAACGGATTGCCGACAGCGACGTCATCCAGAAGGACGGCAGGATCTTGCAGGAGATATCCATGCAGTCGTCTTGACGCTATCGGTTAGCGTTTTTATGACGCATGTATCCTGGCGGCGGCGGTTGGTGCAGGATGTCAGACGCTATACACGGAAGACATGAATCACGGCCAGATCTTCGAGGACACGTTTAACCTGCGGAACCCGTTTTCCGAATCGTGAAGATGGTCGTCTGTCGCAAGGGACGACACCTCCAATCAAGCCCACTGAAACGTTAGATTCTCCGCGATTGCGGTGCGCGCTAGCAAGCCAACGTGCCTTGTTTTTACTGGAAATCTTGGTGGAGCGGAGGAGGATCGAACTCCCGACCTTCGCATTGCGAACGCAAATTACACACCAATAAAATCAATGTACTTTGACTAATTCAAGGTTATTTGCCACAAATTTGCCACACTAATTTTGAGCTGTTGTGGCATGGCTACTTTTCGCAAGCGCGGCCCGTTCCAGTGGGAGGCGCAGATACGCAAGCGACGCTACCCCGCGCAAAGTAAGACCTTCAACACCAAGGTCGAGGCCGAGGCCTGGGCGAAGATGATCGAGTCGGAAATGGCTCGGGGCGTGTGGATCAGTCGTGGCGAAGCGGAGTCCACGACGCCGCGGGAGGCGCTGGAGCGCTACCAGGCGGAGATCGTACGGCACAAGAAAGGCAAGGTGCAGGAGGCCTCCGTCATCAAGACGCTATTGACCTTGCCGCTGGCCTTTCGGCCGCTAGCGTCGGTCCGTGGGGCCGGCCTGGCCAGTCTTCGGGATGCCTGGTTGCAGGATTATGCGCCGGCGACTGTATTGCGACGACTGGCTGTGCTGTCGCATGTGTTCAGCGTGGCACGCAAGGAATAGGGCATGGAGAGCCTTTCCAACCCGGTCGAGATTATGCGCAAGCCAGTGGTCAAGAATGCGCGTGTGAGGCGCGTGGTGGAGTTGGAGCTGCCTCTTGAGGATGCAGAGGGCGGGGATGATGCGCGCGCTGTGCAGGAGGGTGAGTTGGAGTGGGTAATTGCTGCAAGCCACTCGGCCCTGCTTCCCTCGATCGTTCGGCTAGCCGTGGAGACGGCCACGCGGCGCGGGGATATCGTCGGCCTGCGCTGGGAGCATATTGACCTGGAGCACCGGGTGGCTCATTTGCCGGCGACAAAGAACGGCAGTGCGCGAGATGTACCGCTGTCGTCAGTGGCAGTTGCAGTGTTGCATGGACTTTGGGATGGGTTGGACGCCAAGGGGAGGGGGGCAGGGCTGGTGTTCGGTATCCGGGCTGACGGAGTTACTCGGGCGTTTGAACGGGCTGTGGAGCGGGCGCGCAAGCGTTACGAGGGAAAGTGTCAGCAGGCTAAAGAAAGGCCGTTGGCCGGCTTTCTGGTGGATTTGCGGTTTCACGATCTGCGGCATGAGGCGACTTCGCGCCTGGCGTCAATTTTTCCAATGCATGAGCTGATGAAGATTACTGGTCATAAAGACCCGCGTATGTTGATGCGGTACTATCATCCCAAAGCAGAAGAACTCGCAAAGCGCCTAAAATAGCTAATTGTCTAAATAGCGGTCGTCACACGCGGAATTATAGATATAAGGAATGGCAATGTACCGGCATTATCTAACGATGGTGCGATGCGGTAGAAATTACTCGCCTTTCAATTCGGATTTAAAATGAAGAACTTCGACACCCGAGCCTACAATATTTCTGATTTCGTGGAGTGGGACGCAACCTCTCTGCTTGAGTTGTCGCCGCAGTTTCAACGCCGTTCTGTCTGGACGGAAAAGGCAAAGTCATACCTTATTGACACTATCATTCGCGGTAAGCCAATACCTAAGGTATTGATAACTCAGACATTAAATCTTGGAAGAAACGTCCGCACCGTGGTGGATGGGCAACAGCGACTGCGTGCAATTCTCAGTTTCATAAAGGGAGATTTCAAAATTTCTCGCGCGCACAACAGGGAGTTTGCTGGGCGGCGGTATGCGGAACTCCCTGAGGAGGTGCAGTCGGAGTTCCTTAAGTATGAGATTGGCGTCGATATGCTTTTCGACCTCTCATTTGAAGATATTCTTGATGTTTTTGCGAGATTGAATACGTATTCGGTTAAGCTTAATCCGCAGGAATTGTTAAATGCCCAATATCTCGGCTTTTTTAAGCAGTCCGCATATCATCTTGGATTTCGATATGTTCGTTATTGGATAGAGGGTGGGGTTGTTTCTGAAAAAACTGTTACGCGAATGGCTGAGGCGGAGTTGTCGTCGGATCTGCTGGGAGCTTTGGTAGAGGGGGTCCAGTCCAAAAAAGCGATACCAAATCTATACAAAAAATACGATGATGATGAGAATGTGGTTGCTCGAGCAGAGGAGCAATTTGACTCTGTGATGGCTGTCATTGGTGAGGTCTATCCTACCGATGAACTCATGGTTTCAAACTTTGCGCGCATACATTTCTTTTATTCCTTATTTTGTTCAGTGGCTCATTGCATGTTTGGCATCGGCGGGTTAGAAGATGCGCCTAGACCTGCATTAAATCAGCAGAATCTTGGAGTTTTGAGGTCTGTGTTAGATGAGATTAGCGCAAGGTATGATGAGGTCACTGCGAAAGATGCTGTTGCACCTGACGACGACTATAGGGCATTTATAGAGGCATCTCGACGAGCGACTACGGATTTGTCGTCACGTAAATTGCGTAGCACTTTTATCTGTGAATTGATAAATAGAGCGCTGTAATGCCAGTCGGCGATCATTATGCAGAGTTTTCCAATACTCTAGCAGTAAGCAAACGATTGCGAGATAAAGCAAATAACCCTGGTTCTGGTATAGAGGACTCAGAGCGATTCTTGCTCTATGAAGCTATTTTTCTTCGAGTTTTTCGTGCCTATGAGAATTTTCTAGAAGAGGTTTTTTTATCTTACTTGACAGGCGAAGTAGATATGTCCGGCAATGCCATTGCGTGCTTTGTTGCGCCTCGTGATAGAGGCCACGCTAGAGAAATGGTTGTCTCGTCTCAACAGTTTCTCGACTGGACAAGCCCGTCAGTTGTTATGGAGCGATCGGGTATTTATATAAATGGTGGGGAGCCAGTGCGTACGGCTATTGCGGCTTCGCAACAGTATTTGTTGCAGGCAAAGAAAATAAGAAATCATATTGCTCATAACTCCAAAGAAAGTGAGCGAGAGTTTTCTAAAGTTGTTCTGCAGTTTTTGTTAACGCCACCTATCCAACCACCTTCGGTGGGTGAGTTTCTTATAAAAATACCGAATGCTGGGCCGGCGAAGCGAAAAGAAATTTTGGCTTATTTCATGGAAAGCCTTGAGTCCACGGTTCGGGCCATTGTGGTACACCCCTGATGCTCATCCCACAGGCCGAGGAATTGGCAAAACGTCTAGGCTAGCTGTCATTGGCGCCTGCGCTCCTGGTTTGCCCAGTTGTCCGTCTTGGTCGTCAACTTGTCATCGGAGAGCCGGCCAGGATTTGGGACAAGCGCACCGTGGAGACGTAGGCGGGAGGCTCGAATACATACCCGACAGCTCTCATCTCGGCCTCTAGTTCCTCGATGATGAAAAACGGCTCTTCCGGGTCGTCTTGGTGCTGCGTCGTCATGTCCTGTCTCTTGGTCAAGTTGGGTACACCCAGTTTGGCCAGGCAGGACTGGATGGGTCAAATAGCTCAAAATCCGAGTCAAATTGGCTACCCGCTTTGGGGCTACTCAAAATAGCCGAGATCGCTGCATGAGGGTATCGGTAGACAAATAGACCTACTTAGGTGAAGACATAAGGTTCTCTGATCATGATGAGCTTAACTCTGCATGCTGGTCTACGACTGACACGTTTTACACATATATAGATGATCCGGGGCCGCCTGGCAGGGTCGGCGTGACAGAAAATGCCATTGGATACCTGTTCGAGCAAGTCGCTGTAGAGCCAGATGTCACACTGGGCGATATCTTTCGTCTGTTCGATCTATGTCCGCGACTGCATGAGGTCTTTCGCCGGAACTACTCTGAATCGCTGTGTGAAGAGGCCCGTAAGGGTCCGCTTCCCCAAAGCACTCGCGTTGGGTCTCCAGAGGTGACAGAGATCGAGTCTGCCCACCTTGCTTTGTATCGAAGCCGTTCTCAACGTTCTCAGCACGAGTGTCATCGTGGGGCAGTGTGAAGCGCAAGGTGGGTTTAGGTGAGCAGAGGATTTCAAACAGTCTGGCGCATCCAGTTTTTTTTTGTTACTCTGCAGCGAGGAGGGACGGGTGCTTTCTCTTGCTTACAAGGGTGGATCTAATAAATAACGACTCCGGTCGTTGCGAGGCCTCCTCGCTGATCCCTTCGGGGATGTTCAACTGTTCTGCAATCTCCTCGTCTCTCCTCCTCTAACTACCTATGAGGCGTTGAATGCAGGATATTAAAAATAAGATCTGGTTCACATATAAAGCTCGGATTCAGGCACATATTCGACTTTCAAGAGCCGATTTGCATTCTCAAATCTTATTAGTGTGGTATGCGCTACTGAGCGCTGGTTTGGCCATAGTCGCTATTCGATACCCCACTATTCTGGGTTCAAATACAGATATTATTTCCGCGCTTTTGGGCGTTTTTCTTCTCGGGATCTCTATGGCAGTGGCAAACAGGGATTTTCGTGGACGCGGAATTGCTATGTGTCAAAATTATCAGAATTTACAGCGGTTGTACGATGGTCTGGGTGCCTCTTCGCTAGACGACGATGTGATCGGGAAATATCACGACCTTCTTGGGCAAGTAGAGAATCATCGCGGGATTGACGATAAGGTATTTCGCGTGCTGCATGCTGCAGAGCTATGTTCGCGTCATCCCGTTAAACGCGAATGCATTTCGGCGTATGGCTATTTGATCTGGCGTGTCGTTGTATTGGCTTTCCTGTATTTGTCCCCACTGTTCATAATTTTCTCCTTTTATGAGCGCTGCTAAAGAATTTCGCGATATTTTTTGGTTCGGAAATTTAGGGAAAATCTATGAGGACAGGGTAAAGGATTCTGGCGCTATAGGTTTGGATCGAGTGCGCCCAGGAGGCTTCCAAAAGTCTAAGGACGAACAGCTTAAGATTGTCAGTCGAAAAGTCTTGGCTGGAAGCTATAAGTTCACGCCCTATAAAGAAAAGTTGATTTCTAAGGGGAAGGGTAAGTTTCCTCGGGTTATTTCAATACCAACGGTTCGGGACCGAATAGTATTACGAGGGTTGTGCGACCTATTGGCAGTCGTCTATCCAGATAGGCGATTAGAGCTACCCCAGCTAACTATTGGGTCGCTCTCTGAAGCTTTGCGCTCGGGAGAGTATTCGGAGTACGTGAAGATAGATCTAAAGGATTTTTATCCGTCTATTCCTCATGATCTCCTCCTGCGCTCGATTAAGAGAAAAATTAGAAAAAAAGAAATAGTCGATTTAATTCTGCGCGCGGTGGAGAATCCCACTGTTCCCAGTGGAAGGAAGGGCACGGGAGCTGAAAGGGAATTGAGGGGGGTGCCGCAGGGGCTGTCTATCTCTAATATTTTGGCTGAGATTGCGCTAACAACTATAGACAGATTGTTCGGAGGAAACGGGCAATGCTGGTATAAAAGATACGTTGACGATATCTTGATCCTCACTCCGGCTGCAAAAGGACGGCAGATTGGGGATGCTGTTATCTCGGCGCTGAAGAGCCTTGGTCTGGAACCGCATCCTTTTGATAAAGATGATTCGAAATCTAAGGTTGGCTCCTTGACCGAGTCTTTTTCTTTCTTGGGCTATCAGGTCACCAATGGTTCAATTTCTATTCGACGAGAGAGTGTCCTGAAATTCGAGTCATCTTTGGCCGGTATATTCACATCGTATAGACATAATCTTGCCACTGCGAACACCAAAGAGAAGCGGGATCGCGCGCTGTCCAGATTCATTTGGAGGTTGAATTTACGCCTCACCGGATGCATATTCAAAGAGCGTCGACTGGGTTGGGTGTTTTATTTCTCTCAGATCAATGATACTTCGTGTCTGCGTGCCGTCATGAATACGGTAGATTCGCTACTGCTGAGATTCGCGTTGAATAGTAAAGTCTGCCCCAAATCATTGATAAAAGTTCTATACGAAAGCAGACGCAGGCAGACGGAAATGCATAGATATATCCCTAACTTCGATGTAATGGATGTCGGACAAAAGAGGAAAATTCTTCTGATGCGACTTCCAAAACATCGAGTACGAAGAATGAGCGATGAGCAGGTAGAAATGGCCTTTGACCGGAATATCAGCATCGCAATTAGAGAGCTTGAAGCAGACCTCGCATCTGTTTCATGAGATAGCTGGAACAGGTTAGTTGCTTGCGCCTATAAATAGATGGGCGATGTCGTGCAATGCGGAGCGACGACAGGCAGCCGGGAAGCATGATGCTTGTCACAAATTTGCCACACCCGTTGTGGCAAAACCTGCTCTATAACGCAAACAAGGCACTACATCGCTAGACGTGTGCCTTGTTTTAACTGGGAATTTTGGTGGAGCGGAGGAGGATCGAACTCCCGACCTTCGCATTGCGAACGCGACGCTCTCCCAGCTGAGCTACCGCCCCGATAAGCGTCAAAATATAGCATATCTGAAACCGAAAAGTGGACGCCCGTGCAGGCCTGATCAGGGCGGCCGTCGTCGATTATTTTTCGAACATCCTGCAGTCTCTGTCCGTTGGTCCAATCCTTTTGGTCCTGCCGTTTGCCTACCTCACGGTTTAGCGCCGCACAGGCCTTTGCATGCAGGAACGGTCAGAGTCGTGGGCGGGCTGCGCAGAGGCGTGGACTGCCCGTCGCCACGACCGAACAGTCCGAGAAATACCTCAGTCGAGATTCAGCGTAGCGATCACGGGCGCGTGATCCGAGGGCTGTTCGTTCGCGCGCGGTTCCTTGTCGATGACGCAGGCGGTGCACTGCTTGATCAAAGGCTCGGACAGCAGAATATGATCGATGCGCAGACCCGCGTTGCGCCGGAAACCGAATTGCCGGTAATCCCACCAGGTAAAGGATTTTTCGGGTTGTTCGAATTTGCGGAATGAATCGGCCAGGCCGAGGTCGATCAGCGCGCGAAAGGCCTCGCGTTCCGGTTCAGAGACCAGCACTTGGCCTACCCATTTCGCAGGATTGTGCACGTCTTCGTCGGCTGGGGCGATGTTGTAGTCGCCTAGCAAGGCCAGGCGCGGATAGTTTTTCAGTTCTTGCGCGACCCAGCGGTTCAGATGCTGGAACCAGTCCAGCTTGTAGGGATATTTCTCGGAATCCAGCGATTGTCCGTTGGGGCAATAGGCGCAAATGACGCGCACGTCGCCGCCCGGCGCGGGCAGGGTGACGGCCAGCACGCGCTGTTGCGGGTCGTCCATCGTCGGGATGTTGCGCACCATGGCGGAGCCGGTTTCGCGCGAGATGATTGCAACGCCGTTGTAGGTTTTTTGTCCGGCCCAGACGGCTTGGTAGCCCAGCTCGGTGAATGCGTCCAACGGGAATTTGTCGTCGGTGAGCTTGAGCTCTTGGAGGCAGAGTGCGTCGACGGGGTTGGCTGAAAGCCAGTCCAGGACTTGGGGCAGACGGACTTTCAGGGAATTAATGTTCCAGGTGGCGAGTTTCATTCTGTTCAAAATTTTTTAATTTCAAGGAATTGACTTTGCTCTTTTGCTTCATTTTTTGGGCTGGCTACCACCTAGCTACCCAAATTGAAGACACTGCAATCAGTCTTTGGTTGCTGCTTTGACGCCATAGTATCAGCGGTTCTGTAGATTGGCTTTAATCATCGCCGAAATACTATTGCTGTAATGCCGCTGGACCGTTTTCCGATTCACGTATCTTGAGCGGCTCGTTTCAATTTTTAATCTCTTGGTCGCGGCGCAGCGCTTCGATTAGCAGTCTTGCTCCTTGTGAGAGCGGCGCGCCTTTTCGCGTAACGAGTTCATAGGGTTCACTGCGTGAGGCTAGATTGAGCGAAAGAATGCAGGTCATCTCGTGACGGGCAAAAAACTGCGCGACGTCGATGGACACAAGCGCGACGAATGACGGATTACTTTGCAGAATCGCGAGGGTGGCGAACACGGAGGTCGTTTCCAGCAGATGCCTCGGAAAGCGGATTTCGGCGTCCCTGAACTCGCGCTCGAGTAGCAGGCGCATCGGCATGTTCGCGCGATACACCACCCAGCGGTATTCGGCAAGATCCTGTAGTGTGAGCCGCTTCGTCCGCCTGAGTGGGTGCTGCACGTTTGCAACCACCGCGAGCGTTTCGTCCTGCAGTTTGAGCGAATCGTAAATCTGTGGCGTCGGGCTTATTGTTGTACGGCAGATCGCAAGATCGAGCCGGCCCACATCGATCAGACTCAGCAGGGCTGCGCTTGTGTCTTCCACGATCTCGACCGACAGGTCCGGATTGAGTGCCGTGATTGCATCGGTAAGGAGCGGCACTGCTCCCATGATGACGCCAACCGACACACGGCCA
Organism: Bordetella muralis; assembly: GCF_965139205.1. GTDB lineage: Bacteria > Pseudomonadota > Gammaproteobacteria > Burkholderiales > Burkholderiaceae_B > Bordetella_A > Bordetella_A muralis. Next base: position 191,744 of record NZ_CBCSIU010000006.1, read on the forward strand.
CCCTGGATCCCCACCATTTCCTCGCGCATATGCGCAAGCTCTGCGTAAATCACGCGCGCATAACGGATCGCGCAATGCCCGGTCTCGTTGGGTTCGAGTCCACGGTTGGTGCGGTTGAATAGCGGCGTATCGAAAGTAGTTTCGATTTCCTGCAGGGCCTTGCTGGCGCCAGGCTGCGTGAGCGCGACCTGCTGCGCGGCCTTGAGCAGTGAGCCGTGGTCGCCGAGCGCAATCAAAAGCCGCAATTGCTTCAGGTGCAGCCGGGAGATGATGGAATTGAGCGGGGGTATCATGGGGTTGAGAGAAAGTTATACCCGTATTAGAACTTCTCAATTACTGCGCAGTAATCTTTTTCCTATACTCGGTCAGCGCAGCATTTTAAGGCGTAAAGCGCCGCCTGATTCCAGGGCGGTCCGTGTCTTGTGCCACAGCAACGTATTCATTGCGTTCATCCAGTATAACTAAAGCTTATTGCCATGTCTCTCATCAACTACATCACGCAAATTCAGTTCGACTTTGGTGCCGTCCGTTTGCTTAAGAGTGAATGCGAACGCGTGGGCATACGCCGGCCATTGATTGTGACCGATAAGGGGGTGCGCGCCGCGGGCATTATCGATACGGTGCTTGAGGCGCTTGCGGGCGATGCGCCGGCAACGATCTATGACGGTACGCCGCCGAATCCGAACGAGGCCGCCGTGCGCGAAGCCGTGGCGGTGTATGAGGCCGGAGAGTGCGATGGCATCATCGCTGTAGGTGGAGGTTCCTCCATTGATCTGGCCAAGGGCGTGGCCGTTTGCGCGACGCACGATGGTCCGCTGCAGCGCTTCGCCGTGATCGAAGGCGGCGTGGCAAACATCACTGCGAAAACCGCGCCGGTCATCGCGGTGCCGACGACGGCCGGCACTGGCAGCGAAGTAGGCCGCGGCGCGATCCTGATTCTTGACGATGGCCGCAAAGTCGGTGTGATCTCGCCGTTCGTGGTGCCGCGCGTTGCGATCTGCGATCCCGAACTGACAATGGGCTTGCCGAGCGCATTGACGGCGGCAACGGGTATGGATGCCATCGCTCATTGCATCGAAACGTTCCTTGCCCCCGCTTTTAACCCGCCTGCGGACGGCATCGCACTCGATGGATTGTGGCGCGCGTGGCGGCATATCGAGCGCGCGACGCGCGAGCCCGGCGACCGCGTCGCGCGCATGAACATGATGAGCGCGTCGATGCAGGGTGCGCTCGCATTCCAGAAGGGCCTCGGTTGCGTGCACAGCCTGAGCCATTCGCTCGGGGGCATCAATCCGCGCCTTCATCACGGCACGCTGAACGCGATCTTTCTGCCGGCTGTGCTCGCCTTTAACGAGGATGCTCCTTCCGTACGCGATGAGGACAAGCTCAACCGCATCGCAATGGCAATGGGTGTGAGCAACGGTAATGAAGTGGCTTCGTCGGTGCGTGCCATGACGCAGCGGCTCGGCTTGCCCACCGGGCTCGCGCAACTGGGCGTCACGCCCGAGATGTTTCCGGACATCATCGCGGGCGCGCTCAAGGATCACAGCCACAAGACCAATCCGCGCGAGGCCTCCGCGGCAGATTACCGCGCCATGCTTGAAGCGTCGTTGTGAAGCGCGCAGGTGGAGCATGGCCGGGACGTGCTGCGCTTGCGCACACGTGAATCTCGACGCTTGGCATTCGGGGGCTCGATTTGCCCCATTTAGGAAATGGAAATGGACATTGCAGGAAACCTATTGATTGGCCAGGATGTGCGGCGCGGAACCAACGGTGTGTCGTATGCGCTCGACGCTGCAAGCGGCGAACGCCTCGCGCCTGGTTTCGGTGGCGCCACACTCGAGGACGTGGACGCTGCCTGCGAGCTCGCGTGGTCCGCGTTCGACCGATTCCGAGAAACGAGTCTGGAAGCTCGCGCGGAATTCCTGGATACGATCGCCACCAATATTCTCGCGCTGGGCGACAAGCTCATTGAGCGCTGCGTTGCGGAGTCGGGGTTGCCGCGCGCACGAATCGAAGGCGAGCGTGCCCGCACGGTTGGCCAATTGCGCATGTTCGCGGGCGTCGTGCGCTCCGGCGACTTTCTCGAAGTTCGTATGGACCCGGCGCAGCCGGAACGCAAGCCGCTACCGCGAGTCGATCTGCGCATGCGCCATATCGGGCTCGGGCCGGTCGCGGTGTTTGGCGCCAGCAACTTTCCGCTCGCCTTTTCCGTTGCGGGCGGCGATACGGCTTCCGCCTTCGCGGCGGGCTGCCCCGTGATCGTCAAGGCGCATGCGGCTCACCCCGGTACATCAGAGCTTGTGGGCGGGGCGGTGCGCCAGGCCGTGGAAGACTGTGGTATGCCGGCGGGGACGTTCTCGCTACTGTTCGGCAGTGGCCGCGAAATCGGTCAAGCCCTTGTGCGCGATCCGCGCATCAAGGCGGTGGGTTTCACCGGTTCGCGCCAGGCGGGAACGGATCTGATGGCTGTTGCTGCGGCGCGTCTCGAACCGATTCCGGTATACGCCGAAATGAGCAGTATCAATCCGGTGATCCTGTTTCCTCATGCGCTCGAACAGCGCGGCGAAGCCATTGCGCAGGCATTCGTGCAATCGCTGACGCTGGGCGCCGGCCAGTTCTGCACGAATCCGGGGTTGATCCTCGCGGTGCAAGGGCCGGCACTCGATCGGTTCGTGGCGGCGGCGTCGGAGGCGCTGGCTCGCACACCGGCCGCAACGATGCTCACACCGGGTATCCATCGGGCGTTCGAGACGGGCGTAGCGAACTTCTCTGCGCACCCACAGGTGCAAACGTTGGCGCGCGCGCAGCCGGCGGCCGGTGTGAACGAAGGGCAGGGTGCGCTCTTTTTGACGACCGCTGAGGCGTTTCGCGAGCACGCCTCGTTACGTGAAGAGATTTTCGGTGCCGCTTCGCTGATCGTAAGTTGTCCGGATTTGCAAGCAATGCAGGCCCTGATTGAATCGCTGGAGGGACAGCTGACGGTGGCACTGCATATCGATGAAGAGGATTACACGGTGGCGCGGTCGTTCCTGCCCGTTCTGGAGCGGCGTGTGGGGCGGGTGCTCGTCAATGGCTTTGGCACGGGTGTCGAAGTCTCGCATGCGATGGTGCACGGTGGACCCTATCCGTCCACGGCCGACGGGCGCTCGACTTCGGTGGGGAGTCTCGCGATTCGCCGCTATCTGCGGCCGGTGAGCTACCAGGACGTGCCAGAGGCGTTGTTGCCCGAGGCGCTTAAAGCGACGAATCCTTGGAAGGTCAATCGTCTCGTCGATGGAAAGATCGAGCTCGCGTAGCGTTAGCTCGTGCTCGCACGCGCGCCCAGCTAATCCTTAATACAAGTGCTGGAACTCGACAAGCACGCTAGCGCGCATGCCAAAAAAAGGAGGATATGACATGGAGCAAGGAACACCAACCGACGGCGCGAAGCATAACCGGGTAGCAATCGTGACCGGGGCGAGCACTGGAATCGGCCGAGCCACTACACGTGCGTTGCTCGATGACGGCTGGTGCGTTGCACTGGCCAGCCGACGCGAGGATGCACTCAATGAAGTGGTGCATGCGTATTGCGAAGCCGGGGGCGATGCGGCCCGCGCGATCGCGGTACCCACTGACGTGGCCGATCCGGCGTCGGTGCAGCAACTGTTCGACGTTACGAGAGAGGCGTTCGGGCGCCTTGACCTGCTCTTTAATAACGCGGGCCTCGGCGTGGAAGGGGTGTCGGTAGAGGAATTGTCCATCGACCGGTGGAAGACATTGATGGATGTCAATGTAACGGGCACGCTGCTCTGCACGCAGGCGGCGTTCCGCCAGATGCGTGCACAGAGCCCTAGCGGCGGACGCATTATCAATAACGGCTCGCTTTCGGCACACGTTCCACGGCTGCATTCTGCTGATTACACCGCCAGCAAACACGCGGTCAGCGGATTGACAAAGGCTTGTGCGCTGGACGGACGCCAATACGGCATAGCGGTCTGCCAGATCGATTTCGGCAATGCGCAGACTCACATGACGGCGAAGATGGGCGCAGGCACGCTTCAGGCGAATGGCGAACGTGCGATTGAGCCGGTCATGGATGTGTCGCACGCGGCACGTTCCGTCGCCTACATGGCGAGCCTGCCCCTGGAAGCCAACGTTCAGTTCATGACCGTCATGGCGACCGCAATGCCTTTTATAGGTCGTGGTTAGCGCAAGCAGGTGCAGTCGTTAGAAGTGGGTTGTTTTAACCAGCACTACAAAATAAATTGGAGACACAAAATGCAAGCATCATTGGTGGCAGGCGAACAGCCTGCCGATCTGCTCGACGAGGCCAGAATTCTTAACAAGGTTAGTTGGCGTATTGTTCCTTTAATCCTCGCCTGTTTCGTCGTCGCTTACTTGGACCGGGTAAATGTCAGCTTCGCCAAACTGCAGATGCAATCGGATATCGGCCTGAGCGACGCCGCCTATGGTCTCGGTGCCAGTGCTTTTTTTATCGGCTACCTACTATTCGAAATTCCGAGTAATGCCATTTTGGTGAAGGTGGGTCCGCGCCTCTGGATCGCGCGGATCATGGTTACGTGGGGCCTCGTCTCGGCTGGGATGATGTTCGTGCGCTCGGAAAATATGTTCTACTTTTTGCGTTTCCTGCTCGGTGTACTGGAAGCCGGTTTCGTGCCGGGTGTGCTCTATTACTTCACACGGTGGTTTCCGGCCGAGCGTCGTGGACGGATCAATAATCTATTTTTCGGCAGCATCGCGCTGTGCGGCATTATCGCAGGGCCGGTTTCAGGTGCGATTCTCAAGTACTTCGATGGTGTGCACGGCTTGCCAGGATGGCAGTGGCTGTTTCTGCTGGAAGGCGTGCCGTCGATCTTGCTGGGCGTGATCGTGCTGCTGGTACTCGACGATCACGTCAAGGATGCGAAGTGGCTCACGCAAGACGAGAAGCGGCGTCTGAGCGAGATCCTTGCGCGCGACTCCCAAGTGGGCAGTACACATTCGTTCGCTGCGGCGCTGAAGCTGCCAATCACGTATCTGTTCTCGCTTATTTATTTCGGGCTGTGCATGGGCATCTACGGCTTTCTGTTCTGGATGCCACAGTTGATCAAGACAGCTGGTACCACCGATCCGTTCATGATCGGCCTGATTACGTCGCTGCCGTACGTCGTCGCGTTGGTTGGCACGATTTTGTTGGGCAGGACGTCGGACCGTACTGGTGAGCGCCGCTGGCACCTCACGGGATGCGCATTGGCGGCGGCCATCGGCTATGTGCTCAGCGCGGCGTACGGAAACAATACGGTAATTCTCGTCATTGGCATGACGATCGCGGCGACCGGTGTGATCGCGTCGTTTGGCATTTTCTGGATTTTCCCCGCACGCGTATTGACGGGGGCGGCGGCCGCTGCGGGTGTGGCGCTCATCAATTCGATCGGGCAGATCGGCGGGCTCATCGCACCGTATATGGTGGGCAAGGTCAAGGAGGTGACCGGCAGCGCATCAATGGGTCTCTACACGATCGCACTGACGTGCGCCGTAACGGCTTTACTCATCGCCTACGCGATGCCGCGAAAGATTCGCTTCCGCGATGTCGGCTCGCAGGGACGATGAATACCCACTTCTTCTACTGATTATGATCTTATGAGCAAGCAGCCCTTGATTGTTGTACGGCCATATACGCCGGCTGATATGGCGATTCTCGAGCAAACGTACAGCGTTCACCGTCTGTGGGAGGCAACCGACAAGGTAAGCTTCCTTCGGAAATTCGGCTCAGGTGTGCGCGCGCTCGCGACTGACGGCGAGCACGGCGCCGACGCGGCGACGATGGATTTGCTCCCGGACCTCGAGCTCATCGCCAGCTTTGGTGTCGGACTCGACGCAATCGACGTCGCACACGCGCGGCGGCGAAATATCCGCGTGACCCACACGCCAGATGTGTTGACGGAAGATGTCGCAGATATGGCATTCGGCTTGCTGCTCGCGTGCGCTCGGCGTATTCCGCAGTGTGATAGCTACGTGAGGCAGGGGCGCTGGTCCGAGGGCGGCCCTGGCCTGACAACACGCGTATGGGGCAAGCGTGTCGGCATACTGGGCCTCGGCCGCGTGGGACGCGCAGTGGCCACGCGAGCAGAAGCATTCAAGCTTGAAGTCGCATACCACGATCGATGCCGTTTCGATGATGTGCGCTATCGGTATTTCTCCGACGTGGTCGCGTTAGCTGCTGAAGTGGACTTCCTCGTGATCTGTGCGTCCGCTGATAGCGACACGCGCGGCGTAATCGGCAAACAGGTGCTCGACGCCTTGGGGCGTGATGGAATGTTAATTAATGTCGCCCGTGGCGCGATCGTTGACGAACCTGTCTTGCTAAGGTATTTGCGCGAGCGGCTGATTGCTGGCGCTGCACTTGACGTCTTTCATAATGAGCCGAATATCGCACGGGAGTTCGGTGACCTCGATAGCGTCATTCTGCAGCCCCATCAATCGAGTGCAACGAGGGAAACGCGCGCCTCGATGGGGGCTCTCGTTCGCGACAATCTGAGCGCTTATTTTGCGGGTCGGCCGTTGCTGACGGAATTTCTTGGGCCTGCGAGATAGGCAGAACGAATCAGCCGCCCACCAATACCGGCGTCTGACGATAGCGATCAGGATATTCCTTGGCCAAGTTTTCTACTTTTGGCTGGTCGTTGATCACGATGTACAGACTGTCGGGATGCCGAACCAGATAGTCCTGATGGTAGTCTTCGGCGGGATAAAATTTATCCAGGTTCTCGACCGTAGTCGCCAACTGGCGGTTGTAGATTCCCGAGCGATTCAACTGGGCAATATAGGCCTCTGCCACACGTCGCTGGTCTGCGTCCACCGGAAAAATAGTCGACCGGTATTGAGTGCCCACATCCGGCCCCTGGCGATCGCGCTGGGTGGGATCGTGCGCCACCGAGAAATAGATCTGCAGCAGCTGACCATAGGTAATACGGCTAGGATCGTAGGTGATCTGCACGGCCTCGGCATGGCCTGTCCGGCCGGTGCTGACCGTATCGTACTGGGCAGTATTGGCGCTGCCTCCGGCGTAGCCCGATAGCGCCTGGGTGACGCCGTCTACGTGCTGAAAGACGGCTTGTACACCCCAGAAACATCCACCAGCGAGCACGGCGGTGGCTGTTTTGGCTGAATTGGCAGACAGATCCTGCTCGGGCTGTGGAATGTGAAATACGGCCTCGGCAGCATGGCCCGGCGGCTGCAGGAAAAACGAGGCGGCGCCGGTGATAAGGGCTGCCGCGGCCAGTCTGAGGCAGACTCGGCGGGAGGGCGTGCCCGTTTTTCTGGCTTGCGTGGCGAGTGTCGGGTTCATGATGAAATTCCTGTAAGGCTGTCGATCAAGATACCGCGATGGTGAAAGCCAGGGCGACACCGTTCATACAGTAACGCAATCCCGTGGGTTTGGGCCCATCGTCGAATACGTGGCCAAGGTGTCCGCCACAGCGTCCGCAATGCACGGCAGTACGCACCATGCCGAAGCTGCGGTCGCGCGTGGTGCCGATCGCATGCGGTAGAGGCTGCCAGAAACTGGGCCAACCGGTGCCGCTGTCGAATTTGGTCTGTGAAGCAAATAGCGCTTGCCCGCAGCCCGCGCACGCATAGGTGCCGGTGCGATGCTCGTGGTCCAGCGGGCTGGAATAGGGCTGTTCCGTTTCGGCGTGGCGTAATACTGCGTACTGCATCGGGGTCAGCAGGGCACGCCATTCGGCATCGCTGTGCATGACCGCAAAATTTTCCGGTTCGGCACGGGCCAGTGCGCTCGGACCGGTCAGTGTGTACAGCGCTGCGGCCAAGGCAGCATTGCCGCCGGCGGTGAGGAAAAACCTGCGAGTTGATTTCATGATCTGCTCCGCGGCACGCGGCCGGCGGAACCCGCCAGCGCGGGCACCGTGGTCACGTTGGCATCGATTTACTTTTTCATTCCGTCGTGGGACATGCCGTCTTTCTTCATGCCATCTTTGGACATGCTGTCTTTGGACATCGCGCTGTCTTTTTTCATTCCATCGTGCGACATGTTGTCTTTCTTCATCCCATCTTTGGACATGGAGTCTTTGGACATCGAGCTATCCTTTTTCATGCCATCATGGGACATGCCATCCTTGGACATCGAGCTCTTGGACATGCCGTCCTTGGCCATGCCATCCTTGCTCATATTGTCTGCGGCATAGGCGCCGCCGGCAGCCAGAGCCAGGCACATCGACATTGCATAGATCGCGCTTTTTTTCATGGAGAACTCCTATTTGTTGCGGCACTGCCGCGGGGGGTGAGAAAACGTCAACTGCCACCGAACCAGTTGTAGCCCTGGTCTTCCCAATAACCACCAGGAAACGTGTTGGTGACGTAGATGGCCTGGATATGTTTGGGATTCTTGTAGCCAAGCTTGGTCGGCATGCGCAGCTTCATGGGAAATCCATATTCGGCAGGCAGGGGCTGGCCGTCATAGGTCAAGGTCAGCAAGGTCTGTGGATGCAGGGCGGTGGGCATGTCGATACTGGTGTAATAGTCGTCGGCGCATTGGAAACCCACGTATTTGGCCTGCAGGTCGGCGCCCACGCTGCGCAGAAAATCCGAAAACCGTACGCCGCCCCATTTGCCGATCGCGCTCCAGCCTTCTACGCAGATGTGGCGTGTGACCTGATCGACCTGTGCCATGGCACGCAACTGATGCAGACGCCAGGGGCGCTTGTCGGCCACCAGACCGCTCAATTCCAGCCGATAATCCGCCTCATCTATCTGCGGTACATCGTCGATGCCATAGTAGGCATTGAAGGGAAACGGCCGCGTGATCATGGACTCGGGATAGGTGGGCGCCAATTGGGTGGGATCGAAAATCCATCCCTGTACCCGATCATTGAAGCGGGACACGGCGGTCAGGGCTTGTTCCACACTGTCGTTGTCGCTCAGGCTGCAACCCGACAGCAACGCCAGTCCGCCCAGGCTCAGCGTGCGTTGCAGGAAAGCACGGCGTGTGGGTTGCTCAATGCGCGGGGCGAGCAGTTTGCGCGCCTCTTGCAAGATGGCCGATTCGTCCAGTCCGGGCAGGGTGGGGCGTTTGTGCAGGGGCATGTCGTATCCTTTTATTTGCCGCGAATCATGGTCAATAGCGTGCGCGGCACCAGGGCCACCATCAGTACATGTATGGCCACGAATGCGACCATCAACGCCATCGCAATGAAGTGCACATAGCGGGCAGATTCATAGCCGCCCATCAATACGCGCAGCGTTTCAAATTGCACGGATTTCCACAGCACGAGGCCGGACAGCACCAGAACGGCAATGTCGACCATGACGAACAGATAAGCCAGCCGCTGCACGGCGTTGTAATGGCGCGGATCGGCATGCGACAGGCGGCCGCGCAATGCCGCAATCAAGTCAGCGGCGATGTGTCGAGGCGACAGCGGGAAAAAACGTTGCTTCAAGCGGCCGGTTCCCAAATTCATCGCCAGGTACAGCAGTCCGTTGCCGGCCAGCAGCCACATACCGGCAAAATGCCACTGCAGCGCACCGCCCAGCCAGCCGCCCAGGGTGATGGCCGCCGGAAAATCGAAATCGAACAGCGGCGACGCGTTATAAATACGCCAGCCGCTGGGGATCATGATCAGGACGGCCAGTACGTTCAGCCAGTGCGTGACGCGCAGCCAGACGGGATGCACGGCGCGGTTGTCGGACGTGGCAGCAAGCGGACGAGGAGAAAAGTGAGTAGCCATGGGGGCATTCTTGCCCGTACCGTATGGCGAAGTCCTCACGCAAAGTTAAATTAAATGTGATAACTAGCCTGCCGCAATTGGCGACAATAGCGGTTACCGGTCAAAAATCCCTGGCACCGCCATGTCCAAACGTATCCTGATAGTCGAAGACGACGCCCATATCGCAGATTTGCTGAACTTGCACTTGCGCGACGAGGGCTATGCGGTCACTCATGCGGCTGACGGCGACGCCGGCATGCGTCAGTTGGAAACCGGGCATTGGGATGCGTTGGTGCTGGATCTGATGCTGCCCGGCATTGATGGCCTGGAAATCTGCAAGCGCGCCCGCGCGATGGCGCGCTACACGCCTATCATCATCACCAGTGCCCGGTCCAGCGAGGTGCACCGCATTCTGGGCCTGGAACTGGGGGCCGACGATTATCTGGCCAAGCCGTTCTCGATGCTGGAATTGGTGGCCCGCGTCAAGGCATTGCTGCGCCGCGCCGATGCGCTTGTGCGCAATGCGCGTTTGGATGCCGGCCGTCTGGACGTATCGGGTGTTTCCATTGATCCGGTAGCGCGCGATGCCAGGGTTCAAGGCCGGTTGCTGGAGCTGACGCCACGCGAATTCGACCTGCTGTATTTCTTTGCCCGCCATCCTGGCAAGGTGTTTTCGCGCATGGATCTGTTGAATCAGGTCTGGGGTTACCAGCACGAAGGCTACGAGCACACGGTAAACACTCACATTAATCGATTGCGCACAAAGATCGAGGCTGACCCGTCCGAGCCGAGCCTGATCCTGACGGTATGGGGCCGCGGCTACAAATTCGCCGCGCCGGCTCCTGGAGAGTCTTCATGAAGCACCTGACATTGACCCAGCGCCTTTCCGCAGTGTTCGCGCTGTTGTTGTTGGCTTGCTGTGGCGCCTCGGCCTGGCTGCACATGGCCGCTAATGAGCGTTATCAACAAGAAGTCGTGCAGAGGTTGTCCAGCGGCCTGGCCGAGCACATCGCCGGCAGCCGCACATTGATGGACGCCGACGGCTGGAAACCGGAGTCGGTGCGCACGCTGTTCGATCAGTTGATGGCCGTGAACCCAGCCGTCGAGGTCTATCTGTTGGGCAATGATGGCCGCATCGAGGCCGACGCGGCGCCGGCCGGCCGCGTCAAGCTCGACAGGGTCGAGTTGGAGCCTGTGCGCCGTTTCCTGGCGGGTGATCCGTTGCCTATTCTAGGAGCGGATCCACGCAATATAGGGGCTCATAAAGTATTCAGCGCGGCACCGGTACGCATCGATGGTGTGGATCGTGGCTATGTTTATGTCGTGCTGCAGGGAGAGGCGCATGATGCCCTGGCCTCGGCGGTATCGGCCAGCGCCGTGTTGCGTACCACGCTATGGTCGATCGCCTTGGTCGCGCTGCTTGGATTGGTGGCCGGGCTGGTGGCATTTGCGCTGATAACGCGGCCGCTGCGCGAGCTGACGCAGGCGGTACGCAAGTTCGACGGCGACGGCAGCGCTGCAGCAGCCCTGTATCGCGTGGGAGACGACGAGAAACATCGCGACGAAATCGGCGTCCTGCGGCGGGCATTTGCGCAGATGGGACAGCGAATCGCTGACCAGTGGCACGAACTCACGCGGCAGGATCAACAACGGCGCGACCTGGTTGCCAATATCTCGCATGACCTGCGCACGCCGTTGACATCGCTGCACGGTTATCTGGAAACCCTGCGCCTGAAGGATGAGTCGCTGGCCGCTGAGGAGCGGCGCCGCTACCTGGACATCGCGCTTGGACAAAGCCGTAAAGTCGGCCGCCTGGCGCAGGAACTCTTCGAATTGGCCCGGCTGGAATCCGGCCTGGTACAACTGGAAATCGACACGTTTTCACTGCCCGAGCTGGTGCAGGATGTGATTCAGAAATTTGAGTTGGCGGCCGAGGCGCGGCGTCAGCGCCTGAGCACGGACTTTCCCAGAGAGCTGCCACCTGTGCGCGCCGACCTGGGCATGATAGAGCGGGTGCTGACCAATTTATTGGACAACGCCATTCGTCACAGTCCACCGGGTACTGACATCGAGGTGCGGCTAGGCAATTCCAGGCAGATGGTCGAGGTGCGGGTCAGCGATAGTGGTCCGGGAATTCCGGCGGACCTGCGTGCAGGACTATTTACGCGGGCATCGGCGTTGCGTCAGCCACGCAGCGATGGCGGAGGACTGGGGCTGGTGATTGTGCAGCGGATCTTGCAATTGCATCGCAGCGAGATCCGCCTGCTGGACGAGCCGGGCCAAGGCGCCGTGTTTTCGTTCGACTTGCCCGCCGGGCGCTGATTGTCGATCGTCCCTATCTATTCATTTGTTCTATGCCAGGAGGATTGTCCTATTCCCGAGGATGGGCGTTGCCAGTATGCTCGCCCAATTCAGACTAGAGAATAAACGGAGACTGCCGTGTTGATTGCTGCTCGTTATGTATTAAGCGGCTGTGCGTTGGTCGTGGCCGGCGCCATGCCATTGGCCTCGATGGCTCAGAATAATACGATCAAGCTCGTCGTAGGAGCGCCGCCGGGAGGCACGACGGACACCGTCGCCCGCAGTATTGCGCAGCACATGGGCCAGGATTTAAAGCGCACTGTGTTGGTCGAGAACAAACCTGGCGCTGGAGGCAACATCGCGGCGGATTATGTGGCCAAGAGCACCGCTGATGGCAACACGTTATTGGTTACGTTCACCAGTTTTTCCATCAACGCCTCGCTGTATCGCAAACTGCCGTTCGACACGATCGAGGATTTCACGCCGATCAGTATGCTGGCGAATGTGCCCAGTGTCCTGGTCACGCGCAAGGATTTCCCGGCGCAGAACATGGCCGAGTTTGTTAAAGAAGTGAAATCGCATCCGGGCAAGTACACCACGGCGCTGGGGGCAATAGGCTCGTCGCTGCATATGGCCGGCGAGCGGATGAAGATGATGGCCGGGTTGGATATCTTGAACGTCCCCTACAAGGGGACGGCGCCTGCGCTCACGGACGTGCTGGGCGGCCAGGTGGATATGATGTTCGCGAGCTCAATGAATGCCTTGGCCCCGGTCAAGAACGGGACATTGAAAGCGCTGGGCGTGACGAGCACGGCGGAACTGCCGCAATTCCCAGGAGTGCCGCCGATCGGCGACACGATCAAGGGATTCGAGTCCAACGCCTGGTTCGCAATGTTTGGTCCGGCCGGCTTGTCGCCCAAGGTCGTTGCAGAGCTGAACAGCGCTGCGCGCAAGGCCGTGGATACACCGGATTTTCGTAAGCTGCTTGAGGCCGAGGCGGCAACTGCCGTGAGCAGCACGCCTGAGGAGCTAGGCGAATTCGTGCGTAAAGATATTGCACGATACGCAGAAATCGTGAAGTTCACGGGCGCGACGGTGGATTGATTCTTGCAGATCAGTGATTTGTGGAACGGATCGGCCGTGTCCCACATCGCGCCGACCACTATCGAGCCAAAGCCGGTGTAAGCCCTCGTTTTCAGCAATGCCGCACTGCGTCATAACAATGTACGTACATAATCACAAATAAGTGATATGTTTATGTACGGACGTTGGCGTAGATCAGCGCCCGAAACCACCAAATAAGGAGGCAGAGGATGCGTGGAGCAATAGCGGCGTTATTGCTGGGTATTGGATTGGGGGCAGGCACGGTGACGGCGCATGCGGCGTATCCCGAGCGCGGCGTCAAGATGATCGTGCCATATCCGGCCGGGCAGACGACGGATGTCATTGCCCGCGCTGTTGGACAGGAACTGAGTGACGCCCTGGGACAGGCTTTTTTTGTCGATAACCGAGGCGGCGCGGGCGGCATCATCGGCATGGAGGCTGCCAAGCGCTCGGAGGCGGATGGCTATACGTTGTTGATGACTGCCAGTGGACCTGTGGCAATCAACCCCGGGCTCTATAGCAAGCTGCCATACGATGCCCAAAAAGACTACGAGCCTGTTGCGTTGGTTGCGATGGTGCCGCTGTTTCTCGTAGTGCGCAAGGATTTTCCCGCCAACAACGTGCGTGAGCTGCTGGGCTATATCAAGCAGCATCCCGGCCAACTCAACTACGGCTCGGGCGGCAGTGGATTGACCAACCATTTGGCGATGGAAATGTTCAAGAGCCAAGCGGGATTGAATATGACGCATGTGCCGTATCGCGGGGCATCGGCCGCGTTGACGGGGCTGTTGAGCGGCGATGTGGCGCTGATGTTTGAGGCAGGTCCTGCTATCAAGCCGCATGTCGAGTCCGGTGCGCTAAAGGTATTGGCCGTGGGTGGCCTGGAGCCTGCGCGGGCGTTTCCGGACGTGAAGCCAGTCTCCGTTGAAGGCGTGCCGGGTTACGAAGCGCAAGCGTGGATTGTCTTGATGGCGCCCGCGGGCACGCCCAAACCCGTCATCGACAAGCTCAACGCGGTGACGCGCGATGTCGTGAGCCGCCCGGGTATCCAGAACAAACTCGCCGATTTGGGCGCAGACACGGTTTCAGTCAGCCCCGAAGACACGCGCGAATTTATCGCGCGAGAGATCTCCGTATGGGGCAAAGCGGTAAAGACCTCTAACGCCAAGGTCGATTGAATACCTGTTAACTTTTATGCAGGGTGGGATAGGGGCCGTCGTGCAATGCGTATTCGGACAGTATCTGGTCTCGTACGGCGCGTCGGCTGATCTTGCCTTGGGGATTGCGGGGCAGAGCCGCGATCGCGATGTGCGCGCGGGGATGTTTATAGCGTGCGAGACTCTCGACCTGCTGCCGTGCATGATCTGCCCAGAGGTCGTCGGCACGCTCTGCGACGGCGACGATGATCTCGCCCCAGTAGTCGGAGGGCAGTGCGACGACACAGATGTCGCCGCATCCTGGTGTGCCGGCGAGCGCGGCTTCGATTTCATCGGGATAGACTTTATAGCCGCCCGTCTTGATGACGTCGGCCATGCGGCCCAGCAGCCAGAGCCGTCCTCGTTCATCGATGCGACCCAAGTCGCCGGTGCGATGCCAGCCATCGGCGTCCGGTGCGTGGAAGCCGTCCTGATCGATATGGCCGACGTACATATGCGACGAGCGCAATTCGATCTCGTCGTGCGAGTTGATGCGCAGCTGTACGCCTGGTGCGGGCCAGCCCAGGCAAGCGCCTTCGCCGCTATCCGATGCAAAGCAGGCTTCGGTGGCGGCAGGATCCAGTACGGTGATGGGATTGACGTTTTCGCTCTTGCCATAGGTGACGCGAACGCAAGGGCCAAAGAGCGCACGTGCGCGCGCATAGAGGCTGGGCGTGAGCGTCTGGGTGCCGGTGAAAACGCAGCGTACGTTGGGGAAATGTTCGCCCTCAAAGGCCGCAGCGAGTTTTGCGAGCACGGTAGGAGGGGCGAATATCGCTTCGAGTTTGCCACTGCGCAATTCGCGGCCCACGGCCTCGAGGTCGACGCCATTGAGCAACACTGCTGTGCCGCCGTAGTCCAGCCATGCACGCGCCTGCATCGAGGCTCCATGCACATAGGGCGTCATCAACAATACGCGTGATCCAGGGCCGGGGGTAAAGGGCAACATGGCACGCAGCAGAACTGCTGCCAGCCAGCGGCGTCCCTGGTCATACACCAGCGCTTTGGGTTTGCCGGTGGTGCCCGAGGAAAAAATGATTCGACCCCAAGTATCGGCACGGACGGCGGGCAACACATCGGGATGGGGACGTGGTGCGATGTCTTCGCACAGGATCAGCCGGGCTCCCAGATCACTGACCGTGCCGGCATGGGCACGGTCAGTGATAATGTGGCTCATCGGGGCCAATTGTTGTCCCCATTGAATTTCCTGACGTGTGTAGGCGGCATTAAGATGCACCAGACAGACGCCGCTGATGGTGGCGCCATAATCTGCCCAGACCGCGTTGATACCATTGGGCAAGTAGATGCCGACACAGCCCCCTGGCTGTGCGCCATCGTTTAACAAGGCGTTCGCCAGCGCGTGGGCATGGGCATTGAGCGCCGCATAGTTCAGTGTGGCGTGGCCGTCGTCGACGGCCACCTGTTCAGGATAGCGTTGGGCCAGGGTATGGAGTTCGAGCGACCAAGGGATATCGTCGGTACGCGTCATCAGTCAGTTTCCAAACAGGGTGCGAATGTTGTCGATCTGAGCGAGGCTGGTCAATCGGTCATAGAGCGTGCCGGCCGACGGGATTGCTGCGGCATTCGTGCCGGCCTGAGCGCGCCATACGGCCAGGCAGTCATCGAATTTGGTACGCAAATCGGCTTCGTTCAGCGGCAAATGAGCATGTCCGCGTGCATAGCGGATTTCGCCTGAGCGGAAAATGCGGCCGTCTTGCATTTCGATGGTCACGGTGTCGTATAGGGCGAATGCGGCGTCTTCCGGATCCGGTGTCTCGACGATTTCGACGGCGACTTTGCGATAGAGCTCGTGCATGGCGGACTCGTTGACAAACTCGTCATTCAATTCCGCCAGCCCCACTTTACGTCGCATCAACGCAGCGGCTACGGCAAATTGCGCGCTGAATTTGGCTTCCAGTGCGGTGACGGGGGCCGCGTTGCGCAACATGGAAGCCTGGGCCGGGCCGATACCCAAGGTGATGTGCGCGACTTTGGCGGCATCCAGGTTTTCTGCATTCGCGATATCGAGAACGGCATCGATGACGCGATGGCCGGAATAGCAGACGGGGTATTTCTTGATGGACAGGCGCGTGGCCAGGATATGGGGGACGCCAGGCCGATAGGGACGTTCGCGATCGACATGACCATGCGGAGATAGGGCGGCCAGGAAACCCGCATGGTGCTCCAGTGCGTCGTTTGCCGCACTTAATCCCAGGCCGGCCAGCGTGACCGCTTCGAAGGCCAGGGCGCCGGCACGGCCTGCGTGCAGCGGTTTGGTCATGGTGCCGAAGTTCGCGACGAGGCCGCTGGCCAGGCTGGCGCTGATGGCCAGTGCGCGGACGATGTCGGAGGCTGGTAGTTTGCGCAGATAGGCCAGGGCTGCCGTTGCGGCGACAGTGCCGAATACCGCCGTGGGATGCCAGCCCTTGATGTGATACGGGTCAGATTCGCGCGAGGCCAGTTCCGCCCAAACTTCATAACCCACGACATAGGCGCGCAAACACTCGGCTCCTGAGGCGCCTCGTGCGTGAGCCTCCGCGAGAATGGCCGGCGTGAGCACGGTGCTGGGGTGGCCAGAAAGCGCGACGTCGTCGTAATCCAGTGCGTGACCTGCGACGCCGTTGACGAATGCGGCTTGCGGCGATGGCAGCGTCGCGCCGCCAAACCATAGCGGAGCGCTCTGTGTGCCGGACTGTAGCGTGGATCGCGCATACTCCATCGCGATACGCGTGACTGGCTCCTGATGTCCGGCGAGGGCGACGGCGATGGTGTCGGTCATGCCCTGGCGGGCAATGGCGATGGCCTCGCTTTCGCGGGTGCCCAAATCAGGCTGTGCGATGTACGTGGCCAACGCTTGGGTGAGTGCGTTCATGAGAGCTCCGTGAAATCCAGCGCTCAGAATGAGCGAGGCATGCCGAGGATGTGTTGGCCGATGTACGACAGGATCAGGTTCGTCGAGATCGGCGCGATCTGCAGCAGGCGGGTTTCGCGCCATTTGCGTTCGACGTCGTACTCGCGTGCAAAACCGAAACCGCCATGCGTTTGCAGGCAAGCCTCGGCAGCATGCCAGGCAGCTTCGGACGCCAGCATCTTTCCGATATTGGCTTCGTCCCCGCAGGGCATTCCCGCCTGGAACAAGGCAGCAGCCTTGCGCAGCATCAGATCGGCAGCCTGTGTTTCCGCATATGCCCGCGCGATGGGAAACTGGATGCCTTGGTTTTGGCCGATGGGGCGATCAAAGACTCGTCGATCATTGGCGTAGGCCACTGATGTGCGTGTGAACCAGCGCGCATCGCCGATGGCTTCTGAAGCAACCAGGATGCGTTCGGCGTTCATGCCGTCCAGGATGTAGCGAAATCCGCGGCCCTCTTGGCCGATCAAGCTGTCGGCAGGGATGCGCAGGTTGTCGAAAAACACCTCGGTGGTGTTGTGGTTGATCATGGCTTTGAGCGGGCGGATTTCCATCCCGTGACCCAAGGCGGCGCGTATGTCGACGAGAAAGACGGAAAGACCGTCGACTTTCTTTTCCACCTCGTCATAGGGGGTAGTGCGGGCCAGCAGCAGCATCAGATCGGATTGCAGGGCGCGAGAGGTCCAGACTTTTTGCCCATTGATGACATAGCTGTCGCCGTCTCGTACGGCCCGGGTTTTCAGGCGGGTGGTGTCGGTGCCGCTGGTAGGCTCCGTGACGCCGAAGGCCTGCAGGCGCAGTTCGCCGCGTGCGATGGCGGGCAGATAGCGTGCTTTTTGTTCGGCGCTGCCGTGGCGCAGCAGCGTGCCCATCGTATACATCTGGGCATGGCAGGCGCCCGCATTGCAGCCGGCAGCGTGGATTTCTTCGAGGATGACGGCAGCGGCGCGTAATGGCATGCCGCTGCCTTCGTATGCTTCGGGGATGAGCGCTGCCAGAAATCCCGACTCCGTCAATGCCGCGACAAATTCGTCTGGATAGCGGTTTTCTTCTTCCAGGCGGCGCCAGTATTCTCCTGGGAATTGCTCGCAAATGCGCCGTACGCTGTCGCGCACATCGGGAAAGTCTTCGCCCAAAGGCAACGAAAGACCTTCTGAAGAGGATGAAATCGTGTCCATAGCGTGTAGTCAGATGAGTTCGTAACGAGGGATTCAAGCGGCGAGGGCTTGACGGGCAGGGACAAAACCACGCGGCAACCCCGCGCGCGGCAGGCCGCCATACAAAGGCGCATCGGGCAGCGCGCGCTGCAAGACGCTGCGTACCTCTAATAGCGCCAAGAGGTCAATGCCCGTGTCTATGCCCATGGATTCCAACATGTAGGCAGCATCCTCCATGACGATGTTGCCGGTGGCGCCCGGTGCAAAAGGACATCCACCCAATCCACCGAGGGATGCATCGAAGGCCCGTACGCCACAGTCCAGGGCCGCCAATAGATTGGCCAAGCCGGTGCCGCGTGTGTCATGGAAATGAGCGGCCACAGGTAAATCGCCGACTTCGGCAAGAACAGCTTTGAACACCTTGCGCACCAGCGCCGGGTTGGCATAGCCCACGGTGTCCGGAATGATCAATTCGTCGGCGCCGGCCTCGACCAACGCGACGGCATAGCGAACGACATCACTCACAGGGACTTGCCCCTCGTACGAGCAACCCAGCGCAGTCGCTAACCCACCGCAGAGTATCGGCCGTTGCGCCTGCGGTTGGGCGCGTGCGAGCTCCACCATGTTGCGGAAGTCGGCCAAGGATTCTTCCCGGCTGCGGCGGACGTTTTTCATGTTGTGCGTTTCGCTCACCGACATGACGAAATTGATTTTGTGCACGCCTAACTCGATGCCGCGTTGCGCACCTCGTGAATTCGGCACCAGCGAGGCGACGGTCAGGCCCGGGATGCGCAGCGATTCCGTGGTGACCGCCTCGGCATCGACGAATTGCGGCAGCAGCTTCGGAGGGACATAGGAGGTGACTTCGATTTCGCTGACGCCGGCGGTCGCCTCGCGCCGTATCCATTCCATCTTGTCGGCGGTATCGACGAAAGTCGAGACGCTTTGCAGACCATCACGCAGGCCGACTTCGCGCAGGATGACTTCTCTGGACATGATGTTTTCCTTTGGCTGTTGGGTCAACGGCCCTTAAAGACCGGCTTGCGCTTTTCATTGAAGGCCAATACGCCTTCGCGACGGTCATCGGTGTCGATCAGATGGTTATAGGCCTCGATCTCGAAGCGGAACGCAGTGCGCAGCTCCATCTGCCCGCCATAGCGCACGGATTTCTTGATCTGACGAACGGACAGCGGGGCATTGCCCGCGATGACGTTGGCTGTCTCCAGCGCAGCTGGCAATACCTGGGCCGGCTCGTGCAGTGCGTTGATCAGGCCCCAATCCAGGCCCTGTTGCGCATCGAAAGGGCGGCCCGTCATCAGGATTTCTTTGGCGCGGCGTTCGCCGATGGCACGCGGCAGATTCTGTGTGCCGCCGGCGCCCGGCATGATGCCCAAGGTCACTTCGGTGAGCGCAAAACGCGCCTGACGGCTGGCGTAGACAAAGTCGCAGGACAGCGCCATTTCCAGGCCGCCGGCATAGGCATGTCCGTTGACAGCGGCGATCACGGGCAGCGGTAAATCCACTAATGTCCAGTACATGCGTTCGAACAGTTCGTGCTGACGCTGCCAGACTTCGCGGCTCATGCCATTGCGTTCTTTCAGATCACCGCCGCCGCAGAAGATGCGTTCCCCGGCGCCAGTCAGCACCACGCAGCGTACGGGGCCTGCATCCTCCGTCAGCCGGTTCCATACATCCAGCAAGTCATGGCCCATTTGAGTATTGAGGGCGTTGCCTACCTGCGGACGGTTGAGCGTGACGAGCAGGACGTGCTCGTTTTCCATGTGTAGGGTCAGGGTGTCGTAATGAGGAAATGCCTGGTTCATGAATGTGTCTCCGTGGGGGCAGTCTCGTGTGACGAAGTCTGGCCCAATAGTTGTTCGGTGTGCTGCCCCAGTGTGGGCGGACGAAAGCGTGGCTGTGGACGCTGTCCGTCAAAGCTGAGCGGCAGGCCAATGAAGTTCATCTCGCTGTCTGGCACGCGCTGCACCAGGCCCAGCGCCCGGGTCTGGGGGTGTGCCAGCATTTGATTCATGTCGTGAACGGGAGAGCAGGGCAGGCCGGCCGCCTCCAGTTTTTCTAGCCAGTAATGCGTGGGATGCTGTTCGAATATCTCGTCGAGCATGCCGTACAACGCGTCCTGGTGGTGCACTCGGCTGGGGTTGTCGGTAAAGCGCGGATCTGTGATCCATTCGGGATGACCCACCGTACGCGCCAAACTGCGGAACAGGCTTTCGCTGCCCGCCGCCACGACGATTTCACCATCGGCGGTGAGGTAGCCTTTGTAGGGGACGATGCTGGCCGTGCCCGAGCCATAGCGCGAGGGCGCTTCACCCGAGACCAATACCTGCGAGGCAATCAGCGACACCCAGGATGTGGCGGTTTCGAATAGCGACACATCGACGATACGGCCCTGGCCGGTGGCCTGGCGCTGCCAGAGCGCAGCCAGGATACCAATGACGGCCCACATGCCTGTGCCCATGTCGACGATGGACGCGCCCACGCGTACCGAGGGGCGGCCTGCCTCGCCCGTGGTGCTCATGATGCCCCCGAAAGCCTGCATCAACGGGTCGTAGCCGGGACGATGGCGTAGCGGGCCTGCGTGCCCAAAGGCGCCCATGTTGCAGTAGATCAAAGACGGCTTGAGCGCGAGCAATGCGGCCCCATCCAGGCCCAGCGTGTCGACCTGCCCAGGGCGCAGGTTCTGCAGGACGACGTCCGCGCGTTCGGCGATCAGGCGCTTGAGCGCGTCGGTCTGTTCCGCGTCGCGCAAGTCGCATACGACGGATTGTTTGTTGCGGTTGAGCGCCTGGAACATGGTGGAGGCGCCGTCTTGAAAGGGGGGCCCCCATGAGCGGGCGGCATCGCCGTCGTGTTTTTCCACCTTGATGACTGTCGCGCCCAATTCGCCGAAAATCTGCCCGGCAAACGGCGCGGCCACACTATGGCCCAGTTCAACCACGACCAGTCCCTTGAAGGGAGACGTGGCTGGCACACTATGGGTGGCAGCACTCGTTTGTTGCATGGATGAGGTCTCCGTCCTATCCCCTCATACGAGGGTTAAGCGTTTTATTTAATGTACGTACATTGATTACTTTACATCTAATTTAAATGTACGTACATTAACTTCATAGTCCGAGAGGGAATTGCATGCCATCGAAGAACAACAATCTTCCGGCCAAGCCGACACGCGCTACGCCACGCAGCAAGACACAGCCGCGATACGCGTGGCTGCATCAGAGCCTGCTCAATGACATCGTGGCGGGGAAATATCCTGTGGGATCGCTCCTGCCCACTGAAGCCCAGCTGAGCGCCACGTTCGGAGTGAGCCGGCATACGGTGCGTGAGGCAACACGCCGGCTGGTGGATACGGGAATGATCGTGCGATACCCGAGTATCGGCACGGTCGTGACCGCGGCCCAACCGGGGGCGGCGCAGCCGAGTTATATCGCCGGCCTGGGCACGATGAAAGACCTGTTGGCCTATACCGACCAGACTCGCCTGGAAGTCTTTGGCGAAACATTGGCCGTGGCTGATGACGCCATGGCGGAGTCATTGCGTTGCGAGCCAGGCTCGAAATGGCTGGTGTTTCACACCAACCGCTGCCTGGTTGAAAGCGGCCGTGTGATCTCGTACACGCGCGTGTTCATCCGGCCGGAATTCGAGGGAATCAAGCAAAAACTGCATGGCAATCATCCCAGCATCTACAAGATGCTGCAGGACGATTATGGTCAGGAGATCCACCGGATCCGCCAGCAGATCGAGGCCACGCTGATGCCTGAGAACGCATTGTTCCAGCTCGGCTTGGAAAGCGGCAGTCCTGCCCTGCGCATGCTGCGCGCGTATTTTGACCCGCAAGACCGTCTGCTGACGGTATCTGAAAACTTTTACATTGCCGATCGCTTCAAGCTGCAGACCGACTGGGAACGTGGAGACGAACCATGAGTTGATTCTCTTTCGGCGGGCTTGCCGCGTGCTCGGAAAAAAACGGACGGAGGAGACCATCCATGAAACGAGTACTCGCAGCACTGTTGTGCCTAGGCGCTTTGCTCCACGCACCCGCGCGAGCGGATTATCCGGATCGAGGCGTAAAAATCATCGTGCCGTTCCCGGCCGGTCAGACGACAGATGTGCTGGCCAGGGCAATCGGCCAACAGTTGACTGACGCGCTGGGACAGGCGTTCTTTGTTGATAATCGTGGAGGCGCCGGCGGCATCATCGGGATGGAGGGAGCCAAACGCTCAGAGGCCGATGGCTACACGCTCGTGATGGCCTCCAGTGGCCCGCTGGCGATCAATCCGGGGCTATACACCACGCTGCCGTATGACACGTTGAAAGACTTCACGCCGGTGTCGATGGTGGTGGTCGTGCCGCAGTTCTTGGTCACGCGCGCGGATTTTCCGGCGAATAATCTCAAAGAGCTTATCGATTACGTGAAAAAGCACCCGGGGCAATTGAATTACGGTTCGGGCGGTACGGGGTTGACGAACCATCTGACGATGGAAATGTTCAAGCATCAAGCGGACTTGAACCTCATGCACGTGCCGTATCGTGGCGCATCCGCTGCGCTGACCGGGTTGATGGCGGGGGATGTGGCGATGATGTTCGAGTCGGGGCCGGCCATCATGCCTCATGTGCAAAAGGGGACGCTCAAGGTGTTTGCCGTAGGCAGCCGAAACGGCTCGAAGGCTTTGCCCGATATCCCGACCATGGATCGTGCCGGCGTACCGGGTTTTGACGCGCAGACGTGGGCTGCATTGCTGGTGCCCAAAGGCACGCCGACACCCATTGTCGAGAAGCTCAACACGACTATGCAGCAGGCGTTAAAAGATAAAGCGCTGCAGGCACAGTTTGCGGCACTGGGGGCCGAAGTGATGCTGAGCTCTCCGGATCAGACCGGGACGTACATTCAGAATGAGATTGGCCGCTGGGGCGATACGATAAAGACCGCGAACGTGAAGCTGGAGTAACGGCGTCGGCGCCCAGGCCCAGAATGCGTGGCGTACAGCTCAGGCATGGGCGATCGAGGCCGCAACGATGCTCAGGTGATCGTGATCACTGCGTCAAGGTGGAAATGAACGCCACGGTGCGGGGGTCTTTCGGCCGGGTAAACAACTCGGCCGATGCGCCTGATTCGACCACGCGGCCATCCTGCAAAAACACGGCCTCGCGTGAGATCGCTGCGGCCAGGCGCAGGTCATGCGTGGCCATCAGCATCGTCATGCCCTCGCTGGCGAGTTGCTTGAGCACGTCGACCACCTCGGCCGCCAGGCCGGGGTCCAGCGCTGACGTGGGCTCATCGCATAACAGCACACGAGGCGAGGGGGCCAGCGCACGGGCAATGGCGACGCGTTGTTGTTGTCCGCCCGATAAATTCAAGGGCCAGGCGTTGGCTTTGTCTTGCATGCCGACTTTCGCCAGCAGTGCCTCGGCCCGCTCGCGGGCACGAGCCTTCGGCCATTTCTGTACGGTGATCAATCCCTCCATCACGTTATCGATGACGGTCTGGTGCGGAAATAACTGAAAATTCTGGAACACCATGCCTGTTTGCAGGCGGATGCGCTGTACGGCTTCGCGAGATGGTCTGTGTCCCGGCTCGAATTGCAGGACTTCGTCGCCTACGCGCAGCTTGCCGCTGTCCGGTATTTCCAGCAGGTTCACACAACGCAGCAACGTGCTTTTGCCGCTGCCCGACGGGCCGATCAGCGCGGTGACGCTGCCTTCGGCGAGCGCGACATCGACCTGGTGCAGCACGTGGTTATCACCAAAGTGTTTGTCGATCTGCGTGAGCGAGATCATCGTTTGCCCTCGCTAAAAACGGCATGCTGGCCGAAACGGCGTTCGAGGCGGGTCTGCGCGGCGGACAATACCGAGCTGAATATCAGGTAGATCAGGGCTGCCTCTGTATAGAGAATCAAGGGTTCATACGTGACAGCGGCAATGCGTTGAGCGGCCTGAAAAATTTCGGGTACCGTCAGTACGGCCGCCAGCGAGGTGTCTTTGACCAGCGAGATGAACGAGTTGGCCAATGGCGGCACGGCTACGCGCGCGGCTTGCGGCAAGACCGTGCGGCGCATGGCTTGGCCGCGGGTCATGCTGAGGGAGTAGGCTGCTTCCCACTGGCCTTTGGGGATGGACTCGATGGCGCCGCGGATGACTTCGGAGTTATAGGCGCCGACGTTCAAGATAAAGCCGATCAACGCGGCAGGCATGGGGTCCAGCACGATGCCTGCGTTGGGCAGGCCGTAGAAAATGATGAATAGCTGGACCAGCAACGGCGTGCCGCGGATCAGCCAGACATAAAAACGTACGATGGCCACCAGCGGCGCGGGCCCGAATAACCGGATGAGCGCCACGATGAATGCCAGGACCAATCCGCCCGCGAACGACAGCAGCGTCAGCGGTACTGTAAACACCAGCCCCGCATGCAGCAGAGGCCAGAATGAATCGATCATCAACTGCAACCAGGCAGGCACGATAGAAGGGTCCGTGTGAATGAGATCGCGGTGCGTCGTTGAGGGTAGAGGAAGACAGCATCATGCACGTGCTGCCTTCCGTCATGGTGGGTTTACTTCGCGGACAGGTCCGTGCCGAAGTATTTTTCCGAGATGGCTTTATACGTGCCGTCGGCCTTGATGTCTGTCAATGCCTTGTTGATGGCGGCGCGCAGCTCGGGGTTGTCTTTGCGGATCAGCACGCCGGATTCGCTGAATTCGGCGGTTTTATCGCTGGCGACAATTTTGGCTTTGGCGTTCGGTTTTTGCTTTTTGAAGTCCAGGAACGACAGGTTGTCGTTGATGGTGGCATCAACACGGCCGGAAAGCAGCAGGTCGATGGCCTCGTTAAAACCCTGCACGGCGATGACCTGGGCGCCATATTTCTGCGCCAGTTTGCCAAAGTTGCTGGTCAAGGTGTTGGCCGAGCGCTTGCCTTTGATGTCGTCAAAGCTCTTGATCTCGGTGTTGTCGTCGCGCACGATCAGCACCGCCTCGGAGGCGATGTAAGGATCGGAGAAGTCGTATTTGGCCTTGCGGGCATCAGTGATGCCAACCTGGTTGATGACGGCATCGTAGCGTTTGACGTCCAGGCCGGCGATCAGGCCGTCCCACTTGCCTTCGACAAATTCGGCTTTGACGCCCAGGCGTTCTGCAATGGCGCGGCCGATGTCTACATCGAATCCTGTGAGCTTGCCCGATGCATCGTGATAGCTGAATGGGGCATACGTGCCTTCGGTGCCGATCTTGATCGCGCCGGCAGATTTGATGCTGGCCAGATCATCCTGGGCGTGAGCGGAGACGGCGATGGTCAGGGGTAGCAGGCCGGCCAACAGAATCGAACGCAGGAGTTTCATAGGGTCACGCTCCGAGTGATGTTGTTATGAGCGCAGTGGCAGCCTTGTGAGCGACTCACTGCGCATAAACGACGACTCTAACAAGCTGCCTATTCTTCCACAACACATAAAAAATGTTGAAAATATTTCTTATAGTTATAAAAGCGTGTGTGCTGGCGCACCCCCTTGGGCTTGAACTGTTATCGGCTTGAGTTGGTGTGCAGCAGCCGCAAGCCATTGGCGACTACCAGGAGACTGGCGCCCACGTCGGCGAATACGGCCATCCACAGTGTGGCATGCCCGGTGGCGGCCAGCACCAGGAATACAGCCTTGATGCCCAGCGCCAAGATGATGTTCTGCATCAGAATACGGTGCGTGGCGCGCGATAGACGTACGAACTGCGAGATTTTGCGCAGATCGTCATCCATCAGGGCCACGTCGGCCGTCTCGATGGCGGTGCCAGTGCCCGCCGCGCCCATGGCAAAACCGATGTTGGCGCGGGCGAGCGCGGGGGCATCGTTGATCCCGTCACCGACCATGCCGACCTGGCCGCTGTCGCTCAGCTTGGCCTCGATGGCACGCTGTTTGTCTTCGGGCAGGAGTTCGCCGTGGGCCTCATCGATGCCGGCCTGTTCGGCGATGGCGCGCGCGGTGAGGCTGTTGTCGCCCGTCAGCATCAGGGTGCGCACGCCGAGCTCGTGCAAACTCGCAATGGCGGCTTTGCTGGTGGGCTTCAGGGTGTCGGCAACGGCGGCCACGGCCAGTATCCGGGTGCCGTCGGTCAGGGCAATCGCGGTTTTGCCTTGGGCCTCGTAGGTTTCGATTTGGGCCTGGATGTCTTGCGTTGCGACGTTCAGTTCCCGCATCAAGCGCAGGTTGCCCAGGTGCAGGGTCTGATCGCCAATACGGCCACGCACGCCACGTCCCAACAGGGCGGCAAAATCCTGTACCTCGGGCAGGGGGGCGTCGGGGTAGGCGGCGATGTAGGCCTGGGCGATGGCGCGCGAGACCGGGTGATCGGAACGCGCAGCCAAACTGGCCGCCAGGCGAGCCGCGGGGGATTCGAGCGCAGCGGCGAGTCCGGCATCGGCCGACGGGGCAGACCGGAAGATTGCGCCGGCTGGGACCATAAAGTCCGTGCAAACCGGCTTGCCATGTGTCAGCGTGCCTGTCTTGTCCAGCGCCAGCCAGGTCAGTTTGCGGCCTTGTTCGAGGTAAACGCCGCCTTTGATCAGGATGCCGCGCCGTGCGGCGGCGGTCAGGCCGCTGACGACGCTGACGGGGGTGGAAATCACCAGGGCGCAGGGGCAGGCGATGATCAGCAGGGCGAGCGCGCGATAGATCGCATCCATCCACGGTTGATCCATGAATAGGGGCGGTACGACGGCAATCAGGATAGCGAGGATGACCACGATTGGCGTGTAGACGCGCGAGAATCGGTCGATGAAGCGCTGGGTGGGGGCGCGCGCGCCTTGGGCTTGCTCGACGGCATGAATGATGCGTGCCAACGTGGTGTTGCCTGCGGCGGCAGTGACCCGATAGTCGAATGCGCCCGTGGTGTTTACCGTGCCGGCGAACACGGTATCGCCGACGGTTTTGTCGACCGGCAGGCTTTCGCCGGTGATCGCGGATTGGTCGATGGCGGAGGCGCCTTCGGCAATGATGCCATCAGCGGCAATACGCTCGCCCGGACGCACGCGCACCCAATCTTCCAAACGGAGTTCCGCGACAGGGACTTCTTTCCAGGATCCATCGGGCTGGCGTGCGGTGGCCACCTGCGGGGTGAGCGCCAACAGGTCTCGTACGGCGTTGCGCGCTCGGTCGAGCGCNCGGGCCTCGATGAGCTCGGCGATGTTGAACAGCACCATCACCATGGCGGCTTCGGGCCATTGGCCGATGAGGACGGCACCGGTGACGGCGATACTCATCAAGGCATTGATGTTGAGGTTGCCGTTGCGCAGCGCGATCCAGCCCTTGCGATAGGTGCCCAGGCCGCAGGTCAGAATGGCAGCCACCGCCAGGACAGCGCTGATTGCCGTGGGCAGAGACGCAAAATGCGCTGCTTCGGACAAGAGCGCCAGTACGCCGCCCGCGGCCAGCATATAGCCGGTGCGCGAGGAGGGCTTCTCCGGTGGTGCTGACCCGCCGGCATCGTCCTGCGCGAGGACCTCGGGGGTCATGTCCAGCGATTTGATAGCGCTCACGATGGAGTCGAGCAATCCTTCGGCATGCACGACAGTCAAAATGCGCTGCATCAGGTTGAAGTGAACGTCGTGCACGCCCGACAGCCTGTCCAGTTTTTTGCGGATCAGCGTTTCTTCGGTGGGGCAGTCCATTTGACCGATGCGCAGGCGCGTCAGTTGCTGACCGGGGCCTGCGGTCAGGGTCGATACGCTCGGGGCCGGCGCCCCGGCGGCACAGCAACTGCGTTCGTTGCTCTCGTGGGTATGGTCGGCGTGGGCAGCTGTCTTGTCACTGCCGTGGCTGTGCGCATGACCATGGCCGTCGCAGGAGGCGTGCTCGTGGGCGGTTGCCGAATCGTGTTCGTGGCTGCCGCCGCAGCAACTGCGATGAGAGGCGGACGAATTAGGCATAGGTCAAATTCCGTCTATGTCAGGAGAGTAGAGCCTATTTCACACCCTGGAGTTACTATAGGGTCAAGCGTTTGAATTCGTGTTTGCTCTCATGTGGGGTGCAGGTTGAGTTTCTGCATGCGCGCCAGGGGAGCCTGAAGGAGGTCCAGATGAAAATCGGTGAACTCGCCAAAGCCGCCGGCACGACGGTCGAAACCGTGCGCTATTACGAGAAAGAGGGGCTATTGCCCGAGCCGGAGCGTGGTATGAACAATTACCGCAGCTATGGCACGCCGCATCTGGAGCGGCTGCTATTGATCCGCAATTGCCGGGCGTTGGATATGACGCAGGAAGAAATTCGGACGATTCTGCAGTTGGCGGACAATCATCAAGCGGGCTGCGGCCCGATCAATGAGCTGTTTGACGCCCATATTGCCCACGTCGATGCCCGGATTACCGAGTTGATGCAGCTCAAGACGCAATTGGCCGAGATACGGCAGCGCTGTCTCTCGGCTCACCCGGATGCCGAAGACTGCGGGATTTTGCACGGTTTGTCCGAGATGCAGGTAGAAGAGCGGCCTGCGCGGCATACCCACTTGGGGTGAGGGGATTTGCTCTGAATGATCGCTCTCGGGACGCGAAAGGCGCTGGGTGCGCGCAGCTTGTCAGCAATGCGGACCTGGGAATTCAGGGAACGGTGCTTACCTGAGGGTATGATGAGAATGTTTCTCGACTGAGTTCTTTGTCGTCAAGCCGACGTTCAGCCTCAAGGCGACTCGCCGGCAAAAGGCTCGGGATAGCTTTTTTAATTTGATGGGTTGGACCATGACTGTTGTTTCTCCTTTGCATGCGTTGGCTTCGCGCCGTTCGATGAAGTTTCTGCGTGCGCCCGCGCCTAAGCAGGAAGAACTGGATCAAATCTTGCAGGCAGCGATGAGCGCGCCTGATCATGGCAAGCTGCGTCCCTGGCGTTTCGTGCTGATCCGCGGCGAGGCGATTGGCCGACTGGCCGATTTGGCGCTGGACGCGGTCAAACGCAGCGGCGATCCCCGTATGACGCCCGAGAAAGAAAAATCCGTGCGGCAATGGATGAGCGAAGTGCCGCTGTTCATCGGTCTGGCGCACAAAATCGATCACGACAATCCGAAGGTGCCCGAGCAGGAACAACTGCTGGCCACGGGGGCGGCAGTGATGAATATCCTGAACGGTGTCCATGCGCTGGGCTACGGCGCGTTCTGGAGTACCGGGATGGGGACCTATCTCGAGGAGGTCCAGAACGCCTTGGGCCTGGATGCGTTGGACTACCGTTTCCTGGGATTTTTGGCGATCGGGACCCCGGGGTGCGCAGTGCCGACTGTAGAGCGGCCGGATTTCCGGGAATTCGTGACCGAATGGACCGGGCCGGTCTGATCATCATTGAGTCATATGGCCAACGCGAACCGTTGCGATCGCGCTGACCATACCCTACCAAAACCCCGAAAGCGAGGCCGGTCGCGGTCTTTCGTGGTGGACCTCGGAGGGCGCTAACGGCGGCCGTCGATATACGGCCGGGCTTGCAGGATCAGGATCTTGTCGCCTTGTACGGCCCATTCGATATCCTGGTCGATGTTGCCCAGCCGTTGTTTGATCTGTTTGCCCACGGCCGCCAATCGCACGATCAGGGCGTCGTTCAGGACCTGGCGTTCGCCCTGGATGGGGACCTCGCGTACACCGCCTGAGGCGTTCGCGACGAGTTGCGTGTCCTCTGCGGAACGGCTCAGCACCTGCACGGCTTTGGACCAGCTCGAATACATAACCTGTTCGGCCTGGCGCTTGCCTTCGACGACTTTGATTCCCAACCCGCGTTTGGCCGAGAGGTAGGTGACGTACCGCCGCGAGGCATCAAAGGGATCGCGCGTGATCATGACGCCCGAGCTGTCCGATGCGGCGGCCAGTTGTACCAGGACGCCCATCACAACGCTGTCATGCGGCATGCCGGCAGCACGCCGCGCCTCGTAGGCCTCGAAGTTGTAGACCGAGGCCCACACGGCCAGCACGGCCTGCGTGAACGCGTCGGTGTCGGTGACGTTGGGAACCGTGGTGTACAGGCCTGCGCCGCTGAAACCAGGCAGGTCCTCGGAGTTCGAAGAGCTGCGCACGAAGACGCCGCGCCCTTGTAGTTGGCTTTGCCAGCGTTGCTGCCAGGTGGCGATGAGGGCCGGGTCGGGACGGGCCTGAATGATGTCTCGTCGCAGGGATGCCAATTCGGCACGGCGTACGGTGGCGTCGTTGATAAAGTCGGGGCGTTGCTCCAGCGCTGCCACGCGTTCGGGAACACGCAGCTGATGCATGAATGCTGCGTATTGCGCGAATGGGATGCAGAAGCCATCGGGCACGCTGGCCGCGGGGGCCAATGCCGACGAGAGCGCGCCCAGATTGGCCGCTTTCACACCACAAAAGCGGCTGTCCCGTGTCTTCAGACCGGCCAGCGGTTTGACCGTTTTGACCGTGAGATCGGGTTTGGGCAGCGTTGCGTTGATGGGTTTGGACGCAGCGGCCTGAGGTTGAGCGATACGTTGCAGGTGGTAGCCGTTATGGGTGACGCTGAGCTCCACCCATTGGCCGTCATAGGCGCGTAATGCGTTCACGGCATCACGGACATAGGCGTTGGGGATGCGCCATCCTTTGGCCAGCAGATTGACGTGCGACAACACGGTGGATGGACGCTGAGTGATCAGGCCGGCGACGGGTGAGAGCGCGATCGGGACTTCGCCCAGGACCACAATATCGGTGGGGGCGATGTCAGGCGTGTTTTCCACTGACTGGATGATGCGCAGCTTGCCTTGTGCGCGTCCTTCGTTCAGCGGCAGAAAGGATTGCTCGCGGATCAGCGTTTCTTGGGTCACGAACGGCAGGCCGGCCAATTGGGCGGCGTGCTCGTGCTCTGTCGAATTGGTCTTGAAACGGAGAGGCGCGTAAAAGGCCGCACGCAGGGTGCTGTCGGTCAACCGCAGGAGGTCGAGCGTGAGGCGGTCGCCTTCCCAGAATTCGTAGGTATAGCCCGGCAGGTCGCGTTGCCAACTGATGGTGCCGAACAGGAACCGACGGTTCGGCGAGCGGTACTGGGCGTTCAGCGTGCCCTTGTCCAGGTCGCGCTGCAGGCCCTGTTGCCGCACGAAGTTTTCATGCAGATCGAATCGTGGGGTGTTGACGTAATAAAGCCGATTACCGCGCTTGCGGTCGATGACGAAGATCACATGGGGGATTTCCAGTGGCGTGCCGGCGTTGTAGACGCGGGCGAGCTGTTGGAAATCGGCCTCGGTCCGGATCTGGTTTAGAAAAGCCGGCGCGCGATTAGATGTTGCCGCTCCGGTTGTGCCGTTATTTGGCTCGGTTGAGGCTGAGCCGGACTCGGGCGGCAGGAGCTGCCGCTTGCTTTCTTCATATGAAGAGGGTTTGCGCGCAGTCTGCGCGAGGGTGAGGGGGCTGATGAGCACCGTTAGCAGAGCCAGGCCAGCCGCGACGGCGCGAGCGTAACGAATCATGAACGTGATGCGAGTTGAGCGGAAAGGGCGGCTGACGGCCGGCCGGGATGTTGGTGCTGGGACCGCGGGACGAGATATTACCGTGACTCGGGACGGCCTATCGAGAGAAAAAACGGGTGTCGAATACAGTGGGGGATACGACGAGGCCCCTGAATGCCACCCCGGTAACGAGCGACATAAAGGGGCCTCGTGATAAGGCAGGTTTACGGGAAATCAGCCTTGCTGTGCCGTTTCCGCCAGGACGCGTTGGGCTTCTTCGGCGACGCGTTCGGGGGCGGTGCCGCCAATGTGCTTGCGTGCAGCCACCGAGCCTTCCAGGGTCAGCACCTGGTGGACGTCCTCGTCAATGCTGGCGTGGTAGGCCTTCAGGTCGGCGGTGGACAGGTCGGCCAGGTCGCAGCCGCGTTGTTCGCAGTCGCGCACGGCATGGGCTACGACTTCGTGCGCATCGCGGAAAGGCACGCCGCGTTTGACCAGGTAGTCGGCCAGATCGGTCGCCGTGGCAAAACCTTGCAATGCGGCAGCGCGCATGTTGTCCGATTTGACCTTGATGCCGCCAGCCATGTCGGCAAAGATGGTCAGCGTGTCGCGCAGGGTGTCTGCGGTGTCGAACAGGCCTTCTTTGTCTTCCTGGTTGTCTTTGTTGTAGGCCAGGGGCTGGCCTTTCATCAGGGTCAGCAGGGCGACCAGATGGCCGTTGACGCGTCCGGTTTTGCCGCGTGCCAACTCGGGCACATCGGGGTTTTTCTTTTGAGGCATGATCGAGCTGCCGGTGCAGAAACGGTCGGCCAGGTCGATGAAGCCCACGCGCGGGCTCATCCATAGGACCAGTTCCTCGGACAGGCGCGAGACGTGCGTCATGATCAGGGCGCCCGCGGCGCAGAATTCGATGGCAAAGTCGCGGTCGGATACGGCGTCCAGCGAGTTGCGGCAGACGCCGTCAAAGCCGAGCGTCTGGGCCACGCGTTCGCGATCGATCGGGAACGAGGTGCCGGCCAGGGCGGCTGCGCCCAGCGGCAGGCGGTTGACGCGGCGGCGGCAGTCGGCCAGGCGCTCGGCGTCGCGGCCGAACATCTCGGCGTAGGCGAGCAGATGGTGGCCAAACGTGACCGGCTGGGCGACTTGCAGGTGAGTAAAGCCGGGCATGATGGTGCCGGCGTGTTCCAGGGCGACAGTGGCCAGCGCATGGCGCAGTTGGCGCAGCAAGTCGATCAGGTTGTCGATTTCGGCCCGCAACCAGAGGCGGATGTCGGTCGCGACCTGGTCGTTACGTGAGCGGCCAGTGTGCAGGCGTTTGCCGGCATCGCCC
The DNA here is from genome assembly GCF_965139205.1 of Bordetella muralis. Lineage (GTDB taxonomy): Bacteria > Pseudomonadota > Gammaproteobacteria > Burkholderiales > Burkholderiaceae_B > Bordetella_A > Bordetella_A muralis. The sequence continues at coordinate 224,850 of NZ_CBCSIU010000006.1, forward strand.
ACCAACTCGACCAGGCGTTTTTCGATGTTCAGGTGGACGTCTTCGAGGTCGAGCAGCCATTGGAAGCTGCCGGCGTCGATTTCGGACAGGATCTGGGTCATGCCGCGCTGGATGTCGGCCAGGTCCTGGGCGTTGATGATGCCCTGGGCGGCCAGCATGTCGGCGTGCGCCAGCGAACCCTGGATGTCGTAGCGCGCCAGGCGCTTGTCGAAATCCACGGACGCGGTGTAGCGTTTGACGAGATCGGAAACCGGCTCAGAGAACCGGGCGGACCAGGCTTGCGCCTTGTTGGCGAACTGGTTTTGGTCGGAGTTGGGTGTTTTTGCCATGATGGGCAGGATTATAGAGCCAGGGCGGGGACCGCGGATGACGGGATGCCCGGCTGCGGTCCCGCGATCCCGTAGACCCAGGCGAGGACGACTTGTTGGATAATTTCGCCATCCGCAATGACGAGGGAGTCTAGGCTTTGGATTGGGATCGCTTGGTGGTCAGACTGGGAGAGTACGTACCTCACGAGGCGTGGGCACAAACGCTGGTGGGCATCGGCGTATTGGTCGTGACGGCGTTGATCGCGCAGTGGGTGGTAGCGCGGATCGTGCTGTTCTGCGCTCATCGGTTGCTGATTCTGACCGGGCGTGAAAACTGGGACAAGGCGCTGCATCGGCGGCGTGCGTACCACAATGCCTGGTATGCCGTGCCATTTGCGGTGGTGTCCTTGGGCGTAGGCCTCGTGCCGCACATGGAACAGGCCGTCAGTGTGGTCGGCCGGCTGGCGCATGCGGCGGCGTGGATCTGTGTCTTTATGGCCATTGGCGGCGTGCTCAGCGCGTTGCAGGATACCTATTCGGCGACGACGCGGGCGCAAACGCGCTCGATCAAGGGCTATATCCAGATCGGCAAGCTGATGCTGATCGCCATTTGCACCGTGTTGGTGCTGTCGATTGTGCTGGACCGTTCGCCGCTCTGGATGATTTCCGGCCTGGGGGCGCTTTCTGCCGTATTGCTGTTGGTATTCAAGGACACTTTGCTGTCTTTTGTCGCCAGTACCCAGTTGACCTCTAACGATATGCTGCGCATCGGCGATTGGATCGAGATGCCGCAGGCCAATGCCGACGGGTTTGTGCGCGATATCGCTTTGCATACGGTCAAAGTGCAAAACTGGGACAACACCGTGACGACGGTGCCCACCTATAAGTTATTTTCGGAAAGCTATCGCAATTACCGGCAGATGTTCGAGTCGGGCGGGCGGCGGATCAAGCGTACGTTGCGGGTCGATGCGACCTCGGTGCGCTTTCTGACCGATGATGAGGCCCAAGGGCTGATGCGGTTTCGCCTGTTGCGGGATTATTTGACCGCCAAACAAACGGATTTACAGCAGTCCAATAGCCAACTGGGCGGTGAGCTGGCCCTGGTTCCTGCCAATCGCCGCCGGTTGACGAATATCGGCACCTTTCGCGCGTACGCGCTGGCATTCATCAAGCAGCATGCCGAAATCCGCCACGACATGGCCCAGATGGTGCGCATGATGGAGCCCCAGTCAGATGGGATTCCCATCGAGGTGTATTGCTTTTCGGCGCTGACGGCCTGGGTCGAATTTGAGCGGATTCAGGGCGATATTTTTGATCATATGCTGGCAATTCTGCCCGAGCTGGGTCTGCGCCTGTACCAGCAGCCCTCGGGGGCAGATGTCGGTGCCATGGGCGACGGGTTGGGGCGGGCCATCCAGCAGGAATTAATGCGAGAACGCGCCCTGCAGGGGCATCCGGCGTCGGTGGAGGCGGGCTGGGAGCCAGGCGGTGGCGCAGGCATGCGATAATTTTTTCCTTTTGTCTTCAACCGATTGGGAATCCCCATTTTGGAACCGTCGTCAAACCGCGTTGCCCGCGTTGGAATCGCGCAGATCAACGCTTATGTGGGTGATGTTGCCGGTAATGCCGCCCGAGTGCTCAAGGCCGCCCGTTCGGCGCACGAGCAGGGCGCCGATATTCTGGTCACGCCCGAGCTGGTGCTGACGGGCTATCCGCCCGAGGATTTGCTGCTGCGGCCGCATTTTGTTGATAGCCAGGAGGCCGCGCTGGATCAGTTGCGCCGGGATGCGGCTGGCCTGACTGGGCTGCATCTGGTGGTCGGTCATGTGCTGGCTGAGGGTGAAAACCTCTATAACGCGGCCACAGTCCTGTGCGAGGGGCGCGTGGTTGGGGTGTATCGCAAGCGCGAATTGCCGAATTATTCGGTTTTCGACGAGCAACGCTATTTCACCGCTGCGGATGACGCGCTGGTCTTTGAGGTCAAAGGCGTGCGTTTCGGCGTCAATATCTGCGAAGACATCTGGTTCGCAGGGGCTCCCCGGGCGGCGGCACAGGCCGGGGCTCAGGTGCTGCTGGTGCCTAACGCCTCGCCTTACAATACGGGCAAGCAGGACGAGCGTCTGCACGTCGCACGCCGCTGTGTGCAGGACACCGGTTGTGCGGTGATCTACGCAAATATGGTGGGCGGGCAGGATGAGCTGGTGTTCGACGGCGCTTCGTTCGCCCTGGATGCCCAGGGGCAACCGGCCGCGCGCCTGCCGGACTACACCGAGGGCGTCAACGTGGTCGAGGTGGATGCAGGGGGCGCTGTGCGGCCGGTGTCCGCCCATGCTGACGTCAAGCCCTATTGCCTCGAAGAGCAAGTCTGGAATGCGCTGGTGCTGGGCGTGCGGGATTACCTGGGCAAGAACGGCTTTCCGGGCGCCATCATCGGGCTTTCGGGCGGGATCGACTCGGCCGTAGTGCTGGCCGTGGCGGTCGATGCGCTGGGCGCCGAGAACGTGCGTACGGTGATGATGCCGTCGCGCTACACCGCAGATATCTCCCAGACTGACGCGACTGATATGGCGCAGCGGCTGGGCGTGCAACACGACGATATCGCCATTGCCCCGGCCTTTGAGGCCTTCGAGAACATGCTGGCGCCGCAGTTTGCCGGCCTGCCCATCGATGCGACTGAGGAAAACATCCAGGCGCGCGTGCGTGGGACCTTGCTGATGGCGCTGTCGAACAAGACGGGCCGACTGGTGCTGACCACCGGCAACAAATCCGAGCTGACGACGGGCTATTGCACGCTGTATGGCGATATGGCGGGCGGCTTCGCGGTGATCAAAGACGTGCCGAAAACGCTGGTTTATCGACTGGCTGAGTGGCGTAACCGTGAAACGGAGGTCATCCCGCGGCGCATCATCACGCGCCCGCCCTCGGCGGAATTGCGGCCGGATCAGACCGACCAGGACAGTTTGCCGCCGTATGACATTCTGGACGGCATCATGGAGCGCTATATGGAGCGCAATGAGTCGGCGGCCGAGATCGTTGCTGCAGGTTTTCCGCAGCCGGCAGTCGAGCAGATCGTGCGTTTGATTCGCATCAACGAATACAAGCGTCGGCAGGCGCCTCCGGGGCCCCGTATTACGCCGCGGGCGTTTGGCCGGGATTGGCGCTATCCTGTCACCAATGGATTTCGGGAAACCGTTTAAGTTTTTTCTTCAGGATCAGAATAACGTGAAACAAGTCACTGCCATTATCAAGCCATTCAAGCTCGACGAGGTGCGCGAAGCTCTCGCCGAGGTCGGCGTCAGCGGCCTGACGGTTACCGAGGTCAAGGGGTTTGGCCGCCAGAAAGGGCATACCGAGTTGTATCGGGGCGCTGAATATGTGGTCGACTTCCTGCCCAAGATCCGTGTCGAGGTGGTGTTGGGCGACGATATGGTCGATCCCGCGATCGAGGCCATCATCAAGGCCGCCCGTACCGGCAAGATCGGCGACGGCAAGATTTTCGTCTCGCCGGTCGAACAGGCTATTCGTATCCGTACGGGTGAGAACGGTGAACAAGCCCTGTAAGTGACAGGCGCCAGGGCTTGGACGAGCCCGGCGCAATGTCGACGGGAGGGATGCGTTCCCTCCTTTAACGCACGAGCTGATTCATATCCAGGATCGGCATCATCACTGCCAGCACAATCAGCAGCACAAAGCCGCCCATGATCAAGATCAGCATGGGTTCCAACAGGGCGGTCATCGCCATGGCGCGGCGTTCCAGGTCGCGCGACAGGTTCTGCGCACCACGTTCCAGCAGCTCCGGCAGACGGCCGGTTTTTTCGCCGCTGGCAATCAGGTGAATCAACAAAGACGGAAAGACTTTTTGCGCGGCGAGCGCGGCGGCCAGCGGTGCGCCTTCGCGTACGCGCTCTGTGGCTTCGTCGACGGCGTTGCGCAGTCGATCATTGCCCAGCGTACGGCGCGCGGCATTTAGCGCACCCAGCAGGCTGACGCCGCTGCCGCTCAAGATTGCCAGTGTCGAGGCGAAACGGGCGACATCCACGCCCAGCACGAACTTGCCAGCCAACGGCATGCGCAGCAAGCGGGCATGCCACGCTATGCGGCGCGCGGGCGAGCGCAATGTCAGACGCCATAAAGCAAACAGGGCGGCACAGGCGACGCCGGTGATCAAGCCCCAATCACGCACAAAATCACTGAGCGTGAGCATGACCCGTGTCAACAACGGAAGTTGCTGGTGCGCATGATCAAACGCGGTGATCACTTGCGGCACGACATAACCCAATAGGAATGCCACGATCACGACAGATACACAGGCGACGACGACGGGGTAGATGAAAGCCGTCATCACTTTGCTGCGCAGGGCATTGCGTTCTTCGATGTAATCGGCGAGTTTTTCCATGACCTGCGCCAGATCACCGGATTCTTCGCCAGCGGCAACCAGTGCCCGATAAATCTCCGGAAAGTCGCGTGGGCGAGTGGCCAGTGCATCGGCCAAGCGGAATCCCGCGCGAACTTCGTCGCGTACACCCGTCAGCGCGCCAGCGACGTGCCGGCTTTCGGCTTGCTCCAACGTCGCGCTGAGCGCAGCGTCCAGCGGCAGGCGGGCTGCCAGCAGGCTGGACAGCTGTCGAGTCAACCATGCCAGTTCGCCATCGGACAGGCGACGCTGCAGGACGCTGGTGCCCGCAGCATGGCGAGAGGCCGCGAGCGTCGTGGACAGCGGCAACAAACCGCGGGCGCGCAATTGGTTGCGTGCACCGCGTTCGGTTTCAGCATCGAGGGTGCCGTGGACAATCTTTCCCACCAGATCGGTGGCTTCATAGCGAAATGAGGGCATGCAAAAAGAGCCTGGAATTTCTTGAATTTATAGGCCGTCAGATTGACGCTGAATTATGACAATGGTGTTGCAGGGGTACCCCGTATACTCGGCCGCGAAATTCATCGTCTTGAGCCATTTATTTGCTGTCGGCACGCATTGCCCCAATCGGAACAATCACATTCTCTGTCATGAAAATGTCATGTCCAAGGCGCAATGTCGGGCGTTTTGTCTCGCGGTCGGATGGCAGTGAACAGGTGATTCGTTCATTGTTTTCAGGTGGGTTTCACCCGTTGATTTGTTGCATGTTTGTTGCTGCTGATCGTTGTCTTTTTACGTTTTTAGTCACCGAGAGTTCATGCGTCGCGTTCGAAAAACTACTCTGGCCTGTCTGCTTGCCATCGCTCAAGTCGCGATGCCTTTGCCGGTCGTCTACGCTCAGGCGCAGGCCACTAATGACAAGGTGAGTTTGAATTTTGTCGATACGGATATCCCTGCCGTATTGCGTGCCTTGTCGTTGTTCACGCAACGCAATTATCTGGTGGATCCACGCGTCAAGGGTAAGTTGACGCTGGTGTCGGACCGCCCCGTTGATCGCGCGACCGCGCTGAATATGTTGGCGGGTTCCTTGCGCATGCAGGGGTATGCGATTGTGGAGGTCGACGGCGTGACGCGTGTGGTGCCGGAGTCCGATGCCAAACTGCAGGGCAGTCCGGTCGTCACCGATGCGCTGCGCCGCACGGGTGCGCCTGCGCCAGTGTCGGTGGCCGAGTTTGCGCGTGGGGCGCAACGCAGTGAGATCGTGACGCGTGTGTTTTCGTTGAAATACGAGAACGCTGCGAATCTGTTGCCGGTGCTGCGCCCGTTGGTGCCGCCCAACAACCCGATCAATGCTTATCCCGGCAACAATACGCTGGTCGTGACGGATTACGCGGACAATCTGGACCGCATCGCTCAGGTGATCGCGCGTGTGGATGTACCCAGTGCGATCGATACGGATGTCGTGGCCGTGCGATACGGGGTGGCCAGCGATCTGGCGTCGCTGGCGACACAGTTGCTGGATGCGCAGAACAGCGATCAAACGCAGCGTATATCCATGGTGGCGGACCCGCGTACCAATAGCGTATTGATTCGCTCTGGCAGCCCGGCGCGTACTAAATTGGCACGCGATCTGATCAATAAGCTGGATTCGGAGCAATCCCGGCCCGGCAATCTGCACGTGGTGTATCTGCGCAACGCGCAGGCAGCGCGCCTGGCCGAAGTGCTGGGTGGGTTGCTGAACAGTCAGTCTTTGAATGCGGCGAATGCCGCCAATGCGATGGCAGGTCAGACGACGGCGCCGGGCAACAACACCGGCACTAGCAGCAATCGCAATACCTCATCGCGTAATACGTCGTTGAACCGTAGTTCGACCGGTAGCGGCTCCAGCAGTTCGTCTGGCAACTCGCTGAGCATGGAACAGATTGAGCGCGATACGAGCTCATCTCAGGCCGTGTCGTATTCCGGCGGGGGCGCTACGATCCAAGCGGATCCGTCGACCAATACCCTCATCATTTCGGCGCCCGAGCCGCTGTACCGCAGCCTGCGCGAAGTGATCGATCAATTGGATCAGCGTCGCGCGCAGGTGCTGGTGGAAAGCTTGATTGTCGAAGTCAACGACGAGGCGGCGGCAGAGTTCGGTATCCAATGGATGACGGGCAGCGGCAATCTGAACGATGGCAGCGGCTTTGTCGGCGGGACAAACCTCGGCGGCAGCGGTATCGGCACATCGTCTACGGGCGCTACGACGATTGACCAGTTGGCAGGCGGTCTCACGCTGGGGGTGGTCAAGGGCACTGTGGATGTATTGGGCAATGAGATCATCAATCTGGGTGTATTGGCGCGGGCACTGAACGATACAGGCAAAGCCAATATCCTCTCTACGCCGAATCTGCTGACCTTGGACAACGAGTCTGCCAGCATTTTGGTCGGACAGACCGTGCCGTTCGTGACGGGGCAATATGTGACCTCCGGCAGTGACGGCAGCAGCAATCCGTTTCAAACGATCGAACGCGAGGATGTCGGCCTGAAACTGAATATCCGCCCGCAGATTTCCGAAGGTGGCACGGTGAAGCTGGATATTTACCAAGAGGTCAGCAGCATTGACCAGGCGAGCTCCAGCGAGACCACGGGCATCGTCACGAACAAGCGTGCCATCGATACCAGCGTGCTGGTCGATGACGGCCAGATCATAGTGTTGGGAGGCTTGCTGGAGGATAGCGTCACGACGACGACCAGCGCCGTGCCGGGCTTGAGCGAGATTCCCATACTGGGGGCATTGTTCCGCTACGACTCGCGGGCGCGCACCAAAAAGAATCTGATGGTGTTCTTGCGGCCTTATGTGGTGCGTGACAAGCGCGACAGCGCGAATGTGACGGTGAATCGCTATGACTATATGCGCCGTTTGCAGAGCCAGGCGCAACCCGGCAAACATTGGCTCCTGCCTGATATGCAAGCGCCGTTATTGCCGCCGGCGAATGTACCGGCGGTGGGTGGCGCTGATTACGACATGCGCCCGGAAGCGCTGGCCACCACGATGCGCCGTGAGCCGCCGACAACGGTGCAGACGTTTGCCGTGCGTCAGTTTCCGCAGCCATTTGGGGGCTCGGATCCGAGCTTGCCTATTCGGGCGAGCCTGCCCTTGGGCGTCAGTATCGCGACGGATCCTTCGGCACTCTATGCAGAAAAGGAATCGAACACGACGGTTCTGCAATTTGCTTCTGTCCAGGACGAGGCCGAAGCGAAGCGTATTGTGCAGCGTGTGCGCACCAGTGGCCTGAATGCTTATTCCCAGGTAGGGCCCGGCGGGCAGGGATACGTGGTACGTACGGAATTGGCACGCGATGCGACGACGGTCGATACTGCTGTTGCACTGTTGAAGGAACTGGGTTTCCGTCCCGAGCTGGTGACACATCTGTGAACGCCTATCCCTTGCCTTACAGTTGGGCCCGCGCGCAGCGCGCGGTGCTGCTATTGCGGCCAGGAGCGTCGAAACTGACGACGAGTCCGCGTACGCCATCGTGGGCCATACGCGAGATCCTGCGTTGTCACGGTGAAGTGCCGGTGACCGAGGTGTCGGACGATGCCCTGGAGACCTTGTTGAATGCGGCTTACAGCGATACCGCCGATGCGGCCTCGGTGATGGGCGTGGCGGAAAACGAGATCGATCTGGACCGTCTGATGCAGGATATTCCAGAGGTCGCCGATCTGCTGGAAACCCAGGACGATGCGCCCGTCATCCGCATGATCAATGCCTTGTTTGCGCAGGCGGCACGTGACGGTGCGAGCGATATGCACATCGAGCCTTATGAGACGCATTCGGTGGTGCGTTACCGCGTAGATGGTGTTCTGCGCGATGTCGTCAGTCCGCGCAAGGCGCTGCATTCGGCGCTGATCTCGCGTATCAAGATCATGGCGCATCTTGATATCGCGGAAAAGCGTTTGCCGCAGGATGGCCGTATTGCGTTGCGTGTAGGCGGGCGTCCGATTGATGTGCGGGTGTCGACCTTGCCGACCGGGCACGGCGAACGCGCGGTGTTGCGTCTGCTGGATAAAGAGGCCGGCCGTCTGCAGCTGGAAAAGCTGGGGATGAGCCCATCGGTGTTGGCGCAGTTGGATCACCTGATCCGCCAGCCGCACGGTATTGTGTTGGTGACAGGGCCGACGGGTAGCGGTAAAACGACGACCTTGTATGCGGCCCTGGCGCGGCTGGATGCCTCGACGAGCAATATTCTGACTGTGGAGGATCCCATCGAATATGACTTACCCGGCATCAGCCAGACGCCAGTCAACGCCAAGATCGATATGACATTCGCGCTGGCGCTGCGCGCGATTTTGCGCCAGGACCCGGATGTGATCATGATCGGTGAAATCCGGGATCTGGAAACAGCACAGATCGCGGTGCAGGCGTCATTGACCGGGCACTTGGTGCTGGCGACGCTGCATACGAACGACGCGACGTCCGCGGTGACGCGTCTGGTCGATATGGGCGTCGAGCCGTTTTTGCTGGCATCGTCGTTGCTAGGGGTGTTGGCACAGCGTTTGATACGCAAGCTGTGCCCGGAATGTCGCGCTGCCGAGACCCTGCCCGATGGAAAGGTGGTGTATCGGCCGGTTGGTTGCGAGGCATGCAATCACACTGGGTACAGCGGACGGTCCGGGATTCACGAACTGTTCACCGTGGATGAAGACGTACGCCGTTTGATTCACGAAGGGCGTGATGAGCAGGCCATACGCAAGCAGGCCTTATGCAATGGAATGCGGACACTGCGCGACGACGGACAGCGCTGGGTGGATGCGGGAGCCACGTCGCCAGAGGAAATCTTGCGCGTGACCCGAGAGTCATAATCGGCATGGCGCGTGCACGTTGCGAGTGATGCGCCACAACGTGCAGGGCTGGACGGCAGACGGCCGAGGGCGTGAGGGTCAACTCATGCGCGGTTGCAGTTTGGGCGTGTCAGCGACGCGCGCCAAACTCAGATAAACCTGTTCGGTCTGCCGGGAGAAGGCTTCGACGCTGAATTCCTCAACGCTTTTGCGCCGTGCTGCCCGGCCCATGGCTTTCAGGCTGGCAGGGTCTTGCAACACGCCCCGCATCACGTCGGCCACGGCCTGCGGGTCGCGGCGAGGCACAATCCAGCCGTCGTGGCCGGGCGTAATATTTTCCGGCAAACCGGCCTGGTCCGACACGATGACGGGCAAGCCCATGGCCATCATCTCGCGGCAGGCAAATGAAATGGTTTCGACCCGATACGACAGGACAAAGCCTAGGTCCAGTGCCGCCAGGAAAGGCCGTACATCATCCAGCGGTCCAGTAAAAATGACGCGATCCGCCAGCCCTGTTGCCTGTAATGCCTGCATCTGCTCGGCATTCGGATAGGCGCCCGCCAGCGCTACGTATACGCCTCGAGCCTGTTCTCCTAGTGAGGCGAGGCCATTCACCATGTCCATCCAGCCTTTGTAATCATTGGTGCCGGCATTGCTGCCCACCAGCAATCGGCAATCGGCTGCGCGCGAGCCCAGCAGGCCCAGCCGGGCGGCGTGTGTCGCGTCTGTGGACCAGGGTTGAAAGCGTTGTCCACATACGCCATTGGCAATGATGCTGATAGGCAGACGCGCATAAGGTGACTGGCGCAGCATGGGCTCGATATAGCGGCATACGCCGATCACATGGTCAGTGCAGAGGCGGGCACGCCACGCTGCGCCGATGGCCGAAATGGGCAGGTCGTTATGTTTGGTGAAGACGACGCGAGGTCGCTTGTGGCCTAAACCAGCGCAGGCTTGCATCACGGTACGGTGATCGGCCGAACCGTTGACGTGAATAACGTCGATCTGCTGTTCTCGAATAACGCGTCGCAGTTGCCGGGCGGCACGCAGGCGTTTGAAAAAGCGGCTGGGATATTCTTGTGAAATGACTCGCACATTCGCTATATCGCCCGCCATGCGCGCCAGGCCGCAGCCATCAGGGACCGCGACCATGAGATTGTGGTGTGAAGCCAGCGCGCGCAGCAGCGAGAGGATATAGATCGAATGACCACCGATGGTCGCCGCGGCATGGAAATTCGTGTACAGGATATTCATGGGAATTGCCAAAACGCCGCAGGGGGAAACGTATCTTGAAACTGAATCGTAGAGATAATGGTTGCGCCAATAAAGACGTCTATTGGCAAGTTGCTTGCCATTTCGTCACGAATGGATGCCCGTATTCGAGCAATGACTTTTGTGTGGGCAGGGGTGCTATCCTGCCGGCGCAATCGAGCCCGCCTTGAACGTATCTGAAGGACTTCAGGCTAGCATTGTGCGCTGTGGCATATGTGGAGTTTTACAGCTCCTAACACACGTTTTTTTTCGACAGGAAAATGCTTCTCATCGCCGTTGCTGCCGCGCGAATGATTGTTACATGTAAAAGACACGCTCGAGCTATCGACGCTGCTGGCGACTCAACGCGGCGTGCCAAACCGGCTTTGGCCCTTGGTGACGGGGCCCAACGCGCTGAGCAGCCCGGTCAGTGCGGCGCGTTGCGCATCGGTGGCATTGTCGGCGGGCTCTGCCGTGCCTTGCAGGCGGATACGGCCTTTTTGCCATTGACCCTGGCCGTTGATGACGAGAGCCCCGGAATCTGTGCTCAAAGTGAACTGAGCATTGCCGTCTTTGGCGTTGACCTGCAAGCGATAGTCGCCGAGAGGACGTACGTGAGATAGTGCGGACCCGGCTTGTGTCCAGCGACCGGTAGCGAGGTTGCCGCTTTGGGGCAGGTGACCCACGATAAAGCTTTGCCATTCGAGGCTGATCTGGCCTGCGGGGACAATCGTGTTCAGCGGCGCGCCGAACGCGGTCAGGACGCTGGCGGGCGCGCGCAGGTTCTGGGCAGAGACCTTCAGTCCCGACCAGCTGGGCTGGACGCGGACAGGTCCGCGCAGCCACGGATGGGAAATCTCCAGCGCCCCGTTATTCCATTGCCAGTTGACAGGTTGCGGCAGCAGATAGCGTGCGCCATCAGGTCCGAGCGCGATTTGCGCACTGCCACGCCACACGGTGCCGCCGGCGTCAGCAATGGCGGCCATCGCGTTATCAGGCAAAGCCAGCATCAGCCAGCGTGCGGGCAGGACGAATAGCGCAGCGACGATGGCGCTGCAGAGCGCCAGAATGGTCAACGGCACCGAGACGAATGAAGGTAGTGACAGGCGCATCAGGAAAGGTTTGATCGGGGGATGTCCGTGGTACGGGAACGGAAACGGGTTCAAATCACGTGCGCGGTCTGCACACGTCTGTGAGCGTCAACAGTGACGACGTCAAGCATGTGGCACGACGCGTCGGTGTGATGTGATCTGGGCTAGAGGCCTCACGATGGCGAAGCCGGCAGCAATATCAATGTGCCACTCAGGCGGCCTGGCAGGCGGCGGCCTGTGGCGTGCAGGGCACGCGTGAGTTCGGCTTTGACCGCAGACAGGCGCCAATCGCGGGCGGAGGTGTCCAGCCAGCGGAATAGCGCGGATGAGGACGCCTCGTTCAGTGTCAGCGTGATGGCCTGGCGAGTGGCCAGATCCTGGCTGCTGTAGGTTTGCGAGGTTTGGCCATTGCTGGTGCTTAACACCGAGGCGGCTGGCGCCTCGGACAAGGACCAGCTCTCTTCGTTCAACCCTTCGCGTTTGAGGCTGTTGCCGAGCTCCTCAATCGAAGGGGCGCCGTCGCTGGCGCCGTGGCTGCCTTGGCGTCTCAGGGCACGGACCTGCGCCGTCAGGTCGGATACGGCGGCGGCTTGTGTGCGCAGTTCCGGTAGCTGTTGTCGGGCGCGTGTCATGGTCGACCAGGCTGGCTCGATCAGGACCAGAAAAATCAGAGCGATGCCGATCACGCCACCGGCCATTGCCAGCAATTGTTGCTCGCGACGCGGGCGGTGCCGATACCAGGATTCAGCTCTGCCATACCAGGCCGAGCCTCGGCGGACCCAGGGGGCCACGGAGTTACGCAGGGAATCGGAAAAGCTCATGGGTCGGCTCGAGTAATGCGCCAGGCGCCTTTGTCGTCGCGCTCTACGCGCGCGCCCAAGGCAGAGGCGCGTTGCAAAATGGCAGCGGTATCGGCCACGCGGTCCGCCGCAGTGGTCTTTGCGTCGCCGGTCCGGGCGTTTGGGGCTGAGGCCGGACCCGCGGATTCCGGCGAGGCTGCTTTAACGTTGGGTGTCGCAGTCTTGCCCAGTTCGTTCGCGGGCGGCGATCCCGATTCGCTCTGACCGCTGTCTTGCGAGCCGTCGCTCAACCTCAATGTCAGCACGTCATTCTGGTAGACCAGCAGATCTACCGCATCCGCGGCAAACGGCAAGACCTGGGCGGCAACACGGGCCAGCGACAATAGGTCTTTGCCCGAAGTGTCTCCCTGTCCAGTACGCAGGGCGTCGCGGCCTTGTTGTGCTTGGCGCAAGGGGTCCAGCACAACAGGAATGTCAGGGAATGCGTCGCGCACGTCGCGCTCCATGTGTTGCCGTAGTTGTTCTGTCTCGCGCTGGAGTTGAGCGGCATGAATGTTCAGGCCGACAATCCAGATCAGTGCCGCGCCTGCGATCCATGCCGCGGCGCCGCGCCAGCGCGAGGGTTGCCGCGGCGCCAACTGTGGGATGGCCAGAGACCATCCGGGGTTAGACGCTTGCCAACGGGGATCCTCGATGTTGTGCAGAGGCGCCGCCTGATCGATGCACGGTTGGTCTGACCAGATTTGCAAGGGATAAAACGCCTGCACGGACAAGCCGGCAGCGGACAAGCGCTGCCACGCGCTGCGCAGGGCTTCGCGTGGCGTCCAGGCGACGATGGCCGTGCCGTCTTCTGCGCGTTTGCTGTGGCCTATCGCCAATCCATCCATATCCCCCAATACCAGGCCTTCCAGGATGCCCCGCACCGCGGCGGCATAACGATTGGCGGGGACAGCGGGGACGTTGATCATGGCGACGATCACGTCATCCGGATGCAAGACCACCTGGGTACGTGCCTGGGCAAATGCCGCAGCAAGTTCCGTTGCGGGTAAACCGCCGCCACGCGCAACCCGGCCTTGCCGGTCGAGCCAGGCATAAGCCAAAGGCGTACTGTCCGTCCATTCCGCCAAGGGGGGCAGGGCGATACGTAGCGTGTTCTTTACCGGCGGGCGTGACGGCGTGGTTACGGTGTTTCTCTTATCCATACGGTTTTCGGTGTGCTGTCTGCCGACATATTCAACAGCGCCTGCATGCTGACGCGTGAGCGCAGATAGGCCACGGTGCCATTGGCAATGAACCAATTGCTGCCGGTGGTCACGGGAGGAATTTCCACGGCATCGCCATAGCTGCTCAAACGATTAGTGAAGTCTGCGCTGTTGTTGAACCAGGCGCCGCGGTCGCGTTCGCCGGTGATGCTGCGGGCCTGCGCGAGCGTCAAGCCGGTCACGATTGCCGCAATGACCTCGGGCTCGGCAGTGTTGACGTTGACCTCGGTGGCCTCGGGCAATACGGTAAGCGTACGGCGCAGGGTCTGCAGCGCTCTATCGTCGATACGCAATAGCGCGGCCATATCGTCAATGCCGCGTGATTGCGGCGCGCGCGCACCGCTGCTGGTTTCGTCGGCCGGTGCCGGGCCCGCCGCAACTTTTCGGCTTTGCGTCAGCGCAATTTGCGTGGCCATCTGGCGTGCCAGGGTGTTGGGCAGGCCCAGCATGTCGAGCAGTCGCGCCAGGACCTCGATCTGTGTTTCATCCACGATGCCTTGCTTGGCCAGGTTGTACAGGTTGTATTTACCTTGCTCGTCCTGGATGTTGCCGGCAAAGACCGCATCCTCGCCCGTCTGTTCGCCATCGATGCGTGTGTCCTGGACGGGAGTTGCCCATAGCTGGTCCCGCCTGACGGTGGATTCGGCCCGGGCGTTATCGCGTAGGATCAGACGCGACCAATCTATGCCGCCCAATAGCAGCCATCGAGCCTGAATGCGGGCCTGTTCGTTTTCGATCTGGCGTATGGCTGACGTCTGGCGCAGAAACAGGCCGCTGGTCAGCGCAGCCACGATGGCTACGACAATCAGGGCGCTGACGACAGCCATGCCTCGCTGTTCGCGGGGGGGGCGGGATGTTGCCAATACCGCTGGCGCACAGCTTGGGCGGATGCGGGCCGTTCTCATGACAGCACCACAATTCGGGTATAGCGTTCTTTCTGATTGCCGCGTTGACGCTCGATGGCGATTTCCAGGCCTGCGGCACGGGCCGTGGCGGGTTGCAACGGGTTGATCCAGCCTTGTCCGGTCAACCACGCGCGCACATCCAGGCGGCTGACGCCGGGCATGATCAGAACGCCCTGATCGGGTTCTGGCAATGGATAACTCGAGCCGGGCGCGCCGCTATAGCGCCATAAGCCATCGGGCCGCAGGCGCCACATGACGCGTTGCCACAAGCCGTTTTCCGGTGTGGCGCGGATCAGATTCAGCAGCACGGCGCCAGAGGACTGCGTGATATCAATGCCCGGAGGCAGCAGTGTGGTGCTGCTTGGCGTGGCGGTGCCCGTGTCTGTACCGTCGGAACTGCCGGACGTGCTGGATGTCGTGCCCGCAGGTGCGCCCGCATAGGCGCGATTCAAATCGCGTTCGATTTGCCCGAGCGTGCGCAAGACGGTGGCTTGGTCAGCGGATTCTTCGCCCAGCCAATCGCGCGCGTTCGATACTTGTTCCAGGCCTTTCCAGGATAGCAGGCTGACCAGCGCCATCAGGGCGATGGCGATCAGGACTTCGATGAGCGTGAAGCCTTGCTGTGCGGTGCGCGGGAGCACGGGTGTGATGCGACGCGCGCCTGGATGTCTATTCGATCCCGCCGGTCTGCTAGAACAGGTGCACATTATCTAACCTGCGACAAGAGGCCGCTCAACTGCGTCAGTGTCACGCCATCGCGGTCTGCGTCATTCACCCGGACTGTGACTTGGCGGAAATTGCGGTTCATTGAATTGCGGATTTCGATTTCGCAGCGCAATGCGACATTGCCTTGAGGGCAGGGGCGTGTCTGTGTACCGGCGCGCGGGAATGTGCGCTCCAGGCGCAATTGCGCCAGCGTGTTTTCAGCAGCCAGCAGCGCCAGTGTCTTGCCTCGGATAGCGCGGCTGTTATCGAGCATGACCTGCGTGGCCCGCAGCGCGGCACCCATGGCGACGGCGATGATGGCCAACGCCACCAGGACTTCGATCAGCGTGAAACCTTGCTCGGCAGCTCTCGAGGCGCGGGAATGCTGGCCGCCGGATAGCCGGCCGCCGGAACGCCGGCCGCCGCATGCACGCGGCTGCGGTGGCGGTTTCGCGGGATGGCGAACATGGGGCCGAGCAAGGCCATCAGGAAACGGTTTAATTAATGGCATATCCGCCTGCCGCGTCGCGTTCGATACGCACGGTGTCTCCTTTGATGGAGAGCTCCAGTACGATGGGATCGGCAATCCACTCGGTACCGAAAACGACTGGCCGATTGGGTGAAAGCTGTAGGGCCACGGGTGGCGAGCGCCATGTCTGAGGGCGCAGACTCTGATCGTCATCGAAGCGATCGGGCTTGAGGGGGCCATCGTCCTGTGCCGACAGACGTTCTGATCGACCCTGCCGCTCGAACGACCAGCCTTGCTCGTCCGCAGACCAGCGAATCGTGCGGCCATCGCTGCGGGCTTCGCTTTGCGCGACAGAAAAAGCATCGACCAGACGTTCCGCGTCAGCGCGCAGCGTCCGATCTGACGAGGAGGCCACTGACAAGCTGACCATCGAGGCCGCGATGGCGATGATCACCACCACGACCAGCATTTCGATCAGGGTAAAGCCGCCCTCAGAGTTCCCACGAGCCGATGTCCGCATCGTCTTGCTCTCCGCCTGGCTTGTTGTCGGGGCCAAACGAGAACACATCGATTTCGCCTTTAACGCCGGGGTTCAGGTATTGATAGGGATGGCCCCACGGGTCGTTGGGCATGCGGTCCAGATAGGGCCGCCAATTGCGCGCGCCATCCGGGCGTTGCACCAGGGCCTGCAGCCCTTGAGCGGTAGAGGGATAACGGCCGTTGTCCAGGCGGTAGAGTTTCAAGGCCTGCATCAGGCCATTGATGTCTTGTCTGGCCGCGACGCGTCGCGCCTGGTCCGGGCGATCCAGCACGCGGGGGACGACGAGCGCGGCCAGAATGCCCATGATCACCACGACCACCATGATCTCGATCAGGGTGAAACCTTGCTGCCGGGCACGCGGGCGCTGAAACTGAGGCACGAACTATTCTCCGCTCATTCAATGAAAAACCATATGAAGGCGGCAATGATGCGTCAGAAATATGACAGTAATACTTCCAGGGCGAAAACAATGAGCCTGCACCGTGCCGGTCGCCTTGGCGCGCCCAGGGAATGTCGCAAGCGCAGGGCAGATACGTTCCGCAGACGGACGTTGACACAAAGCGTCTGGAGCGCGCTATAGTGCTGCGTAGCTTTTGTTACGTTATGGTATGAGGCAGGACAAAAGTTTACAGCGCTACTTCTCTGGGTCTACTTTCCGCAAAGGAAAAGCAATGAAAATCAATAATCCAGTGCGTGCAATGTGTTTGGGGATATTGGCTGCTTTCTTGGTCTCTGGCTGTGCGACGCGGTCCGCGCCTAAAGAGTCGGGCTTCTTGCCGGATTACAGCCGCCTGCACCAGGAAACCACCCCCGATGGCGGCACCCGGCAGGTCTATGTGAATCCCGCGTTTACCCCGGCACGCTACAAAGCGGTATGGCTTGACACTGTTAAGTATTACCCGGAGCCCAAGGCCACCGAAGATGTGTCGATGGAAACGTTGACCCAGATCCGCAATACGATCGACCAATCGCTGCGCAGCAAGATCGGGCAGCAGGTCCGTCTGGTAGACCGCGCGGGCCCTGGCGTCGCGCACGTGCGTATCGCCATTACCGCGGTCGGGGCAGAACAACAAGCGCTGAAGGCTTACCAATACATTCCGATCGGCCTGGTGTTGACCGGCGCCAAAGCCGCCCTGGATGGTGGACTGCCGCGTGATGCGACGATTGCCATCGAGACGCTCGTGACAGATAGCATGTCAGGCGAAATGTTGTATGCCGCCGTGCGCGGGGGCACAGGCGAACGGATTACGAGCGCCAGCCAGGGCAAGGGCGGGGTTCAGGCGGCCGACTTGCAGCCGCTGATCAATGAATGGGCCACCGGCGCTGCCCGCGAAGTCCGGAAATACGTCAAAGGGAAATAACCTGCAGCGCGCGGCGATCAGGGCTGCAGCAATATCCAGATGCCAGCCGTGCGGGAGAGGTGAGCCGATCTAGGGGACGGCCACAATTCCCGCCGGAACGGCGGATAGCTTGGGCGCCGCGACGCGCAAGCGCGTCCCGTTGCGGTCCAGTTCGACGCCGCTGGTCGAGACTTCGNCCNNCCACAACCCCGGTGCGATCTCGGCACCGATGCGATAGGCCCGGGCCGGCGCGCCATCTACGCTCAATACGGCAGAGCCTTGCGGTCCCGCGGCAATCAGGCCCAATACCGTAATCTGCGTGTCCAGTACGCCATCGGTGCCGAACAGCATCGCCACAGAGCGTGTGTCCGATACCGGGGCGTTGCTGGTGTTGAGGGCGGGGGGCAAATCGGTAGGCGCAGGCGCCAACAATATTGCGCTCCAGAGTCCCACACCCGCCGCGGCGGCGGCAATCGCCAGAACGCGTACGGCGCGTGGGGCAGAGGGCAGCGTAAAGGTCGGGCGCAGGCGCATAAAGCAGATGATATCGCTGGGACGAAAGCGTGGACCCTAACGTAAATTTATGACAGCAGTATGTGTGACGCCGGCAACCAGGATCAACCTGTCTGGGCATGTGCCTTCATCTGGAATATCTCCAGGCTTTGCGTGCAGATTTCGTGGGTGATGTGCTGGCGGACGTGATCGCGGCGTTCCACCATGCCGATGCTGCGGGTAGGGTGTCCCAATTCATCCGGCAGAGACACGATGCGCAGGTCCTGGCTGCTTTGCCAGTTCGATCCGTTCAACAGGGGCAGCAGGGTCACGCCCACCTCTTGGCGCACCAGTTCGACCAGCGTCTCGATCGCGTTCAGCTCCAGAAACTCGTCAGAGGCGACGCCCAGGCGTCGCAACAGGCGGTCAATCTGCCGGCCAGTGCGCTGGGTGCGATCAAAGCGCAGAAAAGGATTGGCCGCCAGCACGGCGTGCGCTGTTTGTTCCTGCACGGACGCAGGTGCCACGATGACCAGCGGCTCTTCGTAAAGCGGAGTCCAGTGCAGGCTGGCGACCTTGCGGTTGCTCTCGACGACAAAGGCCGCATCGAGCTCGCCGGCCTCGACCTTGCTGGCGAGCTCGCTGGCTTTGCCCGATAGTACGCGGACATCCAGCGCGGGGTGCTGGCGTTTGAGCTGAGAGACCACTTTGGACAGTGTCCCCATGCACGACACGATCGCGCCGATGGAGACGGCACCCGCCAGCTTGCCCGGGGCCGAACGAGGCAGCTTCAGGCGATCGTACATGTCGACCAACTGCTTGATATCCGGCAGCAGCTCGCGTCCGGCCGCGTTCAAAATAGCCAGCCGGCCGGTACGGTCGAACAATTCCCGTCCCAGTTCGGCCTCAATGGCGCGCATCTGAAAGCTGATGGCCGCCTGCGTCAGGGCGACCTGCTCGGCAGCCTCGGAAAACGAGCCATGGTGGGCGACAGCCAGGAAGCTGCGCAGGAAGCGAATGCTACTCATAAAAATATTTTTTACGAGAAAATAATTATTCAAATTGATTTAATTAAATCACAAGAGTAACTTCAATTGTTTTGGTTGGCGCGTTGCGCTGGTGCACGTGTCGGCCATGCAGTCCGGTTTGTGTATCTATCTCCCAGGTTTCTTTTTCGAGTCCCCGCGCCATGAAAACCTTTGATTGGAATAACCCGTATCCCTCCTACCGCATCCCTCAGTTTGCGCGCAATGTCGTCTCTACGTCGCATCCGCTGGCTGCGCAGGCGGGGCTGCGCATGCTGCTAAAGGGCGGCAATGCTATCGACGCTGCGATTGCAGCTGCTGCGACGATTACGCTGGTTGAACCCGTTTCCAACGGTCTGGGCAGCGATTGCTTTGCCATCCTGTGGGACGGGAAGGAATTGCACGGATTGAATTCCTCCGGTGTGGCGCCTGCCGCCTGGAACGTCGAATATTTCAAGGCCAAATATGGTACGGACGCCAACGGTCTGGCCATTCAACCCAAGCGCGGCTGGGACGCGGTGACCGTGCCGGGCGTAGTGGCCGGCTGGGCGGCATTGCATGAAAAGTTCGGCAAGCTGCCTTTTGCCGATTTGTTCGAGCCCGCCATCGAGATCGCCGAGCGCGGTTACGCCGTGCCACCGGTTGTGGCGCACAAATGGGCCGCCGCCGCCGACGAGTTGCGGGACCAGCCGGGCTACGCCCAGGTCTTCCTGCCCAACGGCCGCGCACCGAAGCCGGGCGAGCATTTCCGTATTCCTGATGCGGCCTACACGCTGCGCCGTATTGCTGCCAGCGGCGGCCGTGACTACTACGAGGGCGAAATCGCCGAGAAAATCGCTGCGTTTGCCAAGGAATGCGGCGGCGCGATGACGCTGGACGATCTGCGCAACTACAAGCCGGACTGGGTCAAACCGATCTCCAAGTCGTACCGCGGCTACGAGCTGCACGAAATCCCGCCGAACGGGCAGGGGATCGCCGCCTTGATGGCGCTGGGCATTTGCGAACATTTCGACCTGGCCAATATGAAGGTCGATTCGATCGAATCGCAGCACGTCCAGATCGAAGCCATGAAGCTGGCGTTCTCGGACCTGTACCGCTATGTGTCCGACCCGCGCAGCATGGACGTCACGCCCGAACAGATGCTGTCTGACGCCTATCTGCAAAGCCGCGCCAAGCTGATCCGCCTGGATCGCGCCACGCAATTCGAAGCCGGCCGCCCGCATGCTGGCGGCACGATCTATCTGACGGCGGCCGATGAAAGCGGCATGATGATCTCGTTCATCCAATCGAACTACATGGGCTTTGGCTCGGGCGTGGTTGTGCCGGGCACCGGGATCAGCCTGCAGAACCGCGGCGTCGGTTTCTCGATGGATCCGAAATCGCCCAACGTGGTCGAGGGTGGCAAACGGCCTTTCCACACGATCATTCCTGGATTCCTCACGCGCGGCGGCAAGCCCGTGATGAGCTTTGGCGTGATGGGCGGCGATATGCAACCGCAAGGCCATCTGCAAACCGTCGTGCGCATGCTGGACTACCACCAGCAACCGCAGGCCGCGTGCGACGCGCCGCGCTGGAAGGTCAACCGCGATTTCACGCTGGATATCGAGTCCAGCATGAACCGGGCGACCGTCGAGGGCTTGCAGGCATTGGGCCATGCGCTGAAGTCGGTGGACGATCCCTATATGGACTTTGGCGCGGGCCAGTTCATCTGGCGCATGCACGAAAGCGACAACGAACTGGGCTATGTCGCGGCCAGCGATCCCCGACGTGACGGTCAAGCCGTCGGCTTCTAAGTCAAAATAACAGTAATGCATCCAACACCGGAGCCCCATGACAGGCTCCGGTTTGGTGTCTACAACACGTATACAAGGGAAAGAACCATGAAGCGTAAGACCTTCAAGCTTGGACTGTGTGCAACCCTATTGGCCGTGGCCTCAGGCGCGGCCGTCGCGCAGGAAATGCGCATCGGTTTGCAAGAAGATCCCGACGTGCTGGATCCGCATCGCGCTCGTACTTATGTGGGGCGTATTGTTTTCACGTCCTTGTGCGACAAACTGGTGGACGTCAACGAAAAACTGCAGTTCGTGCCCCAATTGGCCGAGTCGTGGTCATGGAACGACGACAATACCCAGCTGACGTTCAAACTGCGCTCGGACGCGGTATTCCACGACGGAACCAAGTTCGACGCGGCGGCGGCCAAGGCAAACATCGAGCGCGCCTTGTCCCTGCAGGACAGCATGCGCAAGAGCGAGCTGGCCTCTGTGGAGTCGGTCGACGCCCCTGACGCACAGACGTTGGTGCTGAAATTGAAAAAGCCCGACGCAACCTTGCTGGCGTCGTTGTCGGACCGTGCGGGCATGATGTTGTCGCCCAAGACCTTTACTGACGACACTGCCGCGGTGGGACGCAACCCTGTCTGCTCGGGACCGTATAAATTTGTGCAGCGTGTGCAGAACGATCGCATCGTACTGGACAAGTTCGACCAGTATTACAACGCCAAGGACTACGCCTTCAAGCGCGTGACGTTCCTGCCGATTCCGGATTCCACCGTGCGTCTGTCCAACCTGCGTGCAGGCGGGCTGGATATTCTGGAGCGCATGAATCCCTCGGATGCCCAACAGGTCAAGAGCGATGCCTCGCTGCAATTCGCCAATGTTTCGGGGCTGGGCTATCAGCAGTTCTACTTCAACTTGGCCAATGGCAAGCGCGCCGAGACCAATCCGTTCAAGGACGCCCGCGTACGCCGCGCATTCGAGTTGTCGCTGGATCGCAATGTGATCAACGAGGTTGTGGGTGGCGGTATTTTCGATCCCGCCAATCAGCCGTTTCCGCCGGCCAGCCCATATCACAGCGACAAATTTCCGATTCCCGCCCGCGATGTGGCAAAGGCCAAGGCCCTGCTGAAAGAGGCAGGCAAGGAACAAGTCAAGGCAGAGCTGGCTTTCGGCAACAACACCACGACCTCGGCGATCGCCGAAATGGTGCAGGCCATGGCCGCCGAAGCTGGTTTCCAATTGAGCCTGCGCCCGACGGAATACGCCGCTTTGTTGAGCGAAGCGCAAAGCGGTAACTTCGAATTGTTGATGCGTGGCTGGTCAGGCCGTGTCGATCCCGATGGCAACATCCATCAGTTCGTGACATGCAAAGGCGCGTTGAACGACGGTCGCTATTGCAATCCCGAAATCGACAAACTGCTGAACGAGGCGCGCACCGTGCCTGACGAAGCCAAGCGCAAGGCCATTTACGATCAGGCCCAGAGCATTCTGCAAAACGAAACGCAATCGGTCTACATTTACTACCAACCGTGGCCGTTTGTACTGGCCAAGAAGGTACAAGGCTTCAAGCCCTATCCGGACGGCATGATCCGCCTGAAGGGCGTGACGTTTGCGCAATAAGCGCGGGTAGTCTTGCATCGCCGGATGCACGGGCCGTGCCGTCACGCACGGCCCGTGCATTTGGCGTTGACCGTTCGTAATCCCCGAGTTTTTCAGGTCTTTTTATGTTCAAAATAATTCTGCGTCGCGTGCTGGTGGCGATACCGACATTGATACTGGTGTCGGTGATCGTATTCCTGCTGCAGAAACTGTTGCCCGGCGATGCCGTGCTGACCATGGCGGGCGAGGAGCGCGATCCTGCCGTTCTGGAGTTTCTGCGTCAAAAATATCAATTGGATGCCTCATGGCCCGTGCAATATTGGGCATGGGTGAGCAATGTGCTGCAGGGCGATTTGGGAAGCTCGCTGCGCACGGACGTGCCCGTGACGCAATTGATTGCCCAGAAACTGCCCGTCACGCTGCAACTGGCGACGATGGCGATGTTCTTTGCCATCCTGGTCGGCGTGCCCATGGGCATCATCGCAGCCGTACGCAAAGGCACTGTCACGGAGATGGGTGCCAACGTTGCGGCGCTGTCGGGTATGTCGATACCAAACTTCTGGCTCGGCATTTTGCTGATCATGCTGGTGTCCGTGAAATGGCGTCTGCTGCCCGCATCGGGATACGTCTCACCGTTCGAGGATTTCTGGTTATCGATGAAGACCATGCTGATGCCGGCATTGGTGTTGTCGACAGCAATTGCCGCCTACTTGATGCGTCATACCCGTTCGGCCATGCTGGAGGCGCTGAACGCCGACTACGTGCGCACCGCGCGCGCCAAAGGCGTATCGGCGCGCCGCGTGGTGCTGCGCCATGCCTTGCGTAATGCCTTGATGCCCATCGTAACGCTGGTCACGCTGTTGTTTGGCGAGTTGATGGCCGGCGCTGTGCTGACGGAGCAGGTGTTTACGATTCCCGGGTTTGGCAAGCTGATCGTCGATGCGGTATTCACGCGGGACTACGCGGTGGTGCAGGGCGTGGTCCTGTGCGTTGCCGTAGGGTTCATCATCATGAATCTGCTGGCCGACATTCTGTATATCCTGGTTAACCCACGCCTGAGGCACGCATGAGCGCAAATACTGCTACGGCTGCCGCCGTCACGCCGCCCCGCCGCCGCAACCGCGCCTGGGGCAAATTCAAACGCAACCGTGTGGCCTTGCTCGGGGCCGCGATCGTCCTGGCGATGGTCTTGCTGGCGATCTTTGCCCCCTTGCTTGCGACGCACGATCCCTTTCAGACCAGCTTCATGACGATCCGCAAGGCGCCGTCCGCGACGTTCTGGCTTGGGTCCGATGAACTGGGCCGGGATATCTATAGCCGCATGTTGTATGGCGCGCAGGCGTCTCTGATGGCCGGCGTTGTCTCCGTGGCCATCGCCGTGATCATTGGCGTGCCGCTAGGCCTGGTGTCGGGCTATTTTGGCGGATGGGTCGATAGCATCGTGTCACGTTGCACCGAGGCCCTGCTGGCGATCCCGTTTTTGATCCTGGCGATTGCGCTCGCGGCGTTTTTGGAGCCGAGCCTGACCAACGCCATGATTGCCATCGGGGTGTCGGCCGCACCGAAATTCGTGCGATTGGCGCGTGGCCAGGTATTGGCCGTCAAGAGCGAAGACTACGTGCAGAGTTCACGCGCTCTGGGCGCATCGGACACACGCATTATTGCGCGGCACATCCTGCCCAACATCATGCCGCCGTTGATCGTGCAGGCGACGATCACCATCGCCACCGCGATCATCGCTGAGGCCAGCCTGTCGTTTTTGGGCCTGGGGTTGCAACCGCCTAATCCCTCGTGGGGATCGATGCTCAATACCGGCAAAAACTTCATGACGCAGGCTCCGTGGATGTCGATTTTCCCGGGCTCGGCGATTTTCCTGGTCGTGCTGGGTTTCAACCTGCTCGGCGATGGCCTGCGCGATGCGCTCGACCCACGGCAGGAGAAGTAAGCATGGCGAAGATGGATACTAAAACGTTCGCACAAAATATGGATGCGAAAAGAGTCGTTCAGGTCAACGGCCTGACCGTGCAGTTCAAGACGCCGGATCGGATGGTCGAAGCCGTGCGCAACGTGTCGTTCCATGTGGATCGTGGCGAGACGCTGGCCATCGTCGGCGAATCAGGCTCGGGAAAATCCGTGACCTCGCTGGCGCTGATGCGTTTGGTGGAATACGGCGGTGGCCGCATCGTCAATGGCGATATGCTGTTGCGTCGTCGCGATGGCAGCATGCTGGACCTGATACATGCCAACGAGACGGTATTGGAACGTGTGCGCGGCGCTGATGTCGCCATGATTTTCCAAGAGCCCATGACCTCGCTGAATCCGAGTTTCACGGCGGGCTCTCAGATCGCCGAGGCGTTGCAGTTGCACCAGGGGTTGGACAGTGCCGCTGCACGTGCCGAGACGTTGCGCATGCTGGAGCGCGTCCGCATCCCCGAGGCGCGCGCCATTCTGGATCGCTATCCGCATCAACTATCGGGCGGCATGCGTCAACGCGTCATGATCGCAATGGCGCTGTCGTGCAAGCCGCAGTTATTGATCGCAGACGAGCCGACCACCGCGCTGGATGTGACCATTCAAGCACAGATCCTGCAATTGATCCGTCAGTTGCAGGACGAAATGGACATGGGGGTGATTTTCATCACGCACGACATGGGTGTGGTGGCCGAGGTCGCCGACCGTGTGCTGGTCATGTACCGTGGCGACAAGGTTGAAGAGGGCGGCTCGGACGAGATCTTCGCTGCGCCGAGCCACGCCTATACGCGCGCCTTGCTGTCTGCCGTGCCGCGTCTGGGCGCGATGCAGGGCACGAACGAGCCAGCGCCATTTCCGCTATTGCGGGTGGCCGATGCCGCGGATGCCCCCGTGCCATCGTCCCCGGTCGACACCTTGCAGAGTACAGTGCGCCGCGACAACGGCCCGGTACTGCGAGTGAAGGACTTGATCACCCGTTTTGATATCTCGGGCGGTATTTTCGGTCGTGTGCAGAAACGGGTACATGCGGTAGAACGAGTCAGTTTCGATCTCTATCCGGGCGAGACCTTGGCCTTGGTCGGAGAGTCCGGTTGCGGCAAGACCACGACGGGCCGCTCGTTGCTGCAGTTGGTGAAAAGCCAGGGCGGCAGTATCGAATTCGATGGCCAGGATATCGGCAGCCTGCGCGGCGCGGCCATGCAGACTTTGCGGCGCCACATTCAGTTCATTTTCCAGGATCCGTTCGCCTCGCTGGATCCGCGCATGACAGTGGGCTATTCGATCATGGAGCCTTTGCTGATTCATAACGTGGCCAAAGGCAAGGCAGCGCAGGATCGTGTGCGATGGCTGATGGACAAATGCGGATTAGTGCCCGAGATGATCGACCGCTATCCGCATGAGTTTTCCGGCGGCCAGCGTCAACGTATCTGCATTGCTCGAGCGTTGGCGTTGAATCCCAAAGTGATCGTGGCGGATGAGTCGGTGTCGGCGCTGGATGTTTCGATTCAAGCTCAGATCGTCAATCTCTTGCTCGATCTGCAACGCGAACTGGGGATATCGCTGCTGTTCATCTCGCACGATATGGCGGTGGTCGAGCGTATCAGCCATCGTGTGGCGGTGATGTACCTGGGTCAAATCGTCGAGATCGGTCCACGTCGAGCGATCTTTGAAAATCCGCAGCATCCGTATACGCGCAAGCTGATGGATGCTGTGCCTATCGCAGACCCGCAACGTCGCCATCGCGAGCGTTCATTGCTCGTTGATGAGATTCCCAGTCCGGTGCGTCGGGTGGGAGATGATCCTGTAGTGGCGCCGTTGGTAGCAGTGGGCGAGGGGCATTTTGTTGCTCGTCATACTGTGGGGGTGTACGCGGGGTAGGCCCGTATGGGCTTTGCTTGTGCGATTTAGGCTGTCGGTCAGCTAGGGGCATGGAGCCTCTCTGTGAACACGTCGGTGTNGGGGGCAGAAAGCCGCACCGGGCCTATCGCGGCGACTCGGCCCATGACCAGGGGCCTCGGCCCGCTTCGCGGGCTAAATC
>NZ_CBCSIU010000007.1:0-14458 GCF_965139205.1 Bordetella muralis
CGGCTGGNCAAACTCGCTCCGCTGCGCTCCNCTCANACATGCCCAGCCGACTNCCCCCCGCCTGACAAGACAGACTCGGCAACCTCAACGGGCCGGCGCGGTACTACGCGGCGCCCGCCCGGGACTCACAGTGATGGCATGCAGAGGATGCTGATTCATTGCGATTTCCATGCCTTAAGATCGATCATCATCAGCAATATTTCGTTCGTTCAGAGGTTGGTGACTCCAGAGTTCTTAAACAGCAGACATTGCGAGCCGGAGTCGGCCGTGTCACGGGGCCAGCCCGTTGAGACCGCCGAGCCTAGTGCATCAGGCGGGGGGTAGTCGGCTGGGCATGTCTGNNNAGCGGAGCGAGTTTGCCCAGCCGCCCCGCCTGATGCACTAGGCGAAGGGCAGTCTGGACGCGAAGGCGGCCAGACCGGTCGATAGGGCTGGCCCCGTGACACGGCCGACTCCGGCGCCTAAAGAGCGCAGTTCGACGCTTATCGATCAAAACTAGATGACATACAAATCCACATACTCATGCACCGGCAT
Organism: Bordetella muralis; assembly: GCF_965139205.1. Classification (GTDB taxonomy): domain Bacteria; phylum Pseudomonadota; class Gammaproteobacteria; order Burkholderiales; family Burkholderiaceae_B; genus Bordetella_A; species Bordetella_A muralis. The sequence continues at coordinate 535 of NZ_CBCSIU010000007.1, forward strand.
ATTCTCCAGCGCCTTTTGATCTAACGAGACCTCCAGAATCCGCGCCTGCTGTTTGGCAGGAAACACGCGCGCCAAGTTCGTCCTGAACTTCGCCTCAAGGAGCGGAATCCCATCACTGCGCCGCCGTTTGTGCCCGATCGGGTATTCGCAGACAACCTCATCCAATGTCGTTCCGTCGTTAAACATCACCGTCAGTGCATTGGCGATCGATCGCTTGTCGGGGTCGTGATAGTCGCGGGTATAGCCGGGATCCTCTACGCAGATGATCTTGTCGCGCAGGAGGTCAATACGCGGATCGTGCGCGATGTCATCCTCATAGTCCGCCGCGGTGAGGCGGCCGAACAGGATGGGGACTGCCACCATGTATTGGATGCAGTGATCGCGGTCGGCCGGGTTATTCAGCGGGCCTTTCTTGTCGATGATGCGGATGCACGCCTCGTGGGTACGGATGATGATCTGCTTGATGTCGCCCACTGATCTGCCAGCAGCGCCGAGCTGATCATGAATCGTCATGGCGCATTCCACGGCGGTTTGCGCGTGAAACTCGGCTGGAAAGGAAATTTTGAACAGCACGTTTTCCATGACGTAGCTGCCATACGGACGTTGAAACTTGAAGGGCTGTCCTTTGAAGAGGACGTCGTAGAACCCCCAAGTTTTCGCGCTGAGTACCGAGGGGTAGCCCATTTCGCCCGTTTTTGCGATCAGCGCCAGGCGCACTGCGCGGCTGGTGGCGTCGCCCGCTGCCCAGCTCTTGCGGCTGCCCGTATTCGGCGCATGACGATAGGTGCGCAGGCTCTGGCCGTCGACCCAGGCCAGCGAAACCGCGTTGACGGTTTCCTCGCGGCTCAGGCCCAGCATTTGCGCGACGACGGCCGTGGAGGCGACTTTGACGAGGACGACATGATCGAGGCCGACTTTGTTGAACGAGTTCTCCAGGGCGATGCACCCCTGGATTTCATGCGCCTTGATCATGGCTGTCAGCACATCGCGCATGGTGAGAGGGGCTTTGCCCACGGCGACGGCATTGCGCGACAGCCAGTCTGCGGTGGCCAGGATGCCGCCCAGATTGTCCGAAGGGTGTCCCCATTCGGCCGCGAGCCAGGTGTCGTTGAAGTCCAGCCAGCGGATCATGGCGCCGATGTTGAAGGCGGCCTGGACAGGGTCGAGCTGGAATTGGGTCCCTGGGACCTTGGCTCCGTGCGGGACGACCGTGCCCGGTACGATCGGGCCGAGCAGTTTGCGGCACGCCGGGTATTCCAGGGCCTCCAGGCCGCAGCCCAGTGTATCGATCAGGCAATTGCGGGCCGTTTCATAAGCCAGGCTGCTTTGGATTTGATAGTCGAGAACGTAGTCGACTATGTCGGTCAGCACCTGGTCTGGCTCGGGACGGACATTGGAGACATGAGCGGACATGCGGGGCTCCTTCTGTGCAATCCGCGCCTGGGGCGCGGGTGGGGCGAGGGCGCATGCCGAAGCCCCGTTATCGGGGACAGGAGACGATGCGGCGAATCAAGGGCATGGCAATCCACATGAAATCACGACGACAGGGCGGTGTGTCAACACGCCGGAGGCAATATGGGCGAGTCCGATATGGCGGATAGGAGATTCTTGCTCCGACTTTCAATGATTGTTGACAATCTAGCCAATAAATCCCCTCATGGCTATAATTTAATCCGAAATAATCTATAGATTGTCGACATGGTGGAAAAAGTCCTCACGCTGCCCATACCTGCCGCGAGCGAGTCGGAAACGCTCTCCGAGCATGTGTTCCGCAAGATTCAGTCCGCCATCGTCAAAGGCGACATCTCTCCCGGCAGCAAGATTTCCGAGCCGGAATTGGCGCGCACCTACGGTATCAGCCGCGGGCCGCTGCGCGAGGCCATACACCGTCTGGAGGGGCAGCGCCTGCTGGTGCGCGTGCCACACGTGGGAGCTCGCGTCGTGTCGCTGAGCCAACAAGAGCTCTGCGAGCTCTATCAGATCCGCGAGTCGCTCGAGGGCATGGCCTGTCGCCTGGCAGCCGAACGGATGACGCCGGCGGCCGCGGATGAACTGCGTCGTGTGCTCGAGGCACACGAGCGCGATGAGGCATTCCAGGCGGGGCGTGGTTACTATCAACAGGAGGGCGATTACGATTTTCACTACCGTATCGTCCAGGCCAGCGGCAACCAGATGCTGATTCGCATGTTGTGCGACGAACTCTATCAACTGGCCCGCATGTATCGCATCCAATATTCGACGACGCCCAATCGGCCTCGTCAGGCATTTACCGAGCATCATCGCATTCTCGACGCCATCGCCGACGGTGATGGCGAGTTGGCTGAATTGCTGATGCGCAGACACATACGCGCATCCCGTCTCAATATCGAACATCAGATCGCGCAGAGCAACCTGCCGCAAACGGAGGCATCTTGAACACTCAATTCCGCAAGCCCTTGCCGGGCACCAATCTCGACTATTTCGACGTGCGCGCTGCAGTCGAAGCGATCGCGCCGGGCGCCTATGATCAACTGCCGTACACCTCTCGTGTGCTGGGAGAGAATTTGGTGCGGCGTTGTGATCCTGCTTTGTTGAACGATGCGCTGCGTCAATTGATCGAGCGCCGCCGGGATCTGGATTTTCCGTGGTTTCCGGCTCGTGTGGTCTGCCATGACATTCTCGGGCAGACCGCACTGGTCGATCTGGCGGGGCTGCGTGATGCGATCGCCGATATGGGCGGCGACCCTGCCAAGGTCAATCCCGTGGTGCCGGTGCAGTTGATCGTGGATCACTCGTTGGCAGTCGAGCACGGTGGTTTCGAACCCGATGCGTTTGCAAAGAATCGCGCCGTCGAAGACCGCCGCAACGAAGACCGTTTCCATTTCATCGACTGGACGCGCGAGGCCTTTCACAACGTAGACGTGGTGCCGCCGGGCAATGGGATCATGCACCAGATCAACCTGGAGCGCATGTCGCCGGTGATCCATGCTCAGGATGGCGTTGCGTATCCGGATACCCTCGTTGGCACGGACAGCCACACGCCGCATGTGGATGCCTTGGGCGTGATCGCGGTCGGCGTCGGCGGCCTGGAGGCCGAGAACGTCATGTTGGGCCGCGCGTCCTGGATGCGTCTGCCCGACATCGTGGGGGTAGAGTTGACGGGACGCCGTCAGCCCGGCATTACGGCTACCGACATCGTGCTGACCTTGACCGAATTCCTGCGCAAGGAAAAAGTCGTAGGCGCGTATCTGGAGTTCTATGGCGAGGGCGCGGCGAGCCTGACCTTGGGCGATCGCGCGACGATTTCCAACATGGCGCCCGAATACGGCGCGACGGCGGCGATGTTCTCCATTGATCAGCAGACGATCGACTATCTGAAGCTCACGGGCCGAGAAGACGCGCAGGTGCGTTTGGTCGAAACGTACGCCAAGGTGGCAGGACTGTGGTCAGACAGCTTGAAACAGGTTCAATACGAGCGTGTGCTGAGCTTCGATCTGTCCAGCGTGGTGCGCACGCTGGCTGGGCCGTCGAATCCGCATCGCCGCCTGCCCGTATCCGATCTGGCCGAACGCGGTATTGCCGGTGTCGTGGAGAACGAACCCGGCCTGATGCCGGATGGTGCAGTCATCATTGCAGCGATCACCAGCTGTACCAATACCAGTAATCCGCGCAACGTCATTGCAGCGGGTTTGCTGGCGCGCAATGCCAACCGTGCCGGTCTGACGCGCAAGCCCTGGGTCAAAACCTCGCTTGCTCCTGGATCGAAGGCTGTCGAGTTGTATTTGGACGAAGCCGGTTTGACGTCTGAATTGGAAAAACTGGGTTTTGGCGTTGTCGCTTTTGCCTGTACGACGTGCAATGGCATGTCGGGTGCATTGGACCCCAAGATCCAGCAAGAGATCATCGACCGCGATCTCTATTCCACCGCCGTGTTGTCGGGCAATCGTAATTTCGACGGCCGCATCCATCCCTATGCCAAGCAGGCGTTTCTGGCCTCGCCACCGTTGGTCGTCGCGTATGCCATCGCGGGGACCATCCGTTTTGATATCGAACAAGACGTGTTGGGTCAGGATGCCAATGGAAAAGACATTCGCTTGAAGGACATCTGGCCTACCGACGAGGAAATCGACGCCGTGGTCCAGGTGGCAGTCAAACCCGAGCAGTTCCGCAAGGTCTATGCGCCGATGTTCGGCATTCGCGATCAGCGCCGGGAAGCCGTGAGCCCGCTGTACGCATGGCGTCCGCAGAGCACGTACATCCGCCGTCCGCCGTACTGGGAGGGAGCATTGGCGGGCGAGCGTACCTTGCGCGGGATGCGTCCGTTGGCCGTGCTGGGCGACAACATCACGACGGATCACCTGTCGCCTTCGAACGCGATTTTGCTCGATAGCGCGGCGGGCGAATACCTGGAAAAAATGGGATTGCCCGAGGAGGATTTCAATTCCTATGCGACTCACCGCGGCGACCACTTGACGGCACAACGCGCGACGTTTGCCAATCCCAAGTTGTTCAACGAGATGGTGCGCAACGAGGATGGCAGCGTAAAGCAAGGCTCGCTGGCCCGTGTAGAGCCCGAAGGCCAGACGATGCGCATGTGGGAGGCCATCGAAACCTATATGCAGCGCAAGCAGCCGCTCATCATTGTTGCGGGTGCTGACTATGGCCAAGGCTCATCGCGCGATTGGGCCGCCAAAGGCGTGCGTCTGGCGGGCGTCGAGGCTATCGTGGCCGAGGGCTTCGAGCGTATCCACCGTACGAACTTGATCGGCATGGGCGTGCTGCCGCTGGAGTTCAAGCCGGGCACAGATCGCAAGACACTTGCCTTGGACGGCACTGAGACCTATGACGTCGTGGGCGAACGCAAGCCGCGCGCTGATTTGACCTTGGTCGTGCATCGTCGCGATGGCGAGACTATCGAGGTTCCTGTGACGTGCCGGCTCGATACGGCAGAGGAGGTCTCGATTTACGAGGCGGGGGGCGTGCTGCAACGCTTTGCACAAGATTTTCTTGAGGCATCGTCTGCGGACGCTGCCAGCAAGGCGGGTTGAAGCAGCCTGCTGCATGTATCGAGCAGAGCATTCGAGAAACAACACCGGCTTGGTCTGCCCATTGGCGTGGCGGCCGAGCCTGAATCCTATTGCGCAGATGGCGCTATCTATTTTCAGGACTGGTCGATGACTCACGCACCACAAATCAAGATACCCGCGACATACATGCGCGGCGGCACCAGCAAAGGCGTGTTTTTCAAACTGACGGATTTGCCCGAGGCGGCTCAGGTGCCGGGGCCTGATCGCGATGCACTGTTGCTGCGCGTGATAGGCAGTCCCGATCCGTATGGCAAGCAGATCGACGGCATGGGGGGCGCGACCTCCAGCACGAGCAAAGCCGTCATCTTGTCCAAGAGCAGCAGACCGGATCACGATGTGGATTACCTGTTCGGCCAGGTTTCCATTGACCAGCCTTTCGTGGATTGGAGCGGCAATTGCGGCAATCTTTCTGCCGCGGTCGGTCCCTTCGCCATTGCCAACGGTTTGGTGGACGCGCAGCGCGTGCCCGAGAACGGCGTGGTAGTGGTGCGGATCTGGCAAGCCAATATCGGAAAGACCATCGTCGCCCATGTGCCGATCGCAGACGGCCAGGTGCAGGAAGTTGGCGACTTTGAACTGGATGGAGTTACGTTCCCCGCAGCCGAAGTCCGGATCGAGTTCCTGGATCCTGCCGACGAAGGCGAGGGTGATGGCGGCTCGATGTTTCCGACGGGTAACGTGGTCGACGAGCTTGATGTGCCGGGCGTAGGAACGTTTCAGGCGACGTTCATAAATTCCGGTATTCCCACAATCTTTCTGAATGCGGATGCCTTGGGTTATACCGGTACCGAATTACAAGACGACATCAATAGCGACCCTGCGGCCTTGGCGCGTTTTGAAGCAATCCGCGCGCATGGCGCAGTACGCATGGGCTTGATCGATTCGCCAGATCAGGCAGCAGGCCGCCAGCACACGCCTAAAGTCGCATTCGTGGCACCGCCCCAGGCCTATACCGCATCGAGCGGTAAATCCATTGCCGCGGAGGATATCGATGTACTGGTGCGCGCTTTGTCGATGGGGAAATTGCACCATGCCATGATGGGAACGGCATCCGTAGCTATTGCAACGGCGGCAGCCGTGCCTGGCACGTTGGTCAACTTGGCGGCAGGAGGCGGCGAGCGCGATGGCGTGCGTTTTGGGCATCCTTCCGGCACGTTGCGCGTGGGGGCCGAGGCTCGCTTGGTCAATGGTGAATGGACGGTCACCAAAGCCATCATGTCGCGTAGCGCACGCGTGTTGATGGAAGGATGGGTGCGGGTGCCTTGGGCGGCTCGCTGATGATCCGTGATGTGATGTAGGGCCGTAGGGACGGCCGTTTGTCGCATGGCAACGGACATCTCCAGGGATGGATAACGACGAGGCTTCACCTCGGCATAGATATCAGTCCTCATTGTCAGCGCTTTAACCCAAGGGAATAATCAGGTCACTGTTTTCTAAGGCCTCGTATGATTCCCTTCAAAGGCAAGTTGCGGGTACGGCATCTGGAAATTGTGTTGATAGTCGCCGAGCTGGGCAATCTGTCCAAAGCGGCCGCGCAACTCAACACGACTCAATCGGGCCTGTCCCGGGCAATCGCCGAGATCGAAGAGCTCGTCGGCGCCAGGCTGTTTGAGCGGACCTCGAAAGGAACGACGTGTACGCCCTTGGGCATGGCGATGTGCCGTCATGCTCGGCAGCTACTCGTGGATTTTCGGCGCGCAGAGATCGAGTTGGCCGCGGTATCCCGGGGCGATGAGGGCAGCTTGACCGTGGGGTGTTTCTCGATGTTTGCTGGTTGGCCCATTGCGCCTGCAGCTCGCCGTTTTCAAGCAAAATATCCGCGTGTCATGCTGACGATTGAAGTCGGCTCGCATGAGCAGCTCATAGAACAGTTGGATGCCGGTGCCATTGATGTACTGATCAGCCGATATAGCGCCGCCGTGAATCCTCAAATCTACCGTTCGATAGCGCTCGTGCATGATGCCGTGATATTGGCTTGTTCGAATCGGCACCCTCTGGTCGATCAACCACAAAGTACGCTTGAGGACTATGTCCGCTATCCATGGATTACGGCACTGCCCGGCAGTCGCATTCGGGGCGAGCTTGAGCGCAGTTTGATCCATGACGGATTTTCGGTGCCGGACATGGTGGGCGCGCTGTCACCAGAGTTCAGTATGGAAATGCTGCAAGGTGGTCATTATTTGTGGCTCATGCCTGGCAGCGTGGCAGCGATCAGGCAGGCGCGGGGTGAGCTCACCATGTTGCCGGTGCTGCCTCCCGTGCAGCGTTCGCCGCTATCGGCCATCTGGCGGCGGGATCGCCCCAGCACCCGGCCTGTGCGCGCGTTTTCTTCTGTGCTGGCACAGGCCATCCGCGCAGACAGGGATATTCTGCAGCGTCAGCAATACGAGGTGTTCTAGGGCATGCGCAACGCGCATGACATTTGTCGAAAGTTGCATGCCTTAGTCAGATGAATCGCCCCTACCATAGTCATCATCACTGATGAAGAGAGCGGGCGATGAGTGAAACAGTCGAAGTTGGTTTACCTCAAGGCATGTTGCGCGGCTTGCGCGTAGCGGGTATCAGCCGCTTTGACGGAATCCCTTATGGCCAGGCGCCTGTTGGCCCATTGCGCTTTGCCGCGCCTGAGCCCGCGCGTTGGAGCGGAGCGCTGGATGTGACAGGCCCCGCGCCGATTGCCCCGCAGTTGCCATCTCGATTGCGCGATGCGATGGGCGACTTCATCGCCACGCAAGACGAAGACTGCCTGCGCTTGACGATATGGACGCCCGGTACTGATGCCGCGCGCCGTCCGGTCGTGATTTGGCTGCATGGCGGTGCATGGCAAAGCGGAGGCATCCTGCCTTGGTATGACGGAGCGCGATTGGCGGCGCAAGGGGGTGTGGTGGTAGTGGCTGTCAGCTATCGTCTCGCTGCGCTGGGATGGCTGACGTTGCCCGGAGGGATACCCAACGCGGGCTTGCTTGACCAAGAGTTGGCCGTGGATTGGGTCATTGAACACATCGAGGCATTTGGTGGAGATCCTGCGGCATTGACATTGATGGGGCAGTCGGCAGGGGCTTCGTCTATTTGTGCGATGCTTGCCCGGCAACCGCGGTTTTCCCGGGCAATACTGCAAAGCGCGGCATTGGGCCGCGGTTGGCGTAGTGCCGCTCAAGGCGAGAGACTGGCGCAAGCCTACATGAATGCTTGTGGCGTGCGTTCGCTGGACGAGGCCCGGGAATTACCGGTCAGCACATTGTTGGCGGCGCAGCAGCATCCTGTTGTGTTGCAGGCATTGCAAGACGAGGGCAGTGGCCGCTCTCTGTTTGCTCCGGTGCGCGACGGGGCCATTTTGCCCGAGGATATGGATGCCGCGTTGGCGCGTGCAGTCGCGCGCGCTGATGTGCTGGTCTCTTATACCCGGGACGAAATGGCGGCGTTTCCGGGGCAGGGTGTCAATGCAGCGAGTGCTGCGCTTGGTGACGAATTTTTTGATCAGCCCGCTCGAGTCTGGGCTGCCAATGCGGCCAGGCATGGCCGACAGTCCTGGTTGGCTCGCTTTGATGTCGCACCGACGGCCCGTTTCGGCGCGTGCCATTGTATCGAGTTGCCGTTCGTCTTCGGCAATCTGGATGCGTTCGCCCATGCACCTATGCTGCAGGGACTCAGTACCAGTGCAGCCGCATCACTCTCGCAACAAACGCAGCGCGCATGGATTGCTTTTATCCGAGGCCAGTCGCCCGGCTGGTCGCCAGCGCCGCACCAACACGTGTTGACGGCGCACTAAAACGATGACGAAAACTTCAAAGGGGAACTCATGTTGCGACGTATCTTAGTCATGTTGGCTGCCGTGCTGTTCGCGAACGCAGCCCATGCGGAATATCCTGATCGTCCTGTACGTATCATCGTGTCCAACCCGGCGGGCGGCCCAGTAGACGTCATGCTGCGGGTGTTGGCGACCAGGTTGTCTGAGACATGGAAGCAACCCGTCATTGTTGAAAATCGTCCGGGGGCATCGGGCATCATCAGCACAGGTGCGCTACTAAAGGCGCCGCCCGACGGTTATACCCTGGGCATGGTGGTGGCATCGGCCATCACTATCGTTCCCTTTGCGGTTGACGATTTCGATCCCATCAACGACCTGCAGCCTATCTCGTTGGTAGCGCGCACGCCTTTTCTTTTTGTCGTCGCTGCCGACAGTCCATTAAAAACGTGGGACGATTTCGTCCGTGAGAGCAAAAAACGCGAACTCAATGTGGGCTCGTTTTCTATCGGCACTGCCTTTCATTTGGTATGGGAGCAAACTGCGCGCAAAGCCGGTATCAAAGCACTTTATGCGCCATCCTCCTCATCCAGTACCACACTCAATGACTTGATCGGCGGGCAGCTGGATGTGGCGTTGGATGCCCCTTCGAGCGCCAAAGGTTTAGTGGACAGTGGGAGATTGCGTGGTTTGGCCATCACTAGTCCGCAGCGTTTTGCCGGTATGCCTGATACGCCGACGTTGCAAGAATCCGGCATGAGCGGCTATGCGCCGCAACCCTGGATCGGGCTGATGGCGCCAGCGGGTATTCCTGCTGAACGCGTTACCGTAATTCAACACGCGGTCGCGACAATCCTGCAAGAGCCCGCGATGAAAGCGCAAATGCAAACACTCGGCATGATCCCTATCGGCAGCACGCCAGAAGTACTCGCGTCAACGATCAAAACGGATCGTGCCGAGATGGCGCCTCTCATTAAAGAGTTGGGAATACGCTTGAAATAAGCTCGCGACCGCTTAGCCTCGCGCGGCGGCTCTGAATGCTGCGGATAGCGCAATCAGCGTATCGGTCGCGCGCTGCGATTTGACTCGGGTATGCAACAAGATCGGCAGGCGGGGCAGTGCGGGCAGGCCCAGCTTGGCGCCTATATCGACGGCGCCGAAAGGCAACATCCGGGGGGCCAATGCCGCGATGCCCAATCCCGCCATGACCGCGGCGGCGACGGCTGCTACGCCACCGCCAACAAACACTTCGGTCCAGGGCACAGCGGCTTCATCCAGCAGCTTGCCGGCTAGCGCTCTTACGCCGCACGGCTCGGCCAGGGTGGCCAGCGGCAACGGCTCATTTGCTCGCGGCTGCCAGCCCGGCGCTGCAAACCAACCTAGTGTTTCTTCTGCGAGCATCTGCCCGTCGGCGCGTCCCAGATGCTGCCGGACGATCACGGTATCGAACTCTCGCCGTTCGTACCGCTGAATCAAATCACCGGATGAGCCGATGCGAATTTCGATCACCAGGTCGGGGTCTTGCGCGTTCATGCGCGAGATCAAGGTAGGCAGCTCCGGCCCGGCAACATGGTCGCTGATTCCGATAGTCAGACGTTGCCGGGTTCCGGAAAAAACCGATAGCGCGCGATCGTGCGTGTCCAGCAATGCGCGTGCATGCTCCAAGAACGCATTGCCTTGTGCAGACAGCTCTACATACCGGGGCGTGCGCTCCACCAGCCGGAATCCCACTCTGTCCTCCAGCCGCTTGAGTTTCAGGCTGACTGCGGCCTGCGTTATCTGCAGTGCTTCAGCGGCACGCGTGAAGCTGCCCAGCTCGACGATTTGCACGAATGCTCGTACGGCATCCAGGTCCAAGGAGGTAGCTATCATTTCAAATATTTATTAATGAAATAAGTATAAATAGCTTATCAGAATAGATAAGATGAGTGCGTCCATTACCAGGAGCACTGCTATGCCATTCGTTCATGTTTCATTGCGCGCGGGAAAGCCAGAAGCTTATCGGCAGGCGATTTTCGACAATGTGTATCGCGCATTGCGAGAGACGTTCAACGTCCCTGAAGACGATCAGTTCATGATCCTGACCGAGCACGAGGCGGCGAATTTTCGCTACAGCCCCTCGTACATGAATATCGCCCGTAGCGACGACCTGGTCTACATCCAGATGACGGCCAACAATACGCGAGACCTGGACCAGAAAAAAGCGTTATTCCAACGGCTCGTGCAATTACTCGGCGAGGATCCAGGCATCCGTCCCGAGGACGTATTCATCAACCTGGTCGAAGTCGTCAAAGAAAACTGGTCCTTCGGCCACGGCCAAGCCCAGTACGCCTGAGCTCATTCAAACCCAAATTAAGGCACATCGCCCTCGTCAATAAGAGACACTGCAAGCCGGAGGGCGTCGCGCAATAGCCCCACCGGGCCGTAGAGCACGGGGCAGTCCCCGTAGGGGACTTCGGCCCCTGCTAATGGGCCGAACCCGTGCGATAGGCCCGGTGGGGCTATTGCGCGACGCCCTCCGGCGTCTAAAGAACTCATTGATCCGCGAGCAATACCTCGTCTAAAAAACTCGCGGTATCAAACTAAAAGGCTTACTTCCGCTTTTCCAACGGCACATACTTCAGATCATCCGGCCCGACATAGTTAGCCGTAGGACGAATGATCTTGTTATCGACCCGCTGTTCAATGATGTGAGCCGACCATCCCGCCGTACGCGCAATCACGAACAGCGGCGTAAACATCGCCGTAGGCACGCCCATCATGTGATAGCTGACGGCCGAGAACCAGTCCAGGTTCGGGAACATCTTTTTGACTTCCCACATCACCGTTTCCAGACGCTCGGCGATGTCGAACATCTTGGTGCTGCCGGCTTTCTTGGAAAGCTTGTGCGCGACTTCTTTGATGACCTTGTTGCGTGGATCCGAAACCGTATAGACAGGGTGGCCAAAACCGATGACGACTTCCTTGGCTTCGACGCGGCGGCGGATGTCGGCCTCTGCTTCGTCCGGGGTGTCATAGCGTTTCTGGATTTCGAAAGCCACCTCATTGGCGCCGCCGTGTTTCGGGCCACGCAGCGCGCCGATCCCGCCGGTGATCGCCGAATAGATGTCCGATCCGGTGCCCGCAATGACGCGGCTGGTGAACGTCGAGGCATTGAACTCATGCTCGGCGTACAGGATCAGCGACGTATGCATGGCACGGACCCATTCGTCGGACGGCTTCTTGCCATGCAGCAGATGCAGGAAATGACCGCCGATGCTGTCATCATCCGTTTGCACATCGATGACGCGGCCGTTGTGGCTGTAGTGATACCAGTACAGCAACGAGGACCCCAGGTTAGCCATCAAGCGATCGGCAATATCGCGTGCATCGGGGATATTGTGATCGTCCTTTTCAGGCAATACGCAGCCCAGCACCGATACGGCGGTACGCATCACATCCATCGGATGGCTGGCGGCGGGCAGGCTTTCCAGCACGTTTTGCAGTTGCACTGGCAGGCCACGCAGCGCACGCAGTTTTTCCTTATAGGCTTTCAGCTCAGCCTTGTTCGGCAGCTTGCCATGCACCAGCAAATGCGCGATTTCTTCGAACTCGGCCTCGCCGGCAAAATCCAGGATGTCGTAGCCGCGATAGTGCAAATCGTTGCCCGTGCGGCCGACGGTACACAGCGCCGTGTTACCGGCCACGACTCCCGACAGCGCCACGGATTTTTTAGGCTTGAAGCCCGCTTTTTCTTCTGTCGGGGCCCCCGTTTTGGTGGCCTCGGCCGCAGCGGCTTGTTTCTTCGATGTGCTCATGTCTCTGACTCCTTCCTTTGTTGGCGTCAAATGGGGCGAAAGTAGAACTTGCAGTACTGGCCGGTGGGAAATCCGGGCCGGCCAGCACGGGAATTACTTGTTCTTGCCTTGCTGGAACAATGCGTCCAATTGCGATTCGAATGCGTGGTAACCGATGCGATCGTACAGCTCGTCGCGCGTCTGCATCGTATCCAGCACGTTCTTTTGGTGGCCGTCACGGCGGATCGCCTGGTACACGTTTTCAGCAGCCTTGTTCATGGCGCGGAAGGCGGACAAGGGATACAGCACCATGGCCACATTGACACTGGCGAGTTCTTCGACAGTGAACAACGGCGTCTTGCCGAACTCGGTGATGTTGGCCAACACCGGTACGTTGACGGCTTTGACGAATCGGTCATAGGTCGGCAGATCGTAGGCGGCTTCGGCAAAGATGGCGTCAGCGCCTGCTTCGACACATGCCAATGCGCGTTCGATCGCTGCGTCTACGCCGTGCGAGGCGATCGCATCGGTGCGGGCGATCAGATAAAAATCCGAATCCGTGCGAGCGTCGGCAGCGGCCTTGACGCGATCAGCCATTTCTTCGGTACTGACGATTTCCTTGCCGGGACGATGGCCGCAGCGTTTGGCGCCGACCTGGTCTTCGATGTGGCAGGCCGCGGCGCCGAATTTGATCAGGCTCTTGACGGTGCGGGCAATGTTGAATGCGGACGGACCGAAGCCCGTGTCGATGTCGACCAGCAATGGCACGTCACACACATCGGTGATGCGTCGTACATCTGTCAGCACGTCGTCCAGCGTGTTGATGCCCAGATCGGGTAGGCCGAGCGACCCTGCAGCAACGCCGCCGCCGGACAGATAAATGGCGCGGTATCCGGCACGTTTGGCCAGTAATGCGTGATTGGCGTTGATGGCGCCGATGATTTGCAGCGGGCTTTCTTCTGCCAGCGCCTGGCGAAAGAGGGCGCCAGGAGAGGTGGGACGGGTCATGAGCGAGTCTCCGTGAATGGCTGGGCGCTCAGTCTGGCGCCAGGGCCTGATTGATGGTGCAGAAACGCCGTCCGTGGTCCGATGCCAATGAAAGGCCGGCGGCGCATACCGCATACGGATCAAATGAGCAGCAATGGGCTGCGCAATAAATCTGTTTCCTCGTGCCAGGCTGCATCGCGGCCTGAGCGGGCGTTTCGGCGGGTCTTTTTGTACGACCGTTGCAGATGGCTTCTGGTGAGAGAAGTCACTTTTCGGACGAATGACCACTGCGTGGACGGAGAAGCAACAGATTTATTGCGGCGCGGCAGTGTCGCCGCGCCGCCCGGGGG
>NZ_CBCSIU010000007.1:14468-43233 GCF_965139205.1 Bordetella muralis
CCCCCCCCCCGCCAGGCCTGCGGCCTGGCAGCTTGCGAATTACTTCAGCAAGTCTTTCACGCCGTCGCGCTCTTCGAGCAGCTCTTTCAGCGTGAAGTCCATACGTTCGCGCGAGAAGGCGTCGATTTCCAGGCCTTCGACACGCTTGTATTCGCCGTTTTCGGTCGTGACCGGCACACCGTAGATGATGCCTTCGGGGATGCCATAGGAACCGTCGGACGGAACGCCCATGGTGACCCATTTGCCGTTGCTGCCCAGCACCCAGTCACGCACGTGATCGATGGCGGCGTTGGCAGCCGATGCTGCCGACGACAGGCCGCGCGCATCGATGATGGCAGCGCCGCGCTTGCCCACGGTGGGGATGAAGGTGTCACGGTTCCAAGCGTCGTCATTGATCAGCTTGGCCAGGCTTTCGCCGCCAACGGTGGCAAAGCGGAAGTCCGGGTACATGGTGGGCGAATGGTTGCCCCACACGACCAGTTTTTCGATGTCGGCGACGGCCTTGCCCGACTTGGCGGCCAGTTGCGACAGGGCGCGATTGTGGTCCAGGCGCAGCATGGCGGTGAAGTTCTTTGCGGGCAGGTCCGGCGCGGACTTCATGGCGATGTAGGCGTTGGTGTTGGCCGGGTTGCCCACGACCAGGACCTTGACGTTGCGGCTGGCGACGTCGTTCAGGGCCTTGCCCTGTGCCGTGAAGATCTGCGCGTTGACGCTCAGCAGGTCTTTGCGCTCCATGCCGGGGCCGCGCGGGCGGGCGCCGACCAGCAGGGCCACATCAGCGTCTTTGAATGCGGTGCGGGGATCGCTGTGAGCGGTGATTTCCTGCAGCAACGGGAAGGCGCAGTCATCCAGTTCCATGATGACGCCCTTCAGGGCCTTTTGCGCTTTTTCGTCAGGGATTTCCAGCAGTTGCAGAATGACCGGTTGGTCTTTTCCCAGCATTTCGCCCGAGGCGATGCGAAATAGCAGGGCGTAGCCGATTTGGCCGGCGGCGCCGGTAACGGCGACACGCAAGGCGGGCTTGGACATGAACGTTCTCCGTGATGAGTTCGACGAGAAAAAATCTCGCAATCAGTGTAATCGCTGGGCGCCGCTGCGTGCGTCGCCATCTATGTCTCGGGTAACTGCAAATCCTAGATCGAATTTACGTTTGCGTCAATTGCTCTTATATCTTATATAAGACATAAGACGTTGGACAGTGCTGCGCCTGTTATGCCACAATACTGCGTTTGCCCGGCACGTTGATTCTGCCTTTACAGAGCTCAGCAGACCGCCAAACAAAGCTGATAACACCACTATGGCAGACCCTAGGCCCGAACCTCCGCTACGACATCGCACCGCTCGTCCGGCGAGTGAGGGGGCCGCTTTCAGTCCGCTATACCGTCAGATCAAAGAACTACTGGTTCAGAGCCTCGAGCGCGGCGAATGGAAGCCCGGCGAGTTGATCCCCAGTGAAATCGATCTGGCTTCGCGCTTTCAGGTCAGTCAGGGCACGGTACGCAAGGCCGTTGACGAACTGGCTGCCGAACATCTCCTATTACGTCGCCAAGGCAAAGGCACCTTTGTCGCGACCCATCACGAGGCGCGCGTGCGCTATCGCTTTTTGCGGCTCGCTGCCGACGAGGAAGGCGAGGGCGGCCGGGCCGAGAGCTCCATTCTCGAATGCCGCCGCCTGCGTGCGCCCGCCGAGGTTGCCCGCGCGCTCGAGTTACGCGCCGGCGAGACCGTCGTGATGATTCGCCGTCAATTGTCCATGAACCACCGTCCCACCGTCATCGACGACATCTGGTTGCCAGGCTCGGTATTCCGCGGCCTGACCCTGGAGCTGCTGACAGCAAACAAGGCCCCGCTCTACGGTCTGTTTGAAACCGAGTTCGGGGTCAGCATGGTGCGTGCCGATGAAAAATTACGCGCCGTCGCGGCGCCGGCTGAAATTGCGGGCTTGCTGGGCGTCGAGTCCGGCACGCCGTTGTTACAAGTCGACCGCCTGTCATATACCTACGGAGACCGGCCGGTGGAAATCCGCCGCGGTCTGTACCTGACTGATCACTACCATTACCGCAATAGTTTGAATTGATGAGCTTTTTTCCCACCATTTGATACCAACCGTTCTCTAGGCGAAAATAGCGTGTTTGCCCGCAAGGGCAACTCCAAATTTCGTTGTCACGAATCCCTAGCACCGTAACACCGAGGCCGTCATGTCCGACACCGCTGCCAAGCCACGTCCGCAGTTTCGCAATATTGGCATTGCACAAATCGCCAAATACCGCCTGCCCCTGGCAGGAAAACTGTCCATCTTGCACCGCGTCAGCGGCGCGCTGCTGTTTGTCTGTCTTCCCTTGGTCATTCTGCCGCTCTTCGCGGCCAGCGTGGCCTCGCCTGAAAGCTACGCCCAGATCGCAGAATACGCCGGCAAACCTTTGGTGAAGCTGGTGTTCCTGGTGCTGGTGTGGGGCTATCTGCACCATTTCTGTGCCGGTATCCGCTACTTGGTCCTGGACCTGCACATCGGTCTGGATAAAGTGTCGGCACAGAAAAGCGCTGGTGTGGCTTTCGGTGTCAGCCTGGCGCTGACGCTGGTCTTCGCTCTCAAATTGTTCGGAGTTCTGTAATGGCTGATACCAAAAACTACGGCCCCAAACGCCTGGTTGTGGGAGCCCACTACGGCGTCATCGATTTCATCGCACAACGCATCACGGCCGTCATCATGGCCGTGTACACCCTGGTATTGATCGTCGGTTTCCTGGTGATGCCGTCGTTCTCCTACGAAAACTGGAAGGCCCTGTTCACCTTTCACGCAGGCCCGATTCCGGCTGGTCAGATGCTGGCCAGCCTGTTCTTCTTTGCGTTGGCCTGGCACGCCTGGATCGGTGTGCGCGACATCTGGATGGACTACGTCAAGCCCACGGGCGTGCGCCTGCTGCTGCAAGTGCTGACGATCCTCTGGCTGGTTGCCTCGGTCGTCTATTTCGCGAAAATCCTCTGGAGTATCTAAGCCGTGGTCTCTGTCATGAATTCCCTGCCACGCCGCCAATTTGATGTGGTGGTCGTCGGCGCCGGCGGAGCCGGCATGCGTTGTTCGCTGCAACTGGCCCAGGCTGGTCTATCCGTAGCCGTTCTGTCCAAAGTATTCCCGACCCGTTCGCACACCGTGGCGGCCCAAGGCGGCGTGAGCGCCTCACTGGGCAACATGAGCGAAGACAACTGGTACTGGCACATGTACGACACCGTCAAGGGTTCGGACTGGCTGGGTGACCAGGATGCCATCGAATTCATGTGCCGCGAAGCCCCCAACGCGGTCTACGAACTCGAGCATTTCGGCATGCCGTTTGACCGTAATGCCGACGGTACGATCTACCAACGTCCATTCGGTGGACACACTGCGAATTTTGGTGAAAAACCTGTGCAGCGCGCCTGTGCTGCTGCCGACCGTACCGGCCATGCCCTGTTGCACACGCTGTATCAGCGCAACGTCGCGGCTCGTACGCAGTTCTTCGTCGAATGGATGGCGCTGGACCTGCTGCGTAACGAGGCTGGCGACGTGGTCGGCGTGACCGCGCTCGAGATGGAAACGGGCGAGGTCTACATTCTCGAAGCCAAGACCACGGTGTTGGCCACCGGCGGCGCCGGCCGTATCTGGGCGGCTTCCACCAATGCCTTCATCAACACCGGCGACGGCCTGGGCATGGCGGCTCGTGCCGGCATCCCGCTGCAAGACATGGAATTCTGGCAATTCCACCCGACCGGCGTGGCTGGCGCGGGCGTGCTGATTACCGAAGGTGTACGCGGCGAGGGCGGCATCCTCTTGAACAAGGATGGCGAGCGCTTCATGGAGCGCTACGCGCCCACGCTGAAAGACTTGGCCCCGCGTGACTTCGTGTCGCGTTCGATGGACCAGGAAATCAAAGAAGGCCGTGGTTGCGGTCCCGATGGCAGCTATGTGGTGCTCAAGCTCGATCACCTCGGCGCCGACGTCATCAACAAGCGTCTGCCCTCGATTCGCGAAATCGCGATCAAGTTCGGCAACGTCGATCCGATCAAAGAACCGATCCCCGTCGTGCCGACCATCCACTATCAGATGGGCGGTATTCCGGCCAACTACCATGGCCAGGTGCTGAGCCGCGTCAATGGCGAAAACAAGGTCATCAACGGCCTGTACGCCATCGGTGAATGCGCTGCCGTGTCGGTGCACGGCGCCAACCGCCTGGGTACGAACTCGCTGCTCGACCTGATCGTGTTCGGCCGCGCCACGGGCAATCACATTGTGAATTCGCACCCCGAGCGTCAGCATGCGCACCAGCCGGTGCCGAAAGAAGCCGTCGATTTCTCGATGGATCGCCTGGCCAAGCTCGAGTCGCGTACCTCCGGCGAAAAAACGCAAGACGTCGCCAACGCCATCCGCATGTCGATGCAGCGTCACTGCGGCGTGTTCCGCACGCTGGAATTGCTCAACGAAGGCGTGGGTCAAATCGAAGACCTGGCCAAGCAAGCCGAGCACATCTACTTCAAGGACAAGTCCAAGGTCTTCAACATGGCTCGCGTCGAGGCACTCGAGCTCGCCAACATGACCGAAGTAGCACGTGCGACCATCAAATCGGCTGCCAATCGCACCGAAAGCCGTGGCGCGCATGCGTTGGACGACCATCCCACTCGCGATGACGAAAACTGGCTCAAGCACACCCTCTGGTATTCCGAGGGTAGCCGTCTGGACTACAAACCGGTCCAGATGAAGCCCATGACCGTCGAGTCCTTCCCGCCCAAAGCGCGTACTTTCTAAGCAGGATGCTGTGATGAGCACCAAAAGAATCGTGAAATTCGAGATCTACCGCTACGATCCGGACAAGGACGAGCGCCCGTACATGCAAAAGCTGGACGTCGAACTCCAGCCCACTGACAAGATGCTGCTCGACGCGCTCGTGCGCATCAAGAACGACGTAGATGACAGCTTGTCGCTGCGCCGCTCGTGCCGCGAAGGCGTGTGCGGTTCCGACGCCATGAACATCAATGGCAAGAACGGCTTGGCTTGCACGACCAACCTGCGCGAGCTCAAAGAGCCCATCGTTCTGAAGCCGCTGCCAGGTCTGCCCGTGATCCGCGATCTGATTGTGGACATGACGCACTTTTTCAATCAGTACCACTCGGTGCGCCCGTATCTGATCAACGATACGCCGCCGCCCGAGCGCGAGCGCCTGCAGTCGCCCGAGGCGCGCGAAGAGCTCGACGGCCTGTACGAGTGCATTCTGTGTGCTTGCTGCTCGACGTCCTGCCCGTCGTTCTGGTGGAACCCCGACAAGTTCGTCGGCCCGGCCGGCCTGTTGCAAGCCTACCGCTTCATTGCGGACAGCCGCGACGAAGCCACGGGCGCTCGTCTGGACAACCTCGAGGATCCGTACCGCCTGTTCCGTTGCCACACCATCATGAACTGTGTCGATGTCTGTCCCAAGGGTCTGAACCCGACCAAGGCGATCGGCAAGATCAAGGAACTGATGGTTCGCCGCACGGTCTAGTTAACACGGTATAGAGATCGATATGAGCATCCTGACTGAACTTGAACGGGCACGCCTGCGGTGGCGGGCACGCCGTGGGCTGCTCGAAAATGACTTGATCATTACCCGTTATCTGGATGCGTACGAAACGCAGCTCACGGACGAGGATGTCGGTGCATTGACGCAGCTGTTCGAGATGGGAGACAACGACCTGCTCGATCTGCTGCTGGCGCGCAAAGAGCTCGAAGGAGCCCTGGACACACCGAGATTACGCACCATCGTCGCAAAGATGCGTGAGCTTTGATTAATTGTGAGGAAATTAGCGATGAATCTGTCTGACAAAAAAGCCACTCTATCGTTCTCGGACGGCGCCGCGCCGATCGAGTTCCCTGTCTACAAGGGCACGGTTGGCCCGGACGTCATCGACATCCGCAAGCTGTACGGCCAAACGGGCATGTTCACGTTCGACCCCGGCTTTATGTCGACGGCGGCGTGCGAGTCCGGTATCACCTATATCGACGGTGACAAGGGCGAATTGCTGTATCGCGGGTATCCCATCGAACAGTTGGCGGTGAATTGCGATTTCCTCGACATTTGCTATCTGATCCTGAACGGCGAGCTGCCCAACCAAGATCAAAAAACCGACTTTGATTCGCAGGTCACGAACCACACCCTGGTGAATGAACAGCTGCATTTCTTCCTGCGCGGCTTCCGTCGCGACGCTCACCCGATGGCTGTGTTGACCGGCCTGGTGGGCGCGCTGTCGGCGTTCTACCATGACTCGACCGACATCACGAATCCCCAGCACCGTCACATTTCGGCCATCCGTTTGATCGCCAAAATGCCGACGCTGGTCGCGATGGCGTACAAATACTCGGTCGGCCAACCGTTCATCTACCCGCAGAACGATCTGTCGTACACCGGCAATTTCCTGCGCATGATGTTCGCTACGCCGTGCGAAGAGTACAAGGTCAACGAAGTCGTCGAGCGCGCGCTGGATCGTATCTTCATCCTGCACGCTGACCACGAGCAAAACGCGTCGACCTCGACCGTGCGTCTGTGCGGCTCGTCGGGCACCAACCCGTTCGCTGCGATCTCCGCTGGCGTGGCTTGCTTGTGGGGCCCGGCTCACGGCGGCGCCAACGAAGCTTGCCTGCAAATGCTAGAGGAATTGCAAGCCAACGGCGGCGTGGCCAAGGTCGGCGAGTTCATGGAAAAGGTCAAGGACAAGAACTCGGGCGTGCGCCTGATGGGCTTTGGCCACCGCGTCTACAAGAACTACGATCCGCGCGCCAAGCTGATGCAAGAAACTTGCAAAGAGGTGCTGCAGTCGTTGGGTCTGGAAAACGATCCGCTGTTCAAGCTGGCCATGGAACTCGAGCGTATCGCTCTGGAAGACGACTACTTCGTGCAGCGCAAACTCTACCCGAACGTGGACTTCTACTCGGGTATCGTGCAACGCGCCATCGGCATTCCGACCTCGCTGTTCACGGCCATCTTTGCGTTGGCTCGTACGGTGGGCTGGATCGCTCAGTGGAACGAAATGTTGTCGGATCCCGATTACAAGATCGGCCGTCCGCGTCAGCTGTTCACCGGTTCGGTCACGCGCGACGTGCCGTCGATGGACAAGCGTTAATTCGTCATGCGGCGCCGCCTCTTTGCGGGGCGGTGCTGGTGATGAGGAAAAGCCACGTGTCTTTGGATGCGTGGCTTTTTTGTTATTGGCCTTGCGGCCGATATGCCGTTATGTCTTTTGCTGATCGATGAATCTCAGGCCCACGCCCGGCTCGGTGACGATGTAGCGGGGGGCCAGTGCGTTGTCGCCGAGCTTGTGCCGGAGTTTGCCGACGAGGATGCGCAGGTAATGGGTGTCTTCGGTGTGCGTCGGGCCCCATATTTCTCGCAGGATCTGGGGCTGGGTAATCAGTCGCCCTGGTTGTTGGGCGAGCAGCGACAGGAGTGAAAATTCCTTGCGTGTGAGGGTGATGCTCTGCCCGTCGAGAAGGACTTCCCGTCGGGCCCAGTCGATGTGCAGATGGTCATCGTCGTAGATCGTGCTGTCATCGGTGTTTGCTCCCGCCATGCGCAGAAATGCGCGAATGCGAGCCATCAGTTCTTCGACGCCAAAGGGCTTGGTGACGTAGTCGTTGGCGCCCGCATCCAGCAGGGAGACTTTCTGGTCTTCGCTGGATCGTACTGTCAGCACGATGACGGGGACTTTGGACCATTGGCGCAGGTCTCTGAGTACCTCGCTGCCATCCATATCGGGCAGGCCCAGGTCTAGAACAACGAGGTCTGCGCCTTTGCTGGCCAGCAAGGTCAATCCCTCATGGCCAGTGCCTGCCAATAATGTCTGGTAGCCCTGGGCCCGCAGACTGATATCGACAAACTTGCGAATTTGCGGCTCATCGTCGATGACGAGAATGCGGGCGGGAGATGCACCTGTGTTCCCTTCATGAGGTTGTTGCATTTTCTTTGGCTTCCTGGCCAGGGGGCTCGCCCCAAGGCAAGATCAATCGGATCGTTGTGCCGCGATGTTGCGGACCCGGCAGGGCCTGAACGCTGCCCATGTGTGCGCCTACGATACCCTGAACGATCGTCAACCCCAAGCCCGTTCCCTGTTTGCCTCGATCACCGCGCTCGACGCTATAAAACATGTCGAAAATGGATTTTCGCTCTGCTTCCGGAATGCCTGGACCCCGATCAGAGATGTCGATCTGCACATGATCAGAATCCAGGCGTTGGGCGTGAACCCGTATAGGTTCTCCGGGAGGAGAAAATTTGGCCGCATTCTCCATGACATTAAATAAGGCTTGTTCAACAAGTGCCGGGTGGACGTGGATAGGCGGTAAATCGGACGGGATGTCGTGGTCGATGCGTACTGCCGGGCTATATCGTTGTAAACGCTGACAGGCTGAACCCACCAGTTCGTCAATGCCGATCCAGTCTCGTTTCAGGCTCAGGCCCTGGTGTCCCAATCGGGTCATGTCGAGCAGGTTCTGGATATAACGATCCAGGCGTTCGCCTTCCATCTGTATGGTTTCGAGCAAGGCCTTTTGATCGTTCTGATCCATATTGCTGCCATAGCGCATCAGGCTGTCTGCGGCGCCTATCATGGACGACAGGGGGGATCTCAGATCGTGTGACACCGACGATAACAGGGCCGATCGCAACCGCTCGGTTTCTCCGGTAACGCGCGCCGACTCCAGCGCGGATACCAGATTGGTACGTAGCGCTGCCTGGCCGATGTCTTCCACCATGCTTTCGGCGAGTCTGCGTTGTTCGAAAGAAAGGCGCTTCTCATCCGAGGGAAATTTCAGGCCCACAACGCCGAACGTTCCCTGGTCGGAGCGTATCGGCAGAAACCACCATGGGCAGTGGCTCAGCGTATCGGTATAGCGGCCGCTAGGCTGCCCATGTTGCCGCGTCCAATCGGCGGCGATCATGTCCTTTTCCGTTAGTTGACCGGCGGGGGAGGCCGGGCCTGTCTCGCCGTTGATGTGCATCCATGTCTCGGCTCGTAATGTTGATTGCAGCGCCGTCGTGCCTGCGGTGATTACTTCTCCGAGATCGGCTGCTTTGGTGAGCCGGCGCCCCAGCATTTGCATGGCCGTGGCGTGGATGTTGGCGGCGCGCAGTGCGATAACCTGAGCCCTCAGTCGGGATGCCAGACGGCCCGCAATGAGCGCGGCGGCGAGGAACAGCATGACGGTCGCCACACCGCGATGCGCGCCGATCAACAGCGTGAATCGAGGTTCGATAAAGAAAAAATCGTAAGCCAGAAAGCAGAGCAGCGCAGTGATGACCGCAGGCACCATGCGCGTGCGTGATGCGACCCAGATCACGGCAACGAGAAACACCAAAGACAAATCCTGCAAACCCAGGAAACGCTCTGCCAGTGTCGCGACGCCTATGGCTCCTATACTGGTCAGTACAGCAAGGAGCGACTCTCGCCACAACAGGCCTTTACTGTTGATGCGGGACCTCCCGAACGACTTTTGTTTTGCGTGTGGCGTACTGATGATGGTCAGTTCGTAACGGACGCCCCGTTGCAGGAGCTGTTGCGTCAGTGTTCGATTGAAAATCCGTGCCATAGGACGTTCGCGGGTACGCCCGATCACGATCGATCTGGCTCCACGTGCGGCAGCTGCGTCCAGCAAGGCCTGGATGATGTCGCTGTTGTGAAGGATCTCGGCTTCTCCTCCCAGCGTACGTGCCAGCGCAAAGGCTTTGTCGATTTCCAGCAGACGTTGTTGTTCTGAACGGGCGGCCGTTCTCGATGTCGTTTCCAGCGATTCGTCGCGGCGTTTGGCGGGCAATGTCGCATCGGCTGCCGTGCCGGTCTCTACCGTGACGACCGACCATGGCGCGCCGCGGCGTTCGGCAATGCGGGCGCCAGCTCGCACCAGATATTCCGATTGCCCTTTGCCATCGATGGCTATCAGCACATGATGCTGGATGGCCAGTGTCCCCAGGCCGCGGGCCGCACGCGTTTCACGCAGATCGGTATCAACGTGCGCAGCCACGGTCTGCATCGCCAGCTCGCGCAGCGCGGTGAGGTTGGACGGGGAAAAGAAGGCTTGCAAGGCGCGGGCGGCTTGCTCGGGTAAATACACCTTGCCTTGATTCAGCCGTTCGATCAGTTCGCGCGCCGGCAGGTCGACGAGACGAATGTCGCGCAGATGCTCGAAAACCGCATCGGGAACGGTCTCGCTGACGCGAATGCCGGTGATCTGGTGCACCACATCGTTCAAGCTTTCCAGGTGCTGGATGTTGACGGTGGTGTACACGTCGATGCCAGCGTCGAGCAGCTCCACGACGTCTTGCCAGCGCCTTTCGTGACGGCTGCCGGGGACATTGCGATGGGCCAGTTCATCCACGAGGGTAATGGCGGGCTTGCGGGCCAGGAGCCCGTCCAGATCCATTTCCTCCAGTTGCCGGCCTTGGTAGTCCAGCAGTTTTCGCGGCTGTATCGGCAGTCCTGCGACGAGCGCCTGGGTTTCGCTGCGGCCATGCGTTTCGACAATCCCGATGACGATGTCCGCGCCCTGGCGATGCAGTTCGTGTGCGCGCGTCAGCATGGCGTAGGTTTTACCGACACCTGGCGCTGCGCCCAAAAACACGGTTAACCGGCCAGCCGCCTGGCGGTTGAGTTCGCCCAGCAGGGCGTTGGCTTGTTCAGTCTGTTTGGCGCTCATGGATCACGGGGCACTCACAGTCTCGTCGTGGGCCTATTCTCGCACTTAGTGGGTGGTTATGGCAGCAGCGCATTGCCGACGCGGAATTGGCCCCACGCTGGGCACGGATGCGTTCGCGTCGTACCGTCTCGCTAACGCAATGGGTGCGTCTATAACCCATCCAATGCCAGATTCAATTGCAGGACATTGACCCGCGCCTGCCCGAACACGCCCCATTGCTTTGGCTCGGTGTACCGCGCCAGCAGATTGGCGACCACGTCGCGCGGCATCCCACGGGCGCGGGCGATGCGATCCACCTGAATAGCGGCGCTCGCGGCAGTGATATGCGGATCGATGCCTGCGCCGGATTGCGTGAACAGATCGCCCGGCACCGCGAGCGGGGCTACGCCTTCGCGTTGTGCGATAGCGGCGCGACTGTCTTCCAGGCGTTTACGCAGGTCTGGGTTGGTGCGCGCCTGATTGCTGCCCGCCAGCGCTGTGGGGTCGTAATTGCTGGCCGACGGGCGAGGGTGGAAATACTTGTCGCTGACAAACGGTTGTGCCACCAGTGCCGATCCAATCACTTTGCCGTCACGCTCGATCAGACTGCCGTTGGCAGTGTGCGGGAACAGGGCTTGACCGATGCCGACGCCCGCCAGCGAGTAGAAAAATCCGAATCCCACCAGAATGATGAGCGTCAGGCCAATGGCGCCGCGCACAATACTTGTACGGGACGGGGCGGTGAATGCGCCGTGCGCAGTAGCGGTTGTCATAGCTGTCATGGCTGTTTTCTCAGATGCTGAATAGCGTTGATAACATCAAGTCGATGATTTTTATCCCGACGAACGGGAGCAACACGCCACCCACGCCGTATACCAGCATGTTGTTGCGCAAGAGTGCCGTTGCACTGGCGGGCTTGAAACGCACGCCACGCAAGGCCAGCGGGATCAGCAGCGGGATAATGATGGCGTTGAAAATCAACGCCGACAGCACCGCACTCGTCGGACTCGACAGTTGCATGATGTTCAGTGCCGCCATTTGCGGGATGGACGCTGCGAATAGCGCAGGCAGGATGGCAAAGTATTTGGAGACGTCATTCGCCAAGGAAAACGTCGTCAATGCGCCGCGCGTAATGAGTTGCTGTTTGCCGATTTCGACCACGGCAAGCAGCTTGGCTGGATCGGAATCCAGATCCACCATGTTGCCTGCCTCTTTGGCTGCTTGCGTTCCGGAATTCATCGCCAGGCCGNCGTCGGCCTGGGCCAGCGCAGGAGCATCGTTGGTGCCGTCACCCACCATCGCCACGAGTCGGCCGTCCATTTGTTCAGCGCGAATGCGGGCCAGTTTGTCCTCGGGTTTGGCCTGGGCGATGTAGTCATCGACCCCGGCTTCGGCTGCAATGCTCGCCGCAGTCAGCGGGTTGTCTCCCGTGATCATGACGGTCTTGATACCCATCGCCCGCAGGCGGGCAAAGCGTTCCTTGATACCGTGCTTGATGACATCGGATAACTCGATGACACCCAGTATGGTGTTGTCGTCGCATACCACCAGCGGTGTTGCGCCTTTGCGCGCGACATCGGCCACGCGCGTCTGCAAGGCTGCCGGGACGTTGCCTCCATGCGTTTGCACGTACTCGGCAATGGCATCAATAGCGCCTTTGCGGATAATGCGCCCATTTGGCAGATCGACACCCGACATTCTGGTTTGGGCGGAAAAAGGCACGAACTGCGCGTCTTTGGGGGCATCGCCTAGGCCACTTTTACTGAGGGCGAGTTTGACGATGGATTTGCCTTCTGGCGTAGGATCGGCGAGCGAGGCCAACCACGCTGCCTGGCGCAGTTGCGGCTCGTCAATGCCCTCCAGCGCATGAAAGGCGGTCGCCTGCCGGTCGCCGA
Organism: Bordetella muralis; assembly: GCF_965139205.1. Taxonomy (GTDB): domain Bacteria; phylum Pseudomonadota; class Gammaproteobacteria; order Burkholderiales; family Burkholderiaceae_B; genus Bordetella_A; species Bordetella_A muralis. Next base: position 27,027 of record NZ_CBCSIU010000007.1, read on the forward strand.
GTGTGATGGTGCCGGTCTTGTCCAGGAGCAGGACATCGACGTCTCCTGCGATTTCCACGGCCTTGCCGGATTTGGCCAGCACATTGGCTTTGAGTGCGCGATTCATGCCTGCGATGCCAATGGCGGGGAGCAGGCCGCCGATCGTGGTGGGGATCAGGCACACCAGCAATGCGACCAACAGGACGACGTCCGTTTTGATGCCTACGAAGCTGCCAATAAAGGGCAGCGTGATGACCACGATCAGGAACGTCAGGGTCATGACCGCCAGCAGCAGGCCCAACGCGATCTCGTTAGGCGTTTTCTGCCGGCTGGAGCCTTCGACCAGGGCGATCATGCGATCCAGAAAACTATTGCCTGGCTCGGCGGTAATGCGCACGATGATGCGGTCCGATAGCACCTTGGTGCCGCCGATCACGCCTGAACGGTCCGTTCCGGCTTCGCGCAGGACCGGTGCGGATTCACCCGTGATGGCGGATTCATTGATGGATGCCAGCCCTTCGATGATCTCGCCATCGGCGGGGATCAGTTGACCTTCTTGCACGACGACACGGTCATCAGGGCGTAAATCTGCCGCCGGAACGATGCTGGTGTTGCCCGAGTGGTCCAGGCGATGCGCGACCAGATCTTTGCGGGCGCGACGCAATGCAGCGGCTTGCCCACGGCCACGTGCTTCGGCTACCGCTTCGGCGAAGTTCGCGAATAGCACGGTGATGAATAGCACCGCCGTGACGGCCCATCCAAATCCGGCGTGCGTCCAGCCTGATAGCGCCGCTATCGCTGTCAGCAGGGTTCCTGCCCAGACAACCGCCATGACGGGATTTTTCAAGACATGATGCGGCGCCAGTTTGATAAACGAATCGATCAGCGCTGCCTTCAACGGATGTTCTAGGTTGGCGCCCTCAGTGTGGTGCTCTATTTGCGCAGTATGCATGGTGTTCATTGTGGTTTCCTTCAGCGGGCGAGCAGCGACGTCAACGACAAGTGATCCGCAACAGGCCCCAGCACCAGCACGGGCATGAACTGCAGCAGTGTGAGAATGATGACAATGCCAATCAAAGTGAGCGCGAAGGTCGGCGTTTCTATTTGCAGGGTGCCGGGGCCTTCGGCGGCCCGCCGCTTGCGGGCAAGCATGGCGGCAATGGCAAGGGGAATAATCAGGGCAGGGTATCGTCCAGCGGCCAGCACGACGGCGCAGGTGACATTCCACCAGGGCGTGGCATCGCCGAGCCCTTCGAATCCGGAGCCATTGTTGGCGAAAGCGGATACGTATTCATAGAACACCTGGCTGATGCCATGGAACCCCGGATTGGAATTGCCCGTCAGCGCAGGTATTGATAGTGTCACTGCGGTAAAGGCCAGGATGACTAACGGCTGCCATAGCACCAGGACGCCCAGAAGCTTGACTTCGGCGCCTTCGATCTTGCGCCCGAACAGCTCTGGCGTGCGGCCCGTCATGAGGCCTGCAAGAAAGACGCTCAGCAGCAGATAGACGATGAATTGCTGCAGGCCGCAGCCTATACCGCCCCAGATAGCATTGATCAGCATGTTCACCATGGCGACCATGCCTGTCAGCGGCGCGGCAGAGTCCAGCATCATATTGACAGACCCGTTGTTGACCTGTGTCGTTGCAGCGGCCCATAGCGCCGAGGCATCGGCGCCCAAGCGGACTTCTTTGCCCTCCATCAACGCGATATCGGCCGTGGTGTCGGAACTGCTCTCGGACCATAACGCCAGACCGCTGGAGAGCACGGACAATGTCAGCATCGTGCCAAAAACCATTGCGCCAAATTTGCGGCGGCCGGTAAAAGGCGAAATCATGAAAATGACGGCAACCGGAATCAAGGTGATGCCCAGCATTTCCAGGAAATTCGACAACGGCGTGGGGTTTTCCAGCGGCGTTGCGCTGTTGGGGCCGTACCAGCCTCCGCCGTTGCTGCCCAACTGTTTGATCGCGACCATGGGGGCGACGGGTCCGACTGGGATTTTTTGTTCTGTCATGGCTGCGGGCGTGTCTATCGGAGCGGCAATGACTGCACCGTTCAGTGTTGCAGGTACTCCTTGCCAGCTCAGCAGTGCCGACCAGACCAGGCATAGCGGCAGCACGAATCGCAGGGCGGCGCGAATCACGTCAGCCCAATAGTTGCCGACATCTATCGTGGTCGCCGCCGTGCCTGTCGCATCGTCAGACGTAGCGTTTGCCTGGCGGCCGCCGAACAACCCTCGCAGTGTGGCGGCGGCCAATGCCAAACCCATGATGGGCGTGGCCACTTGCAGGCCGACAATGCCCGTCATCTGCGAGAAATAGGATAGTTGCGCCTGGCCGGAATAATGCTGCTGGTTCGTATTGGTGAGAAACGACACCATCGTGTGCAGCGCCAGATCCCAGCTCATGTTGGGGACATGATCAGGGTTGAGAGGCAGCCACGCCTGAGTCATGAAAATGACCCATACGGTCAAGCCCAGGAATAGGTTGCTCGCCAGAAAGGCGCCGGCATAGGCGCGCCAGTTCATGCCTGCGTCGGCACGCGTGCCGATCAATGCATAGAGCGGTCGTTCAATCCAGTTGAACAGAATGTCACTGCGCATGGGCGCGCCACGCATGACGGCAGCGAGATAGCGGCCCAAAGGCCAGCCAAGCGCGATAAGCAGCGCCAGGGATAAGAGATACTCAGACATGTTTTGATTTCGCAAATAAATGGCGAAACAGCCATGCCTAAGTATTCAGCGCAGGCGCGTAAACTCTCTATTACGGAAACGCGCAGGCGTATAAATTTTGCGTAAATTTTTACTCGCATGCATGCCGCATGCGTGTACGTGCCCGGCTATTACATGCCGATGCCACGCGCCATCAACACGGCAAATAGCGGCAGCAGCACCAGCAGATGGGCCTCTAGCATCACCCAGCGCCGCGCGCGTTTGACCTGCTGGGCATCAGGGGTATAGCCAGGTTCAGTGCGTGCTTGTTTGTTCCACCGCAGAAAAGCCAGAGTCGGTGGTATGGAGCACAGGCCGATCAGGACAAACAAGCCGATCTTGGCATGAAACCACGGGTTGGGCATATAAAAGGCCGCCCCTTTGGCGCCCAGGCTCAAACGCAATAGTCCGGTAATCAATACGGCGACCGCACAGGCCAGGTACAGGCGGTCATACAAGGCCAATCGGCGTACAACGGAGGGAGTGATGTCGGGCCGCAGCAGTACTGTTTGTGCGGTCATGGCGACGATCAAGAGAAAGATCGCGAGGTAGTGGATCCAGGCGAGCAGGGCGTCTTGCAACATGAATGAGCTCCGGTAATCGATGCGCGTCGTGTTGGCAGAGCCTGCTAGCCAACTGGCGGATCAGTGTATCTGATCCGCCAGTACTCATACAGAGCACGCGCGAGGCGTGCTTGCGACAAGCAATCAGGCCGAGCGCTTTTCAGCGGCCTCTTGCTGCGCATCGACGACTGCCAGCGCGGTCATGTTGACGATACGGCGCACGGTGGCGCTGGTCGTCAGGATATGCACGGGACGCGCCGCACCCAGCAGGATGGGGCCCATGGCGATACCGTTGCTGCCGGTCATCTTCAGCATGTTGTAGGTGATGTTGCCCGTATCCAGATTGGGCATCACCAACAGATTGGCCGGGCCCTTGAGCTTGCTGTCGGGGTAGGCCTTTTGACGGATTTTTTCCGACAGGGCCGAGTCGGCATGCATTTCGCCTTCGACTTCCAGTTCGGGCGCGCGTTCTTCAACCAGGCGGCGCGCATCGGACATCTTGCGCGACGATTCGGTGACGCGGCTGCCGAAGTTCGAGTGCGACAACAGCGCGATCTTGGGCATGACGCCAAAGCGGCGCATCTCGTCGGCAGCCTGGATCGTGATGCTGGCGACTTCTTCGGCGCTCGGGTTCTCGTTGACGTGTGTGTCGGTGACAAACAGCGTTTGATCCGGCAGCATCAATACGTTGAGCGCAGCAAAGGTCTGGCCCGGTTTGCGGCCGATGATTTCCTCGACGTATTTCAACTGGTTGTCGTATTTGCTGGCCACGCCGCACAGCAAGGCATCCGCATCACCGCGACGCAGCAGCATGGCGCCGATCAACGTGTTGTGTTTGCGGATCATGGCCTTGGCGATGTCGGGCGTGACGCCTTCACGGCCCTTGAGCTGGTAATAAGCGTTCCAGGTTTCATTGAAACGGCTGTCGTCTTCGGGATCCACGATCTCGATGTTCTGGCCGTTCACCAGACGCAGTCCTGCCTTTTTGACGCGCATTTCGATGACGGACGGACGGCCCACCAGAATCGGTTGCGCCAGCTTTTCGTCTACGACGGTCTGCACCGCACGCAGCACGCGTTCGTCTTCGCCGTCGGCATAGATTACGCGCTTGGGTGCTTTCTTGGCTTGGGCAAACAACGGGCGCATCAATTGGCCCGAGTGGTAGACAAAACCCATCAGCTTTTGGCGATAGGCTTCGATGTCTTCGACGGGACGTGCGGCCACACCGGAATCGGCAGCAGCCTGCGCCACGGCAGGTGCGATCTGTACGATCAGACGCGGATCGAAGGGCTTCGGAATAATGTAATCCGGACCGAACGAGAGCTCCTGGCCAGCATAGGCCAGCGCGACCTCGTCGTTTTGTTCGGCTTCGGCCAGCTCGGCAATGGCTTTGACGCAAGCCAGTTTCATTTCCTCGGTAATGCGCGATGCGCCGGCGTCCATGGCGCCACGGAAAATGAAGGGGAAGCACAGGACGTTGTTGACCTGGTTCGGGTAGTCCGAGCGGCCGGTCGCAATGATGCAGTCCGGGCGTGCGGCACGGGCGACTTCGGGGCGGATCTCGGGCTCGGGGTTGGCCAGGGCCAGGATCAGCGGTTTGTCGGCCATGGTCTTGACCATGTCGCCCGTCAGCACGCCAGCGGTCGAGCAGCCGAGGAACACGTCTGCGTCGCGCACCACGTCGGCCAAGGTACGCGCGTCGGTATTCTGCGCGTAACGCTTTTTGTTGGGCTCCATGTTTTCATCACGGCCTTCCCAGATCACGCCACGTGAATCGACGACGTAGATGTTTTCGCGTTTGATGCCCAGGTTCACCAGCAAATCCAGGCAGGCAATGGCAGCAGCGCCGGCACCGGACACAGCCAGTTTGACTTGGCCGATGTCTTTGCCCACCACTTTCAGACCATTCAGGATGGCAGCCGACGAGATGATGGCCGTGCCATGCTGATCGTCGTGAAAGACGGGGATCTTCATGCGCTCGCGCAGCTTCTTCTCGATATAGAAGCACTCGGGCGCTTTGATGTCTTCGAGGTTGACGCCACCCAGGGTCGGTTCGAGGGCTGCGATGATGTCGACCAGTTTGTCCGGATCGGTTTCGGCGAGCTCGATGTCGAACACGTCGATGCCGGCGAATTTCTTGAACAGGCAGCCTTTGCCTTCCATCACGGGCTTGGCCGCCAGCGGGCCGATGTTACCCAGACCGAGGACGGCGGTGCCGTTGGTGATCACACCAACCAGATTGGCGCGCGAGGTGTACATGGAGGCGGCATCGTCGCCTTGGTCGAAAATCGCCATGCACGCTGCGGCAACGCCGGGCGAATAGGCCAAGGACAAATCGTCCTGGTTGGCCAGGGTCTTGGTCGGCGTGACCGAGATTTTGCCGGGGGTGGGATAGGCGTGATAATCAAGCGCCAGTTTGGTTAGGGTTTCGTCCATGGTGAGGAAGACCTATGCTGCACTGCTGACAAAGTAGAAAACGGGCCCGCAAGGGGCCCGTCTGGGGATCGCGAAAGCGTATATTTCAACAGAAACCGCGCATCAATGTTTGCTGCAGTGCAGCGTATTGCTTGATGACGGCTCGATCCTCGGGTTGCGATCCCCGGTAAATACCGCGGTGAGATGCGAGGTCAATGTCAACGCAGGCACATTGCCGCGTCGTCAGCTCAACCATGGCGTGGCGGTGCGTTGCCCGGCATGTAATTCCTTTCGCAATTGCTGCCGGGCGGCATCATGGCGCGAGTCTTGTTCGGCCAGCAAATCGAGCGCATGCAGCGCGATCCAGTCCGCACTGACCTCAAAGAAATCCCGCAGCCGGGCCCGGGTATCGCTGCGGCCAAAGCCGTCGGTGCCCAACGTACGATACGGGGCCTTGATCCACGCACGGATCTGGTCCGGCACTGCGCGCACGTAGTCGCTGGCAGCGACTACGGGAACCGTGCCGGGCAGACATTGTTCCAACCAGCTTTGCGCAGCCGGGCGGCTCAGGCCGAGTACGCGATCCCGCTCGCAGGCCCGGCCGTCGCGGGCCAATTCGGAAAAGCTGGTCACGCTCCACACTTCGGCGGCGATGCCAAAGTCCTGTTGCAGCCGTTCGGCGGCGCGCAGAGCTTCGTTGAGCATCGGTCCGGCGGCGAGGAGCCGCACTTGGGGCGAGGCTTCGAGGTTCGCTGGGCCAGCATCTGCGAGGGCAGGGCTCGCGGGCGAAGGGTGAGGCGGCTCAGCGCCTGCCAGTTGCTCGCCCGGCGGCGTTGCGGCCCGAACACGATGCATCCCGCGCAGGATGCCTTCGCGGGCGCTCTCGTCGGGCAGGGTAGGCTGAGCGAGGTTCTCGTTGGTGACCGTGATGTAGTAGAACTCGTCGCACTGCTGATCGAGCATGCGCTGCATGCCGTGTTCCAGAATGACGGCGACCTCATAGGCATTAGCCGGGTCATAGGCGCGGCAATTCGGAACGGTGGCGGCAATCAGGTGGCTGGAGCCATCCTGGTGCTGCAGGCCCTCGCCGCCGAGTGTCGTGCGGCCCGACGTGGCGCCGATCAGGAAGCCGCGCGCGCGCTGATCGGCCGCGGCCCAGATCAGGTCGCCGATGCGTTGGAAGCCGAACATCGAGTAGTAAATGTAGAAAGGCAGCATCGGCAGGCCATTGACCGAATAGCTGGTGCCGGCCGCCGTCCACGAGGAGATCGCGCCGGCTTCGGTAATGCCTTCTTCGAGAATCTGCCCGTCCAACGCCTCGCGGTAGTACAGCACCGAGCCGATGTCTTCGGGTTCGTACAACTGGCCCTGTGCGGAATAAATGCCGATTTGCCGGAACAGATTGGCCATGCCAAAGGTGCGCGCCTCATCGGCCACGATGGGCACAATGCGCGAACCCAATTGTTCGTCTTTCAACAATCCGCCCAGCATGCGCACGATGGCCATTGTGGACGACATTTCCTTGCCATCAGCCTGCAGCGCGAAACGCGCCCATTGCTCGGTGGAGGGCACCGGCAGACGAGGTGATTCGGTGCGCCGGCGCGGCATGTGACCGCCCAGGACAGCGCGGCGCGATTGTAAATAGCGCAGCTCGGCGCTGTCTTGAGCGGGTTTATAGAACTTCAACGCCAGGCAATCGGCATCCGAGATCGGCAGGGCAAACCGGTCGCGAAACGCCAGCAGCGCCTCGTCATCCAGTTTTTTCTGCTGGTGAGTGGTCATTTTGCCTTGGCCTGCCGTGCCCATGCCAAAGCCTTTTTTGGTCTGGGCCAGGATGACCGTGGGTTGGCCACGATGACGTACGGCGCGATGATAGGCAGCATGGATTTTGACGATATCGTGACCGCCGCGGCGCAGCCGGTCAATGGCCTCGTCTGACCAGTCTGCGACCAGTGCCGCCAACTCGGGGTTCTGATTGAAAAAGTGCGCGCGGTTGTAGGCGCCGTCGTTAGCGGCAAAAGTCTGAAACTGCCCGTCCACGGTGTGTGCAAAGGCACGCGCCAGCGCACCATCTGTGTCGCGTGCCAGGAGCGTATCCCAGTCGCCGCCCCATACCAGTTTGATGACGTTCCAGCCGGCGCCGGCGTAGAGCGTTTCGAGTTCATCGATGATGCGGCCGTTGCCGCGCACCGGGCCGTCCAGGCGTTGCAGATTGCAGTTCACGACGAACACGAGGTTGTCGAGTTTTTCACGGGCGGCCAATGTCAATGCGGCGATCGATTCGGGCTCGTCCATTTCGCCGTCGCCGAACAGTCCCCAGACCTTGCGGCCCGAGGGCTGCGTGAGTGACCGGTGTTCCAGGTAGCGCATGAAACGGGCTTGGTAGATCGCATTGATCGGCCCGATCCCCATCGATCCGGTGGGAAACTGCCAGAAATCGGGCATGAGCCACGGATGGGGATACGACGACAGCCCTCGCAGGCCGCGTTCGCGGGCGGTGATCTCCTGGCGGAAATGGGCCAGATCGTCTTCGCTGAGAAAGCCTTCCAGAAACGCCCGGGCATAGACGCCGGGCGCCGAATGCGGTTGCAGGTAGACGAGGTCCCCGGCAAATCCCTCGCAGGGCGCGCGAAAGAAATGGTTGAATCCCACCTCGAACAGATCCGCTGCCGACGCATAGCTGGCAATGTGTCCGCCGAGCTCGCCGTGCGCCTGGTTGGCGCGCACCACCATGGCCAGGGCGTTCCAGCGATTGATCGAGGCAATACGTTCCTCGACCGCCAGATCGCCGGGGAACGGCGGTTCATTGCGCAACGCGATCGTATTCAAATAAGCGCTGCGCGTCTGGCCGCCTGCGCGCACGCCCAGCGCGGTCGCTTGAGCGAGCAGGGCTTCCAGGACATAGGCCGCTCGCTCGATGCCGGCGGTCTGCACCAGCGATAGCAGCGCGTCGCGCCATTCACTGGTTTCAATGGGGTCGATGTCGCTGGTCGAGGGCGTGGCCACTATGTCGAGCATGATGATGAGGTCTCCGTATAGGCGCTCATCCTAGCGCTTTCATCGTGGCATAAGTAATCGAATATGCGTCCCCAAACCCAAATTGGCAGCATAATAATCCGCAATTGTTTATTTTTCAGGATAAGTATGCCGAACGCATCGCTCGATAGTATCGATCGCCGCATTCTGGGGATCTTGCAGACGGATTCCAGCCTGACCAATGTCGAGCTGGCACGCCGTGTACACCTGTCGCCATCGCCCTGCCTGGCACGGGTCAAGGCCCTCGAGGCGGCGGGCGTGATCCGCGGGTATGTGGCGCTGGCCGACCCGCTGCAATTGGGCTTGAGCCTGAATGTGTTCATCCAGGTGAGCCTGGAAAAACAGATCGAGACCGAACTGGATCGTTTTCAGAACGCCATGGCCGAATGTCCCGAAGTCATGGAATGCTATCTGATGAGTGGCGATGCGGACTATCTATTGCGTGTGGTCGTGCCCGATATTCAGGGGCTGGAACGCTTTGTGGTGAGCCGATTGTCGAGGATTCCCGGCGTTCGCAATATCCGATCGGGATTCGCTTTGAAGCAGGTTAAGTATCAGACCGCGTTACCCTTGGAATAGGTTTGTTTTCCAAGCAGGGCGGTAGAATCCGCCACACTCTAAAAATCATCACCTTTTTGGCAAGGACATGTTGACTCATGGCAGAACCTGCGCGCGTTCCTGATTCGATCACGCTGCCCGAACTCACCGTCCGCGGCATCATCATCGGCGCATTGATTACCGTGGTGTTCACCGCGTCGAACGTGTTTTTGGGCCTGAAGGTCGGATTGACGTTTTCGTCGGCGATTCCGGCGGCTGTCATTTCCATGTCGGTGCTCAGGCTGTTTCGCACTTCGAATATTCTCGAGAACAACATGGTGCAGACGCAGGCATCGGCCGCGGGCACCTTGTCATCCATTATTTTCATTTTGCCCGCGTTGGTCATGATGGGGCATTGGCAGGGTTTTCCGTTCTGGGAAACCCTGGGTATCTGCGCCGCGGGCGGCATGCTGGGGGTGATGTTCACCATCCCGCTGCGGCACATCATGGTGGTGCAGAGCGATCTGCCGTATCCCGAGGGCGTTGCGGCGGCAGAGATCCTGCGCGTGGGCAGTGGGACGGCCGAGGGAGATGCCCAGGGAGACGGCCCCGGTCAGGCGTCGCGCGCTTCTGCGCCGTCAGGACGTGTCCCGGACGCTCAATCGGCCTCGACGCACGCCGCTGCGGCGGCAGCGAAGCGAGCGAAACCGGCGGCCACGGGCATGGCCGATATTCTCAGTGGTGCCGGCATCGCCGCCGTGGTGAGCTTTGCTTCCAGCGGCCTGCGGGTCTTGGGCGATGCCGTCAGCGTGTGGCCGACGATCGGCGCTGCGGTGTTTCGCCTGCCGATGGGGTTCTCCATGGCCTTGTTAGGAGCAGGGTATCTGATCGGTATCGTGGCAGGTCTGGCCATGCTGACGGGCCTGGTGATCGCCTGGGGAATTTCCGTTCCCGTGCTGACAGCCTTGGGAGACCGGCCGGCAGACTTGTCTGTGATCGACTATGCCACCGGGTTGTGGAGCTCGCAGGTCCGCTTTATCGGGGCAGGGGTGATCGGTGTGGGCGCGATCTGGACGCTGGCCACACTGTTTGTCCCCATGATGCGTGGTATCAAAACCTCGTTCTCCGCATTCAGCTCGACGCGCAAATCCGGTCAGGCAGGGGCGTTGCGTACTGAACAAGATCTGTCCGGGCGTTGGATTGCTGTCGTCACCTTGGTGCTGGTGGTGATTCTGGTGGTGACATTCGCGTCGTTTTTACGGGCCGAGCCCGTGACAGCCGGCAGCGTAGGGATGCTGGTAACGTACGCCGTCGCATTTGCCTTTATTTTCGGTTTCCTGGTGGCGGCCGCCTGCGGTTATATGGCCGGTCTGGTGGGGTCCTCGACCAGCCCGATTTCCGGGGTGGGTATTGTGGCCATCGTGTTGGTGTCCTTGTTGATGCTGGGGCTGGAACGCTCGACTGGTCTGCTCGGCAGCCAGGAGGGGGTGCAGATGGCCATCGCTTTGGCTATCTTCACGACCTCGGCCGTCGTCGCCGTGGCGTCGATTGCGAACGACAACCTGCAGGACCTGAAAACCGGCTGGCTGGTCGGGGCAACCCCCTGGCGCCAGCAGGTGGCGTTGTTGATCGGCTGCGTGGTGGGGGCAGCAGTGATTTCCCCGATCCTCGAGTTGCTCTATAACGCCTACGGTTTTTCCGATGCCTTGCCGCATGACGGCATGGACCCCAGCCAGGCATTGTCGGCGCCTCAGGCGACCTTGATGCTGGCTATTGCCCGTGGCATTTTTACCCATCAGTTGAACTGGGCCATGATCCTGATCGGTATGGCGGTGGGCGTAGGGCTGATCGTGGTGGACGGCATTCTGAAGCGCACCTGCCGGGTTGCCCGGATGCCGGTGTTGGCCGTAGGGATCGGGATTTACTTGCCTCCGACGGTCAGTGCGCCGTTGGTCGTGGGCGCGTTGCTGGCCTGGCTGATCGAACGGGCGCTGCGCCGCCGTGCAGAGCAGGCGGGGCAGCCCTATGACAGGTATGCAGAGCTGCCGAATCGACGCGGTACCTTGCTGGCGTCGGGGTTGATCGTAGGCGAAAGCCTCGTCGGGGTGCTGATGGCAGCCATCATCGGGGCATCGGGCAGCGAGGCGCCTCTGGCTCTGGCAGGGGCGGGCTTCGCGCCGATCGCAAACTGGCTGGGGCTGGCGGTGTTCGCCAGTGTGGCGGTACTGTTCTACAGACGTATCGTGTCAGCAGGACGAATGTCATAAAAGCGCGGAAAAATAGCGCAACAGCACGCCGTCAGTGCGGCCCGACCGTGCAAACCGGGTTTCCCGCGATGGCTTCGTGGTTTTCGCGTCACAGCCCGATCAGGGCTCTTGCCAATACTGGATGAAGGAGACTTCGAGCGCATAGCCGGCATCATGACGGACGTTGGTGGGGACTTCTCAACTATCTTGGTCTGTGGCCCCGCCCGGACGCAGATGGGTCGTGCCGCGATGCGGCAAGACAGGTGCAATCCCGGGGAGTATACTTTTGCGCCATAGGCTTTCAGGGCTTGTACGTGCCTTCTGCCCCTGCTATCCGCCAACGGGAAGCCCGTGCCGCGGAAGGTTTTCCTGCATCGTATCGAGTGAAGCACTCGCAAGGTGAAGCAATATATGTCTTCCGAATCAGAATCTCTGTCCACCTCATATCTATTTGGTGGCAATGCCCCCTACGTCGAAGAGCTGTACGAGGCGTATCTGGACAACCCTGGCTCTGTGCCCGATAACTGGCGCGAGTATTTCGATCAGTTGCAGCATGCTCCTGCGACCGACGGCCAGGAAACGACGCGCGACCGCGCTCATGCCCCTATCGTCGAGTCTTTTGCTCAGCGCGCCCGCAGCAATGGGTTCGTGCAGCAAATCTCCGCTCAGCCCGATCTGTCGATCGCCAGCAAACAGGTTTCGGTACAGTCGCTGATCGGCGCTTATCGTTCTCTGGGCTCGCGCTGGGCCGACCTGGATCCGCTCAAGCGTCAGGAACGTCCCCCGATCCCCGAACTGGATCCCTCGTTCTACGGCCTGACCGAAGCCGATCTGGACCAGACTTATTCGGCCACCAACACCTACTTCACGACCGCCAGCACCATGACGCTGCGCGACATCCTGAAGGCTCTGCGTGACACCTACTGCCGCAGCATCGGTGCCGAATACACCCATATTTCCGATCCCGCCGCCAAGCGCTGGATCCAGGAACGCCTGGAAAAGACCTTCGGCGCCGCGTCGTATAGCAACGAAGAAAAGCGTCACATCCTGCAGCAACTGACCGAATCCGAAGGTCTCGAGCGTTTCCTGCACACCAAGTACGTGGGCCAGAAGCGCTTCTCCCTCGAAGGCGGCGAAAGCTTCATCGCCTCGATGGACGAGGTGGTCAACCACGCTGGCGAATCCGGTGTCCAGGAAGTCGTGGTCGGCATGGCTCACCGCGGCCGCCTGAACCTGCTGGTCAACATCATGGGCAAAATGCCCGGTGACCTGTTTGCCGAATTCGAAGGCAAGCACGCCGAGGGCCTGACCGATGGCGACGTGAAATACCACAACGGTTTCTCCAGCGATCTGTCCACGCGTGGCGGTCCTGTGCACCTGTCGCTCGCGTTCAACCCGTCTCACCTGGAAATCGTCAATCCCGTGGTCGAGGGTAGCGCCCGTGCTCGCCAAGAGCGCCGCGGCGACCCCGAAGGCAAGCAGGTCTTGCCAGTGCTGGTGCACGGCGACGCGGCCTTTGCCGGCCAGGGCGTTGTGATGGAAACGCTGAACCTGGCGCAAACGCGCGGCTACGGCACGGGCGGCACGCTGCACATCGTCATCAACAACCAGATCGGTTTCACCACGTCCGACCCCCGCGATACGCGTTCGACGCTGTATTGCACCGACGTGGTCAAAATGATCGAAGCCCCGGTGTTCCACGTCAACGGCGATGATCCTGAGGCAGTCGTGTTCGCGACCAAGCTGGCGCTGGACTACCGTATGCAGTTCCACCACGATGTGGTGCTGGATATCGTTTGCTTCCGTAAACTCGGCCACAACGAGCAGGACACGCCGTCGTTGACCCAGCCCTTGATGTACAAGCGCATCGGTCATCACCCCGGCACTCGCAAACTGTACGCCGACAAGCTCACCTCGCAAGGCGTGCTGGCCGAGGGCGAAGCCGACCAGTTGGTCAAGGATTACCGTCAGCTCATGGAAGACGGCCAGCGCACGATCGAACCTGTGTTGACCGACTACAAGAGCAAGTACGCGATCGATTGGTCCTCGTTCCTGGGCGCCAAATGGACGGATCAGGCCGATACGGCCGTGCCGTTGGCTGAGTTGAAGCGTATCGGTGAGCGCATCACCACGGTTCCTGACAGCTTTACGCCGCACCCGTTGGTCAAGAAACTCTTGACCGAGCGTCGCAAGATGGCCGAGGGCGAGCAAAACCTCGACTGGGGAATGGGCGAGCATCTGGCGTTCGCTACGCTGGTGGCCTCGGGTTACGCCATCCGGATTACCGGCCAGGATTCGGGCCGCGGTACGTTCACGCACCGTCATGCCGTGTTGCACGATCAAAATCGCGAGCGCTGGGATGACGGCACCTATGTGCCGCTGCAAAACGTCTCCGATGGCCAGGCGCCGTTCACGGTGATCGACTCGGTGCTGTCCGAAGAAGCCGTGCTCGGTTTCGAATACGGTTATTCCTGCGCAGAACCCAACACGCTGACCATCTGGGAAGCTCAATTCGGTGACTTCGTCAACGGCGCTCAGGTCGTGATCGACCAGTTCATCAGCTCGGGCGAAGCCAAATGGGGCCGCCAATCGGGTCTGACGTTGATGTTGCCGCACGGCTACGAGGGCCAGGGCCCCGAGCACTCGTCGGGCCGCATCGAGCGTTTCCTGCAATTGTGTGCGGACAACAACATCCAGGTGGTTCAGCCCACGACTGCTTCGCAGATTTTCCATCTGCTGCGTCGTCAAATGATCCGTCCGTTCCGTAAGCCTCTCGTGATCTTCACGCCGAAGTCGCTGCTGCGCAACAAGGATGCAGGCTCGCCTCTGACCGAGTTGGCGGGCGGCAGCTTCCGTCCTGTGATCGGCGAGCTGGACGATACGATCGACGCGAGCAAGGTCAAGCGCGTGCTGGTGTGCTCGGGCAAGGTCTATTACGACTTGGTCAACGCTCGCACCGAGCGCGAAGCCAAGCATGTGGCAATTCTCCGCGTCGAGCAGTTGTACCCGTTTGCCCACAAGGCCTTCGAAACCGAACTGCGCAAGTACGCTAACGCAACTGAAGTGGTCTGGGTGCAAGACGAGCCTCAGAACCAAGGTCCGTGGTTCTATGTTCAGCATCACCTCTACGAGAATATGGCCGATGGTCAGAAACTCGGCTATGCCGGTCGCCCGGCTTCGGCGTCGCCTGCGGTAGGCTACCTGGCCAAGCACCAGGAACAGCAGAAAGCACTGATCGAACAGGCTTTTGCCGCGAAATACAAAGGCTTCATGCTGACTAAATAAGCTCAGCCGCCGATATCGAATCTCTCTATATTTAGGAACCTATTACCATGGCTATTACTGACGTTGTTGTCCCCCAGTTGTCCGAATCCGTGTCGGAAGCAACGCTGCTTACCTGGAAGAAACAGGCTGGCGCTGCTGTCGAGGCAGACGAAATCCTGATCGAGATCGAAACCGACAAGGTGGTGCTGGAAGTGCCGGCTCCGGCATCGGGCGTGCTGGCTGAAATCGTGGAAGCCGATGGCGCCACGGTAGCGTCGGGCCAACTCATCGCCAAGATCGATACGGCTGCTCAGGCTGCCGCTGCCCCGGCTGCTGCCCCCAAGGCCGAAGCCGCTGCGCCCGCCGCCGCTCCGGCAGCTGCCGCTGCTGCCGCGCCGGCTTCGTCGGGTTCGGCAGGCATTGCTTCGCCGGCCGCTTCCAAGATTCTGGCCGAAAAAGGCGTGGACGCTGCCAGTGTGGCTGGTACGGGCCGTGACGGTCGTGTGACCAAGGCTGATGCTCAAGGCGCCAGCGCTGCGCCGGCCAAGGCCGCTGCCGCCGCACCGGCACCGACGACGTTGTCGCTGGATGGCCGTCCGGAACAGCGCGTTCCGATGAGCCGCCTGCGTGCCCGTATCGCTGAGCGTCTGCTGCAATCGCAACAAGAAAACGCCATTTTGACCACGTTCAACGAGGTCAACATGCAGGCTGTGATCGATCTGCGCAACAAGTACAAGGAAAAGTTCGAGAAAGAGCACGGCGTCAAGCTGGGTTTCATGTCGTTCTTCGTCAAGGCTGCTGTTGCCGCCCTGAAAAAGTACCCGCTGATCAACGCATCGATCGACGGCAAGGACATCATCTATCACGGCTATTTTGATATCGGTATCGCGGTGGGCAGCCCCCGTGGTCTGGTGGTGCCGATTCTGCGCAACGCGGATCAGCTCTCGCTGGCCGAGATCGAAAAGACGATCGCCGATTTCGGTAAGCGCGCTGCCGAAGGTAAGTTGGGCATCGAAGAAATGACCGGTGGTACGTTCTCGATTTCGAACGGTGGTGTGTTTGGTTCGATGTTGTCGACGCCGATCATCAACCCGCCGCAATCGGCCATTCTGGGCGTGCACGCTACCAAGGAGCGTCCGGTCGTTGAAAAGGGCCAGATCGTGATTCGTCCGATCAACTACCTGGCGCTGTCCTATGACCATCGGATCATCGATGGCCGCGAAGCGGTGTTGGGCCTGGTTGCGATGAAGGACGCGTTGGAAGATCCGCAGCGCTTGTTGCTGGATTTGTAATTTAATCGCTGACGAAGGCGATAGGGTGTTAATGGTTGATGCGGCGGAAAGGGGGGCGTTGCTTTTTGCGGCAGCGCGGCTTTCTTCTGTCGCAGTGGGNAGGGGCTTGCCTAGCGGTAAGCTGCGGGCCCCGTTGAGGCCGCCGAGCGCTACCGAAGGA
>NZ_CBCSIU010000007.1:43243-241364 GCF_965139205.1 Bordetella muralis
ACTCCCCTTCGCCTACCTCGCCAGGCGGGGCGGCTGGGCAAACTCGCTCCGCTACGCTGCGCTCAAACATGCCCAGCCGAAATCCCCCCGCCTTCCTTCGGTAGCGCTCGGCGGCCTCAACGGGGCCCGCAGCTTACCGCTAGGCAAGCCCCTCCCCACTGCTGGCGACATCTTCAATTCTGAGGGTGATTCGAGTGATGCTGGGGTTGGGGTCCGTGCTAGCCTTTATGCGGGTGATGCGGTGTTGTCATCGATGCAGGTTTATGCTGCGGGTGAGGCTTGTTCGGCTGGCGCTTCTTTAATTCCCAAATTTCGAGATCATTATGTCCAAACAATTTGACGTCGTTGTCATCGGTGCTGGCCCTGGCGGTTATATCGCCGCGATTCGTGCTGCGCAGTTGGGTATGTCGGTAGCGTGCATCGACGCATGGCAAAATGGCCAAGGCGGCCCGGCACCCGGCGGTACCTGCACGAACGTGGGCTGCATTCCGTCGAAGGCACTGCTGCAGTCATCGGAACATTTCGAGCAAGCCAACCATCACTTTGCCGAACATGGCATCGAAGTCAAGGGCGTGAGCCTGAAGCTCGATACGCTGGTTGGCCGCAAGAACACGGTGGTCAAGCAGAACAACGACGGCATCCTGTATCTGTTCAAGAAGAACAAGGTCACGTTCTTCCATGGCACGGGCGCGTTTGCTGGTCAGGTTGACGGCGGTTATGCGATCAAGGTGACGGGCACTGCCGAAGAGGATATCGTTGCCAAGCACGTGGTCGTGGCAACGGGCTCGTCGGCGCGCGAACTGCCGGGTCTGCCGTTTGATGAAAAAGTGGTGTTGTCCAACGATGGCGCGCTGAATATTGACGCTGTGCCGAAGAAACTCGGTGTGATCGGGGCTGGCGTGATCGGCCTGGAGCTGGGCAGCGTGTGGCGCCGTCTGGGCGCTGAGGTCACCATCCTGGAAGCCATGCCCGATTTCCTGGCGGTTGCTGATCAGCAAGTCGCCAAGGAAGCCCTGAAGGTACTGACCAAGCAAGGCCTGAACATTCAGACCGGCGTGAAGATCGGCGAGGTCAAGGCGACGGCAAAGTCGGTCAACGTGTCGTATGTGGATGCCAAGGGCGCCGAGCAAAAGCTGGCGGTGGACAAGCTGATCGTGTCGATCGGCCGTGTACCGTACACCGGTGGCTTGAACGCCGAGTCGGTGGGCCTGAAGCTGGACGAGCGTGGCTTCATCGCTGTCGATGATGACTGCAAGACCAACTTGCCCAACGTATGGGCAGTGGGCGATGTGGTGCGTGGGCCGATGTTGGCGCACAAGGCCGAAGAAGAAGGCGTGGCGGTGGCCGAGCGTATCGCCGGTCAGCATGGGCATGTGAATTTCGCGACCGTGCCTTCGGTGATCTACACCTCGCCGGAAATCGCCTGGGTGGGCAAGAACGAACAGCAGCTCAAGGCCGAAGGCCGCGAGTACAAGGCGG
Organism: Bordetella muralis; assembly: GCF_965139205.1. Lineage (GTDB taxonomy): Bacteria > Pseudomonadota > Gammaproteobacteria > Burkholderiales > Burkholderiaceae_B > Bordetella_A > Bordetella_A muralis. The sequence continues at coordinate 44,723 of NZ_CBCSIU010000007.1, forward strand.
GCAGCTTCCCCTTTATGGCGAACGGCCGTGCGCGCGCGTTGGGTGATACGACGGGTTTTGCCAAAGTGATTGCGGATGCCAAGACCGATGAGGTGTTGGGTGTGCATATCATTGGCCCGATGGCATCGGAACTGATTTCCGAAGCCGTGACCATCATGGAATTCCGTGGTGCGGCCGAGGACATCGCTCGTATTTGCCACGCTCACCCGACTCTGTCGGAAGCCGTGAAAGAGGCCGCGCTGGCGGTGGACAAGCGCACGCTGAATTTCTGATTCTGAGCGATGCATCGACGAGCGCCGGGCTATGACGGCTCGGCGCTCTCGTCTGTAGTGATGGTTCGTTCAGGCCTGTGCGCGTTGGCCGATACGATGGCAAATGTTTGTCAGCCTATTGCGCAATGGTGCCCCGTTACCGGTGGCGCATACAGATTGCCAGATGAACGGTACGAGGCGGTTGAACCGCCTTTTTTCTTTTAGGTTTGCAGCTGCGATATGAACGTCCGCGAATACTATGAACAATCCCTGGCGGAGCGGGGGTATCAACCTGATGTGGCGCAGAAGCAAGCCATTGACCGATTGCAGGCGTATTACGACGACTGGGTACGTTTCAAGGCCCTGCGCTCGAATGCGTTAAAGAAGTTATTGAACCGGCCCGATGTCCCGCGCGGCGTGTATCTGTGGGGCGGAGTGGGGCGCGGCAAAAGCTTTTTGATGGACGCGTTTTATGCCACGGTACCGGTGGTGCGTAAAACACGGCTGCATTTTCATGAGTTTATCCGTGGCGTGCATCGCGAACTGGAAAACGTCAAAGGGATGCAAGATCCCCTGGACGAGGTGGCGCGGCGTGTGGCCAAGCGTTATCGCTTGATTTGTTTTGATGAGTTTCATGTGTCGGATGTGGCCGATGCCATGATTCTCTACCGCCTGTTGCTCAAGCTATTCGAATACGGCACATCGTTTGTGATGACATCCAACTATGAGCCGTCGACCCTGTATCCGGATGGGCTGCATCGAGATCGGATTTTGCCGGCGATCGAGCTGATTCAGAAACGCATGGATGTCTTGAATGTGGATGCCGGGATTGATTATCGGCGCCGTTCGCTGGAGCAGGTGCAGTGCTATCACTCGCCGCTGAACGAGCAGTCCAAGGCCGCCTTGCAGGATGCTTTTGATCGATTGGCCGACACGCCGCCGCAAGAGCCTGTGTTGCACATCGAGCATCGCGAGCTGCGTGCACAGGCGTTGGCCGGGTCTGTGGTGTGGTTCGATTTTGCGACGCTATGCGGCGGCCCGCGCTCGCAGAACGATTACCTGGAATTGGCCAGCCGTTTTCATGCGGTCATTTTGTCGGATGTGCCTCGCATGGGGCCACGCCAGGCGTCCGAGGCTCGCCGGTTTACCTGGTTGATCGACGTGTTTTATGACCACAAGATCAAACTGATCATGTCGGCGGAATGCGAGCCCGAAGAGCTCTACACCGAAGGCGCCTTAGCCAACGAGTTTCACCGCACCGTGTCGCGCATCCTGGAAATGCAGTCGCGCGAATACCTGGAATCCGAGCGCCGTTTGACGGTCGGGCTGTAAAAACCGCAAACGGTCGCTTCAGGAAGAAGGGTAGGGTGACGTGTTGTTGTGTTAACACGTCATGGCCTGGGTGAGGCGGCATGTTTACGTAATCTGATTGATAATAATAGTGGTTATCAATTACCATCGCGGTTTGCGCTTTTTCTCTGCCCGCCGTGAAAACCTCCATACCGAGCGTGGCCGTCGCGCCCGCGGCGGCGCCCATTGACGAGCTGTACCGTGATCATCAGCCGTGGCTGTTCCGATGGCTGCGGGGCGAGCTGGGCAATCCTTTCCGGGCAGAGGACCTGACTCAGGACGTGTTTGTGCGGGTCATTGCCGGCCGCAAGCAAGTCCGGGCCGAGCAGGCTCGTCCATTTTTACGCACGATTGCGCAGGGCCTGTTGATCGATCATTACCGTCGCGCCGGCCTGGAGCAGGCGTATCTCGATTATCTGGCCACCTTGCCGGAACCTCACCAACCCTCCGCAGAAACGCGCGCGGCAGTTTTGCAGCAGATCGCCATGCTGGATCGGATGCTGGCGGACCTGCCTGACAATGTGCGGCGGGCATTTGTGATGGCCCAGATTGACGGCTTGAGCTATACCGAGATTGCCGAGCGGCTCGGCGTGTCATTGAGTTCGGTACAGCAATATATGGCCCGTGCGTTGATGGCTTGCTATGTCTGCATCCAGGATTGACACGATGGGTGATCCCATTGCCCAGGCCGCTATAGCGTGGTGGGTCAAGCTGCAGTCGGGCGAGGGCGGGGCGGCCGCGTTGGATGCCTGTCGGCAATGGCGCGCAGCAGATCCGCGTCACGAGCATGCCTGGGCACGCCTGGAGCGCTTCGCGCATGCCGTACGGGATATCCCATCGGACTTTGCGCATACGCATTTGGTCGACGCTGCGACGGCGCGACAACACAGTCGTTCGCATGGACGGCAGCGACGCGCCTTGCTCAAGGGGATGGCTGCTGTGGCAGTACTAGGCGGTACTGGCGCCGCCGCGTACGAATGGACCCCTTGGCAGCGCTTGGTCGCTGATTACAGTACACGCGTCGGCGAACGCCGCCGTGTCCTGTTGCCGGACGATATTCGGATGGATTTGGCCAGCGATACGGCGGTGTCATCCGTCTTTCACGACGGGCAGCGTGAGCTGACGTTGTGGCGAGGTGAAATGGGCATCGCCGTCCGTCGCGATCTGGGCGTCTCTCCTTTGTTGGTCAACATCGACGGTAGTCGAGTGGAAGTGAACCACGCTCATTTTTCGTTGTGGCGGCAGGCGTCGGGGATGCGCGTCGATGTTTACGAGGGTTCGCTGCGTGTCAGCGCGCAGGATAGCGAGCCTCGAGTGCTGAGTGCGGGTGCAGCCTTGTATCGCAAGGCCGGTTCGTGGCATGAGGCAGCGGCGCAGAACAGCCGAGCTGCCTGGATGGATGGATTACTCGTCGCTAATGACGATCGATTGGCCGAGGTCATTGCCCAGTTGGCGCGCTATCGCCGCGGGATGCTCTCGGTTAGTCCGGAGGTGGCCGATTTATCAGTATCCGGCGTATTTCCGCTGGATGACACCGATGGCGCCTTGGACATGTTGCAGCACGTCCTGCCGATCACGATCAAGCGCTGGGGGGCGTGGTGGGTGCGGGTCGATAGCGCTGAAAAACCCGCTCAGCAACGCAGCGCGTAGATCGCCGCTCGCACCTCCGGATTTACTTTTGGTTTCTATTCAGTCGTCTTATCGCCTGCAGGTTTCTCGTGCTCGTGCGGAATGGCTTTTGTAAACCATTCATTTCCGCAGGAGTCTTGTCTTGTCTTTTCTTGCTTCCTTGTTCTCATCCCGGGCGGTCCGTCGCATGAGCGCTGGCCATGGCACACGAGGCGGCCGGCAGCCGGGCGCGTTGCCCGCGCTGGTGTTAGCGTTGGCGGGTGCCGGGTTGGTGTCGGTGCATCCGGCCGTATTGGCACAGGCGGCCGCGCAACCGGGCCAATCGGCGCCTGGCGCACGCAGCGTCTCCGTACCTGCGGGTCCGCTGGGCCAGGTGTTGACCGCCTTTGCGCGGCAGGCTGGCGTGTTGATTTCATTCGATACCGGCCTGGTATCGGGATTGAGTGCATCGGGGTTGCAGGGCAGCTATTCCGCCGGCGACGGCTTTCGCGCCATCTTGCAGGGAACGGGCCTGGAGGCCTATCCCGGAACGGGCGGCTGGCATTTGCGGCGTGCACTATCGACGGCAGGCGATACCGTGAGCCTGGCCCCCGTGGTGGTGCAGGGGCAGGGTGAGACCGGCACGGGTCAGACGTATGGTGTGGTTTCCACCGTCGCGTCCACTGGCACCAAGACGGACACGCCGTTGTTGGAAACGCCGCAATCCATTTCGGTGATCACGCAGACCCAAATCGCTCAACAAGGCGCAAACACGTTGAACCAGGTGCTTCGTTATACGCCTGGCGTAGCGGTCGAGACGCGGGGAGCCACTGCGACTCGATTGGATCAGTTCACGATCCGGGGGTTTTCTGCGACGAGCTACCTGGATGGTCTGCGCGTGTTCGGCGGCCGGGACGCCTTGCCGCAGGTGGACGCCTATCGCCTGGAACGCGTCGATGTCCTGAAAGGTCCTTCGTCCGTTATGTACGGCCAAGGCGGCCCTGGGGGCGTAGTGAACCAGGTCAGCAAGCGGCCGGTGGCCGGGCAAGTCAATGAGGTTGGTGTCGAGTTTGGCACCAACTCGCTATTGCGCGGAATGGCTGATGTGGGCGGCAGCCTGAACGACGACGGCACCTTGCTATATCGCGTGGTAGGGGCAGGCTATAAGGCCAATGGGCAATTGCACGATACCAAAGAGCGCCGCTATTACGTGTCGCCTTCGTTCCTGTGGCAGCCCACTGCGGACACCCGCTTGACTGTGTTGACGCACTTCCAGCGAGATCCCGATATGGGGGCCTACGGGGCGTTGCCTGCGATGGGGACGGTGCATGCATTACCGGATGGCAGCCGTTTCTCACGCAGTTTTTACGATGGGGACAAAGGTTTCGAGCGAAGCGACCGCAAGCACTATTCCTTGGGCTACGAGTTTGAGCATCGCTTTAACGACACCTTTAAAGCGACCCAGAAATTACGCTATGTGCACGCGGATGCCGAATATCGCAGCATCTACAACAGCGGCTGGGCAGATCCGGGCACCTATCGCTACCTGAAGCGCGGTTTGACCGGTACCGACGTCAAGTTCGATGCCCTGACGCTGGACAACAATCTGCTGGCCAATTTCTCCACCGGGCCTTTCGATCACACGGCCTTGTTGGGTTTTGATTATCAGCGCGTCAAAACAGATACCTTGTCGGCCTCGCAGACCGGCGATTTTCTGAACCTGGACACCTGGAATCCGAACTACGACATGGGCTTTACCATGCCGGCCTTCACCAGCGACCAGACCCAGACGCAATATCAAGCCGGCCTGTATTTCCAGGACCAAATCAAGCTCGGCCGTCTGTCGGTGCTGCTGGGCGGGCGTTATGACTGGGCGCGTACCAACACCAACGCGACCAATCTGAACACTGGGGTGCGCACGCATACGCCTCAGCGCGCACAGGCCTTTACCGGCCGTGCGGGGTTGCTCTATCTGTTCGACAACGGCGTGGCGCCGTACTTCAGCTATTCGCAGTCGTTCGAGCCGCAAAATGGCACGGGCTGGGATGGGGCTCCGTTTGATCCGGTCGAGGGCGAGCAATACGAGTTGGGCGTGAAATACGAACCCGCCGGCTCGCGTACCTTGTTGACGGCTGCTCTCTACGATATCCGCCGCAAAAATCTGACCACGACGGACCCGGATCCGACTCATATCTGCAGCGGCGGACGTTGCAGTATTCAAGCAGGCGAGGTACGCACCCGCGGTCTGGAGCTCGAGGCCAAAACCGAGCCGGTCGAGGGACTGAGCGTGATTGCTTCGTACAGCTGGATGCAGAACGCCTATACCAAAGACAACCCCAATGCCGCAGGTGTCAGCCTGAAGGGCACGCAACCGGCCGGCGTACCCAAGCATCAAGCTTCGGCATGGGTGCACTATGAAATGCAAAGCGGGCCGCTGGCCGGTCTGGGGATGGGAGCCGGTGTACGTTATCTGGGCGAAACCTGGGGCGATGCCAACAACACGTTCAAGGTATCCAGCGCCACGCTGTTTGATTTGGGACTGGACTACGACCTCGGCCGCTATCAGCCGGCGCTGAAGGGCTGGCAGGTCAGCCTGAATGTCGCCAACGTCTTTGACAAGCGTTATGTGGCCTCGTGCTTGAGCGAGGCTTGGTGCTGGTACGGCTATGACCGCACCGTCAAGGCAGCGGTGCGCTATCGCTGGTAATACCGAGGCGGGCGCCTGCGGGATGGTTTTCATCCTGCCCCGAAGGCACCCGCTTTTTTCTCGTAATGATTATAATTCTCAAATTATCGAGTTCGCAGGATTCGCAGTGAAACCTATTCCCGGCGCCGGGCTGGCGCGTTATCGATGGGCGGTCGCCTCACGCATCACCGCCGCCGTGTTTGGCGGGTATGCGTTGGCATCGGCAACGGCCGCCAGTCTGGCTGTGTGGTTGCCCATGGCGCGCATCGATGCCGTCGTGACGGCGAGCATACTCGCCTTTGTCGCCTATACGATTGCCGTCATGTGGGTGTTTGCTGCTCGTAATACGTGGCGCGCATGGATCGGGATTATCGTACCGACTGTATTGCTGGCAGGGCTGTTCTGGCTCAACCGCTTGGCGGGGGCCGCATGACAAGCGCCTCAAAATCCAGCGTTTCTCAGGCCGCGGCCCCGGTGGCCCCAGACAGCTCGTTGCCGTCCAAGGCTTTGGCGAAGTCGAAATCAATGCGTTCTCCTTCAGAACAGGGCGAGGGTTTTCGGCAAGCGATGGCGTGGCTGCACACGTGGGCCGGCTTGGTGTTCGGGTGGATCTTGTTTGCGATGTTCCTGACTGGGACGTTGGCATTTTTCCGGCCCGAAATCACCACGTGGATGCAGCCCGAGGTGCCAGCACAGCATCAGGTGTTGCCCGCAGACCAGGCCGCCGATATGGCGCAGCGCTATCTGACCGAACATGCGCCGGACGCCTCGCGCTGGTTCATCGATTTGCCCTCGGCACGTGAGCCTAATCTGAGTTTGTTGTACCAAATCCCCAAGCCCGCGCCGGGCGAGCGGGGGATCAAACGCGTGACACTCGATCCCGCTACGGGTCAGGAAATCAAAGCCCGTGAAACGCGCGGCGGCGATTTTTTATATCGCTTTCATTTCGAATTGGAAATGGCCCGTCCGTGGGGGCGTTGGCTGGCCAGCATAGCGGGGATGTTCATGCTGGTGGCCATCATCAGCGGCATCGTCACGCACAAGAAAATCTTCAAAGACTTCTTTACGTTCCGGCCTGGCAAGGGCGGGCAGCGTGCGTGGATGGACGGGCACAACGCCTTGTCGGTGTTGGGGCTACCATTTCATCTGATGATTACGTTCAGCGGGCTGCTGCTCTTTGTGGTCATGCTGTTGCCTGCGGGGATTTCGGCTGCCTATGACACGCCCCGTGCATATTTTGACGAGCGGTTCCCGGGCTCGCCTCAGCAGCGTCCGACCGACGGCCAGGCTGAGCTGTTGCCGCTGGGTCCGCTGGTGGCACAGGCAACCTCACTGTGGCAGGGCGGTAGTGCGGGACGCCTGGTGGTGACGAATCCCGGCAAACAGAACGCGATGGTGTCGGTGTCTCGAGACTCGGGCGAACGCGTATCGTATGGCCGCAATGCGCCCAGCATGCAATTCAATGGGGTCGATGGTGCGTTGTTATCGCGGCACGATAACAACAGTGCTGCGATGACGACTGCCGATACGATCATCGGTCTGCATCTGGGATTCTTTGCCGAACCGTTTTTGCGGTGGCTGTATTTCCTGGTCAGCCTGGCTGGGACAGCGATGGTCGGCACCGGTTTGGTGTTATGGGTGGCCAAGCGTCGTCAAAAAGCCGGCGCGGCGGCTCAGCAGAAGTTTTCGCTGCGTTTGGTCGATGCCCTGAACGCCGCCAGCATCGCCGGTTTTTGTCTGGCGGTGGTGGTGTACTTCTGGGCGAACCGATTGGTGCCGGCCGATGTGGCGGGACGTGGCATCTGGGAAACACGCGCGTTTTTCATCGCCTGGGGGTTGAGCTTTATCTACGCCTTTGCATTCCGTGCACGCAAGTGGATGGATCTGTTGTCCTTGACGGCGGTGTTGGCGCTGACACTGCCTGTGTTGAATGCTTTGACGACGGACCGGCATTTGGGGGTGTCCTTGCCTGCAGGCGATTGGGTCATGGCTGGCTTTGACCTGACCTCTCTGGCAGCGGCCACGCTGCTTGGTTGGATGGCTTACAAGGCGCGCAAGGCGTATCAGAAAAACAAAACATCATCAGCTCGCCCCGTTCCGGCAACTCGCAAGAGCGTTCGCCCTGAGGCAGTCGGTGCTGCGCGTGCTGCTGTATCTTCACAAGCGGCCGGTGTAGCGCATGCCATTGCTCCTACGCAACATGCCGGCGCAATACATACAGCCGCCCCGTCTCCAAATGTCGGCATCGCGCAAATCGCTGCTGCCGCCTCCGTCACCGCCAGCTGTACTGTTAATGAGGTGACGTCATGATGATGAGCATTGCCGCTTTTTGCTTGGCCTATGCCGGGTTTTCCGCGTTGTGCCTGGCTATGGACCGCCACTACGAGGATGTATTCGACCGCGAATTGCCGCGTCGTCATCGAGCTTCCCTGCGCATTGTCGGGTGGATTGCGTTGGCGCTGTCGCTATGGGCGTCGGCTGCGGTATGGGGATGGTCATACGGCACTGTAGAGTGGATAGGCATCTTGAGTTTTGCGGGCCTGCTTCTGATCTGGTTTGTCAGTTATCGGCCGGTTGCTGCGATTTCGGCTGGGGGGCTGTGCGCGGTGGCGGCACCCGTGTTGGCTTGGGTGTGAATAAAAACGCCCGGCATATGAAGACGTCTGCGCATTGGATATAGATCCACTCTGTGCAATGCACTTCAAATGCTGGGCTTGCCTACCCTAAATCGTGCTCGATTTCCGTTTCCAGAGTTTCGATATCAGCGGCATGAGCACCACCGAAGCCGCCAGCAGAAAGAACGCCAGCGAAATCGGCCGCTCGAAGAACACACCCAATCCACCTTCGGACAGGATCAATGTTCTCCGGACGTTGTTTTCCAGCATGGGGCCTAGCACCACGCCCAATACCAGGGGAACCGCTGAATACTCCAGCTTTAGCATCAGATAGCCCAGCACGCCTGCCCCCAACGCCAGCAGGACATCGGACATCGAGTAGTTGATCGAAAATACGCCGAACAGAATCATGCCGATCACAACCGGGTAGAGCAGGGCCGTCGACACGAATACCACGCTGGCCAGTAAAGGAATCATCAGCAACGTCAGAAACAACAGCATCACGTTGCCTATCCAGAAACTGCCGAACACCGTCCACACGAAATCCGGATTGTTCGTAAACAGCAACGGCCCCGGTTGCAGACCCAGCATCAACAGACCTCCCAGCATGATGGCGGTAGTTGCCGAGCCGGGGATGCCCAGTGTGAACATGGGTACCATGGACACATATGCCGCGCTGTTGTTTGCTGCCTCAGGGGCCGCGACGCCCTGCATGGCACCTTTGCCAAATTCTTCGGGTGTGCGCGATATCTTTTTGGCCGCCGCATAGGCCAACATCGTGGCAGCAGTCGCGCCCACGCCAGGCAGCACGCCCACGAGAAAACCCATGATGGATCCCAGCACCACCGCGCCTTTGCAGCGGATCATGTGGCTCACGCGGGGCAGTAACGAACGCAATGAGTAACTGGCTGCAGCCCGGGTGCCCTCAGTCTTTTCCGATAGATTGAAAAATATCTCGGCGAGTCCGAATATGCCAACCGCAATGATGGTGAAGTCGACGCCATCGAGCAAGTCCATCGACCCCAGGGTATAACGTGGCGGTCCCGAAATAGGATCCATGCCTATCATGCCGATCCAGATACCCAGAAACAGCGCGGTAAATCCCTTGATGATGTTGCGTCCGCCCAGCACGCTCACCAGAGAAAAGGCCAACACCATGACGGCCGTCATTTCAGTCGGTCCAAACTCAATGGCCACGCGTGCGATCGCCAGTGCCAGCAGCGCCATGACCAGCAAACCGAACACGCCGCCGATGAACGAGGAGAACACGCTGATGCCCAACGCCTCGCCCGCCTTGCCTTGTTTGGCCATTGCATGGCCATCCAGTACGGTCATGACCGATGCGGATTCGCCAGGGATCCCGAGCAGAATGGAGGTAACAGCGCCGCCGAACATGGCGCCATAATAAATCCCGCCCAGACCGGCGATGGCTTCGACACCGCCAAAGCCCACTGCCACCGGCAGCATGATCGCCACACCCGCAGCGGGACCCAGTCCCGGTAATACACCGACGAGCAATCCGATCAAGACACCGATCAATGTGGCAGCCAGCACCGACCAGGACAGCGCGTTGACTGTACCTTCGAGTAGCAGGACGATAGAGTCCATGTTGTTCCCTCATTTAATGTGTGTGCAGTCAGATTCCCAGCAATCCTTTGGGTAGCGGCACGCCCAGATACACACCGAAGGCCAGTTCTCCGGCGATCGGAAACAGCACCGCCGTCGCGATGATCTTGGCGGTAAAGACCCGGTCCCAGCGCGGCCGGATAATCCAGCCTATCGCGAACACCAGCGCTGCACACGCCAGCATCATGCCCAACGGCTCGGCCAGAAACACAAAGGCCACCAGAGCGCCGATGAGGGCCACCGGCTTGATCAGGCTGGGCAACGCGATTTCTTGAGCCAGTTTTTCCTTGCCTGCAACGCTGCGAACAAAATTCACTATGCTCAATCCTGCGATGGCCAATCCCACCCATAGCGGAAAAAAGCCGGCGCCAGGATTGCCGTCGATCATGTAGCCGTACGAGGGCGCAAAGTAAGCGATACTCAAACCCAACATAAACAAGAACATCGCAAAAACACGATCCAGTGTCTCGATTTTCATGATTGGCGTTCCGGTAGTTATTTGATGATGTCCAGTTCTTTCATGATGGCGACATAGCGCTCATTGGTCCGCTGGATCAGCGCCGCAGTCTGTTTAGCGTCTTCGTAGCGGGGCTCGTCTTTGTAGCGATCCAGATACCGCTCTTTCCACTCTTTGCTCTCGGCGACTTTACGCAGCACGTTTTCCCAGTACGCGACCACCTCCGGTTCGACGCCTTTGGGCATCACGACACTGCGCAGCATGGTGTGTTCGATGTCGTAGCCTTGTTCCTTGAACGTCGGGACATCAGGCATCGAGGACAGCCGTTCACCCGCACTCACGGCCAGGGCGCGCATGGTGCCGGCCTCGATCTGAGGCATGATTTCGCTGGGGTTGCCGAACATAAAATCAATGTGCTTGCCTAACACTCCCGTAGTGATTTCCCCTTCGCCATCGAAGGGCACTACGTCCACTTTGACTTTCATCTGCTTGCTCACCATGTCCGCCAACAGCCGAGCGTCCGAGACCACGCCGACCGTGCCCGTGGTCAGCCGTTTGGATTGAGCCATGTCTTTCAGCGATTGATAAGGCGAGTCGTTCTTTACCGCCAACACATAAGGCGACATCGAAATAGCAGCGATAGGTGTGAAATCTTCCTGTTTGAACGGTGCCCGACCGAGGAGCGGCGTCGTGAAAAAACTCACGCTGACTGTTGCCATGGTGTATGGATCGCCCTTGCGGCGTGACGCTTCCTTGTATCCGCGCGCACCACTGCTGCCGGGCAGGTTCTCGTACATGAAATCCACGGGTACGAGTTTGAGGTCTTTGATGACAGAGCCGATCGTGCGTGCCAGCACATCGCTGCCCCCGCCCGCACCAAACGGAATGATCATGCGTATATTCTTGTCTGGATACTCGGCGTTAGACGAGACAGGCATAGAGAATAGTGCGAGCACAGCGCAGGCCGACGCCAGACGAGCGGCGATAGAGATACTCATTTGTCTTCCTCCAGGAATGTATCCGGTGCCATGGCCCGGATCTTGTGTTGCTGCCGAGCCGCCTTGCGGTGAACGTGCCCATACGTGAACAGTCAGTCGCAGACGTGAAATGAGGCTTCTTGTGGAACTGCAAAACTGCGCTGCTACGTCGCGGCAACGGCCTCGCGCAGCAAGTATCCGTGGCTGTCGCGCCCCTCGAATCGGCTTTGCGCTGGGTCCGTGATGCGGGCGGCTTCCAGGGCATCGTAATTGGGGGTGAATCCCAATCCGGGCTTGCCGGATAAAGTCATGCGTCCGTCCACAGGATCTGGCGTGTCATAAAAGAAATGTTTGCCTGTTTGCCACATCCCATAGTGGAATTCGACAGGCCCGCCATTCATCAGGCCGCATAACAGATGCATATTGAAAATCGGCCAACCACCGCCGTTTGCCATGGGCAGGTTGTAGGCCTGGGCCAGATGCGCCACCTTCAGCGATTCGGTATAGCCGCCGTTGTAGAGCACATTGGGTTGCAATACATCCACCGCATGATGCGAGACCAGTTCGCGATAACGCCAACGGTGGCCTTCCATCTGTCCGGCGGCAATCGGCACCGACGTGTTGGCGCGCAGGTCCGCCAGCGCGCGCGCATCATTCTGCTGAATGGGCTCCTCGAACCACATCAGTTCGCAATCCTCGATCGCGCGGCACAGCAAGCGCGCCTCATAGGGGTTGAACCAGCAATTGGCGTCTATCATCAGCGCAGCGTCCGAGCCTATGGCCTCACGTGCGGCATGCACGCGCCGAACGTCGTCGCGCCACGTGCGCGAGGGCTCGCCTCCCACCACCATCTTCAGCATCGTGTGCCCATCGTCGATGAACTTGCGCGCGTAGTCGGCGAGTTGCCGTTCATCGAAAAACGGATAGCCAAAGGTCGCATACGTCGGCGCCCAGCTACGAAAACCACCCAGCAGCTCGTGCACAGAGCGCGACTCTCGCTTGCCCCGCAGATCCCATAGCGCGATATCGATGGCCGACAGCGCATTAGAGATCACACCGGTATAGGCGCGGCTGTTGAGCTGTTTCCACACGTGCGCGTGAATCGCTTCGGTGTGCAGTACGTCACGCCCCTTCAGTGCCGGCGCCAGATGATTTTCTATGCAGGCGATGACAGCCCAAGGCAGGATTGAGCCTGTGATGCCAAAGCCGCTTTGACCTTCGTCGGTCGTGACTTCGACAAAGACGAACATGCGGCTCTCGATCGATTTGCCGATACCGGGCAGGTCGATCTCATGCCGATGCAGCGTAGCGGTGATTTTTTCTATCTTCACTTTCTGTCTCCTCTTTTCTGTCGCTGGGCGGCCGTCGCGGGCTGAGTGACGATCAGCGGCCGGTGAATGCCGGTGGCCGTTTGTCCCGAAATGCCGCTTGGCCTTCCTTGTAGTCCTGGCTGGCAAAGCACGCGCGCAAGGCCTGTTGGCAGGCATCGTCGCCATACCTTCCCGGTTCGACGGCGTCGTCGATGGCCATCTTGCTGGCGCGCAAACTCAGCGGCGCCAGGGCCGCCATCCGCGCGGCGAGCTCCAGGGTCTCGGCCTCGTCGCGAACATCATTGATCAGGCCCACCCTCAACGCTTGAGCCGCATCGTATCGGCGTGCGGTAAACATGATTTCCTTCGCAACGGCAGGTCCCACGAGTGAAGACAACCGTTTCAACCAAGCTGGGTAGTAGCCCACTCCCAGCTTTGCTGCGGGGATACTGAAGCTCGCATCGGACGTCGCAAATCGCAGATCGCAATGCAGCGACAGCCCGACGCCTCCGCCAAAACATAATCCGCGTATCAACGCCACGGAGGGCTTGCCGAGGCGAACGAGACGCTCTGCGGCGGCCACCACCGTGTCGTTCCACAGCTTCACGCCGGCCTCGGTGCTGCGGCGCTCGCCAAATTGCGAGATATCCGATCCGGAAGAAAAAGCTTTTTCGCCCGCGCCGCGCAATACCAGGACGCGTACATCGGGATCGGCATCCGCCTGTTCCATCAACCCTGGCAAGGCAGCCCACATGTCGAAAGTCATCGCGTTATGTCGCGTAGGATGATCAATGGACAATGTAGCCACGCCGCCATCCTTTTGATAGCGCAGCGTTGGCGTGTGCTCAGATGACATGCTGATTCCTTAGTGTCTGGAGTTCGGACTGTGCTATGCCCAGTCCTTGCAGAATCTCGGTATTGTGTTCACCCGGCATCGGCGCTACCGTGCGCAACGTCGGGTGATAGCGGCTGCTCTTGATGGGCTGGCCGACCAATTGGATATCGCCCAGCTCGGGATGCCGTACCGGCCATGCGATACCCAGATGCTGTACCTGCGGGTCGGCAAAGGCCTGATCCACCGTGTTGACGGCACCGCAGGCCAGGCCGGCAGCATTGAGTTTTTCGATCCAGTATTCACGAGGCTGCTGCACGAATATCGCGTTGATTTCCTGATTGAGTGTTTCGCGGTTGATGGATCGATCCCGGTTGGTGCGGTATAGCGGATTGTCCAGCCACTGCGGCTTGTCCAGCGCCTTGCACAGGCGTTCCCACATCAGTTGACCCGGCACCTGCAACGTCATCGGTCCATTCTGAGCCGTGAACAAGCCAGTCGGGATGATGGTGGGATGATTGTTGCCGGCCTGCGCGGGGACTTCCCCTGCGACGAGCCAGCGGGCAGCTTGCAGGTCCAGGATCGCCAACTGCGCTTCCAGCAGCGAGGTCTGCACCCACTGACCGACACCCGTGCGCTCACGATCGAGCAGGGCGATCAAAATGCCGATCGAGCAATACAGGCCGGCCGTAGTGTCGGCAATGGCAATACCTGCACGCACGGGCCCGGATTCAGGCAGGCCAGTCACCGACATCAATCCGCCCATGCCTTGCACGATCTGGTCATAGCCGGGGCGCTTGGCATAGGGGCCATCTTGGCCAAAGCCCGAGATGCTCGCATAGACCAGGCGTGGATTGATCTGCCGAAGTGTCTCGTAATCAATCCCCAGGCGATGTTTGACGTCAGGCCGGTAGTTCTCGACGATCACGTCGGCGTTTTGCACCAGCTTTTCCAGCACGGCCCGCCCCTCGGCGCTCTTTAGATTGAGCGTGAGGCTTTTCTTATTGCGCTGCAGATTCTGGTAATCGGGGCCCAGTCTCATGCCTCCCATCTCAGTCTCGGTGGCAGGGTTGACGGGCTCTTCGATCTTGATGACCTCAGCCCCCCAATCCGCCAATTGGCGTACGGCCGTCGGGCCGGCGCGTACCCGGGTCAGATCAATGACCCGGTAGGGCGACAAGGGCAGCGAGTGTTGCGTGTCAGACATGGGCGAGTGCTCCTCTCATGACGTGTCAGGCCCATCCTTACCGCGAGGCGATGGGCCAGGCGAAAGCCGAACCTCAGGGGTACGGCCGGTTTTTGCTTTTGCTTTGTGGGATTCATGGTAAGAAGTCACTCAAAAAGTGTCAACACTTTTATTTAAATCGAATACGATTATTTAGAATTCGTCTTCGATATGAATCAATCTGACGGTAGCGCAGGTACAATTTGCCGTCATAATCGCCTTGTCGCAGCGACACATTTCTGCATACTTTCCGTGCCTATGACCCAACCATCCGAACAAAAGCTACCGTTGCTCGCCGCAACCGCGGCCGACGAAATCAAGCGTCTGATCTACTCGGGCGACATCGCGCCAGGTTCACGGCTGAACGAGGCTGCGCTGGCGCAGCAGATGGGGGTCAGCAGGGGGCCCATTCGTGAAGCCATACGCATCCTGGCCGGCAGCGGCCTGGTCACTGCTGTGCCGCACCGGGGCATGTTCGTACGCCAGATGTCGATGCGGGACATGCTCGAGAGCTATGATCTGCGTGCATTGATCTTTGGTTATGCGGCGCGGCGCACGACAGAATATCTATCGCCCGAGCGCACCGCTGCACTGGAAGATCTAATGACCCAGATGGAGGCCGCCGCTGAAATCTCCGACGGTGGCAGCTATTACGAGTTGAATCTGAAATTCCACGACTTGATCCTGGAATACAGCAATAACCGCCATGCTGCGCGTGCATACACCGAGTACGTCAACGAGCTGCATCTGTTTCGTCGTAAATTTTTCAATTACGCCGCCAAAATGAACCGTTCCAATGCAGAGCACCGCGGCATTGTCGACGCCATCAAGGCAGGTGACGTGGTTCGTGCCGGCGAGCTGGCCGAACAACACGTACTGGCAGGCAAGCAACGCCTGCTCGCCGATCTGGCCGATTGATTTTCCGTTTGTTCTCTTATTCGTTTCAGGAGCCTTCTATGTCTGTCGATGCCTTGCCTATTGAACCGAAGATCAAACAAGCCCTCGAAGGCGTCACGACGGCGACGCTGACCACGGTTCTGCTCAAAAAGGGCCTGCGCAATGTCTGGCTGCGCGGTGCGTTTCCGCTGGCTCCTTTTGACAAACGTATCGTCGGCCGTGCTTTTACGTTGCGCTTTGTGCCGGCCCGCGAGGACCTGGCGACGCCTGCGTCCTGGTCATCTCCTATCTCCACACGCGCCGCAATCGAAGCCATGCCAGAGGGCGCTATCGCGGTCGTGGACGCGATGGGCGTCAACGACGCGGGAATCTTTGGCGACATCCTCTGCGCGCGTATGAAAAAGCGTGGCGTGAGCGCGCTGGTGTCGGACGGCGTCGTGCGCGACCTTGAGGGCGTGTTGGGGACCGGGCTGCCCGTGTGGGCGAGCGGCGGCGCTGCGCCTCCATCTGTGGCTGGCTTGACGTTTGTAGGATGGCAAGAGCCCGTGGGCTGCGGCGGTGTTGCAGTTTTTCCGAATGACTACATCGTGCTCGACCGGGACGGTGCAGTACTGATCCCTGCAGACATCATCAACGACGTGGTGGAGGCATCTGTCGAGCAGGAGCGCATGGAAGGCTGGATCATGTCCGAGGTCGAGGCCGGCACCCCATTGCCGGGCTTGTATCCACCTAATGAGCAGAATCTGGCGCGTTATAAGGCTTGGCGGGCGAAGCAAGGCTGATCTATCGCCGTATTCCATTTTCACCCCTGCGGAGTCTTGCTCAGGGAAGTATCAATACGGGGGACGACTCGAACTTAAGCCAATAAGAACGCATCAGAAGTGCTGGATGGAACGCATCTGGCGGGCTGTCGTTCCTGATTGAAAGAGAATGGTCCTTTTTCGCCCAATTCCTGGGATCGCCGCGTGATCAAAAAATTTTTGGGAACAGATTGAGCGGTCATGGTACTCATGAATTTTCTGATAAGGGCATACCTATGTGGAAGGTTCAGCATTTTCCAGATTCATACGTCAGACGACCGGACGCGATATTGCTGTCAAGGCGGGAGGCGGCATTCAACGAAGTCTTTAACGCCGTCCAGGCGCATGATCCTCAAGCCCTTGCCGAGGCACTTGACGACAGCTCGTTCGATCTGGCGTCCTTCGAGCAAGAGAAGGGACACACGATCCTTCATTTGGCCATTTCGCTCGGTTATGACGATATTGCAATGATGGTTCTGCAACGTGCAGGCAACAATGCAAAAGTCATCAATGCAAAGGATAGGCAGGGATATACCCCCTTGATGGCTGCAGCGGCTATGCGCAACGTGGGTCTGATGAAAACGTTGGTTGATTCGGGGGCACTTGTCAATGACGGTATTACGCGCTCACAGGATGGCGGGCATATTCAAGCCGAAAGTGCTGCTGCTACTGCACAGTTGTTGATTGATGTCGATGGCAATATTCCCGACGCCTTTGGACGCGCCGTATTTCACCAGAATAGAGCCGCGGCAAAGTTGTATTTCGATGCGGACGCATTGTCTATTGTGCAAAGCAATGCTGATCACCTAGGCCAATTGATCCACCACGGGTATATCCAGACGGACGACGTGCACACATGTCTGGATCGCGCAATGCAATGTGGAAACCAAGCCGCTTGTAACGCCTTGACCAGGCCGGATGTCGTGCTATCGGTTTTGGTTGCCATGTCGAATTGTCCTGAGACAGAAAAAATAGCTACGCTCACGAATTTCATGAGCGCAGGTGCGGACACGACGAGTTGGGTCGGAAACGCGGTAACCAGGTGCGTGTTGAATGCGGACAAGTCTCGCGATCCAGAGGAAAGGGTGTGGGTTGATGCAGCAATGAACTGGCGTGACTTGGAGATCTTGAGGCTTGTGATTGCCGTCGGGGCTCCTACGATTCCCGAATTGGTCCGGCTGGGTGAACATGGCGACTTAGTGATGGCCCAAAGACTGATCAGTTTCGGGGCCGATGCCATTGGCGCTATGGAAACGCTGCGTGCGACAAACGAGCAGGCTGCAAACGTAGTCGCCTACGCTGCACTCAAGGGTGTACTGGACAAAGCAGATTTACCCGAAGAAGAAAAGCTGCGGAGGCTGATGGCTTTGATGCTCGAAGCAGACCGCGCCGTTGTCGGCCTGCTGATCGCGGACGAGTTGAACGCCGGAGCGCACGCTGCAGTCACGCTGTTGGGAATGGCTGAGGCGATGCTCTGGGAGGACTAACAGAAGTGCTGCCGCCAACGGCCGAAGGAGGCCGTTGGCGATTTCGCGATTCGGGCCGTGGGATCAAAGGACTCGAATAAGCCTAAGCAAAACAATATTGACGCCCTTTCTCATAGGCTGGATGAGTATCAGTTCGACTTGACTGCCATCGATGAAGTCGATGGGCAAACAGTACTTCATAAGGCCATTGCGCACGGCCATGATCAAATGGTAAGGATGCTGTTGGGCAGAGCGGGCAATGACCCGCTGATTCTTGATGCCAAGAATCGGTGCGATCGGGCAACGTGCTATCGGCACGATAGCTGTGCCGTCAAGCGAAAACGGAAGTACGTATTAGAAATCATCAAACGGGATGTCTCCGCCCATGAGCAGCGTCATCATATCGGCGAAGTTACCCAATACTTCCAGGATCTCGGTCCAATCGAGGCTAGAGATGGTGTCCCAGCCGGTTTCGGCATGCGCGGGGGCAACGCCAACGGCGATGGCCAGGGCAGAGGCGAGGAAGGCGCTGCGGAAAAACTTGGTGTTAAGAATCGACTTGAGCATGATTGTCCTTGAATCGAAGAGGATTTTTCGTGTTTTCTCGTGAAACGCTGCGGCTCGTTCACCCACTGCATAAGTGATCTATCGTCCGGATTCGTTCCGCGTAACGCGCTTCGCCGCACTCTGACCGATTAGCTGCTCGCGTTTGCAGGTAATAGCTCTCTGACTGTCTCCATCTGCTGGGGATTCACATGCGTCAACGCGACGTTAAGGTCAGCGCCCAGAACGAGCAACGTCTCTGCTACGAGAGGCTCCCCATCAGAAAGTGCAGCTGCCAGCGCCACGGATCTATCGGCTCCCACATCCATCAATGCGATGGCTGCGTCAATGAGTTCGGAACTGATCGCGATGTATAGGGCTTTGCCTGCGTCCGCGCCTGCCGCAACCAATGCTCTTGCCAAGCCCATTTCGCCCTGCGCGCACGCGTCGATCAGTTCGAAAGATCCATTTGTGGAACTGAGCGGAACAAGTTTCTTCAGTAGCGGCTCATCGCCGTTGTTGGCCAGAAACTTGAGCGTATTAAAGAAGTTGAGTTCAAACCCCGAGGACTCCCCACCTTCCTGAATCACCTCTTTTGCGAATGTCGGGTTTCCCGAATCAACAATATAAGAAAGTACGCTGTGAATGCTGGCACCGGCGTTGATCAGATCCAGGACAAGAGATGTGTTTTGATCGGCTATTGCAACGTCAATGGCAGGAGATATGTCCGTTCCCGCTTGTATCAATAAGCGTGATGACGGCACGTCCAATCCCTCTACGGTATACAGCAGTAGATCGGCAGCCACTTTTTGATTGGCGGGAACTAGCGTCTTCAGCGCGTTCCAATCAAGCTTTACGAAGGCATCCAGCAGAGCTGAGCCGGCAGGCCGGTCTTTATCCTCTAGTCCGTCCGTGATTTGTTGTTTTACTGATTCGTATAACTCTCGGTTGTCGGCCTGCGTTCGAAGCTCCCGAGCTGCTAGAATATTCTCTACGAACGTGATATCGGCCAATCCGCTATCGTGCATCATCGTGTTGGCATCGGCGACGTCTTGCGCCGCCGAATCCAATATCTCTCTGACATGAGAACGCTCGTCCTCCCGTACAAGCGTCAGCGCATCGTCTATCCGTGCACCGGCAGCAATAAGTAGTTTCGCGACAGGCAGCGCACTCGGATCTTTAGTGGAGTCCAACAACATCTTGGATACGTTTCCGCCAGCCTGAATCAATACTTGGAGTTTTGTGATCCACGGTGTCAGGCTTTCCGGCTGATGGCTGGCCATCTTTGTCAATACTTTTGACACGTCTGCACCGGCGGCAATCAACGATCTGACGGCGTCCGTATTGCCGTCATCCAGCAGTCGCAGCAGGCTTGTATGAGCGTCCATTCCGGCACGGATTAATATACCCAAGACGTGAGTATGCCGGCCTTTTGCCAGTGGCATTAATACATGATCTTGTTTGGTCGTGGTCTCCATGCGCATGGCCTCCATGCCGGCCCACATGTACGCGATGTCTGGATTGCTGTTGATGGCTTCGCTTACCAAGCTATCCGACCAGTCTTTCTTGGACATGAGCAGATTGACTATGCCGCCTACATGTGTACTGCCCCATCGGAGAAGATCGCCCAAGACTTCGTTGCCCGCTGCGCGCAACAGCAACAGCGTTTGCTTAGTCAGTTTCGTCGTGTTCGTGGCAATCGCATGCTCGAGCGCGGTGGTTGCATCGGCGCCTGCAAGAGTCAGGTTTCTTGCGAGCGCGGCTCGATTCGGCGACACCGCGTTATCGCGTCTGTCCAAAGTGCGCATGAGAACGAGTGACGGCTCTGCGCCGCTCTTGATGATTGCTTTTGCTTCCTCGATATGGCCCGTCTCACAAGCGCGCGCCAGGGCGGCATGCCGATCGGAGAAAAGCCTTTCAAAGCTATCAACGCGTTGCCGCAGAGCGTACTTATGTGACGCAGCCAGATTCCCGAAACCCTCCAACAATATTTCGGTATGGGCAATGGTTTGTCTTTTCAAGGCCAATCTGGCCTCGGAGCAATTCGCATCATTGCCGACGCGGACGGCCGCGCGGTCGTTTGCTATCAAAGATAGTGCCAGTCTGATATTCCCGTGCTCTACAGCAAGCATTAACGGGGTGTACCCATGGCGATCCACCTGATGAATCGCATTGCTGCTACCGCGAGATCGCTCTATCAATAATTCAACGATGTGGTCATCCCGGTCGTGCTCGATAGCGGAATGAATAGGATTCTGCCCGTTGCTATCAAGAGCGGCAAGATCAACCCTGAGATTGTCGAGCACATAAGAAACACCACGAAAGTCATTTTGCGCAATGGCCGCGCGCAGAGACTCGTCCGGACTCAGGTTCGCCAGGTAATCAAAGGGGCAATTAACGGGGTTGATCAGATGTGTTGTCGGCTGCGAGTTCGAAAGAGGATTCATTGATTAGCATCGTTAATATGAATAGATTGGGGACAGTTGACGCGCGAGCGTTCGCTGTTTCCGGGATCATTATCTGTGCGGCTGCCGCGTTGCCCCGTTCGCCGGCGGAAAAGAGGACCAACTCGCGTGGAAATCGCATTCCGTCCTTGGTGCGTCAGCGTTGACGGTGATCTATCGATCGCCAAAAGAAAACGGCCGCTATGCGGCCGTGTCAACGTGCCCGGGTATTCCGTTTCGTGCCCGGGGACTTGCGCGGTGCTCGTCGCAAGTCTTAATCGCTGCTTAGTGTTGCTTCAGCTCGCGATCGCAATCTGGGTTCCACATGTGTCAACGCAGCGTCAGGATCGGCGCCCAGAACAAGCGCCAGTTCTGCCAATTTGCCGCAATTGAACGGCTGCCAGAGGTGAGGGCCACATGAAGGCAGTTTTGGCCGTTGGGATACTGCTCTGCTTTGATGTCTATTTCAGCGTTCTCGCCAAACGCTCCGTTCCATACGGAGCAGTGCCGCGGTGTCGCAATCAAGCCGTCCCTAGGTCTTGTCAGGCCGGGTGGCGCTTAGCTGCCCGCGTCGGCTGGCAATAGGGTCTCGACCAGCGCCATCTTTTCGGGATCTACCTCTCTCAACGCAACATTTAGATCGGCGCCTAGAACAAGCAACGTTTCTGCTACTGAAGCTTGCGCGTCGGAAAGCGCTCTCGCAAGCGCAACGGAGTTATCTTTTATCAGCGCACCCAGAACTCCGGCCGTGCCAGGATCGCCAGCGTCAAGTGCCTCGAAAAAAGTGTGAGCGTTGTTAAAGCCTGCAGAAATCAAACTGAATGCCAAGCTCTCGGAGCTTGTCGTACTGGTCTGGGCCGGTTCGATAGTGTGCAACGGATTCAGTTTCACTATTGCGGCCATGTTACCGGCTTTCGTCAGATGGCCAAACATGTCCACTATGTTGAACTTGCTTAACTTGATCAATTCTTTTGCGAAAGGCGTTCCTTTTGAGTCAATTGCGTGCCCCAGTACACGATGTGCGAGATCGTCGGCGGCGAGAAGCAGCCTCGCGATGAGCACAATGGCCTTATTGTTGTCTTGGATCTTGCTTATTGTCCAGTCAATGGCAGCGGATATATTCGTTCCTGCTCTTACTAACAATCGTGATGACGGCACATCATGGTGCTGCAACATCATCAGCAGCACCATGACAGCCGCCCGTGAATTTCCGGCTACTCGCGACTTAATTTCGTTCCAATCGGTACTCAACACGGCACGCAGCAGGTCTGCTTCAGCCTGATGTCCCTCAGTCTGTAGCCTATCAGCCGTTTTTGTTAGTCCTTCGTTAATCGGACGGCGGGTAGGTTGATCAATGAACCCCTTTGCCACCAAAATACTCTCCACCAAAGTGATATCGGAAGATCCAGCATCGCGCATCATCCTGTCGACGGCAGCGGCGTCCTGCGCTGCCAATGCTAGCGTTTTCTTTACCTCGGCACGCGTATTTTCCGGACAAAGGGCGACCGCAGCTTCAGCGTTCGCACCGGCAGCCAGAAGTATTTTGGCCACATGCAGTCTGTCCTTCCCATTAGTCGAGGCTAGCAGGAGCTGTGACATGTCCGCTCCGGCCCTGATCAATGTCTGTAGTTTATCGATCCCTATTCTCAGCCCTCGCTGATGATTGCCCATCATTTCTTGCAGCAGCTTTGATACGTTGGCGCCGGCGGAGATTAAAGATCTAACGGCTTCTATCTTTCCCTCATCAACCAGCCGCAGCAGTGTTGAATGACCGTCCACCCCTGAATCAAGCAATAGCTTTATGGCGTCGACACGGCGGTTTTTGGCCAACGAAATTAATGTCGGATCTGGTTTGACTGCTCCGGATCGGACCCAGAACTGCACTGCGGCCTTATCGCCCTGGAGGGCGGCATTTTTTAGGGCGTTCGACCAGTCTTTCTTATTAATGCTATGGAGGAAGATTTTGTCGAACGCAGTCGCCCGCTCCAGGATGAAATCCTTCAGAACGTTGCTGGATGCACCGAGCATCAACAGTGTTCGCACAGGGTGGTAATCAATCTTCGTGGAAAGCGCGTGCTTGAGTGTAGCGGTAGGGTGTGCGCCCGCCGCAAGCAGGTTTCTCGTGATAGTCGCTCTTTCCGGCGACACTGATAAGCCGCTGCCATTCAGCGTACGCATCAGAACAAATGACGGGTCTGCGCCAGCAGCGACTATTACTCTGGCTGCCTCGATATCGCCAGCCCGGCAAGCATTTTTGAGGCTATTATGCTGAACCATAAATGACTGTTCAAAGCTGTCAATGCCTCGGCCAAGGGCGAGTCTATGTGCCTCAGCGATATCGCCGCCGCTCTCTACCAGGAGTCGGGTATGGCCCAGGGTTTGCTGTTTGCGGGATAATCTGTCTGGATGACACGTAGCGTCATTGCCGTCGCTATAGGTCGCCTGCCTGTCCTTTATCATGAACGTTGCCAGACTGATCTTTCCCTGTTCGACGGCCAGCATCAGCGGCGTATATCCATTGCGATCCAGTTCATGGATTGCATTACTACCCTCGGATCGTTCGATCAACAGATAGACGATGTTGTCATCGCGGCCGAGATCGATAGCCGAATGGATAGGATTTTGCCCACAGTAATCAAGGGCGGAGAAATCGACCTCGGAATGATCAAGGACGTAAGAAACACCATCAAAATCATTCTTTGCAACGGCCAGGCGCAGGGATGCGTCGGGACTCAGGTTCCTCATGTAGTCAAAGGGGCAACTAACCGGGGTCGCCTGATGTGTTGTCGGCTGGTGGCTCGAAATGGGATTCATTGGCTAATATCAGTAGATTGAGTATTTGCGCTAGCTCGGCAGGGCGTAGGGAGTTGAACGCTCACATTTGCTCATTTGCTTCTCTGGAAGCCTCTATTCACGTTAGGGGTGCCTGGCGATGGCATCAACAGATCTCTAGCGCCCGTCAGGGCCAAAACCAACGTGCCGGCGGCGTCGTGCTCGTTGTCCGTTCGCAGCTTCCTGATTGACGCGTCAAAGTCCGCCCCCGCGAGAAAGAGTTTGCGCGCGTCTATTCGATTGTTTTTCCTGCCTAGATCTACTAATAAATCCTGCGTGGGCGCTCCAAGTGCAACAAGCCACCTCAGGTCGGCAGTCCTGCCGTCGTCAATGAGTTTTTCGAGCAGGGTGTCTGCATTGGCTCCCAGCTGAAACAGCTGAGTCAGCCTGGCGGCTTTTACTCCAGGGGTCAGTGCTTCGGTATGGAACACGGTTGACGTTGCTTCTTGCCCTACAGACTTGTGCTGTCCCTCGAGTAACTTCTGCGCGGTTTTGATGTCGCCAAGCTCAATGGCTTGCAGCAACGCAACGGATAACTTAGCGCCTAGCGTCAAGAGATCTCTTTTCGCTCGGAACTTATCGTCGATAAATGCGTGCCTCAAGGTCGTATGAATATCTACCCCTGAAGCAACCAAGCGTACTGCCGACTCCTGATGCCCACTCTCCAATAATGAAATCAAGGCGCCATGCCCGTCTGCGCCAAACGCAACGAGCGCATTCGCAATCTCGGTATGCCCGTTTCGGGCAGCCTGCACCAATGTCTCTTGGCCGTTGTCGTTCATGATGGAAAGGAGTGCGCGTGCGGACTCTAGCTCGCCGTTTGCGACGAGTTTACTGAGCGCCTCGCTCGATACGTCCTTTGCTTGGATAAGCATTCGTGCGACATTCATGTCGCCAGCCCTCAAGCGGTCAGTTAACGTTTCGAGTGCGTCCATACCAGCATTGAGCAATGTGCGAATTGCATCCAACTCCCCGGCTTGACTCAGCGTTTTCAGTGCGCCAACGGTGTCGACCGGTGTGTCCAACAAACTCGCCACATCGACAGCGTTTTCGTCCCTCGCAGCAGACAGAAGCGCGGCATTTCTCTGGGTCGATGAGAGCCGTGAAACGTCCATTTTTATCTCGTGGATATATTGCATTACGTCGGCCGGCAGATAGTGAGTGTCCACGCCCGCGACAATTAATAGCCGTATCGCTTCAAGGCCAGCCGGGTTGTCCTGTCGGTATAGGCTGAGAAGGCTGTGCAGCACATTTTCTGGTAACACGCCGGCAGCCAGTAATTTTTTTGTCGCCACCAGATTTCCCGTAGTAGCAGCTGTCATCACAAGTCTGACGGGATAGTCATTGTCATAGGGGTAGCCGTTCACCCTAGAGTCGACGAGTTTTTTTATTGCACGGGCGTTACCGCTCGCCGTCATGCCGTCTGGGCCTAGATCATCAATGCAATTGCTAAGGCCAACTAATTTGACCATGGCGTCAAAATTTCCGTTGTTGGCCAGCCTCAATATAGCGATCATGTCGCTATGCGGAGAAGCGTCGATGCTGTGCCTGTTCTTATTATTGACTGCGGTCATCAAAAATGAAGCAGCCCTTTTACTCGTCGCATCGCCAGAATTTTCTACGATCGTTATCAGCGCCTTGGGGACATCTGCCCCGCCGTCAAGTAGATTGCTCAATGGTATGGGGGCGCTTGTATTTAGGAGTTGCGCTTCGAGAGGGAGATTCCCGGCTAGGATACTAAAGTGTGTAGCCGCGGAGACTAATGCTTCCGATCCCTTGGCTCCCAGCAAAACCAGTGTGCGCGCCTCATCCGACCGGCCTATTTGCGTTAAGTGGTTCAATGCCTTGGTCGCATCCACCCCTAGCCGGACCAGCAACTTTGCGCCATTCAACCCGTCTTCACCGTTCATGGGGCGAACGAGGTCGGACAACACCTTTGGGGCATCAACGTTGCTAGCGATCAAGCGTTCGGCTATTAGCGCATGGCCTCGTTCCGCGGCAGATTCCAGGGCTCGGGATAGACCGACACTAGCGCCGGCGTTGAGTAACGCGCCAACCACATGAGCGTCGTCGGATGCGGATTTGGCTGCATGCATGATAGGGGTGTACCCCGTATCATCCTGGCTGTCGACGAGACCGAGATTTCGCTCATAAGACAGTCGTGCGAGATTCACCGCGATTGAATGGCTGCCAGACGTGACGGCCATATGAAGGCAATTTTGACCGTTGAGGTACCGCTCTGCTTTGACGTCTATTTCAGTATTCTCGCCAAATGCCAGCGCTTCGAACGTTTTCCAATCGTCTTTCTGTAAAGCCCGTAGTAGTTGATTTTTGGCCTTTTTGACACTAGCGCTTTCTGACCAATAATCGTCTCCGATAGAGCTGGGCAGATTCCGAAAAAGGTTGATTTCTGTAGGCATAGAACGGTTCTCTATAGGAAAACGCCACACAGCGTTGACTTGGAAGCCGCCCGACTGCCATTCGGCTCATGATCGCCGTTTGCGTAATGAGCGGCTAGGTCACGTAAGTAACGAAGCCGCTCGTTGCGTTCCATACAGGTAGCGTCCCGTTACCATATGGGACGCTACGATAGGAATACCTAGCTGCCCGCGCCGGCGGGTAACAGCGTCTTGACCAGCGGCATCTTTTCCGGGTCTACCTCTCTCAACGCGAGATTCAGATCGGCGCCTAGAACAAGCAACGTCTCTGCGATTGAGGTTTGCGCGTCGGAAAGAGCTCTCGCAAGCGCGACGGATTTGTCGTCTAATGCTGCCCCCAGAATTCCGGCCGTGCCAGGATCGCTAGCGTCAAGCGCCTCGAAAAAGGTTTGAGATTTCGTAAAGCCCGCAGATCTCAATTCCGATGCCAAGTCCTCAGATCTTTTTGTGCTGGTATAGGCCGCTTCGATGGTGTACAACGGATTAAGTTTAGCGATTGCGGCCAGTTTTCTGGTTTTCCACAGATGGCTAAACATGTCCGCCATGTTGATCCTGCTTAACTTGATCGCTTCTTTGGCGAAAGGTGCCCTGTTGGAGTCAAGAAGATACTCAAGTACGAGATGAGCTTGACGGTCGGCAGCGTGAAGCAGCTTAGCGATGTGCAAATTGAACTTATGGTCGTCGTCCATGCCTGTATTTGCCACTTCAACGGCCCGAGTCATATTCGCTCCCGCTTGCAATAATAAGCGTGATGACGGAATGTCGCCGATCTGCAGCATAAGGTTAAGCACCACGCGCCCCGCGAGCTGATTTCCGGCTACTCCCGCCTTAATTTCGATCCAATCAACACGCATCACGGCACGCAGCAGGTCTGCGTCGGCTTGACGTCCGTCAGCCTGTAGCACGTCTACCATTTTCGTTAGTATTTCGCGATGTTCGCTCCGGTCGCCTCGAGCAATAAACTCCTTCGCTAAAAAGATATTCTCTGCCAAAGTGATATCGGAAAATCCGGTATCGCGCATCATCTTGGAGACAGCAGCGACGTCTTGCGCTGCCAATGCTAACGTTTTCGTTACCTCAGCACGCTTGTTCTCCGAGCAGAGAGCTACTGCAGCGTCAGCGTTCGCACCAGCGGCCAGAAGTACTTTTGCTACATGCAGTCTGTCCTTCCCATGAGTCGCGGCAAGCAACAGTGGTGACAGGTCCGCTCCGGCCTTGATCAATGTCTGGAGTTTCTCGATCCCTATCCTCAGCCCTGGTCGCTGATGGGCGATCATCTCGCGCAACAGCTTCGGTACGTTTGCGCCGGCGGAGATTAAAGATCTAACGGCTTCTGTATCGCCGTTACTAAGCAACTCCAGCAGTTTCGAATGCGCATCCACTCCTTCATCAAGCAATAGCTTTATGGCGTCGGTGCGGCGGTCTTTGGCCAAGGAAATTAATGTCTGATCTGGTTTGACGACTCCCGATTGGAGCCAGAACTGCACTGCGGCCTTATCGCCCTGGAGGGCGGCATTTTTTAGGGAGTTCGACCAGTCTTTCTTATTAATGTTATGGAGGAAGATTTTGTCGAACGCAGTCGCCCGCTCCAGGATGAAATCCTTCAGAACGTTGCTGGATGCACCGAGCATCAACAGTGTTCGCACAGTGAGGTAATCAATCTTCGTGGAAAGCGCCTGCTTGAGTGCGACGGTAGGGTTTGCGCCTGCGGCAAGCAGGTTTCTCGTGATAGTCGCTCTTTCCGGCGACACTGATAAACCGCTGCCGCTCAGCGTACGCATCAGAGCAAATGACGGGTCTGCGCCGGCAGCGACTATTGCCTTTGCTGCCTCGATATCGCCAGTCCGGCAAGCATTTTTCAGGTGATTATGCTGAACGATAAATGACTTTTCAAAACTGTCGATGTTTCGAAGGAGGGCGAGTCTATGTGCCTCAGCGATATCCCCGCCGCTCTCTACCAAGAGTCGGGTATGGCCCAGGGTTTGCTGTTTGCGGGACAATCTGTCTGGATGACACGTAGCATCATTGCCTTCGCTATAGGTCGCCTGCCTGTCCTTTATCATGAACGTTGCCAGACTGATCTTTCCCTGTTCGACGGCCAGCATCAGCGGCGTATATCCATTGCGATCCAGTTCATGAATTGCATTACTACCCTCGGATCGTTCGATCAACAGATAGACGATGTTGTCATCGCGGCCGAGATCGATGGCCGAATGGATAGGATTTTGCCCATAGTAATCAAGGGCGGAGAAATCGACCTCGGAATGATCAAGGACGTAAGAAACACCATCAAAATCATTCTGTGCAACGGCTAGGCGCAGGGATGCGTCGGGATTCAGGTTCCTCATGTAGTCAAAGAGGCAGCTAACCGGGGTTGCCTGACGTGTTGTCGGCTGGTGGCTCGAAATGGGATTCATTGGTGAATATTCGTGGATTAAATGGATCGATGGATATCTGACGTAACCGCGTTCTTAGTGGTGTGGAGGGGCAGTCAGTTAAGATAAATTGCATGAACTGAGTGGCAGTGTTGCAGTTTGGGTTCCACGGTGCGTATCAATATGCTTGGAGGCAGCCTGTGGGCGCGTTCGGTAATGTGCTGTAGCGTTCGCTACGCTGTCCACGCTGTTTCTAGGCGACTGTCTGTACGGCCGTATGTCGGCGAGTTCGACGGCAAAAAAAAGCCAAATCGCGCCGGATGCAGTTGCGTCCGATTTGATTTGGCTAATGTGTTCGGCTGAACGGGATGTCCCGTTCGATAAAACGTGTTGCGTGTATAGCAGCTACACGCGGCTATTCAGGTCGAAAGGAAATTAACTGCTCGTGCCGGCGGGCAATAGGCGCCTGGCTTTCTCAATATTCTTGGGATCCACCTTTGTCAACGCGACCCTCAGGTCTGTCCCAAGAGCAAGCATCATCTCAGCTATCAATGGGTGTTCGTCGGAAAGGGCTGCCGCAAGCGCCACGGATTTATCGGCACCTAAACTCATCAGTGTTTTGGCTGCGTCGGGGGCGTCAGAAATGATCGCTCGGTATAGAGCGCGATCTGCGTTTACTCCTGCGGAGATCAACGCGCGTGCCAAGCCCGCATTGCCCTGGTTGCATGCATTGATCAGTTCGCCGAGTCCATCGGTGATGCTTAGCGGAAGAAGTTTCTTTAGTAGCGGCTCGTTGCCGCTTTCCGCTAGAAACTTGAACATATCAAAAATGTCGATCCGGGCCGTCTCAATCACTTTTTTTGCGAATGTTTGCTCTTTTGAATCAATCAGAGAATTAAGTACGCTATGCGCGCTCTGGCCGGCCATGATCAATCTCGCGGCGAGAACAGGGCCGGTAGCGCCGTAATCGCTCATGGCTGCCTTAATGGTCGCGGATATATCCGCTCCTGCTTGTATCAACAGGCGTGATGACGGCGCATCCGCTGCTGACAGCAGATCGTGCAGAACGTTGGAAGCCGCTTCTGGATGGGTGATTGTTAGTGTCTTAATTGCGTTCCAATCAACTATTTCGACGGCACGGATCAGGTCTGCTTCTGCCTGCTTTCCTTCTGCCTCCCGATAGGCTGCATGTTTATGTAGTATCTCTTTATAAGGTCCCATATTGGGTCGGTTTCTCATCCCCTGAACTAGCAGGATGTCCTCCAACAGCGAGTTATCAGCCATTCCGGCATCGAGCATCAATTTGCTGGCGTTGGCAGCGTCTTGCGCCGCCAATTCCAGTGTTTTCCGGACATCGGAACGTTGATTCTCTGGTGCAAGTTCTACCGCGCCCTCAGCCTTCGCACCGGCAGCGATAAGCACTTTTGCCACCGATAGACTCGCCTCGGTTTTCGTCGAGTCAAGCAACATCCGTGATAGATCCGCGCCGGCCTTGATCAAGGTTTCCAGTTTCTTGATCCCCAGTGTCAAACCGTCCTTTTGATTCTTATCCATCTCCGACAATACCGTTGACACCTCTGCGCCGGCGGAAATCAAGTGTTTGACACCCTCTGTGTTGCCCTCCTCAAGCAAGCGCATCAGTGTCGAATGGGGGTTAACGCCTTCAGCCAGCAATAATTTTATGGCGGCATTGTGGCGACCATTTACCAAAGGCATTAATACTTGATCGGGTTTCAGGCCGCCCAACCTGTCGATCCAGAATTTCACAGCGCTCGCATTGCCTTTGATAGCTTCGCTAATCAGTGCCTTTTCCCAGTTGGTCCGCGACTTGAGCAAATACCACATGTTGGTGGTCAGTCCTGTACCCCGGAGATCCTCCATGGCTTTGCGCCCTGACGCGCCTAACACCAACAGTGTCTGCACAGTCGATCGGGACACCGAAGTGGAAAGCGCTTGCTTGAGCGCGACAGTCGGGTCGGCGCCTGCCGCGATTAGGTTTCTGATGATGGTGGCTCGATTCGGCGAAACCTCGCCACCGCGTCCGGTCAGCGTGCGCATCAAGACAAATGATGGATCCACGCCGGCCTTGATGATGGCTCTAGCCGCGTCGAGGTTGCCATCCTCGCAGGCGTTTCGTAGATGGACATGCTGCAGGGAGAATAACTTTTCAAAGCTCTCAATGTCTCGCCGAAGGGCGAGCTTATGCGCCGCGGCGATATCACCACCAGTTTCCAGTAATAGTCGCGTATGGGTAATGGTGCTTTGCTTTCGCGCCAATCCAGCCGGTGAGCAATTTGCATCATTGCCTGCGCTGACGGTCGCCTGCCTGTCCTTTATCAAGGACGTTGCCAACCTGATATTTCCGTGTTCGACGGCGAGCATCAGCGGCGTGTATCCATTGCGATCCATCTCATGAATCGCGTTACTGCCGAGAGATCGCTCTATCAACAGATTAGCGATGTTGTCGTGGCGACCGAGGGCAATAGCCATATGGATGGGATTCTGTCCACTGAAATTCAGAGCCGAGAAATCCACCGTGAAATTAGCAAGGACGTAAGAGACGCCACGAAGATCATGTTTCGTAATGGCCGCGCGCAGAGAATCATCCGGACTCATGTTGTCCATGTAGTCGAAAGGGCAATTAACGGTGTTTGCCTGATGTGTTTTCGGTTCGTAGTTCGAAACGGGATTCATTGCTCAGTATCCGTAATGGAGATAGATCGATGGGTAGCGCCATACTGAACAAATCTGTGGCCTGCGTCACTCGGACCGGTCTGGTTCTGGTTCGGCAGTTCCTTCAGGGACTAGTGAGAAAGATTCCGATATCGCACCGGACCGTAGCGAATGATCGATGCGCCGCTGTGTGGTTGTTCAACGGGTCAAAGAATTAGTCACTGCTTCCGGTTGTGCGCGCTATCCGGGGTTCGTTAGATTTGGGCCTGGCCGGCTCGAACGTTGCTGCGACGGCGGCCACCATCCACAGGTTCGCGACATCTCGCTCGCGTCCTGCTGCGTCGTGCTCGCCGTTGGCGGTGTACTCTCTGGCGTTCTTTAACAGCTCCTCTCTCAGGAATAAAAAGTCTGTCCCTAAACTAATTAGTTTCCGCGCCGTCTCTACACCCACTCCGCTGCCTAGCTTTATAAGTGCTTTGGTAGTCGGCCCATTGGCGGCAATCATGAGCTTCACCGTCGCGAAGTGCCCCGCGTTCACTGCTTCAATAACCAGTTCAGTCGCCGCTTCCTCGCCGTTCTTGTTTATCAGTCCTTGCAGCTGCGCGATTTTTTCTAAATTGGATAAATCTCTTTTCTGCAGCACATTTTTTAGCGCGGCATATGAAATGATGTTCAGGGCATCCTGTGTGCGTCTTGCCAAGGCTTGCTTGCTTATTGCCAAGGTCTGATTGCCGCTTGCCGAGGCCTGTTTGCCGCCTTCAGTCGCACTGTCGATGACTCTAAGCAGCCAATCTATTGGTGGGGAAAAATCCGCCCCCATATGTATCAGTTGATACGCGCGCCGTTGTGCAGCCCTTTTATTGTCTGTGCTTCTGCTGAGATCCAGCAGTGCAGCGGTGGCAGATGCTCCAGCCCGAATGAGAAGTCGCACGGTATCTAGCGATTCACCTGCGCTCACCATTTTGCGAATCAAATCACTGGTGGCCTTGTATGCTCCCGCAGCGATCAAGGTTCTAAGTGCCGATACCTTTTCTGTGTCGGCCACGTCGCTCGTCTCGAGTAGATTGTTTAGCGCAGCCGCGGCAATGACGTGCGCCGCAGGGTGCGTCGCCGCACGCAGCAGCCGCATCGCGCCGATCGCATCGGCGCCCAGCGCAATCAGCTGCTGCGCCATCATTCCGTTGTTACTCTTACCTAGGCGCGTCAAAGCGGCAATGGTGGGCGCTCCGACAGCAATCATGAGCCTGATATCATCCAGGTTGTCGCGCACTGTGGACGCGTTTTTCTGTCTCTCTTCGGCTGGGATGCACGATACATCTGTGTTTAGCAGAAACTCATTTACAACGCCAGAAATCCAATGTTTGGTGTCAGACCCGGCGTTTATGAAAGTTTTTAGCGCGGCAATTTTTTCTGTGTCGGGTCGATTTCTCATCGCGGCTAACGTCAACCGCACGACGCCTGGTTTCGTTAAACCGGCTATGGCCGCCTTGTCACCCGTTTTCAAAGCGTTCTTTAGAGGATCTAGAACATCATCTGCCCGGATGCACTCGTGCTCAATCATCGTCCGCATTGCGGTGATGCCATTTTCCATGGTGGGTGGGGTATCTTCTCCAGCCTCAAAGCGTAGTTTGAGGCCGTTGTTTTCCCAATTCTGAGCGGCAAATTCGAATGCGGTACATAGATCGCGATAAGCTTCAATCAGCGTCCGTGCCTTGGCTCGCTCGAAATCAGCCTGATCCAAATTTGGGGCAAGCCTACCCGTGTCAGCATGTGCTTTGGCTAGTACGTGCATCAACACGATGTTCTGCGTTGCGATCGCGTGCATCAATGGCGTGTATCCATGCCAATCTTTAGCCTCAAGTAGACCCAGAGCGTTTTCCGCTCGTTCCAGCAACATCGACGTGATCTCCTCATGACCCAGCGAAACTGCTAGATGGAGTATCGTTTTTCCAGTGGCATTGTCGACGGTTTGCAGATCAAACTGACTCTCGTCTAGCGCATTAGACAAAACTTCAACATCGCCGCTCGCCACGACACTAAAGATATCTTGGTCAGAGAGTGTTGGCTCGGCAAAATCTCCGATCGACTGCATCGCGAATAATGCCTGGGAGGCCAGACGCTGAATTGATTCCATGGGGTCGATACCTAAAAGCAATCTAAGTAACGGCCGCACGAGGTGTGTTCCATCTATGGGGCGCCTGCATCGGCGCTCTACAGAGCCAACGCGGGGTTTATTACCAGCGGACTTCCAACGTATGCGCGTGTGCGTTGTCCCACCCCTCGGCGAATCCATATAGCCCCGCCAAGGCGAGGACCGTGGCTTGGCGAACCCCTGCACTCACCACCGCCGGGTCCATGCCACGCAAGACGGAGTCGCCGACGAAAGGTACGATCAAACCGTCTTTCGTGGATTTCGCTGCGTCTCCAAAACCAAGCTCGCCGCCTAGCGTTTGGCCGATGGCGTAGCCTGCAGCGTGAGCCGCCATGCTCATAAATAGGGTTCTCTGCAGTTCCATGTTGGCAGAGTCCGGTTTGATGCCGCCGCACACGTTCGTCAAGTCATATAAAGAAAGTTGGCGCATGATTGCCTCCAATTTTCACAAAACAAGGAAAGGGAAATTTCAGTATCCGATGGGTACTGAGAGGTAACACCTTTTATCTGAAAGATGGTCCGAAAGGTGATTCCTTAGCATAGCCTTAACAGCCGAGAGTGGCAGGGCGGGCGTCCACAGTGCCGTCAAAAATAAGACCTGGCATCATGCCTTTATTTGACCATCTATTTTTTGTATGCAAAAATATATTTAAGAATATATAGGGACACTCATGCCTATCCCGCAAGCCAGTTCGCAGGCGTTCGCCGCCTATAACGAGATCAAGCAGCGCATTTTCATGGGCGAATTTACGCCGGGAATGCGGCTGCGCGAGATCGAGGTTGCCGCGCTGCTGGAGATGGGGCGTACGCCTGTGCGCGAGGCGCTCAAACGCGTTCAGGACGAAGGGCTGTTGCGGCATGAGCCCGGACGAGGCATGGTTGTCGCCACGATGGATCAGCAAGAGGTGGGCGAGCTCTATGCCATGCGCAAAGTGCTGGAGTCGGCCGCTGCCGCCATGGCGGCTCAGCATGCGACGGACGCCGAGATCGCCAACATGCAGGCGATTTTGGACGAGGGCGATGTGGATCCGGTGGCATTGAATCTGCGTTTTCACGACGCTATCTATAGCGCCGCGCATAACCGGCATTTGATCAGGTCGTTGCGCTCGTTGACCGATACCACCTATCTGTTGGGACGCAGCACATTGAGTTCCAAGGCGCGAGCGAAGGTCGCGATGAAAGAACACAACGATATTGTGGAAGCCATCCGCAGCCGTGACCCTGAGCGTGCCGCAGCCGCCGCACGGCATCACATTCACCAGGCATTGCTGGAGCGCCTCAAGCTGCTGCGACAGCGCGGTTGACCTATTCGCCTATCGAATGGTTTCGTCGCGGCCGGAATAAAAGAATCTGTTTCACCTCACCAAAATAAGTTGGCCTATTCAGGCAATCAGGAGACATCGCCTTATGCGTTACTTGAAGCACTTCCGCCGATATGCAGCTTTAACCGTCGCATGCGTCATGCCTGTCTTGGCCTGCGCCCAGGGTTTTCCCACTAAGCCCATCAAGCTGGTAGTGCCGTTTGCGGCGGGTGGCGGCACGGATAGTATTGCGCGCGATATGGCCCGCACCTTGAGCGAGCGTCTGGGGCAGCCTGTCGTGGTGGAGAACCATGGCGGCGGCGGGGGCTCTATTGGGGCCAATAACGTCGCACATGCCAACCCCGATGGATACACCTTGTTGTTCGCGACGTCGACGTTCGTCACCAACGCTGCCGCAGAGGTCTCCAGCTCCTACGACGTGGAGAAGTCTTTCGCGCCGGTGGCGCTGATCGGGCGTGGTCCCTTGCTGGTGGTGGCTAACAAGGACCTGGGCGTAAAGTCGATTGCGGATTTGCGCAAGCTGGCCACTGAGCGTCCCGGCGAGATCAATTTCTGCTCGGCTGGTGCGGGCAGTATCAATCATCTGTCCGGCGAATTGTTCAAGCAAAAGGCCAATGTGCAGATGATGCATGTGCCATACAAGGGCAGCGGCCCCGCCACGGTGGATCTGCTGGCGGGCCGAGTGCAGGTGTTCTTTGCGACGGTACCGACTATTTTGGGACAGGTGAAGGAAGGGCGAGTGCAGCTGTTGGCCGTGACGCGGGAGCAGCGTTCCCCCTTGTTCCCCGATGCACCGACCATGGCGGAAGCGGGTGTATCGGACTTCAACATTTCGACGTGGTGGGGCATCTTGGCGCCTGCTGGCACTCCGGCAGTGATCGTTCAGCAGTTGAATGCGGCGGTAAACGAGGCGGCAGCAGCAGACCTGGTACGTCAACGATTGACGAACGAAGGTGCAGACTTGTTCGCAGGTACACCAGATGATTTCGGCAAGGCACTGTCGGCAGAGCTGGCGTTGTGGCGTGGTGTGGTAAAGCAATCCGGCATGCACCTGGATTGATATATCGGTGCGGGAGACCTCTTATGTCTAATTATTCTTTGCCGCAGCAGCCGGCGCGCCGCCGTCTGTTAGCCAGTGCTGGCGCTGTTGCCGGCTGGATGGCGCTCGGCGGACGCGCTGCATTTGCCCAAAGCGATTACCCCTCGCAGCCTGTGACGGTAATTGTGCCCTATGCGCCGGGAGGCCAAGGCGATGTGTTTGCGCGTCTGATCGGCGAAAAACTCGGCAAGTCATTGAAGCAGACCGTTGTGGTGGAAAACCGGCCCGGTGCATCAGGCGCGATTGGAGCGCGCATGGTTGCGCGCGATGATCCCGATGGATATCGCTTGCTGTTGGGACAGACCGGTGAAATGGCGGTGAACCCGTTCGCCATGCGAAACCTCGGTTATGACCCACAAAAGGATTTTGTGCCTATCGCGCTGGTCGGCGATTCGCCCTTGGTGCTCGTTGTGCCGGCGGAATCGCCGTACAAGACGCTGTCGGCGCTGATTGAGGCTGCATT
The DNA here is from genome assembly GCF_965139205.1 of Bordetella muralis. Classification (GTDB taxonomy): domain Bacteria; phylum Pseudomonadota; class Gammaproteobacteria; order Burkholderiales; family Burkholderiaceae_B; genus Bordetella_A; species Bordetella_A muralis. The sequence continues at coordinate 81,164 of NZ_CBCSIU010000007.1, forward strand.
GGCGAAACCGGACAGCGTGACGTATGCCTCCTCCGGTACGGCGACGCCAGGTCATTTGGCAGCGGCCGCATTGGCGTTGGGCACCAAGAGTACGATGGTGCATGTGCCCTATAAGGGGGCAGGCCAGGCGATGACGGATTTGCTGGGGCAGCACGTCGATTTCTTCTTTTCCAGCGCGGCAGCGGCAATGGCGCATATTTCTGCTGGCAAGCTGAAGGCTCTGGCGGTGTCCACTCCCAAGCGTATCGCCGCGTTGCCGGATGTCCCCGCGGTGGCTGAAAAGACAGTGCCAGGATTCGAGTTCAGCTTATGGGGCGGGTATTTTGCGCCTGCAGCGACGCCGTCTCCCGTTGTGCAGCGATTGAATCAAGAGATTAATGCTGCGCTGTCCGATGCGTCCATACGTGAACGTTTCGAGGTAGATGGCGTCGTCATTCGGCCCAATACGGCAGAGGAGTTCGCGGCGTTCGTTCGTCGCGAAATGGAAAAGTATCAACGCCTGGTCGCACAGACCGGCGTGTCTATCGAACCTTAACGTCATTTATTTTCGAGGTGTTCTCATGAAGATCGTTGTATTGCCGGGTGACGGCATCGGGCCTGAAACGATGGCGGTGGCGGTGGATGCGCTGCAGGCTGTGTCACAACGTTTCGATCTGGGCTTGCAGCTGGATCACGACATCGCGGGGCATGACAGTCTCAAGCGTCATGGCGCTACGGTGACACCGGCATTGCTGGAAAAGGTCTTGGCCGCTGACGGTCTGATGCTGGGCCCCATGGCGACCTATGACTTCAAGGACGAGTCCAAAGGCGAAATCAATCCTTCGAAGTTCTTTCGCAAGAATCTGGATCTGTACGCCAATATTCGTCCGGCCCGCACTTATGCAGGTACGCGAGCGCGGTTGGGCGAATTCGATCTGGTGGTTGTGCGCGAAAATACTGAAGGTTTTTACGCGGATCGTAATATCGAGTCGGGCGGCAGCGAGATGCTGATCACGCCTGACGTCGTCGTGTCCTTGCGCCGTATCACGCGTCAATGTTGCGAACGTATTGCACGCTCTGCTTTTGAGCTGGCGATGACGCGCAAAAAACACGTGACGATCGTACACAAGGCGAATGTGCTGAAAATCGGTGATGGTATGTTCATCGATATGTGCCACGAAGTCGGAAAGGAGTTTCCCGAGGTACGCGTGGATGACGTCATTGTCGATGCAATGATGGCGCATGTGGTTCGCGCACCGGATCGCTATGACGTGATCGTCACGACCAATATGTTCGGCGATATTCTGTCGGACCTGACGGCGGAGCTCTCTGGCAGTCTGGGGTTGGGGGGCTCGCTGAATGCCGGACGTGATCATGCCATGGGACAAGCCGCGCATGGTTCGGCTCCTGATATTGCGGGCAAAGATCTGGCTAATCCCGCATCGCAGTTGTTGTCGGCCGCCATGTTGTTGACCTGGTATGGCCAGCGCAAGGGCGGACAAAAATTCCTCGACGCTGGCAAGGCGATTGAAGCTGCACTCGCCGCCAGCATTGCGTCGGGCCAGTGCACGGCCGACGTGGGCGGCAAGTTGGGTACGCGTGCTGCCGGCAAGGCTGTGGTCGATCAGTTGCGGGCAGCATGATCATGGCCACGCCAGCGCTGCCCCCAGCAGCTTGTGATTGCCACGTTCACGTCGTAGGTGATCCTGTCCGTTATCCCATGGTCGCGGATCGCCACTACACGCCAGGGCCTGCTTCGATGCCGGACCTGAAGCGACACATGAGCTCATTGGGTATCACCCATGCAGTGATCGTGCAGCCTAGCGTGTATGGCACGGACAATACTTGCATGTTGGATGGTTTGCGCGATCTGGATGGGGCAGGGCGTGGTGTGGCGGTATTGGATGACAGTGCTTCCGACGCGTTGCTTCGTGATTTTCATTCATCGGGCGTGCGTGGATTACGCCTGAACCTGGAAAGTACAGGCAGCCGCGATACACGGCGCATGCGTGATGATCTGCAAGCGTGGGCGCAACGGTTGGCGCCTCTGGGTTGGCACGTGCAGGTGTATGCCTCGTTGGATGTTATTGCAGAAGTTGTTCCCATTCTGCAAGCGTTACCGGTGCCTGTTGTGTTGGATCACTTTGCCGGCGTGCCGGCAGGCACGGCGTTGACTGATTCGCGGGTGCAGGCCATATTGGGGTTGGTCGCGTCAGACGCGGCCTATGTCAAGCTGTCTGCGCCCTATCGCATCGATGCCTCGGGTACTGCTGTTGAGGCTGTGGCGGGATTGGCGGCGGCGTTTATCCAGGCCAATCCTGATCGCATGCTTTGGGCCAGCGATTGGCCGCATACCAACCGTGAACCCGGGAAGTCTCCGCTGGAGATCAGCGCCTATCGGCAGATAGGCCCCCGCCGATTGGCGCAGGACATCCACACCTGGCTGTCCGATGAGGCGCTGCGCACGCGCGTGCTGGTAGAGAATCCGGCGCGCCTGTACGGCTTTTAAGCCGTCTTTGTGCCGGATGAGGCGACTTGAATCCCGTGCAGATGCGTGGGACTCGAGGCCGCCTTTGCGCTGGGACAGGCGTTGCTTGTGCCCCGTCAGCCTTGTGCGGCCAAGGCTTGGCGCACCTGCTCCAACAATGCATCGCGCTGCGCTTCGTCGTCGGCGGCAGGCCCTTGAGCGATGGCCGCGCCATCCAGCACCGCCGTGTAGCTGAGTCCATCGACCCGCAGAACATCCTGGTCGCTGCCAGCCTGCAGGCGTTGTACCAGTGCGCCCGCCTCTTTGGGATTATCAAAGCTGCGCGATAGCAAGAGCTCTTGGCCGTCTGCGCCCAGCAACCGGAAACGGAACGTGCCGTCGTCATCGCGAAAGCTGACAAAGCGCGCTGCTTTGTTGGATTTCTTGGTGGTGGTTTTGTCTGCTGCCGGGATGGCGGTATGGCGGCGCAGACCGACGGCCTCGCGCAATTGCGCCATGAACGGCGTCGCCAGTTTGCGGGCCTTTTGGCCGCCGGCTTGCAGGATGTCTTCGATACGCTCGGGATGCGCCATCAGAGCCTGATAGCGTTCGCGCATGGGAGCAATATCGCGCTCCAGGCGCTCGTAGAGAGCCTGTTTGGCGTCGCCCCAGCCCATGCCGGCCTCGAGCTCTGCGCGGAAGGCCGCGGACTCATCCTCGGTCGCAAAGGCGCGGTACAGCGTATACAGATGCGAGCCCTCGGCATCCTTGGGTTCGCCCGGTTGGCGCGAGTCCGTCACGATGCGCATGACCGCAGCGCGCAGCGCAGCCGGATCACCTTCGAACAGCGGGATGGTGTTGTTGTAGCTCTTGGACATCTTGCGCCCGTCCAGACCCGGCAGGGTGGCGACGGATTCTTCGATGACGACTTCCGGCAGGACAAAATATTCGCCGTTGTAGAGGTGGTTAAAGCGTTGAGCAATATCGCGCGCCATTTCCAAGTGCTGGATTTGGTCGCGCCCCACAGGGACCTTGTTCGCGTTGAACATCAGGATGTCCGCCGCCATCAGCACAGGGTAGGAAAACAGGCCCATGGTGATGCCGTCGTCCGGGTCGACGCCCTTGGCGGTATTTTGATCCACTGAGGCTTTATAGGCATGGGCGCGATTCATCAGGCCCTTAGCCGTGACGCACGTCAATATCCAGCACAACTCGGGAATCTCGGGGATATCCGATTGGCGATAAAACGTCACGCGTTCGGGATCCAGGCCGCCAGCAAGCCACGTGGCCGCGATTTCCAGGCGGGACCGCGCCACGCGGGCAGGATCATCGCACTTGATCAGCGCGTGGTAGTCCGCCATGAAGTAGAACGCATCGGTACCCGGCTGGGTGCTGGCGTTGATGGCTGGGCGGATGGCGCCAGCCCAGTTGCCGAGGTGAGGGGTGCCAGAGGTGGTGATGCCGGTTAGAACGCGGGTACTCATGAGCAGGGCGGACAAAGCGTTATTGGACAGTCGCCCAGTGTAACGCGTCGGCGTGACAATTCGGCCGGGCAGCAGCCGGACGGACTGGATGGCGGTACTTTGGAGCGCGGGGGCCGTGAATCTCGATTGATTCATGGAGGCGCGCTCTGATCGATGTACTTCGTCAGGGAAAAGAGCCCCCAAAAGATGAACGGAATTTCAGCTTTTTGGGGGCGCTCGTGGGGCTATCCCGCCCCTGTGTTTTGTCGAGACGGCGGACAGTCTGACGGATCAGCGTTTGAGCTTGGCGAAGGCGTCGGCCATGGCGCTGTTACGCGGCTCGTTGCGGCCAGCATCGGCCTGAGGGCGACGGCCACCGCCGCCGGCTCCGCCGTTGCGTGCCGCGCCGTTGCCGCGTGGCGCGTCATTGCCGCCACGGCGCGCAGGCTGGGCCGTGTCGTTCAAACGCATGGTCAACGCGACGCGCTTGCGGGCGGCATCGACTTCCAGCACTTTGACGCTGACGGTTTGCCCCACGCGCACGACATCGCGCGGATCCTTGACGAATTTCTCCGCCAAGGCCGAGATATGCACCAGACCGTCTTGATGCACGCCGATGTCCACGAACGCGCCAAAGTTGGCCACGTTGGTGACGACGCCTTCGAGCACCATGCCGGGGTACAGGTCGTTCAGTGTTTCCACGCCTTCTTTGAACTGGGCAGTCTTGAACTCGGGACGCGGGTCGCGGCCGGGTTTTTCCAACTCGGCGAAAATATCGCGCACGGTAGGCAGACCAAAACGATCGTCCGTAAAGTCGGACGGCGATACGCCCTTGAGCGCCTCGCGTTGGCCGATGATCTGCTGGACGTCGGTCTTGATTTTGGCGACGATGCGTTCGACCACGGGGTAGGCCTCCGGGTGCACCGCCGAGGCGTCCAAGGGGTTGGCGCCATTCGGGATACGCAGGAAGCCGGCAGCCTGTTCAAAGGCCTTTTCACCGAAGCGAGGAACCTTGCGCAGTTGATCCCGCGTGGGGAATGCGCCATTTTCGTCGCGCCAGGTGACGATGTTTTTGGCCAGCAGGGAATTCAGCCCCGACACACGCGCCAACAGGGCGGCCGAAGCGGTGTTCACATCGACGCCGACGGCGTTCACGCAGTCCTCGACCACGGCGTCCAGCGAGCGGGCCAGCTCGCGTTGATTGACGTCGTGCTGATACTGACCGACGCCGATGGCTTTGGGATCAATCTTGACCAATTCGGCCAACGGGTCTTGCAGGCGGCGGGCAATAGACACGGCGCCGCGCAGCGTGACGTCCAGATCGGGGAATTCCTGCGCGGCAGTTTCCGAGGCGGAATACACCGATGCGCCGGCTTCGGAGACGACGACACGAGTCAGTTTCAGATCGGGGAACTGGCTCATCATGTCGCCCACCAGTTTTTCGCTTTCGCGCGAGGCTGTGCCGTTGCCGATGGCGATCAGCTCGACCTGATGGCGGGCTGCCAGGGCGGCCAGCGTGGCGATCGTGCCTTCGCGGTCACGGCGCGGCTCGAACGGATACACGGTGGCGGTATCGACGACCTTGCCGGTGCGGTCGATGACGGCGACTTTGCAGCCGGTGCGGATGCCGGGGTCCAGGCCCAGCACAGCCTTGGGGCCGGCCGGTGCGGCCAACAGCAGATCTTTCAGATTGGCGGCGAATACGCGGATCGCCTCGGCTTCGCCTTCTTCGCGCAGGCGGCCAAACAGCTCGCTCTCGAACGCGGTCAAGAGCTTGACGCGCCAGGTCCAGCGGCAGACTTCGCCCAGCCAACGCGAGCGCGGCGAGGCATCCAGGGCGAACAGGCCATTGCCGAGTTTCAGGAAACTGGCCACGCGTGCTACGCAGGGGTGCGGCGTCTGAGCCTCTAATTCCGCCTCCAGTCCCAGGCGCAGTTCGAGTACGCCTTGTTGGCGGCCGCGCATGAGCGCCAGGATACGGTGCGAGGGCAGGGTGCGCACCGGTTCGTTGAAGTCGAACCAGTCACGGAAATTCGCGCCTTCGGCTTCTTTGCCTTCGGCGACCTTGGCATACAACAGTCCGGTGGACCACAAGTGGTCGCGCATGTCGGCCAGCAGATCGGCGTTTTCGGCGTAGCGCTCGGCCAGGATGTCGCGCGCACCGTCCAGGGCAGCCTTGGCGTCGTTGATCGAAGCCTCGGGATTCAGGTATTGCGCCGCCAACTCGGCAGGGTCGCAAGCCGGATCGGCCAGAATGGCATCGGCCAAAGGCTCCAGGCCGGCTTCGCGAGCGATCTGGGCACGGGTGCGGCGCTTGGGTTTGTACGGAGCGTACAAGTCTTCCAGGCGTTGCTTGGTATCTGCGGTAGCAATTTCCTGTTGCAATTCGGGCGTAAGTTTGCCCTGTTGCGTGATGGATTCCAGGATGGCGCCGCGCCGCTCTTCGAGCTCGCGCAGGTAGCCCAATCGGACTTCTAAGTTGCGTAGCACCGTGTCGTCCAGGCCGCCGGTCGCTTCTTTGCGGTAGCGTGCGATGAAGGGCACGGTGGCGCCGTCGTCCAGCAACTCGACGGCAGCGGCGATTTGGGAGGGGCGGCTGCCCAGCTCGGTGGCAAGCTGGGCAAGAATACGGGCTTGGTCGACGCTGGGCGCAGTGCTCGTGGTGGCGGAAGTGTCAGGCATCTCGATACGGCTGCAAAGGGAAATCAAGGGCCGGATTTTGCCACAAGGCGGCGACAGGGCGCATGTCGAGGGCTATTTTGAGCACGTTGCCCTGGGGGCTCGGGGTATCATTGAGCGCCCCTAATCGTTGATGTGATTGATGCTAGATCTGGATATTTCCGAGTTTTTTGCCGTTGACGGTCCGTTGAGCAAGGCCTTGCCTGGCTATAGCCCCCGTCCGGCCCAGGTCGAACTGGCACAGGCGATCGGCCAGGCCATCACCGATCGCGCGACCCTGGTGGCCGAGGCCGGGACCGGTATTGGCAAGACCTGGGCCTATCTTGTGCCCGCCATGGTGGCTGGGGGGAAAGTCGTCATTTCGACAGGAACCCGCACGCTGCAGGACCAGTTGTTTTCCCGAGATTTGCCGCGTGTGCGCGCTGCCTTGGCCGCGCCCGTGACAGCGGCGCTGCTCAAGGGGCGGGGTAATTATGTCTGTCACTATCACCTGGATCGCCTGCAAGGCGACGAGCGCGCGCTGAAATCCCGTACCGAGATTTCGCAACTGCGCCAGATCCAGGTCTTTGCTGGCATCTCCAAAACCGGCGATCGCGCCGATCTGGGAAAAATCCCCGAAGACGCCGATATCTGGAATCGAGTGACGTCTACGCGCGAAAACTGTCTTGGCCAGGAATGTCCGCGCATCCGGGATTGTTTTGTGGTGAAGGCCCGGCGCCAGGCCCAAGACGCCGACATCGTGGTCGTCAATCACGCTTTGTTCATGGCCGATCTGGTATTGCGCGAAGAAGGCGTGACCGATTTGCTGCCCGAAGCGGACACGGTGATCTTTGACGAGGCGCATCAGTTGCCGGATACCGCAACGCGATTTTTGGGCAGTAGTGTCTCGACCCATCAATTGCTGGATTTCGGCCGCGCTCTGGAGGTCGCAGGGCTGGCATACGCGCGCGAAGCCGCAAAATGGGCCGATGTCAGCCGCCATGTGGAAACCACCGCCCGTGAGTTGCGCCTGGTCTGTGCGCCCTTGGATCAACTGCCGGGGCGCAAGGCGACCTTTGAGGCCATGCCGGACGCAGAGCAATTCGATGCCGCGCTGGCCGCGCTGCGCCAAGCAGTCGAGGCCGCCACGCGGGCATTGGCGGGCGTCGCGGAAAAGCATCCCGATCTGGCTGCCGCTGCCCGCAGTGGCGCAGACATTGCATTGCGCCTGGCAAAGTGGTCGACACCCGCCAGGGACGGCGCCGACGGGCGGCTCGGCGTTCAGGATGACGATGCTGCGGCCGGCCATGGATCCAGTGTCACGCGTGACTCAACACTGGCCGACGAGGGGTGGGGACTGGACCTGCAAGCCCTCGCGTCGGCTCAGCCGCAGACTGGCGAAGAACTGATTCATGCCGCTGAAAATTCGTCGGCTCCATCTGCGGATGACGGTATGTCCACCGCTCGCGCTTTACTGCAAGGTGCTGCGGCTGCACGGTTGTTTAGCGGTCCGGCGGTGCGCTGGGTGGAGCACGGGCAGCATCATGTCCGGCTGCATTCCGCCCCCTTGTCGGTGGCTCAGGCGTTCTCCAAGTTTCGCAAACCCGGTCAGGCCTGGATCCTGACTTCGGCGACGTTGTCGGTGCAGGCGGACTTTGGCCACTACACTCGTCAATTAGGACTAAATGACGCCCGGACAGGGCGCTGGGAGTCCCCTTTCGACTATACCAACCAAGGGTTGTTGTTTGTGCCGCGCGATATGCCCGAACCGCAATCGCCGCGTTTTGCCGAGCGTTTTGTACAGACGCTGATACCGCTGCTCGAGGCCAGCCCGGGCGGCACCCTGGTGCTGTGCACGACCTTGCGCGCGGTGGATCGTGTGGCCGCGTTGTTGGCCGAGACGTTCGAGGATCAGGGATACGATTGGCCCTTGCTGAAGCAGGGCGATGCGACGCGCCGCGATCTGTTGGAGCGCTTTTGCAAGCTCGAGCATCCGGTGCTGGTCGGCAGCGCGACATTCTGGGAAGGTATCGACTTGCCTGGCGATGTGCTAACCCTGGTCGCCATCGACAAGCTCCCCTTTGCACCGCCGGATGATCCGGTGATCGAGGCCCGGCTGCGCGCCTGTCGAGAGCGCGGCGGCAATCCCTTTGCGGAATATCAATTGCCCGAGGCGGCAATTTCGCTGAAACAAGGCGCCGGCCGCCTGATTCGGACTGAAAGCGACTGGGGGGTACTCATGGTCGGGGATGCCCGTCTCGTCGAAAAACCCTATGGCAAGCGTTTGTGGCGTGGCTTGCCGCCATTTTCCCGGACGCGGGATATGAACGAGGTTCTGGCGTTTTACGCCCGCCGCGAGCAGGGCGATTACTGAGCGTTTCCCGGGCAGCCACGTGGCAGGGGTCAGACCGCGAGTGCCGATATCGGCTCGGTTCCGGATAAATGCAATGTGCCGCCCATTGGGCGGCACATTGTCATATCGACTGGGCGGAGATCATTTCCACGAGAACGGGTTCCACCAGCTCTTGTCGGTCAGCAGCGTTTGTTCGTTCATGGTGCTGTCCGGATAGTTGGTCTTGAGCACGCGCTGGGCGTCGTTCTGGAGGTCAGTCATTCCCAGCTTGCCATACGAGGCCGACATGATGACCAGGGCTTCTTCGGAGGCGGGAGCGCCCTCGAAATCGGTGATCACGGTCTGGGCACGGTTGGCCGCTGCGATGTAGGCGCCGCGCTCGTAGTAGTAGCGCGCGACATAGACCTCGTTCATGGCAATGGCGTTGACCAGCCATGTCAGGCGCTGTTGGGCATCGGGCGTGTACTTGCTCTGGGGAAAGCGCTTGATCAATTCGTTGAAAGCGTCGTAAGAGGCCCGCAACCCTTTTGGATCGCGCTCTGCAGGGTCCTGGCCCGTCAGGTTGCTCATGAATGCACTGGCAGGGGTGAAGTTGATCAGCCCTTTCAGGTAGAGCATGTAATCGGTGCCAGGATGATTGGGGTACATCTGCTGGAACCGGTCGATGGCGGCAAGCGCCTGTTCGTTTTCGCCGTCTTTCCAGTTGACGTAGGCCAGGTCGATCAGGGCTTGCTGAGCATAGACCCCGAACGGATATCGGCTTTCAATGGCGGTGAGCCGGTCGCGCGCATCGTTCCAGCCGCCGGCGTCCATTTCGGCTTTGGCGTCGGTGTACAACTGTTCCGCGCTCCAGCCGGCGGTCTTGTCGTACTTGGTGTCGGTGCCGCTGCAGCCTGCGACAGTCAGAGCGACGGACAGCGCGATGGCCGCGCGCAGGAGCGAGCCGCGTAGAGCAGGGCGGTTCGAGAGGGCAGCAGTGCGGAAAATCACGAGATACGTTTCCTTGGTGTTAGGATGGCACGGCTGAATTATATGATCTTGCTTCATGTCCCATACAGACGCCCTTGCCGTTGACAGTGCCAGCTTCGCGGCAGATGACGAACCTCAGTGTATTACTGTGCCGCCCGGCACGCGAGCGGACCGCCTGGACAAGGTCCTGGCCGCCCTGCTGGACGGGCATTCGCGCAGCCGTCTGCAGGGATGGATCGAGGCCGGCTGGGTCCAGGTCAATGGCGCGGCCGCCAAGGTGCGCCAGGTGGTGGGGCCCGGCGACGTCATCGCCGTCTGGGAACAGCCCGCCCCGGAAAGCCTGGCGTTTACGCCCGAGCCGGTCGAATTCGGGGTCGTGGACGAAAGCCCCGACTGGATCGTCGTGAACAAGCCCGCGGGGCTGGTGACGCACCCAGGCGCCGGCAACTGGCACGGCACGCTGCTCAACGGCCTGCTACACAGATATCCCGAGCTGGCCCGGGTGGCGCGCGCCGGGATCGTGCATCGCCTGGATAAGGATACCTCCGGTTTGATGGTGGTCGCGCGTAACGACTTGGCACAAACTCATCTGGTTCGACAACTTCAGGCGCGCAGCATGGGCCGGGAATATATCGCCCTGGCTCACGGCTGGCTGAAGACGGCTGGTGTGGTGGATCGTGCGATCGGCCGTGATGCGCGCGTGCCCATCCGCATGAGTGTCGAGCGCCCGATCGCTCCGAAACCGGCTGTTACCCACTATTCCCCTTTGAGACAAGGCCGCGCGCCTGCGGGAGAGCCGGTGACTGAGGTGGTTTGCCGCCTGGAAACGGGGCGTACGCACCAGATCCGCGTGCACTTGGCCAGCCTGGGACATCCGTTGTTGGCCGATACGATTTATGGTGGACGCGAGGCCGCCGGTGCGACACGGCAGATGTTACACGCCCGCGCCTTGCATTTTGATGATCCCAGCGGCCGAGGCGATGCCGTTTTTCGTGCCGACCCGCCTGACGACATGAGACAAGCCCAGGAAGCCACACAATGGAACGCGTGATTCACGGATTGCCCGTTGTTACCGGCCCGCAATGGCCAGGCGTGCACTATTTCTGTACCACGCGAGCCGGCGGCGTAGGCGTATCGCCGCACGACACTCTGAATCTGGGGCTGCGCGCCAACGATTTGCCGGAGACCGTACAGGAGAATCGCCGCCGTGTGCGCGCAGCCGTTCCTGCCGATCCCTTGTGGCTGCGCCAAATCCATGGCACTGAGGTGGTCGATGCCGACAATCCTCCTTCGGCAACGGATGCGGGGGCGACGGAGTTTGCTGCGGACGCCAGCGTGACCTCAGCCCCCGGGCGGGTATTGGCCGTCATGGTGGCGGACTGCCTGCCCGTGTTCATGACGGATCTGGATGGCACAGTTGTCGGAGCTGCTCATGCCGGTTGGCGTGGGCTGGCTGGCGGGGTCCTGGAAAACACCTTGCGGCAACTCCGCGCCAAAGCGCCGGCCGCACGTGGCTGGCGTGCCTGGGTCGGGCCCGGTATCGGCCCCGACCATTTCGAGGTCGGAGAGGATGTACGCGAGGCCTTTGCCTCTGGTGGTCCGCAGGCCTTGGCCTGCTTCACGCCTCGTGCCGGGCATCCTGGAAAATGGTTGGCAGACCTTCCTGCGCTCGCGCTATTGCGGCTGCGGCGGGCAGGGGTTGAGGACGTGCATGCTTCTGGACTGTGTACGGTGTCGGATCCCGCGCGCTTTTTCTCATACCGGCGCGACGGCACGACAGGCCGCATGGCGCTGCTCGCGTGGCGCGACAGTTCGTTTTCGGTATAAACCCGAGTTCTTGTATACCCGCATTGACAGCCTCAGGGGCGCCATGCACCATCGGGCTGTCACGCAGGTGATTTAATCTCGCGGGGAGGCAGGTCGCTGCTGCATTCCTGCTCCAGACCATAACAAGGTGTCGAAGTGAACGCCCCTATTTCCGCTGCTTGGCCCGTCCCGGTTAGCGTGGCGCCGGACGCGCTGGCAGATATCCAAGCCGACTTTTCGCGAGAGTGGCTGCGTATTTGCGACGAGGCGCAGCGTGGCGTCCTGGCGCCGCCTGCCGATCGGCGTTTTCGTGGCGCGGCGTGGGCTGCCAGCCGCCAGCATCTGCTGATGGCGCACGCGTATTTGTTATCGGCGCGGGTGCTCTCGCGTATGGTCGACGCGGCGCAAGTGGGTGAGCCGCTGCGCAACCGGCTGCGCTTTTCCATCATGCAATGGGTGGACGCGTTGTCGCCGTCGAATTTCCTGGCTTTCAACCCTGACGCACAACAGTCGATCATTGACACGGCGGGGCGGGCGTTGAGTGACGGCCTGGCCAATCTGGCCAATGATTTGCGCAAAGGCCGCATCAGCCAGACTGACGACAGCCAATTCGAGATCGGCCGCAATGTGGCCACGACGCCGGGTCAGGTCGTATTCCAGAATCCGCTGTTCCAGTTGATTCAATACACACCGCAGACGGATACGGTCTACGCGCGTCCGTTGGTGATCGTGCCACCCAATATCAACAAGTTCTATATCCTGGACTTGCAGCCGGCCAACTCGTTCGTGCGCTATGCGGTTGCGCAGGGGCACACGGTTTTCATGGTGTCGTGGCGTAATCCGCTGTCGAGCGATCGGGACGGCGTCGATCAGGCCACGTGGTCCGAGTATCTGGATAATGCGGTGCTCAAAGCCCTGCAGGTGGCCAGCGACATTTCTGGACAGGATCAAGTCAATGCATTGGGGTTTTGCGTGGGGGGCACGATGCTGGCATCGGCGTTGGCCCTGGCCCAGGCACGCGGTGAGCATCCTGCCGCGTCCTTGACGCTATTGACCACGATGCTCGACTTTCATGACACCGGCGTACTGCAAGTTTTCGTCGACGAAGCCCATGCCATGCTGCGCGATCAGCAGATCGGCCAAGGCGGCTTGATGGCAGGCCGCGATCTGGCGACGACATTCTCGTTTCTGCGGCCGAATGAGCTCGTGTGGAACTATGTTGTGGGCAATTACCTGAAAGGGCAGACGCCGCCTGCATTCGATTTGTTGTTCTGGAACGGCGACAGCACCAACCTGCCGGGGCCCTTTTTCACGTGGTATTTCCGTAATACCTACCTGGAAAACAATCTCAAGGTGCCTGGGCGCGCCCGTGCCGGCGAGGTCGCATTGGACCTGACCCGCCTGAAAATGCCGGCCTATTTGTACGGTTCGCGCGAGGATCACATCGTGCCTTGGACCTCTGCCTATGCGTCAACGCAGTTGCTGCGTGGGCCGCTGCGTTTTGTGCTGGGCGCGTCCGGCCATATCGCCGGCGTCATCAATCCGCCCGAGACCGGCAAGCGCAATTACTGGGTCAGTGAGGATGCGGCCTTGCCAGGCGACCCCGGCGTATGGTTTTCGCAAGCGACCGAGCATGCTGGCAGCTGGTGGCCCGATTGGTCGCAGTGGTTGGCAGAGCATTCCGGCGCCAAGCGCCGCGCGCCCGTCAAAGCCGGGAATACCCGCTATGTGCCGATCGAGCCGGCGCCAGGCAGCTACGTTAAAGTTCGAGCCGCCTGAGGCCGCTCGACAGGTTCTTTTTGATGGATGGGAGTCTTTTAGATCAACAGTGAGTATGCGCAGCAAGCAGTCTTTATCGAATAAGCAATCCGGCAGTATCAGTAGCAGGTAGTACGTTATTGAGGCGCTCAGTGCGCAGGAGGAAGGATATGAGCGGGAAACTGGCATACGTTACGGGTGGTATGGGCGGCATAGGCACGGCGATCTGCCGCCGATTGGCCAAAGACGGGTTTCGCGTAGTGGCCGGCTGCGGCCCGAGCCGCAACTATCAACAGTGGCTCGATGAGCAGGCTGCCCAGGGATTTACCTTCCATGCATCGGTCGGCAATGTATCCGACTGGGACTCCACCGTGGCCGCGTTCGAGCGCGTGTCCAATGAATTGGGCCCTGTTGATGTGTTGGTCAACAACGCGGGGATTACCCGCGATGGCTTGTTTCGCAAAATGTCCGCCGATGATTGGCGTGCGGTGATCGACACCAATCTGAACAGCTTGTTCAATGTGACCAAGCAGGTCATCGAAGGCATGGTCGAGCGTCAGTGGGGCCGTATCATCAACATCAGTTCGGTCAATGGGCAGAAAGGGCAGTTCGGACAAACCAATTACTCTACGGCCAAAGCCGGTATTCACGGCTTTACGATGGCTCTGGCCCAAGAGGTCGCCAGCAAAGGCGTGACGGTCAATACGATCTCGCCAGGATATATCGGTACGGATATGGTGCGCGCCATCCGCCCGGATATGTTGGAGAAGATCGTCGCGACGATCCCGGTGCGCCGTCTCGGAACCCCCGAAGAAATCGCTTCGATGACGTCATGGCTGGCTTCAGATGAATCTGGTTTTTCGACGGGCGCCGATTTTTCGCTCAATGGCGGCCTGCACATGGGCTGATGAGAGACGAGCCGGAAAGCATGTGCAGGCGTTCCGGCTTACACTAGGAATACTTCAAAGCTAAAGAGATCGCCCGATCTCGGGGACAACCATGACGCAAGCTCAAACTGGCGCCGGTCAGCGCCTGATTAAAAAGTACCCCAATCGTCGTTTGTACGATACCCAGACGAGCACCTATATTACGCTGGCGGACGTCAAACAACTGGTGTTGGCGAACGAGGAATTTCAGGTGGTCGACGCCAAGAGCGGCGACGACTTGACGCGTAGTATCCTGCTGCAGATCATCCTCGAAGAAGAAAGCGGTGGCATGCCGATGTTTTCCTCGAACATGCTGTCGCAGATCATTCGTTTCTACGGCCACGCCATGCAAGGCATCATGGGCTCATACCTGGAAAAGAATATCCAGGCGTTCATGGAAATTCAGCAACGCATGGCAGAACAGTCCAAAGGCTTGTACGGCAGCCAATTTGGTCCCGAGGCCTGGGCGCAATTCATGAACGTGCAGACGCCGATGCTGCAGAACATGATGAACAACTACATTGATCAAAGCAAAAATCTGTTCGTGCAGATGCAGGATCAAATGCAAGACCAGACGCGTGCCATGTTCTCTTCGTTTCCGTTTACGCCGGGCAGCGGCCAAGGCGGCGGCCGGAAGTAGGGAAAATGGCGTCAGACCCGATGCGCGGAGTCATCTTCGTAGTCTGACGCCTTTATCTGCTATTTCTTTTCAGCTTTGCTTGGGTCGACCTTGATGCCGTTCTGCACTTGCTTGACGCCTTCGACATCACGCGCCACCCGGGCAGCCTGTTCGACCTCGGCCTCGGTGCCTACGGTACCGCTGAGCACGACCGTGCCATCAGTGGTCTCGACGGCGATGTCCAGCGCGCTCAGCGTCGAGTCGGCGACAAGCGCGCCTTTGACTTTGGTCGTGATGACCGTATCCGATGCGTATTCACTAACAGACTGTTTGTTTGTATCGCCCTCGGCAGCATGAACGGCTGTGCCCACGGCGCCGAACATGGCACCGGCGCCGATGGCCGTGGCAATGATCAGTTTACGCATGTTCATAGAAATGCTCCTTCTACATAGCGATGACGTGGCATCGGGGGAGGGNGCGGCCGACTATGGCCGCGCATGGTCTACTTCTTTCTAAGCACACCGCTCAATATGGACAGCACCGCCAGGATCAAAAACACGAAGAACAGGATCTTGGCAATGCCAGCAGCACCGGCGGCAATACCGCCAAAGCCCAAGACGGCGGCGATGATAGCAATCACGAAGAATACGGCAGCGTAATACAGCATTTTGGATTCTCCTCGAAGTTGCAATTAGCCCATTAGCGGTTGGCGTCGAAAAAAGTGCGGACTTCCTTTTCGGCTTCTTCCTTGGTCTTGCCGTAACGTTCCTGGATCAAACCGCTCAGCCGTTCAGCATTGCCTTCAACGCGAGTCAATTCGTCGTCGGTCAGTTCGCCCCAGGCCGCCTTGGCTTTACCGGTCAATTGTTTCCACTTTCCTGCAACGATATCGTTGTTCATAGTGATCCTCCGGGTTGATGAGCGTATTACCACCCTACGAGCGACCCGGGCGGGCTGTCAAACGATGCTGTTGGTAAATGTAAATAGGGCCGCAGCGATTCCCGTGGTGAAACACGGGAGCGCTGCGGCCTCGGGCGCAGTTACTGATTAGTAATGTTTTATGCTGTTTTGATGGACGAGTGTAACGATATTCTGCGCTGGAGATGCGCCAGCGCTTCATCCACCTGATCTACCAGCACCAGGCACAAATCGCCCTCTGACAGGGAATCCAGCGCAGTATCGATCGCCAGAAATTCACCATGGATTTCCTGCACATGGCGGGTGCGGCGTGCGGCGCTCAAACCCTCGCGCAATAATGCCAGGACTTCCCCGTCGGCCCGGCCACGCTGACATTGATCCTCGTACAGCACGACTTCGTCAAAGGCATCGCCCAGGATTGCGGTCTGCAGTCGCAGATCCTCGTCTCGCCGGTCTCCGGCGCCGCTGATCACTACGCTACGCCGTCGAGCCGGCATGGCCTCGATCGCTCGCACCAGCGCCTGGATCGCATCGGGATTATGGCCATAGTCGGCGATGACAGTTGCCCCCTTGTAGTCGAACACATTGAAGCGGCCGGGCACGGTCATCGCATCACTGACAAATGTCGCGAGTCCCGAGCGTATAACGGCCCAATCGATGCCGAGAGACCACGCAGCCGCCATCGCAGCCATGGCGTTATCCACCTGAAATCCGATGCTGCCGTTACGCGTCAGAGGTATATCTCTGAGCGAAATCGTGATTTCGCTATCGTGCTGCGCAGCGATGATGGCGGGACCGTCACGGTACACCACACGGTGTCCTTGGGCGCGATGCGTGCCGATCAAGGGATGCGTCGGATCATCGGAAAAATACACTACCGTCCCGGGACACGCGACCGCCATCTTGGCGACGGCAGGGTCGGTCGCATTCAGTACCGCAGCGCCGCCCGCATGCACGTGCTGCACAATCACGCGTTTGACGACCGCCAGATCTTCCACAGTACTGATATAGCCCAGCCCCAAATGGTCGCCCATGCCCAGATTGGTCACGATGGCGACATCACAGCGGTCGAAAGCCAGGCCCTCGCGCAAAATGCCGCCACGCGCAGTTTCGAATACGGCCGCATCGACATCGGGATGAGCCAGGATACGGCGCGCGCTGCGAGGGCCGCTGCAGTCGCCAGTATCGATGCAGCGCGAGCCGACATAGACCCCATCGGAATTGGTCATGCCAACGCGATGGCCCGCACTGGCAAGCAGGTGCGCCGTCAATCGCACCGTCGTCGTTTTGCCGTTGGTGCCAGCCACTGCCACGACAGGGATACGGCCGTTATCGCCATCGGCAAACATGCTGGAAATAATCGCCTCACCGACTGTGCGGCCTTTGCCGAACGAGGGATTCAAGTGCATGCGCAGACCCGGCGCCGCATTGACCTCGACGACACCCCCATGTTGTTCCTCAAGGGGCAGTTGCACGGTCTCGGCAACCACGTCTACGCCGCAAATATCCAGCCCTATCATGCGCGCAGCCGTCACGGCGCGGGCCGCCAGTTCCGGATGGACTTCGTCGGTCACATCCGTTGCCGATCCGCCGGTGCTGAGATTGGCGTTATGGCGCAAGGTGATCAAAGTGCCGGCGGGAGGAATCGAATCGGCGTCATAACCCTGATTTTGCAGCGTGGCCAACGCGATGTCGTCAAAACGGATTTTCGTCAATGACGTGGCATGGCCATCGCCGCGCAACGGATCGGCGTTCACTTGCTCGACCAGTTGGCGGATGGTGTGGCGTCCGTCGCCTGTCACGCGAGGTGGATCTCGGCGTGCGGCCGCAACCAGGCTGTCTCCCACCACCAGTAATCGAAAGTCGTGGCCAGGAATGTAGCGTTCAACAATGATTTCGTCGCTGATCTCGGCGGCGACTTCGTATGCGGCAATGACCTGCGCGCGGCTCTCGATATTGACCGCGACGCCGCGCCCCTGGCTGCCGTCCCGAGGCTTGACGACGACAGGACCGCCCAACTCCTGTGCCGCTTGCCACGCAGATTCGGCGTCTGATACAGAACGCCCTCTGGGCACGGGGACGCCCGCCGCATGCAATAGCATTTTGGTCAGGTCTTTATCTTGCGCGATGGATTCTGCGATGGCGCTTGTCGCATCCGTTTCTGCGGCTTGAATACGGCGTTGACGGCTGCCCCAGCCGAATTGCACCATGCTGCCCTGCGTCAAGCGGCGAAAGGGAATATTGCGCGCCAGCGCCGCATTGACGATAGATCCTGTACTGGGTCCCAGTCGCACGTCTTCGTCCAGCTCGTGAAGTTCGGCCAGCACGGCCGGCACGTCAAACGGCGAGCCCGACAACACGGCCAACAGCAATTGCGTGGCTGCCTCCATGGCGCGCCGCCCCACGTCTTCTTCGCTGTACTCGACGACGACCTGGAACACGCCGGGTTCTACCGTGGCGGCTGTACGCCCGAATGTCACCGGGCAACCTGCGTGGGCTTGCAGCGCCAGCGCAGTGTCCTGCAAAACGTGAGCGATAGAGAGGGCGCCATGATGACCGTCGGGACGCAGCCGGCCGATCTGAGGAAATCGAGCACGTAGCTCGGCTTCGAAATGAGGCAGATATTCGTCGATGGCGCACTCGGCATCGTCACAGGTGACAATGGCTTCGATAGCGGTATTGCGGCTCCACAAATTGGGGCCGCGCAGGGCGCGAATACGGGAAACTTCCATGGCCTAGAGTCCTGTGCGAGGCGTTGTTATTTATTGTTGAATCCAGTGACGCACGCGGTCGATGGTGGGACCGGAGTAGCTCTCGTCAGATTGCAGCAGAACAAAGTCGCCGGGTTGAATGGCATTCAGTACCTGATCAATGGCACGCGCGTGATCCGGTTCGTCTTCGATTCTGATGGTTTTAGAGAGCTCCAGCGCCGCTCGCGCGAGCCCCTGGCGCAAGCGCGCACGCGCTTCACCGGCGGGCCGGCGGCTATTCACGGTGGCATCGTCATACAGCACTACGTGATCAAAGGCCTGGGCGAGCAGGTGTCCCTGTTCGATGAGGTCGGCATCGCGCCGGTCGGCGCCTGCGGCATATACGGCACAGCGCCGTTCAGCAGGGAAGTTCGCTGCCGCATCAACCAATGCTTGCAGTCCGGCGGCGTTGTGCACATCATCGACGACGACCGTGGCGCCCGCGCGTTTGAATAGTGTGAACTGCCACGGCGCATCAGCCTGGTCTACGTCAAAAGCTTCGATACCTGCGCGGATGATGGACTCTGGAATGTCCAACGCCCAGGCCGTTCCCACCGCAGCCAGTACGTTTTCGATCTGAAAACCAACACGGCCGCCATGCGTGAGTGGGATGTCTGCCACACGGGTCAACAAGGTTTCGTCCTGCCCCCTGGCGAGGACAATATTGCTGTCCCGTATGAAAACCGCGCGATGGCCCAGGGCGAGATGCGCACGCAGCACGGCCAGATCGGCGTCCACGCTGAAAAACAGAACCTCGCCGTCGCACAGCGGGGCCATTTCCGCGACCAGCGGATCTCGCGCATTCAGGACGGCAACGCCCGTGGGAAGCACCACGTCGACCTGTGTGCGAAACACATTGGCCAGACGCTCAGTGTCCTGAATGTCGAAATCGCCCAAATGATCGCCCTGGGCGATGTTGGTCACGACGCCCACCTGGCAGCGGTCATAAGCAAGCCCCTGCCCAAGTATCACCGCGCTGTCGTTCTCTATCACCGCGGCTTCGGTGCTGCGGCTCATCAGCAGCCGCCGGGCGCTTTCCCAATTTGCACAGTCACCAGTCTGCACGTGCTGACTGCCGATATAAAGCCCCTCGCTGCACGCCAAACCTGTTTGCCGGCCGGATAGGGACAGCAGACGGGCCGCCAATCGCGCCACCACGGTTTTGCCGTTGGTGCCCGTGATGCCGACCACAGGGATACGACCGTCGTCGTCCTCCGGGAACAGGTGATCGACAATGGCTCGGCCGACAGGACGCGGTGTTCCGTCGGCAGGCCTCAGGTGCATGAGCAAGCCGGGGCCGGCGTTGACCTCGACGATGGCGCCACGCTGTTCGTTCAAGGGTTTTGATATGTCTTCGGCGACCAGATCCACGCCCGCAATATCGAGCCCGACGATTTTGCTGGCCAGCACCACGGTGTGCGCCGTATCGGGATGCACACGGTCAGTGACATCAAAGGCCACATTGCCGCTGCGCTGGATCAGGACGCGCCTGCCACGTTCGGCAATACTGTCGGCCGACAGCGATTGCCGCGTCAGTTCCAGGCGGGCAGCAGAGTCCAGGCGTACCTTGTTCAGCGGGTGGTTTTCGGTGCGGCCTCGCCGAGGGTCGGTATTGAGCTGCAGCTCAATCAGTTCGGCGATGGTGTGTTGTCCGTCGCCGGTAACCCAGGCCGGTTCTCCCGCTGCGGCAGCAACCAGGCGATCTCCCACGACCAGCAGGCGGTGCTCATTGCCCAGCACAAAACGTTCGACGATGACGCCGCTGCCTTCGTCTACGGCGACTGAGTAGGCGGACAAGACCTCGGCTTCGGTGGTCAAGTTGGTGAATACCCCGCGGCCATGGTTGCCGTCGCAGGGTTTGACCACCACGGGCAGGCCGATGTCCTGGGCGGCTTCCCAGGCGGCTTCGGGCGTGTCGACTTCACGGCCTTCGGGTACGGGCACACCGCATTCGGACAGCAGGGATTTGGTCAGGTTCTTGTCCCGCGAGATGCCTTCGGCGATCGCGCTGGTGCGGTCCGTCTCGGCTGTCCAGATGCGCCGCTGTCGGTTGCCATAGCCGAATTGGACCAGGTTGCCTTCGAATAACCTGATGCAGGGAATGTCGCGATCGTCGGCGGCGTCCACGATACAGGCGGTGCTGGGGCCCAGGCAGTGCGTGTCGACCAGGTCATGCAACCTCGCTACCGCGCGGTCAACGTCGAAATCATGGTCTTTGATGGCAGCCAATACCAGGACTCGCGCCTCGTCCAGGGCCGCCCGCGTGACCTGTTCTTGCCAGGCTCGCACCACGACTTTGTAGACGCCGCGCCGCGAGGTCTCCCGCGCTTTGCCGAAGCCGCCCGGCAGACCAGCCAGCGTTTGCAGCTCCAGCGTCACGTGTTCCAGGATATGGCCGGTCCAGGTGCCTTCGCGCAGACGTTGCAAAAAGCCGCCCCGTACGCCAGGGCTGCAGCGATGCTCGATCAAACCCGGCAGCCAGGCAGAGAGCCGCTCGTAAAACCCGGGAATCAGGTTCGACGGGTAGTCCTCCAGGGCGCCAATATCCACCCAGGCTTCAAGAACCGGGCGGTAAGTCCAAATGTTCGGGCCGCGCAAAGCCACGACATCGAGAAATTCAATGTCTTTATCGTTCATGGTCGAGGAGGGGGGAGGAGCGTCGGCGGACAGGGTGCCCCACGATGTGGCGGGGATGTCGTGCAGAATGCGAAGCCGAAGCCTGGGCTGGGATGATTCCTAGTAGTGGAAATTGATAAATCCGGCTGCTACTATACGCCGCCTTTTTACGCCGATAAACTCGTGCTGTTGTAAGGAAGGGACAGGCCGCCTTCCCGGCCTCGCCGGACCGCCATACATGAAAAACAAGCCGCCCTTTTTGGGCATTTCCGGGCAGCCTCACGCGGCCCTGTACGACGCAATGCAGTCCCGCCTTGCGCCCGGCGAAGCCATTCTGGCCTGCTTGGAAACCGATCTGGATACCCGGCTGCGTTTCCGCCCCGGCCTGGTTGTATTGACCAATCAACGATTGCTGGCAAAGTCCCCCGACCACGAGCAGTGGCGCGAATGGGGACTGACTTCGACGTTGCGGTTGAACTTGCATGATCATGCGGGCGCAGCGGTCTTGTCGCTGAACGAGGGCGATGTGGGGCTAGCGGTTTGGTGCTTTACCCTGGCAAATAATTCCGCAGCGTTGCGTTTACTTGCAAAGTTCGAGGCACGGCAGCACAGCGCTGCGCTTGACGACAAGCCGCGTTGTTCAGGCTGTGGTCAGCCGTTGCCGGCAGAGCATGCCGAGTGCCAGACATGCGTGCCGGCTACCGAGCCGCCTACATCGACCTGGGCGTTACTGCGTCTATGGCGTTTTGCAAAACCCTATCGTGCAGCCTTGATTGCTGGATTCATATTGACGCTGCTGGCAACGGCAGCCACGCTGGTGCCGCCTTATTTGACGATGCCCTTGATGGATGACGTGCTCATCCCATTCCAGAACGGCACGCCGATCGATCACGGTCTGGTGCGCTGGTATCTGGGCGGCTTGTTGCTGTCGGCAGTATTGGCATGGGGCTTGGGCTGGGCGCGCACGTATATTCTGGCGTGGGTGAGCGAGCGTATCGGCGCCGACCTACGCACCACGACATACGAGCATTTGCAGCAACTCTCGTTGCAGTATTTCGGCGGAAAACGTACCGGCGATCTGATGTCCCGCATTGGCAGCGAGACCGATCGCATCTGTGTTTTCCTGTCTTTGCATCTGCTGGACTTTGCGACCGATGTGCTGATGATCGCCATGACGGCGGCCATCCTGGTGTCGATCAATCCCTGGCTGGCGCTCGTCACGCTCGCGCCATTACCGTTTATCGTGTGGATGATTCATGCGGTGCGTGACCGGTTGCGCCATGGTTTCGAGAAAGTCGACCGCATCTGGGCGGAGATCACCAACGTCCTGGCCGATACGATTCCCGGTATACGCGTGGTCAAGGCCTTTGCCCAGGAAAAGCGCGAGGTACAGCGTTTCCGGCAGGCGAATAATCGCAACCTCGAGGTCAATGATCGCGTCAATAGTTTGTGGTCGTTGTTCTCGCCTACCGTTACGTTGTTGACGGAAATCGGCTTGCTCATCGTATGGGTTTTCGGTATTTGGCAAGTCGCCAACAAACAGATCACGGTGGGGGTGCTGGCGGCATTCCTGGCCTATATCGGCCGTTTCTATACGCGGCTCGATTCGATGAGCCGCATCGTGTCCGTCACACAGAAAGCAGCCGCGGGCGCCAAACGGATTTTCGATATTCTCGACCACGTGTCCAGCGTTCCCGAACCTGCGGTTCCTGCACGGCTGGAACGAGTGGATGGCCGTATCGAACTGCGCAACGTGGCGTTCCGCTATGGCAATCGCTCGGTGATTCGAGGCCTGAATCTCAGTATCGAGCCTGGAGAAATGATCGGGCTGGTAGGCCACAGCGGGTCGGGAAAAAGCACTTTGATCAATCTGATCTGCCGCTTTTACGATGTGTCCGAGGGCGCCATTCTGGTGGGCGATACCGACATTCGTTTACTGCGCATTGCGGATTATCGGCGCAACATCGGTCTCGTATTGCAAGAGCCGTTTTTGTTCTTTGGCTCCATCGCCGAGAACATTGCCTACGGTAAACCGGAGGCGACACGAGACGAGATTATCGCCGCGGCACGCGCCGCCCATGCCCATGACTTCATCTTGCGATTGCCGCATGGTTATGACTCTCTGGTGGGCGAACGAGGCCAAGCGCTTTCGGGTGGCGAGCGTCAACGTATTTCCATCGCACGGGCACTGTTGATTGATCCTCGCGTATTGATCCTGGACGAGGCCACTTCATCGGTCGATACGACGACAGAAAAAGAAATCCAGAAGGCTCTGGATAATCTGGTTCGTGGGCGGACGACGATCGCGATCGCACACCGTCTCAGCACCTTGCGTCGTGCGGATCGTCTGGTGGTGCTCGATCATGGCAGCGTCGTCGAGCAAGGCCGGCACGAAGAGCTCATGGCTCGCCAGGGAGCCTACTATCGCCTGTATCAGGCCCAGGCGCGAACCAACGAAAACGATCTGCCCTCAGGGGACGATGATGAACAATACTAAGCCGGCGTTTTCCTTGCGTCTCAATGTCTCAGGCCGTTGGGTATACGTATCGTCGGAGGGACAGGCGCACGAAGACGTTCAGGTCGTACGGGCGTTTCCGATCAGCGATCCGCTGCACGGCATCTCTATTGTGAGTGCGGACGGATATGAGCTGCTGTGGCTGGACACGTTGGACGACTTGCCTCGCGAGACGCAGCAGCAGGTAAATGATGCCTTGGCCAGCCGCGAATTCATGCCGGAAATTCTGCGCATTAATGCGGTGTCCACCTACGCCACGCCTTCCGTCTGGGACGTTCAGACAGATCGGGGCGATACGTCGTTCACGCTAAAAGGCGAGGAAGACATCCGTCGCCTGGTCGGACAGACCTTGTTGATCGACGATAGCCATGGCATTCATTATCTGATCCGCGATGTTGCTGCGCTGGACAAACACAGCCGGCGTTTGCTGGATCACTTTCTGTAGTCAGGGCACGCGCCGAAATGGTGTGTGGGCTTCCAGTTCGCCCAGATAGCCGTCTACAGCCTGTGTCTCGCGCTCAAGAAAATCCTCGATTGCTGCGGCGAATCGGGGATCAGCAATCCAATGCGCCGACCATGTAGGCGTGGGGAGCAGGCCTCGCGCCATCTTGTGTTCGCCTTGTGCGCCACCCTCGAAACTGGCCAGCCCATGTTGAATACAGTAGTCGATGGACTGTAAATAGCAGGTCTCGAAATGCAGGCCCGAGACAAACTCCAGCGATCCCCAATAACGCCCATACAGCGTGTCGCCGCCGCGCATATTCAAGGCTGCGGCGATGGGGTGTCCATCTCGCAGCGCCACGATCAACACCATGGTGCCGGGGATCTCGCGATGCAGGCGTTCGAAAAAATCTGCGCTCAGGTAGGGGGCATTGCCGTGCGCAAAATAGGTCTGCTCATAGCAACGGTAGAAAAAGGCCAAGGACTGCGCATCGATTTGCGTGCCATGCAGCCAGCGATATTCGATGCCTGCTTCAAGGACCTTTTTGCGATCCTGGCGGATTTTTTTTCGTTTGTCGTGATTCAACGCAGACAGAAAATCATCGAGATGCGCATATCCCGCATTGCGCCAATGAAATTGCACGCCTTCGCGCACCATATAGCCGGCCTCACGCAGCGCGAGTAAATCGTCTTCCTCGGGGAACAGCATGTGCAGCGAAGACACTTTCAATCCCTGCGCCAATTCGATCAAACCCTGCGCCAAGGCCAGACGGTCTGCTGGGTTGCCGGCCAACAGCCTCGGTCCACTGACCGGTGTAAACGGGATCGAACTCAAGAGCTTCGGGTAATAGCGCAAACCATGCCGCTCAAAGGCGTCGGCCCAGGCGTAGTCAAAAACGTATTCGCCTCGTGAATGGGATTTCAAATAGAGCGGTACGCCACCGATCAGACGCTCTTCGTTGCGCAGCACCAGGTAGTATGGCGTCCAGCCCGTTTCAGGCGAGGCACACCCCGTCTCGTGTAATGCGGACAAGAACTCGTGGCGAACAAAAGGCTGGTCGCCCGCCAACGCGTTCCATTCGGACGGGTCTATTTGGGATAACGAGGTGGCGATGCCGAGGCGAGCGGGAGAGGTCATGGCGTAATGATAAAGTCTGGCCGACGAGTTGCCGCAATCCGTGATACCGGCATTGTGGTTACTATGGAGCACACCCATCGCAAGGTGATGATTTTCTCGCTTTTGTATGACCGATACTGTGATTTCTGCCCTGATTGGCCTCGATCTGCGTAGCCAGGCCCTGTCAGCCTTGGCCGCGAGATCCTGGCCGGACAAATTGGCCGCCGTCCGAGCTATTTGCGACAATGCTGAGCTGCGTACCGACGGGGTGTTGGATGAGCCTGTCAATTTACCCGGACGCCCCGACGCGCCCGAACTCGTACCGCCTCAACAGGTCAAACAGCGCTCTGTGCAATCGCCAGAGGGGCGCGCCGTGTTGTTGCATGCGCTCGCGCATATTGAGTTCAATGCGGTGAACCTGGCGCTGGATGCCGTGTGGCGGTACCCGGGCATGCCCGAAGATTTCTACCGCGACTGGCTGCGAGTCGCGCGTGAAGAGGCCTATCATTTCGACCTGCTCAATACGCATCTGGGCACATTGGGTCATGTTTACGGCGACTTTCCCGCGCACAACGGCTTATGGGAAATGGCGGAAAAAACCCGTGACGATCTGCTGGCCCGTCTGGCGCTCGTGCCGCGCACCCTCGAGGCCCGCGGCCTGGATGCGTCGCCGCTGATTCGTGACAAGCTGATCAGCGCCGGGGACAAGGACGGCGGCGCTATCCTGGACATCATCCTGCGTGACGAGATCGGGCACGTGGCGATCGGGAATCAATGGTTTCGTTATCTTTGCGATCAGCAAGGGCTGGATCCTGTGGCTTGCTACGCTGAGTTGGCGCAACGTTATAGCGCCCCAAAGCTGCGTGGGCCGTTCAATCTCGAGGCGCGCCGGTTGGCGGGGTTTGATGAAGCCGAGTTGGCGGCGTTGCAGGGGACTGTCCGTTAACGCAGCGGAATGGTTGGGGGCAGCGAGCGTGTCAGGCCGGTTACAGCGCGATACTATGGCGTAACCTCGCCAGTCGGCTATTTTTCGCGCCAGCTTATAAAATCCTGCCCATGACACTACGATACTCCTTGCCCCTTATCACTCTCGCGCTGTGGGCGGGCGCTGCACCGCTGGCGTCAGCCGCTACATCCGGTAATGCCGCTGCCGAGGTTGCCTCGGCAACCGCGTACAGTTCCGCCGATTTCGCTCAGTGCCTGTCGCAATTGCGTGGCCAGGCGATCAAGCAAGGCGTATCGGCCAGCACCTACGATACCTACACCAAAGACCTGGAGCCCGACCTGAGCGTCCTGCCCCTGCTGGATGCGCAACCCGAGTTCAAGACGCCGATCTGGGACTACATGGCTTCGCTGGTTGACGACGAGCGCGTTGCCGATGGCAAGCTCGCTTTGCAGCAGTGGCAGGCCGAGTTGGCTCGTGCGCAGTCTCAGTTCGGCATAGATCCTGCGACCGTGGTCGCCGTGTGGGGTGTGGAAAGCAATTTCGGCAAAATCCTGGGCGGACGTCCGTTGCTGACCTCGTTATCGACGTTGTCATGTGTCGGCCGCCGGCAAAGCTATTTCCGTGGCGAGTTCTTTGCTACGCTGAAGATCATTCAGCAGGAACACCTGGGCGTCGAGCGTCTGAATGGTTCGTGGGCGGGCGCATTTGGTCAGACGCAGTTCATGCCCTCGACGTATCTGCGATTGGCCGTAGACTTTGATGGCGACGGCCGACGCGATCTGGTCGATAGCGTACCCGATGCGCTGGGCTCGACCGCCAATTTCCTCAAACGCGCTGGATGGGAGCCCGGTATGCCTTGGGGCTTTGAGGTGAGCCTGCCCGATGGCATGGATACCTCCGGCGCCGGACGCCGCAACAAACAACCCATATCCACCTGGGCGGCAAAGGGCGTCAAAAAGGCCGATGGCAGCGCATTGCCCGCTGGCGATATGCAAGTCGCGTTGTTATTGCCAGCAGGCCCGTCGGGTCCGGCGTTTTTAGTGACACGGAATTTTGACGCGATATATTCGTATAACGCGGCAGAAAGCTATGCACTGGCCATCTCCCATCTCTCGGATCGTTTGCGCGGTGGTGGACCGTTTGTACGTGCGTGGCCGACCGACGATCCCGGCCTCTCTCGCGCCCAACGGCGCGAGTTGCAGTCCTTGCTGATTGCGCGCGGTTTCGATATCGGCCAGCCCGACGGCTTGATAGGCGCGCGTACCCGCGAGGCCCTGAAATCCATCCAGCGCGACGCAGGCCTGGCACCCGACGGCCGCGCGGGGATGAAGTCATTGCAATGGCTGCAGCAGAATGCGCCCGCGGGGCAGCCTACGACGAGCGGCGCTGCATCGCAGTAGTCTGCCCTTTGTCATGGGCCTTGTGTTCGTGTTCAGTGCGCAGCGGGCGCATTGAACACATAGCTGTCCATGGACAACACGCCATGGGTGATGCCCCCATCCAGTACATCGACCTGGGCACCGGGGGCAGCCGCGCCTGCGGCAATCAACAGCGGTAGATAGTGTTCGGCGGTAGGATGTGCTCGCCGTGCTTGCGGTGCGTGTTCCAAATAGCCCACCAGCGCCTCCTGATCATGCGTTTGCACGGCTTGGCGAGCCCAGTTCGCGAACGCTTTCACATATGGCTCATCCGCACCATGCTGGCGGAACTCGTACAAGTTGTGCGTCAAACTGCCCGAGCCGACAATCAACACGCCTTGTTGCGATAGCGGCGCCAAAGCCTGTCCCAACGCCCAGGTCTGTTCAGGGCTGATATGCATCGGCAATGAAAGCTGCAGCACGGGAACTTGATGTTCGGGGAACATGTGCATCATCGGCACCCAGGCGCCATGATCAAGGCCACGTTCGGTATCCAGGTCTGCGTGATATCCCGCATTTCTCAGCAACGCGGCAATGCGTTCGGCCAGCGCAGGGTCGCCTGCGACGGGGTATTGCAACGCATACAGTTCAGCGGGAAAGCCGCCAAAATCATGAATGGTTTGAGGGCGTGCCGACGCGGTAATGCTCAGGCCTGGCGTCATCCAGTGAGGCGAGACGATCAGCACGGCGCGCGGCGCGGGTAGGCGCTCGCCCAACGCTTTGAGTTGTGGGCCGGCCAAGCCTGGCTCGACCGCAAAGGTCGGAGCCCCATGAGAGACGAAAAGCGTAGGTTGGGCTTGCATAGCAGATATCTCCAATAAAACAGGGGGCGCCTCAAATTCATTGAGGACGCCGTTTTCACTACTGTAATTCCGTTGTTATTTGAGATAAATCTGCGTTTCGTGGACAGATTGTTTCGAATTTCGGGTTAATCAGTGTCTTTAACTCGTCGCCGACCAATTGATCGACAACGACACGCTTTCGGTCGCTCCCGGGGCTACTGTCATTGCGTCGTCTAGCACCCGGGCAGTTTCGATGCATGCCATGTGCGACCACGAGTCGTCCGCCATATCTGCTAATCGCGCGGCCTTGGCAGCACCGGGGTTCCACACCACGGCGGATCGTGAGCCGTTCGCCTGCAGGCGGATATCGCGTTTCCAGCCTGGATCATGCAGAGTGATGGGCGTCGTCGTGTCCAGGTATATCCGGTCGGTTTCGCCATTGAATCTGACGGCCCCTTGCTGTTGGCGAGGTTCCCAATTTTCCAACGTGTCCAAATAGCGATGGCCCTCGAGTCCCTGGATGTTGACATGTTGGCTGTCCGAGACCGCCAGGTAAGTATGCAGCGCCAGCGTTGTGGTCAGGTCCTGCACCCCCTGATTGCGCACGGACAGCGTGATTTCGATGTTCTTGCCGAATCGCATCCGTAGCGTGAGCTGGGCATGATGTATCCATCCCGGCGCATGGTTCCGCGGCGCCTCGAAGGTGAATTCCAGGCTCGCCGTGTCGGCCTCGATGTATTGCTCCGCCAACTGCCAGTCGACCTGCCGTACCCAGCCGTGCGATGCGGCACCCGGCGTGGCAGCGACGCTGTCGCGTACCGATTGCGGGTTGCGATCGTAAACCCCAAACCAGGGCCAGCAAACTGGTATGCCTCCGCGCACCGGTACGCCAGGTTTGAAGACGGCCTGTTCGGACAGCCAGATTAACGGCCGGCCTCCCGCCGGGGTATAGCTCAACAACTGTGCGCCTTGCTGAGACACCAGCGCGCTTCCATACGGGGTGTTGATGCGCCAACCTGCTAAAGCGCCGATCGATGTCGGCTCGATACGTGAATGTGAGGTCATAGGGCGTGGCCAGGGGGAAAATGGAAATGGTACTCGGGATAGGCAGTATTGCATGTGTTGCCTCATGATGGACATCCATGCCCTGGCACGTCACTTGCTGGGCAATGGGTTTCCTCCTGTATCGATCAAGGAATATCATGCCTACACATTCCCTGCCCGAGGTTTCCATTTCCGCTCGAGATGCCGGCTCGATGGTGAGACAGTTGAAATCCTTTGATGACCAGAGGCCCGGCTTTCCCGGCGAGCATCTGATCGTGCTCAGTCTGGGCGCCTTGCTGATGGTCGCGGGTATGCGTAGTCGTACTGTGCTGCGGCGCGGTATTCTGACCGCGGTCGGTACCGCGTTAATCGGACGTGCCGCCAGCGGTAAAGATGGCATCGCGCGCGTGGCGAGAGTGGTGAAGCGGTTGAGCTGATGAGCAGTACCGGCCGATGCGGAGCGCCGAATGCATATCAAACGTTTCTACGGTTTGGCTAAACAGGCCGTTAATAGCTGGCTGGATGATTACGCGCCGAGTATGGGTGCGGCTATTGCGTTCTATACCGTGTTTTCCTTGGCGCCTTTGGTCATCATTGTCATCGCGATCGCCGGTTTTTTCTGGGGCGAGGAAGCCGTGCGCGGCCAACTGTTTCAGCAGGTCCACGCCATGATCGGCGCAGAAGGCGCCAAGACGATTGAAGGCGTCGTCCGAGGTGCGCAAGAACCATCACAAGGCGCCGTGGCCACCGTCATCAGTGTTGCGGTATTAGTGGTTGGCGCGACGACCGTATTCTCGGAGCTGCAAAGCGCGCTGGATCGCATCTGGAAAGTCGGTGCAAAGAAACAGTCCGGAATATGGAGCATGATCCGCGCCCGTTTGCTGTCTTTTGGGCTGGTGCTGACACTGGCCTTTTTGCTGATGGTGTCACTAATCATCAGCTCGGTGCTCGCGGCATTGGGCAGTTGGGCGGGCGGCATGATGCCCGGCTGGGAAATCTTGCTGCAGGGGCTGAACATCGCCGTCACATTGGGTACATCGACGCTGTTGTTTGCGTTGATCTATCGATTCATGCCGCAGGCGCCTGTCGCGTGGCGGGACGTCTGGACAGGGGCTTTGGTGACGGCGGTGCTATTTGAGATCGGCAAATTCTTGATCGGACTGTACTTGGGTACGGCGTCGGTCGCATCGTCCTATGCGGCGGCAGGCTCGCTCGTGATCGTACTGATCTGGGTATATTACGCCGCCCAGGTATTCTTGCTCGGGGCGGAGTTCACTAGGATATACGCCGAGGCGCATGGTTCGCGCCGGGAAAGTGTGCGCGAACCATCGCTCGAAACGGGATCAGCGCGGAAATCCTGACACCGTCAAATACGCCGCCAGTCGTGCAAAGCTGACATGCGCGTCGTGAACGCGTGCTTCGCGCATCAGAAAATTGACTGTCCCCAGGCACACATCGCCCACGACCACCGGCACATTGATCACCGACTGCAGACCCAGTCCCAGGATCGCCGAATGATCGTCAAACGAGGCACGGATCGCGTCCGGGCCTTCGCCGACATAGATACGCCGCTGCAATAGCACGTGCTCCCCCCAGGGCATCCCGCGTTTCTGCTTCGATCCGCCCGGAGGATAGGATACGGGATCCGAACTGTACAGCCGCACCACAGCCATATTGACCGAGTCGAAACGATTCACAGTGCATAGCGCCTGCTGCAACACGGGTTGCGACCATTTATCCATGGCGGCAAATACCGTCGCAGGATCGGCGCTGGCCAGCGCGTCAGTCATGGCGGCACTGTCGCGTACTGCCTGGGCGATTCGAACGTCCAATTCCGTCATTGCGCCTTGATCCCCAATTCGCGCACGATGGCGGAGTATTTCTGCGCATCGGCCGCCACTGTCTTGGCAAAGCCTTCCGGTGTCGATTGCATGACCAGTACTCCCATATCGCCCATTTTCTTTTTCACTTCCGGCAGGGTCAGGATGCGGTTGATTTCCGTGTTCAGCTTGGCCACCAACTCGGGATCCATTCCGGCTGGTCCAAAGGCGCCATACCAAACCGCCATCGAATAACCCGGTACGGTTTCCGCAACGGTAGGGATATCGGACAGCAGCGGTGAGCGCGATTCTTCGGTCACTGCCAATAGCTTCAGTTTCTTTGCTTGCACGTGCGGCAAAGTCTGCGTGCCCGCACTGAACAGCACCTGCGTACGATCCGCGACTGTGTCCAACACCGCCGGTGCGCCGCCGCGATAGGGGATGTGCACCATCTTGACGCCGGTCGCTTTTTCAAACATCGCCGCACTCAAATGATTGGTCGAACCAGGGCCTGCCGAGGCATACGCGATCTTTTCGGGGTTGGCCTTGGCATAGTCGATGAACTCTTTGACGTTATTGACCGGCAGCGAAGGGTTCACCACCATCGTGTTTGTCACCAGCGCGAGCTCTGCGATCGGCGTAAAGCTTTTCACGCCATCAAATGGCATGTTGTCGTAGAGCGCCTCGTTCATCGTATGAGTGCTCATCGATCCGATCAGCAAGGTGTAGCCGTCCGGTTCCGAGCGCGCCACAAAAGCCGATCCGATATTGCCGGAGGCTCCCGAGCGGTTTTCCACGATCACCGGCTGGCCATACGTCTTGGTCATCTGTTCGGACAGCATGCGCGCCAGAATATCTGTCGAGCCGCCTGCCGCCCACGGCACGATCAGCGTAATCGGTTTCTCCGGCCATGCCGCCATTGCTGCGGCGGGCACGATGCCCGCCACTAAAACGAATGCGCGTAAAGCGCTGCGAAATGAAAAAGCCATGGATCAATCCCCTTGTTATGTGCGGCCTGCGCCGCGATAAAAATGCGAGTCCCGAGCGCGGGCCCGCTTGTTAAATAGCTATCAACGTCCGGCGGCATAGCTCTGCATGCCGCGCGGATTCGCGCCTGCGCGCAGCAGTCTCGCGCCATTGCCAGCCGGTTCCCGTGTACAAACGCTGATGCGGCCCTCGGACCAGGGCGCTCCGACCTTGACCTCGTGACCGGCCGCGCGCAGCGCGTCCAACGTGCGCTCGGGCATGCGCGATTCCACCGTGATGCGGTTGAGCGTTGTCGTGCGCGGCCAGAATGAGCCCGGGAAGTGATCGATATGCCAGGCCGGTGCGTCGATGGCCTCTTGCAGATTCATTCCACACAATGCATGGCGCAAGAAAAATGCCACGGTCCATTGATCCTGTTGATCTCCGCCGGGCGTACCGAACGCCATATAAGGCTGGCCATCACGCAACGCCATGCCGGGCGATAGCGTGGTGCAAGGCCGTGCACCTGCTTGCAGCTGTCCTGGCAGACCTTCGTCGAGCCAGGTCATTTGCAATCGCGTCGTGATAGAGAATCCCAAACCGCGTACGACCGGACTGGACGACAACCATCCACCGGATGGCGTCGCGGCGACCATGTTGCCGTCCTTGTCGATGACATCGATGTGGCAGGTGTCTCCCACGAACAGCTCGCGCTCCAGCCACTGGTCCACGGGCGGTAATTGGGCAAAGGTCGGTTCTCCTACACCAAAACGCGTATCGGCCTGTGCCAGTGCACGGCGTGCGGCGTCCAGGTCGGGCAACCGTGGCGTACGCCCACCGGGCGATCCAGGGATGAGTTCGCGTGATGCCTGGTCACGGATCAATGCTGCGCGTGCACGCGCATAATCATCCGACAGCAAATCGGCCAACGGCACATCATTGCAACGTGGGTCGCCGTACCAAGCCAGCCGATCCGCAAACGCCAGTTTTGCGACTTCTGCAATAGCATGCACGAACGCGGGCGAGTCGGCCGCGAGTCCCTCTAGCGGCAGATGCCGCGCCATCGCCAACTGCTGTAAAAACACCGGCCCTTGCGACCACACGCCGCACTTCGCGACGGTATAGCGGCCAAAATCCACCATGGCAGGTTCTTCGTAGGTCGCCTGCCAATCCGCCATATCCTCGCGGCGCAGCAGGCCCGCATTCCGTTCACCGGTGCAGTCGCGCATCGGGGTACGGTATGCAGCGTCGATCGCCTCGGCGACAAAACCGCGATACCAGATCTCCAGCGCGGCATCGATACGGGCACGCCGATCGCTGCCTTTGTTATTGGCCTCGCTAACGATCCGTGTATAGGTATCGGCGATGGCGGGCGTACGCATCAGACGTTCGGGGTGCGGCACCTTGCCGTCGGGCAGCCAGACGTCGGCAGAGCTGTGCCATTCCTGGCGAAACAGATCCTGTACCGAATAAATGGCCTGCACAATGCGCGGCACCAGCGGAAAGCCATTGCGTGCGTAATCAATCGCCGGACGCAGCACGTCTGCCAGTTCCCAGGTACCGTGATCGCGCAGCATCGTCAGCCACGCGCCAAACGCGCCGGGCACGGTGGCAGGCAACAGCCCCACGCCGGGGACCAGATCTACGCCCATATTCCGGAAATAGGCGGGCGTTGCCAATTGAGGCGCCGTCCCCTGGCCGCATATTGATTGGATGCGCGGATCGTTTTCGTTCCAGAACAGGATCGGCACCTCGCCGCCCGGGCCATTCAAATGCGGTTCGACAATCTGTAGCGTAAAGCCGCCCGCGACTGCAGCGTCGAACGCGTTGCCGCCACGCTCCAGCACGCTCATGGCGACCTGCGTGGCCAGCCAATGCGTAGACGATGCCACGCCAAACGTGCCGCGGATTTCCGGGCGGGTCGTGAAACTGGGGGAAGACATAGGCGGATATCGGAGGAAAGCGCGGGAAAGAGGAGGTCAGTATAAAGAGTACGAATAACGGTAATATGCGTATTTCCAATTGATGCATAACTGTTTGGTTATGCTTTTATGCCATGACAGCTGTGCGCTCATCCCATTCCGATACCACTGGCCGTCGGCCCGGTGCACGATTGTTTTCACGGCTGAAATTGCGCCACCTGACGTTGCTGACGCGATTAGGGCGTCTGCGTTCATTGACGCGTGCAGCCGACGCGATGGGCATCAGCCAGCCCGCTGCGACCAAGGCGCTGGCCGAAATTGAAGACATCTTCGAGGCGCCCTTATTCGTGCGTTCTCGTCAGGGACTGGAGCCCACGCCGCTGGGCAAACTGGCTCTCGTGCGAGCGGAACGGATGATGCTGGACCTGGACCATTGGGGCCAGGAAATGGAGGCCGTACGATCCGGCAGGGCCGCTCAATTGCGGGTCGGGGCGATTCCCTTTGTCTCCGGCCGCGTTTTGACGCCAACGCTGGAGCGCCTGTGCGCAGAGGGCATCAACGTCGTGCTGCATCGAGCGACCACCGACCAGCTCTTAAAGGAGTTACGCGCGCACGAAATCGACTGCGTCATCGGCCGCGCCGCAGCGGCCGTGGGCATGAACGACATGTGGCACCAGGTGCTGTACACGCAGCGGCCTGCGTTGATCGCCCATCCCGCGCTCGCCCGGCGCATTGCCCGTACCAAGCCCGACTGGCGCATGTTGGCCGACGTAGACTGGATCTTGCCGTCGTCGGCGACGCCCATCGGCAACATGGTGACCGAACTCTTCACCCGCGAACAAGTCCGCCCGCCTGTCGCGCGAGTGGAGACCTATTCCATCGATGTGATCTCGGGGATGTTGCGCAGCAATCAAAATCTGCTTTCCATTGTTCCAGAGGATATTGCGCTTGACATGGAGCAGGGCGGCGGCGTGGCGCGTGTGGCCTGGGAATGGAACTGGGAATTGCCGCCAGTCAGTTTGATACGCCAGGTGCGCGACTTGCCGTTGGATGCGGAGGAACGGTTTGCCCAGATTGTGCGAGAGGTGTGCGCGACCATGCCCATTTAAAAGCCGCAGGGATTTGCGCGGGTAACGTGCCGACAATGCACGGGCCAGCGCCTCGTTGGGCGTGCTGGTGAGAAGCGAGCGGGGGAGTGGCTCTGCCTGTCCCGCAGGAGGGGAGCGTGGGTGCTTTATCTGGCCCAATTGGAGTACAATAGAGAATCTTGGGGCCGATCCGGATTCGACGTGGGTCGCGAAACAACTCAGGGCATGCCGAGCACCAGTAAGCTCGTAAAACCACTGGAACACTTTAAACGCAAACGAAGAGCGTTTCGCTCTCGCCGCTTAAGCGGTGAGCCGCTGCACTGATCTGTCCTTGGGTCAGGCGAGGGAAGGCAACTTCCTAGGGGGCAACCCCGAATCGCAGCAGCGTCCTTTACAAGGAATCGGTCTGCACTGGGGTCACACGGTTCAGGCTTAAATTACGTGAATCGCCTTGGTCCGGCCTGTCGATCGGCTAAGTCCATGGTTAAAACTAAATAGGTCGACTACGCATGTAGAACTGGTTGCGGAGGGCTTGCGGACGGGGGTTCAATTCCCCCCGGCTCCACCAAATTAGCAAGCATTAGGTAGTGACAGACAGGGACGGACGGGTTAACCGATCCGTCCTTTTTTGTTTGGAACATGCTTGCCGGCAGCCGGCCAAAAGAAAACCGCCCGTAGGCGGCCGATCGAGAGCAAGCGCGGAGCGCCGCGCTTTCAAATTTTCCCTGGGACTCTGCTCGTGAGCCGCAATTCCAATTCCTGCATGTATTCCCGTAGTTCGTGTTCGGCGGATGTCGCCTGACTCGGAGCGGGGGCGGGATTGATCAGCTGCCGTCCGGCAGCGACAGCGCGTCGAGCGCGTAATTCGGATTCTGATAAAGGTTTAACTGTTTGATGGTAGAAAGACTCCATCGCCATCTCCTGATGTGTGCAGCATGAGCGTGAACTGATAGCTCAGGGCTCAACCTTACATGCGGCTCAGGAATGCGACCAACTCAAGAATTGCAAAGTGTGCAGTCATACACGACGTAAAGACCGCCCCTTGTGCTTATCCGTTGGCAACAGCGATAGGAGCTTCGACACTCGGCAGGCTCATCGCACGAGCGGCATATTTTTCGCGCAGAGCTGCTTCCGCAACGGGGTCGCGCAACACCGCAAAACCGGGACGATCAGCACGACGACGTTTGCGATCTTGCGGCCGTAGTTCGGAAACAGCCACGTTCTGGAAAAAATCACGGTTCCCGCCATCAGCCCACGATTCAGAATACACGCCATGTGCGATCACTACGTCGAACTGATCCAATTCCACGTGGTAATACTCCACCCATTCCGTGCGTGGCTCTTGCACGATGGTGCGGCCATTGATGAGACACCTGGCGCGTACCAGCACGCCGTCTAGCCATAAATGGTGCCAAGGTGACACCAGCAGATCGGCATCCGGCATACTCGCGGCGAAGGCGTGCTGGCGAATGCGGATGGGCAATGTTGCTGCGCGCTCATCGTCGGTGCGCAGCAGCGCGACACGGTACTTGCGCCAGCCGATCCATTTCACGGTGCGCCATCCGGATTGGCCCCAGACTTGATCGCCGGCCTGCAATGCTTCGATAGCGACGTCTCCGCGTGGCGTACGTAAACGCGTGCCTTTTAGAAAGCAGACCGGCATCACAAAATCGCCGTTGGTGAAGTAGCTTTGCGGATCGGCGGCAATGACGTTTCCTACGCTCGCCGGCATGCCCTGGATCGACATCGTTACCGGCAAGGCGCCGCTTACGAAATGGACTGTACCCGTCTCGGATGTAGGATCGTAGTTGAACTGCATAAAGGTGGCGTTGGGCACATGAATAGAATCGCCCGCGCTCATGCCATTTATCATGATAGGGCTTGTGATGCCGGAACTCACATAAGTGAAACTGCCATCTCCATCGCCACCGAACTCCACGTTCAGCTTTACGGTACCGCCATTAGGTACAGGACCCGTAAACTGATTCACCGTAGCCGAGGAGGTCCCATCGATCAGCAGCTTGCCCGGTATCTGATCAGCACCGGTGGTAGCGAACAACAAGTCTGGCGTGTCCAGGGTTGCGCCGTTGGTCACGATCACTGTCGCGCCCGTCGTCGGAAACATAAACAGCGGGACCGACACTGTCAGGTCCACGCCGTCGACGCTCAGTGTCTGCGACCCGGGGAGCACGGCGGCACTGTTGGTACCCGGGTCTGCATTGGTCTGATCGACCGTCGCGTCGGAAACCTTCAGATCGAAGAAAAAATTCGCCATTATTTGATTGCGCCTTTATTAGCGGCAGTGATGTGGCGTCAGCGTCCACGTCGCCGGGGTTATTACACGAGTTTTGGCGTGGGGCTTGCCTAGGATAGGGTATAACCAATTGAAACAATCATTAGGCGCTGATTACAACAGATACTTGTGCAAGCGCTATATTTTATTTTTTGACAAATTTATTCTATATGTGACGTTTGACGCCGCTTAACGGATCTTGAGAACGAGACTCTGCGCCTGCGCCGCAAACGAAACACCGCACCGAACCTGGGATTACCACTGTCGTGGTAGACGGAGTCGATCCCAGCGCCTCACGCTG
Source organism: Bordetella muralis (assembly GCF_965139205.1). GTDB lineage: Bacteria > Pseudomonadota > Gammaproteobacteria > Burkholderiales > Burkholderiaceae_B > Bordetella_A > Bordetella_A muralis. Next base: position 119,099 of record NZ_CBCSIU010000007.1, read on the forward strand.
GATATGGCTTCGTTACCGCTCGGCGCTCACCACGAGCCAGCGCCCGTACATCGATTGCGGGCTGCCTGCCTGTTCCCAATAGCGGGCTTCGTCGGCATCTGCTGCGTGAGCGGCCTTGCGGCGGCAGTAGGTTTCCCCCGGCCATCCCAATAGGCGTTCGACGTGCCGCTTTGGCTTCGGCTCGTCGACCTCGTGCAGTTCAATTTGCCGAAATCCTGAAGTGGTGAGCACGAGGTGCAGTTGAGGAAATGAAAATGGAAAATGCGTGATGTAGTCGCCCCGCTTTTTGCCATACATCGGGCTGAACCCTGAGTGAAATCCTCGCAAGAAGAACTGGCCTCGCGATCTGACATGCCATGTGTTCGGCGTGGTGACAATCAATTTGCCGCCGGGCCGCAGCACATCGCGAAAGCCTTTCAGGGCGGATCCTGGGTTGGTGAGCAAATGAATGGCTTCGCAGCAAACTACCGCATCGTATTCGCGGGGCAGCTTGGGCAAGGGCTCGTCCAGATCCTGCTCGCGGACCATCCCATAGACAGGTACCTCCACGGGATATTCCCATAACCCCAAACCGTCGATCTGCAAATCCGGCTGACGCCGGGCGAATTCGTGCCCCAGCCAACCATGGCCGCATGGCGCATCCAGGACCGCACGGGCCCGATGCCTTTGCAATATATCGAGGACCACAGGGTGGTAGGGTTTTTTGATCAGGTGTGGTTGCACTGTGGTTTCCGTCCGTACTGCGTGTCGGTACTAGCGTAAGCCAAGAATGCCCGAAACTTTCGCGCATAGATGGACTTGTCTCGGCCAAAAATGAGCGAATAGGACAGGGGGGAGAGCGCCACCGTTCGTGATCGACGGCGGTTATTACGAGGGGAATTGATGACGTGGATCGGTATTGATATTTCGCAATAATCGCGTGCGAAGCTGAGGGATTGTTTCTTATTCCGTCGTTACATTGTTATAGAATATTCCTGCGTTGCCTGCGACCTATTGTTATTCGCGGCGCTGCCCGCGAACGGCTCCGGTTGCATTCGATGCCCCATTTTGGTTACCGGAGAAAGGCATGTCTGAGCCTGTCGCTGTTCCCGTTAAACCCGCCTCACCTGCGGCCCCACCCGCCAGTCCCCCCAGCAAAGCAAAAATCCCCATTGGCTTGATCGCCGGTGTCATTGCCATGCTCGTCGTCCTGTTTATGCCGATGCCTGACGCGCTGCCCGTTGCGGGGCATCGCATGTTGGCCATCCTGGTATTCGCCGTGGTGGTATGGATCACCGAAGCCGTGTCGTACGAAGCCAGCGCCATCATGATTACCACCTTGATGGCGTTTTTGTTGGGTACCGCTCCGACAGTGCAGGACCCCAGCGTCGTATACGGTACGTCCCGGGCCATCACGATGGCGTTGACCGGGTTTTCAAATTCTGCGCTCGCCCTGGTGGCTGGCGCGTTGTTCATCGCTGCCGCCATGACGTTCACGGGCCTGGATAAGCGGATCGCACTGGTCACCTTGTCCAAGGTCGGCACCAGCACGCGCCGCATCATGATGGGCGCGATTGCGGTCACGATTGTGCTCAGCCTGGTGGTGCCGTCCGCGACGGCGCGCAGTGCTTGCGTGGTGCCGATCATGATGGGTGTCATCGCTGCGTTCGGCGTGGAAAAACGCTCGCATATCGCCGCCGGCATCATGATCATCGTGGCGCAGGCGACCAGTATCTGGAACGTTGGTATTCAAACTGCTGCTGCGCAGAACCTGCTGACGGTGGGCTTCATGGACAAGATGCTGGGCCAGCGTGTGGCCTGGTCTGATTGGCTGGTGGCCGGTGCGCCGTGGGCCATCATCATGTCGGCGTTCCTCGTGGTCCTCGTGTTGAAGCTGTTGCCGCCCGAGACCGATGCGGTCCAAGGCGGCAAGGAAGCCGTCGAGCAATCGCTGCGTGACCTCGGCCCGATGACGGGCCCGCAAAAACGGCTGATGATCGTATCGGTCCTGCTGCTGCTTTCCTGGTCAACAGAAGGGAAACTGCATCATTTCGATACGACGTCGACGACGTATTTTGGGTTGGTGTTGTTGATGCTGCCGCGCATCGGCGTTATGACATGGAAAGACGTACAGTCGCGTATTCCATGGGGTACGGTGATCGTGTTCGGGGTCGGCATCAGCCTAGGTACTGCACTCTTGACGACGCAGGCTGGCCAATGGCTGGGGTCTCAGGTGGTGACTAATACTGGTCTGGATAAAGTCGGGCCGGTGGGTATCTTTGCCATTCTGGGCGCTTTCCTGATTCTGATTCACTTGGGTTTCGCCAGTGCGACGGCGTTGACGTCCGCCATGCTGCCGATTTTGATCTCGGTGCTGCAAACCTTGCCAGGCGATTTCAATCGCCTGGGCATGACGATGTTGCTGGGCTTCGTGGTGAGCTACGGTTTCATGCTGCCCATCAACGCACCGCAGAATATGGTCTGCATGGGCACGGAAACCTTTACCGCCAAGCAATTTGCCAAGGTGGGTATTGGCATCACGATTGTGGGTTTCGGGCTGATGTTGGTGATGGCTGCAACGTACTGGCGCTGGCTGGGCTGGATGTAAGGGTGCTGCGATGAAGATACATATCGAAGACGCCATCGTTTATGGCACCGCGCTGTTGGTGGCGCAAGGCATTCCGGATGACATTGCCGCCAATGTGGCCGAGCATCTGGTGGAGTCAGACCGTGTTGGCTATACCAGCCATGGCCTGTCGATTCTGCCGAATTACCGCAAGGTATTGGAAAAGGGCCTGGCCAATGGCTCGGCGCGTCCCACGGTGATGTACGACCATGGGCCCATGCTGGCGTTCGAAGGCAATCAAGGCCTGGGACAGCATGTGGGCAAGGTGATCATGCAGCAGGCCTTACAACGCACACGCGAACATGGTCAATGCATTGTGACGCTGCGCAATAGCCATCATCTGGGCCGCATGGGTTTCTACGGTGAAATGGCGGCGCATGACGGCTTTATCCTGCTGGCGTTTACCAACGTGATCAACCGCGCGCCTACGGTTGCGCCATTCGGCGGAGCGCAGGCTTGCATGACGACGAATCCTTTGTGCTTTGCCGGCCCGCTGCCAGATGGCCGGCCGCCTTTTCTGGTGGATATGGCGACGAGTTCGATTGCCGTGAACAAGGCGCGCGTTTTGGCGGCAAATGGCCAGCAGGCACCGGAGGGATCGCTAATCGATGCGCAGGGGAATCCGACTACGGATCCTAATGCGTTGTTTACCGATCCTCCCGGGGCGTTGTTGCCCTTTGGCGGGCACAAAGGCTATGCGATGGGTCTGGTGGCTGAGCTGTTGGCAGGCGTACTGTCGGGTGGCGGCACCATACAACCGGCCCGTCCGCGCGAAGGCGCAGCGATGAACAATATGTTCGCGCTGCTGCTCGATGCTCGCGTGGGTTTTCAGACGGATTGGCGCATTCAAGAGGTCAGCGCCTTTATCGACTATCTGCACGCGTGCAAGCCGCAACCGGGCGTGGACGCGGTACAGTATCCGGGTGAATACGAGGCCACGAATCGCGCGCGGAATAAGCACCAGATCGAGTTTGCCCCTGCGATTTGGGATAGCCTGGCAAAGTTGGGGGGAGAGCTCAATGTGCCGCTGCCGAGGCCGTTGGACTGAGCTTTATTTGTGCTGATTGGGGCAATTGCGCCGCGGCCGTTCCGTGTTCGAGACCTGTTATCGATTACGCAAGGATCGTGGCTGCCGCCGCTGGCTCAGTTTGTAGCGAGGACGACGATCTGCGGATTTCCATAGGAACGCACAATGCCCATTGTTCTAGCCTTCATCGTGCTCGCAGCCCTTATCTATGGCGCTGTTGCGCTGTACATGGTCACTGCTGCGAGGTTCGGCTGGCTGGCGGGTGTCGGCGCCGATTTATTGGCGGTGGTCGTAATCGTCGCAGTGATCGCTGCTTTCGTTCATCGATATCGCACGATTCACGGTAAAACCGTCGATGGCAAACGTATCGTGTCGCTCAAGGAATCCTGGGGCGAGATTCACCTCGACGCCAAGGCCAAGCGAGGCTCATTGACGGTCGAGGGAAGCAGGGCGCAATTTATTTTCACCGACATTGCAAGCGCACACGCATTGAAGCGCGCGGGGAGTTGGATGCTGGCCTTGCATCTGGACCACAACGCTCAAGGCGACTGGGAAATCCCCATGCATGATCACAAGCAAGCGCACCGCTGGGCCAAGATATTTACCTTGGCAGCCGAACAAAATCTGTGACTATTTCTGAGCCACTGTCAACAGCAGTCTGTTCGACTGCATGGCTGGCTCCTTGGTGTCAGAGCCTGTAGTGTGCCGCGCGGATACGACATTGTTGTCGACTGACTATCGTCAGTAACTCGCTGCTAGACCTGTCGACATAAAAAGCGGCACCCGCAGGGTGCCGCTGATCTGCAAGCAAACTTATCTGTTGCCGCACATGTCAGAGGTCCTCACTTCGTTGATGGCGGTCTCTTGGCGATTGGGGACATAGTTATGGTCTAGCTGCAGGCCGGTTTGGCTGCCCGGGACGCACGAGTCGCCACCTGCGCCGGAGGGCATTGCATAGCGGTCACCGGCATATCCCTGGCCACCTTGCGCCGGATTGGTTTGGCCCGCCGGCGGGATCTGGCCGGGAGGCACGGGTGCGTTGGGCGGCACTGCCGTTCCATCATTCGGCGTTGTGGACGGCGAACTGCTAGACGGCACACCCGTATTGGGCATGCTTTGGGCATATGCGCCGCCAGCCATGGCGCCTATGACGGTTATCGCTGCAACCCGGGCAAGTAATTCACGCTTCATGTGAGTTCTCCAAACGGTGTGTGGGCTCGGTGCACCGCAACTATCGTGCCCGCGGTGGCTACCGTGATTTGAATTTTGACTCCGTCTGGGTGCACGTCGAGTCTCGAACGGCAACGAACCGTCGGTAAATCTTTCTGTGCAGATACGTAATAAAAGCTTCCCAAGAGCGCTGATAGACCTCGATGTCCTCGTCCATAGGTCCGCTTTTTATGCAGCATTGTTACGTTGATTGAAAAAATTCACGAAATACAACAATATTTCTCTGCCATCTGTTTACATTATTGGCAATGCGCCGGGACAGGTGCGACGGCGCCAGCAGGTCAACAGGGAGGAGGAGAGATATGCGTACGTTCAATCGCAAGATCGCCGCATGGCTGGCATGTGGCGCCGTGGCATTGCTGGCAGGCTGCGCGGGGCCGGGTGGGGACAAACATGCCACCATCGATATGCCGGGATTGACGCAGCCGGTAGAAATCCTGCGCGACCAGCACGGCGTGTCGCACATTTACGCCCAGAATCAACACGATCTGTTCTTTGCCCAGGGGTTCAACGCGGCGCGAGACCGTTTGTGGCAACTGGATCTGTGGCGCCGGCAGGGCGAAGGCAAAATGGCCGAGCAGTTTGGCCCGCGTTTCGTCGAGCAAGACCGGGCAGCTCGCCTGTTTTTGTACCGCGGCAATCTGCAGGCGGAGTTCGCCAGCTATCACCCCGAAGGACAGGCGATCCTGACGGCCTTTGCCGATGGTATCAACGCCTACGTCGACTGGGTGAAAGCCAACCCGGAACAACTGCCGCCCGAATTCAAACTGACGGGTACCCTGCCTGGCTACTGGAGCCCGCAGACCTCTCTGATCCGCATTTATGGACTGACTCGTAATGTCACTAGCGAGGTCAAGCTGGCGCAGCAGGTCGCGGCAATGGGGGTGAATACTGTGCAAGACCTGGGCGTCTATGAGCCGCCTATTGCTTTGCAAGTGCCGGCTGGATTGAACGTAAATCAGATCAATGAAAACATTCTGGCCGACTACAACCTGGCTCGAAAGGGTCAGAAATTCGAGGCGGGCGATTTCCCTCGCAGCCCCTTGGCTGCGGCCGAGCGCGAGGAGCTTGCGCGCAGCCTGTCGGCCAATATGCTGGCCTCGCTGGACCCGGCCTTTGATCCGATGGCTCCACGTTACGAGAGCAACAACTGGACCATCTCTGGTCAGCGCACCGCCACAGGCCGACCGATCTTGGCGGGCGATCCGCATCGTGCGATCGCGATGCCATCGCTGCGCTACATGGTGCATCTGAATGCGCCAGGCTGGAATGTCATTGGTGCAGGTGAGCCTGCCTTGCCGGGTGTATCGATGGGGCATAACGACCGTATCGCATTCGGCCTGACCATCTTCGCCTTTGCCGACGAAGAGGACCTCTACGTGTATGACACGAATCCCGCGAATCCCGATCAGTACCGTTATCGCGGCGGCTGGGAAACCATGCGGTCGCTGGACGAATCGATTCCGGTACGAGGCCAGGCGGCCGCGACACGGCAGTTGAAGTTCACACGGCATGGGCCCATCATTCACGAAGATCGGGTGGCTCATAAAGCTTACGCGCTGCGCGCGGCCTATCTGGAGTTTCCGGGCACCGCGGCATATCTCGCCAGTCTGCGCCTGAATCAAGCCCAAAACTGGCAGGAATTCGTCGCCGGTATGGAGCGGCACTACACGCCCAGCGAAAACATGGTGTATGCCGACGTGGACGGCAACATCGGCTGGTTTGGCGGCAGCATCGCGCCGATCCGCCCACGCAAGGACTGGTCCGGCATGCTGCCGGTGCCGGGCAATGGCGATTACGAGTGGAACGGTTTCCTGCCGACGCGTTCGCTGCCTAAAGCGTTCAACCCGCCCGAGGGCTACATCGCTACGGCCAACGAATACAACCTGCCTTATGACTATCCGTACAAGGACATGTCCGGGCGCGCCTGGGCGGAGCCGTTCCGGGTCAAGCGGATCCGAGAGGTTCTGGCCGACGCAAAGGGACTGAGTCTGGAGACTTCGCAACATTTGCAGTTCGACAATCTGTCGCTGCCGGCACGCACATTGACGGGCTATGCAAAAGCATTGAACTCTACCGATCCTGTGGTTGGCGAGGCGCTGCGTTTGTTGAAGGACTGGGACTACCGTACCGAAGTCGATTCCGAAGCCGCCACCGTGTATGAGTTCTGGCTGCCAGAGGTGGTCAAGCGGGTCTCCGAGTTGTACGTGCCGCCGCAGGGCAGCAAGGTGTTCGGTCAGTTGGCGACGATCAAGGTGCTGGAAAAACTGGCGACGCCCGATGCGGCCTTCGGTCCGCGGCCCGAGCAAGGCCGGGCAGCGTTGCTGCTGGCCGCGCTGGGCGATGGCATGCGCAAGCTGACTGCAGCGCTGGGTACCGATTCCAGGCAATGGGAATGGGGCCGCCTGCACCATATCCAGTTCGAGCACAGCCTCGCCGGCCTGCTGCCGCCCGACACTGCCAAAGCCTATGGCACGCCTCGGTATCCGGTCAGCGGGGACAACGATACGGTGCATCGCGCGACATTCCGCAAGTCGGATTTCCGGCAGATCAGCGGCGCGTCGTACCGGCAGGTGATCGACGTAGGCAACTGGGATAACTCGCGCATCCAGAATATGCCGGGACAGTCTGCTGATCCGCGCAGTCCGTATTACCGGAATCTGCTGGAGGGCTGGGCGACAGGGAAATATATTCCCATGGCGTTCAGCCGTCAGAAGGTTGAGAGTGAACTAGGTGACACGCTGGTATTGCGGCCTCGATAGCGTGCAGCAACAAGGCAGGCGGCATGCCTGCCTGATCGAGGTGTGGTATTGCCGACGGCGCAGCTTGACCGAGCTGCGCCGTCTTATTTTCTGCTCTCGCCGTGCCGACTCTACGAATGAGTCGTCAATAGAATCTGTAAGCAGGCGTGCCTGGCGATCAGCCAGCCTGATAAACCAGAATGGCCGAAGCCAGATCTTCAGACGCCGTTCCGACGGCTTTGTACACCGTAATTTCGTCCGCAGACCTACGTCCCTGATGAACGCCATTGCACAAGTCTTCGAGCGTGGCTTGCACGTCGGCGGCGTAGAACCGGCCGTTCTGAATAGGGGAAAGCAAGTCTCCCGATTTTTCCAGCGCCTCGGTGGTGTCGATGAACACGGATGTGTCGGCGAACGTCTCGTCGTCTGTTTCACGCATGGCGGGTTGAAAACTGCCAATGAGATCCAGGTGTGTTCCGGGTTGTAGCCAGGCTCGCTGAATCAGCGGCGCACGCGATAGCGTCGCGCAGGAAACAATATCGGCCTGTTCGACTGCGTGGCGCAGATCGGTGACGCTACGCGCGTCAAAACCTGCGGCGCAAAGCTGCTGTGCGAGGCTATCAGCTTTTTCGGCATTGATATTCCACACCGAGACTTTCCTGATGGGGCGTATCGCCGCATAGGCCGGTGCAAGTGCCCGGGCAACGTTGCCGGCGCCCACGATGAGCATGTCGGTGGCGTCCTCGCGTGCGAGATAGGATGCCGCTAATGCCGAGGCCGCCGCAGTGCGCCGTACGGTGATCTGATCGCCATCGATGATGGCCAGGGGCTGGCCGTTAGTGGCGTCAAACAGGGTATAGGTGGAAAACAAACCAGGTTTGCCTTGTTTGGCGTTTTCCGGAAAGATCGTCACATGTTTGATGCCGAGATATTTGCCGTCTTGCCATGCAGGCATGATCAATAGCGTATCGGTGGTGCGCTCGCGTTCATTAATGGTATGGATATGCCGGCGCGGGACTACGCAGGTCTCGATGAACATCTGCCGAATGGCTGGGATCAGTGCATCGAATGAAAGGCGTTCTGCAGTGGTGTTGCTGTCGAAAATTTTCATGGATGGGATCTCAATCTATCGAGTTTCCAGGCACAAGACGCGCATGCACACCGTCGGCCGCGACTGCACCGCTGGCCATGCTTGCCGTCAACAGATAACCGCCCGTCGGGGCTTCCCAGTCGAGCATTTCTCCGGCGCAAAAGATGCCAGGCGCGTGTCTGAGCATCAGTGTGTCGTCGGTAGCCTCCAGCCGCACACCACCTGCGCTGCTAATGGCTTCATCGATCGGCCGCGTGCGCAATAGTCGCAGAGGTAGTGCCTTGATACGGCGTGCCAGCAATGCCATATCGTGCCAATCTTGTGCCGCTGTGCATTCGCGCAGCAGTGCTGTCTTGACGCCTTTCAGTCCAAGCCGGCTTTGCAAATGACTGGCCATGGAGCGCGCGCCACGAGAATGTGAAACTTGCGCGACGACTTTGTCGGCAGAGAGGTCGGGCAGTAAATCGACCCAGGCGAATGTTGAGCCCTGTGCATCAATCGCGTCTCGCAATCCAGCTGACAGGGCATAGACCAGGCTGCCTTCGATGCCCGATTCGGTCAGCATGAATTCGCCACGTCGCCATGTGCCGGGCTCTCCATCGCGATCGAGCGCCATGGCGATGGATTTGAGGGGCATTCCTGCATAGCGTTCGCGCAGGTGTGCGCTCCAATCCGCCTCAAAACCGCAATTGGCCGGGCGCAGCGGGGCGACGTCTATGTGGTGTTCCTGCAGGCCTGCAACCCAACTGCCGTCCGAGCCCAGGCGAGCCCAGCTGGCGCCACCAAGTGCCAGGATTGCAGCGTCGGCATGCACCGTCAATGAGCCATGCGGGGTTGTAAAGTGCAGCCTCTGAGGGGCAGGTGTCTCGCCCTCTGTCCAGCCGTTCCAATGGTGCCGCATGTGAAAACGCACCCCTGCGGCGCGCAGTCGTGACAGCCAGGCCCGCAACAGCGGAGCGGCCTTCATTTCGAGCGGAAACACGCGGCCAGATGTGCCGACAAATGTCTCGACTCCCAACCCGTGCGCCCATTCACGTAACGCCTGTGCGTCCAGGCGATGCAGCCAGGTGGCCACGGCCGAACTGCGGCTGCCAAAACGCTGATTGAAGCGTTCCGATGGCTCGCTATGCGTCAGATTCAATCCGCCACGGCCAGCCAGCAGGAATTTCCGTCCGACAGACGGCATGCTGTCGTAAACGTCGGCCAATATGCCGTGGCGCGCGAGCGTCTCAGCCGCCATCAAACCGGCGGGACCACCGCCGATGATGGCGACGCGGACGGCGGTGGAGGAGGCGGGTGAAGTCGAATCGGGCATGAGCAAGGAGCAGGAGGCGGTGACGAGATTGTCGCATGCCCCGCGTTGGGTATCCGGCGCCCCTTGTCCCTCGCCGAGATAGGCAGCTCAGTCCGCCTGCACGTAACCCGTAACCCGGATCATCTCTTTGTACTTCTTGATCTCATCGGTATATGCCGCCTGGGCCTGCTCCAATGTCATCGATTTGGATACGTTGCGGCCGTCGGCCTCCAGCTTGGCGATGACGGCCGGATCCTGTAATGCCTGGCCTATGGCGCGATTCAGCGTTTCCTTGATCGCTGCGGGCGTACCTTTCTTGACGAAATAGCCTGCATAACTGGCATATTCAAACTGAGCGAGCTTGGGGATCTCGGTGATACTGGGCACCTTTGCCAATACCGCAGGTTTGTCTTTGGACAACACTGCCAGCGCCTTGAAACGGCCAGTGTTCACCATTTCCAGCATGGAGGCCTGAAACGGCATGATGGTGAAGTCGATCTGTTTACCCACGAGATCCTGCACGACCGGCGCAGTGCCTTTGTACGGAATGTGCGTAAATGGCACATTGGTGAGTTTGCCCAGATACTCGGTGACCAAATGATAGAGCGAGCCTACGCCGACCGTTCCATAGGTCAGCGAATTTGCCGCGTCGCGGGACCCGGCTAGTTTCAGAAACTCTTCTGTCGTGTTGACAGGCAGATCGGCACGCACCAGCAGCACCAGGTGAGTGATGGTGATCGGCTGCAGGTTTTCGAACGCATCGGGCTGGTATCGCACCAGACGGTTGGTCAGCGGGGGAATGATCAGTTCGTTCTGCGTACCCTGGAAAAAATAGTTGCCGTCGGCGTTGGCATTCAACACTTTCGAGGCGGCGATGGTACCGGTGGCGCCGCCCAGATTCTCGACCACAACCGGAGTCTTTAGCGCCTCGCCAATAGGGCCTGACAAGATACGGGCGCTGACGTCGCTAGGGCCGCCAGCAGGATACGGAACCATCATCGTGACCGGGCCCGCAGGATAGGCGGCCGCCCGGGCGGATTGCATGGCTGGCACAGTCATTGCCGGCGCCAAAGCCAGTGCCAGGCCGGTTTTGAGAAAGGACCGCCGTGCGTCTGCTGCGTGTGCGTTCATGGGGTGTACTTTGCTGTCAGAAAGGGAAGGACAAAAAGCGATTGATGCGGACCGGCAACGTTGCTCGTTACCATTGCTGCTCAGAAAGCCTGGTCAGCGTATTCAGCACAGCGAGTCCACGAGGAACGATCGTGTCGATCTCGCAATACTCGTCGAGCGTGTGGAACTTTCCGCCCACGGGGCCGGTGCCGCATAAGGTGATGACCCCCAGGCTGGAGGTCACGCCAGAGTCGGCACAGCCGCCGCTGAACTCCCCTTCGGCCTGGTGCCCGATGGCGTTCAATTCTGATTGGTACAACTCGAATAATTGCTTGGATTGCGCAGTCGGTACGAACGGGCGGAATTCGCCTTTGATATCCAGCTTGGATAAGGTGCCGGTGATAAAGGATTTGTTGCAGATGCAGCGTATGCTGCCGACGAGCGATTCGCGCTGTTCCAGATTGAAAATGCGCAGATCAATGGAGGCCTTGGCTGATGGCGCCGAGGTATTGACCGAGAGCCCGCCGGACACGAGACCCACATTGACGGTGACGCCCTGATCGATGTCGGTGAGTTCGTCCAGCGCCACAATCTTGTGGGCGAGCTCAGAGATGGCACTGATGCCCTCGGAAAAATTGGCACCTGAATGCGCAGCGCGGCCCTCGATATCCATTTCGAAAAACACACCACCTTTGCGGCCGGTGACAACGTTGCCCGAAGGACGGCCAGGCTCGGCATTGAATGCAAAACGGGCTTTCTGGGCAAAGGGCACGATGATGTCTTTACTCAGCGGAGAGCCGATTTCTTCGTCGCACGTGAATAGGGCGGTGATCTCGGGCAGCACCTCCGGGCTTTGCGCCGCAGCGGCCAGGATGAAAGCGTTCATCACGACACCAGGTTTCATGTCGGCGACACCGGGGCCGTAGGCGCGGCCATCCTGGATACGAAACGGCCGTCGAGCGGCTTCGCCGGCGGGGAATACGGTATCGCAATGCCCCATCAGTAAAACGGGTTGTCCCACTGTGCTGCCTGCGTTCACCGTGACAGAAATCGCGGCCTCTACGTCACCGACAAAATGCGAGGTTATGGATAAATCATGCTCGGAGAAGAATGATTCCAAGCGGCGGAATACACGTGCCACGCCGGCCTTGTCGTAGCTGTTGGAGTCGATATTGACCAAGTCTGCGAGCAAGGCCAGCATGTTGTCATGCTGGCCAGCCAGCCATTGTGCTGCGGGAATCCCGGCGCTTTTGTTCATTTTTCCAGTCCGTTGGGAAGGGGGCAGGCAACCTGTCTGCCCCGGAGCGTTGCGTTGAGTGTGGTATTGCTATGTAATACTTGATATTATTATGCGCTACTCAGCGATACCGGTCTATTCTGGAAAACGATGACAAGCAATCCTTTATACGTAGGCTCTGTCGGCAAGGCATTTTCCGTGCTGAACTGTTTCAAGAGCGCCAGCGGCGACCTGAGTTTGACGGAAATCATGGAGCGAACCGGGCTGGACAAGAGCGCGGCGCAGCGCTACGCCTATACGCTGAATGCCGAAGGTTATCTGGAGCAGAATCCGCAGACGCGCCGGTATCGGCTAGGAAAGCGCGTGCTCGATTTGAGCTTTCATTTTCTGCGCACACATGAGCTGGTAGAGGCGTGGAATCCCATCATGTTGAGCCTATCGCAGGCCACGGGTGAAAAGATCAGTCTGTCTTTGTATGACGGCCGCGAATTGGTGCACGTGATGCGCCACCAGACCAAGACCGAGCATTACCACGCATCGTTGATCGGCCGTCGCGTGCCTTTATTCTGCACGGCCGGTGGGCGTGCGGTGCTGTCGCGGCTGGACGATGCGCAACTCACGTCGATGCTGACCGATGTCGCGTTGACGGCTTATACCCAGCATACTTTGACAGCGCCGAAGGCCATCAAAGCTGCATTAAAGCCCGTACGAGAGAAAGGCTACGCCATGGTCGTCGATGAGTTCGTCATCGGCGAGATCGCGCTGGCTGCTGCGGTGATCGACGCGAACGGTGCACCGATTGGCGCATTGCATCTGGCCGGGGAGTCGCGCGAATGGACCGCAACGGACTACGAGGCAAAGTTCGCACCGCACCTGCTGAATGCGATTGCACAGTTCCAACGGCGCAATCAGTTCGGGTGAGAGGCGAGCGGATGGCTTGCGATGTGGCGCCGGCCGCTAATTTGACGGCTTTGCCGTCAACCGCGCATGACGCGCCAACAGCGTGTCCAACTGATTCGCAAAGGATTTGCGATCAGCCTGGCTGAACGACGCCGGGCCACCCGTCTCGATGCCGCTGGCCCGCAATTCCTCCATCATGTCACGCACGGCCAGACGCTCTCGAATCGTCTCGGGCGAATAGCGTTCGCCGCGCGGATTCAGCGCCATGGCGCCTTTTTCGAGCACCTCGGCGGCCAGAGGGATGTCTCCGGTGATAACCAGGTCGCCAGCGTTGGCATGCATGACGATATGCGCATCTGCCACGTCAAATCCGCGCGGCACTTGCACCGCGCGTATCAGGGGCGACGGCGGTGTGCGCAACATCTGGTTTGCCACTAGCGTGAGAGGGATTTGCCAGCGCTGAGCGGCGCGGAACAGGATGTCCTTGATGACGGCAGGGCAGGCGTCGGCGTCGACCCAGATATGCATAGACAATTCAGGCGTCGAGCGCTCTTTGCAGGAGTTCGGCCACGATGTCGTTCGTGGATACGCCTCGTTCCTGGGCCAGTGTGCGCAGGCGATCGGCTTGCGCTTGGGTGAGTTTCAGCGGAAAAGGCACCAAACCTGCTGCCTGGTCCAGTTTGCGTTGTTCGCGCCGATCGATCATTTGATCGGAGCCGTAACGGCCGGGCGTGCCCGACTGTTTCAACTGGCCGGCAAGTTTCAGGGCTTTGTTCTTTTCGAGATCGAATTTGTTCATGTTTTGTCGTGGTGAGGCAGGCTTTTAAGAACGGCTCGAAAAAAGGATTTTTTTGAGTTAGTCAGATCGCGGCAAGATCGAGGGCCTCGGCGACGTGCCGTTCAGCTACGGACTATAGCCGATTGGCATCGAGCGAAACGACACTCAATATCGCCAGCTCGCTTTCAGCGTTCCACCATGGCTGTGAACCTGGCCGGAGAACAAGCCGTCATACTGCAGCCGGACGTCGAGTTTGTCACCGCCGAACAGTTGCACGCCCGCGGTCAGCCGCCCGAACGTGCTGCCGGTATCAAGGGTGGCGGTGGCGAGCCGGCTGCCGGACGGGGCTGCCGCTAGCTTGGCGTGACTATTCCAGTGATCCGTGCTGCTCAGACTCAACCCCATGCCGAGATACGGCCGGGCGACATAGCCGTCGCCCAAGGCGACGCGGCCGCCCACTTCAATGCCGGGTGTCAGCACGACTGCCCAGTCATCGCTGTGTTTGTAATCCAGATTCAGGGCCCCCGCTCCATTTTCTGAATATGACGGCATGCTGGTATAAATCACATCCAGATCCACCATGGGCCTGATGTAGGCGTTATCCAGTTTGTGGGTATATGCCACACGCAGGCGTTGTCCGAGCGCAAATACCTCGGGCGAACTCTTGGCCGTGGTATTCGTGCCGGGCAGCTGAATACGCCGCGAGCTGTCATAACTGCCGTAGCTGCCGCTCAATGTGCCTGCCACTGTCCATGGGCCGGACTCATACTTTAACGAGGCACCCAGAAAGCCCGTATCGCCACTCATGCGTTGGCGGTGGTCATCAGCGGTGATGTGGCCATTTTCATAGGCAGCCGACAGGCCGGCATACCACTGCGGCGCGATCTGATGCTGCATGCCAACCTGATACGTGACGCCGCTCGCGTCAAACGACGAGGTGCCATGACTACCGTCGACGCTTGTCTTGCGGGCAGCGATTTGTCCCCAGACGCATGAGGATTCACTGAGTTGCCGATCGGCGTTTTGGTAGTGTGGGCAACTGAGCAGGGAGCTTGCGAACCGCGCCATGTCCGCTTGTTTCAACGCAGCAGGCGCAGCGGCAATGCCAGGCGACAGGCTGGATAGCGCGTTGTTAAAGCTCGCGGGTCCTTGCGCGGCGGTTTGATCGAGCTTTGCATAGAGACTGGCGAGATCTTCGGTGCCGCCGCGTTCCCAGATGTCCTGCAGGTGAGAGCCGATTTCGCGTAAATTGCGTCCGGCACCGTAGGTCTGTGACAAGGTGTCGAAATGAGCCTCGCCCGCTGTCACCGTGCCGTGCCCGCCTGCGTACTGCGTATCAAAATCGAACAGCGGCGAGGTTCCCTGCAGCGTCGTGTTGGTAGGAATGTCGTTTGCTTTCAGGAACACGACCGGTCGGCCCGGCATCAGGCGGCTGCTGTTGACGTTGATCATGCCGTCGAGCTGTGCCGTGCCATCGACCTGCAAAAGATCTGCCTTCTGAGAGACAAAATCTGCCCCGATATGCAGCACGCCGCCAGAGTCCTGTGTGAAATCGCCGCTGATATGCGATGCCGCTGTGCCTTGCTTCAGACCCACCAGGTAGTCACCGTGGTTGATCACATGCCCGTTGATGTTGGCGGCCTTCAGTACCGTGCCGAAGTTTTCTATCGTCCCGAGCGCAACGCCTTGGTCGCTCAGACTCATCGAGCCGGCAACGTTCCCGTAGTTGGTGACAATCGTTGAGCCCGTTCCGGTTTGTTTGATGGTGGTGCCGGTCGACGACAGGCTGCCGCCGGAGTTGATGGTGACTTTGTTTGTCTGGGCAGTACCGTCAATCCAGACACCGCCGCCAGAGCCTGCGTTCACCGTGCCGTAGATCTCTACATCGACGGTCTTGCCATTGTCTACGGCACCATCGCTTTGCGCAAAAATGGCGTAGGCGTTGCTGCCCGTCGCAGTCAGGGAGCCTGATTGCAGGATCGTGACGTTGCCTGCGTAGCTGCCCGTGTATCCAGAGCTGGTGTGGTCATAGGCCGAACCCGCATAGCTGCCGCGGCTGTCGCCTGCCAAGCCGCCGCCATCCGCGATGGACTGCGCGATGATGCCGTAGGCACCGTCTCCAGTCGTTTGCAAAATGCCCGTATATTCGAGAATGATGTCGCCTGCCGAGGCGTTCGCGACAGGCGCCGATACGCGCGAAATGCCGTTCCATCCTGGGGAGATCGCGCCGTTTGCGGTGTAGCCGGCAATGCCGCCGCCACCGCCGATCGCTTGCAGCACAATGCCGTGAGAGCCTGTCCCGGTCGTCAGAATTTGACTTTGCCCGCCGGGCGTCACGTTGCCGACGTTTCCGCCTATCGTAATGTTGATGTCACCGCTGATGGCCGTCTGAAAATACGATGACGGTTGCTGGGCGAGGATGATTGCTTCGACATTGTCGGCACTGCCTGATGCGACGATGCCGCCGCCGCCGCCAATGGTCTGCGCGACCAGTCCAAAGGCGTGCTCACCGGTAGTTTGCACGTTCAGCCAGGAATAGATGCCGATGTTGCCGCCGTTTGTGGGCGCTGCAGAATTCTCCTCGTGTATGCCTCCGCCCCCTAGCAGGATGTCTAACCCGGTGTAGTTGCCATTCGCGCTGATGTCGCCAGAGGCGACACTCGCTGTACCGCCTCCGCCGCCGATGGACTGCAGCACGATGCCATGGGAATTGAATCCCCCTGTAGCGACCGAGAGCGCACTGAGTATCTCGCCATTCGACGTGATGTCGCCACCTGTGCCGCTGTTACCTGTGTCGCCCGTGATACCCAGCGCTACGCTCGGTATCTCACTATTCGAGTGCGTGGTGTGGGCCGACCCGTCCGTGCCTTGTCCTCCGCCACCGCCGATGGTTTGCGCCAACAGGCCGAAAGCGACATCGCCCTTGGTGACAATAGCGCCTTTGGACCAGGTGCCGTCGCCTTGGGTGTTGATGTTGATCGCGCCACCGTTGCCCGCGCTGCCTCCGGACCCGCCGACTCCCATGGTGACCTGTGCAGCGCCGCTGACACCCGACGCGGTGGAGGTGCCTCCGACACCACCGCCGCCGCCGATGGATTGCAGGACGAGGCCGTCTGCGTGGTCGCCCGTGGTGGCGGTGGTGCCTGCATAGTTGACGTTAACCGTGCCGCCGTCACCGCCGCCGCCGCCTTGGCCACCGACGGCCAGCGACATGGCATAGCTGCCGGTGCTGTCGTCGTCTTGCAGATCGGCGTTGTCCGGATCCGAACTGTAGCTAGTGGGTCCGCCCGAGGCATCGGCACCCGCCGATCCGCCCAGGCCGCCGCCACCGCCGATAGATTGCACCAGGATGCCGTCGGCGTCGCCGCCCGCGGTCGTGATCGTTCCGTCCGCGCTCAGCGTCATGGTGCCGCCAGTGCCCGCCGCCGCACCCGTTCCTCCGACGCCTACAGACACTGCGGCCTGAAAGCTGTCATCGGCGTCGTCATCGCCGCCACCGCTGATGTTGGCAGACAGGCTGACCGTGCCGCCCTGCGATGCTCCGCCGCCGCCTCCGATAGTTTGCAGCAGCAGGCCGCGCGAACCCGAGCCTTGTGTCTGTAATACCGCCCCTTGATTGAGCTGAGCGTTGACCGTGCCGCCATTTCCGCCGCTTCCGCCGGTGCCGCCGACGCCGATGGTCGCGGTGATGGTCTGGCCTGCGGCTTTACCACCGCTGTTGCTGCTTCCTATCCCCGCATTGCCCCCGCCCCCGCCAATGGATTGACCCATCATGGCGTTGGAGAAGTCATTGAATGTGTGAACGGATGAGCCCGCGTCTTGAGTGATGTTGATGCCGCCACCGCTACCGCCTTCTCCGCCGGCGCCGCCCAAGGCGACATCGACGTTGACGGCGAGGCTGGCAGCCGTCGTGGAAACGGTGGTGCTCATCGCGTGCGATGCGCCGCCCGTGCCACCGCCACCTCCAATGGATTGGGCCAATACGCCATGAGAGCCGATGCCGCCCGTGGTCAGATTGGCGCCATCGCCGAGCCCTATAGTGACCGACTCCCCGGAGCCTCCGGCACCACCTTGGCCGCCTATCGAGAGGCTGGTTGAAATGGCAAAAGGCGTCTCGGGGTCAGGCACAGCGAAAGTCAGGCTGTTGGCTTGCGCGCTGCCGCCGCTGCCACCGCCGCCACCGATAGACTGTGCCAGGATGCCGAATGAATCCGCGAGCGCCGTATTGGATGTACTTGATGCCGTGCTGACGGTCGTATCGGTGAGCGAAACTGCTACCGTGCCGCCGTCGCCGGCTTTGCCGCTATTGCCGCCCAGCGCCATGGCCGAGGTGAAACCGACGCCGGCCACGGCGTCATGCGCAGCACCGCCGTTGCCTCCACCGCCACCAATGGATTGCGCGGTGATGGCGGCTGCGGCTTGGCCTTGTGTGGCCACAGCGGCATTCGATGACGTCAAGCTTATCGCGCCACCGTTGCCCGCACTGCCGCCTGCACCACCGACTGCCAAGCTGCTTTCGGAAAGCACGGCTGTCTGTGAGGATGAACCGCCTGTGCCGCCGCCGCCGCCGATGGATTGCAGCAATATGCCCATGGCGCCGTCACCGGTGGTGGTGGCCGTGAAGTTATCGCCCGTGAACGTAACGGAGTCACCGTTACCGCCGCCGCTGCCACTGCCGCCCAGGGCAGGGACCGAAGTGCCGGCCGTCAGGCTGAATACGCTGCCCCCATTGCCGCCGCCGCCGCCGATAGATTGGGCGACAGCGCCATGAGCATAAAGGCCGGAAGTGATTATCGTGGCTCCATCGCTCAAACCTACTGTCACTTGACCGCCGTTGCCTCCCGCGCCGCCAGAACCGCCGATTGCGGACACGCCTTCGGCAGACCCGCCGTTGCCGCCACCGCCTCCGACGGATTGTGCCAATAAGCCGATCGCGGCCTCGCCAGCGGTCGTGATGGTACCGGAGAGTGAGGCATCGACGCTTCCAGCCGACGTGTCGCTAGCGCCGGCGGCGGTGCCGCCCACCGAGATCACACCAGAGGCTCCGCCGGCCGTACCGCCGCCACCGCCGATGGACTGCACCAAGGCGCCAATGGCGCCGTATCCTTGGGTGGCGACGGTGCCGCCGATTGTGGTATCAGCCGTTCCCCCCGCGCCGCCTGCGCCGCCATTACCCCCCAGCGCGATGACGCCCGTGCCGGTCGCCCCTGCGCCGCCGCTGCCGCCTATGGACTGTACCAATACACCATAGGCATATTGTCCTGAGGTCTGGAGTTTGCCGTTCGTCGTCACGCTGGAGGTCCCGGCCGTCCCGCCGGTGCCACCATTGCCCGAGCTGTCGCTGATCCATTGGCTCCAATAACCACCGGCTCCGCCACCACCCGCGATGGACTGTGTAACGATCGCGGCAGCGTAGTCTCCTGAGGTAGAGACAGACGAGGTCGCATCGATCGTGGCGACGGCTTCACCGCCATTGGCGCCGGCCCCGCCGGATTTGCTGCCGATGCCGCCCAGCCCGCCCATGCTTTGAGACAAGATGCCGTAGGCGTATGTGCCAGAGGTGGTAATCACGGAGTTGTTTGTCAATGCCGCGCTAGCCTGGCCGGCTTGGCCGCCATCGCCGCCGATGGTGTCCGATGGGGGTTCTTCCCCCGATTCTCCAAAGCCACCGCCGTCACCGCTGCGCGATCGCACCAGGACCCCTAAAACACTGTCCCCGCCAGTGGTTACGGCGGTGTTGGAGAGCGTAGCGGAAGCGCCTGCGGATGATCCTCCGTTGCCAGCGGTCGCGTCAT
Organism: Bordetella muralis; assembly: GCF_965139205.1. Lineage (GTDB taxonomy): Bacteria > Pseudomonadota > Gammaproteobacteria > Burkholderiales > Burkholderiaceae_B > Bordetella_A > Bordetella_A muralis. The sequence goes on from NZ_CBCSIU010000007.1 coordinate 138,906, forward strand.
CTGTTCCGTAGTCGCCGCCGTCGCCGCCTTCGGAAATCACCAGCACACCGGCACTGTCTTTGGTCGGCGCTTGATTTGCGACGACGGTGATTCGGGTGGTCGAGGCGCTCTGTCCTACGATTGCCTGGGCAACGTCTGCGATGCCGCCGTTGCCGCCATGGTCGTCGGTCCAGATGACTGTGCCGCCCGCGCCGCCCAGACTGGTCGCTACTACCCCAGCCACGCTCTGCGTTTGTTGGCCGGGGGCGGTGTTCCAATACACCGCCACATTGCCGGTCACCGTTGCGGATGCGGCATAGGAACCTGACGTGTTCGTGCCTGTACTGCCGCCATTACCGGTCGGATCGTTGTCAGAGTTGGGGCCTTTGGCGAAGCCCCCGCCTGCGCCGCCGATACTGGCAGCGGCGACTCCCCATGCGTTTCCTGCACCGTTCAGTGCAGCGCCGCTCGATCCTAATGTCACATTTCCGTTGCTGACGACGGTCGCGGCATTGGCGACACCGCCGTCGCCGCCGTAGTTGTCTAGTATTCCCGAATTCGCATCCGCGCCCGCTCCACCTTGAGCGCTGGCGTACATCCCGATGACGCCACCATTGAGCGTGTCTGACGATGACGCGGAAATCGTGATGTCCGCGCTACTGTTACCGGTCAGACTGGCAGAGGCGGCAGAGCCTCCGTTGCCTCCGTTGTCATTGTCACTTGGCGTGCTTCCGTCCCCGCCGATACTACTGGCCTGTGCACCGATGATCCTGGTAGTGGTTGAGGTCGGCGTCAACGAAATCGCACCGTTGTTCACAACGGTGACAACCAGCCCGGCGCCGCCATTGAGATCCGAGTCGTTGCCCGCCGTTCCCTGGCTGATCATTTTTATCCCGCTGACAGCCTCAGTGCCTTCGACGGAAATCGTGGCGGAACTGGTCAAATCAATACCGTCAGTCGTGGTCAGCGTGACAGGCGTCGAAACCGTGCCTTGGGCCGTACACTGAGAAATGCTATTGGCGACCGTGCAGTTTTGCGCAAATGCGTCCGATGGCGTGCAGGCCACCGTTGCGCATGATGCGAGCAACAGGGCACTACCGTGCCAACCCAACGCGCGATTGAGTCGCAGAGGAGAGAACAGGGCAGGGAGGCGTCCAGACGAAGATGCTGATGCGGGAGAAAGGCAATCAAGAGTGACTGTGATCGATACTGCAGACTTCGTCGTTTTTTTCATCAGAGTAGCCGTGTGTGACCGAGTAGCAATGCAGAGGAGCCTGGGCCGCGGCTACGCCAAATGAGGATTTCCCAATAGGGCGCCTCGGGCGGCGATAAGTCACCCGACTGCCAGAGAGGGTAGGAGGCGTTGATGCAGCGACGTCAGCAATCCTGTTCCCGTGCCACACCAATGACGACGATGGTCGAATCTGCAGGGGAAAAGGGGCCAGTTTTTGATCAGGCCGTGAGTTTAATTGTTATTTTTGAGGATAAAAAGAAGTAATTTAAAATAACAAGAGATGATGTCCGGCGCTCTCCGGACGATGATGCTGACATGCCCGACAGGATTACATGGCGACGAGGTCGCCACGAACACCACGCTGGCATATTTCGGCGTTGCGCTGAATGCAGCCGAAATAAATACCAAGCATCATAAAAAAAGGCGTGCAGCACTGGCTGGGGCCGGGTGACGGATGCCCGGACGCCCACTTGATCGCTGCGTCTAGTGCACGGGCAGTCTATTGCGCCAAGTCATATTGCCATTGCATCGGTTCATCATCCTCATACCAATCTCCTTTGCTCCAATACAGCTTGCTGCCCGTCGGCGAGAGGCCCATCACACCCAGATAGCCCGGAATCGCCAACTGATGCCAGGTTCGGCCGCCATCCCGAGTGTAGAAATGCGCATCTGTGTCGATCTCTGCGCGGTCTCTCGAGAACGGGATGAGTAACCGGGGCACGACTGTGTCACCCCATTCGCTCACCACCTGATAGTCCCCGTTATTCCAGAAATAGCGCGCCGACGTGCGATTTTCAGCCATCCAATCCGGCAGTACCGACGGCGTTTTCTGACGTTCGATCCATTCGCCGGTTTGGGTATCGAGCTTGGCCAGCCATTCTCCGTCTTTGTCGTGCAGGACGGCATAGGTGCGGCCATCGCGCGAAGTCGACAGATGGTCTACGCGCAAGTGCGGGTGGCGCGTGACATTGGTGATCTGCCATTCGCCTGAGGGATCGGGGCGCGAAAGCGTCGCCCGCGTCATCAGCATGGTTCGATGCTGGGTTTCGCCGACGGAATACCACATGAACTCTGACGCCCATGCATAAGCCTGGGTGTCGCTGACCTGAACGACAAAACGCTCTTGATCCATGTCCCGCCGCATCGAAAAATCGGCAGTGGGTTGCCCGGTCATTTCCTGCAGATAGGAGACCGGCGCAATCAAGGGCTCGGGGCTGTAGATGACGGTCGAGGTTTGCCCTTGATCCGATGAGTAGAACAAGGCCGTTGGCCTGGTTTCCTTGCCGTTGGCGTCGCGACGGGTAGGCGCAGGCTCTGGGCGGCCCCAGATCCCGGCGGGCTCGTCTTCGCTCGGCGGTTCTTTGCCCCAGGCCCAGACGTCCTGATCCGAGGAAAAGGTAGGCTTGATATTCCAGGCCAGCCCATCGACCTCGGTCATGAAGCCCGATTCCAGCCAGGTCCAGGTGGCGCCATGGTCTGTAGAGCGGAAGATGGCGGTTTGTTCTTTTTCGGGCAACGCAGGAGACGACGACCCGGGCCGGTCCATACCGGTGAACAGGAACAGGGTCTCGGACTTCGGTGATACCACCAGGCAAGTGACGTCAGGGACGGTGGCGACCATTTTGAATGTGCCGTCATCCTGCAGTAACGACAGGGTGGTCAACACGGCGCGAGAATCAAACAGGCTGAAAGGACGTTGAGAGGCTGCTTTGTCTTCACCCAGGATGAGTGCGCTCAGATCCGGGATACCCTTGGGGATGTAAGACGGGGAGCCCGTGGACGCTTCGTTTCGTCCAACCAGCCACGTCCCGTGCCGGGTTTCGACAACGCCTGTGCACCATTGCTCCATGGAGCGCCACCGCGCGTCGCCGAGTTTGCCGGTTACGGCCATGCCTGGCCTGCCTCCTGCAGTGCCCATGTTGGTACTTGCCAGGGTCCAGCCTATGTACAGTGGAATGCAGGCGCAAAGCATCAGGACGGCCAACACGCCTGTCCAGCGCCGTGGCGATTGACGAAATCTGCCGCTGGCCAGGCACAGCAATACCATCGCCGCCAGGTTGAGGACGATGGCGAGCGCCAGGCCGTTCTCGGGATTGCGGGTGAGCTCGCGCGGCAATGACTCGATGAATCCCGGGTTGAGCCACATCCAGCCCCATACCAGCGCCAATATCAGGAAACTGGTCAACAGATACGCGGCAACACCGGACAGCAGCGGCTTGATGACGAGTCCGAAAGTGCTCGGCCGGGCGATTGTCAGGCGGCGTACATAAATCGTCGCTGCCAACAGGCATATCAGGCTGGCAAATACGATCTGGCTCAGCGATAGCGGCAGGCTCAGTCCATTGAGCACATCCAGCGGCAACTGTATGTCCGACAGTTGAGCGGCCCATGGCCAGAGTCCGATGTAGGTGAGCAAAGCCAGCACAACATGCAGCCCCAGACATCCCAATAAAAAGGACACAAAGGCGATGCTTCTTTGCAGTGGTGCCGCCCGGTCGGCGAGATGATTGTCCTCTGCGAGAGTGGTGTGTGTTGTGTCGACGGGCTTTTTCGCGAACAGGAAATGCAGCCAGACGGGCACCCAGGCCCATAGGGGCATGGTGGCGTAGATGAGGGTGGTGATAGACCTGTTCGCCTGCAACAGGAGGGGAGGCATCAGCTCGAACCAGTCGCCTCCCTTGGCCTGCAGGGTTTGCAGTTCGTCGACCCAAAGGTGTTGGAAGTGTCCGAGTATTTGCAACCGGACAACATAGGACCATATCAGCGTGGCCAGGACCAAAACGATCCACCGAACATCGTTGCCTTGGCGCTGTGTTGTCCACGGACGCCGGTGGATGAGCCAGGCGCTGAACAGAAACACCAGCAGGCATTCGATCATCAAGACCGGCACTAACGTGAGGGCATACTGAAACCCGAGCGGAAGGTTCAGTATCTGCAGCGGCACGACCGGATAGAGGTGGCGCAGCCAGACGCTATGCGTTTGCACCAGCGACTGCACGGTCGCCTCGGGCAGCAGGTAAAAGACAAAGAACAGCAGCTCCGGCAGACCGCGTATCAGCAGATAAATCAGTGTGATTGTCAGCGCGTAGCGTTTGAACCGGGGGGAGTTGTCTCCAGACATATTCGGCTTGTTAGGTGTTGTCGACGACGCATTATTACCTACAAGCGCTTGGCGAATCGGGTGGGCTGTTCTTTGATCGAACGGCCGAACGAATCCTGCCGGAGCTTGCCCTTGTGATGGCGGCTCATGAGAGAGCCGCTATCACAAGGCGTCTGTGCTCACGCGTTCGCACAGGAGGGCGGAATTGCCCTTCGTGCGCGTTGCTTGCTCGAGATGGCCAGGGCTGCTCCTAATCCCATGGCGGCCAGCACAATCGCTGCGGCCGTTGCACCCAGCCAAACTAATCCATAGTGGTCGATGACGTAACCGCCCACGATCGCGCCAATGCCGATGCCGGTATTGGCTCCGGAAATGTTCAAGGAAGCGGCAAATGCCGGCGCATTGGGTGCGGACTTCATGACGCGCACATGGCATACCGTAAAGAGCGCTGCCTGGGCGACGCCCCAAAGGCCTAACGCGAGTGCGAGCAATCCGGGCGAACGCATCACGGGACCCAGCACGATCAGGCCAACGGTCATCAAGCCAGCAAACAGCAGCGTGGCACCGAGGGCGCTGCGGTCGGCCAATCTGCCGCCGACCAGATTGCCGATGAGCCCGATGCCGCCAAATGCCATCATGGTCCAGCCTACCCATTGACCGTTGAAGCCGGCCAGACGCTCCAGCATGTCGGCCAGATAGGTGTAGGCCGTAAACATGCCGGTGAAGATCATCAGTGACAGCAGGACGTGCCCGATGACGTGCGGATCGCGCAGAATGCTTAATTGCGTGCGCAGTTTGACTTGCTGCGTCTGCTGCGGCGGGCGAGGAAAGAAAGCCCACAACATCAATGCCTTGGCGAACGCTACGACGGCTAGCACGCCAAAAGCGGTGCGCCAGCCAAAGCCGTCGGAAATCAGTACGCCAATGGGAATGCCAAACACGGTGGCAGCGACGATGCCGAATCCCACCATGGAAATGGCTCGGCCCGCACGAGCGGGGCCGGCCAATTCGATAGCTGTCGCGCTGGCCAGCGACCAGAACACCGGCAAAGCCAGGGCCGGCACGAAACGCGCCAAAGCCATGATGCCGATGTTGGGGGCCACCGCGGCGACCGTATTGGATAGGCCAAACAGCACCAATGTCCCGATAAAAAGCCGCTTGCGATTCATGTTGCTCAACAGCGCGGTCAGAAACGGACCGGCGGCGGCAATCGTAAAGGCGAACAGCGTGACGAGCAGCCCGGCCAGGGACACCGTGACATTCAGATCGCGCGCGAGTGGAGGGAGCAATCCGACGATCAGAAACTCTGTCGTCAGAATGGTGAACCCCGCAGTGGAAAGCAACAAAATAGGTAGCAGCATGATTTGATATGTCGCGTTGGTGAGACGCGGCAGAAAAGGTGTCGGCAGGCTTGGGGACCGTGATCGCGTTTCCCTCCATTCAGGCATTACGTCGCACGCTGTTTGCCCGCCGGGAAAAAGCCAGCGGGGCGCAGCCGGATGCCTGTCTGAGAGCGTTCAGGGAATAGACCTACCGCCGCCTACGGTAAACATAGGCGACGGAGTCATCGCTAATGCAGGGATAACCCGTACTTTAATAGGACTTAATGAAGGGATAAAGACGAAAGGCTTGGCATGACTGTTTGTTTGGGACGAACAATCATGCAGACATCGACGTTGCCGCTACGGTGACTATGTCAGGGTAGCGGCTGATGTCAGCGCGCGTCGCGGGGCAGCAGGGGCTCAATGGCTTCCCAGAGATCGGCAGGGGTGTTGGCGGTGGCCTCGGCCGACCAACTGATGACGTTTTCGTCCTGCCCCAGGTAGCCGTAGGCTGCGGCGATGGCGGGCATGCCCGCCGCATGGGCCGCCTGGACGTCACGTAAATCATCACCCACATACACGCAGCGGTCAACCGCGTACCCGGCCTCCCGCGCGGCGTGCTGCAGCGGCAAGGGGTGAGGCTTGGAATGCGCCGTGGTGTCGCCGCATACCAGGACAGCGCTGTCCCGGGTCAGACCGAGAAACTCTACGATGGGCAGCGTCAGGTGGGTGACTTTGTTGGTGACAATGCCCCAGGCGTGCCCGCGTTCACGAATGCCATGGAGCAATTCGGCGATGCCTGGGAACAGCCGGCTGTGTACCGTAGAGTTGGATGCGTAATCTTCCAGAAACTGCAGCCGCGTGGATTCGTATTCAGGATGGTCGGGCAGCATGCTCAACGCGACACGCAACAATCCGCGAGCGCCTTGCGAGGCGACGGGACGCAGGGTTTCGTAGGGCAGGGCGTCCAGGCCGCGGCGAGTGCGTTGACGATTGGCGGCAGCGGCCAGATCGGGGGCCGTATCGGCCAGCGTGCCATCGAAATCAAACAGAATCAGTGCGCTCATTTGCGGGTGGCCATCAGATAATTCACAGAGGTGTCGCCCGACAGGCGGTATACCTTGGTAATGGGGTTGTATTCCATGCCGCGCATGCTGGTCGGCTCCAGGCCGGCTTGGCGGGCCGATGCCGCCAGTTCGCTGGGTTTGATGAACTGGTCGTGGCTATGGGTGCCGCGCGGCAGCAGGTTCAGGACGTATTCCGCCCCGAGGATGGCAAACAGGAAGGATTTCGCGTTGCGGTTCAGCGTCGAAAAAAACACCCAGCCGCCGGGTTTGACCAGGGCGGCGCAGGCGCGAACAACGGAGCCGGGGTCGGGCACGTGTTCCAGCATTTCCATGCACGTGACTACATCGTAGTGACCAGCTTGTTCGGCAGCCAGATCCTCGACTGGGACGGCGCGATAGTCGACTTTGATGCCGGATTCCAGGCCATGCAGGCGCGCGATCTTGAGCGAGCGTTCGGCGAGATCGATGCCGGTGACGGTGGCGCCTGTGGCGGCCATGCTCTCGGACAGAATGCCGCCGCCACATCCCACGTCCAATACTGTTTTTCCGGCCAGGCTGCCTGCGCATTCCTGGATCCAATCCAATCGCAGCGGATTGATGGCATGCAGGGGCTTGAACTCGCTTTCCGGATCCCACCAGCGCGCGGCCAAGGCGGCGAATTTGTCTAATTCGGTTTGGTCAGCGTTGACGCCGGGACGAGTCGAGGAGGCGGATTCAGTCATGAGCAGCAGGCAGTGCGGCGTGCCGTGACACGCCGGAATGAAAAAAGGGCCTCGCAAGCGAGGCCCCTCATTGTAACGGCTAGCGCATCAATTACTGATTGCGGCTGCCGACAATTTCAACTTCTACGCGACGGTTCTGGGCACGGCCTTCACGCGTCTTGTTCGAAGCGACGGGCTGCAGTTCGCCCTTGCCTTCGGTGTAGATGCGGTTCGGGTCGATGCCACGGCTAACCAAGTAAGCCTTGACCGAAGCAGCACGGCGCTCGGACAGACCTTGGTTGTACTTCTCGGTACCGATCGAGTCGGTGTGGCCGACAGCGATGATGGTCTCGAGATTGATGCCTTGTGCTTGCTGGGCAACTTGATCCAGCAACTGACGGCCTTCCGGCTTCAGGGTGGACTTGTCGAAGTCGAAGAACGTGTCAGCGTTGAACACGACCTTGGTGGCCGCAGGCACGGGCTTAGCGGGCGCTTGAGCGACCGGTACACCATCGCAGCCCGGGATGCCGGTGGCCGGCGTCCAGAATGCATCGCGCCAGCACAGTTCATTCGTGCCGTTCATCCACACGTCGCCGAACGGATTGCGCCAGTTGTCCACGGTTTGCGCGGAAGCAGCACCGGCAGCCGTAACGGCGGCGAAGGCGAGCGCCAGAGCGAATTTGGAGGGTTTGTTCATGTTTCTCCTCGTTGAGCTTGAAGCTGGATAAGTGACTCGCAGCGAATCCCCGCCGCATATCAGGAAACGGGGTCAGTATAGCAATGCTCGGAAAAGGTTCAAAGAATCGCTACTGAGTCTCCTGCGTGCTGGAAACAATCTTAAGGCATTTGATGATCTTTGGCTCCCCTGGAAGACGGCATTGGCACTCGATATGAGCTTTTATTTCTTATGGGGAGGTAGGGATGTTGGTTTTTGGCAACAAGGTGGCCCGTAAGGCCGTCGATGGGCGTGTGTCGGAGGCTCCGAATTAGGCTCAAGGGAGCTCGAGGGAATCGGATGATAGAATTTCCTGTTTACCCAGCCCGGGTTTCTCTTACTCGATTCAGTCGCTATATATATGGATTCCTTCGCCAAGGAGACGCTTCCGGTTTCGCTGGAAGAAGAGATGCGCCGCAGTTACCTTGATTACGCCATGAGCGTGATCGTGGGACGTGCGCTCCCAGATGTGCGCGACGGCCTCAAGCCCGTGCACCGACGCGTGCTCTACGCGATGCATGAACTCAACAACGATTGGAACCGCGCCTACAAAAAGTCCGCGCGTATCGTTGGTGACGTTATTGGTAAATATCACCCGCACGGTGACCAGTCGGTGTACGACACCATCGTGCGTATGGCGCAGGATTTTTCCATGCGCTATATGTTGGTCGACGGACAAGGTAACTTCGGCTCGATCGACGGCGACAGTGCCGCGGCCATGCGTTACACCGAAGTCCGTCTGGCCAAGATCGCCCACGAGTTGCTGGCCGACATCGACCAGGAAACGGTGGATTTCGGCCCCAACTACGACGGCAGCGAACAAGAACCGCTGTTGTTGCCTTCGCGCCTGCCCAACCTGCTGGTCAACGGCAGCTCGGGGATCGCGGTGGGGATGGCCACCAATATTCCGCCGCACAACCTGCAAGAGGTGGTCGACGGCTGCTTGTATTGCCTGCGCAATCCAGGATGCTCGATCGACGAGTTGATCGAAATCATTCCCGCGCCCGACTTCCCGACCGGCGGCATCATCTACGGCATGGCAGGGGTCCGCGAGGGCTATCGCACGGGCCGTGGCCGCGTGGTCATGCGCGCGAAGACGCACTTCGAGGACATGGAAAAGGGCAATCGCCAGGCCATTGTGGTCGACGCCATTCCCTACCAGGTCAACAAAAAGACGTTGCAAGAGCGTATCGCCGAGCTCGTCAACGAGAAAAAGATCGAGGGTATTTCCGATATCCGTGATGAGTCTGACAAAGACGGTATGCGTCTGGTCATCGAGCTCAAGCGCGGCGAGGTGCCCGAGGTCATTCTCAACAATCTGTACAAGAACACGCAGTTGCAGGACACCTTCGGGATGAACCTGGTGGCGCTGGTCGATGGCCAGCCCCGACTGCTCAATCTGAAACAGTTGATCAGCTATTTCCTGCAGCATCGTCGCGAAGTGGTGACACGCCGTACCGTGTTCCAACTGCGCAAGGCCCGCGAACGCGGCCACGTGCTCGAGGGTCTGGCGGTCGCGCTGGCCAATATCGATGACTTCATTGCCATCATCAAGGCCGCCCCGACCCCGCCGGTCGCGCGTCAGGAACTGATGTCGCGTTCGTGGGATTCGTCTCTGGTGCGCGAGATGCTGTCGCGCGCGGATCTCGATGCGGCGGGTGGCCGGGCGGCATTCCGTCCCGATGATTTGCACGAAAGCTTCGGTTTGCAAGGCGATGGTCTGTATCGCTTGAGCGACACGCAGGCTCAGGAAATCCTGAACATGCGTCTGCAACGCTTGACCGGCCTGGAGCAGGACAAGATCGTCGGCGAATACAAGGACGTCATGGCGACGATCGCCGATTTGTTGGATATCCTGGCCAAGCCCGAGCGTATTACCACCATCATCAGTGAGGAACTCCAAGCCATCAAGGCCGAGTTCTCGACCGGCGCCAAGGACACGCGCCGCTCGGATATCGAAATGAATGCGACCGAGCTCGATACCGAGGACCTGATTACGCCCACTGACATGGTGGTGACGTTGTCGCATGCCGGCTATATCAAGAGCCAGCCTCTGTCCGAGTACCGTTCGCAAAAACGCGGCGGGCGCGGCAAGCAGGCGACGGCGATGAAGGAGAATGACTGGATCGACCAGCTCTTCATTGCCAATACGCACGATTATCTGTTGTGCTTCTCTGATCGCGGCCGGGTGTACTGGCTCAAGGTCTGGGAGGTCCCGCAAGGCACGCGCAACTCGCGCGGCAAGCCTATCGTCAATATGTTCCCCTTGGTCGACGGCGAAAAGATCACCGTTGTACTGCCCGTGAAGGAATTCAGCGAAGACCGGTTCGTCTTCATGGCCACCTCGCGCGGTACGGTCAAGAAAACGCCATTGTCGGATTTCTCCAATCCGCGCAAGGCGGGCATCATTGCCGTGGGCCTGGACGAAGGCGATTACCTGATCGGCGCTGATCTGACGGACGGCAAGCATGATGTCATGTTGTTCTCGGATGCCGGCAAGGCTGTGCGTTTCGACGAAAACGATGTGCGACCGATGGGCCGTAATGCACGTGGTGTGCGAGGCATGACGCTCGAAGACAGCCAGACGGTGATTGCGCTGCTGGTCGCCGGTGACGAGTCGCAAAGCGTGCTGACCGCCACCGAAAATGGCTACGGCAAACGCACCTCGATTACCGAGTACACCCGCCATGGCCGCGGCACCAAGGGCATGATCGCCATCCAGACCTCGTCGCGTAATGGCAAGGTCGTCGGTGCCGTGCTGGTCATGCCGTCTGACGAAATCATGTTGATTACGACGGGCGGAGTGCTGGTGCGTACTCGCGTCGGCGAGATCCGCGAGATGGGCCGTGCGACGCAGGGCGTCACGTTGATCAGTGTCGATGACGGCAGCAGCCTGTCGGGCGTGCGTCGCGTGGTCGAAAGCGATGCGGACGACGTCGATGGCGAAGACTCCGAGGCGCCGGACGCTGATGGCGACAACGATGTTTCGTCCGAACCGACTGAACCTACGGAGCAATGATGGCTCGTCCCTGGAACTTTTCGGCGGGCCCGTCGGCTCTGCCTGAAGTGGTATTGCAGCAGGTCGCTGCCGAAATGCTGGATTGGAACGGCAGCGGCATGTCCGTGATGGAAATGAGCCACCGCGGCAAGCATTTCGTGCAGATCTGCGACACCGCGGAATCCGATTTGCGCGAACTGCTGGGCGTGCCGGCGGACTACGCCGTGATGTTCATGCAGGGCGGCGGTCTGGGCGAGAACGCGATCGTACCCATGAACTTGATCGGCCGCCGTGGCTATGCTGCCGCGGACTTTGTGCTGACCGGCCATTGGTCTACCCGTTCCCATAAAGAGGCCGGGCGTTACGGCGATGTGCAGATTGCTGCGACCAGCGGCGTCGCGACGCAGATCGACGGACGCGAGCAGGCGTCCTGGACCTGGGTGCCTCCTGTGCAAACATGGAACGTTCGCCCTGAGGCTGCTTATCTGCATCTGTGCAGCAACGAAACCATTCATGGCGTTGAGTTCCTGGATTGGCCGGACATGGCTGCGCTGGGGGCGCCGGACGTGCCCTTGGTCGTTGATGCCTCGTCGCACTTTCTGTCGCGTCCGCTGGACGTGACGCGTACCGGCCTGATGTTTGCCGGCGCACAGAAAAACGCCGGCCCCGCCGGTGTCACCATGGTGTTGGCGCGCCGCGACTTGATTGGCAAGTCCCTGCCGATTTGTCCGTCGGCGTTTGATTACGCCAATGTGGCGGCAGAGCATTCCCGTTACAACACACCGCCTGCTTTTGCGATTTATGTCGCTGGCCTCGTATTCAAGTGGATCAAGGCCCAGGGCGGCGTAGCCGCCATCGAGGCGGCCAACCGCGCCAAGGCAGAACTGCTGTATGGCTATCTGGACGGCACGTCGTTTTACCGCAACCCGGTTCATACGCCGGTGCGTTCGCGCATGAATGTGCCGTTCGTGTTGCGTGACGAATCGTTGAATGATGCCTTCTTGCAAGGTGCGGACGCCGCCGGGCTGATGCAACTCAAGGGTCACAAGAGCGTGGGCGGCATGCGCGCCTCTATTTACAACGCGATGCCGCTTGAGGGCGTACAAGCGTTGGTGGATTACTTGAAAGAGTTCGAGCGCCGTTATGGATGATTCACTGCAGGCCCAGCTCAAGCCATTGCGCGAGCGTATTGATTCGATCGATGCCCAGATCCTCGAACTGCTGTCGCAGCGCGCTCGTGCGGCGCTGGACGTAGGCGAGGTCAAGCATGCGGCGTCGGCTGACGGCCCCGTGCTGCGCCCGGAGCGCGAGGCCGAGGTCATTCGCCGTTTGCAGCAGCTCAACCGCGGCCCCTTTCCCCGTGATGCCGTGGCATCGGTGTGGACGGAAATCATTTCGGCCTGCCGTGGTCTGGAACGCGGCATGACGGTGGCTTATCTGGGGCCGCGTGGCTCGTTTTCCGAGCAGGCTGCGTTCGAGCATTTTGGCCGTTCGGTGCAGCCCCTGCCGTGTCCGTCTTTCGACGAAGTCTTCCGTGTGGTCGAGGCGGGCCAGGCGGATGTGGGCATGGTGCCAGTGGAAAACTCCACAGAAGGCGCGGTCAATCGCAGCCTGGATTTGCTGCTGAGCACCTCGCTGAAGATCCTGGGCGAGCGTTCCCTGGATATCCGTCATTGCTTGATGACGCAGTCGGGCACCATGGAAGGCATCACCGCCGTCGCCGCGCATCCACAAGCCCTGGCCCAGTGCCAGGGATGGCTGAGCCGCAATTATCCGGGCCTGGAGCGTGTCGCCGAGTCGAGTAATTCCGAGGCGGCGCGTGTGGCCGGCAGCAATCCCGCGATTGCGGCGATTGCCGGCGAAACGGCAGCCCCTGCGTGGAATCTGCAAATCGTGGAGGCCGGTATTCAGGATGATCCGAATAACCGTACTCGCTTTCTGGCCGTGGGTGATATGCAGCCGCTGCCCAGTGGAAAGGATAAAACCAGCCTGATTCTGGCTGTGCCAAATCGCGCCGGGGCGGTCTATGACATGCTGGCGCCGATGGCGGCCAATGGCGTGTCGATGACGCGTTTCGAATCGCGTCCCGCCCGCACGGGCCAGTGGGAATATTATTTTTACGTTGATGTGCTGGGCCATCGTGATGATCCGCAAGTGGCGCGCGCATTGGCAGATTTGCAGTCGCAGGTGGCGTTCCTCAAAGTCTTGGGGTCGTATCCGGCGCAGTGATTGACAGGGCTGGGTGTGTTCGCCCGGCCTGTGGCGATTTTCCTGTCATTACCCATCATTGATTTTGCCGCAGTGCCGTTGCGGCTCCGCAGTCACTTTCTTAGCTCTCGCGCATACTCATGACTACCGCAAACAAGTCGTTGACCGCTCCTGCTCACGTCAGCGCTATCGCACCCTACCAGGCGGGCAAACCCATCGAAGAACTCGCCCGCGAGTTCGGTCTGGATCCGGCGACCATCATCAAGTTGGCGTCGAATGAAAACCCGCTGGGTATGCCGGCATCGGCACGTGAGGCACTGGTTGCCGCGGCCAACTCCCTGGCACGCTATCCGGATCCCAATGGCTTTGACCTGAAGGCGGCGTTGGCCAAGCGCTATGGCGTTCCCGCGAGCTGGATCACGCTTGGCAACGGCTCGAACGACATTCTGGAGATTGCCGCGTTGGCACTGCTGGAATCCGGGACGTCGTCGGTCTACGCTCAGCATGCCTTTACGGTGTACCGCTTGGCCACGCAGGCCCGTGGCGCGCGGCATATTCAGGTCCCGGCGCGTGATTACGGTCATGATCTGGGCGCCATGTTTGCAGCGATCGAGGATGACACTCGTCTGGTGTTCATCGCCAACCCCAACAATCCCACGGGGACCTTTGTGCCCGGCGCGGAGATTGCGGCCTTCCTGGAGCGCGTGCATGCGGCTCATGGCGATCGTGTGACAGTGGTGCTGGACGAGGCTTACAACGAATACCTGGATCCCGAACTCCGTTTCGACAGCGTGGCGTTAGTTCGCCAATATCCCAATTTGATTGTGTCCCGCACGTTCTCCAAAGCCTACGGTTTGGCGGGCTTGCGCGTGGGCTTTGCCGTTGCACAACCGGTCTTGACCGATTTGCTGAACCGCGTCCGTCAGCCGTTTAACGTCAATACGCTGGCCCAGGCGGCTGCGATTGCAGCGCTGGCCGACAAAGACTATCTAGAGCGTTCTTATGCCTTGAACAAGGCAGGCAAGCAGCAGTTGAGTGAGGCCTTTGATGGTCTGTCGCTGCGTTATGTGCCCAGCTATGGCAATTTTGTGTTGGTCCACGTGGGCGATGCCGCGCGTGTCAATCTCGAGTTGCTCAAGCGCGGTGTGATTGTGCGCCCGGTCGCGGGCGACGGTTTGCCCGAATGGCTACGCGTTACGGTCGGCCTGCCTGAGGAAAACCAGCGTTTCATCACTGCATTGACGGAAATTTTGGCGGCATGACACGCGAAACTTCTGCGTCCGTTGCACAGGGGGCCGATGGCCCCCTGATTCCTGTGCTGGCCGTCGTCGGTGTCGGGTTGATCGGTGGTTCGACCGCGCTCGCACTGCGCCGTGCCGGACGGGTGGGCCAGGTGCTGGGGGTAGGGCGCAATGCGCAATCGCTGGCGCAGGCGCAGGCGTTGGGACTGATTGATGCGGTGGCGACACCGGAACAGGCGGCAGCGCAGGCCGATGTCATTTTGTTGTCGACGCCGGTAGGCGGCCTGGCCAAGATGCTGGCGCAGTTGCGTCTGCATTTGCGCTCGGATACCGTGTTGACAGATGCCGGCAGCACCAAAGTCGAAGTCGTGCAGGCAGCGCGCGCGGCGTTGGGCGATCGTATCGGTCAGTTTGTTCCTGGCCATCCGATTGCCGGCGCAGAGCGCAGCGGCCCCTCGGCAGCGGATGCGGGGTTATACCGGGATCGCACCGTGATTTTGACGCCCGTGCCAGAAAATGCGCCGGCGGCGGTCGCACACGTGCGTGACTTGTGGCGCGCGTGCGGCGCACGCGTGATCGAGATGGACGCCGAATCGCATGATCGGGTGCTGGGGTCGGTCAGCCATATGCCGCATTTGTTGGCGGCTGCATATATGGCGCAGGTTGCCAACGCTGATGACGCCGCGCTGCGGTTGTCCCTGGCAGGGTCGGGTTTTCGTGATTTCACGCGTATTGCCGCGGGTTCGCCTGAGATGTGGCGCGACATTTTTCTCTCTAATCGTGACGCGTTGCATACCGAGTTGAAGGCCGTCCGCGAGGTGTTGGATCAGATGGAGCGCGCCATGGCAGACGGCGACGGTGCGGCTCTCGAGGAAATGCTGTTGCAGGCCGCTCAGGCGCGCCGCAATTGGCGCAAGGAGTAGTTCATGGCCGGACCGTCATTTCTTGATTTGCCCCGCGCGCGGCAGGCGCGCGGCCAACTGGCCTTGCCAGGCTCTAAAAGTATTTCCAATCGTGTGCTGCTGCTGGCGGCATTGGCCGCCGGGCGCACGGATATCTCGGGTTTGCTGGACTCGGACGATACGCGCGTGATGTTGAATGCATTGCGACAGCTGGGGGTTGAGGTCACGGATACCGGGTCGGGCAGCGTGACCGTTGCCGGCGCGGGCCGTTTTCCGGTGAAGCAGGCGGATTTGTTCCTGGGCAATGCGGGCACTGCGTTTCGCCCGCTGACCGCGGCGTTGGCCTTGATGGGCGGGCAGTATCGCTTGTCGGGAGTGCCGCGTATGCACGAGCGGCCCATTGGTGATCTGGTCGATGCGTTGCGGCAATGGGGAGCCGAGATCAATTATGCAGGCCAGGAGGGATATCCCCCCTTGGAAATCGGCGCTGGCGCGATCCGTGCCGGGGCCCCTGCCAGCGTACAGGGCGCTGTGTCCAGCCAGTTTCTGACGGCGTTGCTCCTGGCCGCGCCGGTGCTGGCTCAGGAGAGTGATCAACCGGTGGTCATCGAGGTGATCGGCGAGCTGATTTCCAAGCCTTATATTGAAATCACGTTGAACCTGATGGCGCGTTATGGCGTGCAGGTGCGTCGCGACGGCTGGCAACAATTCGCGATCGACGCCGGTGCGGCCTATCGCAGCCCGGGGGCGATTGCCGTTGAGGGCGATGCCTCGTCTGCATCGTATTTCCTGGCCCTGGGAGCGATCGGCGGCGGCCCGCTGCGGGTGACAGGGGTGGGCGCCAACAGCATCCAGGGGGATGTCGCCTTTGCGCAGACTCTGGCAGAAATGGGCGCGCACATTGAGTATGGGCCCGATTGGATCGAGTCGCGTGGCATTCGTGTGGATCGAGGCGAGCGGCTGAAAGCCTTTGATACCGATTTCAATTTGATCCCGGATGCCGCCATGACGGCGGCCGCCCTGGCATTGTTTGCCGATGGGCCGTGCCGGCTGCGTAATATTGGCAGTTGGCGGGTCAAGGAAACCGACCGTATTCATGCCATGCATACGGAATTGACCAAGTTGGGCGCTGTGGTCAGCTCGGGGCCGGACTGGCTCCAGGTAACGCCTCCCACCGAGAATGGATGGCGGGATGCGCATATCGGCACCTGGGACGATCACCGTATGGCGATGTGTTTTTCGTTGGCCGCTTTTGGGCCGGCCGCGGTGCGCATTCTGGATCCTGGCTGCGTGAGCAAGACCTTCCCCGATTATTTTGATGTGTATGCCGGGCTGGTGTCCGGTGACGGTGCGAATTGACATGACGACAGACTCTGGCATGCCTGCCACGGAATTCACCGCGCGGGCCCCCGTGATTGCCATTGACGGGCCCACCGCCTCAGGCAAGGGAACTATCGCGCATCGCGTGGCGAGCGCGCTGGGGTGGGCGATATTGGATAGTGGGGCGTTGTATCGCCTGACGGCGTTGGCGGCCTTGAATCGCGGTCTGCTTGCCGAGGACGAAGCGAGCGTGGCGGAGGTAGCGCGGGGGCTGGACGTCTGCTTTGAGGGCGACCGGATCCTGCTCGAGGGTACTGATGCGAGCGAGGCCATCCGCCAGGAGCAGGTCGGCAATTTCGCCTCGCGTGTCGCGGCCTATCCTGCTGTGCGGCAGGCTTTGCTCGAGCGCCAGCGCGCGTTTCGCGTGGCCCCCGGCCTGGTGGCCGATGGCCGGGATATGGGCACCGTGGTGTTTCCGGATGCAGCCCTGAAGGTATTTCTGGTGGCCGACGTCGAGGCTCGTGCGCAAAGGCGTTGTAAGCAGTTGATCGAAAAGGGAATTTCTGCTAATCTTGACGACCTTCTGCGCGATATGCGCGAACGCGATGCGCGAGACATGCAGCGCAGCGTAGCGCCTCTCGTACCGGCCGCTGATGCACATGTGCTGGATTCGTCAGCGTTGACGATCGAGCAGACTGTGCAGGCAGTGCTCGGTTTTTGGCAGCAGGTTTAACCGTTTTTCGTTTTCCGTCCCTGGTGGCGGCTCGTAGCTGACAGGCATTTGCCTGGGGCATATGGGCTCTGCCGGGTTCATTCACTCCACTGTTGCGGGCAATCCGCTTCGGTGTGTTTTTAATGGCCATTTTGGCCCAATGGATTTCAACTCAATGTCTTCCGTTTCCACTCCCGCCACCGGCAGCGAAAGCTTTGCCGACCTCTTCGCAGAAAGCCTCAAAAGCCAGGACATGAAGTCCGGCGAAGTCATCAGCGCTGAAGTCGTGCGCGTTGATCACAACTTCGTCGTCGTCAATGCCGGCCTGAAGTCCGAAGCGCTGATCCCCCTGGAAGAGTTCCTGAACGACCAGGGCGAGCTCGAAGTGCAACCTGGCGATTTCGTCTCGGTGGCTATCGATTCCCTGGAAAACGGCTACGGCGACACCATTCTGTCGCGTGACCGCGCCAAGCGCCTGTCGGCCTGGCTGCAATTGGAACAAGCCCTCGAAAACGGCGAATTGGTCACCGGCACCATCACCGGCAAGGTCAAGGGCGGCCTGACCGTCATGACCAACGGCATCCGTGCATTCTTGCCCGGCTCGCTGGTTGATCTGCGTCCCGTCAAGGACACCACCCCGTACGAAGGCAAGACCCTCGAATTCAAAGTCATCAAGCTCGATCGCAAGCGTAACAACGTCGTGTTGTCGCGCCGCCAAGTGCTGGAAGCCAGCATGGGCGAAGAGCGCCAGAAACTGCTCGAAACCCTGCACGAAGGCGCAGTGGTCAAGGGCGTGGTCAAGAACATCACCGACTACGGTGCGTTCGTTGACCTGGGCGGCATCGACGGCCTGTTGCACATCACCGACATGGCATGGCGCCGCGTGCGTCACCCCTCCGAGGTCCTGCAAGTGGGCCAGGAAGTCGAAGCCAAGGTCCTCAAGTTCGACCAGGAAAAGAGCCGCGTCTCGCTGGGCGTCAAGCAACTGGGCGAAGACCCGTGGGTGGGCCTGGCCCGTCGTTACCCGCAGGGCACCCGTCTGTTCGGCAAGGTGACCAACCTGACCGACTACGGTGCGTTCGTCGAAGTCGAAGCCGGCATCGAAGGTCTGGTGCACGTCTCCGAAATGGACTGGACCAACAAGAACGTCGATCCGCGCAAGGTCGTGACCCTGGGCGAAGAAGTCGAAGTCATGGTCCTGGAAATCGACGAAGACCGTCGTCGTATCTCCCTGGGCATGAAGCAATGCCGTCAAAACCCGTGGGAAGAGTTCGCCACCAACTTCAAGCGTGGTGACAAGGTCCGCGGCGCCATCAAGTCGATCACCGACTTCGGCGTGTTCGTGGGTCTGCCCGGCGGTATCGATGGCCTGGTTCACCTGTCCGACCTGTCGTGGGCCGAGACCGGCGAAGAAGCCGTTCGCAACTTCAAGAAGGGCGACGAACTCGAAGCCGTCGTTCTGGGTATCGACACCGACAAGGAACGCATCTCGCTGGGTATCAAGCAGTTGGAAGGCGACCCCTTCAACAACTTCGTTGCTACCTACGACAAGGGCGCTGTGGTGCCTGGCGTGGTCAAGTCGGTCGAGCCCAAGGGTGCTGTCGTGACCCTGTCGGTCGACGTCGAAGGCTACCTGCGTGCTTCCGAAATCTCGGTTGGCCGTGTCGAAGACGCGACCACCGTGCTCAAGGAAGGCCAGAACGTCGAAGCCATGATCGTCAACGTCGATCGCAAGACGCGTTCGATCCAATTGTCGATCAAGGCTCGCGACAACGCCGAGACGGCCGATACCCTGCATCGTATGTCCGAAGCCAGCGCTTCCTCGGGTACGACCAACCTGGGCGCGTTGCTCAAGGCCAAGCTGGATCAACAGCGTAACGACGGCTAATAGTGACCAAGTCGGAGCTGATCGCCGCATTGGCGGCCCGCTATCCCCAGCTGGCCGCCCGCGACACCGATTACGCGGTCAAGACCATGCTCGACGCAATGGCTCAGGCGCTCGCCTCGGGCCAACGTATCGAGATCCGTGGATTTGGCAGCTTTTCGTTGTCGCAGCGCTCACCCCGCATCGGACGCAATCCCAAGTCCGGCGAGCAGGTGCTGGTGCCTGGTAAACAGGTACCGCACTTCAAAGCCGGCAAGGAATTGCGCGAGCGGGTTGATCAAGTGACTGACAATGCAGACGCATCATCGTCCGAGGGTATTTCGGACGATCCTATGCCTACATTGCTTGGCATGCACGTCATGTAGTGTGGTCAGGTGCGCAGCCATGTCATGTGCCAGGCTGTCCCGATAGATATACCGAGCCCCTTGAATGTCTTGCGGCATTCAAGGGGCTTTGGCATTCTAGGAGGGCTTACTGAGCGTTTCAGGATTGGGCCGTGCCCTGCCTGCCGTCGCGGAGCGAGGAAATTTGCGCTGGCCCGGTGTTTCCTCGGGATTGCACGGAATGAGCCCGCTTCCGCTTACAATTGAAGTCTTGAATTTTCTGGAGCATGCGCCATGCGTTACCTTATCTGGGCACTGCGATTGCTCGTCTTTATTGCGGTGCTGATGTTCGCGCTGAAGAACACCGGGCCGGTTGCGGTAAATTTCTATGCCGACTATGTGGTGCAGGATGTGCCGCTTATCGTCGTGATGCTGGTGACCTTTGTCGTGGGCACCGTGTTTGGCCTGTTGCTGACCGTGCCGGCGGCGATGCGTCGTCGCCGTGAGGCATTGCGCTTGCGTCGCGAGCTCGAACGTCTGCAGGCCGCGGCCAATGGGACGACGCCCGAAATCGCACCCGAGGCGATTGCCCCGATGTCGCCGCTGTAAGCAGCGTCCTTTTCTCTATCCTGCTACAGAGCTCGCCGCGTGGACTTCGAACCTTGGTGGTTAATTTTTGTGCCAGTGCTGTTTGCGCTGGGGTGGTTGGCAGCGCGTTTCGATTTTCGGCAGATGCTGCGCGAAACGCGAACCCTGCCGGATTCCTATTTCAAGGGCCTGAATTTCCTGCTCAACGAGCAGCCTGATCGCGCCATTGACGCCTTTGTCGAGGTGGCCAAGCTCGATCCCGAAACGACCGAGTTGCACTTTGCCCTGGGCAGCCTGTTTCGTCGCCGAGGCGAGATGGAGCGTGCCATTCGTGTGCACCAGAGCCTGCTGAGCCGTTCCGATTTGCCCGAGGCCGAGCGCGAGCACGCTCAGCACGAGTTGGCTCATGATTTTCTCAAGGCCGGCATGCTGGACCGTGCGGAAAGCGCCTTCGAACAACTGAAAGACACGCGTTATGCATTGCCTGCACTGCGGTCGCTGATTCGCATCTACGAGTCCGAGCACGATTGGCCGAGGGCGATCGAGGCGGTCAAGACGTTGCAGGGCCTGGTCGACGAGCCCGTCCCGCAGATCGTGCATTATTACTGCGAGCAGGCCCAAATGGCATTGGCGGCCAAGCCCTTTGACGCCGACGCGGCGCACACCGCCCTGGACGCGGCGGATCACGCTGCCAAGCAAGCCGGGCAGGGCGAATCCGCCAGCAAGGCAGCCAAGGTCCGCACCGCCATGTTGCGTGCCCGGCTGGCCCAGCTCGAGGGCGACCTCAAGCGCGAGCGCATGTATCTGGAATCCATTCTGGCCGACGCGCCCGAGTTTGCCGGTCAAGTCGCCGAGCAACTGCTGGCCAATTACCGCAATGCCGGGCAGGTGGCCGAGGGGCTGGACGTACTGCAAAAACAGTATGCGCGTTATGCCTCGCTGGATCTGTTCAACGTGGTCTTTCGCGAGTTGCGTGTCCAGCAGGGGGCTGCGCCTGCCTGGGCCTTTGCCCGGGGCGCGCTGCGGCACCATCCTTCGCTATTGGGGCTGGATCGCTTGCTGGAGGCGGAGCTCAGCAGCACCGACGGCAGCCAGCAGGACCAGGAACAAGGGCCTGTGCGCGGCGCGGATCTGAGTCTGTTGCGCAGCCTGATCCACAAACATACCCAGCGGCTGGATCGCTACGCCTGCCGCACTTGCGGCTTTCAGGCGCGGCGCTATTATTGGCAGTGTCCGGGGTGCAATGGGTGGGAGACCTATGCACCACGGCGTTTGGAAGAACTTGAATGAACGCATTTCCCACCGAAGCGATGACGCGCAGCCGTGTGCTGGTCGTGGGCGACGTCATGCTGGACCGATACTGGTTTGGCGAAGTCGATCGCATTTCTCCTGAGGCTCCGGTTCCTGTGGTGCGGGTTGCTCGGCGCGAAGACCGTCTAGGCGGCGCCGCTAACGTGGCGCGCAACGTGGTCGCGCTGGGCGGGCAGGCAACCTTGGTGGGCATCGTTGGAAAAGACGAGGCCGGCGACAGCATTACCAACCTGTCGACACAGGCGGGCATCAATGCCGATCTGGCGGCCGACGCGGAAAATCCGACGACGCTCAAGATGCGGGTCCTGGGACGCCAGCAGCAATTGCTGCGCGTTGACTTCGAGCAGCATCCTGCGCATGCGACGCTGGATGACTTGGACGCGCGTGTGGCGCGTCATCTCGCGCAACATGATGTGCTGGTCTTGTCGGACTACGCCAAAGGCGCACTCGATCGGGTCGAGGCGCTGATTGCATTGGCGCGTGGGGCTGGTGTTCCCGTGTTGGTTGATCCCAAGGGGGACGATTACACGCGTTATCGTGGTGCGACGCTGGTCACGCCCAACCGGGCCGAAATGCAGCAGGCGGTAGGTCGCTGGACCACCGAGTCGCAACTGACCGAACGCGCGCAGCGATTGCGCGAAGATCTTGATCTGGAAGCCTTGCTGGTGACGCGTTCCGAGCAGGGCATGACACTTTTTACCGCGGCAGGCCGCGAGCATGTCGACGCCCAGGCACACGAGGTGTTCGACGTGTCTGGCGCAGGCGATACCGTGCTGGCGACCTTGGCGGCGATGCGCGCGATTGGCCAGCCCTGGGAACAAGCCATGGCGTGGGCCAACCGTGCCGGCGGCATTGTCGTCGGCAAATTGGGTACGTCCGTCGTCACCGCCGCAGAACTCGCAGGAGCATCCTCATGATCGTCGTTACAGGCGCCGCCGGTTTCATCGGCAACAATCTCGTACGTGGCCTGAATCGGCGCGGTATTACGGACATTATCGCGGTCGATGATCTGACCGAAGGCGACAAATTTCTGAATCTGGTGGACCTGCAGATTGCAGACTATCTGGATAAAGACGAGTTTCGCCGTCGCGTACTCGCAGGCTCATTGCCGCCCTTGCAGGCCGTCTTGCACCAAGGGGCGTGCTCGGATACTACCGAGCGCAACGGGCGGTACATGATGGATAACAACTACCGGGTGACGCTGGAGCTCTTTGAGTATTGTCAGGCTCAACGCGTGCCGTTCCTGTATGCGTCCTCCGCGGCGGTTTATGGCGGTTCATCGGTATACGTCGAGGATCCCGCCAACGAACGGCCGTTGAACGTTTACGGTTATTCAAAGCTGTTGTTCGACCAAGTGCTGCGCACGCGCATGCATTCGTTGACTGCGCAGGTCGTGGGCCTGCGTTATTTCAACGTCTACGGTCCGCATGAACAGCACAAAGGCCGTATGGCGTCGGTGGCTTTTCACAACATGAATCAATTCCTGGCCGAGGGGCACGTCCGTTTGTTCGCGGGCTGGGATGGTTACGAAGACGGTGGCCAGAGCCGTGATTTCATCTCGGTGGACGATGTCGTCGCGGTCAATCTGCATTTTCTGGATCATCCGGAAACGTCGGGGATCTTTAACTGCGGAACAGGGCGCGCACAGCCGTTCAATGACGTGGCGGCTTCGGTCGTCAATGCCCTGCGCGCCGAGCGCGGAGAGGCACCTTTGCCACTGGAAAAACTGGTCGAACAGGGGCTGCTGCGCTATATCCCGTTCCCCGACGATCTCAAAGGCCGTTATCAAAGCTATACGCGCGCGGATGCGACGCAACTGCGCGCCGCCGGCTTTACGGCACCGATGCGGGATGTGCAAACGGGTGTGGCCGAATACGTGAAGTATTGGCGCGCGCGTCAGGCGTAGCCACTGCTCGTACGTAGTTTCCGAGGGTGATTTTTTCATTCACTCTCCGATTCGGCGGGGCGTGCAATGGGCATCATGAGTGGGCTGGCGGACGGTTCGTCCTGCCGTTTGATACGGAGCCTGATCTTGAATCCCTTTTTGCCTGTCCCCGTTGCTGCGCCCACGGAACCCCTGCCTTATTCTGTTCTGCGTCGTCCCGTGCGACGGCTATGGTCGGAGCGCTCTCGCTCCGCTGCCGACAGTCTGCCGATCGTGCGGCGGCGTTGGGTGCGTGTGCTCGGCCGTGTTGCAGTCGCGAGCGGGTTGGCGCTGATTGCGATGCCTGCCCACGCTCTGGACGCGAACGTGGCCACTATCGAGCAACTCGAGGCGATCAACGGCGTGGGCCCGCGTACTGCCAAAATCATCGTACAAGAGCGCGAGCGCGCCGGCCTGTTCGAGTCGCTAGAGGACCTGTCTGATCGCGTACGCGGTATCGGGCGCAAACGCCTGGGGCGCTTGCGCGCCGCTGGGTTGACCGTGGGCGCAGGTGTGACTGTGCTCAGCCCCAACTCGATTGCGATGCCTCAGTTTGCGCCCTCGCTGCCCCAGGCGACGCCTATCGCGCCATAGGGTGTCCCTGGCGCCGTCTCGGCTTTATCCCCGCAGTCAGGGATCCGGCGGTATGATCGATTGCATGGCTACTTTCTCATATCCCACAATCGCACAAACCGTCGGCAATACGCCGCTGGTCTGTTTGCAGCGTATCCCCAGCGCGGCGGCTCAGTCACGGGGCAACGTCGTCCTGGCCAAACTGGAAGGCAATAATCCCGCGGGCTCGGTCAAAGACCGCCCGGCGCTTTCCATGATTTTGCGCGCCGAAGAGCGCGGTGAAATCAAGCCGGGCGATACGCTGATCGAGGCCACCAGCGGCAATACGGGCATCGCGTTGGCAATGACAGCGGCCATGCGCGGCTATCGCATGGTATTGATCATGCCGGACAATCTATCGGTGGAGCGTCGAGCGGCCATGGCCGCCTACGGTGCCGAGCTGATTTTGACCCCTGCGAGCAAGGGTGGCATGGAGTATGCCCGCGACCTGGCCATGTCCATGCAAGACGAGGGCAAAGGCAAGGTCCTGGACCAGTTCGCCAATCCTGATAACCCGCGTGCTCACATCGAAGGCACAGGCCCTGAAATCTGGACCCAGACCGAAGGGCGCGTGACGCATTTCGTCAGCGCAATGGGTACCACTGGCACCATCATGGGTGTCTCGACCTACCTGAAGTCCCAGAATCCCAATGTGCAAGTCGTAGGCGCACAGCCTGCAGAGGGTTCGCAAATCCCGGGTATCCGTAAATGGCCCGAGGCCTACATGCCCGCGATTTTCGATCGCAGTCTGGTCGATGCCTACGAGTCCATCGAGCAGTCCGAGGCCGAAATCATGGCGCGCCGGTTGGCCGCCGAAGAAGGCATTTTCGGTGGTATTTCGTCGGCAGGCGCTTTGGTGGCGGCGTTACGCGTGTCCGAGCGCGTCGAGAATGCCACCATTGTGTTCATCGTCTGTGACCGCGGCGACCGGTATCTGTCTACTGGCGTATTTAACGAAAAATCCGCCTGAGTGCGCCTTTCCCGGCGGCCGTCCCAAGGTGAGAATCTGGGCGCAAGGAGCCACAAGCGCGGTATAGGAGGGCTTCTTATCGCCCTCCTGTTTTCTTCCGGCTATCGAGGCGGGCACGCGTGTGCCGTCGCCGTGTCTCAGCGCCCCATGCGCGTTTCCAGCTCAGCCGCGAGGTCGGCAACGGCCGTGGCATAGAAATAGCTGCGGTTGTACTGGGTCAGGGCAAAAAAGTTGGGCGTTGCTGTCCGGTACTGCACCGTGCCGCGGGCCTCTTCGACCAGGTCTACGACGCCGAGGGGGCGATCCTGCCAGCTTTCCGTACTGGCGCCTGCCGTCACACGGGCGCCGGCGGCTTGCAAGCTGCGCCAGGTTTGCGTAGGTGTGAGCCCGCCTGTGGCCAGGGCGGACGGGTCCGCCGGTAACAACACGGGGGCAAAAACCGGCAGTCCGCGCAACCATCCGTGCTCGACCAGGAAGTTGCCGACAGACATGACCGCGTCGTTCACGCTGCTGTTCAGCCTGATATGGCCATCGCCATCGCCATCGACGGCGTAACGCATGATGCTGCCAGGCATGAATTGCGGCATACCTATCGCCCCGGCGTACGAGCCTTTGGCATTCATATCGAGCTTGTCCTGCAGCGACAAGGTAATGAAATCAGCCAGCTGCCCACGGAACATCTCGGCCCGTTCGGGCTTGTTCGGATCTGGGTAATCAAAGGCCAGTGTGGTGAGCGCATCCAGGACACTGAAGCTGCCCATGTTGCGGCTGTACAGCGTTTCCACGCCGATGATGGATACGATGATCGAGGCGGGTACGCCATAGCGCTGCGCCGCCTGATTCAGCAGTGCCTGGTTTTCCTGCCAGAACTCCACGCCCCACTTGATACGTTTGGGCTCGACAAAACGGGCGCGATAGGTATTCCAGCTGCGCCATATTTTTCGTCCAGGCGGAGAGGGGGCGATCAAGCGTGCCACCGTCGCGTTGTAGCGAGCTTCGGTCAAGGCCTGCTCGATAGGTTCCAGGGGTAAATTACGTTCGGCTGCCAAGCGTTCTGCAAAGGCTTTGACTTCGGGCCGCAGCGTTCCTTTGGCGGTGAGCGCCGCAGGGGGCTCGCCCGTCGGCTGGGCGGGGCCTATGCGGATAGGCGTGACGCCAGCTGGTGCCTTAGGGGGAGTTTGGGCCTGGGATGAGCCCGAAGGCGCGGTGTTTGCACAACCCGCCAATACCAGGAATACCGTGCCGATTTGCACGAACCGCCGACAGATGAACATAATCTTCCTTATGGAGACCATGTATCTTACCCATCCGCTGTGCAAACTGCATGAAATGGGCAGTTGGCACCCCGAAAGTCCAGAGAGGCTGGATGCTATTGCCGACCAGTTATTGGTCAGCGGATTGGCACCATTTCTGCTGGAGCAGCAAGCCCCTGCGGCGACGCGCGAGGCGATTCTGCGCGTGCATTCCAAGGCGCATCTCGAAGGCTTGCAGGCACGCTCACCCACCGAGGGTTACAGCGCTATCGATCCCGACACCTTGATGAACCCGTATACCTACGAAGCAGCATTGCATGCCGCGGGGGCAGGGGTTGCGGCGGTGGATGCGGTGATGCAAGGCCAGGCGGTCAATGCTTTTTGTTCGGTGCGTCCACCGGGTCATCATGCCCGTCCAGATGTGGCTATGGGTTTTTGTTTTTTGAACAATATCGCGATTGCTGCGCAGCACGCCATTCACGCGTACGGAGTACAGCGCCTGGCGATTATCGATTTCGACGTCCATCACGGTAACGGCACTGAAGAGATGTTTGCGGGTGATGAACGGGTGTTGATGTGCAGTTTTTTCCAGCACCCGTTTTTCCCTCACAGCGGCGCCGAGAGCACCGCCGCCAATATGGTCAATGTTCCGGTTCCTGCCTATACTGGGGGCGCGGCCATACGTGAGTTGGTGCAGGACATTTGGTTGCCTCGCCTGGAGGCACATGCGCCAGAGTTGATTTTGGTCTCCGCGGGGTTTGATGCCCACCGCGAGGACGATATGGGCCAGATGGCGCTGGTCGAGGCCGATTACAGTTGGATGACCGAGCAGATCATGCAAATGGCCGATCGTCACGCGCAAGGCCGCATCGTCAGCATGCTGGAGGGCGGTTACAACTTGTCCGCTTTGGCGCGCAGCGTGGTCGCCCATCTGCGGGCTCTCACAAAGTTGTAGAATCAATGAATTGTGCAATGCGGGACCGGCGAGAGCCGGTCTATTATTCTTAAGCTTAGGAGGCTGCTGGATGAAGGTGCTGGTACCTGTAAAGCGCGTTGTTGACTATAACGTCAAGGTGCGCGTGAAATCGGATCAAACGGGCGTGGATATCGCGAACGTGAAGATGTCCATGAACCCCTTTGACGAAATCGCCGTCGAAGAAGCCACGCGCCTGAAGGAAAAAGGCGGCGCCACCGAGGTGATCGCCGTTTCTTGCGGCGTTGCGCAATGCCAGGAAACCCTGCGCACGGCCATGGCCATCGGCGCCGACCGCGGCATCCTGGTGCAGACCGACGCTGAACTCCAGCCGCTGGCCGTGGCCAAGCTGCTCAAGGGTCTGGTCGAAAAAGAGCAACCGCAACTGGTCATCCTGGGCAAGCAAGCCATTGACGACGATGCCAACCAGACTGGCCAGATGCTGGCTGCTCTGCTGGACTGGCCGCAAGCCACCTTCGCCAGCAAGGTCGAAGTCGCAGGCGACAGCGTCACGGTGACCCGCGAAGTCGACGGCGGCCTGGAAACGGTCAAGCTCTCGCTGCCGGCCATCATCACGACCGATCTGCGCCTGAACGAGCCGCGTTACGTCACGCTGCCCAACATCATGAAGGCCAAGAAGAAACAGCTGGACACCGTCACCCCCGAGGATCTGGGTGTAGATGCGGCGCCTCGCCTGAAGACCTTGAAAGTCACCGAGCCGCCCGCCCGCAAGGCCGGCATCAAGGTGGCCGACGTGGCTGCATTGGTCGACAAACTCAAGAACGAAGCGAAGGTGCTCTAAGATGACGACGCTGGTTATTGCCGAACACGACAACGCCCAACTGAAGGGCGCTACCTTGAATACCATTGCTGCCGCCGCCAAGGTGGGTGGTGATGTGCACGTGCTGGTCGCTGGCAGCAATGCGAAAGCCGTTGCTGATCAAGCTGCACAGGCCGCTGGCGTGGCTAAAGTCCTGCTGGCTGATGCTCCGCAACTGGCCGACGGCCTGGCGGAAAACCTGGCTGCCCAAGTCCTGGCCGTGGCTTCGAACTACAGCCACATCTTGTTCCCGGCCACCGCCTCGGGCAAGAACGTTGCCCCGCGCGTAGCTGCAAAGCTCGACGTGGCACAGGTCTCCGACATTATCGGTGTCGAGTCTGCCGATACCTTCCAACGCCCGATCTACGCCGGTAACGCCATCGCCACCGTGCAATCGAGCGACGCCGTGAAGGTCATCACCGTCCGTACGACCGGTTTCGACGCGGTCGCCGCCACCGGTGGTTCGGCCGCCGTGGAAACGATCGAAGCCGTTGCCGATTCGGGCAAGTCCTCGTTCGTGGGCCGCGAAGTCGCCAAGAGCGACCGTCCTGAGCTGGCCGGCGCACGCGTGGTCGTCTCCGGTGGCCGCGGTCTGGGCAGCGCTGAAAACTTCAAGATCCTCGATCCGCTCGCCGACAAGCTCGGCGCCGCGCTGGGCGCCTCGCGTGCCGCCGTTGATGCCGGCTACGCGCCCAACGACTGGCAGGTCGGCCAGACCGGCAAGATCGTGGCGCCGCAGTTGTACGTGGCCGTCGGTATCTCGGGCGCCATCCAGCATTTGGCTGGCATGAAGGACTCCAAGGTCATCGTGGCCATCAACAAAGACCCCGAAGCGCCGATTTTCGGCGTGGCCGATTACGGCCTGGTCGGTGACTTGTTCACGGTTGTCCCCGAGTTGGCTAATGCGCTGTAAATAGCATCGCCACAGTGCGCCGAACGGGCGTGCAGGGCTGGGTTTCCAGTTTCTGCACGCCCGTTTGTTTTTTTATCGCCGGGCCGCCCCAAGATAAAAAAGCCCCCTTTGGGGGCAGCAAGCCGAAGGCGCAGCGTGGGGGCTTCTTCTTCGCCGGGCCGCCCCAAGATAAAAAAGCCCCGTCAATACAAGGCCTCGCAGCCGCGCCATACCCGAGCGGAAATCAATCGCTTGATTTCGTCTTTGCATAGCTCAATGACGCGCTCTACGGCCGGCGTGGGGGGCATGCTGTCACTTGCGCACAGCACGAGTTCTCTAGGTTGTCCCATATCCAGAGCATGTGCGCTGATGATGCCGAGCGCAATATCGGAGTGCGCGGCAGAGTAGGGCAGGATGGTGGCTGCGATGCCCTCGCGAACTGCCGGGATAAGGATGGCAGAGGTACTGGCTTCTGCAAACAGATTGCAGGTGAGCCGCGCCGTCAGAAAGGCATGATCGACGCGCGCCCTGAGCGTATTCGGCAGGCTCGGCAGGATCAAAGGCATGTGATGGAAGTCGGCAATGGCCAGCCGGCGCGGCGGCAATTCCTGTGCGGCATGGGTGAGCAGGAACAAGTCTTCCAATAACAACGGCGTGTGCTGCAAGCCCTGCATAGGCTGTTGATCCGGCGATAGTGAAAAATCGACACGGCCTTGCAGTACGAGTTTGGTCAGGTCCGCACTCGGGAGGTCCACGATCTCTAGTACCACCGACGGCAATTCGGCTTTGACCCTCTGCATCAGGGGCAGCGATAACATCCGTGCCGTGCTGGAGGCCAGGCCAATCGAGACCGTTCCCGTAATCTGATCGGCAGCGCGAGCCAGCAGGCTGCGCGTGGCGTCGACCTGCCGCAATATGGTCTGTGCGTGCCGATATAGCAGCAGGCCTTCTGCCGTAGGCTGTACGCCGCGTACTCCTCTGGTCAGCAGGGACACGCCAACCGCCTCCTCCAGCAGGGCCATCTGCTGGCTTAGTGCAGGCTGCGCGACGTGCAGGCTTTCAGCCGCACGAGTCATGTTGCGCATCTCGACTACCCGCACGAAATACTTCAGTTGCCGCAGATTCATTGAAATAAGTTTATCTTATGGATTGATCGTTAAATCGTATTTTTTCACCTGACTGCTCCTGCCTAGAATGAGCTCCATACAACAAGGAGACATGTCATGAGCCTGCCGTTGGCTGGAGTGAAAGTGCTGGATTTGACGCGAGCCCTGTCGGGGCCCTTCAGCACGATGATACTCGGGGACTTGGGTGCCGAGGTCATCAAGGTTGAGCCAGCGCCCGATGGGGATATGGTACGGCAATGGGGGCCATTTGACGGCGATATAAGCGTTTATTATCTCAGTGCCAACCGCAGTAAAAAAGGGATAGGAATCGATTTCCGGCATCCTGAAGGTCTGGCGCTGGTACGCAAGCTGGCTCTGCAGTGCGACATCGTGGTCGAGAATTTCAAAGTCGGAACGATGCAGCGCATGGGGCTGGGCTATGACGAGTTGGCGGCAGAAAATCCCGCGTTGATCATGGCGTCGATTTCCGGGTTCGGCAGTCGCGGCCCAGCCAAAGATTGGGCAGGATTCGATCAGATTGCTCAGGGCTATTCGGGCTTCATGAGCTTGACCGGCACCGCGGAATCGGGCCCCACGCGGGTGGGGACTGCCATTGGGGATTTGACCGCTGGCCTATGGCTGGTAATCGGCATTCTGTCCGCAGTCGTGCAGCGCAGCCGCACCGGCCGCGGTCAACATGTGGAAACCTCGCTGCTGGCCGGGCTGATGGCGCTGCTGAGTGTGCAAGGTCAACGTTATCTGAGCGTGGGGGAGGTGCCGCAGCCTTGCGGGAACGTTCATCCCGTCATTGCTCCCTATGGCACCTTTGAAACGGCAGACGGGCCGCTCAATTTAGCCCCGGCAACGCAAGCGATGTGGGTCAAGCTGTGCAACATTCTGGAGATGGAGCACCTGGTCTCTGATCCTCGTTTTCTTTCCAACGCGGATCGCATGCAGCACAGGCATGAATTAAAGCAGGAACTGGAAACCGCCTTGACGCGTAGGACCCGCATGGAGTGGACACCGCTCATGATCGAAAACGGTATTCCGGCGGGTCCGATCAATACGTTGGAAGATGTCTTTGCCGATCCTCAGGTGCAGGCGTGTGGCCTGGTCAAGGCTTTGCAGCATCCATTGTTGGGTGAATTGCGGCAGGTAGGTTTGCCATTGGATCTCAGCGCTGGGTCTTCTGACGAGGCTGCCTTGCAAGCTCCGCCAGTGTTTGGCCAGCACACGCGTGATGTTTTCGAGGCGTTCGGTTTGGCGGCCGAAGAGATCGACCGCTTGCTCGAGCAAAAAGTGGCGTACCAGGCAAACCCGATGATGGTGAGTGTATGAGCACGCCCATCGATGCGCCTCAATTGACGGTGCAGGGAGCCGTGGCGACGATACGGTTTTCCAAACCTGCGTTTGCCAACCGGCTGAGTCCGCAAGATCTGGCTGTGTTGCGTCAGCACCTCGATACCGTGAACAGCGATGAGCATGTCCTGGTGCTGCGTTTTGTGGCCGAGGGCAAGTATTTCTGCAGCGGCTACGACATTTCCTCGCTGGGTGCTGACAGCGCGCCCAGCTCCCTGTATTTCGGGGAAACGATTGATCTGATCGAAGCCGCGCGACCGGTAACGATTGCGGTTGTACAGGGCGGTGTCTATGGCGGGGGGACCGATCTTTGCCTCGCCTGCGATTTCCGGCTGGGTACGCGCGAGGCCAATATGTTCATGCCTGCGGCAAAGCTGGGGCTGCATTTTTATGCGGGAGGCATGGTGCGTTACGTCACCCGCCTCGGGCTGAATCATGCCAAGCGCTTGTTTCTGACGGCCGAGAAAATTACGGCCGAAGAAATGCTGCACATGGGCATGCTGACAGAGATGGTGCCTGCCGATCAGTTGGACAGTCGGCTGCAAGCACTGACAGAGCAACTGACCGGGATGGCGCCGTTGGCGCTGTTGGGAATAAAGCGGCATTTGAACCTGATTGCGCGCGGAAATGTGGCGGTGTCCGAAATTGAAGCTGCCGTGTTGCGCTCAGAGCGGTCTCGTGACATCGCCGAAGGCGCCCTGGCCTGGAAAGAAAAACGCAAGGCTCGATTTACCGGCCAATGAGGCCGGTCAAGACCAAAGCAGCCCTTTTAGACAGGCTGAAATAAAAAGGAGACAACGACATGAACATGCATCGTATTTTGCGTGCAGCAGGGTGTGCGCTGGCGTTAATGAGCGGATCGCTGGCGACGGTGGCCCTGGCTGCCTCGAACTATCCCACGAAGCCGATTACGCTCGTCATCGGCTTTCCTCCAGGAGGGGGCGCCGATCACGTGGGGCGGGTCTATGCCAATAATCTGGCCAAGGTGTTGGGGCAACCTGTGGTCGTAGAAAACCGGCCTGGCGCGGGCTCGACGATCGGAGCGAGCTTCGTGGCACGCGCCGCGGCAGACGGCTATACCCTGTATCTGGGTAACGCCAGCGTCATGGGCAGCGACAGCGCGCTATACAAGGTGGATTACACCGCCGACAATTTCGTTCCCGTTGCGCAGCTCACGACCGGCCCCATGGTATTGATTGTGAATGCGGCGCTGGGCATCAATAGCGTGAAAGATCTGCTGGATCGTGCGCGTGAGCAACCCGGCAAGCTGAACGTGGCCTCATCGGGCAACGGCGTCATCACCCATTTGGCCGCCGTGGAGTTCATGGGGTTGACTGGGGCAAAATTCATGCACATCCCGTTCAAAGGCGGCGCAGCAGCTACGCAATCGGTGGCGGCAGGGGATACGGACCTTTCTTTTGCTACGGCCCCGTCCGCCAAAGCCGCGATTGAAACAGGTAAGGCTCGGGCGCTGGCAGTCACCTCGGCACAACCCTCCAAGCTGCTGCCTTATCCGACGATTGCGCAGACGGTGCCCGGTTATGACGTCTCCAATTGGTGGGGCATTTTTGCCCCGCGGGGCACGCCGCCAGCCGTCGTGCAGACATTGTTTGAGGCCACGAACAAGGTTCTGGAGCAGCCGGAGGTGCGCCAGACGATGGAGGCAGGTTACGAAGAGGCGACTCCTTCCGAGTCTGCCCCCGCTTTTGCCGCCTTCGCTCACAAGGAGGGTGCGAAAGGTTTAAGATTAGCCAAGGAGAGCACCACCACCGCCAATTGATTCTGGAGACACAATGCCTTACGTCACTCCACTGCGGGATTTCCGCTTCGCGCTCAAGGACCTGGCTGGTCTGGACGAGATTCTGCGGTTGCCGGGTTTTGAGGAGGTCACACCGGATCTGGTGGACGCGATCCTGGACGAAAACGCCCGTTTTGCCGAGCAGGCTATTGCGCCATTGAACGTCGCGGGCGACACGCAGGCGCCGCAGTGGAACGACGGGCAGGTGACGACGACGCCGGGGTTCAAGCAGGGATTCGCCGATTATGCAGCCAGCGGCTGGCAGGGCCTGCAGCATCCCGCGCAGTGGGGCGGCCAGGGGCTGCCTAAATTGGTGGCGGCGGCGCCTTGCGAGAATTTGCAGGCAGCCAACTTGGCGTTTTCATTGTGTCCCATGTTGACGGATGGCGTGATCGAGGCCTTGTTGACAGTGGGGTCCGAAGCGCAACGCCAGGCCTACGTGCCGAATTTGATCGCGGGCAAATGGACAGGCACGATGAACCTGACGGAGCCGCAGGCTGGGTCAGACCTGGCCCAGGTGGCCACCCGTGCGGTGCCTCAGACTGACGGCAGCTACCGCCTGACGGGTCAGAAAATTTTCATTACCTATGGCGATCACGATCTGGCAGAGAACATCATTCACTTGGTGCTGGCTCGCATGCCGGACGCTCCTGCCGGGGTCAAGGGCATTTCGCTGTTTATCGTGCCGAAGTTTCTGGTCAACCAGGACGGCAGTCTGGGGCCTCGCAATGATGTATGGTGCGCCTCGCTGGAACACAAGCTAGGCATCCATGGCAGTCCCACGGCCGTCCTGCTGTACGGGTCGGGCAAGGGTGAGGCGGGCGAAGGGGCGGTGGGCTACTTGGTGGGCGAACCCAACCGCGGCCTCGAATACATGTTCATCATGATGAACGCTGCGCGTTTCGGCGTGGGTCAGCAGGGCATCGGCGTGTCCGAACGAGCCTATCAGCATGCGCTGGCCTATGCGCGTGAGCGGGTGCAAGGGCGGGCGATCGAAGGCTCTGCGGGGCCGGTGGCCATCGTCCATCACCCGGACGTGCAACGCATGCTGCTGACCATGCGTGGCCTGACAGAGGCGGCCAGAGCCGTGTCCTTTGTGGCAGCCGCTGCACATGACAAGGGGATGCATCATCCCGACGCTGGCGTGCGCGCCCGCAACCGCGCTTTTTACGAGTACCTGGTCCCGATTGTGAAGGGATTCTCAACCGAGTCCGCCGTCGAGGTGGCGTCGCTGGGGGTCCAGGTGCATGGGGGGATGGGTTTCATCGAGGAAACCGGCGCAGCCCAGTATTATCGCGACGCCCGTATTCTGCCGATCTACGAGGGCACCACGGCGATTCAGGCCAACGACCTGGTCAGCCGCAAGACCCTGCGCGACGGCGGCGCGACGGCCTATGCGTGCATCGCCGCGATGAAAGACACCTTGCAGACCCTGCACACTGCCGCCGCGCGTGCCGAGCCCGACGATAGGGCCGGGCTGAATTTGCTGCGCGACAATCTGGATCTGGCGATCCAGGGATATGACGCTGCAGTCACTTTCATCCTGGAGCAGGCACAATCCAATGTGCGGGCGATCTACGCGGCGAGCGTGCCCTATTTGATGCTGGCCGGTATTGTGCATGGCGGTTGGCAGATGGCGCGTGCGGCGCTGGTGTGTCAGCGGCAACTGGCCGAGGGGACGACGGATCCGTTTTATCGCAGCAAGCTTTCTACCGCGCTGTTCTACGGCGCGCAGATCTTGCCGCGTGCGTTGGCGCTGTCGGCGTCGGTCCGTGCGGGAGTCGTGGCCAATCGCTGCGGTGCACAGTCCGATATTGCATAAAGTTATTAAACATATGCAACAAACGTATTTCCAGTGATACGTGTTTGATGTAAGAATCTTCGGGTATGACTCTCGCAGTCGCTGATCATACTGGTCAGCGACGCTAACTGCCACGGAGACCTTCCATGACCCAACTTCGTCTGGGCGACACCGCCCCGGATTTCGAGCAAAACACGTCCACCGGCCCGATCCGTTTTCATGAGTATTTGGGGGATAGCTGGGGCGTACTGTTTTCGCACCCGGCTGATTTCACGCCGGTCTGCACGACCGAACTCGGTTACACGGCCAAGCTGGCCGATGAGTTCGCCAAGCGCAACGTGAAGGTGCTGGCCTTGTCCGTTGACGGCGTGGACTCGCACAATGAGTGGATCAACGATATCAACGAGACGCAATCCACGACGGTGAATTTCCCCATCATCGCGGACGACGATCGCAAAGTCGCCGAGCTGTATGACATGATTCACCCCAATGCCAGCGCCACGGCAACCGTGCGTTCGGTGTTCATCATTGATCCGGCCAAGAAGATCCGTTTGACCATTACCTATCCGGCCAGCACCGGACGTAATTTCAACGAAATTCTGCGCGTGATCGATTCGCTGCAGTTGACCGATAGCCATAGCGTGGCGACGCCAGTCAATTGGCAAGACGGCGATGACGTCATCATCGTGCCTTCCCTGAAGGACGAGGCCGTGATCAAAGAGAAATTCCCGAAAGGCTACAAAGCGGTGCGCCCGTACCTGCGTATTACGCCTCAACCGAATAAGTAAATAACCGGGATGCAGATCGGCGCGAGGTGCGCCGGTCTGCATCAGGTGCCGCTTGCGCGCGCTCGCCGTCAGGCAGCGCNCGCTTTTTTTGTTGTCGTCGTCAGGGAAGCACAATCTTTATTTCGAATAGCGATGAGCAACCAAAAAATGATTCTTTCCGTTTAGTTCGGCGACGCTGCACACTTGCATCCACTGTCTACGGATTCGGGTGCAAACATGCTGTACAAGAAAAAATTCTGGGCTGCATTGGCGGCGGTGGCTGCGGCCTTCGTCGTGGGGTTGCCGGTCCATGCGCAAGAGAAGCAAACCTTATTGAACGTGTCCTACGATCCCACGCGTGAGCTGTACCGTGCCGTGGACGAAGCATTCGCCAAGCAATATCAAGAAAAAGCCGGTGTGGCCCTGACCATTCGCCAATCGCACGGCGGCTCGGGCAAACAAGCGCGCTCGGTCATCGACGGTCTGGACGCTGATGTGGTGACATTGGCGCTGGCGTACGACATTGACGCCATTGCCGACAAGGGCCTGTTGCCCAAAGACTGGCAAACCCGCTTGCCTTTGAACAGCTCGCCTTATACCTCGACTATCGTTTTCCTGGTCCGCAAGGGCAACCCGAAGCAAATCCATGATTGGAATGATCTGGTCAAGGACGGCATTGAAGTCATCACACCGAATCCGAAGACCTCGGGTGGCGCACGCTGGAACTACCTCGCGGCCTGGGCCTATGCACTGGAGAAAAACGGTGGCGACGAAAGCAAGGCCAAGGCTTTCATTAGCGACTTGTTCAAGCATGTGCCGGTGCTGGATACCGGTGCCCGCGGAGCGACGACGACCTTTGTCGAACGCGGTGTCGGCGACGTGTTGCTGGCCTGGGAAAATGAAGCGTTCCTGGCGCAAGAGGAATTGGGCCCGGACAAGTTCGATATCGTCGTGCCTTCGTTGTCCATTCTGGCTGAACCCCCCGTCGCCATCGTGGACAAGAACGTCGATCGCAAGGGCACGCGTGCCGCTGCTCAGGCCTATCTGGAGTTCCTGTACACACCAGAGGCGCAGGAAATCATTGCTCGTAATTTCTATCGTCCGACCGACAAGAGCGTGGCCGAGAAGTACGGCAAGCAGTTCCCCAAAGTGAAGCTGGTGACAATTGACGATGCCATCTTCGGCGGTTGGAAAAAGGCGCAGGCCACGCATTTCAGCGATGGTGGGGTCTTTGACCAGATTTATCTGCCTAACGGCAAATAGGCCAGAGGGCGGGATGCAATCATGACTTCAGCCATGACCACGGCTGCGGGGGCGAAAGCCCCCGTTGGCCGGCAACGGAAACGACCCGGCGTCTTGCCGGGTTTTGGGCTTTCCATGGGTTTTACGGTGGTGTACCTGAGCTTGTTGGTACTGCTGCCTCTGGTGGTCTTGCCGCTCAAGAGCGCAAGCCTGGGATGGGAGGGTTTTTGGCGCGTGGTCACTACGCCGCAGGCGTTGTATTCGTATCAACTGACATTCGGTGCTGCGCTCATCGCAGCGTTGGTGAATCTGGTGTTCGGTATGGTGGTGGCGTGGGTCTTGGTGCGCTATCAGTTTCCCGGCAAAAAAATCTTGGACGCAATGGTGGATCTGCCGTTTGCGTTGCCCACGGCTGTAGCGGGGATTGCGCTGACGGCGCTCTATACCAAAACAGGTTGGCTGGGCGCACCGCTGGACAACTGGTTCGGCCTGAAAGTGGCGTTCTCTCCGATCGGCATTGTGGTGGCACTGGTGTTCATCGGCATTCCTTTTGTCGTGCGCACCGTGCAGCCTGTCCTGGAGGATATTGAACGCGAGATCGAAGAAGCAGCCGCCAGCCTGGGCGCCAATCGATGGGAAACGGTGCGGCGTGTGTTGCTGCCGACCATTGTGCCGGCGCTGCTGACCGGTTTTGCCTTGGCATTCGCGCGGGCAGTCGGCGAATACGGTTCCGTCGTGTTCATTGCGGGTAATCGGCCGATGGTGACCGAGATCACTCCCTTGCTGATCATGTCGAAGCTCGAACAATTCGACTATGTAGGCGCCGCTGCGATTGCCACGGTGATGCTCGCTATCTCATTTGTGTTGCTGCTCTTTATTAATTTGCTGCAAGGTTGGCAAGCCCGTCGTGGCAGGAGGTTTGCATGAGTTCTGCCGTGACGGATCGTCCCAATCATCTGACCGAACCGCGTTGGGTGCGCGGCCTGCTGCTCGGCGTCGCGCTGGCATTTTTGACGCTGTTCCTGCTGTTGCCCCTGATCACCGTGTTCGTCGAAGCCTTCAAGAAAGGCTGGGCGCTTTATCTCGCGGCGATCACCGAGCCCGATGCCTGGAGCGCAATCCAGTTGACGCTGTGGGTGGCGGCCATATCGCTGGTGGTGAATCTGGTCTTTGGTGTGGCTGCGGCCTGGGCGATCGCCAAGTTCGAGTTCCGCGGCAAACAATTGCTGATCACCTTGATCGACCTGCCGTTCTCCGTGTCGCCGGTCGTGGCAGGGCTGGTGTTCGTCGTGTTGTTTGGTTCGCAAAGCTGGATATGGCCCTTTCTGGAAGATCACAACTTGAAGATCGTCTACGCCGTGCCTGGCGTGGTGTTGGCGACCTTGTTTGTGACCTTTCCTTTTATTGCTCGCGAGCTGATTCCGCTGATGCAGGCGCAGGGCAGCGAAGAGGAACAGGCTGCATTGACGCTGGGCGCCAGCGGCTGGCAGATATTCTGGCGTGTGACGTTGCCCAATATCAAATGGGGCTTGCTCTACGGTGCGATCCTGTGTAACGCCCGTGCGATGGGAGAGTTCGGAGCGGTGTCCGTGGTGTCGGGCCATATACGCGGGCTGACCAATACGCTGACGCTGCATGTCGAGATTCTGTACGGTGAATATCAGTTTGCGGCCTCGTTTGCCGTGGCGTCGCTATTGGCTTTGTTGGCCCTGGTGACGCTGGTGATCAAAAACGTGGTCGAGTGGCGCAGCGCACGG
The DNA here is from genome assembly GCF_965139205.1 of Bordetella muralis. Classification (GTDB taxonomy): domain Bacteria; phylum Pseudomonadota; class Gammaproteobacteria; order Burkholderiales; family Burkholderiaceae_B; genus Bordetella_A; species Bordetella_A muralis. The sequence goes on from NZ_CBCSIU010000007.1 coordinate 177,786, forward strand.
CCCGATACCGTCGATCAACCGATGGAGGCCCGCGTGGCCGCACCGGTTGCGACGCCTCAGCCGACAACGGCATGATGGAGTTCCTGGCATGAGTATTGAAGTCAAAAATCTTTCGCGTCGCTTTGGTGATTTCCGTGCCCTGGACGATGTGTCTCTGCATATCGAAACCGGTGAGTTGGTTGCGTTGCTCGGTCCGTCCGGTTGCGGGAAAACGACCCTGCTGCGCATTATCGCGGGCTTGGAAACCGCCGATACAGGCAGCGTCCTGTTTGCTGGCGAGGACGCCACGGATGTGGACGTGCGCCACCGTCAGGTCGGTTTTGTGTTCCAGCATTACGCGCTCTTCAAACACATGACCGTGTTTGAGAACGTGGCTTTCGGTCTGCGGGTCAAGCGTCGCGCGCAGCGTCCCAATGAAACGCAGATCCGTCAGAAGGTGCACGAGTTGTTGAACCTCGTGCAGTTGGATTGGCTGGCCGATCGTTATCCGGCGCAGCTATCTGGCGGCCAGCGCCAGCGTATTGCGCTGGCTCGCGCTTTGGCGGTGGAGCCGCGGGTGCTGTTGCTGGACGAGCCGTTCGGCGCCTTGGATGCCAAGGTGCGCAAGGAGCTGCGCCGCTGGTTGCGCCGGCTGCACGACGAACTGCATGTGGCAAGCGTGTTCGTCACGCACGACCAGGAAGAGGCCCTGGAAGTCGCCGACCGCGTGGTCTTGATGAATGCCGGCCGTATCGAGCAGGTGGGTACACCGCGCGAGGTCTGGGAGCACCCGGCGACGCCGTTCGTCTACGGGTTCTTGGGCGACGTCAACCAGTTGGCCGGTCATGCGACCAATGGCGTCTGGCATGCGCATGGCGTCGAGCTGCCTGCGCCCGATCTGGCCAAGGCCCATCAGCAGCAGGCAATTGCCTATGTGCGTCCACACGAGATCGATCTGGCGCGTGACAACGGTTTGGGGCAGGGGATTCCCGTGCGCCTGAACCACGTGTATTTAGCCGGGCCGAGCGCCTATCTGGAACTGGAACGTCAGGACATCCAGGCCACGATCGAAGCGCAGGTGCCGGAGCAACTCTATCGTGAACTTGAACTGAAGGAAGGCGAAAGCTTGCTGGCGCGACCGCGCCGTGCTCGGGTTTTTGCCGCGGCATAACTATGACAGTCATTGATTCCGCATTAGATCCGGCCGTGGCAGTGCGTTGGCACACACTGCAAGAGCGTCTGGCCGAAATCGCCCAGCAGTATCCTGACGCCGCGCTGGCATCGTCGCTCGCTGCCGAGGACATGTTGTTGACACACGCTATCTACGACGGCGGCTTTCCGTTAGAGGTTTTTACCTTGGACACTGGCCGTCTGCATGCTGAAACGCTAGGCATGATCGACGCCGTGCGCGAGCGTTACGGCCGTGAGTTGACGATCTATCGCCCCGATACTGAGGCAGTGGATCAGTATGTGAAAACGCATGGGACCTACGCTTTCTATGAAAGCGTGGACTTGCGCAAGTCCTGTTGCCAGATCCGCAAAGTCGAGCCGTTAAAGCGCGCGCTGGCGGGCCGTGGCGCCTGGATCACAGGGCAACGCCGTGCCCAGGCCGCCACGCGCGGCGAGCTGCCGGAGGCCGAGCACGACCCTGTGTTCGGTCTCTACAAATACAACCCCCTGGCCGCCTGGAGCGAAGAAGACGTGTGGCATGTCATTCGCGCTCTGGACATTCCCTACAACCCATTGCATGACCAAGGCTATCCCTCGATCGGCTGTGAACCTTGCACGCGCGCCATCCGTCCGGGCGAGGATGTGCGGGCGGGACGGTGGTGGTGGGAATCCTCCGACTCCAAAGAGTGCGGCCTTCATGCGGGCAACCGGGTGATCTCGGTCGTCGCGGCACCAGAAAAACCGACTTCTGTATAAAAGGAAAATCATGTCTGTCGTTCTCAATCGCAGTCATCTCGATTGGCTGGAATCCGAAGCGATTTACATCCTGCGCGAAGTGGCGGCCGAATGCGCCAAACCCGTGTTGCTGTTCTCCGGGGGCAAGGATTCAGTCGTGCTGTTGCGACTCGCGGAAAAAGCCTTCCGTCCGGGCCGTTTCCCGTTTCCGCTGATGCATATCGACACGGGGCATAATTTTGATGAAGTGATTGCATTTCGCGATCAACGCGCCGCCGAGTTGGGCGAGACCCTGATTGTGCGCAGCGTCGAGGATTCCATCCGTCGCGGCAGTGTGGTGCTGCGGCGCGAGACTGATTCACGCAACGCGGCGCAGGCGGTGACGCTGCTGGAGTCGATCGAAGAATTCGGGTTTGATGCGTGCATTGGCGGCGCACGTCGTGACGAAGAAAAAGCGCGCGCGAAAGAGCGCATTTTTTCGTTCCGCGACGAGTTCGGTCAGTGGGATCCGAAAGCCCAGCGTCCCGAGTTGTGGAATCTATTTAACACCCGCGTGCACAAGGGCGAAAACATGCGGGTGTTTCCGATTTCCAATTGGACCGAATTGGATGTGTGGCAGTACATCCAGCGCGAGCAGTTGGCGTTGCCGTCGATCTACTACAGCCATCAACGCGACGTTGTGCGCCGCAAGGGGCTGCTCGTACCGGTAACACCGTTGACGCCGCCGCAAGACGGCGAGCGGGTGGAAAACCTGGCTGTGCGATTCCGCACGGTCGGCGACATCTCTTGCACGTGCCCCGTGGCATCGGATGCGACGGATCCGCTGGCCATCATCGCCGAGACTGCCGTGACCGATATTACCGAGCGCGGCGCGACGCGCATGGATGACCAGACTTCCGAGGCCTCGATGGAGCGCCGCAAGAAAGAAGGCTATTTCTGAACTGATTACCGGACTTCGACATGAATGCTGTGAATGACTCTTTTCTGCCGGATACCGACAATGGTGTTCTGCGTCTGATTACGGCCGGCTCGGTTGATGACGGTAAATCGACCTTGATCGGGCGTTTGCTGTATGACAGCAAGGGCGTGTTTGCCGATCAACTGGATGCGATCTCCCGCGCCAAATACAAACGCGTGGTGGGTGACGGGATTGATTTCTCATTGCTGACCGATGGCCTGGAGGCCGAGCGTGAGCAGGGGATTACCATCGATGTCGCCTACCGCTATTTCTCGACCCCGCTACGCAAGTTCATCGTGGCCGATGCGCCGGGGCACGAGCAGTACACGCGTAATATGGTGACTGGCGCCTCGACCGCCGATGCCGCGATTATCCTGATCGATGCGACGCGGGCTGCCGATGGCCAACTGCTGACGCAAACCAAACGCCATAGCACCATCGCTCACTTGCTCGGCATTCGCCATATCGTGGTGGCGGTCAACAAGATGGATCTGGTTGACTGGGATCAAGCCGTATTCGAACGCATCCGTGATGCGTATGCAGAGCTCGCGCGCCGTTTGAATATCGCGCACCATCACGTGCTGCCGTTGTCGGCGCTCGAAGGCGACAACGTTGTCAACCGTTCGGACAAAACGCCGTGGTATGACGGCCCACCGCTGCTGAGCCTGCTGGAACAATTAGGCGGCACCGATAGCGAAGCCGCCGTACGCCCGCTGCGATTCCCCGTGCAATGGGTGTCGCGTCACGGAGGTGACAGCGCGGAGGATTTCCGTGGTTATGCGGGCCGGATTGCGAGCGGCGAATTACGTCCCGGTGATGACGTCGTGATTCAGCCCTCCGGTGTTGCCGCACGCGTGAAAGAGGTTCTGGCATTCGATCGCGCTGTAGACCTCGCGGTTGCTGGTGATTCCATCACTATCGTGTTGGACCGCGATGTGGATGTGTCGCGTGGCGATGTGTTGTCGCATGCTGCCGCTCCCGCGCGCGTGGGACGTGAGTTCGAGGCAGAGCTGTGCTGGTTGGATACGCAAGCCTTGAATCCGGCTCGCAAGTACTTGCTCAAGCATGGCACGCGTCTGACGTCGGCGAAGATCCGCAGCGTGTTGACGCATCGTGATATTCACGAGTTGCAGGAGGTCGAAAACCACAGCGGCACCTTGAATATGAATGAGATTGGCCGCGTATCGTTCGCGACACGTGAAGCCTTGGCGGTTGACAGTTATATCGATGCGCCGGCAACGGGAGCGTTCATTTTGATCGACGAGGCCACGCATCAAACCGCGGCTGCAGGCATGCTGCGTTAGGCGCTCGCGCGTGTCCGAGTGCGTCAGAATTCAGCACGTACTGCTCATCAGTTTGCTCCGAACTTGCTGTGCTGTCTGAATTCCCAGGCGGTGATTCATGTCGAGACCAAAACGGGCCTCATTGGCCGCCGTCCGTAGGGGCGGCGGCCTGTTGTTTTTAGGCTAAATCCAATATCCATGCGGGTTTCCAGCCGATTTCCAAAGTGTGAAATCGATTGTTCAGACGGCGAGCGCGTCTTGGGGTAAAGTGAGATTTCGCCCGATTAGGGCATTTGGGGCTTGCTGAAAGTACTGGTTTTTTGTACAGTACTTTCATGGAACGCACCAAGCACGCTTTTTCCGCCGGTTCTGGGTCCCCGGCTACCGCCCCCGCCGCCTTGCGCGGCCGGGGAGCGGTTACTAATGTTCGGCATCGATTCGAACAGACCGAGCGTGAGCCTGCCGACGACGGTTGGTCCAGCGGGCAGGTGGCGGCTTCCCAGGACGATGTTTCCGACGCCGACATTGCCGGCGGTTACATTCCCATCGTTCCCGAATCGACCCTGAAGACCACTGTAACGTCCGAGCAGGCGCGCAAGCTCCTCTCACGTAACGATTCTCCCGATATTCCCTTTGACGTCGCCGTGAACCCCTATCGTGGGTGCGAGCATGGCTGCGTCTATTGTTACGCCCGGCCGACTCACGCCTACCTGGGGTATTCCCCCGGGCTGGATTTCGAGACTCGCCTGATCGCCAAGGCCAATGCCGTCGATGTGTTGCGAGCCGAGCTGGCGCGTCCGGGGTATCGCGTTTCGCCGATCAATATTGGCTCGGCGACGGATGTGTATCAGCCCATCGAGCGCGAATGGCAGCTGACCCGCGGCGTGCTTGAGCTCTTGCTGCAAACACGGCATCCCGCCACGATCGTCACCAAAAACGCGCTGATCGAGCGCGATCTCGACCTGTTGCAGCCTCTGGCAGAGCAGCGCTTGATCACGGTGTACATCAGCGTGACGACACTGGATACCGAGATGGCGCGCACGCTCGAGCCGCGCGCATCTGCCCCCTGGCGGCGCATTCAGGCCATTCGCACGCTGACGAATGCCGGAGTGCCCGTGGGCGTGCTGGTGGCACCCATCATTCCATTCATTAACGACGAATCTCTCGAACGCATCCTGCAGGACGCACGCCAGGCAGGTGCCTGCTACGCCAGCTATACCGTGCTGCGCCTGCCCTGGGAGGTCAAAGCTGTTTTCCAGGAATGGCTGGAGGCCCATTTCCCCGATCGCGCGCAGCGCGTGCTGCACCGTATCGAGGATATGCGCAATGGCCGGCGCAACGACCCTCAATTTGGCACGCGGATGCGGGGCACGGGCCTGTGGGCCAATTTGCTGCGTCAGCGTTTCAACCTGGCCGTACGCAAACTGGGCCTGAATACCACTCGCTCCCAGTTGGTCACGCATTTGTTCCAAGCGCCCAGGGCAGCGAGCCCGGCGTCCTCTGTCTCGGCTGCCTCGGCGGCAGGGCAGAGCTCATCCCGGCAATCGAAATCCTCGTCGCCGCTTTCGTCTTCACCGCAGTTAGCGCTGTTCTAACCGGAGCCTTTCATGTCCACTGCCACGCTTGCTTCCGATACCGTTGTTTCCTTGCCTTCCCGGCTGCCGACCTGGGTACCACGCATGCTGGCGCGAGCCGCAGTCGGTGTGTTGCGTCAGCCTGCCAAATGGCCTTTTTCTTCTGGCTTGTCCCAGGGGCGTCATCGCGCCTTGGCGCCGGCTGCGCAGTCGGATGTCATCGGCACTGCCACCGTTGTCCAGCCAGTAGAGGCGCCGGCCATTGAGGTTCAGCCGGTTGTTCAACCGACGCCCGCGGCCCGGATTTCCCAGCCGATCGTCGGTGCTGCTCAGACGCATGTGTCTGCCGCCGCACTGTCAATGGATACGATGGCCGCGCACAGCCAGTCCATGGGGACGGCCAGCCGAGCACTGAGCCAGGGCGTGACCGTGCGCCAAATGGTGGGTGATGTCTTGCTGGTCGCGATGTGGGGGGCGTTGATTCCCGGGTTGATGTGGCTCGGGGCGGCAGCGGGGTTTTAAGCCTGCTTTTCCGTGGTTAGAGGCCTCGTTGCACAGTAGCAGTGTTCGCCTGCATACGGCCAAATCACGCTGTGCCGTAGCGACCGTCCGAGAGCCCGTTTAGCTGGACCCGAGCAGGATCACCCCGGCCAGAATGGCCAGGCATCCCAGTAGCCGTCCGACGCCGACCTTTTCTCGCAGGAGAAACATGCCGGCGAGGGTGCCCAGCATCATCGACATTTCGCGGGCGGGGGCGACCAGGCTCAACGGTGCGCCGTTGCGCAGCGCATAGAGCACCAGGATATAGCCCAGCGGCGACAACAGGCCGACGGCCCAGGCGAGGCGCCAGTATTCCCGCATGGCTTGCCAATTTTCCGCGCGGCGCTTCATGACGTGCGGCGCCATCATGACGGTACGTGTAGCACAGGTGAACCAGTCAAAGAGCACCGGCATGATCAGCAGCACCTTGACGCCGTAGGCGTCTACCACGGTGTATGTCGCGATGAACAGGCCAATCACAATGCCCCAGCGCACGCCGAGCCATGCCTGGGGCTGGCGGAATAACGACAGCCTGCCCTGTGTGGCAATCAGCAGCACGCCGCCGACGACGCACAGCATGCCGATGATCCCGGTGGTCGTTGCGGGCTCGCCCAATAGTAAAAATGCGCCTGCGGTAGACAGCAGGGGGCCAGTACCGCGGGCGATGGGATACACCACCGACAGATCCGCGACCTGATAACCGCGTTGCAGACACAGGCTATAACCCAGGTGCAGGGCGCTGGATGCCAGGATGCACACAATGACGGGCCAGCTCCAGACCATCCCTTCGTGCAGCAGGATCCATATCACCCAGGGCGCATATAACAGCGTAGCGCACAGCCCATAGGCAAAGACAAAGACCGGACCCACCATGGCGGCTCGTTTGGCCAACAAATTCCACGAGGCGTGGGCCATGGCCGCCAAGACAACCAATATCAGGGACGAGTAAGACATGGGTGCTGCAGTTGCGGTATATGACAGAAATATGACATTTCGATCTGCAAGGGTACTGCTAAAACCGCCCAAAAAGGGGACGGTGTTGCACAAGGCCTGGGATTTCTGCGCGCGTGCAGGTGGTATGTACGTAAAGTCTTGATTTGATGTAGAATGCTCGGTTTACCACAAACCTCATCCTCTGCTTGCGTACAGCAAAGGTCCCGGCCCTGGCCGGCGCCCCACGCAAAAACAGCGCAAGGCACGATGATCTCGGAGTTCTCATGAACCTCATCGCTATCCTGGAACAGGAAGAAATCAAGCGCCTGACCGGCGACAAGACCATGCCCGAATTCGCCCCTGGCGATACCGTAGTGGTCAGCGTCAACGTCGTTGAAGGCACCCGCAAGCGTGTGCAGGCCTACGAAGGCGTCGTGATTGCCAAGCGCAACCGCGGCCTGAATTCGTCCTTCATCGTGCGCAAGATCTCGTCGGGCGAAGCCGTCGAGCGTACGTTCCAACTGTATTCCCCGCAAATCGCCGGCATCGAAGTCAAGCGCCGTGGTGATGTGCGTCGTGCCAAGCTGTACTACCTGCGCAGCCGCTCGGGCAAGTCGGCTCGTATCAAAGAAAAGCTGGTCATCAAGCAAGCCAAATCGGCTTGATTGGTCTCGGTGTGATGCCCGCTCAGGCAGGATCACACCGCGCTTCCCGGCGATCCGGGTTAAAAAGGCACCTATCAAGGTGCCTTTTTTAACGTTTGCTGCAGGTATGCCCGACCCTTCGTCCCGTCCTCGCCGGCCTCCCGCCGCCGTGCAATTCGATCCCGCCGCTCAACCTTGGCAGCCCGCTGATGCGGGGCTGACGGCGATCGCGCCAGATTTGCTGGTTCCCCAGCGACTGCGTGGAGTGCTGAGCCACGCAGGACCGTGGCCCCAGGACCCGCTAGGTTCGACCGAATACCGCCATCCCGGACGCGAGGGCGCTCCTGTACTGGCAGCAGTCTTGATCCCCATGGTCGTTCATCCCGAGGGGGTGAGCATCATGCTGACGCAGCGCACGGCACACCTGTACGATCACGCCGGCCAGATCAGTTTTCCGGGAGGGCGCGTGGAAACCTCGGATGCCTCGCCCATTGCAACGGCACTACGCGAGGCCGAAGAAGAAACCGGTCTGTCTGCCGAGTATGTCGACGTGCTGGGTTCGATGCCCGCTTATTTGACGTCGACGGGGTTTTCCATCACGCCGGTGTTGTCGCTGGTGCGCCCGGGTTTTACGCTGAAGCCCGATGTCTTCGAAGTCGCCGAGATATTCGAGGTGCCTCTGACTTTTTTGACGGATCCTGCGAATCACCGACTCTACCGCGGGCCATTGCCCGACGGGCGTGAAAGGCTGTATTACGCCATGCCTTGGCATCAATACTTTATTTGGGGGGCCACCGCGGGCATGTTGCGCAACCTGTATCACATGCTGCGTCATGGTTTGACGGCTGACATAGGTGGCGCTTCGTTCGGGCGGTGACTGTACCAGCTGCCTTTCCAACCAGGTCAGTAGCGTTGCTGCGCGGCCTCGCTTTCTTCGAGAATGCGCCGATACAGCGCGTAACGCCCCGCATCGATCTCCCCGGCCTGTAGCGCTGCCACGACGCCGCAACCCGGCTCGTGCCGGTGCGTGCAGTTATAAAAACGGCAGCGTTCAATATGCGCGGTGAATTCCGGGAAGCCTCGCAGGATATCGTCGCCCGACAGATGTTGTAGGCCGAACGCTTGAAATCCCGGGGAATCAATCAGATCGCCGCCCGGCGCAGGCAAGTGATACAAGCGCGTACTGGTGGTTGTATGCCGGCCCATGTCCAACGCCGACGAATGTTCTCGCGTCGCCGCGTCGGCATCGGGCACCAGTGCATTGAGCAGCGTCGATTTGCCCATGCCGCTTTGGCCCAGCAGCAGCGTGGTTTTGCCGGCCAGCTTATCCGCCAGCGCGGCATGTACTGAGGGCCGATCGTGAGCACTGAGTTCGATGATGGGAACCCCTAAGGCACGCACGGATGCCAGCCGTGCGCGGGCCGCGGCGACACCGGTTTCCAGATCGACTTTGTTCAGAATGATCAGCGGCTCGATCCCGGCGCTCCAGGCGCCTGCCAAGGCGCGTCCCGCCAGATCGTCCGAAAAGGTCGGTTCGACTGCGACCACGATCAGCAATTGGTCGACATTTGCCGCAAACTGCTTGGAACGCATTTCGTCCGAGCGGAATAGCAGATTGCTGCGCGGCAAAACCGCATCGATGGCACCTTCGTCACGCCCTTGAGGGGCGACGCGTACCCGATCGCCCACGGCAGCGCCCGCTTTTTTCCCGCGAGGGAAGCAATGACGTTGAGATCCGTCGGGGAATTCCACCACATAGTGGCGGCCGTGTGCCGCAATAATACGGCCCTCTAATGGCTGGCTGCTGGCGCTCATGCGTGCTGCGTCAGGTGGCGGATACGCACGGCGGCGGGAGGATGACCATCGTAAAAGGCTGAGTGCACGGGGTCGGGGGTCAGAGTGGCGGCGTTGTCATCGTACAGTTTGACGAGCGCCGAGACGAGCTGTTCGGGCGAGCTTTGGCTGGCCGCATAACGGTCGGCCTCGAACTCGTCACGGCGAGAGTACCAGCTGGCGATCGGGGTCAACATAAAGGTAAACACGGGTATCACCAGGAAAAACAGCAGTAGCGCCATCGCATCATTGCGGCCATTCAGGCGTGGCAATACGCCCAGGCCTTCGTAGAACCAGGGTTGTTGCGCCAACCAGCCCAGCACCGCAAAAAACAGCAGGGCAGCGGCCAGGCTCAGCACGATACGTTTGACGATGTGGCGTTTGGCAAAATGTCCCAGTTCATGCGCCAGCACAGCTTCGATCTCGTCCGCATTCAGGCGCGCCAGCAGCGTGTCGAAAAATACAATGCGGCGCGATTTGCCAAAGCCGGTGAAATACGCGTTGCCATGCGCCGAGCGGCGCGAGCCGTCCATGACGAACAGGCCATTGAGCGCAAAACCGCAGCGCTGTGCGAGCTGTTTGATCCGGCTCGCCAGATCGGGATCGGATAGCGGCGTGAATTTGTTGAACAGCGGCGCGATGAAGGTCGGAAAAATGAACAGCAACAACAGGTTGAACGCCGTCCATAGGCCCCAGGCCCATAGCCACCATAAGCTGCCGGCACTCGCCATCAACCAGAAAATGGCGGCTGCCAAGGGAGCGCCCAGAATCAGCGACAGCAGTATCCCTTTGACCAAGTCAGAGGCAAACAGCCCTGGAGTCATGCGGTTAAAGCCAAAACGGGCCTCGAGTTTGAATTGGCGCCACAAGGTAAAAGGCAGACCCAGCACCCCCAGCAGCAGCGCGATGCTGCCTACCAACAGCAGCTGACGCAGCAGGTCATTCGAGGTGAGCTGTGCCACTGCCAGATCGATGGCCTGCAGGCCGCCCAGCAAGGTCAGGGCTACCAGAATGCCCGCGTCGTACACTCGTTCCAGCATCCCCAGCCGCACGCGCGCCGCCGTGTAGTCCGCGGCACGCTGGTGGCTAGCCAGGCCGATACGCGGTGAAAACTCAGGTGGAACCTGGTCTCGGTGGCTGGCGACATGGCGGATCTGGCGCATGGCCAGCCATTGGCGCACACAGAGATCGGCAACCAGAAAGGCGACAAACAGCAGGGTTAAAGTGGTCAGTGGCACGGAGTTGGCGTTGCGTATGAGAAAATGTGGTGTTTTATAGGCAAATTATATGGCTGCGAACGAAAATCGCCTGGTCTGGCTCGATATGGAGATGACCGGGCTCGACCCTAGCAAAGAGCGCATCATCGAAGTGGCCGTGGTGGTCACCGAACCGGACCTGACCATTGTGGCCGAAGGCCCCGTGCTGGTCGTGCATCAGCCCGACAGCCTGCTGGATGCCATGGACAACTGGAACAAGTCCACGCACGGCAAAAGCGGTCTGATCGACAAGGTCAAGGCGTCCACCCTGAGCGAGGTCCAAGCCGAGCAAACGCTGCTGGATTTCCTGTCTCAGCATGTGCCTGCCGGCAAATCACCGCTGTGCGGCAACACCATCAGCCAGGATCGCCGCTTCATGTACGCCTACATGCCCAACCTGGAGCGTTTTTTCCACTACCGCAATCTGGATGTCAGCACCTTGAAAGAGCTGGCTCGCCGGTGGGTGCCTGCGGTGTACAAGGGCTTTGAAAAGAAAAGCAAGCACGAGGCGCTGGCGGACATTTACGAGTCCATCGACGAGCTGAAGTATTACCGCGAGCATTTCCTGAAAGTATAAGAGGGCGATGATGTTGGCCGCCGCTATGGTTTTTTAGGCGCCGGCGTTCGCCGTGTAAAAGGGGCGCCGGCCCTATCGCACGGACTCGCCCCATGAGCAGGGGGCTCGGTCCGCTGCGCGGACTGAATCCGCGCTCTACGGGCCGGCGCCCCTTTTACACGGCGAACGCCGGCTCGCGCTGTCTTCACATGACGGATGATTCCATCGCTCGCCTAGACCGGCCGTCCCCCAAACCTCGCATATACCTCATCCGACAACGGCGTATACCGCTCGTTATCCTTGCCCGCGACAGCATCGAGATACTGCTCCGAAGCATCGAACAATTTCCAGTAGATCCTGCCGCATAGTTCCCGTGCGGCGTGACCAGGCCATTGCTCGGGCAACATGGGCACCGGCAGTTGCGGGTCGTGCAGGACAATGCGCCGCCACGTATGCAGCAGCAGCATCCGCGCGGCAAAGGCGTCGACGGGCTCGGCGGGCGCGTCCAACAGTTTGTCCAGCGGCCCCAACTGACTGGAAAAATGACGGTATTGGTCGGCCAGTGCGTCCAGATTCCAGCATTGCGGGGCCAGACTGGCGATGGGCAGTCCGCCCGCGCCGGCGAGATCGCGCCCGGCCAGAACGAGCGCCTTGTCGGGAATGCCGAGTTTTTCCAGGATTTCATGCGCCGTATTCGCGTCCGCCTGCGGGTGGGCGAACAGCCCTGGCGCAATCAAGGCAAAGCCCTCCCACGTTAATTCACGACGCAGTTCCACGCGCTCGGACAGCGCGTTGTTGCCCAGGCGGGGCAGGGCGACAAGGGTCCAGTCGCCATTCCATTGGGCGGACGGGCCGTCGTAGATGCGTTGCGAGGCGTGTGCGGTACGGCGGCGGCCGAGTTCGGATAGCTGATACAGGCTGCGCCGTCCATGGCGCTCGGCCTGCAGCCAGCCTTGGGCAACCAAGCGGAATACGCTGGTGCGCAGCAAACGCTCGTTGATGCCCAAGGGTTCGAGCAGCTCGATGATGCCCCCCAGCCAGATGGCGCCGCCGTGGCATGCCAACGCATCGCCCAGCAAGCTCACGCATAGCGATTTCGCGCGCGGCGGGTCGTCTTTGAGCAACCGGGCCACGTAGCTGCCTAGGGAAGAAGGGGTGTTTGCCATCGAAATCCAGGCCGGATATCAGAATGCTGAACATGATACACATTTTTAATGTGATACAAGAATTTCTTTGACAATTGATTTTGTGTATTAAATAATCGTCCTTAAGCTGAGTCAGATAAACGATCGGTGTGGGCGCCTGCAGGCGCATGCGGCCGTACAGGAGACGAACATGTATGCACAGCTAGTCGAAACCGGCGTCAAGCAGGTCCGCAATGTGGATGAACTTTCCGGTCCCGAGCAGGCCTTTCAACGCCGCGTCGATGAGGGCGTGCGCATCGAGCCCCAGGACTGGATGCCCGAGGCCTATCGCAAAACGCTGATTCGGCAGATTTCACAGCACGCGCATTCCGAAATCGTCGGCATGTTGCCCGAGGGCAACTGGATCACGCGTGCGCCGTCGCTCAAACGCAAGGCCATTTTGTTGGCCAAGGTGCAGGACGAGGCGGGGCATGGCTTGTATCTGTATAGCGCTGCCGAGACGCTGGGTGTGTCGCGCGATGAGCTGGTCGACGATCTGCTGACGGGGCGCGCCAAGTACTCCAGCATTTTCAATTACCCCACCTTGTCCTGGGCCGACATCGGCATGATCGGCTGGTTGGTGGATGGTTCGGCCATCATCAATCAGATTCCGTTGTGCCGGTGTTCGTATGGCCCTTACGCGCGTGCCATGGTGCGCGTCTGTAAAGAGGAGTCGTTTCATCAACGGCAGGGCTATGACCTGCTGATTCAAATGTGCCTGCACGGTACGCCCGAACAAAAGGCCATGTGCCAGGACGCGTTGAATCGCTGGTGGTGGCCGGCGTTGATGATGTTTGGTCCGTCCGATGCGGATTCGCCGAACAGCGCGCAATCGATGGCCTGGAAGATCAAGCTGTTTTCCAACGACGAGCTGCGTCAGAAAATGGTCGATCAGACTGTACCCCAGGCCGAGTATCTGGGCCTGACGGTGCCCGATCCCGATCTGAAATGGAACGCCGAACGCGGTCACTACGATTTTGGCGAAATTGATTGGACCGAGTTTTACGCGGTCATCAAGGGCCATGGCCCTTGCAACCGCGAACGCCTGGCGGCTCGCAAAAAGGCCCACGAAGCGGGCGCCTGGGTGCGCGATGGCTTGGTGGCCTATGCCGAAAAGCAGGCGCAACGCAAGGCGGCGTGATCGCAGCGACAGACAGGCCGCCCGAATACCTTGGTCGCCGATGCGCACGAGGCGGCGCATATGAGTGTTCGACGCGGTACGTGGCGGGCAGTGAGCCCGCAACGCGATGCAGGATGAACGGGGATTCCCCTCACGAACATCAAGCCGGTTGTCGGCAACCGAATGATTTCAGGGCGGATAAGGTGCCGCCCAACACTAAAGGATAGGCATCATGAGCAAGGAATGGCCGCTGTGGGAGGTCTTTATCCGCAGCCAGCATGGTCTGGCGCACAAGCATGTGGGCAGTTTGCACGCCTCCGATGCGGAGATGGCCATCAATCATGCACGCGACGTCTACACTCGTCGTAACGAAGGTCTCAGCATCTGGGTCGTACGTGCGGCCGATATCGTGGCGAGCAGTCCGGCGGACAAAGAGCCGTTGTTCGATCCGGCCAGCAACAAGGTCTATCGGCATCCCACGTTTTTCCCGATGCCCGACGAAATCAAGCACATGTAAAGGAGGGCGCGAGCATGGACAAGCCCTTTTTCGAGTATCTGTTGCGTTTGGGCGATACCACGCTGATCCTGTCGCAGCGCCTGTCCGAATGGTGTGGGCACGGGCCTGCGCTGGAGGAAGACCTGGCGCTGACCAACACAGCACTGGATCTGCTGGGACAGGCACGCATGTGGTTGACGCTGGCCGGCGAGGTGGAAGGCGCGGGGCGTGACGAGGATGCATTGGCGTATTTGCGTCATGCACATGAGTTTCGCAATCTGATCCTGGTCGAGCGGCCCAACGGGCATTATGGCGATACGCTGGCGCGGCAGTTTTTCTTTGACGTATGGCATTACTTTCTGCTGCAGCGCCTGACGCAATCCACCGACGAGCGTGTAGCCGCCATTGCGGAAAAATCGCTGAAAGAAGTCACCTATCATGTACGCCGCTCGTCGGATCTGGTGGTGCGTTTAGGGGATGGTTCTGAGACCAGTCACGCCAAGATGCAAGACGCCGTCGACGACGCATGGCGGTATACGGGTGAGCTGTTCGTTGACGATGACGTCGATCACGAGATGGTTGAGCGCGGTATTTCCTGTGAATTGGGCTCCCTGCGCGGATCCTGGCTGGCGCATGTGCGCGAGGTGTTGGCCGAGGCGACATTGACGATGCCCGCCGAGGATGACGCGGGCCACCTGGCCTACCAGGGTGGGCGTCAAGGCCGCCACACCGAGGCACTGAGCTATGTGCTGGCGGAAATGCAGTCGCTGCCACGTGCTCATCCGGGAGCCGTCTGGTGAACGGCGTTGCGATCGTGCCGCCGAGCCAGGTCATGGCCTGGCTCGAAGGCGTGCCCGACCCGGAGATCCCCGTGTTATCGGTGGTGGATCTGGGCGTGATACGCGAGGTGGCATGGGAAGACGGCACGTGCGTGGTCACCATTACACCCACGTATTCCGGTTGCCCTGCGATGCGCGAAATCTCGGAGGATATCCAACGGACATTGGCGGATCATGGTGTCGCCGCGGTCCGTATACAGACGAGATTGTCCCCGGCCTGGACGACCGATTGGATGAGCGAACGTGGCCGAGCGGCGCTCAAAGGTTATGGCATCGCGGCCCCGGTGGAGCGAGCCGTTGATGTATCCGGCATCAGCCGGCGTGCCGCCGGGCGGTTGGTCGTGTGCCCGCACTGCGGCTCGTCGCAAACGCGCTTGATCAGTCATTTCGGCTCGACCTCGTGCAAGGCGCTTTATCGCTGCAATGCTTGCCGCGAGCCGTTCGATTATTTCAAAACACACTGAGCAGGGCCGGATCACGCCATGAGTCAGAATTCTTTTCATTCTCTGCGAGTCGCCTCCGTGGCGCGCAATACGCGCGATGCCGTGGTGGTGACGTTCGATTTGCCCGAGGCACTGCAATCGCAGTTTGAATTTCGTCCGGGCCAGTATCTGACGCTGCGCACTCAGCTCGAGGGCGAAGAGCTGCGCCGTTCTTATTCGATTTGTTCTGCCCCTGGCGACGGCGTATTGCGCGTCGCGATTAAAAAAGTCGATGACGGCGCATTCTCCAGCTGGGCCAATCACGCGTTGCAGGCCGGTCAGATGCTCGAGGTCATGCCGCCCGCCGGCAATTTCACGGTGGATTTTTCGCCGGAGCATCAGCGACACTATGTCGCGTTCGCCGTGGGCAGCGGCATCACGCCGGTATTTTCCTTGGTGAAGACCGCGCTGTCGACCGAGCCGCACAGCCGATTTACCCTGTTCTTTGGCAATCGCGCCTCGTCGTCGGTGTTGTTCCGCGAGGAAATCGAGGACCTGAAAAACCTGTACATGGACAGGTTTTCCCTGGTCTACATCATGAGCCGCGAGAGCCAGGACATCGAGCTATTCAATGGCCGGCTCGATGGCGACAAAGTCGATCAGCTCTTGTCCGCATGGATGCCTGCCGCCGATATTGATTATGCTTTTGTCTGTGGTCCGCAGACCATGATCGAGAGTGTGGTGCAGCATCTGCAGGATCGCGGCGTGCCGAAATCGCAGATCAAGTTCGAGTTGTTCGGCGCGCCCCGCGGACCACGAGCCTTGCGTACGGGCCGTGATACGCCCGCCGCCCCTGGAAAAGGGCAGTGCGAGGTGACGGTCGTGCAAGACGGCCACAGCCGCAGTTTTGTCATCCAGAAAAATAAAGACAGCGTCCTGGACTCGGCGCTGGAGCAAGGCATCGAATTGCCGTACTCCTGCAAAGGCGGAGTATGTTCGACGTGCCGCTGCAAGGTCATCGAAGGCGAGGTCGATATGGACGCGAATTTCGCGCTAGAGGACTATGAGGTCGCGCGCGGCTTTGTGCTGAGCTGCCAGAGCTTTCCTGTCAGCGATCGCCTCGTGTTGGATTTTGATCAAGAAACCTGAACAAACTATTTATCCGGAGACTGCACGTGTCATCAGAATTTTTCGAACGCCATCAGCCTGTGCTAGAGCGTGCCTTGGCCGCCGCCGCCGATCGTGGTTATTGGAGTCCATTCGCCGAGTCACCCAGCCCACGCAACTATGGCGAGACTGCCAATGAGGACGGACGCGCCGCTTTCGAAGCTTTGCGCGGCAAGCCTTTTCCGTTGGAACTCAGCGGTGCCGACGGTACGGTGGGTGCCGAGCAATCGCCTTATGGTTTCGCCCTGGATATTACGTATCCGCGTGTGCCGCCGGCCGTGCTGGTACAGTCCGCCGCTCAAGCGTTCGAATCCTGGCGCCGTGCCGGACCGCGCACCTGGGTTGGGGTATCGCTGGAAATCCTGGCACGCGTGAATCGGCGCAGTTTCGAGATCGCGCACGCGGTTCAGCACACCACAGGCCAGGGTTTTATGATGGCTTTTCAGGCAGGCGGCCCGCATGCGCAGGACCGTGGCCTCGAGGCAGTGACCTATGCCTGGCAGGAAATGGCGCGTATTCCCGATGTGGCGTTGTGGGAAAAACCGCAGGGCAAGAATGATCCCATCAAGATGGAAAAGCGTTTCACGGTAGTGCCTCGTGGTACGGCGCTGGTGATTGGCTGCTCGACCTTTCCGACCTGGAACGGCTATCCGGGCTTGTTTGCCAGTTTGGCAACAGGCAACGTCGTGATCGTCAAACCGCATCCCAGCGCCATTCTGCCGCTGGCGATCACGGTGCAGGTGGCGCGCGAAGTCCTGGCCGAAGCGGGCTTTGATCCCAACGTTGTGCAGTTGGCCGCGCATGCTGCGGGCGACGATACCGCACAGCAGTTGGCTCAGGATCCCTCCGTCAAGATCATCGACTTTACCGGCAGCAGCGCCAACGGCAATTGGCTGGAGCAAAACGCCCGCCAGGCCCAGGTGTACACCGAGAAAGCAGGTGTCAACCAGATCATCATCGACTCGGCCGAGGACCTGAAAGGCGTGGTGCGCAACCTGGCCTTTTCGCTGGCCTTGTATTCCGGGCAGATGTGCACGGCGCCGCAAAATATCTACGTGCCTCGCGATGGTATTAAAACGGCAGAGGGGCACGTCAGTTTCGACGACGTCGCCGCGGCATTGGGAACGGCCGTGGGCAAACTTTGCGCCGATCCCGCCAAGGCAGTGGAACTGACGGGGGCGATTCAAAACGAAGGCATCGTCCAACGCATCGAACAGGCTCGCGCATTGGGCCTGCCAGTCGTGGTGGACAGCCAGTCGCTGGCGCATCCTCAATTTGAAAACGCGAGGGTGCATACGCCGCTGGTGCTGCGTACCGACGCCAGCAATCCCGACATCAGCAAAGAATGGTTCGGGCCGATTGCTTTCGTCGTAGCGACGGACTCGACGGCGCACAGTATTGAACTGGCGCGCAATAGTGTGATCCAGCACGGCGCGCTGTCCTTTGGCGCCTACACGACGGATGACGATGTCGCGGCCCGGATCCAGGATGCGGCAGAGGTGTCGGGCGTGGCGCTGTCGTTGAATCTGACGGGCGGCGTGTTCGTGAACCAGACTGCCGCGTTCAGCGATTTTCATGGCACGGGCGCCAACCCGGCGGCCAATGCCGCGTTGTCGGATTCGGCCTTTGTGTCCAACCGCTTTCGCGTCGTGCAGACGCGCCGTCACGTCTGACAGGAGCGAATTCCATGACTTATCAAAGCATCCTGTTCGATCTGTCTGGCGGCATCGCACGTCTGACGCTGAATCGTCCCGAAAAGCTCAATAGCTTTACCGCCACCATGCATGGCGAGGTGGCCGATGCATTGACCCGAGTCGAGAACGAGGGGGCACGTGTGCTGGTCCTGACGGGCGCCGGGCGCGGGTTTTGCGCAGGTCAGGACCTGAGCGAGCGTCAGATGGCCGCAGACGGCATACCTCCCGATCTGGGCGAGACGGTAGAGAAGTTCTATGCACCGTTGGTGCGTCGCCTGAACGCGCTGCCTATGCCTGTGGTGGTCGGTGTGAATGGGGTCGCAGCAGGAGCAGGGGCCAATCTGGCCTTTGCAGGCGACATCGTGATCGCCAAGGAATCCGCCAGTTTCATCCAGTCGTTCTGCCGTCTCGGCTTGATCCCGGATACCGGTGGCACATATGTGCTGCCTCGTCTGGTGGGACGTGCGCGCGCGATGGGATTGGCGATGTTGGGCGACAAGCTCACCGCTCGCCAGGCCCAGGACTGGGGCCTGATCTGGCAATGCGTGCCCGATACGGAATTCGAGGTGACACTGGACAAGCTGGCCACGCATTTTGCGTCAGCGCCGACACGCGGATTGGCCAGCACGAAACAAGCCTTGCAGGTGAGCTTGCAAAATGACCTCTCGACGCAGTTGAACCTGGAGCGCGACCTGATGCGTGAATTGGGACGCAGCGCCGACTATGCCGAAGGCGTAGCGGCATTCATGGCCAAGCGCGAGCCGCAATTCAAAGGGCAGTGATCGCCGCAAGCCCCGTGAGACCGGGGCCCTGTTTCACAGCAACCTAGAGATACGCCTACCGACATGCACACTGGACTGACAACCCCCTCGGCACCGAAGCAGGATCTTGATGTCCCTACCGATCCCCAGGCTCTCGCGCAGGCCGTTGGAGACACGATGTACGCGGCCGACGCAGCGACCCAGGGCCTGGGCATGCAGGTCGTCGAGATTGCGCCCGGCTACGCGCGCCTGACGATGCCCGTACGCCCAGACATGCTCAATGGCTATCAGACGTGCCATGGGGGCTTTTTGTTTTCCTTGGCGGATAGCGCCTTTGCTTTTTCGTGCAATTCGCGCAATGTCAGTACGGTGGCCTCGGGGTGCACGATTGATTTTCTGGCGCCTGGATTTGCCGGAGACGTGTTGACGGCCGTGGCGCAAGAGCGTTCGCTGGCGGGGCGCACCGGCGTTTATGACGTCACCATCACCAATCAGGATGGCAAGCAGTTGGCGTTGTTTCGCGGGCGTTCCTATCGCATCAAAGGCCAGATCGTGGGTGCACCGCCAGAGCGTTGATGGCCATTCATACCCGGGTATTGCGGCCTCGCCATACTTGTTGATTACGTTGATAAAGCGGCGAGAAGCCGTACAGTATTTCAGGAGACAGCACCATGTCCAACACCGTGAGCAAGCCGGGACTGGATCTCATCGAACATGCGAGCCGCGACGAAATCGAGGCTTTACAGCTGCAGCGCCTGCAGTGGACGGTGACCCATGCTTATCAGAACGTGCCGCACTATAAACAGGCGTTCGATGCGGCAGGTGTGCACCCAGATGATATGAAGCATCTGTCGGATATCGCCAAGTTTCCTTTTACGACCAAGAAAGATCTGCGCGACAACTATCCTTTTGGCATGTTCGCCGTGCCGCGTGAAAGGGTGTCGCGCGTGCACGCGTCCAGCGGCACGACGGGCAAGCCCACAGTGGTGGGTTATACCGCGCAAGACCTGGATAACTGGGCGAATCTGGTGGCGCGTTCGATTCGTGCGGCCGGTGGCAAGGCGGGCGATATTGTGCATGTGGCCTATGGCTATGGGCTGTTCACTGGCGGGCTGGGCGCGCATTACGGGGCCGAGCGATTGGGTTGCACGGTGATCCCCATGTCGGGCGGCCAGACTGAAAAGCAAGTGCAGCTGATCAATGATTTCCGACCGGACATCATCATGGTCACCCCTTCGTATTTCTGCAATATCCTCGAAGAACAACGCCGTCAGGGGATTGACCCGCGTCAGAGCTCGCTGCGTATCGGCATCTTTGGCGCCGAGCCCTGGACGGGGCAGATGCGCCAGGATATCGAAACCGAGGCGGCGATCGATGCGGTCGATATCTATGGATTGTCCGAAGTAATGGGGCCGGGCGTGGCCAGCGAATGTGTGGAAACCAAGGACGGCCCGGTAGTATGGGAGGATCACTTCTACGCCGAGATCATCAATCCGGAAACCGGCGCGCCCGTGGCTGACGGCGAGTCGGGCGAGCTGGTATTCACCTCGTTGACGAAAGAGGCGATGCCCATCATTCGCTACCGAACTCGCGATTTGACGCGTCTGCTGCCGCCCACGTCGCGCAGTATGCGCCGTATCGGCAAGATCACGGGTCGTAGCGACGATATGTTGATTGTGCGCGGGGTGAACCTGTTCCCCACTCAGGTTGAAGAACAGGTCCTGAAAATCGCACAGCTCGCGCCGCATTATCAACTGGTGTTGACGCGCAACGGACATCTGGACGAGTTGGAAATCCTGACCGAGGTGCGCGACGAGTTTGCGAATTTGCCAGAGGCAGAGCGCGAGGCGCTAGGCAAACAATTGCAGCATGCCGTCAAGTCGTATATCGGTGTGACTGCCAGAGTCCGTGTTGCGGAGTGCGGCTTTGTCGAGCGTACGTTGACGGGTAAGGCGCGGCGGGTGATTGACAAGCGTCCGCGGTGATTCCGTCAGAGCGAGATGTTGGCCTTTTGGGCGACATCTCGCCAACGTTTCAGATCCGCCTGCAATTCGTTCGCGAATTGATCTGGTGAATCCAGTACCGGCTGTACGCCACGCGTGATCATGCGGTCTTTGGCAGCCTTGCTTCCCATGCTGTCGCGAGTGGCGGCGTACAGAGCCTCCGTGATTTTCGGGCTGAGTTTTGCCGGACCAAACACGCCGAACCAGGTTGTGGTGTGGAATCCGGGCACGCCTGCTTCTTGCACCGTAGGAATGTCCGGCGCATTGCTCGCCCGTTCGCTGCTGGTGACTGCCAGGGCGCGCACTTGTCCGCTTTGGATATAGGGCAATGACGATGGGAGGGTATCGAAATAAGCATCCACTCTGCCGCCTATCAGGTCGGTGATGACCTGGGCGCTGCCCTTGTAGGGAACGTGTTGAAAGTTTTTCGCCCCTGCTGATTGCAGGAACATTTCTGCTGCCAGGTGGGTAATATTGCCGATACCTGCCGAGCCGTAGACGACGGGCTTTTTGCTGTCCTTGGCATATTGCAGGAAATCCGCAAGGGATTTGACCGGTAATTTCGGATTCACGATGAGCACCAGCGGGGTATAGCCGATCTGCGTGATGGGCGTGAAATCCTTGACCGCGTCATAGGGCAGCGACGGCGTCAATGCCGGGCTGATGGCCTGCGACGCGGTTACGCCGAGCAGCAGGGTGTATCCGTCGGCGGCGCTGCGCGCGACTTCGGATGCGGCGATGGTGCCGTTTGCGCCGGGCTTGTTGTCGACGACCACACTGGTGCGCAGGGTTTCCCCGAGCTGTTGTGCGACTTGCCTGGCGACAAAATCCGCGCCTCCTCCTGGCGGGAATCCCACGACCAATCGAATGGGTTTGTCGGGAAAGTCAGCAGCGTGTGTTGTTGATGGAGCGGCTGTAGCCAATAGGGACACCGATGCCGCGCAGGCGGCGATGCGGCTCAGGATAGGTGAAACGACTTGGGTTGCCAGGGGCCGTTTTGCCCCTCTTACAAAGGTGAGTCTACGCATTGTTGTCTCCGTTGTCGTCAGAACGGCGTGACCTGCCCGTTCAAGCGTCTTTACGTACTGGCGCCCATGCAAAGTCGCCAGCGTGAACTGCGGCAATGGCGCCGCTGGCCAGTAGCGCTTCGCATTGCTCGGGCGATAACCCGGCCTTGCGCAGCACTTCCAGGGTGTGCTCGCCCAGCTCAGCGGGCGGCAATGGGGAGGCGTCTGCTCCAGCAACCTGCAGACGCGGAAATTCCGGAACGTCGAACGCCAGCCCGCGATACTGGACGTGCCGCAGTTTGCCCGGTTGATGCGCCTGAGGGGCTTCTAAAACGCGCTCCAGCGGCAATACTTCGGTGCAGCCGACGCCGTTGGCTTTTAACCGGGCAACGACCTCGTCGAAGGGGCAAGCCGCGATGGCATCTCTAACGATTCTCTCGACCTGTTCGCGCGCTTTTTTCCTGTCGCGTAGGTGGTAAAGGCTGGCGTCGTCCGCCTGCGGCAGTTCCATCGCCTGGCAGAATTTCAGCCAATGTCCATCGGTGAGCATCAGCAAGTACAGCCAGCGCTCATCTGCAGTCAGATAGGCGCCATAGCCTGGCATGCTGAACTCGCCGTGCGGCTCGCGCTCTGGCCGCCCGAGTAATTGCGTCTTGAGTTGTACGCCCACCAGATCGCGCGAGGCCACGTGCAGGCCGGTTTCGTACAGGCCGACTTCGACGTGATCGCCTTGGTCTTGCTGCTGTTGTTGAATCAATGACGACAAAATGCCGATGACCGCATAGGCGCCGGCAAACTGATCGTGGTACGACGGCCCGAGCCGGCTAGGACGGCCGTTGATCCGGTTGCCCTCCATGACGCCAGTGGAGGCTTCGGCGACCGGGTTCGATGCTAGGTCGTTTTCCTGCGGGCCCGCAGCATAGCCACGAATATGGCAATAGATCAGTTTGGGATTGATCGCGGCGCAATCGTCGCGTGAGAGCCGCAGCTTGCGCGCGGCGTTCGGCGCCAGGTTATGCACCAGCACATCGGCGGTCTGCAGCAGTTTGCAAAACGCGTCGTAGCCTGCAGGACTGGCAAGATCGATGCATACGCTTTTTTTGCCATGGCTATAAGCGATGAAGGTGCCGCTGGGACCACCGCGCACCAGACTGCGAGTGGGGTCCCCTCTAGGCGGTTCGACCTTGATGACGTCCGCACCCAGTTGCGAAAGGATGTGCGCGGCAAATGGCGCCGCCAGCATGGTGCCTAATTCAATGATGCGGTAACCGGTAAGGGTAGGGGTAGTCATCGAGTGTCTCCTGCATGTTTTGATAAAGAATGCATTCTATATTTTTAAAAAGCCTGAGTTTTATCTAAATTCACTAGGGAAAGTACGTATTCTTCGGCTCAAATTAAAATATAGAATGCATTCTAAGTCGTGCGACAGATCACGATCGATGCAAAAAACGGAGACGAGACATGCGCAGAAGGACTTTTCTTTCTGGTTGTGCGGCAGCGGCTACCATCGCTTTGCCGGGCTGGGCGCGAGCACAACAGGGCGCGGTTGGTATCGATGCCGCATCCAAGACGGTGACGGTGGGCGCGTTCACGCCGGTGACTGGGCCGGTGCCGTTCTATGCGATCCTGACGCGAGCGGCCGACGCTTGCTTTAAGCATGTCAACGATACGAATGCCTTGGACGGCTGGAAGATCAAGTTCGTCACGTATGACGATGGCTATGAACCCGCACGCAGCGTCGCAGTAACGCGGCGCCTGGTAGAGGAGGACAAGATCTTTGCATTGGCGGCGCCGGTGGGCACGGCGCAATCGGTCGCAGTGATTCCGTATGCCAAAGAGGTCGGCTTGCCGATGATCGGGCCGATCGGCGGGGCGACGGCCTTGTTTTCCGAACGCCTGGTCTTCCCCTTGTTGCCGGATTACGGATGGTCTGCGGCATCCAATCTGGACTATGCCATCAATGGACTCAACGCCAGCCGTGTAGCACTGCTATGGGAAAACGACGAGCTCGGACGATCCGCAAAACGGGGTTTTGATCTCTTGATGCAGGCTCGGCAACTGCAATCCGCGGAGTCGATTCCATTTGAGGTTCGCAGTACAGATTTCACGCCGCATGTCCGCCGTATCGCGAATGCCAAGGCGGAAGTCGTGATTTTGTTCGGATCGAATGCGAATTTAGCCGCAGCGTTAAAGACAGCAGACCGTCTGGGACTGAAAGCCAAATGGATGGCGCCATTTTTTACGGCGGATCCGACCACGTACAAATTGGCCGGCAAGCTACTGGACGGAACGTATTTTTCGTCATGGTTGATGCCGGTCGACGCGGATGATGCAGCCATCAAAGCCTATCGCGACACAGTCGCCAAGCGCTATCCCAACGATCCCATTGGCGTGTTTGGCCTGAATGGCTGGAGTAACGCCTCGCTGTTTGTCGAAGGGTTCCGCATGCTGTTGGCCAGCGGCAAACCGTTGACGCGCGCGAGCCTGGTCGACGTGATGGAAACGATGACGAACCGCGCCGTGGGCGGCGCGCGTGAAGTGACCTTCAAGGCAGGAGACCACCGGGGCGCGCGGCAAGAAGGCATCATCCAGGCGCAAAGCGGTGGCGGGTTCAAGCTGGTGCGTGGATTCGAGCCCTATCCTGCAGCCGTTTTTGACGCAAAACTATCGTAGGGGAATGAGTGTGAGCGAGCTGTATGCAGCATGGGTGGGCCGCGAAGAGTCGCGTACAGAGTATGTGAATGTGAATACGGTAGCGGCAATGGCCGCGACCTTGGATTGGGAAAAGACGCCTGCCCAGGGGGAGGCTTTGCCGCCTGGCTGGCAGTGGCTGTTTTTCAATGGGGCAGCCCGGCGCAGCGGATTGGGAACGGATGGCCACCCGCAGCGGGGCGGTTTTTTACCGCCCATTGAATTGCCGCGCCGTATGTGGGCTGGCAGCCGTATTCGGTATCTGAATGACTTGCCTATCGGCGAGCAGGCGACCCGGCAGAGCCGTATTCTGAAGGTCGAGAACAAAGTCGGCAAACGCGGATCGCTTTGGTTCGTGACGGTGCAGCATACGACTACGTGCCAACAGCGGGATTGCATCGTGGAGGAACAGGACATCGTGTATCGCGAGGCGACGCCTGTGACGACGGCAACGAGCGCATCAGCGACGCCGGTCAAGCCTGCCCGTCACGAGGAAATCGCGCAATGGGGGCGTGAGGTGTGGCCCGACACCACATTGCTGTTTCGCTATTCGGCATTGACTTTCAATGGTCATCGTATTCATTACGATCAGGCCTATGCGCGCCAGGAAGAGGGTTATCCGGACCTCGTCGTGCATGGGCCGCTGACAGCGACGTTATTGCAGCAATTCGCCCTGGAATACGGCGACGGACGCCAATTGTCGAGCTTTGATTTTCGCGGTGTGAGTCCGTTGTTTGTCGCCCATCCATTTCAATTGGAGGGCCGCGAGGCGGATGACGGCAGTGTCGACGTATGGGCCCGCGGTCCAGACGGCGAGTTGGCCATGTCTGCCAAGGCCACTTATCGCTGATTGGGCCAGTCGTGTGCACGGGCACAGCGCATTCGCCCGGCGCTACATCTGGATCGGTGTTGAACAATACATTCAGGAGACAAAAGACAATGGCACAACATTTAAGCGGTCCTGCAGACCTGCAAGGACAAGTCGCTTTCATCACCGGCGGTGCAGGTTCAATGGGGCGCGCCATTGCGAATGCGTTCAAGCAGGCGGGGGCAAGGGTGATCGCCACGGACCGGGCAGAGCGCGCAGATATCGGCCCCGAGATTGACTATCGCCAATACGATGTGACCTCGCGGGCGCAAACGGACAGCGTGATCGATGGCGTGCTCAAGGACTACGGCAAGATCGATATTCTCGTGCTGTGCGCAGGCATTATTGCCCGGACTACATTGGCCGACAGTACGGATGATGAGTGGGACGCATTGATGTCGGTCAATGTTCGCGGGGTAGTGAATCCCGCGCGCAAGCTGTTTCCGTTGATGTGCGACCAGGGGTTTGGAAAAATTTTGGCGGCGGGCTCCATTGCCGCAAAGAATGGCGGCGTGGCCTCCGGTCCGGCCTATGTCGCCTCGAAGTCGGCGGTGCACGGCATGATGCGATGGATCGCCAAAGCCGGCGCACCCCACGGCGTGTACGCCAATACCTTGGCGCCGGGACCCGTCGAGACGGCGATGTGGGCGAGCATCACCAAAGAAGGCGCTCCGGCGGCGAATGCGACGGTGCCGTTGGGCCGTTATGGCAATCCGGACGATATTGCCCAGGCCGCGCTGTTCCTGTGTTCACCGGCTTCGAACTGGATCACTGGTACGTCGCTGGATATCAGCGGCGGTATGTGGATGGCCTGAACGCCGGAGACGCATCATGGCAAACGCGCAAGCAACCTTGGGATTTATCGGGCTAGGCGTGATGGGCGGCCCGATGTGTAGAAACGTCGCGAGCAAACACGCCGGCGAGGTGATTGCTTTCGATATGAATGCAGAGGCATTTGCGGCGTTGGAGGGAACCCGCGCGCGCCGCGCAGCGAGTGTGTCCGAGGTCGCGGCGCGGGCTGATGTGGTGTTCTTGTCTTTGCCGGGCGGACCGCAGGTGGAGCGCGTGTGCCTCGGAGAGCAGGGGTTGGTGCGAGGCCCGCGTCAGCCTGACGCGATAGTCGATCTCAGTACGACAACGGTCGCCTCGGCCCGTGCCGTGGCCGCGCGGTTAAAGGAGCTGGGTGTGGCTTTTGCCGATGCGCCTGTCGCACGTACCCGCGAGGCTGCCCAGCGCGGCGAACTCAGCATCATGGTAGGCGCCCACGCAGATCTGTATGCGCGCATCGAACCGTGGCTGCATTACATGGGATCGGATGTCACACGCTGCGGCGATGTGGGATGCGGCCAGGTCGTGAAGCTGATTAACAACGCGTTGGTGTTCGAGAACACGATGGCGTTAGCGGAAATGATGGTGCTGGGCGAGCGTGCGGGCGTACAGCCGGAGGTGCTGCTGGATGCGGTATCCAAGGGGTCCGGCGACAGTTTTGTGTTGCGTAATCATGGACGCCGCGCCATGCTGCCACGACATTTTCCCGAAAAATCCTTTCCCCCCGAGTATGTCTTGAAGGATCTGTCGTATGTGGCGGAACTGGCAGGGCAAATGGCAGTGACAGCCCGGGTGGTGGAATTGGCTCAGCGCTATTACGCTGCGACGGCGAGCGCAGGCTACAGCGGGAGATACTTTCCTGCCGTTATTGAAATCATCGATCAAGGCGTCGATATCGATGGCAGTGCTGTGCGAACGGGCATGGCGCGAGACAAGGCGCAAACTCATCGCCAGGATAAGGACGCAGTGCCGTCTGCATCGGGGAGCGGCCGTCATGGATGACGTCATCGGCCTGGTCTGGGCGGGAATGATCAGCGGATGTCTGTATGCGATGGGCGCGATAGGCATCGTGCTGATCTATAAAAGCTCGAATGTCGTGAATTTTGCGCACGGCAATCTGGCCGGTCTGGCGGCATTCCTGGTGTTCGGCTTCACCGCTGGGATTTTTTCCAATATGGCATGGGGAGCCGCCGTAGTGCTGACGTTCGTCATCATGATTGCGGTCATGGCGATCAGTTATTTTTTGATTGCGCCTTTGGTGTTCAAATCGGATTTGACCAGCACGATCGCGACGCTCGGCGTTGGATTGATCGCTCAAGGGGCGACACAATTACTGTTTGGTTCTAACGTCGTCTCGCTGGATCTGCCTTTGCCCGATTGGCGGGCAGAACTTGGGCCCATCCTGGTGACCTCCTACGACATGGCCGTGCTGGCGACGACTGCGTTGGCGATTGGGCTGCTATACGTACTGATCGAACGCACGCGTATCGGCATTGCTTTTCGTGCGGTATCGGCCAACCCATTCGCCAGCCGCGTGTGCGGATTGAGTCTGCGGCGCGTACATCTGTTTTCCTGGATTGTGGCGGGGCTATTGGGGCTGGTGGCGTCGCTGCTGATCGTGCCTACGACGTTTTTGTCATCGACCAGCGTGGCCTCGTTCATGTTGCAGGCCTTTGCGGCGGCGGTGGTTGGCGGGTTCAACAGTTTGCCGGGCGCCGTGCTGGGTGGCATCTTTATCGGTGTGATCATGAATCTGCTGTCGTTCTATGTGGCGGCCGAGTTCACCAATACGTATTTGTTGCTGACGATTCTGATTGTGCTGAACATATTCCCCAAGGGCATTCTTGCTGTGCGTGGAGGTGTTCGTGTCTAGTGTGATGATGTCGGTGAACGACTCGGCCAGCAAGCCCGGCCCTCAAACGCATGTCACGGTATTTCAGCGGTGGAGCACGAGTGCGGGCATTGCCGGGGCAGTTGTGTTGCTGCTGCTGCCTATCGTGGTGGGCGGATATTGGACCTATACCGTGGGATTGTGCTTCGCAAATGCCATTGCAGTTATTTCGGTAGGGTTTCTGGTGCGCTACGGTGGCGAGGTCTCGATCGGCCATGGCGTGTTTGTGGCGGCTGGAGCCTACGCCGTTGCGTTGATGGAGAAGTACGCCGGCGTATCGCTGTTGATGAGCTTGCCGGTGGCGGCGTTGGCAGGGGCGGTACTGGGTATGATCTTTGCCTTTCCATCGCGTCACTTGTCGGGAATTTATTTGGCTGTGGCCACAATGGCGCTAGCGCTGGCCTTGCCTGAAGTCCTGTTGCATTTTTCGTCGGTGACGGGCGGCTACGAAGGCCTGTACGTCAAGCTCGATGCATTACCCGGCATGTCCAAGGAAATGCAGCGGTATTACTTGCCGTTGGCGGGGTTGGTGGCGGTTGTCATGTTGCTGCGTCAGTTTCGGCGCTCGCGCCAGGCCAAGGCATTGTTGCTGATTCGTACTTCGGCTCATGCCGCCGAGTCGTTCGGCGTGCGCCGAAGCTGGGCGCGCCTGAGCTGCATGGCGCTCAGTGGCGGTATCGCCGCGATCGGCGGGGCGATGCTGTCGTTCAGCTCGTCCACGGTATCGCCGAACAGCTTTACGTTGTGGACCTCGATTTTTCTGCTGGTGGGATCGGTAGTGAGTCTGTATTCGCTGTCCATCGCAGGCGGTGTGATAGGCGGCGCGTTTTTGACCTTGATGCCCTTGCTGTTGGCCGGCGCCGGTGACTGGGTGCCTATTCTGTACGGGGCGGCATTATTGACTGTCGTGCTGGGATTCAACGCGTTGCCGGCATCGGTGCGGGCGAGGCTCCAAGGGGGGCAGGCATGACGGCCGATGTATTGGAGCAGGCACCGTTGGTGGTCGAGGACTTGTCGTTGTCGTTCGGCGGCATACAGGTTCTGCAGCATGTCGGTATGCGATTGTTGCCGGGGGAAATCACCGGCCTAATCGGGCCGAACGGTGCCGGCAAGACGAGTTTTTTTAATTGCCTGACGGGCTTGTATTGCCCGCAGCAAGGCAGCATTCTGCTGGGCGAGGAACACCTCGAGAAAATGGGGCCCACTGAACGTGCGGCGTTGGGATTCTCGCGCAGTTTTCAGCACGTTGCCTTGTGCCCGGAGTTGAGTGTGGTCGAGAACGTGATGATCGGCCTGGACCGTGAGGCGAGCGCGGGGTGGCTGGACGCGTTTCTGCCGCTGCCCAAAGGGAAAAAGGAAAATGCCCTGCATCGCGAGCGCGCCTTGGCGGCACTGGATCGCCTGGGGGTAGCGCATGTGGCTGACGTGATGCCTGCCGAACTGCCGCCGGGCGTGCTGCGGCTGGCCGAAATTGCACGTGCTATTGCCGCTCATCCCCGTGTGTTGTTACTGGACGAGCCCGCTGCGGGATTGAACTCCGTGGAAACGGCGGACTTGGCGTCTGCCTTGAAAAAGCTGCGGGCTCCAGGTCTGGTGCTGGTGGTGGTCGAGCACGATATGGATTTGATCATGGAAGTATGCGACACCATCCATGTGCTGAACGTGGGGCGCGTGCTGGCATCGGGCAGTCCAGAGCAGATCCGTGGTAACCGCGACGTGGTGCGGGTATACCTGGGAGACGAGGATGATTGACGTCACGGCGGATTTGCTGCGGGTCGAGGGATTGACGGTGCGTTATGGCGCGGGGCCCGTATTGCACGGGATCGGTTTTGCGATGACGGACTCGAAGGTTGCCGCCTTGTTGGGTGCAAACGGGGCAGGGAAGTCCAGCACGCTGCGGGCGATCGCCGGTCTGGAGCCGGCCCAGGGCACGATCCTGTTCCGGGGGCGGGATATTACGCGCCTGGGCGCCGCACAGCGATTTCGTCTGGGCATTGTGTATGTGCCGGAGGGCCGCGCCATCGTGTCCGACCTGACCGTTCAGGAGAACCTGAGGCTGGGGTCATATTTCGTCGACGCGCGCACGCGTGCACAACGCGAACAGATGGTCATGGATTTCTTTCCCGAGATCGCCAATCGGCGACGGGCGGCGGCAGGATTGTTGAGCGGCGGTGAACAGCAGATGTTGGCCATCGGGCGGGGCTTGATGTCAGGACCGCAGTTGTTGTTGCTGGACGAGCCGTCGTTGGGTTTGGCGCCGTTGCTGGTGGCACGCGTGTATGAGCGCCTGGCGAGGATTCAACAGGAACAGCGCCTTTGTGCGTTGTTGGTCGAGCAGAGTTTTCATGCGGCTGCCAAGCTGGCCTCTCATGCCTGGGTGCTGCGTCATGGCCATATTGTGGGTGAGCTGGACGAGGCCGAGATGCGCAGCCGCGAGGGACGGCAACGCGCGATTGATGCTTATCTCGGTTCTCGCAATCAGTCGTCGTCTGCATCAGCCGGATCGTCTTCCGGGAGCGCCAAGGCCGCGTGAGTCATCGAGCGGTTACGTTCCACCCAATGCGCCATCATGATCATGAACAAGGACACGGTATGCAGTCTCTAAAACTCCAAGGCGAGGTCATCGCATCTGGATTGCAGTTTCCCGAGGGGCCGGTGGCGTTGCCGGATGGAAGCGTGTTGGTCGTGGAGATCGCCGGGGGACGCCTGCTGCGTGTGTCGCCCGATAGACGGGTGAGTGTCGTGGCCACGTTGGGTGGTGGCCCCAATGGCGCGGCGTTGGGGCCTGATGGGCAGTGCTATGTCTGCAACAACGGCGGCTTCAGCTGGCGTACGGAGGATGGATTTACGCGGCCGATCGGCCCTGCGACGGACTACGCCGGCGGCAGTATTCAACGTGTCGATGTTGAGACAGGGGCAGTGACGACGTTGTATACGCATTGTGATGGGGTGTCCCTGCATGGGCCGAACGATATCGTGTTCGATGCACACGGCGGATTCTGGTTCACCGACTTCGGCAAGACGTTTGAAGACCGTATCCTGCGTGGCGCAGTGTATTACGCGCGCGCTGATGGCAGCGCTATTCGCCGGGCGGCGCATCCGGTATTGACGCCAAATGGTATTGGCTTGTCGCCCGATGGTCATACGCTATATGTCTCGGAGACGGAGACCAGCCGCTTATGGTCCTACGCGATCGAAGCGCCCGGCGTATTGACCCAGGAGCCCTGGCCGTCACCGTGCGGGGGGCGTTTGGTGCACGGCCTGCCGGGATATCAGCGGTTTGATTCGTTGGCGGTGGAGCAGGGCGGCAATATTTGCGTAGCCACCTTGGTACGCGGCGGCATCAGTGTCTTCAGCCCTTCTGGCCAGTGGCTTGAATTTCACGAGGCGCCCGAGGGGTATTGCACCAACATCTGCTTTGGCGGCGCCGATCTGCGCACGGCCTATATCACGCTGTCGGGCTATGGACAGCTATTGGCGGTGCCATGGCCACGTGCGGGCTTGGTTTTGTAGATGCGGGTGGCATAAATATAAATCGTGTGTATAGGGCATGGAGACAGCATGAAGACAACAGGTGAATTGCGCTCGAGCAGACGGAGATTTTTGCGTACGGGCGCGGCATGGGGAATGTCGGCAGGCTTGGCGGGGCTGGGACTGCCTGCACGCGCATTGCCGGTGTCCGCAGCATCGTGGCCGGATAAGCCGATACGCATCGTGGTCCCCTATGCCGCGGGCCAAGGCGCTGACCTGTTGGCACGGCTGATCGCGCAAGAGCTGGGCAAGACACTGACGCAACCCATCATCATCGAGAATCGTGCTGGCGCGGGCGGAAATATAGGCACGGCCAACGCAGCGCGATCGAATGCGGATGGCTACACGTTCCTGTTGGGAACGAACGCCACCAATGCGGCCAATGAGTTTCTCTATAGCAACCTGGGCTTTGATCCTGCCGCGGATTTTATGGGCGTGGCAATGATCGGCCTGCTGCCTATGGTGTTGTGCACGTCCGCGGCAGACTTGCCTGCTAATGGTATCGCTACGCTCATTGAGCGTGCCCGTGCCAAGCCCCGCACGCTCAATGTGGGATTGCCCAGCACGACCGCACAGGTCGTGTTCGCCGAGTTTGAAAAATCAGCGCAGGCACCGTTGTTTGCCGTGAAATACAAGGCTTCCGGTCAGGCGTTGGCTGACACGATGGGCGGCCAGATTCCTCTGGTGATCGATACGGTGACGGCGGCACGGCCCCATGTGTTGAGCGGAAAGCTGCGCGCGTTGGGGATTTCATCGTTGCACGCCAGCGACATGTTGCCAGGCGTGAAATCCATAGCAGAGCAGGGCGTGACGGGTTTCGACGTGGTGGCATGGGACGCTCTGTTTGCACCGCGCGGAACGCCTGCGGCCATTGTTGCACGCGTGGGCGAGCTGATACAGCGCGTGCAACAACAACCTGCGACGCGCAGCCGCATGATGGACATAGGGGTAGAGCCGCTGGTGATGGGGCCTGCTCAACTGGATTCGTTCGTGCAGGATGAACGTACCAAGTGGGGCGGGATCATCAACGCCGCGGGTATCCGCATCGAATAGTTTCCCAAATCAGGAGTGACTTTGCCGTTGAGGCGGAGTTGTGATCATTCAAAGAATGCATTCTGCATTTTATTGATTTAGCCAAGGAGCTGACCTATGAGTACCGTTTTGAATATTGCCCAGTCCGATGTAGGCAACGCGCCGGCCGAAGGGCGCATCACAGACGAAGCCATTGCCGCGGCACGCGCCATGATCGGCCTGCATTTGCGGCCCGAAGGCCCGTATCTGCAGGACGCGACGCCCGATACATTGCGCAATTGGTGCAATGGCATAGGCGATTTGAACCCCTTGTATCGCGATGTGGGCTATGCCAGCGGCACGCGC
Organism: Bordetella muralis; assembly: GCF_965139205.1. Classification (GTDB taxonomy): domain Bacteria; phylum Pseudomonadota; class Gammaproteobacteria; order Burkholderiales; family Burkholderiaceae_B; genus Bordetella_A; species Bordetella_A muralis. The sequence continues at coordinate 211,126 of NZ_CBCSIU010000007.1, forward strand.
TACGGTTCGCTGCTCGGTCACCCCATGTTTCCCATGGCGTTTGGTTGGCTGGGCCGCACTCGATGGGGATTGCCGGGTGTTCATGGTTTTTATGCCGGCAACGATTGGGAGCTATTCCGGCACGTGCGTCCGAATGACCGCATCACCGCCATTGAGCGCGTGGTGGGCGTGGAAGAAAAAGAAAGCAAATTCTCGGGCCGGCTGGTGCTGCAGTATGTCGAGGCCAGCTATTACAACCAGCGTGGCGAGTTGATCGCGCGGGCGTTGGGGACTTGCACGCGCCACGAACGCAAAGCGGCGCGTGATACGGGCAAGTACAAAGAAATCGTCCAGCATGAGTACACCGACGAAGAGCGCGATCGCATCGACGAAATGGTGCTGAACGAGCCCAAGCAGATCCGTGGCGCTAACGTGCGCTATTGGGAGGACGTCGAGGTCGGCGAAGAATTGCCGACGATTGCGCGTGGTCCCTTGTCGCTGATGGACACGATGGGCTTCCTGGTGGGATGCGGCCGCGGCCATACGCATGGCGTGGTGTTGCAGGCGGCGGTGAAGCATCCGGGGCATTTCTTCCGCAATCCGGAGGCGGGCGGCGGCGTCGAATACACCGGTATTGGCCACCATCGCGAGTCGGTGGCCAAAGAAGTCGGGGTGCCTGGCACCTATGACTATGGCCCGCAGCGTTCATCATGGATGTGCTCGCTCGTGACGAACTGGATGGGCGACGCTGGGGTGTTAAAGCGCGTCCGTACGGAAATGCGCCGGTTCAACATCATGGGTGACACCACCTTCTGCAAAGGCAAGGTGATACGCAAATATGTGAAGGATCAGGTTGGCCTGGTGGATATCGAGTTGGCTGCGGAGAATCAACGCGGTGAGTTGACGACGCCGGGATTGGCCACGGTCGCATTGCCCTCGCGCGACGTGCGATTGCCGGCCTTTATCGATGGCTCTGGCGTCGATCTGGAGCTGCCAGTCACTCGTTGATGCACGTGCGTTCCTACCTCTGTGAGACAGTATCTATGCAGCCATATTCTTCACCTCGATCTGACACGCTGCCATTGACCGGTTGCCGTGTCGTGGAGTGTTCATCTTCTGTAGCCACCGCCTACGCCGCCAGGTTGTTGGCGGCCATGGGCGCGCACGTTGTGATGTTGGAGCCGCCAGCAGGGTCGCCGCTACGTCAGGCTGAGCCGCGATTGGAGGGAACGGAAGAGAGTGCGTTGTTTGCCTACCTGGCAGTGGGCAAGCACAGTCTGGTCTGCGATCTGTCCACAGAGGAGGGGCAAGCGCTATTGTCGCGAGAGTTGGGCCAAGCCGATATTCTCATTGAAGATATCCCAGTACGCGGTCGCACTCGTCATGGCCTGGAGCCGCAATCGCTCAGTGAGCGATTTCCGTCGCTGGTGCATGTCAGTGTCCTGCCCTTTGGCGCAACAGGGCCCAAGGCGGATTGGGACGGCGTGGAGTTGAACTTGATCCACGCTGGCGGCGAGGGCTATTTGCTGCCCAATGGCTTGTCGCAAGAGCTGTTTCCCGATAGGCCGCCGTTAAAAATCTATGGGCATTTCGGTGCTTATCAGGGAGGCGCGATGGCGGCATTCTGCGCGTTATCGGCATGGTGGGCGGTGCCGCAGCGGGGAGGGCAATATGTCGATGTGTCGGTGCAGGACGCTGTGCTGGCCGTCGGTGCGTTTGCCTTGCAGCGATTGGGAGATGGTTCGCTGGAGCACCGCACCACGCGCAGTTTTCGGTATGGCGGCGTGTTTGAGACACTGGATGGTTATGTCGAACTGCTGACATTGGAAGACAGGCAATGGCTGTCGCTGGTGCAGTTGTTGGGCAATCCAGAGTGGGCCGCTGATGAGGCGCTGCGCGATCCATTGGAGCGCAGCCGGCGCGGCGGCGACATCAATGCGCATATACGTGCCTGGATGTCCATGCATCATGCCGACGACATCGTCATGCGGGCTCAGGAATTGGGGGTGCCTATTGCCAAATATCGAACGCCCAATGAAGTGATGACGGGAGAACACGAGCGGTCCCGCGGACTGTTTGCGCCTGCCGTGCTGGAAAGCGGCAGACAAGCCGATATCCTGGTGGCGCCCTTTCAGTTCAGGCGCTCGCCGTTGCCGGGCGGTGGCAGCGTGCCGGCGTTGAATGAAATGGCTCGGGAGGAGATGGTATGAGTCTCGCCAATGCTCCACTGGCAGGCGTGCGTATTGCTGACTTCACCATTCATGCTGCAGGCCCGTTCTGTACGCATCTGTTGTCTCAGTTGGGCGCTGAGTGCATCAAAGTAGAAAGCCGTACGCGCCCAGATGCCTTTCGCAAGCCGCACGCTGTTTATGGACGCATGTCGGCGGCGACGTTCGATCAGGTGTCGGCGAACAAGCTGTCAGTGCGGCTGAATCTGAAACAACCCGAAGCTGTTGCCCTGGCCAAGCGGTTGGTGGCGGCATCGGATATTGCCGCGGAGAGCTTTCGTCCGGGCGTGATGGCGCGTTTGGGATTGGGGTTTGACGATTTATTGACGGTCAAATCTGATCTGATTCTGCTGTCGTTGTCGTCCTGCGGTCAGAGCGGCCCCGACTCGCATTTCGCGGGATATGCGCCACTGTTTGGCGCCTGGGGCGGCCTGGGTTGGATGAGTGGCTATAGCGATGGTCCGCCTATGGAAATGCGCCATGTGATGGATCACTCCGCGGGTGTACACGCGGCGCTGGCGGTCGTCGCCGCCTTGAATCAACGGCGCCGCACCGGCCAAGCCCAACATGTCGATCTGGCGGCGCGAGAGGTGGCCTCGGCCATGATAGGCGACGCGCTGGTAATGGCGTCTCAGGGGCAGGCCCCAGCACGACCGGGTAATAGCGATGACGGCATGGCGCCGCATGGGGTCTACGCGACGGCAGACACTGATCGCTGGTTGACCGTGGCAGTGCGCACCGATGCGCAGTGGCACGCGCTGGCGGCGCAGTTGGGATCAGAGGCTGACGATCCTCGCTATGCCACAAGGGCTTTACGGGTGCGCCACCGCGATGAACTGGATGGATTGCTGTCACGATGGCTGTCATCGCGCGATGCGGAGCAGACCGCCAGGCAATTGCAAGATTGTGGCGTATGTGCGCATGTATCCTGGAATATGCAGGACATTGCTGCGGATCCTCATTTGCGTGCCCGTGGCGTGGTGACCGAGGTGAGCGCGCCGGATATCCCCGCGCGCCTGGCGGTGGGCGCGCCGGCGCGATTCAGTCGCACGGATGAGGTGGGTATACGACGGCTGACGCCGGCATTGGGACAGGACGAGGACTATGTGTTCGGCGAGCTGTTGGGATTGAGCCGGGCGCAGCGCGCGGATCTGGAGTCCCGCGAGATCATTTTGTGATATCGCGCGTGGATAGATCATTAACCGAATCAAGGAGGTGTAGATGAAAGAGGCTATTTACCTGGTGCTGGATATGGAAAACGATCTGGTACACGCCGATGGGCCAAACGGCAAGGCGGCCTATGGAGAGCAGGTGCGCGGCCGCCGCATCCTGGAAAACACGCGCCGCGCTTTGGACAAGGCGCGCGCTGCCGGGGTGGATATCGGCTTTGTCCGTGTGGGATTTTCTCCGGACTACCGCGAATGCCCGCCAAATTCCCCGATATTCTCGGGGGCGCGCAAGGCGGGGATCTTCAAGCTGGGGCAGTGGGGAACCGAGGTTCATCCCGATCTAGGCAAGCAGGACGGCGACTTCGATATCGTCAAGCATCGCGTCAGTCCGTTCTATGCGACGAATCTGGAAGCCATTCTGCGGGCGCGCGGGATCAAACGGATCTATTGCTCGGGGATTTCGACCAATGCCGTGGTGCAGGCCACTGTGCGGGAAGGGCATGATCGCGATTACGAGATCGTGGTGCTGGAAGACTGCTGCTGCGGGACGTCGGCAGAGGAGCATGAAAATGCAATAAAAGGCCTGCAACGGTTTTGCCGGATCACGACCTCCGAAGAGGTGGTGTTCGAGTGAGTTTTCCCCCGGTGCCGTGTGAGTCTGGGCTAAACGTATAAAATGCATTAAATACGGGGTGTCAAAACTCGAGACAGATTTTCCGGCCACGCACGGCCGCTTCGGGCTACTAGATGGAATATCGAACAAAAGAAGAACAGGTCGCAGACTATCTGCGCGAGCGCATTATTTCCGGCGTCTATCCGCGCGGCTCGCGCCTGAAACAGGCTGAGATTGCCGAGCAACTGAAGTTGAGCATCACGCCCGTGCGCGAGGCGCTGAAACTGCTGGTGGCCGAGGGCTATATCAGTGGCGATTCCTATCGTGGCGCTCGTGTCGTGCCGTTCGATGCGGCTGCGTCGGCGGAAATCCTGCAGTTACGCTTGGTGCTCGAGTCGCAATTGGTTCGAGGCGCCATTGAAAGAATCACCACCGACGATATCGCTGAGCTGCGAGCCTTGGCCGCACAGTTTGCAGAAACGTTCGAGGCCGGCGACCGGGCCACGGCGCGCGGCGTGAATTACCGTTTTCACCGCCGTCTGTATGACATTGCACAGATGCCGCAGACGCTGCATTTTGTGCAGATTTTGTGGGCCCGCTATCCCTTTGACCTGATCAATTCGGTGTCCGGTCGTGGCAAGGAGGCTGTGCACGAACATGATGAGATCCTGCAGGCCTTTGCCGCCGGCGACGCATCTGCCGCCATGCTGGCCATGCGTAAGCACATCGAATCCGGCTGGACGGTGTTGAAGGCGATCAGCGAAGAGCAAGCGCGGAAGTAGCAAGGCATATGTTACATAAGCTGACTGACTCAACCTAACCCCAACATATCCGCCAGACTTAATTCCGTCTGGTCCTCGTCCAGGTGGATATGGGATTCCAAGTCCCGCAGATGATGATCCATCTCTGCGATCGCCTGGGCGATTTTGCCCTGTTCCAGATATTCCACCACGCGCGCGTGTTCGTCATGCTCGCAGGTCGCATTACCAGGCGGTTGAAAGATCGCGACGACGAGGGCGCAGCGTGAGATGACCTCCATCAAATAGCGCGCCAAGAGCGGATTACGCGACAGCTCGCCGAGTTTCAGATGAAACGCGCTGGCCAGGCGCGCCCATTCGGTCTGCGGTGCGTGATGCATGGCGCGGTGTTCGTCGCGCAGTTGGCGGCGCAGCGCAGCGTAATCGGCTCGGGTGGCGGATTGGGCGACCAAAGGCAGGATGGCGGCCTCGAGCGCGCGGCGCGCCTCGAAGAGCTTGCCGATTTCTTCGCGCGTGGGCATCGCGACGATGGCGCCGCGATTGGGGCGCAATTCGACGACGTGGTCGTGAGCCAGGCGTTGCAACGCCTTTTGTACGATGCTGCGGCCTACGCCGAATAATTCACATAGGGCGGCCTCGGGGAGCTTGGTGCCCGGGCGCAGGCGCTGGCTCATGACGCCACTGACCACGGATTGATAGATGCGTGTTTCGGTATCGTCGAGAGCGTCCGTGTTCGGCGCAGGCAGCGCCGTCGGCCGTATTCTGGGACGGCCTCGGGTGGATGGACTGCGGTCTTCAGGCATCGCGTGTACCCAATGCGGAGAGTTGTTGTCCCACGGAGATGGCCAGGCGGATCAACGCCAGATCGCTGCCTGCGGGCCCCAGCAGCGAGACCCCGGCGGGCAGGCCGTCCTCGCCGATAAAGGGGATGTTGACTTGGGGCAATCCGGCCAGGCCGGCAATCGACGTGATGCGAAAGGTGTTGGCGCGGATGGCGTCCACGGTCGCCGGATCGGCGGTGAGCGAAATCGCGGCGCTGGAGGCCGAAGGCAGAATGGCAATGCGATCCGTGCCCAGCAAGGTGCGAATCTGTTCGCGCAGGCCGGCTTGCCGCGATTGTGCAGTAGCTGCAGCCTCTGCGCTGATGTTTGCAGCTGCCTGCCAGCGCCCCTCGATGGCGGCGCCGAAGGTGGGGCGGGCGGTCGTTATCCAATCCCTGTGGGTTTGCCAGGCATCGTAGGCCGACACGGTGACATAGGTCTGCCGCCAGATTTCCAATTCGGTGTCCGAGGAGGGGGCGTGACTGATGGGCAGGGCAAAGTGGCCGTGCAGTGTATCGGTGACTTTGTCGATCAAGGGGGCAAAGGCGGCGTTGGCCTGTGCGCAGGCGTCGGTGAGTACGACGGCGCCACGCCAGGCGATATCGCCTGAGTCAGGCATCAGGACCTCGCCAACGTGTTGGAAAACATCGGCACGGCTGGCGAGCCACGTCATCGTGTCAAACAATGGCGATAGCGGGACGACGCCCTCCGCGCTCAGCAAGCCATGCGTCGTACGCAGCCCCCAGAGGCCGCAATAGCTGCTTGGCACCCGAGTAGAGCCGCCTGTATCGGTACCCAATGCAAAATCCACTAATCCCGCAGCGACAGCGGAGGCTGAGCCACTGGACGATCCGCCGGGAACGCGGTCGGGGGCGCGCGTATTGAGCGGCGTGCCATAGTGCACGTTTTCACCTTGAATGCTGTAGGCCAGTTCGTCGGTCAGCGTTTTACCGTGCAAGGTTGCGCCTGTGCTCAGCAACTGTGCGACCAGCGGACTATGCGCACTGGCGGGCTCATGAGTTTCCAACCATGAGGGATTGCCCGCGCCCGTACGGTGACCTGCCACGTCGAACAGGTCTTTGGCAGCGAAACTCAAGCTATTCAAGAGGCCGCTGCCGGAGGGAGCAACGCTGAATCGGCCATGCGGTACCCACGCCCCTACGGTGTCGTCGAAAGGTAGCGTGGTAGCGGCAGATAATGAGTTCATGTTGCGGATTCCTGAGTAAGTGTATCGACGTGGGCGCAGATAGCACCGGGTGTGGTGAACCACACCTCGCCGCGATCGCGATGATGGGCAATGTGTGCCAGCGCACGGCGCAGGTGCCGCAAGCGGTACGGTTGCCCGACGAGATAAGGATGCAAGGCTATGCCCATTACCAAGGGCTGCCGTTGCGATTGTTCGAGCATTTCATCGAAGTTGTCGATGATCAGTTGCGCGAAGTCTTTGCCATCCATGTGGCGCGCGACGATCATGGGAATGTCGTTGACTTCCTGGGGATAGGGCACAGACCACAGCGATGATCCGCCGCGCGTGCGTAGCTGGGTCGGTTGATCATCGTGGCACCAGTTCAGCGTATAGCGATAGCCGGTCTCGGCCAGCAGGTCCGGCGTCAGATGGGACTCGGCGATCCATGGCGATAGCCAACCGCTGGGACGTACACCCGCAACGCGTTCAAAACGTTCAGCACAGTGACTCAGCAGCGCACGCTCGGCAGTCTCTGTGTAGGTGCCCTGTTGTTCGGCATTGGTGTGTCCATGCGCGATCAACTCGTCGCCGCGAGCAAGGCAGGCGTGGATAAGCTCGGGGCAATGGTCGAGGATCGCGGTATTGGCGACGATGCCTGCAGGCAAATCAAGGCTGTCGAATAATTCCAGGCAGCGCCAGGCGCCAACGCGATTACCGTATTCGCGCCAGGTGTAGTTCAGGATATCGGGCTCGCTGAAACTGGCGCCCAGCTTTGCGCCCATGCCGCCGCCAAAGGCAAAGTGTTCCAGGTTGAACCCCAGATAGACGGCGAGCCTCGCACCGCGTGGCCAGGAATAATCCTGGCGGCGGTGAATCGGCGAATAATCGAACCGATGGTGGCTGGGCAACAAGCCGAATGTGCTGTCTGTATGCGATGTGTGGTCGGGAGGAGCGAAATCAATGGCCGGCATGGTTGAGTATCCTGCGATTCAAAGTGTGGCCAATCCCGCCCGGACCAGCATCCATTCCGCACTGTCGTTCCAGACGTCCATCTCCGTGATCAGGCCGTTGCGTACGACGTAGCGGTCGACATAGCGGTTGCCTTCGAATGGCGTGCCGTCCAGCCATTCTCCATATAGCGTGCCACGGTTGTAGACCACGGCGTATTCATCCGTGGCGCCAGCCACCACGTCGGTGGATTCAAAACGTTTTTTCACCCAGGCATAGCGTGCCTTGTTAAAGGCGGTGCATTCCGATGGGTCGCGCATCTCGCGGCCGCCTGTGAAGCGAATACGCAGGTCGCCGCTGACGTATCGGCGCGCGCCCTCGGGGTCGGGTTTCATCAGTGTGATCAGGTAGGTGTCGACCAAGGCGCCGGGATCATTCGCGTTGTGAGTGTTGTGCTGTTGTGGTGCGTCGTGCATCGTTTTCTCCCATTTGATGCGCCAATTCGGTGCATAAGAACTGCAATCGTGATGGGCTCGAACAGGCCGTGGCACAGGGCTTCAACCTATTCTGACCGCATGATTTCCATGGATTGTCGGCAATAAATCCATATGGATTGCCGACAAAAACTCATACGGAAATAAGCAAACAGCGTGCCAGGATGGCGGCAGGAAAAAGGTATTGGCATGGCTTTTGCTTGAGTGCAGGTCAGGGCTACTTCAGCGCCTTTGACTACGACCACTTTCGGGAGCACTCCATGTCTCGCTTTTCTCGCCGCACATTTGTCTGCACGACTATCGCCCTGTTTTGTGCGGGGCTGGGGGCCGGTGCGCAGGCTGCCGAGCCGATCAAGATCGGTTTGATTACTGCGTTGTCCGGGCAATCAGCGTTGGCGGGCGAAGCCATTACCCGTGGGATGCAAGTCGCCATCGACGAGATCAATGCCAAAGGCGGTTTGTTGGACGGCCGCAAGCTGGAGCTGGTGCGTCGTGATGATGAAGCCAATCCTGCAAAGGGCGTGGTCGCGGCGCGCGAGTTGATCTACAAGGAAAAAGTCGCTGCGATTTTTGGCGGTCTGGATACGCCGGTATCCATGGCGATCGTGCCGTTGGTCAATCAAGCCAAGATGCCGTTTATCGGCCCGTGGGCCGCAGGCACGCCAATCACGAAGAACGGCGCGAATCCCAACTACGTATTCCGTGTCTCTGCGGTCGATGAGGTGGTCGATGTCGCAATGGTGGACTATGCGCAAAAGACCTTCAATGCCTCGAAGTTCGGCTTGATCATGGTGAACAACCCGTGGGGCGAATCGAATGAAAGAGGGCTGGTCGCGGCCTTGGCGGCCAAAGGCATCAAGCCTGTGGGTAGCGAAAAATTCGAAGGCAACGACGTCGATGTTGTGCCGCAATTGACGCGGTTGAAAGCCGCGGGCGCCGATGCGTTGTTCCTGGTGGGCAACGTCGGACCCTCCGCACAGGTCGTGAAGTCATTGGATCGCATGGGTTGGAAAGTGCCCGTGGTATCGCATTGGGGACCTGCCGGCGGCCGGTTTACCGAACTCGCTGGCCCCAATGCCAAGGAAGTGCATTTCGTGCAGACGTATAGCTTCTTTGGCAAGCAATCGCCGGTTGGCGAAAAGGTCATCACGGCGCTGAAAGCCAAGTACTCCAATATCAAGGGGCCTGAAGACATCACCCCGGCTGTGGGCGTCGCGAATGCCTATGACGCGATGCAGTTGACGGCATTGGCGATTCAAAAGGCGGGCTCCACCGACGGCGATGCGATCCGCGAAGGCTTCTACAAGATCGACAGTTACGACGGCTTGATCAAGCAGTACAAGCAGCCGTTCTCACCCGAGGTGCATGACGCGTTGAGCGCACAGGATTACGTTTGGGCGCAGTTCATTGACAACCGCATCTTGCCCGTCGGGCTGGCGAAATAAGGCAATCAGTCGGGGTCTGTAATGCAGTTACTAGCGGCGCTAATCAGTGGCCTGGGCCTGGGCAGCATGTATGGCCTGATGGCACTGGGCTTTCATGTGACCCATTCTGTTTCGGGCACGGTCAATTTCGCGCAGGGCAGCTCGATGATGTTGGGCGCTGTGCTGTGCTTTACCTTTGCCCAGACGCTGGGATGGGGGATGGGGCCTGCCATTGTGTTGGCGTTGCTGTGCTGCGCGTTGTATGGCTTATTGGTGGAGTTCCTGGCAGTGAGGCCCTTTGCCTCGCGCGGGTCCAATGCCTGGCTGATGTCTACGGTGGCATTGGGTATCGTGCTGGACAACGTGGTGATGCATACCTTTGGCAAGGAACCTCGCAGTTTGCCTTCGCCCTTGGCGGTGTCGCCGATCGAGGTGTCGGGGCTGGGTTTGGGCGTCTATCCGCTGCAGTTGTTGATTCCGCTGATGGGCTTTGCGCTGGCTGCCGCGCTGCATGTGGTGGCGCGGCGTACCCGCTGGGGCACGGCGCTGCTGGCCGTGGTGCAGAACCGTGATGCGGCGCGTTTGATGGGCATTCCCATCAAGCGCGCGGTGGCCGCAGCCTTTGCAGTATCTACCTTGTTCGCCGGTATCGCGGGCATCTTGATCGCGCCTTTGTTCAACGTGAATGCCGACATGGGTACGCTGTTCGGCCTGAAGGCATTTGCCGTGGCGATTCTAGGAGGCATCTCCAGCGCGTGGGGCGTGATGTTTGCCGGGTTGATCTTTGGTATTGCCGAAGCCATGGTCACGGTCACGCTCGGGTCGGGCTACACGCAGATTATTACGTTTGCATTGGTGATCGTGGTGTTGGCCGTCAGGCCCAATGGTTTGTTTGGTCGGGCCGAGGTCAAGAAAGTATGAAGCTCAAATCTCTTGCAGCAGGGGCGGCGCTGGTCGTCGTGGCACTGGCGCTCGCATTCACGCTCAATAGCTATTACGTGTTTGTGCTGGCCAATATCGCATTGATTGCGATTGTTGGAATCGGTCTGAATGTGTTGTTGGGACTGACGGGGCAAGTGTCGTTTGGACATGTGGGGTTCTATGCCATAGGCGCCTACACCGTAGCGATCTTGACGACCAAGGCGGGTTGGAGTTTCTGGCCTGCGTGGGGCGCGGGTACCTTGATCGCTGCGGCGCTCGGGGCAGTGTTGGCATTGCCTGCGTTGCGTGTCAAGGGTCCGTATCTGGCGATGATCACAATCGCGTTCAGCTTCATCGTGCAGCATGCGATTGTGGAGATGCCCGACCTGACCGGTGGACAGAACGGCATCATGGGCATCATGCCGCCGCAGTTGGTCGCGAGTTGGGGACCGGAGCAGACCGTGACGGTGCTGGCGGTGTTGGCTGCCGCGGTGCTGATGATAGGTTATGCGCTGCTGTCGCGCGGGACGTGGGGCGCAGCGATGCGCGCCGTGAACGATAGCGAGACCGCCGCGCAATCCATTGGCTTGAATCCCTTGGTGGTCAAAACGGCGGCGTTCACCTTGTCGGCGGCCACGGCGGGATTGGCAGGTGGGTTGTTTGCTCCCTTGTCCAGCTTTGTGACGGCGGAAACGTTCAGCTTCATGCAGTCGATTCTGTTCGTGCTGGTGGTGATCGTGGGCGGCGCGGGAACGATTGTCGGTCCTATAGTGGGGGCCTTGATTGTCGGGATGCTGCCTGAACTGCTCGCGTCGTTGGAGAGCTATCGGTTGCTGTTCTTTGGTGCGCTGTTGTTGTTGGTGCTGTGGGTCGCGCCCGAGGGGCTGGTGGGGTTGTGGCGTCAGGTGATGGCTAAACTTCAGAATGTGGCGCGTGCGGGTGGTGTCAACGAGTCGGCTGAAGGCCAGNCTGCTGCTGCTGCTGCTGCTGCTGCTGCTGGCGCGTTGGCACTGCCACAACGCAAACGCGCGTCTTTGGCCGCGGACGGACTCGGTATCACCTTTGGCGGTGTGCGCGCCGTCAGCGAGTTGTCGATGCGTGTCCCTGTTGGCGCCGTGACGAGCCTGATCGGTCCTAACGGTGCCGGTAAAACCACCGCATTGAACATGCTCAGCGGGTTCTATCGACCCTCGACCGGCAAAGTGGCGTTGGGAAGCAAATCGTTGACGGGCTTATCCGCATTCCGTATCGCTCGTGCCGGTGTGGCGCGTACGTATCAAACATCGCAATTGTTTGGCACGCTCAGCGTCGAGGATAACGTCGCCTTGGCGATGAGCCGCGGCCGTCTGGGTGGCCTGCTTGCATCGGGGCGGTATCGCAGCGAGACGGTGCGCCAGCAGGCGAGGGCATTGTTGGCATTTTGCGGCTATGAAGGATCGCCTGCGATCAATGCGGCCGGCTTGGCGCACGTGGATCGCCGTTTGGTGGAAATCGCCCGTGCATTGGCCACGGATCCCGATGCGCTGTTGTTGGACGAGCCTGCGGCAGGCCTGTCGCGCGAGGACAAAGACCGTCTCGCAACGCTGTTGCGCCGTATCGCGGACGCGGGCATAGGCGTCGCCCTGGTCGAGCATGATATGACGTTGGTGATGTCGATCTCGGATCAGTTGGTGGTGCTGGATGCTGGGCGGCGCTTGGCGGTGGGTACGCCATCCGAGGTGCAGAATGATCCGGCGGTCAAGCAAGCCTATCTGGGTGAGTCGCTGGAGGTGGCGTCCAAGGAATCAAGCACGACACGCACACCAGGCGCGGAACTGCTGGGCGTCGATGCGCTGGTGGCGGGCTATGGCGCCGAGCCGGTATTGCATGGCATCAGCTTGCAAGTACGCGCAGGAGAAATGGTCGCGCTGTTGGGCGCGAACGGCGCAGGTAAATCGACGTTGATGCGTACGCTGGCTGGCCTGCATGGCAGCCAGTCGGGGGCGATGCATATCGATGGCCATCAACTAGAGGGCCGTGCTGCAGAAGATATCGTGGGCCTGGGCTTGGTGCTCGTGCCCGAAGGCCGTCAGGTTTTCCCCGAGCTGTCCGTGCTGGACAACATCAGACTAGGCGCGTTCCTGGATCAGACGGATCGCGAGGCACGCGTGGAAAGCATGTTGCAGCGGTTCCCGCGATTGCGCGAGCGCTTGCATCAGCGCGCGGGCCTCTTGTCTGGTGGGGAACAGCAGATGCTGGCAGTCGCGCGCGGCTTGATGAGCCGACCGCGCGTGCTGTTGCTGGACGAGCCTTCGCTGGGATTGGCGCCTAAAGTCATTGCCGAGCTGTTCGCGGCGCTGGATCGTTTGCGCGAGGAAAACATGACGATTTTGCTCGTGGATCAGATGGCAGGCCTGGCACTCGCGCTCGCCGATCGGGCCTATGTGATGGAAGGCGGGCACGTCGTGGCGCAGGGCACGGCAGCGGAAATCGCAGCCAATGACGAATTGGCAGATGCTTATCTCGGCGGGCATGGATAGCCCGCACGTGCTGTGATTGATCCGCGCGGTGAGTGCTCGATATTGGGCATCGGTCGCTCACAGGCGGATCGGCGTACATCGCAAAGCCGACGAGTGTGAAAGGGCGGCGNNGCGCTCGCGTCAGCGGCGCGGCGTGACCTCGTCCTGAACCGCAGGCAAGCCTGAACCGGGCAGGGTTTTCCATGATGTAAATCGCCCAACAAGGTAAGTAGGATGTCCAACATCCTACAAATATACCGAGACAAACCGATGATTTTTGCTCCCCTTGATCGCTTCACCGTGCTGGATCTGTCGCGCGTCCGGTCCGGGCCTACCGCCGTCCGGCAGTTTGCGGATTGGGGGGCGAATGTCATCAAGATCGAGGAGCCCAGCGAGGTCAAGGACGACAAGCCGGGCGGCGCCGCCAAGTTCAGCGATTATCAGAACACGCACCGCAACAAACGCAGTTTGACCTTGAACCTGAAGCATCCGGAGGGCAAGGCCATTTTCATGGACCTGGTCAAGCGCGCCGATGTGCTGGTGGAAAACTACCGTCCCTCGGTCAAGCACAAGCTGGGCATCGACTATGCGTCGTTGCGCGAGATCAATCCGGGGCTGGTCTATGCCAGCATTTCGGGCTTTGGCCAGAATGGTCCCTATGCGGACCGTCCCGGGTTGGATCAGATTGCCCAGGGGCTCAGCGGTCTGATGTCGGTGACAGGCGAGGCGGGTCGCGGCCCGATGCGGGCCGGGATCCCCGTGGCGGACCTGAGCGCGGGCCTGTTTGCGGCGATAGGCATTCTGATGGCCTTGGTGGATCGAGAACGGTCGGGGCAGGGACGATGGGTGCAAACCTCGCTATTGCAGGCTCAGGTCTGGATGATGGATTTTCAGGCGACGCGTTGGCTGATCGATGGCGAGGTGCCCGGCCAATCGGGCAATGATCATCCCACCAGCGCGCCTACCGGGGTGTATCCCACTGCTGATGGCTATATCAATATCGCGGCTATGGGGTCCAGCATGTTCGCGCGCCTGTGCGATGTGCTGGGCGTGCCGGAAATGAATGCGGATCCGCGTTTTGCCTCGGCAGGTTTGCGGGTGGAAAACCGTGCGGACCTCAATCGCGAGATCATCGCGCGCACCTTGACTGCCAGCAGTGCGCAATGGATCGAGCGCTTGAACGCGGCGGGCGTGCCGTGCGGACCGATCCTGTCGATGGATACGGCATTCGATAATGAACAGGTGCGGCATCTGGCGATGACGCGACGCGTGCGTCATCCGCAACGTGGAGAGATCGACATCATGGCACCGCCGGTCGTATTCGGTGATGCGGAGATGCCGCCGGTGCATGCTGCGCCGGAAACGGGGGCCCATTCGGACGAGATTCTGCGCGGGCTGGGTCTGGACGCGGTGGCCTGCGAGCGTTTGCGTGCGGCAGGCGTCGTGTGACAACATCCGGTTCTCACACGCTTCTTTGCCGGGACTTTCATGGCCAATCCGAAACCGACGACCGGGTCAATGTTCGACAATTTGAACCGGCCTGACAACCTGCCTGACGAGATCGCGCAGCAGATCCGTCAAAAAATCATCAGCCAGGCTTTCGAGCCAGGTCAGCGGTTGCCTACCGAGTTCGAGTTGTCGCAGTTGTTCGGCGTGAGCCGCAACGTGGTGCGAGAGGCGATCGCTCGGTTGAAACTATCGGGTTATATCGAGACGAAGCGTGGCGTGGGCAGTTTCGTGGCGGCTGAGCCTGGGCCGCACAATTTCGAAATTCTGCCGGCCGATCTATTGCAGGCAGACGCCCTGGAGCATGTGTACCAATTGCGTGTGGAAATCGAGGCGGGCGCGGCGGCATTGGCAGCGCAGCAGCGCACAGAGGTTCAGTTGGAGGCATTGCGTCAGGCGCTGTTGCGCGTGGACGCGGCAGGCGAAGACTGGCGTCATGGTGCGGACCGTGCGCTGGATTTTCATATGGCGGTTTGCCAGGCCACCAATAATCCGTATTTCGTCCGCCTGTTGTCGTTGTTTGGCCGCGCGATCGGCGATGCCGTTCGCACGTTGCGCTACAGCAGTGCCGGCACGGACCGCGTGGCCCAGATCGAGGCCGAGCATCATAGCATTTTTGACGCTATCGCCGCGCGCGATAGCGACGCTGCACGCGCCGCGATGCGCGAGCATCTGACTAATGGCATGCAACGCCGGCATGCCTTGTTGCGAGGCAACGCCTGTGCGGTGGAGCCAGAGACAGCGGGACGAGGATAGTCTTTTATCGATGTGCCACGGCACACGGATTTCGCCCGATCAGGATACAAGCATCATGAGCGCTGAACGCATTCTGCAAGACCGCATCACTGACAATCTCATTGTTGAAAAACGTGGCGCTGCCGGATGGATTACGTTTAATGATCCAGGACGTCACAATGCGGTCTCGTTTGCCATGTGGGATGCCATTCCGCAGGCATTGCAGGCATTCGCACAGGATCCGGCCATACGCGTCGTCGTGTTGACCGGGGCCGGTGAACGGGCCTTTGTCAGCGGCGCCAATATTTCGCAGTTCGATACCTTGCGCTCGGGCGAGGACGCGGTGCTGGCGTATGAAAAAGTTGCAGAGACGGCGCAACTGGCGCTGTACGACTACGACAAACCGACCATTGCGCGGATCAAGGGGTACTGCATCGGCGGCGGGCTGAACATCGCGCTGTGTTGTGATCTGCGCATCGCCTCGGATGACAGTTCGTTTGCGATCCCGGCGGGCAAGCTGGGGTTGGGCTATCGGATGACGGCAATACGCAATCTCGTGACTGCGGTGGGGCCGGCACGTGCGTTGGAGATCTTTCTGACCGCCGCCCGCTATACGTCTGACGAGGCCCATGCCCGGGGACTGTTGCACCAGGTCGCGCCAGTCGCCGAGCTGGATCAGGTCGTGCAGGACTACGTGTCGCAGATCTCTGCCAATGCGCCACTCACCTTGTTCGCCGGCAAGAAAATGATTCGCCAGATGCAGCAGCTGGGGCCTGAGGTCGATACGCAGGCGATGCGTGAGCTGGTCATGGCCTGCTTTGAGAGCAACGATTATCGCGAAGGGCGCAAGGCATTTGCCGAGAAACGGCCGCCGGTATTTACCGGGACCTGATCACGGCCGCTGAATCAGCGGCATCAACGTTTGAGCTGAAGTAGAGATTCATGCCGGGCATCTGCCTGGCAGGGACGCGTGCGCTCGCCACGCGCAGATCCCCCTGTGGGGGCATGGAGTGCGAGCGAGTCTGGCATAGAGAAGAACCGGTGAACGGTCACATGCCAGAGGGATTCAATACCAATAATTCGGAGACACGCATGACACGTAATTTCTTTAGAGGGTGTGCAGCGATGGCGTTGACGTTGACGGCTGTCGCGAGCAATGCGCCTGCAGCCGCGGCAGCCTATCCCCAGCAGCCCATACGCATTGTGGTCGGTTATGCCGCAGGCGGCACGACTGACATTCTGGCTCGCGTGCTGGGCGAGCAATTGGGTAAAGAGCTCAAGCAATCGATCATTATCGAGAACAAGCCCGGTGCGGCGGGAAACATCGCGGCATCGTATGTGCAGGACTCCAAACCCGATGGCTATACCTTGTTCATGGCTACGGTATCCAGTCACGGAATCAACCCGGCTTTATACAAGCGGACCTTGGGTTATGACCCTGTCAAAGGCTTTGAGCCGATCGGCATGGTGGCATCGATCCCGCTGCTCTTGATTGCAAACCCGAAGCTGCCGATCAAGAGTGTGGACGAGTTGGTGGCGCTGGCGAAATCCAAGCCTGGTCAACTGAACTATTCGTCCAGCGGCAATGGGTCGCCGGTGCACTTGGCGGGCGCGATGTTTGCGCAACAGGCACACCTGGATCTGGTGCATGTGCCGTATCGCGGCGGCGCGCTGGCGAATACGGCTGTGATGACGGGCGAGGCGCAGTTCAGTTTCGCGACTTTGCCTGGTGCGATATCGCAGGTTCGTGCGAATAATCTCGTCGCGCTTGCGGTCACGACGCAGGAGCGTTCCCCACAACTGCCTGACGTGCCGGCCTTGGGAGAGCTGGCGGGGTTCAAGGGCTATGACATCAATACCTGGAATGCGTTGCTGGCCCCAAAAGGAACGCCACAGGCTGTGATCGATACGTTGAACGCTGCCGTCAATCGGGCGATGTCCTCTCCGTCACTGCGTCAGCACTTTGAAAAAGAAGGGGCCGTGCCGACCCAGAGCACACCGCAGGAACTGGGCGCGTTCATTCGCAGCGAGCTGGATAAATGGGCCGGCGTAGTGCAATCGGTAAATATCCGCGTGGATTGAGCTGGATAAGCGGCAGTGGCGTTTATTCCGGTGCGGATGCGGTTGCTTGCGTGCGCAGGACGGGCGCTTGTTGAGAGGACGATTTCGTTGCAACCGCCTCGGCTTCGGGGGGCGCAGCTGCGCGCTCGCGCGCCAGACTGCGCCGATACGCGCCACAGCCCACGCCCAGCAATACGATGCAGGCCAGCGTCGCGACACTGATCAACACCGCCATCGAGTCGCCTACGGCTTTGGGCGTGCCAAAGACGCGATCGGTGAGCAGCGCCACCAGGGTGGTGCCCAGTCCCAGGCCGATCAGGTTCGATACCAGCAGAAATAGCGCCGATATCTGGGCGCGGAACTGATTCGGAGGCAAGACTTGCATCGCGGCAGTGGAGGTCGGCATGGGAAACGACGCAAAGAACATCGCCGGGATCAGCAAGGCCACCGAGACATACACATTGTCGACCTGGGTAAACGCGATGGCTGGCAAGGCCATTGCGCAGGCTCCGATGACGCCAGCGCGCATCGGTGCATCCTCCCGGCCGCGTCGCGCCAGCCGGTCCATCAGCCAGCCGCCGCAAAATACCCCCGCCGTATTGGTGACGAGGACGACAACACCCAGCATATAGCCGACCTGAGTCGGCGTCATGCCGTACGTGCGCATGTAATACGCCGGTGCCCAGCCCAAGAGGCAGAACAGGATCATCGCGTAGAAAGAGAAGCCGAGATAATGGCAGGCAAAGGTGGCCCGGTGCCGGCCTAGAAATCGCATCGTCACCGTGATGCCCGGCCGCTGCGCTTGACCGTCAGCGTTGCGCGTCAGCCCCTTGCGCTGCGGATCCCGCACAGTCAGCAGGATCAGCAAAGCCACCAGCAAGCCAGGCAAGCCGACCACGAAGAACGTCAATTGCCAGGGCTTCATGGTGCCCCACGGCACGGCTACGCTATCGACCGTTTTTAGCAAGTCGATCACATAACCGCCGATCAAGAAAGCCATCCCGCCGCCGACGAAGGCGCCGATCGAGTAGACACCGACCGCACGGCCGAGTTTTTCGCGCGGAAACATATCACTCATCATCGAGTACGCCGCAGGAGATAACGCGGCTTCACCGATGCCTACGCCAATGCGGCATAGGAACATGTGCAAGAAATTCCGGGACAGGCCGCAGGCCGCGGTCGCCAGGCTCCAAAAGGCCACGCCGACAGCGATGATGCGTGGCCGGGAATAGCGGTCGGCCAGCACGGCGATGGGTATTCCCATCACCGCATAGAACAAGGAAAACGCCAGTCCGTGCAGCAGGCTGAATTGCGTGTCGGAGAGTTGCAGATCGTGTTTGATCGGCTCGATCATCAAGGCCAGAATCTGTCTGTCGACGAACGAGAATATGTACGCTAGCATGCAGATGCACACGACGTACCATTCGTAGGTCTGCCTACTCGGCGATACCGTCCCGCGGGCTTCAGCAATCATGGTTTCCCCTTATACGAAGCCGGCATGGTTGTATCGTTGGCCAGGCATTCTGTTCAGTCCTAACGTTTTACGGCCCTTGCGGAGGTAGCAGCTATACCGCGCACGCAATGACTGTTCCTCTGGCGCAGAAAGCATGTTCGACGAAAGCTATCCGCTGCAGCACTACTGTTTACTCCAGTCGGCCAATGCGGCCGAAGTAAAGGACCAGGTCAGCCATCATTTGTGGTCGCATCGCATGCGAGTGGGACCAGGCGAGGATCTGTCTTCGCGGCTGTATGGCGTGCAGTTCGGCAACGCTGCGCTCTACGATCTGCATTACGGCGCCGCGGTTGAAATAGACGCGGGTGATATCGCCAGTTGTTATCTGGTGCGGGCGACCTTGCGCGGGTGTGGCGAGGTCCGTCTGGGCGGGCAGCGCGCCTGGCTGAAGGCGGGGAGTCTGACTGTGTCTTCGCCGTCGGAACGCAGTACGATCAGCATTGACAAGGACTGTCGCAGCCTGATTTTGCGTGTTGACCGGCTTGCGCTGGAACGTCATCTGCAGAGTTTGCTGCAACGTCCGCTGCGCCAGCCTTTGGTATTCGAGGTGGATGTGCCATCGCAGCATCCCGGTGTTGCGGCCGTGCGGGCGACGTTTGACTATCTTTGCAGGCTTTACGCCCATCCTGCCCTCGATGGGGTGTCGCAGACACTGTCCGGCAGTTTTACCGATTACCTCGCGGCGCTGTTGCTGACGCAATTGCCGCACAACTATAGCGAGGCGCTGACACGGGATCCGCGTCAGCCGTTACCCGCCCATGTGCGAAAGGCGCGTGACTATATCGAGCAACATGCCGATGAGGTGATTCCCTTGAGTGCGCTGGCGTCGCATTGTGGCGTGTCGGTGCGGACCTTGCAGAATGGCTTTATGCGTTTTCTCGGTCAGAATCCGAGTGACTACATGCGCAATCAGCGCCTGGCAAGGGTACATGCCGCATTGCAAGCGGCGGGCGAAGGCACCAGTGTGACCGATATTCTCGTGAGTCACGGGGTGATGAGCTTCGGCCATTTTGCCAACCACTATCGAAAAAGATACGGCTGCCTGCCATCTGAGACACTACGCACTGCGAGTAATTAACGCACATGCCGATGCTGCAGAATCGGAACATGGCCTGCGCTTTTCGGGCAGAGTATCTCATGTGTGCGCGCATAGCATGATTGCTATTCCAACTCTTGGTAGGTTTGCATCATGCGTATCGCAGTCATTGGAGGGGGGCACGGCTGTTACGCCGCCGCGGCGGAAATGGCGGGCAACGGGCACGAATTGACGTGGTGGCGCCGTGATGGCGCCGCGTTTGACGCGTTGCGTCAGATTGGTGCGCTGACGGTGACCGATTATCGGGGAACGCGCGACCTGCCTTTGGGCTCCGATGCTGGACAGATTCAGTTGTGTGACACATTGGCCGACGCGGTGCACGAGGCCCAGCTGCTGGTGATTCCCTTGCCTGCCACCACACACGAGCCGCTCGCTGCGGGACTGGCGCCGCTGTTGCGTGATGGCCAAGTCGTGTTCCTGCCGCCCGGGACGTTCGGCAGCTATCTGTTCGCCCGCGCGATGCGCGAGTGCGGCAATCACGCCGAGGTGGTCTTTGCGGAAACGGGCACATTGCCTTATCTGGCGCGCAAGCACGGCCAGCGCGTAGTCGTGAGTGCGTATGCCACACGGCTGCCTACAGGCGTGTTTCCTGCGCGTTTGGCCGACAAGGCATTGGCACTATTGCAGCAGGCTTATCCCAGCATTGAGCCCATCCAGGATGCACTGGATGGTGCACTGATGAACGCCGGGCCGGTGATCCATCCGCCATTGATCCTGATGAATGCCGGGCCGTTGCAGCATTTTGAGTCGTGGGACATACATAACGAGGGCACGCAACCTGCGATTCGCAGTGTGACCAACGCACTCGATGCAGAACGCGTCGCGGTGCGCGAGGCGCTCGGTTATGGAGCACCGCATTTTCCTCTGGCCGATCACTATGCCACGACGGGGGATGAATGGATGTATGGGCGCGGGGCACATGGCAAGCTGACCGACAGCGGAGACTGGCGCGAGCATATCGATCTGCACACGCATCGCTACATGCTGGAGGACACGCGGCTCGGTCTATCGTTTCTGGTGTCACTGGGGCGGTGGGCAGATGTGGCGACTCCCGTCGCGCAAGGGCTGTTGAGTCTGGCGTCAGCCGTCATCGGGCGGGACCTGTATGCAGAGGGGCGGACACTGGCGTCCTTGGGGTTGACGGGATTGACGCCCGCTCAAATGCGTGAGTTGCTGCGTGAAGGAGTGGCCGCATGAGCGCGTGCATCGGGATAGTGGGGGTGGGCCGCATGGGCACCGGCATCGCCGTTTCGTACGCATTTGCCGGCGTGCCGGTGGCGCTGATCGATGCCAAGCTGCGCAACGCAGAGGAACAACATGTCTGTTTCGAGCGTGTCCGCAGTGCGTTGCGCGCGGAATTCGAAATGTTGGTGCGGCTGGGATTGCTCGCCGCCGAGCGCATGGACGAGATGCTCGGGCGCGTCGTTTTGTACGCTCGTGATGAGGCAGGGCCCGCGCTCGGGGCAGCAACGGCCGTTTTCGAGGCCGTGCCGGAACGTTTAGATGCCAAGCACGATGTGTTTTCCTGGCTGGGTGAACGAATGGCTGCCGACGCCTTGCTGGCCTCGACCACGTCGACGTTCTTGGTGACTGAGTTGGCCGAGCATGCTCCTGTCCCTGAGCGTTTTCTCAACGCCCACTGGCTGAATCCGGCCCATCTTATCCCCCTGGTCGAAGTGAGTCCGGGACCTGCCACACACGCGTCGGCCCTGGCCGCGCTGGAGGACTTGTTGCGTCTGGCGCATAAAGTGCCAGTACGCTGTGCACCCTCGGCCGGTTATATCGTGCCGCGTATCCAGGCATTGGCGATGAATGAGGCAGCCCGCATGGTTGAGGAGGGTGTGGCGAGCGCCGAGGATATCGACACTGCCGTGCGTCTGGGATTCGGCCTGAGGTTTTCCGTGTTGGGACTGCTGGAGTTCATCGATTGGGGCGGTAACGATATTCTTTACTATGCATCGCGTTATCTGGATCGCGAGCTGGGGCCGCGTTTTCAGGCGCCGCCCATCATCGAACGAAACATGAACGGGCAACGCAATGGGCTGCGCGATGGCCAAGGTTTCTATGACTACGGCGGGCAGGACATCGACGCTTATCGAATGAAACGATTGGGCGAACTGGTGCAACGGCTCGAGGTCATGAATCTGCTGCCGCATGCCGATAGCGCTGCCGTGGCGAAAACGCCATAGACTGCGATCTATATGGCGCGACGACGGCGAATCGACTGTTGTGCCAGCATTCCGAGCAGGGCACACAACGCAGAGACCACGATGGATCCCGCCATGTCCATCGGCCAATGCAGGCCTGTGTAGATGCGTGCCCAGGCGACAATCGCCCCGCAAGCGGCCAGCACACCGGCAGTTTTCCAGCGGCGGTATAGCGCCATCGATACTGCAATGGTCCAGATGAATGTGGCGTGCGAGCTCGGCATGGAGTTGTTGGCAGCGTGCTCGACCAGTGCCGGCCCGAATCCCGCCGCAAAAGGACGAGGGTGATAGGCATACAGCTTGACGATGGATTCGATCAGGCGGGTACAGGTCAGGGCGATGGCGATCGCGATGGCAGGCTGCCAGTCACGCTTGCGCACGATCACCACCATCAGCAAGGCAATGGCGAGATAGATGGGTAACTCTGTCATGAGTTTGCCCAGATAGACGCAAAGGTGAGAGGCATCGGGCGCGGCGCGCAGGGACTCGAAGAGCCTGATATTCCAGTTTTCGAGCGCAGGGAGCGGATATAGGCCGGTCGTGGTCAAGTTCAATGTTCGGCGAAAATGTCAGGGCGCCGCCAGTATGCGTGGCCGAGCGTCGAATTTTCGTTGAAGCGGTCTGGACGTTGACCGCCGGCGCGGCTATGGTCAGGCGCCGCCCAGCAAATCGTAAGCGTTCAGCAACTCATACACGATGGCGGGATTTCGATCCAGCCCACGGCGTATGGCGGCCGGCAGCGTCTGCCGGGTCTTGTTGCACAGTCCCGGTTGATCCGCGATGTCGATTTGCAGACCTCGTACGGTGCGGACCTCGTTCGGGCCTGGGGTCACTGTCAGAGAGAGGCCCAGCAGCGCATGCATGCGTTGCTGCATGTGCCGCAGGTCTTCCAGGCTGCTCAGGTTTTCCAGGCGAGCGACCAGTTTTTTTTCTTCTTCGCGGGTGAGCCGCAGAATGCGGATGTCCCCATCCGGCGTGGCGAGTAATCGGTCGCGATCGCAGATACAGGCCCCGGGCGGGCATTCCTGGCGGATGGGGAAAGGGACGTTCATAGAGCCTGAAACGGTACTACATTTACTTGGTGTAGACCAAATCACGCAACCCCAACGACAAACCTGGCCAATACGTAATCACCATCAAGCACGCGATCACGACCAGTACGAACGGGATCAGGGGTTTGACGATGCGTTCGAGCGGCAGCTTGGCCACTGCGCAGGCAGCAAACAGATTCACGCCGAAGGGCGGGGTAATCATGCCGAGCGCCAGGTTGACCACCATGATGACGCCGAAATGCACGGGTTCGATGCCGAACTGCATGGCCACAGGCAACAGCAACGGGGCCAGTACGACGACCGAGGCCGATGTTTCGATGAACATCCCGATCATGAACAGGGCGGCATTCACGCCGATCAGGAAAGCCGTCTTGTCATGAAACAGCTGCGCCAGCCAGGCGCCCAACGCATCGGGTACGCCGGCACGGTTGAGCAGGAAACTGAAGACGCCCGCGTTCGCGATGATGAACATGATCACCGAGGTCGAGACGACTGAGCGGTGCAGGGTCTCGGACAGCGTGCGAAAGCTGAGCTTGCCGTAGACGAATTTGCCGACAATGACGGCGTACATCACCGCGACCACGGAGGCCTCGGTGGGGGTAAAGATACCGCCGTAGATGCCGCCCAGGATAATGACGGGCATCAACAGAGCCAGCCAGGCGCGTTTGAATGCTGGCCACAGGGGCAGCCGGCCCTCGCCATCGCGTTTGCCCAGGTTGTTGCGTTTAGCGTAGAGCCAGACGTACAGCATCAGGGCGCCGCCGATCAGGATGCCGGGCACGACGCCCGCGATGAATAACTCGCCGGTCGAGGTATCGGTGGATACCGCGAACAGAATCATCGGGATCGACGGCGGAATGACGACGCCGAGTTCGGCGGCGCTGGCCTGCAGCGACGCGGCAAAGGGCGCGGGATAGCCGTGGCGTATCATGGCCGGGATCAGGATGGCGCCCACGGCAAAGGTCGTCGCGACACTGGAGCCTGCCACGGCGGCAAAGATCATGCAGGTCAGAACGCACGTGCAGGCCAGGCCGCCCTGGACGCCGCCTACCACGCTTTTGGCGAACTCGACCATGCGTTCCGAGATGCCGCCGGCTTCCATCAGGTTGCCGGCCAGGATAAAGAAAGGAACCGCGACGAGGGGATATTTGTCCAGTGCCGCATAGAGTTGTTGCGCGATCACGAGCCACGGCAGCCCGGCGATCGATACGCCAGTGATGCTGGCCAGTCCGATGGCGACTGCTACGGGCACCGAGAGCCCGAAGAAGATCAGCATCGTGAGAATCATTAGTTGGGACATGACAGAAAGCCTGGATGCGATGCGTCTAAAGGAATGAGGAAAAATCAGCCTTGGGCGTCGTTACGTACCGGGGCGGGCTCATCGGCGCCGAGTATCCATCGCGCCACTACCGCAATCGCGGCGAGCGAGGCGCCGACGGGGATCGCCAGGTAAATCCAGGAAATCGGGATGTTCAGACTGGGAACATTTTGAAAACGCACGCGATACGTCATCTGGCCACCGATCCAGGCGATGAACACCAGGAACGCGACGCAGATGATCGCGATGAGGTGTTCCAGCATGCGCTGCTTGCGGCCTTTGAGCAGATTGTGCAGCAGTTCGACGCTGATCATCGCGCCTTGACGAAAGGCCAGGGCGATGCCCAGCAGCACGGTCCAGATCAGCAAGGCGCGGGTCAGCACCTCGCTCCAGTCCGCCGGTGATTGCAGGATGAAGCGTGCAATGACTTGATAAAACGCGGCCGCTGCCGAGGCGACCAGCAAAATTTGCGCGATGACCGATACGGCCTTGAACAAGCCGCGTTCGGCGAGGCGGAGCATACGCATGGTGAATTCCAGATGCGGACGTGAGAGGAAAAACGAAAAACGAAAAGCAAGCCGGCCGTGCAGCCGCCAGGGCGGCCCGGCCGGGCCGAGACTATCGGCTTACTTCGTGTCGCGGATCGCGTCGATCAGCTTTTTGTCGAACTTTTTGTAGTACTCGGGATAGGCGGGCTCTACCGCGGCGGCGAACGCAGTGCGATCGACGTCAGTCGTGACTTGCATGCCTTCCTTGCGCAGTTGTTCGACGCCGGTTTTCTCGATGTTGTCGACGAAGTCGCGCATGGCCTGGGCGGAAAGCTTGCCTGCCTCTTTGAATTTGGCTTTGTCCTCGTCCGACAGGCTGTCATAGACGTTGGGCGACATCAGCACCAGGGCGGGGCCGTAGACGTGGCCGGTCAGCGACAGGTATTTCTGGACTTGCGAGAGCTTGGCCGAGGTGATTACCGACAGCGGATTTTCCTGTCCGTCGATGGTGCCTTGTTGCAAGGCCGTGGCAACCTCGGGCCACGCCATCGGCGTGGGCAGAATGCCAATCGCGCGGAAAGCCGCGATGTGAATGGGGTTTTCCGTGGTGCGGATTTTCAGGCCTTTGGCGTCTGCCGGCGTTTTTACCGGACGGACGTTGTTGGTCAGATGGCGGAAGCCCTGCTCACCCCATGCCAGTGCAATGATGCCGCGGTCGGGGAATTTGGCCAACATGTCCTGACCGATCTGGCTGTCCAGGACTTTGCGGGCGTGTTGCAGGTCACGCAACAGGAACGGAATGTCGAACACCCCGGTTTCCGGCACAAAGTTCAAGGTCGCACCCGTCGAGACAATGGCCAGATCGATGGTGCCGATCTGCAGGCCCTCGATGACTTCGCGTTCGCCGCCCAAGGCGCTATTGGCGAATTGCTGGACCTTGTATTTGCCGCCGGTCGAGGCCTCGATAGACTTGGCAAAGGCGTCGGCGCCCGCCCCGTAGTGGGACGAGGTCGATAGGGCATAGGCCATTTTCAGCGTATTCTGAGCGGCGGCGGGTAGTGCGGCGGTTACCGCGCAGGCGGCAAAAATCGTGGCGGCAAGCCAAGTCTTGCGCATAGTGTCTTCTCCTAGTTGGGAACGAATTCTAGTGTTTTCGGTCGCATGTTACGCCCAGCGGGCATGATAGCGGCATTCACCTGACAATCGGCCATTGAAACGGCGATTGGTTACCATTGCGGAATGATGGATTTCCCTGATTCTCCTACTTCTGCGCAGCCGCCGGGCTCTGCGCGTGATACGCAACCGTCTTCGGCGTCGCCGTCGGATCGTTGCCAGGCAAACCCGGCGCCGGGCAAGATTACGCCGCCGCCTGGCGGGCCGCGCAGAGGCCGTTTCCTGGCCACGCTGGCGCAAGGGGCTCGCATGATGATGCGCGATGCCCGCGCGGGCGAATTGCGCCTGTTGGTGCTGGCCTTGGTCGTGGCCGTGGCTGCGGTGACCAGTGTGGGGTTCCTGGCCGACCGGGTCGGCCGGGCGTTGGAGCGCGACGCCAGCCAGATGCTGGGAGCAGATCTGCTGCTCGATGCAGACGAGCCCATTTCGGCCGATTTCATCGTGGCCGCGCGCGACCGCGGGCTGGAGGTATCCCGCACGCTGCAGTTTCCGTCGATGGCCAGCGCAGGCGACGGGGCGCAACTGGTATCGCTCAAGGCGGTCGAGCCGGGTTACCCCCTGCGCGGCAGTTTGCGGGTCGCTGATGATCCGTACACTGAGGGAACGGCGACGCGTGATATTCCCGCGCCAGGCACGGTATGGGCCGATGCGCAGTTGTTGGCGCTGCTGGGCCTCAATGTCGGGGATACGATCGGACTGGGCGACAGCCGGTTTCGCGTGGCGCGCGTCATCACTTATGAACCGGATCGGGGAATGCAGTTTGTGAACGTGGCGCCGCGCGTGATGATGCGGTCCGACGATTTGGCTGCGACTGGGCTGGTGACGTTGGGCAGCCGGATTGATTATGCCTTGCTGGCGGCCGGTGAGCCTGACGCTGTGGCGGCGTACTCCACGTGGCTGGGCGAGCATTTGCAGCGAGGGCAGAAGCTCGCCACGTTGGAATCGGGTCGTCCCGAGGTGCAGCGCACCTTGGATCGCGCGCAGCGCTTTTTGTCGCTGGTGGCGCTGCTGGCCGTCTTGATTTCTGCAGTGGCGGTCGCTCTGGCTGCCGGACGATTCATGATGCGGCATCGTGACGGCATTGCGGTGATGCGCTGCCTGGGGGCGGTGCAACGGCAAGTCAGCCAGATGCTGGTGCTGGAGTTCACATTGGTCGGGTTGGCCGCCTCGGCGGTAGGGTGCCTGATTGGGTTCGCGGTGCACCAAGGGCTGGTGTTGGCCCTGGGCAGTCTCATTGACACCCAATTGCCTGCGCCTTCGGGCGTGCCTGCTTTGCAGGGGCTGGTGACTGGCGTCTTGCTATTGCTGGGATTCGCTTTGCCATCGCTGGCACAGTTGCGTCATGTGCCGCCTGCTCGGGTATTGCGCCGCGATGCCGATACGTTGCGGGCTCGCAGTGTTATTGGGTATGTCTTTGGCGCAGTGGGCTTTGCCCTGTTGATCTGGTGGTTTGCTGGCAATGCGCGCTTGGGCGGGGTGGTCGCAGGCGGCTTTCTGGGGGCGTTCGGCGCGTTTGCGTTGGTCGCTTGGTTGTGTGTGCTGGGGCTGGCGCGGTTACGCGGTCTGGCTGCAGGGATGCCGGCACTGCGTTTTGCGTTGGCAGGCGTGGTACGCCGCCGTGCCGCGACGATCACCCAGGTCTGCGCCTTGGCCATCGGACTGATGGCGCTTTTATTGCTGGCCATGACGCGCACGGACCTGGTTGCGGGGTGGCAGCGCACGTTGCCGCCCGACGCGCCTAACCGCTTTCTGATCAATATCCAGCCTGATCAACGCCAGCCGGTGCAGGATTTCCTGACCGCGCATGGCATACAGAAGGCCACGCTGTGGCCGATGATCCGCGGCCGTCTGGTCGCCGTCGATGGCCGCCCGGTGGGTCCGGCCGATTACGAAGAACCGCGGGCCAAACGGCTTGTAGATCGCGAATTCAATCTGTCATATGGCGATCAGCTGCCCGCCGCGAATCGCATTGAACAGGGCCGCTGGCTCGATCCTGCGGCGCGCGAGGTATCGTTGGAGTCGGGGTTGGCGCAGACGCTGGGCTTGTCTGTGGGCGATGTCCTGACTTTTGATATCGCCGGCCAGCAGGTCGACGTCACTGTATCGGGGACGCGCACGGTCGATTGGGATTCTATGCAGGTAAACTTTTTTGCGGTGCTGTCCCCCGCCGCGTTGGAAGGTTTGCCGCAGAGTTGGATTACGTCGTTTCATCTGCCGGCCGACCAAGCCGCGTTGCCGCGTGAGCTGCTCCGGCAGTTTCCCAATTTGACGGTTTTCGATGTGGGCTCGATTCTGAATCAGCTGCAGTCGGTGCTGGATCAGGTCATCACTGCTGTGCAATTGTTGTTCATCTTCACGCTGATTGCGGGCGTGTTGGTCCTGGCTGCGGCGTTGACCGCGACGCGGGACGAACGTATCCGTGAGGCTGCCGTGTTACGCGCTCTGGGGGCGACGCGGAACCAGTTGGCCCGGGCTCAGCGATTGGAGGTGTTGGCGGTCGGCGGACTGGCGGGATTGTTGGCCGCTGCAGGCGCCAGCACGATTGCCTGGGCGTTATCGACCTATGTTTTCGATTTTCGGATTACGCTGAGCGCCTGGCCGTGGCTGGCCGGTGTGGGCGTCGGTATGCTGGCCGCTTGGGGCGGTGCTGCGCTGGCGCTGCGCGGGGTGTTGCGCACGCCGCCGTTGCTGACGCTGCGAGAGGCGTGATGCGCTGGGTGGCGATGTAGCCGCTTGGAGAAGTGCGAGGATTACGTTCCTGATCTGATTTGCCGCCGGTGCGATACGCTGTCGCGCCGGTTTTACGAGAAATACAATGACTGTTACCCGTGTGCAACCCAAGAACGAGTCGCTGGAGACCTCGGTCACCTTGTTCGAGACTCTGGGTGGCGAGCCTGCCATCCGTTCGCTGGTCGATCGTTTTTACGATTTGATGGAGATGGAAGCTGATTTCGCGGTATTGCGGGGCGTGCACGGCCCCAGTCTGGACTCTGCCCGCGACAAGCTCTTTTTGTTCCTCTGTGGTTATTTTGGCGGTCCTAACTATTACATAGAGCGCTACGGGCATCCGCGTTTGCGAGCCCGTCACTTGCCGTTTTCTATCGGCCGTGTTGAGCGTGACCAGTGGCTGGCCTGCATGGGGCGGGCGATGCAGGACGAGGGGATGTCTCCTGAGTTGGTCGACCGTTTGTTGGAGGCTTTTTACGGCGTTGCCGATTGGATGCGTAACCGTGACGGCTGAGCTTGTTCAGGACGCATCGGGGATTCAGAGACTGGCCTGGCAGGATCCGCCTGCGGGCGCCATGCTGTGTGATGTTCGTTTAGGCGCGCCCGATCCACGGCTGCTTGATCCTGCGTTTTATGGTGATTGTGTCCGTCCCGTCGATGCCGGCGGGCGTCAGGCGGCCTGGTTTGTCGAGGGCGAAGGCTGGCAAGGGGTCCTGCGTGGGTACCGCCGGGGCGGACTGGTTGCCAAGTTGAGCCGGGATGCGTATTTCTGGCAGGGCGAGTCTCGTACACGCAGCTTTCGGGAGTATCGGTTGCTGGCCATGATGCGCGAGCGGGGACTCAGTGTGCCGGCACCGCTAGCTGCGGCCTATTGGCGCGATGGGCTGACGTATCGGGCCGCAATCATCGTCGAACGGATTCCGGATGTTCGTCCTCTGGCGCATTTGCTGGACGAGCCGGTTTGGGACGCTGCGGCTACGGCTATCGCTGCTATGCACCGGTTGGGGGTGTGGCATGCGGATCTGAACGCTTTCAATATTCTGCTGGATGGTCGGGGGCAGGCCTGGTTGATCGATTTCGATCGAGGGACGGAGGGCGGGGTGTCTGCGCAGCGGCGGCGGGGTAATCTGCTGCGGTTGCGTCGGTCGCTCGAAAAGGTGGGCGGTGAGCGTGGGGTTGCTTTGTGGGAGCGGGTGGATCGGGCTTATCGTGGGTGCATGGGGGATGGTGCTGGTTAGTTTTGGGGTATTGGTGTTCTAAAACCGCCGGGGTCTGCCGTGTAAAGGGCATGCCGACCCGTTCGGCCGGTCTGGACGCCTGCGCG
>NZ_CBCSIU010000008.1:0-41848 GCF_965139205.1 Bordetella muralis
GTCCGCNCNTTCGNGNCTNCCTACGNNGTCCGCTCCACTCGGCTTTGAGGCGCCCTCNCGGCCCGATTGCCTCGGCTCGACTCGCAGTNANTCAAGCTCATCACATCGCTGGCACCAGCCTCTTGCTTGGCGTTTTTTTGTAGCACTGTTGGCAAAGAGGAAGATCTTGCAGGGCTGCCATTTTCGGGTGCCCTGCACCCCCGAAAATGGCGATCNGTCCGGGCATGCGGCGGGGTGGCGTGGTGCCAGGTTGGAAGATCTGCTTGGTTAGAGTCGATGCATGCGACGATGATGCATGGAACGTATGATGAGATGTAGAGCGTCATGACGCATAGAACGATGGTACGTAGAACGTCACTATGCGTAGGACATCGGGATACGCAGAGCGTGCGAAGAGGCGTCTCCCATCGTTGGATATCGCGAAATCGTCATTCGAAAGATCCCTTGCTTGTCCACTAGAACTCATCACCTCACCGGCCAGGGACAACAATCAGAACGGTTCTAATCCTAGTGCACCACGAAACCGGTTCTTGATAAATGGCCCATCTCTGGGCGGCAGCATACGCGGAGGCTCATTCGCCTCGATAAACACCTGCGCGAACGTGACCTCGTCGCGGGCTTGAACGCGGCGGATGACCTCATCGCAGCCCTCCAGACTGTCGGTAGAGAACGCGCCTCGGATACCAAAACCCTTGGCGACTGCGACCAGATCCGTACCCAGGCTGGAATGACTGCGCTGCATGCCGGTTTCACCGAAATGGCCGTTGTCCAGTACCACGATGGTGAGATTGCGCGCTTGCTTTGCTGCGATCGTGGCCAGGCTGCCTATGCCCATGAGCTGCTCGCCATCGCCCGTGATGACGACGACTGATTTGTCAGGTTGTGCCAGCGCCAGGCCTAATCCCAAAGGCGCTGCGCCACCCATGGCGCCCCACAGATAATAGTTGCTGTCGCGATCGCCAGCAGCATAGACGTCGTATGAGGCCGAACCCAGGCCCGTTACAACCAATGCATCGGGAACGCCCGCCAGCAGTCGCGCTACGAACTCCCGGCGTTGGACACCGGGTTTTTGTTGAGTCTGATTCATCAGTTGCGCTCCCATTTTTTTCGTCCGATCAGGTTCTGTCCCAATAGCACAGCGACTTTATCGCCTGCGCCAAAGGCGGCGTCGAATCCGGCACTGACAATCTCCTCTGCCTCTTCGGGACGGGAGACGCGCAGTACGTGTATGCCCATCAATTCCAGCGCGGCCTGTGTGGCTCTGCCCATCGGGCCTTGCCAGGGATTGAACTCCGCATATTCGCCACGCATGGTGACCAACGTGAAAAACGGAAAATCGGCCGCCTGCAGCAAGGAAAACATATTGACGCAGTTACCCACGCCGCTGCTTTGCATCAGCAACACCGCGCGCTGGCCGCCCAGCCAGGCGCCGCTGGCCAGCGCAACTCCTTCTTCTTCGGTCGTCAGCACGATGTCCTGGATATCCGGGTCGGCGATGGCGCTGCGTATGACGTGTGAATGGCCGGCATCTGGCACGTAGGCGATCTGCCGTACGCCGCCGTTCTTTAATACATTGAAAACGGCTTCCTGCCAGGAAGGCGTCGTAGTGGATGGTTGGTTCATTGGGGGAGATCCCTAGAGTTGAACGACGTAGAAATCATAAAATGTGATGGATGTGTAAATAAAATAGAAATTTGGCATGATCCAATCAAGATTCCTGATCGAGGCATAGCAAGATGGATTTGAAACAACTGCGCGCTTTCCTGACGGTTGTCGAAACCGGCAACGTGACGCGGGCGGCCGACGTGCTCAATCTGGTGCAGCCCGCCGTTTCGCGTCAGATCCGTTTGCTGGAGGAGGACATCGGCACGCCCTTGTTCGAGCGCGAGCGCCGCGGTATGGTCCTGACCGAGGCAGGCGAGGTACTGGTGGGCTATGCGCGCCGGGCATTGCTGGAGCTGGACCGGGCAAGGGTGGAAATCAACGGCGTGGGGCAGGGCATCAGTGGCCTGGTGACGCTGGGGCTGCTGCCCAGCAGCATCGACATGCTGTCCAGCCCATTGGCATCGGCAGTGGCGGCCGCTTATCCAGGCATACGCGTACGGATCGCCATGGGATACGCGGGGACGCTCCAGCGCTGGCTGGCATCGGGCGAGGTGGATGCTGCCTTGTTATATGGAGTGGAACGGTCGCCCGATATCGAGTCCACGCCACTGATCGAGGAGCCGCTCTGGGTCATCGGGCCGAAGCACAGTGCACTGCGTCCAGACCGTCCAGTTGCGCTGGCGGATCTGGTTGGCCAGAGACTGGTGCTGCCCAGTGCGCCGCATGGCATCCGCACGCTGATGGAGCATGCATGTGCTGTTGCGCACGTTACGCTCGATGTGTCGGTGGAAACCAACGCCTTGAGCGTCCAACGCAGCCTGGTATTGGGCGGGCATGGCTGGACGATTCTGCCGCCTATTGCCGTCGCAGACGACTTGCGCAGAAATCAATTGAGAGGTGCACCCTTGGCCGAGCCGGACATCACGCGCACGATCGTGCTGGGATTGCCGACCAATCGGCCCATTTCCCGCGCTGTTCAATGCACGGTGGACATATTGACCGACGAAGCGCGCAACGCAGTCGTTTCCGGAGCGTGGATAGAGGGGCGGTGGTTAGGGTGACAGGACACCGCCATATTCTTCAGGCCAGGACGCATGTAAACTAATTCCAGGTAACGACGGATGATGTCGTGGCTGCCGGGATGGGTTGGTGTACGGCAGCAGATTGGAACGGCCGACGGCAAGCTTGCATCGTGCCCGTGTCAATGCATAGCGCCTGGAGTGAACCTTGACTAATCCCTACGAAGTTCTCGGAGTAGCATCGACGGCATCACTCTCCGAGATCAAACATGCGTATCGCAGGCTGGCAAAGAAATACCATCCTGACCTGAACCCCGGCGATAAAGCCGCCGAGGAAAAGTTCAAGGCGATTGCGAGCGCCTATGCCTTGCTGGGCGACGATGACAAGCGCAAGCGTTATGACGCCGGCGAAATCGACGAGACGGGACAGGAACGTCCGCAGCATCACTACTACCGCGATTTTGCTTCGTCGGATCAAGCCCATCCCTACGCAGATGCGTCAGGCTTTGCAGACTTTATGCACGATGACGCCTTTGCGGAGATTCTCAGGCGTAGCCAAGAGGCGCAGCGCAATCGCCGTGGACGGGACATGCACTATCGTTTGGAGATTCATTTCGCCGAATCGATTACTGGGGCGAGCAAGCGATTGACCTTGCCTGGCGGCGACGTGCTGGACGTGACGATTCCGCCGGGGCTGCTGAGTGGGCAAGTGCTTCGGTTAAAGGGCAAGGGCGAGCCGGGTGCGGGCAGTGGTGGTCCGGGAGACGCGCTCATCGAGGTCGAGGTGCTGCCTGATGTGCGCTTTACGCGCAAGGGCGATGATATTTCGCTGGAGCTGCCCGTCTCCCTGTCCGAAGCCGTGCTAGGCGGCAGCGTGACGGTGCCTACTGCGACGGGCGATGTCGTGATGACCGTGCCCAAAGGCTCAAATACCGGAACCACGCTGCGCCTGAAGGGCAAGGGCGCTCCCCGTCGTGGTGGTGGATTCGGCGATCAGTTAGTCAAACTGAAAATTGTGCTGCCGAAATCGCCGGATCCGGATCTCGAGAGTTTCGTGTCGAATTGGACTCGGGGCAAGGACTTCAACCCCCGGGAGGAAGGGAAGTCATGAAGATGACCAAACAGGAGTTCCTGGTTTCTTGCGATCTGCCTGCGCCAACGTTGGAGCTGTATATAGAGCAACAATGGATCATCCCAGAGCAGTCCGCCGCAGGCATTACATTTTGCGAAATGGACATCGCACGCGCACATCTGATTCAGGATCTGAGAGTCAATATCGGCGCCAACGATGAGGGCATCGACATCATTCTGCATCTCATCGATCAGGTGCACGGGCTGCGTTATGCGCTGGCACAGGTTCAGAAGAAACCTTAATGCCACAACGGCCGATCAATCTGTACGCCATTCTGGCGCATCCATTGGCCCAGTTCAGGCCGGGCCAGTACGTTGAATTCCGCGGCGCGCTGGCTGCCTAGTTTATCCCCTGCGCCGGCAATCGCGGGATGGCACATCAAGAGATCGCCATCTCGGGCATTGCTTAGCCATTGGTGGAGCAATCCGGCGTAGTGACGCGGGCCGCCGTTCAGGCCGTACACTCCCAGCAAACGGCGGTTGGTACGCCAGCCCTCACGTTGTGCAGCGCGCGCAACGGCGCTGGCGCCCAGGGCTCCGATGACATGGGCTTTAGCGGATTCCTGGATGGGAATGCCTGCTTGCATACCGGGGGCGGTATATCGTAGCCATGGCCGATAACTGCCATACCGGTTTCGCAACAAGTGCAGCAAACGCGGCAGCACATGAGGCAACTGATGTACATGCTGATGCCCATCAACATAAGCGGGGGCGCGTCCCAATACCCGTTCGAAAGCGTCAAACTGGCGAGTCAGCTGTGCGTCTATCAGCTCATCACTCAAATAGCCCGCATAGGCACGGGTAACGAGCGCAGGCAACGGCAGGACTGCCAATTGGTCTCGATGACCAAATGACTCCGTCAGGTTCAGATGCAGGCCAACGTCGACATTCACGTCGCGCAATAGTGGTGCATTGGCAGAAAAGGTGGGCGCCTGTGTGAGGCAGCTGATGGCGCTGAGCCGCCCCAACTGCGCGAGTTGAAACATCCCCGCATCCACGCTCGAATTCATGCCAAAATCATCGCCACAAACGACGACGTGTTTCCAGCATCGCCCGTCATCCGTTCGACCATTCTCATTCAAGCCTTCATGCGAGCTTTGATTAAACAGATTGCCTGGTTTGTCGTCGTGGGCTGTGCCGCCGCCGCTACGCATTGGGCGGTCGCGGTGGCCTGCGTCGAAGGCTTGCATATGTCGCCACTCGCCGCCAATGCGGTGGGCTGGCTGATAGCGTTCGTTGTATCGTTCTCGGGTCATTATCGACTTACCTTTCGCCACGGGTCCTCACACTGGATGACGGCCGCGCGGCGCTTTTTTCTCATTTCTGCTTGCGGATTTCTGCTGAACGAGGCCTCGTATGCCTGGCTGCTGCATGCCACGTCATTGCGTTATGACGTATTACTTGCGTTGATCTTGATCGGGTTGGCCGTGCTTACTTTCCTGGCGAGCCGGCTGTGGGCGTTTCGCCGCAAAGCCGAGCTTTGAAATCTTGATCGATGTCGATTCGCCATACTGCGTAATGGCGGTCGGAAAACTTCGGTGTCAACCCTCGCAAAGCGGGATAATGCTGTGCGTCTTCGGGCTCGCCCCATATCCAGAACCGATTGCCTGGCGTCGCAGTACACAGACGCGACAGAAATGTCTCAGGCGATATCAGCAGACGTGCGGCCGCCTGCGGTGCAAATAGCCCAGCGTCATACAGCTCTTTGCGCCAGTTATCCCGCTGGGAGATCTTCGGGTTGCTCCAGTCGTCGACTACCCAGGCCGGTTGTGTCGCGCCTGTATAGATGCCCAGATCGAATGGATAGGAGTGCAGCGTCACCAAGGTATCGCTCGTCTGCATGTCCGCGGCGATCTGACGGCCTAGCGGTTCTGCGCTACGGCGCGGGTTGGCTACGAACACGCCCACCAGCACGACACATAATAAGAACGAGCCCGCCGCGCACCGGTAGAGCCACAGACGGGCTTGTCCGGTCGTGCTTTGGCTGATCGCGCGTTGTATCACTTCAGCCAGGATGACAGCCAGCGGGGGCAGTGCAGGCACGACGTAGCCAATGAGCTTTGAGCTGGGAATCGAGAAAAAGCCGAGTATCACGACAGTCCAGATCGCCATCAAACTGCGCAGTCCGGCGGGGTCCGGCATCTGCCAAAAATCTTTGCGCAGCATACCGCCACCCCATAGTGACCAAGGCAATATGAGGCCGACAGTGACAGGCAGGTAAAACCAGAACGGTTGCGCGTTATTGAATCCCGATTGCGCAAATCGTTCGAAATGCTGGTACACAAAGAAATAGTGAAAAAAGCCCGGAAATCGCGCCTGCATCATCCAAAACCAGGGGACGGCGACGAGTGCAAACATCAGCAGCGCGGGCGGCCAGAGCAGCACCCGAAAGCCGTGCCACCGCCGGCTCAGGATCAGCCAAAAGAAAATCGTGGCTCCGGGCAGGACCAGGCCGATCAATCCTTTAGCCAGTACAGCCAAACCAGCAAGCGCCGCGGCTGCCAATGACATCAGTCTGTAGGGACGCTGGGCTTGTGCGCGCAGCACACTGTCTGCCGCCGCCAGAACGGCCAACGTAATCAATCCGGCAACCAGCATGTCCGTGTTGGCAAACTGCGCACCACCATAAAAAAATGGGGTGGTGGCCAGGATTACGACAGCAATCGTCGCCGTCGCAGCATCCCGGTAACGCCGCACGAACGCATAAAGGCCCGACAACGCTGCCCAGGCGGCCAACCACGACGGCATGCGTGCTGCCCATTCGTTCAAGCCGAATAGCTTGAAGCCGACTTCCGTCAGCCAGTAGTACAGCGGAGGTTTATGGAAATACGGCATGCCATCCAACAGCGGCACGGCATGTGAGCCGCTGCGCAGCATTTCCCAGGCCACACCCGCGTAGCGGCCTTCATCCGGCAGGGTGAGTACGCGAGCCCATGACAGACCGGCCAGCCAGATCCCCAGGCCCAGGAGCAGCCACGCAGCGGGCGGCACCCAGGGATGGGTGCCAGTATTGTTGCGGGTCCTCATGGTTGCACCCGGGCGGAATTGGCATGGCGGGCGCGCCCACGGCGCTGACGTACGACAAAGAGCGGGCGGCCTTTCACTTCGTCAAAGATGCGAGCCACATACTCCCCGACGACACCCAGGGAAATCAGATTCACGCCGGCGAAGAACAACAGCGCAGTGACGATGGTCGTCCAGCCGGAGATATGGTTGCCGTTGACCAGATAGTCCAGGACCAGGTAACCGCCATAGGCAAACGACAACAGCGCAAAAACGCATCCCAGCAAGCTGACCATGCGCAATGGCCAGGTTGTAAACGCAGTCAGTCCGGTCAAGGCGAGACGGACCAAGCGCCAAGTGTTGTAGCGGCTCGCGCCATTGGCGCGTACGTCGGGCGTATAGGGCAGGGGTTCGCTACGGAATCCGACCCAGGCATACAACCCCTTCATAAAGCGGGTGCGTTCCGGCAAGGCCATCAGCGCCTCGATGACGCGCCGGTCCATCAACCGAAAATCGCCGGCGTGGGCGGGCACTTGTACGCCATGGGTGCCGCTGAGCAGGCGATAAAACCATTGGCTGCCTGTACGTTTGACCCACGATTCGTCGTCGCGATGTTCACGTACGGCATAGACCATGTCTGCGCCCGAGCGCCAGCGTTCGAGCATGGGACCGATCAGCGCAGTGGGGTGCTGTAGATCCGCATCCAGGCAAATGACGACGTCGCCGTCGGCCGCCTCGAATCCCGCAGACAAGGCCGCCTCTTTGCCGAAATTGCGCGACAGCTGCAGGTATCGCATACCGTCATGCGCCGTCCATTCGGTCATCAGGTCCTCGGTGCCGTCGGTGCTGCCATCGTCTATGACAATGATTTCCCACTGCGTCGACAGCGACTTCAGCTCCTGGCGCAATGCCGGCAGCAACAGGTGCAGGTTGTCGCACTCATTCAGGCAGGGGACGACGCAGCTGATGCGTGCGTCGTCAAATTTGTCGGCTCTGGACGAGGTGGTGATCAAGGGCGTCGCGATGGACGGCGTGGGCAAGACATGGGCTTGCGCGTTTAAACGAAATTCGAGGGCCATACAGGGGTACCCTGGCAGTGCAAGAGCGCCCAGTATGCGTGGCAGCTCGTCGAATTTTCGTTAAATGGGGTATGGAAAAACGTAAATGGGACAGTGGGATAGCGATGTTCAGTCAAATCTCAGCGTGAAACAGGTGCCCGACTGCGGGCCGCCGCGCTGCGATCTGACATCCAGTTCCCAGCCCTGCATGTCACACACTCGTTTAGCAATAGCCAGTCCCAATCCATGCCGCAGGCCACCATGATCCGCAGCCGGTGCAGACGCGTCCGCCAGCCGCCCGCTGTAATAGCGTTCGAATAAGAAAGGCAGCTCCGAGGTCTCGATTCCCCTTCCTGTGTCGCGCAACTCGATAGCACCATCGACCGTCAGCAACGCCGTCAGTGTGGCCGGCGCCGCGTGGTCTATGGCGTTGCGGACCAGATTGCGCAACACGGTCAGCAGGGCGTACCTATCGAGCATGCGCACCGTTTCGGGTGGGATGTGATTGCGAAACACGAGATCGCAAGCCTCTGCGATCGCTTCGAGTCCACGCCATGCGTCGTCCATGCAGCCATTCAGATCCACGGGTTCGGCTGGGCGAGGCTGGTCGCGGGCCATGGAATGTGCGCTCTCCAATGACGCGGCAATATGATCCACGTTGGCCACAATGCGCGTCAGGCGCTCCTTTGGGTCGGAGGACAGCGCCGTGTTGAGCAGCATGATTTCGCTATCGGAGCGAATCGCGGCCAGCGGCGTGCGGACTTCGTGGCTGAGGTTGGCCGCAAACTCGCGTTCGCGCGCGATCGAATGATCGACCTGGTTCTGAACACGATTGAACGCTTCAATAAGGCGGCCTGCTTCGTCATCGCGAGTGATGGCGATGTCTGGCGATCCGGGCGCCCAGTCTGATAAACGCGTCGTCAAGTCCAGCAGCGGGCCCACGGCCACGCCGGCAATCCGACGCGACAGCGCATAGGCGGCAATGATGCACAGCACGCCTACGCCCAGCACGATCAAGCCGAACTCACGCACGCGGGCTTCGTGCGCGGTAGCGTCATACAGCACATACAGCCGTCCGCGCGCGGTGTCTTCAACCATGACGTGCCAGGTTTCACCGTCGGGCTCCAACTCATGTAAGCCGGGGAGCAGGTCGCGCAGTGGTGCCGGCATGCCCTGGGGAATGTCATTATGGATCAGCCAAGCGCGAATCGAGCCTGTGAGTTCAGACGACTCTTGCGGCACCGCATAATTCGCATCGGATTCCAGGTGCTGGACGATGCGGTTGCCCTCAGAGGTCAGGATCTGTTCGACCAACCCGTCTTCCATCTGATCGAAGGCCAGGTAGGCCAGCAGTGCCAGGACGGCGACAAAAATAGAAACCACGCCCGTCAGCGCCCAGATGACACGCTGGGTGAGGGTGCCGCTTTTCATGCGCCTGCTCCGGGCTCGACCATCCGCCATCCCACGCCATGTATCGTTTCGATGCCATCAAAACCAGCGTCGGAAAGCGCTCGTCTGAGCAAATGCACCTGGCTGCGCAAGGCGTCGCTTGAGGGCGGGACATCGTTCCAGAGAATCGCCTCGAGTTCCTCTCTCGACACCACCTGGCCAGGGGTGCGTATCAGGGTTTCGACAATGAGGACTGATTTCGGTGTGAGGTGCAAGGCTTGGCCGGAAACCGATACCTCTCTGGTGCGTCCATCGAATTGCAGCGGACCGCACGTTTGTACGGCGTCGACGACTTTTCCCTTGGCACGGTGTATCAGCGCCAGCAGCCGAGCCTTGACTTCGGCCAATGCAAAAGGTTTGGTCAGGTAATCATCCGCGCCATGGCCAAAACCGGTCAGCTTGTCCTCCAGCGTATCGCGAGCCGTCAGCATCAACACGGGAATCGCCTTGCGCCATTCGCTGCGCAGCGTGTGCAGAACCTGGTA
This sequence comes from Bordetella muralis, assembly GCF_965139205.1. GTDB lineage: Bacteria > Pseudomonadota > Gammaproteobacteria > Burkholderiales > Burkholderiaceae_B > Bordetella_A > Bordetella_A muralis. The sequence continues at coordinate 9,751 of NZ_CBCSIU010000008.1, forward strand.
GCCGTCCTTGCCGGGCAGGCCGATATCGAGCACGACGGCGTCAAAATGCTGGCTCTGGAGCATACGCAATGCGGTCGTGCCATCATAGGCGACGTCCGGGGTAAAGCCGCTGAGCTCGAGGAATTGATACAGGTTTCCCGCGATGGTCAGATCGTCTTCGACGATCAGTACTTGGTAGTGCACATTGGCCGAAACGGTTTTCATGTGAGCTGATGCTGGCAGTGACGTGCGCGGTTAAAGGCAGGCGCTCCATGCGCCAAGGGCGTTGGTGACGGTTTGAGGATTATTGAGCATGAAGGGCCCGCCGTCGAATTTTCGTTGAATTTACCGAGGGAAGATCTCGCCGACATAGGGGGCCTGGGCACCGGCGGCGTGTCGGGACCCGCCGGTGCGTCTTGCGGCAGTCCGGGGGCCTCGGTGGCGTTGGGCAGACTAGCCTCTATAATTAAAGATTCGCCTTATTTCCGGTTCGTGCACGCATGAAATCCTCAGAGATTCGCCAGAAGTTCCTGCAATTTTTCCAGTCCAAGGGGCACACGATCGTGCCTTCGGCGTCGCTCGTGCCGGGCAATGACCCCACGCTGCTCTTTACCAATTCCGGGATGGTGCAGTTCAAGGACGTCTTTACCGGCAAGGAAAACCGTTCCTATTCGCGCGCGACCTCCTCGCAGCGCAGCGTGCGTGCCGGCGGCAAGCACAACGACCTGGAAAACGTCGGCTACACCGCCCGGCACCATACGTTCTTTGAAATGCTGGGCAATTTCAGCTTTGGCGACTATTTCAAGCGCGATGCCATCCAGTACGCCTGGGAATTGCTGACCACGGTATACAAGCTGCCGGCCGAAAAGCTCTGGGTCACCGTCTACCAAGAGGACGACGAGGCCTACGACATCTGGGCCAAAGAAATCGGCGTGCCGACCGAGCGCATTATCCGCATTGGTGACAACAAGGGTGCCCGCTACGCGTCGGACAACTTCTGGCAAATGGCCGATACCGGTCCGTGTGGACCGTGTTCCGAGATTTTCTACGACCACGGCCCCGAGATCTGGGGCGGCCCCCCGGGCTCGCCCGAAGAAGACGGTGACCGTTACATCGAGATCTGGAATCTCGTGTTCATGCAGTTCGAGCGCGACGTGGCCGGCAACATGAATCCGCTGCCCAAGCCGTGTGTCGATACGGGGATGGGCCTGGAGCGCATCGCCGCGGTGTTGCAGCATGTCCATTCCAACTACGAAATCGATTTATTCCGCCATCTGATCCAGGCGGCGGCGCGTGAGACCGGGGTGAGCGATCTCGCAGAGAACTCGCTCAAGGTGATCGCCGATCACATCCGTGCATGTGCTTTCTTGATCGTCGATGGCGTCATTCCCAGCAACGAGGGCCGTGGCTATGTGCTGCGCCGTATCGTGCGCCGCGCCTTGCGTCACGGTTACAAATTGGGTCAGACCAAGCCGTTCTTCTACAAATTGGTGCCGGATCTGGTTGCCGAGATGGGCGAAGCCTATCCCGAACTGGCTCAGGCCGCCGACCGCGTGGCACAGGTGCTCAAACAAGAAGAAGAGCGCTTTGGCGAAACTCTCGAACACGGCATGAAGATCCTGGACGGCGCCTTGGCGGGCGTGCCCGCTGGCGGGCAACTGGACGGCATGACGCTGTTCACGTTGTACGACACGTATGGCTTCCCGGTGGATTTGACGGCCGACATTTGCCGCGAACGCAATGTCGATGTCGATATGGCCGGTTTCGAGGCGGCGATGACGCGTCAGCGCGACCAGGCTCGCGCCGCCGGCAAGTTCAAAATGGCCGAGGGTCTGAGCTACGAGGGTGCAGAGACGCGCTTCGAGGGCTACGAAAAGCTTGAGCTGGATGACGTGAAGGTCACGGCGCTCTATGTGGACGGTACTCAGGTCGATCGCGTCCAGGCCGGCCAAAAGGCCGTCGTGGTGCTGGACGCCACGCCGTTTTACGCCGAGTCGGGCGGCCAGGTCGGTGATACCGGTCTGCTCGAAGGCGGTGGCGCCCGTTTTGCCGTGGCGGATACGCTCAAGATCCAGGCCGGTGTCTTTGGGCATCATGGCGAACTGGAGTCCGGCGCTTTGGCCGTTGGCGATACGCTCCTGGCTCGTGTGGATGCCGTGCGCCGCGCCCGTACCGTGCGCAACCACTCGGCGACGCACTTGATGCACAAGGCGCTGCGCCAGGTGCTCGGCGGGCATGTGCAACAGCGCGGCTCGCTGGTCGACCCGGACAAAACCCGTTTTGACTTTGCGCATGACGCGCCGATGTCCACCGAGCAAATTGCTCAGGTCGAGGCCATCGTCAACGCTGAGGTATTGGCCAACCAGCCGACGCAGGCTCAGGTGATGGCCTATGACGATGCCGTCAAGGGGGGCGCCATGGCGCTTTTCGGCGAAAAATATGGCGATACGGTACGCGTGCTGGATATAGGTTTTTCGCGCGAATTGTGTGGCGGTACGCACGTGAGCCGCACGGGCGATATCGGTTTGTTCAAGATCGTCGCCGAGGGCGGCGTCGCGGCTGGTGTGCGCCGGGTCGAGGCAATTACTGGCGACAACGCGTTGGTGTGGGTGCAGAACCAGCAGGCCCTGCTGCTGCGTGCGGCGGGCGTGTTGCGCAGCACGCCGGCTGATCTCCCCGAGCGTATCGCTCAGGTGCAGGATCAGGTCCGCGCGCTGGAAAAGGACCTCGAGCAGGCGCGCGGCAAACTGGCCGCCAGCGCGGGCAACGATCTGGCTGCCAAGGCCGTCGACATCAAGGGGGCCAAAGTGTTGGCCGCTAATGTCGGTGATGTGGACCCGAAAGCCTTGCGCGGGATGGTCGACAACCTCAAGGATCGTCTGAAATCTGCCATTGTGTTGCTGGCCAGCGCTGGCGCCGATGGGAAAATCAGTGTGGTGGGCGGTGTGACCGCGGATTTGACGGGCCGCGTCAAGGCCGGCGAACTGGTGGGCTTTGTGGCCAGCCAGGTTGGCGGCAAGGGCGGTGGCCGTCCTGATATGGCGATGGGTGGCGGGACCGATGCTCAGGCATTGCCGGCCGCGATCGCCAGTGTGGCAGGGTGGATCGATGAGCGCCTCTGAATTGCCGAATGCCGCTGGAGCGGCGGGGGCTCCCGCATCGCCGGAGAACCTGCCTGAGTTCCAGAGCGAGGTCGATGCCAGCGGGCTGACATGCCCGCTGCCCATCCTGCGCGCCAAGAAGGCCCTGGCGCAAATGGAGAGCGGGCAGGTGCTGCGCGTCACCACCACTGATCCAAAGGCCGTGCGCGATTTTCAGGCGTTTGCCAAACAAAGCGGCAATGGCTTGGTGGCTCAGCACGAGGCTCAGGGCTCGGTGTTGCATTTTTTACGACGCCGTTAGGCTGTCGCAGTGTCGGCTCGTGGATGGGTCATGAGCCGGATTTATACTGATTTCGCTGTCTGGCAGTAAAACGGTGATGACAGGTTTGTTTGTCTTTGACGAGCGGCTTTTCACACTATCGTTGCTGTGGCCAAGGTAAGGCTTGCTATGGCTTTCGAATTAATGCTAGAATCTTCCGTTTTTCACAACTAATTCAAGGGATTACCTATGGTGGTGATTCGCATGGCCCGCGGCGGCTCCAAGAAGCGTCCGTTCTACAACCTGGTAGCTACCGATTCGCGCAATCGTCGCGATGGCCGTTTCATTGAGCGCGTGGGTTTCTACAACCCCGTCGCCAGCGAAGGCTCGGAGCAACTGCGCATTGCGCTGGATCGCGTCCAATACTGGACCAACAGCGGTGCACAACTGTCGCCCGCCGTTGAGCGTCTGGTCAAAGACTACTCGGCCAAGGTTTCCGCTGCCGCCTAAGGGCTGGCAGGAAACCCTGTGCGTCGTTTTCGGCTGTAGTCCTGATGCCGTCTGATGCCATTACCCGCAACGTAGCGCCCGACGACTTAGTCGAGTTGGGCCGCATTACCGGGGCGTATGGTGTCAAGGGTTGGGTCAAGGTACAGCCGCATTCCGCACAGGCTGATGGTTTACGCCGGGCAAAGACCTGGTGGCTGACTCGCCTCGCCCCTGAAACGGCGCGAGGCGTTGTCACGTCTGTACCGGCCGCCCATCGAGTGCTGCAGGCCAGGCCCCAGGGCACGGCCGTGGTAGCGCAGCTCGATGGTGTTGCTGATCGTGATCAGGCCGAGGCCATGCGTGGCTACACCGTGCAGGTGCCGCGCAGTGAGTTTCCGGCGACTGCCGACGACGAGTATTACTGGGTCGATTTGATCGGTTGCGCATTCTATTCGGATGCGGAGGGCGAGCCTGCTCGCGTCGGTATCGTCGAGGATGTCATGGATAACGGCGCCCACGCGATCTTGCGTGTGGTGTTGCAACGTGCGCCCGCGCCTGGCGCAGAGCCTGAGCCCAGGCTCGATCCCAAGGGACGCCCGATGGAAATGCTGGTGCCTTTTGTCGCTGCGCATATCCTGGCGGTGGATCTTTCCGCGCGTCGTATCGACAGCAACTGGCCCACGGAAATCTGATGCGCTTTGACGTCGTCACGCTATTTCCGGATATGTTCGGAACCGTGCGCGACTTGGGCGTTACCGGCAGAGCACACGCGCAGGGGCTTTGGTCGCTGCGTGCCTGGAATCCTCGCGACTATACCCACGATGTGCATCGCACGGTCGATGATCGCCCTTATGGGGGTGGTCCGGGCATGGTGATGATGGCGGCCCCATTAGAGGCCGCTGTTGCTGCTGCGCAGTCGGATCGTGCAGCGCAGGGTTTTGGCGTCGCGCCGGTGGTGCTGTTGTCGCCGACGGGCCGTCGCTATGATCAGCAGGGCGCTCAGTCGCTCGCGGGCGGCGAGGGCGTTATTCTGATTTGCGGCCGGTACGAGGGTATTGATCAGCGGTTTATTGATCGCTGTGTGACGGATGAAATCTCGCTTGGCGATTTTGTATTGTCGGGCGGGGAAATTGCCGCGCTCGCGGTGATTGACGCTGCCGTGCGACTGGTGCCGGGCGTGCTGAATGATGGTGATTCCGCGCTTCAAGACTCTTTCAATGACACGTTGTCAGGGTTGCTTGATAGTCCGCATTACACGCGACCAGAGGTGTATGACGGCGAGAGCGTGCCGCCTGAATTATTGAGCGGCCATCATGCCAATATCGCGCGTTGGCGGCGGGAGCAATCCCTGAGCTTGACTGCACAGCGTCGCCCTGATTTGCTTGAACGGGCACGGGCTAATGGGTGGTTGACTCGCGCCGATGAAAAGTTTCTTGCGGCGTTGGCGGCTGCGGGGTAGGGGTCTCTGCTGCAAAGCACTAAAGCCTTGCCTTTCACGCCTACTCCCTTAATGCCTGAACGATCTGATCCGCACATGCTTGGGCTGCCGGACTGAGTCTCTTGCCGTTCACGGTGACAATGCAGATCTGCCGCGTGAGGATGCCTGGACGTATAGGCAAGACCTGGTAATCAACGTTCTCTTCCTTGGGTACGCATATCGTGGGCAAGATCGCGGCGCCGAGCCCCGCCTCTACCATGCTGATGACAGTTTGGTGATGGGTGAGTTCGATCTTGGGTCGATACCGCAGGCCCGCATTTCTAAAGACAAGTTCTACAGTGGCCCGCACCGCGGTGTCATGGGATAGCGCGAGCTGATCGATCTGGTTCAACGCCTTCAGCGTGATGTATTTCCGGTTGGTAGCCATGGTACGAGGCAGGATGGCGACGAATGGGTCATTGACGATGGCCTTGTGATCCAGATCGTATGAGTCCTCGTGCTGGGGGGCAACGGCGAAATCGGTGACACGCTCGCTCAGGTCCCTGTGAATCTGATTGATTGGACCTTCGTGCAGTTCCAGGGTGATATTCGGATATTTGTTTTTGAATTCACCTAGCACCGCAGGCAATTTCAAGCTGGAAATCGACGGGACTGTGCCAATCGATACGTGGCCACCACGCAGTTCCGATCTGTCTCCGAGTTCTCGTGAGACTTCCATCAACTCGCGAACCACCGTCTGACAGCGCGTATAAAACAGCTGCCCCTCGGTCGTCATGGAGACCTGGCGCGTCGTGCGATCAAAAAGCGGCACTCCCAGCTCGGTTTCGAGCTGCTGTATATGGGTGCTGATAGCGGCAGGCGAGCGATGCAGTTTGGTGCCCGCAGCGCTAAAGCTGCGCAGCTCCGCCACCGCAATAAAGCTCTCGATACGACGCAGATTCATAATTTTTAGAAAATCTGAATAATCTTTCTAATATTACCGATTATCAAAATCATCGGCGAGTGATTCAATGGCCCGCAAAAGGAGACAAAACATGGCCATTGAATGTAGACCCCTGTCATTCGCCTTGGGCGCCGAAATCCTGGGGCTGGATTTACATTTTCCGATTTCGGATAGCGATTGGGAAAGCGTGCATCAGGCTTTTCTGCAATATGGTGTGCTCTTGATTCGAGGTCAGTCTATTTCTCGCGAGCAGCACATCGCGTTCAGCCGCAGGTTCGGAGACCTGGATGAACACAAGTCCTTGCCTATGGACCGAAATGCCACGTTTCCAGAGCTGCTGATGGTGACAAACGACCAAAAGCCGGATGGCAGCCCCTCGAACTCCAGATACACAGGGCAGATGTGGCATTCCGACATGTCGTTCACTTTGGCCCCGGCGCTAGGGTCGCTTTTGCGTGCAGTCGAGGTTCCACCTGTCGGAGGGGATACGCTGTTTGCGAACATGTATGTCGCTTATGACGCACTATCAGAGCGGATGAAGCAGATGATCGAAGGGCTGAACGGCATTCATCATTCCGAGCGGAAAAATTCGGGGCTATCGACCTCTTGGGAAAAGGAAAATCAGCGTTTAAACCCGCCGGTCGCGCAGCCCGTCGTGCGCGTGCATCCCGAAACGGGCCGCAAGGCGTTGTACATTGGCGAAAAGGTCAAGTGCTTCGAGGGCATGACGCCAGAAGAAAGCAAACCATTGATCGACTTCTTGGTGGGCCACGCTACGCGACCGCATTTTGTGTACCGCCATAGCTGGCAGCCAAAGGACCTGTTGATCTGGGACAACCGTTGCACAGCACATCTGGCATTGGGCGACTATGACCCCCGATACCGGCGGCACTTGGAGCGAACCACTGTGCTGGGTACGCCTTCCGGCCATATTGCGGAAATCGGGGCGGCAGCATGAGATCCCCCTCCTGTACTCGACGAGCCCTGCTGCGTGCGTTAATTGCCGCCGGCATGATGGGGCAATCTATCGCATTGGCTTCCGGGCAAGGCAGCTTTCCGAACAAGCCTGTTCGCTTGATTGTGCCATTTGCGCCGGGAGGCTCCACGGACGTTTTGACGCGATTGATCGGTGCGCAGATGTCGACGCGATTAAAGGAACCCGTCACGGTGGAAAACCGGACGGGGGCGAGCGGCAATATTGCCGCCGACTATGTAGCGAAAGCGCCTCCCGACGGCTATACCTTGGTGATGGGCTCCATTGGTACGCATGCGACCAACTCGCTCATCTACCGCAACATGCCATACGACCCGGTAAATGATTTTGCTCCCATCGCGTTGGCGGGCGAAGTCACGCTCGTGCTGGTGGTCCATCCCGACCTGCAGGTGCAAAGCGTCAGCGAGTTGGTGCAATTACTGAAAAATCGTCCGGGCTCTATCAGCTATGCATCCGGAGGCGTAGGCGCCTCTCAGCATCTTGCCGCCGAGTTGTTCAAATATTCGACGCATACATCGATGCTGCACGTGCCTTATAAAGGCAGCGCGGGTGCGCTGGTGGACTTGGTCAGCGGGAGAGTGCCTGTGATGTTCGCGGACTTGCCGCTGGTATTGCCGCACATAGAAAACGGTGCCTTGCGCGCGCTGGCCGTTTGCGATCCCGTTCGCAATGCTGTGATTCCTCGGGTGCAAACCATGCAGGAAGCCGGTGTTGCTGATTACGTAGCGACGGCATGGTATGCGTTGTTCGCTCCAGCCCAAACACCGGCAGATCACCTGCAAATATTGCAGCGCAATGTGGCTGATATCTTGCAGGCCCCTGAAGTGATCAAGGCCATCCAGGATATTGGCGCCAAGCCTGGAGATGCTGTGGGCGAAAAGCTGCGCGCGTTTCAGTTAAAAGAGATTGCGCGTTGGAAAACGGTAGTCAAGGTCGCAGGGATCAGTATGGACAACTGATTCGCCTCACAGGTAATGGCCGCAAACAGGCGAGTGCCCGCACGGACCGCATGGTGCCGTCGAGTGGTAACCCTGCACTACACGCCGCGCGCTCGACGAAGCGGAGCTCAGGGCAGCCGCATGTCAAAACCAGCTTTAGCCAGTTCGAATTGGCATTGCTCAAACCCTGTGCTGGGTACCAGTTCGCCCGTGCGATCACGGATTTGGTCCATCTGGGCATGGATCAAGCCCGCCGCATCGTCGGCCGCATCGGTGAATATGCCCTGCGTCATCGTGATATTCGCGCTTTCGACGGCGCCGCCACCGGCTAACAGGATGCAGCGGGTGGGGGCATCGTCTCTCACCAATGCGGTCAGGGCGGGACTTACGGCCTCAGGGGCGAGGCGCGATAACGACTCGGGGGTCAGGATGCCCGCGGTCATGGCTGTGGCCGCGGTGGGGGCCAGGCAATTTACGCGTATGTCGTGCTTGGCGCCTTCGAGTGCCAGTGTCTGCATCAAGCCCACGAGCGCCATTTTTGCGGCACTGTAGTTGGCCTGGCCGAAATTGCCATAGAGGCCCGATGATGACGTAGTCATCACGATGCGTCCGTAGCGCTGCTCGCGCATGGTGTCCCACACCGCTTTGATGCAATGCACGCTGCCCATCAGATGCACATCTAGCACCAGACGGAAATCGTCGATCGACATCTTGGAAAAGCTCTTGTCTCGCAGAATGCCGGCGTTGTTGACCAGGATGTCGATGCGTTGCCATTGATCCACCACGCGGGCTGCCATGTCCTGCATGGCGGAAAAATCGGTCACGTCGCCGGCGATAGCGATGGCGGTTCCGCCTTCACTGACGATTTCGTCGACGACTAAACTGGCAGGCGATCCGGGGTGCGATCCGGCCACATCGTTGACGACGACGCGTGCGCCCTGGCGGGCGAGTTCCAATGCATGTGCCCGGCCCAGGCCACTGCCGGCTCCGGTGACGATGGCTACACGATCCAGCAGGTACTTTTTCATCATTTAACTCGAGAGACCTCGGCATTTACGCTGAGGGATAAAGGTGGGCAGCAAGGCTGCAGCATGGGTTGGTGTACAGAGTCCGGACAGGAATCAAAAAGCGACGGCGTCCCGGCCTTTCAGTCCCAGCATGGTGCGCGCCTCGTCCGGTGTGGCGACGTCGAGCGAAAGCTCATTGAGAATACGCCTGATTTTGCGCACTTGTTCGGCACATGAGGTGGCGAGCTGGCCTTTAGCCACGTAGAGGCTGTCTTCCAATCCCACGCGCACGTTGCCGCCCAGGATCGCGCCCATTGTGACCAGAGGCATTTGGTGTCGGCCTGCGCCTAGCACCGAGAAACGATAACCGTCGCGGCCAAACAGGCGGTCTGCGGTGGTTCTCAGGGTGACCAGGTTTTCCGGGTCAGGCCCCATGCCGCCCAGGATGCCGAATACGCCTTGGATGAATAAGGGTCCTTGTATCAAGCCTTCATCGACGAAATGCGCGAGGTTGTACAGATGACCCAAGTCATAACACTCGAACTCGAAGCGCGTGCCACACTCATCGCCCAACACTTTGAGGATGTGCCGGATATCGCGAAAGGTATTTCGAAAGATCAGGTCTTCCATGCCTTCGACATAAGGCTTTTCCCAGTCGTATTGCCATTGCGTAATACGCCGTGCAGCAGGATGGATCGAGAAATTCATGGAGCCCATATTCAGCGAGCACATCTCCGGCTTGGCGCGCAGCGGGTACGCCAGCCGTTCTTCCAGTGTCATGCGAGTGCTGCCGCCGGTGGTGATGTTGATCACGGCGTCGGTAGCGTCGCGTATGTGCGGAACAAACGCGTCGAATATGGCGGGGTCCGCCGTGGGACGGCCATCGACGGGATCGCGTGCATGCAGATGCAGGATGGCCGCACCCGCAGCCGCGGCCTCGATGGCCTGTTCGGCAATTTGCTCAGGCGTCAGTGGCAAGTGCGCCGACATGGTCGGCGTGTGGACCGATCCCGTGACTGCGCATGAAATGATGACTTTGTTCTGGCTGTTTTTCATTTTTTGCTCCGAAGTCAGACGGCCAGCCATTGCGACAGCAGCTCGTCGTTGGCGCTCAGTTCCTGCGGGCCGCCTTCGAATACGATGCGGCCGTGGCCCATGACGCAGACACGTGTAGAGACCTTTAGCGCGATAGTGAGCTTTTGTTCGACCAGCAGCACCGATACGCCTTTGCGATGCATGTCCTGTATGCATTCGCCGACCTGGGCGACGATTCGGGGTGCTAGCCCCTCGGTGGGCTCGTCGATCAATATGACGAGCGGGTTGCCCAGCAGCGACCGGCAAATGGTCAGCATTTGTTGTTCACCGCCGGACAGGCTGCCTGCCTTGGTGTTGCGCCGCTCCTTCAGGCGCGGGAAATAGTCGAACATTTGCTCCACCGTCCAGCGATGCGCGCCCGGCACCGCGGGTTGTTCGCCCATGCGCAAGTTTTCGTCCACGGTGAGATTCGCAAACACCTCACGCTCCTCTGGCACGTAGGCAATACCCGCGCGGCACATGGTGTAGGGGCGCGCACCTGTCAGGTCGCGGCCCTGCAGGCATATACGGCCAGAGGTTGGCGCCACCAGACCCATGATGGTCTTCATCGTGGTCGAGCGTCCAGCCCCATTGCGACCGACCAGACTGACGACCTCGTTCTGTCCAACCTGCAGATCCACGCCATGCAGCACGTGGCTCTTGCCGTAGTGGGCGTGCAGATTCTCTACATTGAGCAGTGTGGTAGCGGCGGTATTCATGAGCTTGCCTCGTCGCCCAGGTAGGCCTCGCGCACGCCTGCGTGGTTGCGGATTTCTTCGGGTGATCCGGTCGCGATGATCTGGCCATACACCACGACGCTGATGCGATCGCTTAACGAAAAAACGACGTCCATGTCGTGTTCGACGATCATGAGCGTGCGGCCAGCAGATATTTCGCGAATCAACTGCGAGGTGTATTGCGTCTCGTCGTGCGACATACCCGCCATGGGCTCGTCCAACAATATCAAGCGCGGATCGGACGCGAGCGTCATCGCGATCTCTAGTGAGCGCTGTTCTGAATAGGCCATTTCACCGGCGATCGCATCTGCCTTGGCACTCAGCCGTACCAGGCCTAATAGCCGTTCTGTTTCAGCGCGTATGCCGCGATCCCGATCGATGAAACGCCAGAACGCATACTGTGAACGGTGTGCACGCATGACTGCGAGACGCACGTTTTCGTAGGTGCTGAGTCGTGGAAAGATGTTGGTGATCTGGAACGAGCGCGCTAATCCGCGTCGATTGATGGCTTGCGGAGATTGACCAGCTATCTCGCGGCCCTCGAATTGAATCGCGCCAGCGCTCGGCGCCAATTGACCGGAGATCAAGTGAAACAGCGTGGATTTGCCCGCGCCGTTGGGGCCAATGATGGAATGCCGCTCGCCAGGGCGCACGCTCAGGTCGATGCCTCGAATGATGTCGGTGGAACCGAACGATTTGCGCAGACCATGCAGGGCCAGGATAGGTTCGCTCATGCTGCATCCTTGCTGGGGTGTATAGCGGCCGGTGAGGTTATGGCAGACTGGCTGTCGTCGATCGATAGCATTTGCAGTTGATGACGGCAGCGCCGGTAACACCAAAGGGCTGCTCCGAATAACAGTGCAGGAACGCACCAGGTCAACGGCGATCCAGGTCGCCACGGTTGATCTAGGAGCATGACTGCAGGCCATGCTGCGTCGGGATGGGCTTGCAATAGCGATCGGTATTCCTGCGAGAACAAGCGTTGCAGGAGTTCGATCGTGAATGTAACGCCCGCGGTAGCCAGCATGACGCAAACGATGCCTGTGAGAAAGAGCGGTAACACTCGGCCTAAACCGTGGCGCTCGCACAGACGTGCGGCAACGGAGATCAGGCCGCTCAACCCCGTCGGCATGAACATCATGACCAGTACAAACAGGATGCCCTGATAGAGCAACCAGGATCGGGTCAAATCCGAGATGGCATAGCCAAAGAACGTCATCAACGCCGCGCCAAAGGCAGGCCCCAGGAATACCTGCACGCCGCCTATGTAAGTGTTAAGCACCGCAGCGGCCGAGAGCGACGGATCGAACACCACATAGTTGGCCGATTCATTTGAGAGCACTTGCAGGCTGCCGGCAATGCCGGAAAACATGGCAGAAATTGCGAACACGAGGGTGCTCAGGCCGTGCACGTTGTAGCCCAGGAATTGCAACCGATGCCGGTTCTCGCGCAGTCCCAGTGTCAACCTGCCCAGTGGCGTGCGGGTGTACAAATAAAGCAAGGCCATGGCCAGCAGCACCCAGGCCAGGGTCAGGTAATACACCTGGGTGGTGGAGCCAAAATCCAACCCCATAGCGGGCATACGCATGGTCGAGATGCCTGCCTCGCCGCCGAATATCGTTTTCAGATGAGGCGCGAGCGAATGGACAAGTTCGGCGATGGCTAAGGTAATCATCGCGAAGTAGGTGCCACTGCGCTGTGTGGCAAACCAGCCCGCGATACCTCCGAAAATCAATCCGCCTCCCGCGCCGGCCAGAGGCATCAATGGTGTGGGCAACAGTCCCGCGCCGCCTATTGCGTTCATGGCGTGCACGGTAGCAAACGCACCCACGCCAAAATAGGCGGCATGTCCGAAAGACAGCATGCCCGCTTGCCCGCACAGCAGGTTATAGGCGCTGGCAAAAAGGGCGGCGATCAGCATCTGGATGGCGGCATTCAGCAGGCCCTGCGACAGCAGCATGGGCAATGCCACCAGCAGTAGAACGCCGGTCACGCAGCAGTAGAAAGTTTTTTTCATGACGTCAGCCCTTTTCACCCATGAGCCCACCGGGACGCACCAGCAGGATCAACAGCATGAGCGCGAACGGCAGCGTCGCAGCCAAACTGGACAGATTCAACGTCATCAGGCCTCCGACATTACGTGCCCATTCGCCAGCGCCAAACAGCGCAAACAGATCGGCCAGACTGCTGTCGATCGTCACTGCCAATGAGGTCATGATGCCTATCAGTAACGAGGCCAGCATGGCACCGACCAGTGATCCGAGGCCACCGACCACGACGACGACGAACACCATAACTCCCAGCTCCAGTGCCATGTTCGGATTGGTGGTGTAGAAGGCTCCCGCTACTGCGCCTGCCAGCCCGGCCAACGCTGCGCCGGCACCGAACACGCCCATGAATACCAGCGGTACGTTGTGCCCGAGCGCCTCGGCCATGCTGGGCCTGTGAATCGCCGAGCGCACCACGATGCCGACGCGTGTGCGTGTGAGCAACAGATAAATCACGATGAACATCGCGATGGCGATGCCGCCCATCAACAGACGATAGGCGGGATACTGCGTGCTGCCCACGCTAAAGGCGGCAAAGTCCAGCGACGGCGGCATGCGGTAATCCACCGGATAATTGCCATAAAACAGCTTGATCGATTCCGCGATGATGAATGACAGTCCGAACGTCAACAACAATTCGTGCGCATGTCCGTGACGATGCACTCGGCGCAGAAAGTAGCGTTCCACGATCACCCCGATCAGACCGACCAGCAGCGGTGACACGATCACGGCCAGCCAGAATCCCAGCATGCCTTGCAGCGTATAGGCAAAGTACGCGCCCAGCATATAGAACGACGCATGGGCAAAATTCAGCACACCCATCATGCCGAAAATCAGCGTCAATCCGGCGGACACCATGAACAGCAGTAATCCATAGACGACGCCGTTCATCAGCGAGAAAAGAATCTGTTCCATGGTCTGGCGCTCAACCGGGGCGCTTCATTTTGCAGCTGGGCTGCACCGGAGTAGAGGCTTGCTCGGCGTCGAGCAGCAGTACGGGTTTGAAACCCATGTCCGTGCCGTCGACCTTGTGTCTGGCGTCACGAGAAACGGTGGACACAACCATGGGCAATTGCGCCTGGTGATCCGATGCCCTCATGCTCATCTCGCCCATGGGTGTCGAAATGCGGGTCGTTTCCATCACCTTGGCCAATTCGTTCACATTCAGCGCGCCGTCTTTCGGCTGCGTGTGTTTGAGCGCCTCGGCGACCATCTTCATGCCAAAGACGGTTTGTGGTTCGACAAACACCGGTATATGACCGGTCTTGGCGCGATAGTCTTGCAGAAATTTCTCTGCGTCCTCGTTGCCCGCCTCGGCGTTGAAGGTGTGCGCGACAAAGCTGCCTTCGGCCAACTCGCCGGCATTGGCGAGATTGCCCGGCTGATCGAGATACACGGTACCGTAACGCGCCTTCAGTCCACCGGATTTCGATGCCTTCATGAGCAGCAGCAGATCATTGGACCAATTGCCGGTCATGACCGTGTCGGCGCCGGATGCGGCGATTTTTGCAACGTAGGGCGAAAAGTCCTGGATCTTGTTCACGTCATGCAACGTCTTGTCCACCACCGTGTATCCGCCGAGCTTCTGGTTGTCCAGGATCGCTTGCTGCATATCCTGGCCCCAGGAGTAGTTCTGGTTGATAGCATAGACCTTGGTCCCTAACGCATTCGCCTTCTTCATCCCCTCGACCAGCGATTTGGTGCGCACCTGTGCATTGCCGGCAAAACGGAAATGGTAGAAATTGCATTTCTCGCCGGTCAGTTCCAGTGCTTCGGCGCCCATGTTGATGTAGACCATCTCTTTGCCGGGATTGCGCAAGTTGTGCTTGCGTATGTCTTCGGTGATCTGGCCGCCGATTGCCGATGAGGCACCCTGCACCACGATCTGCACACCGTCTGCAGCGGCCGCTTTTAGCTTGTCCGCCGCGCCAGAAGGGCCTCCTTGATTGTCATACTCCAGCAACTGGACGGGCTCGCCGTTCCAGCCTCCTGCGGCGTTGATCTCGTCTATCACGTATCGTACGGCCGCTCGATACGACTGTCCCGATGACGCCTGCGGGCCGGACAGCGTTTCCACCAAGCCTATTTTGACCGGAGCCGCTGATGCGGTCGCGCCGCCGGCCGCGAGTGCGCAGGTCATGGCGATGCCGGGAAGGCTGAATTTGTTCATTTGTCTGTCTCCTTTTTTTAATGCTTCAGGACGAGCCGACTGTGTCGGCCTGGTGTGCTTATAGGTATTCCACGTTTCCATCCACGCTGATTGCTTGGCCAGTGATATTGCGCGCCGCAGGCGAGCACAGGAATAATGCCGTGGCCGCAATGTCGTCCGCAGTGACCATGCGGCGCAACGAGATCTTGTTCAAGTACTCGGCACGCATGGCGTCGACCGACACACCGGCGGCTGCAGCGCGCGCGCCGATCACACCGTCCATACGCTCGCCCTCGACGGTGCCGGGCAAAATGGCATTGACGCGCACGCCATGGGGGCCCAGTTCGATCGCCAGCGATTTTGTCAGCCCCACGATGGCCCACTTGGTCGACGCGTAGGGCGTGCGCAGGGCGTATCCCAATCGACCTGCCACAGAACTCATGGCAATCAGGCAGGGATTGCGCGTCGATTCCTTCAGTAGCGGCACCGCCTGGCTGGCGAAGTAGAAATG
The DNA here is from genome assembly GCF_965139205.1 of Bordetella muralis. GTDB lineage: Bacteria > Pseudomonadota > Gammaproteobacteria > Burkholderiales > Burkholderiaceae_B > Bordetella_A > Bordetella_A muralis. The sequence continues at coordinate 25,418 of NZ_CBCSIU010000008.1, forward strand.
ACTGTTCAGATTCACATCCACCGTGCGTTCCCAGTCACCGCGTTGCAGTTCTTCTACGGGGCCGGTGGGTCCGGCTATGCCGACGTTATTCACCAGTACGTCTAAGCCGCCCAGCGTATTTCGGACGTCGGCAAACACGGTTTCCACGTCCTTGGCGACCGAAGCGTCTGCCACGCTTGTCGTGATTTTTGGTGTTTCCGCGGTCAGCCTGTCCAGCGCCGCACGGTCGATATCGCAGACGTGCACATGACTTCCTATTTCACGGAATGCGTGGGCCACTGCGGCGCCGATGCCGGACGCCCCGGCTGTGACCAGCACGCGCAGGCCGGGCGTCGGTCGTAAAGTGTCGATTAGGCTTGTATGCACCGCTTGGCATCCTGTGATTGGCATATCGACAGTGTCACGGAGTCAGGCCATTATGGATATGTGTGATACCAATATAGAATCAGGGTTGTTGATGTGATATTCACACTGTGCTCGGCTGGAGCCGCGAGCATTATTGTCTTGAATAGGTCTGAACGCTATGCCCCAGTCCCCGGTTTCACGCAGGAAACGCGATGACGCGGGCGCGAACGCAGCGCAAGTCCCGGGCACAGAGACCGTGGCCGCCGATCTGGTCGGCCTGTTGCATGGCAACGCTCCGATCGAAGACTTCGCCTCGCATCTCGCCTCGCTGGAGGCGTTGCCCGATGGGCTGGTGCAAAAGAACAGATTGATCGAGCTGGCTCGCATGGCCATGGGTCTGCGCAGCCGGCTGGAGCAGCATGAACAGCGCGAGCGCGGCATGCTCGCCGTGATCGAGTCCGCGCAAGACATGGCCGCCCGGCTCGATTTGTCCGAGCTGCTCAAAGCCATCGTCACCCGTGCGCGCGACCTGCTGCGCGCGCATGTCTGCTGGCTGACGATCTACGACGCGCCGAGCGGTGAATTCCGGGTCGTGGTTTCCGAAGGCGCCATCATTGGGCGTACGGCAAAGATGACCGTGCAACGCAAGCTCGGCGTCGCCGGGGTGGTGATGTCCACGCGGCTGCCGTTTTCTACGCCGGACTATCTGCACGACAATCGATTCGCTCATGATCCTGAACTGGACGATATTTTTCGCGACGAGGGTGTGGCGGCGTTGGTGGGCGTCCCTCTGATCTGGGACGACAGTGTGATCGGTTTGTTGTTCGTGGCCGATCGCTACCATCGCACACACACGGCGTTGAATATTTCCGTCTTGTGCACGCTGGCCACGCATGCAGCCGTGGCCATCAACAACGCTCAGGCTTTTGCAGATGCCCAGTCGGCGCTGGAAAAGGCCGACATGGCCCGCGCTGAATTAGAGCGGCATGCGAGCGATGTCCAAAGCGCCGTTGAAGCGCATGAGCGCCTGACCTTGTTGCTGGCGCGAGGTGCGTCAATGGGCGAGCTGTGCCAAGCCATCGCACAGTTGCTCCAGGGCAGCATCCTGGTGTTGGACGAGATGCACCACGTCGTCGGGCGAGCGACAGCATCGGGCGATGTCAGCGCTGCGGCTGACGCCTACGAGCCGCACGGGCCGCACAGCGCTGCGCTGGCGCAGGCATTGCGAGACAGCCGGCGGGCGGGCCGTTCAACAATCGCTTACGAAAGCGGCGGCGAGTTGTGCCGGGTGACGGCGGTGATCGGTGGTGGAGGCACGCTCGGTTCAGTGTTGTTGTTCCGGCGCGAAGACATGCGCGATATTTCCATCCGGACCTTTGAGCGCAGTTCGAGTGTGATCGGTATCGTGCTGCTCTCGCAAGAGCGCATGGAGGCCAATCAGAGCCGCGATATTTCCGAGTTCATGCAGTCTTTGATTTCGCCCAGGCAGGGTGAGCCCGTGTTGGCGCGCGCCCGTGCCGAGCGTTTCGGCTTGAATATCTCGCAGCCTATGTCCTTGATGCTGGTCGAGTTGGACAAGCCCGTGTCAGGGCTGTTGGCGCGGCGCCTGCGTGCCCATTACGCTTGGCCGGAACTGGTGTTGGACGACATCGATGGCGTACTGGCCTTCGTGTGTGGCACGACGCGAGCTCAACAATTGCTGGACGCTTTTAGCGATTTCGCCCGCCGCGAACTCGGTGGCGCTTACCGGGGAGTCCTGTCGCGTCCGGCACACAGTGCGGCGGAAATGCCAGCCTTGTATGCCGCGTTGCGGCGCGCCCTGTCTGTCGTGGGCCGGCTGGGTATGGGTGGACGCATCGTCGGTCAAAACGAAATCGCGTTGTATTCCGTCCTGTTCGAGACGCAGGACAGCGCCAGTTTGAACAGGTTTCTCGATTCGGTGATAGGCCCAGTCATTGCCCATGATCGCAAACGCGGCTCGGAACTCGCCGCCACGCTGTTGAGTTACTTCGACAACAATCAGAATGCTACCGTGACCGCCGCGCGCCTTGGCATTCACGTCAACACCATGCGGCAACGGCTGGCCAGCGCCGAAGATCTTATTGGCTTTTTGGGTGACGCCAGCCGCGCGCTGGAAATCCATGTTGCCTTAAGGCTCTGGATTATCGGCGTGGCCGGTTCGAATTCGAGCCCGCCGGGCGCGCCAGATAGTGGACACGACCCGGCAAGCCCGGCAGAACTGCAGGGTTGACGCCTTAGTTCAGCTTTGCCCGCTGCTCGCGGACTTTATTCAACGTTTCGTTGAACTGCGCCAAGCGCGCCTTTTCCTGTTCAACGACTGCCGCCGGTGCGCGTTCGACAAAGCTGGCATTGCCCAGCTTGCCATTGGCTTTGGCGACTTCGCCTTCAAGACGGGCGACTTCCTTATCCAGGCGCGCACGTTCCGCCACCACGTCGATTTCAACGTGCAGCATCAGGCGGGCCGTGCCCACCACCTGCACCGGGGCGCCGGCATCAGGCAGCGTATCGACCACATCGACCTGGCTCAGCTTGGCCAGCGCGGCCAGGTAGGGGCCGTTGCGCTTGAGTGTAGCGGCGTCGCCCTGAGCCACCAGCGGAACGCGCTGCGCGGGTGATAGATTCATTTCGCCACGCAGTGCGCGCACCGCTTCGACCTGAGCCTTCAACTCGGCCACATCGGCCTCGGCTGCCGCATCGATGGCCTCTGCATTGCTGCGCGGGTAGGGCTGAACACTGACGCTGTCGTCGGTGCCTTCTGCGCGCTTGCCTGCCACCACCGAGACCTTTTGCCACAGCGCTTCGGTAATGAACGGAATGATCGGGTGGGCCAGACGCAGCACTGCCTCGAGCACTCGGATCAGCGTACGGCGCGTCCCCAGTTGTTGCGCGGGCGTGCCGTTCTGGATCTGCACCTTGGCCAGTTCCACGTACCAATCGCAGTATTCATCCCAGACATAGCGATAGAGCGCGTTGGCGACGTTGTCGAAACGGTAGTCGGCAAAACCGCGTTCGACTTCTGCTTCGAGAGCCTGCAACTGGCTGACAATCCAGCGATCGGCAAACGACAGCTCGGCAGGTTGATCGCCGGTCAGGTCGTGGCCCTCGGTGTTCATCAACACATAGCGGGTCGCATTCCACAGCTTGTTGCAGAAATTGCGATAGCCTTCGCAGCGCTTGAGGTCGAAATTGATGTTGCGGCCGAGCGTGGCGTACGCTGCCATGGTGAATCGCAGGGCATCGGTGCCGAACGACGGAATGCCATCGGGATACTGACGGCGCGTGGCCTTTTCGATCGAGCTGGCTTGCTTTGGATTCATCAATCCATAGGTGCGCTTGGCCACCAGGCCATCCAGGTCGATGCCGTCGATCAGGTCCACCGGATCGAGCGTGTTGCCCTTGGACTTGCTCATCTTCTGGCCGTCGGCATCACGGATCAGGCCGTGCACGTAGACGTGCTTGAACGGGATCTGACCCGTCATGTGCGTGGTCAACATGACCATGCGCGCGACCCAGAAGAAAATAATGTCAAAGCCCGTGACCAGCACACTGGAGGGCAGATAGCGTTGCAGGTCGGGGGTGTTTTCGGGCCAGCCCAGGGTGGTGAAGGGCACCAGGCCCGACGAGAACCACGTATCCAGTACGTCTGGGTCGCGGGTCAACGGACCCGTCACGCCAGCGGCGCGAGCTTGTTCCTGTGCATCAGCTTCCGAATGCGCGACGAAGACCTGGCCATCCTCGGCATACCAGGCCGGGATCTGGTGGCCCCACCAGAGCTGGCGCGAAATACACCAGTCCTGGATGTTGTTCAGCCACTGGTTGTAGATGGTGGTCCAGTTCTCCGGATAGAACTTGATCTGCCCATTGGCCACGACATCCAGGGCGACTTCGGTGATGCTCTTGCCGGGGTTCAGCGTGCCTTCGGGTGCGGGCTTGCTCATTGCCACGAACCACTGGTCGGTCAGCATGGGCTCGAGCACGACACCGGTACGGTCGCCCTTGGGCTGCATCATTTTGTGCGGTTCGACCTTGACCAGGTATTGCTCGGCTTCCAGTTGGGCCACGACCGCCTTGCGGGCCTCGTAGCGTTCCATGCCCTGGAACTGTGCCGGGCCGTTTTCGTTGATATGCGCGTCCAGCGTGAAAATCACAATCAACGGCAGATTGTGACGTTGCGCGCAGGCGTAGTCGTTGAAATCGTGTGCGCCGGTGATCTTGACGCAACCGGTGCCGAATGCCGGATCGACGAAATCGTCGGCGATGATCGGGATGTTGCGGTCGCACAGTGGCAGTTCGACCATCTTGCCCACCAGGTGCTGGTAGCGGGGATCGTCCGGGTGTACGCACAAGGCGCCGTCGGCCAGCATGGTCTCCGGACGCGTGGTGGCAATCGTCATGCCGCGCAGCGTGACCGTCTGGCCGTCCTTGTCCACAATGGTTTGCGGCCCGTCGACGAACGGGTACAGAATGTGCCACATGTGGCCGTCGACTTCCTCGGACTGGACCTCGAGGTCGGACACTGCGGTCAGCAGTTTCGGATCCCAGTTGACCAGGCGTTTGCCGCGATAGATCAGGCCCTGTTGGTACAGGCGGACAAAAGTCTCCACCACGCCGCGCGACATCCGGTCGTCCATGGTGAAGTATTCACGGGGCCAGTCAGCGGAGGCGCCCAGGCGGCGGACCTGGCCGGTGATGGTGTTGCCGGACTGCTCTTTCCATTCCCAGACTTTTTCGACGAATTTTTCGCGGCCCAGGTCGTGGCGCGAGACTTTTTCGGCGTCCAGGCGGCGTTCGACCACGATCTGGGTGGCAATACCGGCGTGGTCGGTACCGGGGATAAACACGGTGTCGTCGCCGCGCATGCGGTGATAGCGCACCAGCCCGTCCATGATGGTCTGGTTGAACGCGTGCCCCATGTGCAGCGTGCCTGTTACATTGGGTGGAGGAAACTGGATGACGTAGGGCTGGGCGTCTGTCCCCGTTTTAACGTGTTGGCCTGCCGCGAAATAGCCGCGGCGCTCCCATTCGGTGTACCACTGGGCCTCGAGCGCTGCGGGCTCAAAGCTCTTGGGCAGGTCGGCGGTATCGGTGTCAGACGGGATCGGGGCAGCGGCTTCGGTCATTACTGGGTTCCGGCAAAAGGCGAGGGCCTGGCCGATTGTTGGCCAAGCAAACCGTTCATTTTAAGATGTATTGCGGTCATGACGGCGTGTTAGAATGCCGGGTTACTGTAAACCCTACAGAAGTCCCTGTTTTTATTAGGAATTTGGAGTCTCCATGTCCGTCCAACGTACTCTCTCGATCATCAAGCCCGACGCCGTGGCCAAGAATGTCATCGGTCAGATCGTCGCCCGCTTCGAAAGCGCTGGCCTGAAAGTCATCGCCGCACGCCTGCAACAACTGTCGCGTGCCGACGCCGAGCGCTTCTACGCCGTGCACAAAGAACGCCCCTTCTTCAAGGACCTGGTTGACTTCATGGTCTCGGGCCCCGTGTTTGTGCAGGTCCTGGAAGGCGAAGACGCCATCCAGAAAAACCGCGACCTGATGGGCGCGACCGACCCCAAGAAAGCCGAGGCCGGCACCATCCGCGCCGATTTCGCTGACAGCATCGATGCCAACGCCGTGCACGGTTCCGACGCTCCCGAAACCGCCGCCGTCGAAGTCGCTTTCTTCTTCCCCGAAATCAACATCCACAGCCGTTGATCTGGGTTAGCATTACCTGAGTACGTCATGGAAACCGCCGAACGCGTCAATCTCCTGGGCCTCGATGCCGCCAAACTGTCCGATCTGGTCGGGCAGTGGGGGGGCAAGCCCTTTCGCGCCCGCCAATTGCAGCGTTGGGTGCATCAGCGTGGGGCTGACTCGTTCGACGCCATGACCGATCTGGCTCGCGAATTTCGCGGGCAGTTGGCAGAGCACTGCCTGATCCAGGCGCCGCCGGTCAATACCGAGCAGCGCTCCTCGGATGGCACACGCAAGTGGCTGTTCGACGTGGGGCAGGGCAACGCCATTGAGACCGTCTTCATCCCCGAAGACGACCGCGGCACGCTATGCGTGTCCAGCCAGGCAGGCTGTGCGGTCAATTGCCGTTTCTGTTCTACCGGTCACCAGGGGTTCAACCGCAACTTGCAGGCCAGCGAAATCATCGGCCAGTTGTGGTGGGCCAAGCGCATCCTCGAGGCCGATGCCGGTACGGCGCGCCTGGGCGGGGCGCGTGGTGATGACACGCGTGTGATCAGCAACGTCGTCATGATGGGCATGGGCGAGCCCCTGCTCAACTACGATCAGCTGTTGCCTGCGCTGCGCTTGATGCTGGATGACAATGCGTACGGCCTGTCGCGTCGTCGCGTGACCGTGTCCACGTCGGGCGTCGTTCCCATGATGGACCGGTTGGCAAAAGATTGTCCGGTGGCTTTGGCCGTATCGTTGCATGCCCCTACGGATGCCTTGCGCGATGAACTGGTGCCGCTGAATAAAAAATATCCGTTGGCCGAATTGCTGGCTGCGTGCGAACGCTATCTCGCCAGTGCGCCGCGTGATTTCATTACGTTCGAATACTGCATGCTGGATGGTGTGAATGACACCGACCAACATGCCAAGGCGCTCATTCAGGTGGCGCGGCAGGTCCGCTGCAAACTCAACCTGATTCCTTTTAATCCGTTTCCGGCCTCTGGTCTCAAGCGTTCGCCCTCGGCGCGGGTCAAGGTCTTTGCCCAGCGTCTGATGGATGCTGGTATTGTGACGACGGTACGCAAGACGCGTGGCGATGATATCGATGCGGCCTGCGGACAATTGGCTGGAGAGGTTCGCGATCGTACACGTGTCGCCCAGCGTAATGCTGGGCGGACCATACCCATTGCACAGGTGCAGGCATGACGCAGGAGCTCAACGCGGCGGCGCTTCCCAAGGAATCGGCAACTCCGGCCCAGCCAGCGAACGCAGGCGCGACGGCTACCGTTGGCCAGGCTCTGAAGGACTTGCGCGTCGCAAAGGGCTGGTCTCTAGAGGACGTGTCGAGCCGCATCAAGTTCGCCCCGCGCCAGATCCAGGCTCTGGAAGGCGAGCAATGGGACAAGTTGCCCAAGGGCGTTTCGCTGCGCGGGCTGGTCCGCAGCTATGCGCGCCTGCTCGATACCGACCCGGCGGCGATTGTGTCGTCAGTGGAAAGCCAAGTCGGTGTGCTGAGCTCGCCGGGTTCCGTTCACCGGGTATCGCGCACGATTCCTGTGGCCGTCAGCGGACACAGTGATAGCCGCAGTTCCGTGCCGTGGGGATGGATGCTGGTGATTGTCGTACTGTTGGCAGTGTTGGGCGGTTATGCTTTCTGGCAAGACTGGCTCCCTGCCGATTGGCTGCCATCCTGGCTGTCCGGCTCAAAACCGTAACTCAAGATACGCATGCAAGAGTTGTCTTTGCCCTGCCAAGATGCCCCGCCTCCCGAAGTCGGCGCAGCCTCACGCCGTCCGACTCGCTCGGTTGCCGTGAAATGGGGCGAGCGCGTTGTCCATATCGGGGGCCAGGCCCCGGTCGTGGTCCAGTCCATGACCAATACGGATACCGCGGATCCCATTGCAACGGCCATTCAGGTAAAAGAACTGGCGCTCGCCGGGTCCGAAATGGTGCGTATTACGGTCAACACGCCCGAGGCGGCCCGCGAGGTCATCGCTATCCGCGAGCAACTGGATCGCATGGGCGTATCGGTGCCGCTGGTGGGAGACTTCCACTACAACGGCCACAAGCTGTTGACCCAGTTTCCTGATTGCGCGCAAGCCCTGTCAAAGTACCGGATCAACCCCGGCAACATGGGCGGCGGCAAGCGTCGCGACGACAACTTTGCGCAAATGATCGAAGTCGCCTGCCGCTACGACAAGCCCGTGCGCATCGGGGTCAATTGGGGCAGCCTGGATCACGAGCTGATGGCGCGCAAAATGGACGAAAACAGCCGCCGCGCGCAGCCCTGGGAGGCCCAGGCCGTGATGCGCGATGCGCTCGTCGTGTCCGCAATCAGCAATGCCCAGCGCGCTGAGGAACTCGGCCTGCGTGGCGATGCCATCATCCTGTCGTGCAAAGTCAGCCACGTACAGGATTTGATCGCCGTTTATCGCGATTTGTCGGCGCGGTGCGACTACCCGTTGCACTTGGGCCTGACCGAAGCCGGCATGGGCAGCAAGGGCATTGTGGCTTCGACGGCTGCGTTAGGTGTCTTGCTGCAACAAGGCATCGGCGACACCATCCGTATTTCGCTCACCCCCGAGCCCGGCGGCGATCGTACGCGCGAGGTCGTGGTCGCGCAGGAAATTCTGCAAACCATGAATCTGCGTGCATTCACGCCGATGGTGGTGGCGTGCCCTGGGTGCGGCCGCACCAGCAGCACGTTTTTCCAAGAACTGGCCGACAGCATTCAGTCTTATTTGCGTCGCCAAATGCCGGTGTGGCGCGCCCGTTATCCCGGTGTCGAAAGTATGAACGTCGCGGTGATGGGCTGTGTGGTCAATGGCCCTGGTGAAAGCCGCCATGCGGATATCGGGATCAGTCTGCCGGGTACGGGCGAGGTGCCTGCCGCCCCGGTGTTCATCGACGGCGAACGGACCGTCACCCTCAAGGGTGATCGCATCGCCGAAGAATTCCAGACCATTGTCGAAGACTACGTCGCGCGCCGTTATGGCGCGCAGGCCACTCATTAAAAGAAAGGGCTGAGCCGTCAGGCGGATCGCATAGTGCGATTCGCTGCGGCATGATGAAGATGACGCAAGCGTTTCAGAAAGTCGCCGCTATCCGCGGCATGAATGACGTCCTGCCGGCCGATGGCGCCCGGTGGGAGCAATTCGAAGACATCGTGCGTGGCTGGTTGCGCAGCTACGGCTATCGCAATGTGCGCACGCCTGTGCTCGAGCATACGCGCCTGTTTACGCGCGGCATCGGCGAGGTCACTGACATCGTCGAAAAAGAGATGTACACCTTTACCGATGCGCTGAACGGCGAGTCGCTCACCATGCGTCCCGAGATGACCGCGGGCGTAGTGCGCGCCACGATCGAGCACAACCTGCTCTATGACCGGCCGCAGCGGGTGTACAGCATCGGCCCGGTGTTTCGGCATGAGCGTCCGCAACGCGGCCGTTATCGCCAGTTTCATCAAATCGACGTTGAAGCACTAGGTTTTGCCGGCCCGGATGTCGATGCCGAACTCATCATCATGTTGGCGCGTCTATGGAAACAGCTGGGGCTGACAGATGTGCGCCTGGAGCTCAATTCTCTGGGACAGCCCGCCGAGCGTGCCGCCCATCGTGCCGCATTGATCGCGCACTTGGAACAACATCGCGACGTGCTTGACGAGGATGGCCAGCGCCGCATGTATAGCAATCCGCTGCGCGTCCTGGACACGAAAAATCCGGCCATGCAGGCGATGGCTGACAGCGCGCCGCGATTGTTTGATTTTCTGGGCGACGAGTCGCGCGCCCATTTTGATGGCTTGTGCCAATTATTGGCGGATGCCGGCATTGAGTACCGTCTCAATCCTCGCTTGGTGCGCGGCCTCGACTACTACAACTCGACCGTTTTCGAATGGGTTACCGACCGCCTGGGCTCGCAGGGAACGGTTTGCGGCGGTGGCCGCTATGACGGTCTGATCGAGCTGCTGGGCGGCAAGCCCGCACCGGCCGTCGGCTTTGCGATTGGCATGGAGCGTCTGCTGGACCTCTGGGAACAAACCGCGCCCGCGGCTGCCACAACAGAATGTGACGTTTATGTCGTTCACCAGGGCGAGCAGGCCCAACGCCTGGCGGCGCGCGTGGGCGAGCAATTGCGCGATGCCGGCTTTTCCGTCATCGTGCATGCCGGATCGGCCAGTTTCAAGTCGCAATTCAAACGGGCCGATGCCAGTGGTGCCCGAGTTGCGGTTATTCTTGGCACCGACGAAGTCGCCTCGCAGACGGCCAGCGTCAAGTTCCTGCGTGCCGATGCCGCCAACGAGGCAGCTCAGCAGCAGGTCCAGCTGGACCGCTTGGCGGATGTTTTGAAATCCTAGGGTAAGCATGGCATACGATCTCGAAGAACAGGAACAACTCGACGCGCTCAAGGCGTGGTGGGCGCGCTATGGCACGTTGATCATGGCATTGGTGACCATCGCCGTGCTCGCATGGGGCGGCTGGTGGGGCTGGAAGGCCTATCAAAGCCATCGCGCAAATCAGGCGATGGGCTACTTCGAAGCCCTCGAAGACGCCGCCCGTCTGGGCAGTACCGATTCCGCGGTGCGCATCAAGGCCGCTATCTCGACCTTGCGCGACGATTACGCGGCCACGGGGTATGCCGCACGCGGCGCGCTGGTTGCTGCTCAGGCGCTCGCCCAACAAAAGGACCTGGATGGCGCGCGCCAGCAACTCGAATGGCTGGCCTCGCAGTCCAAGCATCCGGCTCTGCAGCCTGTGGCGCGTGAGCGTCTGGCAGGACTGCTGCTGGATCAGAAACAGTACGATGCCGCCTTGGCTCAATTGGACAATCCGCCGGCGGCATTTGCGACGCTTTATGCGGACCGCCGCGGCGATATCCTGGCCGCTCAAGGCAAGCCCGAGGAGGCTCGCAAGGCCTGGCAAACCGCTCTGGATGGACTGAGTGCTGCCGACCCTCTGCGTCAGGCCGTGCAACTGAAACTGGACGCTCTCAGCGGAGCATGAACGTATGACTATTTTCCGTTTTCACCGAGCTGTGCGTAGCGCCGCGCTTGCCGCGGGCTTGTTGGTTCTGGCCGGTTGCGCCAGTGATGACGCTCGTTACGAGCCCGCGCCATTGACTGAGTATTCAGCGGGGATGTCCGTTCGCTCGGTGTGGTCGACGTCTATCGGTAGCGGTTCGGGGCTGGGTTTCGTGCCCGCCGTAGTGGGTAATTCGGTCTATGCCGCAACGCCCGACGGTTCCGTTGCCAAGGTAGAGCTGTCGAGCGGAAAAATCCTCTGGAAAGCCGACGCCGACACCAAGCTCTCTGCAGGTCCGGGCAGTGATGGATCGACCACGGTCGTGGCGTCGCCGCTGGGCCAGATCATTGCGTTTGACGATACGGGCAAGGTCAAATGGAAGGCACAGGCCAGCAGTGACGTCGATATCGCGCCGGTGGTGGGATATGGCGCTGTGGTGGTTCGCAGCGGCGACTACCGGATTCAAGCCTACAACATCGAGACTGGCGAGCGCCTCTGGAGCCTGCAACGTCCTGGTCCCGCCTTGGCGCTGCGCAGCACTGCGCAGATGGTCATGGCCGAAGGCCTGGTCATTACTGGCTTGCCTGGCGGCAAGTTGCTGGCCATCAACGTGGGTAGCGGCAACGTTCAATGGGAAGGCACTGTAGCTACGCCGCGCGGATCGAGCGATCTCGAACGTTTGACCGACGTCGTCGGGGCGCCGCGTTTGGCCGGTCCTTTGCTCTGCGCAGTCGCATACCAAGGCCGTATCGTGTGCTTTAACGTCAGCCAGGGCGGCCGCCCCATGTGGGCTAAAGACTTCTCCAGCGCCAGTGGCATGACCTTGGATAGCCAGTTTGCTTATGCGCCGGACCAAAACAGTGTCATGAACGCCTTTGCGCTCGAGAACGGCAACAATGTCTGGAAACAGGCTGCGCTGAAAAACCGTAAGCTGACCGCGCCTGCCGCGTTGGGCGGGGCGGTTGCGGTGGGCGATCTGGACGGTTACGTGCATTTCCTGTCCAGCAGTGATGGCAGCTTGCTGGCGCGGCTATCGGTCGGGGGCGGCGCCATCCTCTCGCCTGTGCAGTCCACGTCTGCTGGCGTGCTGGTTCAAACCGGCAATGGCAATCTTGTGCTGCTTGGCACCAACTAATTTTCATCTTTTGGCTCAATCGTGTCCTTCAAGCCCGTCGTCGCTCTGGTCGGTCGCCCCAATGTGGGCAAGTCGACCCTCTTTAACCGCCTGACGCGTTCTCGCGCGGCGCTGGTTGCCGATTATTCCGGCTTGACGCGCGATCGCCATTACGGTGAGGGCAGGGTCGGGGACATCCCCTTCATCGTCATTGACACCGGTGGTTTCGAGCCGGTCGCGAAAACCGGCATTCTGCGTGAAATGGCGCGTCAGACGAGCCAGGCCATTGCCGAAGCCGATGTAGTGGTGTTCCTCGTCGATGCTCGCGCTGGCGTCAACGCGCACGATCACGAGATTGCCCAACTGTTGCGTAAATCCGGGCAACAACGCGTGGTGCTCGCGGTCAACAAGGCCGAAGGCATGGGCGTTGGCAACGCCACCAGCGAGTTTCACGAGCTGGGGCTGGGCACACCACATCCCATCTCGGCGGCTCATGGTGACGGGATCGTTGATCTGATCGAATTGGCATTGCAGGATCTGGTCGAGCCTGAGCCCGAAGCCGACCCGGCCGATGGGGAATTGCCCCCCGATCATCGCATCAAGCTCGCCATTGTCGGCCGGCCCAACGTGGGCAAGTCCACCTTGATCAATACTTTGATGGGCGAAGACCGCGTCATCGCGTTCGACATGCCGGGTACGACACGCGATGCGATCGAAATCGACTTCGAGCGTGACGGTCGTAAATACACCTTGATCGATACCGCTGGTCTGCGCCGCCGTGGCAAGGTCTTCGAAGCCGTAGAAAAATTTTCAGTCATCAAGACGCTGCAGGCCATCGAGGCCAGCAATGTGGTGCTCTTGGTGTTGGACGCTCAAACAGAGGTTTCGGAGCAAGACGCGCACATTGCCGGGTTTGTGCTGGAAACGGGCCGTGCGGTCGTTGTGGCGATCAACAAGTGGGATGGCCTGGATATCGATCAGCGCGAGCGTATTGAGCGTGAATACAACCGCAAGCTGCGATTCTTGTCCTTTGCGCCGACACACACCATTTCCGCCCTGAAAGGCCAGGGCATCAAGCCCTTGCTCAAATCCGTGGTGGGCGCGCACGCCGCAGCGTTTGCAAAATTATCGACGCCCAAGCTCACGCGTGAGTTGCAGGCCGCTGTGGAGCAGCAGCAGCCTCCACGCAAAGGGATTTTCCGGCCCAAGATGCGCTACGCCCACCAGGGCGGACAAAATCCCCCGCTGGTGGTGATCCACGGCAACGCGCTCGATGCCATTCCGGATTCCTATCGCCGCTATCTGGAAACCCGCTTTCGCGAGGCGTTCAAGCTCGCAGGCACGCCGCTGCGCATCGAATTCAAATCCTCGCATAATCCTTACACGCAGGAAAATTGAGCATGAGTCGCTTTTGGAGTTCCGTCGTCGGCGAACTCAGCCCGTACGTGCCGGGCGAGCAGCCCAAGTTACAGGATCTGGTCAAGCTCAATACGAATGAACATCCGCTAGGGCCTTCGCCCAAGGCGCTGCAGGCCATGCAGGCCGCCTGCAACGACAGCCTGAAACTCTACCCAGACCCAGGTTCGGAACGGCTGCGCCGCGCCGTTGCGGCCCATCATCAGGTGCAGCCCGATCAGGTCTTCGTAGGCAACGGGTCAGATGAAATTCTGGCGCATACCTTTCAGGCCCTGCTCAAGCATGACGGCCCGCTGCTGTTTCCAGATATCACGTACAGTTTTTATCCCGTGTATTGCGGGTTGTACCAGATCGCCTATCAGGCCGTACCGTTAAAAGAAGATTTCAGCATCGATGTGCAGGACTACTTGCCATCGGCAGGGCGGCAGGCGGGCGGGATCATTTTCCCGAATCCGAATGCCCCGACGGGCCGGGCGCTGCCGCTGTCGGATATCGAGCGTATCGTTGCGGCCAACCCCGATATCGTCGTCGTCATCGACGAGGCTTATGTCGATTTTGGGGCGGAATCTGCTGCAAGCCTTATTTCCCGTTATGAGAACCTGCTGGTTATCCAGACCTTGTCCAAATCCCGTTCGTTGGCGGGGTTGCGGGTCGGGTACGCAGTCGGTAGCCGGGTATTGATTGACGCGCTCGAGCGCGTCAAAAACAGCTTCAATTCCTATCCGATCGATCGTGTCGCCGAGGCGGGCGCCGTGGCCTCTATCGAAGACACGGACTATTTCGAACAGGCGTGCCAATTCGTGATTGCCACGCGCACGGCCCTGGTCAGTCAGTTACAGGCCCTCGGGTTCGAGGTCCTGCCGTCGGCGGCCAATTTCGTGTTTGCCCGGCATCCCGGGCATGATGGCGGCGCCTTGGCGGCCGCATTGCGCGAGCGCAGTATTATTGTGCGTCACTTCAAACAGGCCCGCATCGATCAGTTTTTACGTATTACCGTTGGAACTGAGTCGCAATGCGCGCGTCTGATAGAAACCCTCAAGACTATTTTGGTATGAGGGCGGGGCGAGGCGACTTGCCCCATTGTTAATAAATCAGACACCTTATGAAAGAATTTGCTCCGCAAGGCAAGTGGCACGGCCTCGGAAAACCTTGTAGAGTACACATTTCGGCGTCTGCCACCACTCAAAACAAACAAATGGAGCCTGGCCAATGAGCAATAAAGGGCAAACTCTGCAAGATCCGTTTTTAAACACGCTGCGTAAAGAACACGTACCTGTGTCGATCTATCTCGTAAACGGTATCAAACTTCAAGGGCAAATCGAGTCGTTCGACCAATATGTCGTCTTGCTGCGCAATACCGTGACGCAAATGGTGTACAAGCACGCCATTTCCACCGTCGTTCCCGCTCGCGCTGTCAACTTTCAGGTGGATGTTCCCGCTGAATAATCGTCAAGCTCCAGCTGTACCTTTTTTTGCCCGCCGCACGGATCGTGTCGGCGGGCATTTTCGCTGTGGTGGGGAACGTTTTCTTATCGCCCGGCATGCGTCCTCGGGGTATTCCAGCCGCAGGCGCAGCGTGCACGCCAGTGTGTCACTCGGTACTATCATTAAAAATGCGCCTATTTGGTGCATCGAACTGCAAGCGCAGCGTAGGGGGTAATGTATGCGTGCGCTAATCATCAGCGTTGACTTGGGCAATCCCGATTTCGTCGCGCATGCCGAAGAGTTCGCCATGCTCGCGCGTGGTGCGGGCGCCGAGATCGTCGGCACGGTCACATCGCGGCGCGATCGGCCCGACGCCAAATTTTTTATCGGATCAGGCAAGGTCCAAGAGGCCGTTGCCACCGCGGGCGCCTTGTTGGCGGACATTGTGCTGTTCGATCAGCCGTTATCGCCGGCACAACAACGTAACCTCGAGCGTGAATTCAATTTGCGAGTCGTCGACCGAGTCGCGCTTATTCTGGATATTTTTGCGCTGCGCGCCAAAAGCCACGAAGGCAAGCTGCAGGTCGAGTTGGCGCAGTTACAGCATCTGGTCACGCGCTTGACGCGAATGTGGACTCACTTGGAACGTCAGCGCGGCGGTATCGGTATGCGCGGGCCGGGCGAATCACAACTCGAAATGGACCGTCGCATGATCGGCGCCAAAGTCAAAATGCTGCGAGAGCGGCTCGATCGTGTCGAGCGTCAGCGTGTGACGCAGCGCCGCGCCCGGGCGCGAGGCGGAGCGCTTTCCGTCTCGTTGGTGGGCTATACCAACGCCGGCAAGTCCACGCTCTTCAATGCCCTGACGCGGGCAGGGGCCTACGCCGCTGACCAGTTGTTCGCTACGCTTGACACCACCACCCGCCGCATCTGGATCGAGGGTACCGGATCGGTAGTGTTGTCCGATACCGTCGGGTTCATTCGCGATTTGCCGCCGAATTTGATTGCCGCCTTCCGGGCAACGCTGGAGGAAACCATCCACGCCGACGTATTGCTGCACGTCGTCGATGCGGCCAGTCCGCAGCGTGATGAGCAGATAGCCGAGGTCAATAAAGTCCTGACCGAAATCGGCGCGGGATCCATTCCGACCATCATGGTGCACAACAAGATTGACCGGGCCGGTCTTGAGCCGCGGATTGAGCGCGACGCCCGTGGTACGATTGCGCGAGTGTTCGTAAGCGCTACCGAGCGCGCCGGTCTGGAAGCGTTGCGCGGGGCAATTGCGGAGATCGGTCAGATCGTGGGAAACAATGCCTCGAATTACCAAACTATTCAATCTGAATGACCCAGGCTGGGGTCGTGGCAACAACAATGGCTCCGAGCCGCCCAAAAAGCCAAAGGGCAACGGAGACAGTCCGCCAGACC
>NZ_CBCSIU010000008.1:41858-238397 GCF_965139205.1 Bordetella muralis
CCCGCGACTTCAACAACCGGGTCGGGTCCTTGTTCGGCCGCAAGGGCGGCGGTGGCAATCGCCCCGGCGGCGGCCGTGGCGGCATCACGCCGCCTTCTCCACGTGGAGCCAAAGTCGGTTTGGGCATCGTCGCGGGGGTCGCGGTGCTGCTATGGTTGGCCAGCGGCTTCTATATTGTCCAAGAAGGCCAGGTCGCCGTTGTAACCCAGTTTGGCAAGTACAAGAGCACGGCCCCGGCGGGGTTCCAGTGGCGCTTGCCGTATCCCATCCAGAGCGCCGAGACGGTCAATATTTCCCAGCTCCGTACGTTTGAGGTGGGATTCCGCGGCGGTTCGCGCAACAAAGTGTTGCCCGAGGCCCTGATGTTGACCACCGACGAAAACATCGTCGACATGCAATTCGTGGTGCAGTATCGCCTGCGGGCCGATGGCGCACCCGACTATCTGTTCAAAATGCGTGACCCGGACGAGTCGGTGCGTCAGGCCTCCGAGACCGCGATGCGCGAGATCGTGGGCAAGAAGCCCATGGATTTCGTCCTGTACGAGGGCCGTACCGAAGTGGCTGTCGAGGTCCAGAATCTGATGCAGCAGATTCTCGATCGTTACCAGTCCGGTATCCAGATCAGTACCGTGGCCATCCAGAACGTACAGCCGCCCGAGCAGGTTCAGGCGGCATTTGACGATGCCGTCAAGGCCGGTCAGGACCGCGAGCGCCAAATCAACGAAGGTCAGGCCTATGCCAACCAGGTGATCCCGCTGGCGGGTGGTCAGGCTTCGCGTATGCTCGAGCAGGCCGAAGGTTATCGTGCCAAGGTCATCGGCGATGCGCGAGGTGATGCCGCGCGCTTTACCAGCATTTTGACCGAGTACCAAAAGGCGCCCAAGATCATGCGTGAACGCATGTATCTGGAAACCATGCAGCAGATCTTCTCGCGCGCCAGCAAGGTCATGGTCGACACCAAGAACGGCAACAACATGCTGTACTTGCCCATCGACAAGATCATCCAGCAAACAGCTCGCGATGCGTCCGGCCAACAGCAGCCGACCGCGTTGCCTGGCGCCAGCCAGCCCAGCGTTCCTCAGCCGCCGACGCGCAGTACCGGCTCGGCAAGTTCGTCCGGCAATCCGGGTAGCAACACTGGCAGCGGTAACAACACGCTGTCTCGCGATCGTCTGACGCGTTAATCCGGAGGAGCCCAAGATCATGCAACGTTTAATGCCTATCCTGGTCGGCCTCGTGCTGGTGCTGGCCGCCTTGTCCTCTTGCGTGTTTGTCGTGCGCGAGCGCGATTACGCTTTGGTGTTCTCGCTCGGTGAAGTACGTACCGTCATCAGCGAGCCGGGCCTTTATTTCAAGGCGCCTCCGCCATTCCAGAACGTCGTGACGCTGGACAAGCGTATCTTGACGATCGAGTCCGACGATGCCGAGCGTATCCAGACCTCTGAAAAGAAAAACCTGCTCATCGACTCGTACGTGAAATGGCGCATCGCCGATCCGCGTCTTTACTACGTGACGTTCGGCGGCAACGAGCGTGCCGCGCAGGAACGCCTGCAGGCTCAGATTCGCGATGCACTGAACGCCTCGGTCAACGTCCGTACCGTCAAAGAAGTCGTGTCGGCCGAGCGTGACAAAATCATGAGCGAGATCCTCACGACGGTGGCTAAGCGCGCCGAGCCACTGGGTGTGCAAGTCGTCGATGTGCGGCTGCGCCGTATCGAGTTCGCGCCGGAAATCTCCGAGTCCGTCTATCGCCGGATGGAGGCGGAACGGACCCGCGTCGCCAACGAGTTGCGTTCCATCGGTGCTGCCGAGAGCGAAAAAATCCGCGCCGAAGCCGATCGTCAGCGCGAAGTCATCCTGGCTGAGGCCTATGCCAAATCCCAGACGGTCATGGGTGAGGGCGATGCCGAGGCCAGCGGCCTGTACGCTGCCGCTTTTGGCAAAGACCCCGACTTCTATACTTTCTACAAGAGCCTGGAAGCCTATCGTCAGTCGTTCTCGAAATCGAGCGACGTGCTGGTGGTGGATCCCAGTTCGGAATACTTCCAGTTCATGAAGAGCTCCACGGGCCAGGCCGCACCGGCCAACTGACCCGGCTGCTTTTCCGAAAACACGCGGTAACCGTAACAGGCCAAAAGGGAAACGCGCAGGCTGCCATCAGGCGCCTGCACAAACCCTCAAACCATGTACAATACCGCGTAAGGTGCGACACGAATCGCTCGTGTCCCAGGTTGATGCCCTGGTAAATCAGCATCGCCCATGGAGGTCGTCGGGCCTCTTTAAACAAATCGGCGCCTTTTGCAGCCCTTGTGGCTGCCCTAGAGAGACGCAGCGCAAGCTGCTGAGTAGTAAAGAAACAGGGCTCGGCTCCAAAGCAGTATCGGCCTTGGGTGAAAGGCACACGGAAACCTCGGTTTCCCATGCTTTTTCACTATGGAGTTTTCTCTTCATAACGAGCGAAATGCTCTCGATTGCCTTGTCACACACACTCACGTGGTGTTGCTGTGACCCGTCATACGACTGACGGTAGCCTACAGTGGCGGGCAGGATCGGTAACGACCCTGTCCGAAGCCCACTTGACAATGTACTCCTGTGTATTCCAACAGTATCCACTGCCGTGAGGCTTGGGATGGATTCTGCCAGCAGCCAGGGCGGATGAGAGGCTAGGCTAGTCCCGCATGGGCAACGTAATGTGAACCATCGTCTGAACCCCCGTGATTATTGAACGGCCAAAGCTGCTTTTGGGCCGTAGCCAAAAGGCATCGTAGCTGGTTGGCCGCGTCTTACGTGCGGTCACGTCGTCATCCAAAGCTACCGGGGGAGAGATGGGTCCTAAACGGGCAGGCGCAACGCTGGTATTGGGTTGCGCCGGTAATCGAGGGAACGTGGTAAACCCCACTCGCCGCCCCAATCGCTCAGGCGACGAAGGCAGGAAAGCCGCAAGGCAATCTGTTGGCGAAGGGGGTAGAGGATCGTGGAGAAAGCGAAGGCCCGCCTGTAATGGGCGGGATAGGGGTTCGAACTTTGCCCCGGCCGAAAGGCAGCAGACTTCCACGTGGTGCAACCGTCGCTGACGGACTGTATCAGTCCAGGTAGCGAGCCATGGTTTTTTTTTTCATGTCTCGTGTTTTTCTACAGGCCCGAAGGGACTCACCATCCCTTCGGGGAGCCGTGCGTCCTCTTAGGGTCTTACTACCCCGAGGTTCAGCATGGAAGAAACTGTTAATCCCAGTTCTGCGTCCTCGCGCGTCCCGGATAGCTGGCCGACCATAGACTGGCGGCGAGTCGTGCGGAATGTGAGGGCTATGCAGATACGTATAGCGAAGGCTACGCAGGCGGGCGATTGGCGTAGGGTGAAAGCCCTGCAAAGATCGCTGGTCCGCTCGTTTTCCGCCAAAGCATCGGCGGTCAGGCGAGTGACAGAGAACCAAGGCAAACGGACGGCAGGTGTCGACCGTGTGCTGTGGGACTCGCCCGAGAGCAAGTGGGAGGCAATCGGAAGGTTGCGGCAACCGGGATATCGGCCTCTGCCTTTACGGAGGGTCTATATCCCCAAATCCAATAGCAAGGAGCGCCCTCTGGGCATTCCTACCATGCGGGACCGCGCCATGCAGGCTTTGCATCTGCTGGCACTGGAACCGGTATCGGAATCGACGAGCGATCCGAACTCGTATGGGTTCAGAAAAGGGCGTTCGACGGCCGATGCGATGGCTCAGATATTCGTCACACTGTCAGGAAGGGCTTCGGCCCAATGGATACTGGAAGCGGATATCAAAGGTTGTTTCGACTGGATCAACCATGAGTGGCTGCTCGCCAACGTCCCTATGGACCGGCGAGTGTTGCGCAAGTGGTTGAAGGCCGGCGTGATTCACAAAGGCCAGTTGCAGCCTACTACTGCTGGTACGCCACAGGGAGGGATTATTTCCCCTACCTTGGCGAATGTGACGCTCAATAAGCTGGAAGCGGACTTGGCAGAGTACCTGGGTACGAAGCTGGGTTGGACTAAGGCCAAACGGTTGAAAGTCCATGTGGTCCGATATGCGGATGACTTCATCGTTACCGGTGCGTCGAAAGACGTGCTGGGTACTGAAGTCAGGCCTTGGATAGAACGCTTTCTTGCGGTTCGAGGATTGCAACTGTCCACGGAGAAAACGCGCATCATCCACATCGATGAAGGCTTTGATTTTCTTGGGTGGAATTTCAGGAAGTACTCTGGAAAGCTGCTCATCAAGCCGAGCCAGAAGAACGTCAAGGCGTTCTATGGCAAGGTCAGGGAAATCATCGGAGAAAACCTGTCGGCTAGGCAGGTCGATCTGATCGCGTTGCTTAATCCAGTATTGCGGGGTTGGTCGCAGTATCACAGCCCCGTTGTGTCGAAGGCGACGTTCAACAAACTAGATGCGCTGATTCGTTGGCGGCTAGTGCGTTGGGCAAAGCGGCGGCATCCCAAGAAGACCATTTCCTGGTCGCTCAAGCAGTATTGGCGAACAGTAGGAGATCGGAGGGGGATGTTCGCAGCACCCGCAGTAGGCAAGGATGGTCAAAGGCAGATGCGCATGCTGTATCGGCTGGTTGATACGGCAATCGTGCGGCATAAGAAAATCAAAGGGGCGTACAACCCTTTTGATCCGAGTTGGGAAGCCTATGGCGAGGCCCTGCAATCGGAACGCCTGTTGCAAAACATGGCGTACCGCAAGCAGTGGGCGACGCTTTGGGTGGATCAGCAAGGACGCTGCGCTTTGTGCGGATGCCCGATGGATATGGAAACAGGGTGGCACGACCATCACCTGGTGTACAAGGTGCATGGCGGGTCGGATGCTCTGTCCAACCGTGTTCTGTTACATCCCGTATGCCACACCCGAGTTCACACGCTTGGGCTATCTGTGGTGAAGCCGGTCCGGAAACGGGCCTAGATGATCCAAATGAGCAAACAGGGTATACTTACCTGTAAGCTACAGGGTCGCGCGTTGCGCTTGAGCCGTGTGCTGGGAAACTAGCACGCACGGTTCTTAGGGGGGGATGGGCCAGCAATGGCCTGTTCCTACCCGACCTAGAAACAATCCTCAGGCGGCTGAGTGGGCTTACGCCCTCTNAGCCGCTTTTGTTTTGCGCGTCGTTCACGCATTTCTTCAAGAGTCTTCAGGTAAATACTCATGGGTAACTGGTTGCTGCCCGAAAGCCTTGCCGACGTACTTCCGGCCGAGGCTCGGCGCATCGAGGAACTACGCCGCGAACTGCTCGATCTTTACCGTAGCTACGGTTTCGAGTTGGTTGCGCCGCCCCTGGTCGAATACATCGATTCATTGCTCTCCGGTACCGGCAGCGATCTGGATCTGCGCACCTGCAAACTGGTCGATCAGCTGTCTGGCCGCACCCTGGGGGTGCGAGCCGACATGACGCCTCAAGTCACCCGCATCGACGCGCATTTGCTGAATCGCGCGGCGGTGACTCGGCTCTGTTATTGCGGTAGTGTCCTGCATGCCCGGGCGGCGGACTTGCTGTCCAGCCGCGAGCTGCTGCAGATTGGCGCCGAAATTTACGGTCATGCCGGTTTTGAGGCCGATCTCGAAATCATTTCGCTCGTCCTGGATACCGTCGCGACGGCAGGTGTTCGTCAGCCGCGTCTGGACCTTTGCCATCCCGGCGTAGTCCGAGCTTTGCTGGAGGCCGATCCGGCAGCCGCAGAGCGCGCTCAGGACATCATCTTGCTGCTGCGCGAAAAAGACATCCCCGGTCTGGCGGATCTGGCTCAGCAGGAGAGCGGCATTCGGGCCGACACCGTCGTTGCCCTGCAGCGGCTGGCGGGTTTGTACGGCGGTCCAGAGATTATCGAACAGGCTCGGCGCGATCTGCCTCTGTTGCCTGGCGTGGCGACGGCTCTCGATGCCTTGCAAAACATTATTGATGCCATCCCTGATGTGGCTTTAGGGGTGGATTTGGCTGATATTGGCGGCTACGGCTATCACTCAGGGGTC
This sequence comes from Bordetella muralis, assembly GCF_965139205.1. Classification (GTDB taxonomy): domain Bacteria; phylum Pseudomonadota; class Gammaproteobacteria; order Burkholderiales; family Burkholderiaceae_B; genus Bordetella_A; species Bordetella_A muralis. Next base: position 47,834 of record NZ_CBCSIU010000008.1, read on the forward strand.
ACCTTTGCCTTGTACGCAGAGGGGTGGCACGATGCGCTGGTGAGTGGTGGGCGTTACGACGATGTGAGCCGTGCCTTTGGCCGGGCGCGCCCGGCGACAGGCTTTAGCCTGGACTTGCGCAAACTGGCGCGTGGCTTGCCCCCCGCCGATCGTGCGCGTGCTGTGCTCGCGCCTTGGGGGCAGGATTCCGCGCTGGTGGCTGCAGTGCGACAACTACGCCGGTCCGGCGAGATTGTCGTGCAAGTATTACCCGGCCATGAGCAAAGCCAGGACGAATTCATCTGTGACCGTGAGCTGACGTTGCAAGACGGCGCTTGGGTGGTTCGAACGCTGTAAAACTGACTCCCTCTTGTCTGCAAGAGGGCCGCAGGGGGATTTCCGGATTTCCCGAGAAACTCGATATCGATTCGTACAATGAGCAAGAACGTAGTGGTTATTGGCACCCAATGGGGTGACGAAGGCAAAGGCAAAATCGTCGATTGGCTGGCGGAATCCGTCGCAGGCGTGGTGCGCTTCCAAGGCGGTCACAACGCCGGCCATACGCTGTGGATCAATGGCAAGAAAACCATTTTGCGCCTGATCCCTTCGGGCATCATGCATCCTGGTGTGACCTGCTTCATCGGCAACGGTGTCGTGCTGTCGCCCGAGGCGCTGCTGAAGGAAATCGAAGAGCTCGAAGCTGCCGGTCTGGATGTGCGTTCGCGCTTGCAGATCTCCGAAATCTGCCCGCTGATCCTGCCGTACCACATCGCTGTGGACCAGGCGCGCGAAGCCCGCAAAGGCGAGGGCAAGATCGGCACCACTGGCCGTGGTATCGGCCCGGCATACGAGGACAAAATCGCCCGCCGCGCGCTGCGTGTGCAGGATCTCTTCAATCCCTCGTTGTTCGACGAAAAACTCGCCGAACTGCTGGATTACCACAACTTCGTGTTGACCAAATACCTCGGTGCCGAGGCCGTGTCGGCCGAGCAGGTGCGTGATCAAGCCATGGCTTTGGCGCCGGCTATCGCGCCCATGGTGAAAGACGTTTCCAGCAATCTGTACGCCTTGCAGCAAGCCGGCGAGCGTCTGTTGTTCGAGGGCGCACAAGGCGCGCTTCTCGATGTGGATCACGGCACCTATCCGTTCGTCACCAGCAGCAACTGCCTGGCAGGTGCGGCTTCGGCCGGCGCCGGCGTAGGCCCGCAGTCGCTCGACTACGTGCTGGGGATCACCAAGGCCTATACCACCCGCGTGGGTTCTGGCCCGTTCCCGACCGAGCTGGTCGACGAAGTCGGCACGCGTCTGGCCACCATCGGCAAGGAATTCGGTTCGGTGACTGGCCGTCCCCGCCGTTGCGGCTGGTTTGACGGTGCGGCGCTCAAGCGCTCGGTGCGTTTGAATGGCATCAGCGGCCTGTGCATCACCAAGCTCGACGTGCTCGATGGTCTGGAAAAAATCCAATTGGGCGTCGGCTATCGCGTCAACGGCGAATTCCGCGACGTGCTGCCCTATGGCGCCCATGCCGTGGCCCAGGCCGAAGCCGTCCTCGAGGAGTTGCCCGGCTGGACCGAGTCCACCGTCGGCATCACCGAATTCGACAAGCTGCCGGCTGCCGCGCGCCGCTATCTGGAACGCGTCTCCGAAGTCTGCGGTGTGCCGATCGACCTCGTATCTACCGGTCCGGACCGTAACGAAACCATCGTGCTGCGTCACCCGCTCAAGGGCTGAGACGTACGCAATGAGGCACGGCACGCCATTGAGGCATGCCGTGCGAATCCGATTTCAGGTCAAGCGCCAGTCGGGTTATGATTCCAAGCCGCCGTCGGCTATCGTCGATCGCGGCTTTTTTGCATTTCTAGGAGACCTTTTCCATGAGCACACCTGTCGACGATGATAGCCACGTGTGGGTGACTTGGGAGAAATACAACCGCCTGATCGAACGCCTGACGCTGCAGGTGTATCAGTCAGGGTGGGAGTTCGACCTGATTCTATGCCTGGCGCGCGGCGGCGTGAGGGTGGGCGACGTGATGTCGCGTATTTTCGATGTACCGCTGGGCATCCTGGCAACCAGCAGCTACCGCGAGGCTGCCGGCACCAAGCAAGGCGAGTTGGATATCGCCAAGTTCATCACCATCACGCGTGGCGCTCCCGCGGGGCGGGTGTTGCTGGTGGACGATATGGTGGATACGGGTCTGACGTTCAACCGGGTGCGCGAGCATTTGCAGGAGCAATTCCCGGCGATCACCGAATTGCGCAGCGCGGTGTTATGGTGGAAGGGGCATTCCAAGGCGATTCCCGACTATTACGTGGACAAGCTGCCCACCAACCCCTGGATACACCAGCCCTTCGAGGACTATGACAGTCTGCGTCCGCATCAGCTCGAAGCCTGGATTCGCAAGGGATCGACATCCACTTGAGGCTGGCGGGCAGGGCGGTTTTCCCGAGGGATCGCCCCGTCGCTATGGATGAGTGTTGTATTGGTCCGGTGCGAGTAGTATCAAAATACTCAAACCGTGTTAGAATCTCGGGTTATCGCTAAACCCCATAGGGGGGTGCCAGGGTGCACGGGCGTGGTTTATTGCAGTTTTTTGCTTGGCGGCTCGCTGTTATCGGGGCCCCGGGCTCAAAAAACGAGCCTGAATAGGGCAGAAACCTATCAACAAACCATGCCAGGCTTGCAGTCAGCGCGCCCTGTGTTTTCAACTTTTTTGTTACCCCAAGCAGGCCTACTACTTTTATGCCTATTGTCCGACTGAAGGAAAACGAACCGTTCGAAGCCGCCCTGCGCCGCTTCAAGCGCACCATCGAAAAGACCGGTTTGCTCACCGAGCTGCGTTCGCGCGAGTTCTACGAGAAGCCCACGGCTGAGCGCAAGCGCAAGCATGCCGCCGCGGTCAAGCGCCACTACAAGCGGATTCGTAGCCAGCAACTGCCCCCCCGCATGTATTGATTTTTGATTCCCGAATTTATTGATTCCAGAATCATTTATTCAAGACTTACTCGCCCGGGTCGATGTCGCAGACGTCGTCGGGCGATATGTGCAGTTGCGAAAGGGTGGGGCCAATTTACTTGGCCTGTGTCCTTTTCATAACGAGAAAAGCCCGTCGTTTACCGTCAGCCCGACCAAACAGTTCTACCATTGTTTCGGTTGCGGCGCGCACGGTACTGCCATCACCTTCCTGATGGAACACACGGGCGCGAGTTTCCCCGAGGCCGTGCGCACGCTCGCCGGCTCGGTGGGAATGACAGTCCCCGAAGAAGACCGCAGTCCTCGCCAGCAGGCTGAATCGGCGCGCCGCAAGGCCGAAACCTCACGTCATACCAAGGTCCTTGATGCTGCCCAGGCGCATTATCTGCAGCAGTTGCGCGCGTCGCCTGCCGCCATCCAGTACCTGAAACAACGCGGTTTGACCGGCGAGATCGCAGCGCATTTCGGGCTGGGCTGGTCGGGTACCGACCGCCACGGTTTGTCCAAGGTCTTCGAGCATTACGATGATCCGACGCTGGTCGAAGCCGGGCTTGTCATCGAGTCCGAGGATGGCCGTCGCTACGATCGCTTTCGCGAACGGGTGATGTTCCCGATTCGTAACGCACGCGGCAGTCTGATCGGCTTTGGCGGGCGCATCATCGGCAAGGGCGAGCCCAAATACCTGAATTCGCCCGAAACCCCGCTGTTTTCCAAGGGCCAGGAGCTCTATGGGCTCTGGGAGGCGCGCCAGGCCATCCGCAAAGAAGGGCAGGTAATCGTCGTCGAAGGCTACATGGACGTGGTGGGGCTGGCCCAGCAGGGTATCGCCCACGCTGTCGCCACACTCGGTACGGCGACCACGCCAGATCATGTCAAGAAGCTCCTGCGGGCCAGCGACAAGGTCGTCTTCAGCTTCGACGGCGATGGCGCCGGTCGACGGGCTGCCTGGCGAGCTTTGCAGGCGTGTCTGCCTGTCTTGCGGGACGACATATCGATTCGTTTTCTGTTCCTGCCCGCCGAGCACGATCCGGATTCCTACGTTCGCGAGCTGGGGGCGGAGGCGTTCCGGGCATGCCTGGGCGAGGCGACGGCGTTGTCGCGCTTTTTGCTCGAGGAACTCGCCTCTCGGCACAACCTGAACGAAGCAGAAGGCCGCGCCAGCTGCCTGCACGAGGCCAAACCCCTGTTGGCGGCCATTCCGGAATGTGCTCTGCGCCTGCAAATCGAGCGTGAGATGGCGCGCCAGGTGCAATTGACGCCAGAAGAAATGGCCCAAATCCTCGCCCAGGCGCCCGCACGTCCGTTTGCGCCGCCAGGCGCAGGCAAGCCTGCTGCAAACAAGCCGGCCGGATCGGCCTCTGCCGCGTCGCCGCCCGCAGCGGGTGCTTCAACTACCCCATCCTCGTCCGCCGGAGCCGAGGGTTACGACCCGTTTGATGTGCCCCCGCCGGATTTCGACTACGAGCCAGTCGGCTTTGGTTACGATGATCTGCCGCCGCCCGACATGGCCTTTGATGCGCCAGCCCCAGATACGGGCTGGCGGGACCAGGGCAGCTCAAAGGGAAACTGGCAGGGCAAGAAAGGTAACTGGCAAGGCGGCAAAAAAGGCGACTGGAAAGGCAAGCGCGACAATGACATTGGCGGGTACGAGGGGCGGCGTACCATGCCGTCCATGGCCAAACGGCTGCTGGCGCTGTTGCTGGCTCACCCGGAATTAGTCGATACCATGGGAGACCAGCAGCTTGAAGTCCTGGACAAGGGACCCCATCTAGGATTGGTCAGAGACTTGATCATGCTGGCCCAAAGAAGCGGTGCGCGCCACGTGGGCGCGTTGCTGCAGGCTGCCGATCCGGATTCCGACCTGGCCACGGTGTTGAAAAGCATGCGTGCGGATCTGCTTGCCCAGGAAGACCTGCCCGAGCCTCAAACCGAATGGGATGACGCGCTACGGCGTATCGAATTCGACGCGGCGCGTGCAGAAATGGCCAAATTGGCCGAGACGGGTTTGAGCAGCGCAGACGCCCTGCAGCGTTACCAGGAACTGTCCGCGCGGATAGTGGTCTTAAAACATAGTGGTATCCGTTAATTACGGTACAATTAAAGGTTTTCCAGCGGTATATCGTGATCAACTGCGACGCTCTATAGGGCGGGCGTGTCGGTTACGTTTATTTTGCCGCCGGAGTTGTTACAATTAAAGGTGGCGAGTACGCAAGTCCGGCCAGGGTTTGGCCAGCGGTGTTGAACAGATGGGGCTGTGTCTATTGCAGCAGCGCGGGGTGAGAGATCCCCTCAGACTGCCAGCCTGTCGCAGGCAAGACAGCCCATCACAATGCCCGGAAACCCCAGCCGGAACGAGTTTGCGATACGAGGTGCTCCTGGGCTGAGGCCAGAGGGGGGCATCTGTGGGGTCCGATGAGCGGCCCGCGTTACAGACAATGTAGCGCACGCGATTTCAGCGCGCTTGCCTGTTTTACCCGCATCGACCGGATCGCGGCGCTTTGGCGCGCGCGGCCGGCCCTTGTGGTGCAATAGCCCCAATCACGGGTTGCGACGACCACGGAAGCGACTATGACCAGAACATCAGGCAAAACCTCCCCTGCAAATGATGCGACCGACACGCCGGTCAAAACGGCCAAGCGTGCCGTCAGCATGGCAGCGGAAAAAGCGCCTGCCAAAGCGGCAGTGAAGGTCTCTAAAACAGCAACGAAAACCGCTGCCAAGAAGGCAGCAAAACCCGCAACCGGAGAGAAAGCGGTCAAGGCAACGCGCACGAAAAAAGCCGAAGACAAGCTGGCTGATCTGATGGGCGGCGGTGCCCGGCCATCGAGCGGCCGTCGTCCTGGGCGTCCCGCGAAAAACGCGAACAACGACAACGACAGCTTCGACGATCCGATGGACGGCGAAGGCGAGGTCCTGCCTGATCTCAAGCCGCCCAAGCGCGGCGGCAAGCGTGGCAAGGCCGATCCCAAGGATCTGATCGCCCGCGGTCCCGTTTCGCCCGAGGAATACGAAGCCCGCCGCAATCGCCTCAAACAGCTGATCAAGCTGGGCAAGGATCGCGGCTATCTGACCTATGGCGAAATCAACGATCATCTGCCCGATGACCTGGTTGACGCCGAAGCCATCGACGGCATCATCAGCACGTTCAGCGACATGGGGATCGCGGTCTACGACCAGGCCCCCGACGCCGAAACGCTGCTCATGAGCGAAAACGCCCCGGTTGCGTCCAACGACGACGACGTCGAAGACGAAGCCGAAGCCGCGTTGACCACGGTGGACTCCGACTTTGGCCGTACGACGGATCCTGTGCGTATGTACATGCGCGAAATGGGTTCGGTCGAGCTGTTGACGCGCGAAGGCGAAATCGAAATCGCCAAGCGTATCGAAGACGGTCTGAAGCACATGGTGATGGCGATCTCGGCCTGCCCGACCACCATCAACGAAATCCTCAACCACGTCGCGCGTGTGCGTGACGGGCAAGCCCAGATCGACGAAGTCGTCGACGGCCTGGTCGACCCGGAAGACGGCGAAGAATACGCCGGCGCAGGTGTGACGGCTGAGGAAGACGAGAGCGATGACGGTCCCGCCGGCGGTATGTCGAGCAAGCAGCTCGAAGACCTGCGCGTCAAGGCCTTGGCCAAGTTCGACGAGATCGCCAAGCAGTTCGCCACGATGCGTCAGTCGTACGAACAGGACGGCTACAAGTCCGACGTGTACGTCAACTCCCAAGAAGCCATCCTGAACGAGATGATGGGCATCCGCTTTACCGCCAAAATGGTGGAAAAGCTGGCCGACACGCTGCGTGCGCAAGTCGAGGAGGTTCGCCAACTCGAACGCGCCGTGCTGCACACCTGCGTGGATCGCGCAGGCATGCCGCGCAGCCATTTCATCAAAGTATTCCCGGGTCAAGAAACCAACCTGGAATGGGTGTTGGCCGAGGTCGCCGCGGGCCATCCGTATTCCGAGACGCTCGAGCGCCAGGTCCCCGCGGTCCAGGAACTGCAGCAAAAGCTGATCGACCTGCAAACGCGCGTCGTGCTGCCGCTCAAGGACCTCAAGGACGTCAACAAGCGCATGGCCACCGGCGAAGCCAAGGCTCGCAAGGCCAAGCGCGAAATGACCGAGGCCAACTTGCGTCTGGTGATCTCGATCGCCAAGAAATACACCAACCGTGGCTTGCAGTTCCTGGATCTGATCCAGGAGGGCAACATCGGTTTGATGAAGGCCGTGGACAAGTTCGAATACCGTCGTGGCTACAAGTTCTCCACGTACGCAACGTGGTGGATCCGTCAGGCCATTACGCGTTCGATCGCCGACCAGGCACGTACCATCCGTATTCCGGTTCACATGATCGAAACGATCAACAAGATGAACCGTATCAGCCGTCAGATCCTGCAGGAAACGGGTGGCGAGCCCGATCCCGCGACGCTGGCGCAAAAGATGGACATGCCTGAGGACAAGATCCGCAAGATCCTCAAGATCGCCAAAGAACCGATCTCCATGGAAACGCCGATCGGTGACGATGATGATTCGCACCTGGGTGATTTCATCGAAGACACGGCTACGTTGGCGCCGTCCGATGCGGCATTGCATGGTTCGATGCGCGATGTCGTCAAAGAAGTGTTAGACTCTCTGACCCCGCGTGAAGCCAAAGTTTTGCGTATGCGTTTCGGTATCGAAATGAGCACCGACCAGACTTTGGAAGAAGTGGGCAAGCAATTCGATGTTACGCGTGAGCGCATTAGACAAATAGAGGCTAAAGCGCTGCGCAAGCTGCGCCACCCCAGTCGGGCCGACAAGCTCAAGAGCTTCCTCGAAGGGCAATAAGCAGTCAGTTTTAAGGGCCCTCTAGCTCATGCTTGGTTAGAGCAGCGGACTCATAATCCGTTGGTGCTCGGTTCGACTCCGAGGGGGGCTACCAAGTAAATATGCGGGTTTCCGGCTGGTTCGGAAACCCGCATTTTTTATGATTAGCTGGTACGGCTAGGTGCCAGCTATCTAACTATTACCTCCCCGGATCGCATCCTTGATCTCTGCCAGCGCATTCCGGATCTTCATCGAATTCCTGGCGCAATCACGCGCTGATTTCCTGCGCGCCAACTGAGCTCAGACGACCAAATATCCCCCATCAACCGGCATCACCACACCCGTCATAAATGACGCCGCGGGCGAGCACAAGAACGCCACGCCATGGGCCACATCCTGCGGCGTGCCCCAACGACCCAGCGGCGTACGAGACAGAATGGGCTGCGCACGCTGAGGGTCATCCTGTAGCGCCTGCGTCAGCGCCGTGGCAATCCATCCGGGTGCAATCGCGTTGACACGAATTCCATCCTTGGCATAGGCAATAGCCAAGGATTTCGTCAGCTGCGCCACGCCACCTTTGCTCGCTGCATAGCCGGGCACCAGACCGCCGCCAAAAAAACTCAGCATTGACGCTGTATTGACGATGCAGCCGTTGCTGGCTTTGAGCAACTCGCGCGCGCCGGCGCACATGCGCATGGTTCCGCTTAGATTGACGGCTACGACTTGATCAAACACATCGGGATCGAGTTCCTCGCCGCGTTTGATGATCCCTGCACAGTTCACGAGCATATCCAATGCATCGATCTGCGCGAATACGGCATTGACTTGATCCGGCTTGGTCACGTCGGCTTCGATGACCCGTACATTGTCATCCAGAGATCCGTCACCCCGGCCCAAGCCAACCGCAAACACCTTTGCGCCGAGCCGTGCCAGCACATTGGCCACGCCCGCGCCGATACCTTGCGTGGCGCCGGTCACCAACGCCGTTTTCCCTGCATACAAATCCTTGGCGAATGTCATATCGCACTCCTTTCTTTTGCTTTGTTGTAGAGCCGGTGGGTCGTCAAAATCCTGTTTCCTGACGCGCTCGTGCACGCGACGAACCACGCGTCATGGGATCACAGCGATCAATACGTGGCTCGGCCTCCAGACAGATCGAACACTGCACCGGTGCTGAACGTGCAGGACGGTGAGCACAGCCAGGACACCAGTTCAGCCGCTTCCTGGGCTTCGCCTAATCGTGCCATCGGGCTCTTGTTGATCATGTTTTGCACATGCTCGGGTGTCATCTGCTCCAATAGGGCAGTACGGATGGCGGCCGGGGCAATCGCATTGACCAGCACACCGGTCTGGGCGAGCTCTTTGCCCAGTGACTTGGTCAAGGCCAGTACACCGGCTTTGGACGCGCTGTAGGCTGATGCGTTCGGGGTGCCTTCCTTACCTGCCAGCGACGCGATATTGACGATGCGGCCATAGCCGCTCGTACGCATGGCAGCCGCGACGGATTGGCATACGTGAAACACGCCCACCAGATTCACATCGACGATGCGTTGCCACACAGTTGGGTCATAATCGATGAGCGGTACGGTGGGGCCCGAAAAACCGGCGCTGTTGACCAGGATGTCTACACGGCCAAACTGCGTTTGAACCTTTGTCAATGCCGCTGCAATGGTATCCGGCCGCGTTACGTCGACTTCGCAAAAGCGCGCGGCGGCATCTGTGCCAGGTTTCAGATCCCAGTTCACCACAGTGGCGCCAGCACGCTGCAATTGCGTGGCAATCTCGGCGCCAATCCCGTTGCTGGCACCGGTAACGATGGCGATCTGGCCGGTGAAGTCGTACTGCGCCCTGGATCGGTCGTGATCAGCGGATGAACTGCTTGACATAGTCCGCCCCTAATCCCACGGCCTCGAAATGTCGTTTACACATGTCGATCTTGGTGAAGACGTCTTCGTAGCCGTTGCCTTTGCCCCAGGGGTCGGTGTAGTACATCACGCCATTGACCTGGAAATAGGTAATCATTTCTTCGCAGTCTTCGGGCACATAGAGGGTGTGGGTTTCGCCTGGCGGCTCGAACACATACGAGCCTTCTTGGGCCCACCAGTCGTGCTCCAGATATTTCCATTTGCCTTTGAGTACGAAGCCATGTACGGCCTGCGGGTGGCGGTGCCGGCTCAACACGCCGGACTTGCGAACCTTCAGCAGATTCATCCAGTAGCCCTGGCTGGCGTTCAGACAGAGCGGACGGAACCAGACGTTCTCCGCCTGCGGAACCCATAGCCGCTCGTCTTTGGGGATGGCGCTCTCCACCACAATCTCGGGTAATGCCTCTACCGGGTTAGGGTATTGATAAGGCATCATCGGGTTGGCATCTTTGTTATCAACGGGCATCACACCGCTCCTTTGTCCATAATATAGACTATATGATTATAATATGGACATTATAAAGCGGCCGTTCTCAACCTGAAAGTGTCCTTTGTAGGTGTAAACCCTTTATTTTGAAGGGGAGTGAGCCGATCAGGCAGGCTGTACTAGCGCGACGCGCTTTCTGAGCCACAACGTCAACCCCAGGTTCAAGATGGCTAGCGCAGTCAATACAAACAGCGTACCCGTCGCGCCTATATGGGTGATCAGCGCGCCGCATACCAGCGGAGTGAACGCCTGGCACAGGAGCGAGGACCGGGCGAGTTTGCCCATCACGGAGGCAAGCATGGTTGGCGCAAGCAAGGCCAGCGGCAAGGTGCCGCGCACCAGTGCGCGCAGGCCGTTTCCTATGCCGTAGCACACCATGCCGAGTGCAGCCACTTGGGGGCTGATCAGAATCAATAGCAATCCCGCTGCGACAAAGCCCGCAGAGAGCAATCCCATCCAGATCGGATGCAGGCTTTTGATGCTGAATGTGATCACGCGCATGGCCACCATGCTCGGGCCGATCAGTGCACTGAGTGCGATGGCCGAGGCCAGGCTATGCCCGGCGCCTTGCAAGAGCGCAATGATCTGTACGGATACTGCCGTCATCAATATGGCGGCAATGGAAAACACGCTTGAGAGCAGCCAATAAGTACCGCGTGAGACGCTGCCCGATGGGACCGCAGCTTGAATGTTTTTCTTGTGAACGGGCGAGGCCGCATCAGTCGCTGTGTCCCGCGGGAGAGCTTTCAAGTAGAGCGGAGCCATCGTGACCGCCAGCACGCCCGCGTAAACCCAGCAGGTCATGCGCCACCCGAGCGGTTCGACCATCCAGGCCAGCACCGGCCAGACGACGGTCGTCGCAAAACCTGCGATGAGTGTGATCGCGTTAATGACGGCTCGAGCTCGTTGTCCATACATGATCCCCAGCGTTGTGAACAATGGGTCATATAAACCACCCGCCATGCCCACTCCGATGAGCGCCCAACCGATTACGAATACGGCAATATTGGGAGCGAGCCCGATCACACATAGCCCGGCCGCAACGATCCAACTCGATCCGATGAGCACCTTGCGGCCTTGCCGACGCGCAATATAGACATTGGCTCGCGGTGATAGCAGCGCCGATACCAGTACACCGATCGTCAGCGAACCATAGATCCAGGTCATGGACCATCCGGTATCGCGATGAATGGGCTCAGCCAGAACGGCCAGCAAAAAGAAAGAGCCGCCCCAAATCAATATCTGGGCGATACCAAGCAACATGCTGTCAAAGAACGGTAACGCTGCTTGTTGCGGCTTATTCGGGCGCACGCGCCGCTCCAGGGGGCTTCGGGATGAAGTATGGTATCAGGCATGTACGTAACAATTGATTACCCTAAGCCATGATTGCCCTGATTACGAATTGCCTTGTTGCGATTGGCAGGGATGTCTTGCAGGCTCACGCAAATTGGCTGGCAACAGGCGAGTAGAGTGAAAGGCTCATCAATAACAACTGGAGCGTCTCATGCTTAATACATTCCCGACGATGCGTCGCGCTGCGATGGCGGCGATGACGGTTGCAGTGGCTGGGCTCGTATTTTCCGGCTGCACCACGACCCCGGACAAAGCTTCGGCCAGTGCCGCTGAGCAGAGGCAGGAAATCAACAGCGGAACGGACGCTACGCTGACCAAGTTGTACGAGGCGTCGCCGCAGTCCAAGGCCCTGGTCGAGCGTGCCAAGGGTGTGCTGGTGTTTCCGTCTGTGTTGAGTGCCAGCTTTATCGTAGGCGCGCAGCATGGTAAGGGCGTACTGCGGGTGGGCGGCGTGGACTCCGGGTACTACAGCACCACAGCGGGCTCGATAGGGTTCCAGGCGGGTGCGCAGTCTAAGGCAGTCATTTTGCTGTTCATGACGGACGAGGCCTTGCAAAAATTCCGCAATAGTGATGGATGGACAGTAGGCGCGGATGCGACGGTGGCTGTTGCTCATGTGGGGGCGAACGGCAGCATTGATACCAATACCGCTCAGCAACCCATTGTTGGTTTTGTTCTCAACAATGGTGGGCTGATGGCAGGTGTTTCGCTGGAAGGCGCGAAAATTGCCAAATTAGACCTCTGATAGGGGGCGCCCCGGNGGGGCGCCCGTCTTCCCGTTTTGCAGATCGTTTTTTGTAGGAAATGGCCGCCAGCCTTGCCAGACTGGCGGCCATTTTTTGCGTTTAATGGGTGGTATTAACCAGTGATATTTAGACTTCTCCCGTGATAGTATTGTCCGAATACATCAAGGTGTGAGATTTTCTGGGCTGTCACGAAATCGTTCACTTTGGCTCGTGTATCGGCGCAGCCCCGGGGACAGGGCTGTAGACAAAGCAAGCTCACTTTGATGGTCGGTATCCGTGTTTCTGGTCTACGTTCTCTACGTCGCTGCGATTGGCATCAGTGTCATCTCTTTGCTGAGCGTGATCCTGCGTTTGATTTCGCTGCGGGAATACCGTCCGACCGGCTGCGTGCCAGTGTCAGTCATTCTGCCGCTGACGGGCGAGGCCCGATCGTTCGGAACGTTACTCGAGGCCCTCAATAAGCAGACGCTGCGTCCCGCCTGTTTGCTCGTCACCGTCGAGTCCGAGCAGGATCCCGCTTACGCCAGGGTTCAGGCCGAAGCTCACAACGCAAATTTTCCGATCAAGCTGGTCGTTGCGGGCCCAGCCACCCATCAGGCACAGAAATGCCGCAACCAACAAGCCGCACTGGATCAGCTGGACCCGGAGATCAAAGTCCTCGTCTTGATGGATGGCGATATCGTGCCCGACTCGGAGTGGTTGGGTGGCCTGGTCTGGCCGATCATTTCGGGGCAATACGACATCATTAGCGGCCACCGCTGGCAGCAAGTCGCCGAACACCGCCTCGGCGCGCATTTTGTCACGGCCGCTGACCGTGCGATCACCTTGTTACCGCGCATAGAGTTGGACTGCGCTTGCGTGACGTGGGGCGGCAGCATCGCCATGACGACGCAGATCGCGCAGCGACTGGATTTGCGGTCATTATTTGATCGTGTGCTTTCCGATGATTTGGCCCTGGCTCGCCGTGCTGCTGAACTGGAACTGCGCGTGGGTACGCATAAATCCTTGCTGGTGCCGTCGCCGAACCGGCAATCTTTTGTATCCGCGTGGCATTTCGCGCGCCGGCAGTATCAGATGTGCCGCATCTATCGGCCGGCATTGTGGCGGCTGGGGTTGTGTGTGGTCGGCCTGCGCTTGTCCGGGTGGGGGACGGCGATGTGGTTTACCGTGATGGAAGATACTGCCATGTGGGTGCTGGCATCGCTGGTGACCCTTGGCGGCCTCAAGCAATACGGGATCAGCGAAGTGTCCCGTCAGGTGGATATGCCCGACCCTTGGTCTGTGCGGCTGGTTCAAATCGTATTGGGCTGTCTGCAGCCGATTGTGGATGTCTTTCACCTGAGCGTGATTGCCGCGGCGCATTGGGCGGGCCGCGTGCGATGGGGGCATGTGACGTATCGCGTATTAGGCCCGGACAACATTCAGGTCGAGGCGCGAGAGCCGTTTGGGGGCAGGCGTCCGCTTGAGCGGGATTACGCGCCGAATCTCGGTGATTGGGAGTTGGCTGAGATTGCCGCCCAGGGCACAGAAAATCCGCCCGTAGGCGGAGCCTCTTGATGCTTGCTTGCAAGACGCAATCAGGGTGATTGCGCTACGTCGCTTTGTTTACGAGCCCGATTTTTGTTCTGACGGTGCGGGCACCGGTAACGCTTCGCACGTGAAGTCAATGGTCGCTTCTTTGGGCATCAATCCCGTAGCGTGATTGGATGTCACCTTGGGCTGCGTCATGCGCCGGTTCATCGACGCACAATGGGCCTCGGCCTGTTCACGGGCAATATGTTTGACTTCGACCCACGTCTGCCATTTTGCGCCTGCGTTATACGTCACCTGGTACGTATCGGGTCCGGTGGGCGTGGTTTTGCTCATGCTGGTGCAGGCAGCGAGCAGCGAAAACGTCAAAATATAAGTGAGCGGGCGAAGCAGCATGGGGATTCCACGAATAAGATCAGTGCTATTACAAAGCACAGAGATGCTCTGTGCAAGTGCGATAGCTATCATTGGCGGGCATGCTAGCATGCCCGCCAAGCGTCATTCTTCACGAGGTTTTCATGGATATTCAAGAACAAATCGCGGTTATCGTGCACACGATTTCGCATCAGGGCGGGCGCATCGATGCGTTGAACTCGGTCCTCTCATCGATGCTGCATCTGGCCAAATCGTCGCCCGGTCTGCGCGAGGCGATCGAGGCGCAGTTGGAACAGAACTATTCCAGCTTGTTGGCGCGTTCTGAAAATCCGCAATACGTGGCGGGTTTTGAAAGCGTGCGTGACAGCGTGCTGGCCGCCGTCAAGTAACCAGCTCCGACGGACATCGCTCGACTTACCCACAGCTTCTGTGGACAACCCTTGGGATAGCTTGGGCAAAGAAAGAAAATGTCCTTGTAGAGCAAGGGTTTACCCCTGGCGGTTAAAACCTGACATCAATGAGCAAGAATCGGGCCAGTGTCAGGTCTGACGGTCGAGGCTAGCCCGCCTCGGCCACGATATCGCCGAGCGTGCGCATGGCCTGGGCCATCTGCGGCGTATAAGGCGAGCCGCAGCTCAACCGCAGGAAATGGCTGTAGCGGTCAGAATTGGAAAACATGGTGCCAGGGGCGATGCGTATTCCATGCGCCAGGGCGCGTTCAAAGACCTTGGTGCTGGATCGTTGGCCAGGCATTTCCACCCATAGCAACATGCTGCCTTCGGGCATGCTCAGGCGAGTACCAGGCGGAAAATATCGGGCCACATCTTCGGCAATGTGCTCGCGTTGGCTCTTCAACTGGCGGCGTAGACGGATCAGATGGCGATCATAGGCTTTGGACGCCATGTATTCGGCTACGGCCACCTGGGCCAGGGGCTCATTTGATCGGCTTTGCGCAAACTTCAGCATGGCGACTCGGGCAGCCCAGCGGCCGCCCGTCATCCATCCCAAGCGCATGCCAGGCGCCAGGGTCTTGTGCATTGAGGCGCAATAAATCACATTGCCGGTGTGATCCCAGGATTTGATGGCTGGCCGCAATTGATTGTCATCGCAGAGCAAGCCATAGGTGTCGTCTTCGATGAGGGCAATCTGATGGCGTTCGCACAGCCTCACCAACCGAGCTTTTTCGGTATCCGGCATGACGCAACCCAGTGGATTTTGAAAATTGGGCACGACAACGACGGCGCGCAGGTGAGGGTGTGTTTGCAGCGCCAATTCCAGCGCATCTACCGACAGGCCGTGTTGCGGGCTGGTTGGAATCTCAAGCGCGCGCATGCCCAGGCTTTCCAGAATCTGTAGCAGGCCGAAGTACACCGGGGATTCGACGGCAACGGTATCCCCCGGACGGGCAACCGCCCGCAGCGCCAGGTTGACAGCCTCGATGCAGCCGTGGGTGACCACGATATCGTCCGGCCCCAGGTTCATGCCCAATTCCAGGGCGCGCCGCGCCAGGACGGTACGCAGTTCCGGATGGCCATGGGGCGGTACATGATCGACCAGCATGGAAGGGTGTTGGCGCACTGCGCGGATCATGGCCTGCTTGAGCGCTTCGGCCGGATACTGTTCGGGCGCGGCTGCGGCAAGGGCCAGATTGATGCTGGTCGTGTGCCGTTCGCACTGAGCGATAAATTCCGAGACACGATCATGGATCCCCACATAATTGGCGGGGCCGGGCAACACTCCGAGATCAGGTTCGGACGCTGGCAGCATGACTGTGCGATGCTTGGCGCGCACAAAATACCCCGAGCGCGGGCGGGCTTCGATCAGGCCATCGTCTTCGAGTTGCCGGCAGGCCTGCAGCGCCGTTGACAGGCTGACGCGATGCGTACGGACCAGGTTGCGCACCGATGGCATACGCTCGGCGGGCGCCAATACACCGTTATCAATAGCCCGGCGATAGTGATCGGCCAGCCGTTGGTATAGGGGCTGCTCGTGGGTAGGCTGAACTTGAGGGGAGGTCATAGGCACATCCATCTCAGCATCATGAGCCCGATCGGGCCAAACCGTAATACACAGTTTGCGGGAAAGACGACCATAACAGATCCCCAAAACGCTGTCTGTTACGGCACAGAAAACGAGCCTGTGTGTCTGTTGCGATGAAAGGGGCGCGCGTAATCTGACTGAACGGTTCAGGGCGGTTTTTCAGGGCGGTTTTTGCCGCCGGGCCGTCCCAAGGCAAAAACGCCCCCCTCGGGGGGCAGCAAGCCGAAGGCGCGGCGTGGGGGCTTTTTTTCCGCCGGGCCGCCCCAAGGCAAAAACGCCCCCTCGGGGGGCAGCAAACCCAGCCTGAGCTATTCCCACAGGAGCGCCATCATGACCAGCAGCAGCGACCCCGACACCAGTACATCTGGCTTGACGAAAGAAATCATCTTGCCCCCCGGCGCGACACAGATGGTGCACGGCATTCGTGGCACGGTGCTGATCTGCGTGACGGGCAGTGTCATCCAGCGCCAATCCATCCCTCGTGACGGCGACGCCATGCCGTACATCGCCCAGTCGCCGTTGCGGCAGGGGGAGTCTTACGTGTTCGAAGACACTCACGCGATCCTGCTCAGGTCGGAGGGGCTGACACATCTGTTATGTATCCGGCCACGCTCGGCTTGGCGTGTATGGGCCAGACAATTGATGCAGCGCATCGAATATTATGCTATGATTACAAACATCAGACGCGGGGTGGAGCAGTCTGGCAGCTCGTCGGGCTCATAACCCGAAGGTCGTAGGTTCAAATCCTGCCCCCGCAACCAAATTTAAAGCGCTCCCGTGCGAATTTCGCCGGGAGCGTTTTGTTTTTTCGACTCCGGACACGGTTCTTCCTTAGTCCAGGTCACGTCGATTTCAGCGTTGGCCTGCCACGCTCGTGGTGCACCGCTGCGAACACCATGGCGCGCGGCTATAGTACGACCTGAAAATCAGCGCATAGGGCGTGCAGGAGGAATCATGTTCCATCGTACCGTCGTAAGCTTGTGCATCGCGACATTGGTGCCGATGAGTGTTTGGGCGTCAGATAATAATGGCTCGATACGCGAAATCAGACTCTCGTCGGGCGGCCTGGCTGAGATTGTCAGGGCGGCGCCGGTGGGCCAGGATGGCACCATTCGTTTGGAGGTGCCGCTCGATCAGGTCGACGATATTTTGAAAAGCCTGGTGCTGAATAGCTCGACGGCTTCGGTATCGGGATTTTCGTTGACCGGGCCCAGGCCGCTCGAGGAAAGTTTCAAGGGCCTGCCGTTTCCGCCTCAGGCGCTGGCTTCGGTACCGTCGCTATTGACCGCATTACAGGGCGCAGCCGTTACGGTGACGAGTAATGGCAAGACAGTGCAGGGCAAGGCGTTGGGAGTCGAGCCGCGCAAAGGCGCCGATGGCGCTCAGTTCTTTCTCTTGTCTGCGCTGACGTCCGCGGGCACGGTCGCGACGCTGGCGTTGTCGCAAGACGCCTCTGTCAGTGTGGATGACGCTGCGCTGAGGGACAAGCTGGTCGAAGCCGCCGACGCGATTGCACGTGCCAAGAACGATCGATCGCGCGTGATCAATATCCATGTAGCCGGCACGTCGAATAACAATGTCGACGTCTCGTATGTGATTGCCTCTCCCATTTGGAAGACGGCATATAAGGTGGTGGCGCAGGATGATGGCAACGCCCGGTTGCAGGCCTGGACAGTATTGGAAAATGCCAGTGGCGAAGACTGGAAGCACGTCAAAATCGTGTTGAGCTCTGCCGATCCCGTGACGCTCAGGCAGCGCCTGCACCAGTTGTATTGGAAAAAACGCTACGATCTGCCAATCAGTACAGCCGCGACCAATGTGCCCAGAGCGGATACGGGAAATTTGGCGAATCGTGAGCAAGCAGCGCGTGCTGCCGAGCCGGCAGCGTCGGCCCGGATGAGAGCGATTCGCCCCGCGCCTGCCGCACCGATGCTGGAGGCAGCTGCCCCGGCACCCATTGCAATGGCGGATCAATACGGCGGAGCCGTGGCGTCCACGCAGGACAGCACCGCGGCGAGTGAAAGCGATATTTCCGCCACGTTCGCGTTGCCGGGCACGTACGATCTGGCTAATGGCGACACGTTGTCCGCGCCTATCGTTGATGCTGAGGTGCCGGCCACGATGGTGTCTGTGTATCAGGCGGGCGCGTCGTCACCCCATCCCGTGGCTGCGTTGATGCTCAAGAACACGACGGGTGTCAGCCTGCCTGGCGGCATCCTCACGATTTATGACGCGCAGTCCGGGTATGTCGGCGATGCGCAACTGGCAGGGTTACCCAACGAGGATACGCGTCTGGCCAGCTTTGCTACCGATCGGAAGGTGAGCATTACCGAGGATCAAAAGCCGGCCGATGAAGTCGTTGAGATCAAGATGGTGGACGGGTTACTGCGCTTGACGCAAAAGTCGCGGATCGTGACGCGGTACACCGTTTCTGGCGCGCTGGACGGCGAGCGTGTTGTCGTCATCGAGCATCCCATTCGGCCGGGGTGGACGTTTTCATCGCCTGCAAGCGACGGCAAAACCGCTACCCACCATCGGTTAAAGACCACTGTCGCGGCTGGCAAGGAACAGACATTGGAAGCCGTGGACGAACAGTTGCAGCGCAATGCTTATGCGGTGGTTGATACTGCACCCGACATGTTATTGGCGTGGTCGGCCTCCAGTCCCGACAAGGCCTTGGCGGCGAAGCTGGTCCAGCTGGCCGAGGCGCGCAGAAAGCAGATCGATGCACAGGCCGCTCTGCAAGCGTTGGACGACGCACGGGAGCGCTTGGTGAATGAGCAAGAGCGCATTCGGCAGAATCTCGGCGCGGTGCCGGGAAGCAGCGATTTGAGTACGCGCTATCTGAAGCAGCTGGAGAACAGCGAAAACGAAATCCGCGGATTGAATGACAAGCGGGCCGCACTAGAGGACGACGTTCACAGTCTCGAAGGCAAAGTGCTCCAGATTCTCAGAACGTTCTGAGGCTGAAGCCATGTTTGTCTTGGGGTAAATCCCACTGTAGCAGCCGCGCCGGGCATGGGATACCATGCCCAGGCGGATCATCAGCTTTCTCTTCTCAGGAGACGTGTCACATGGGTACAGCCAAGTATGATCATCCAGGCTATATCGCGGATATAGGCGCACAGGGACAGTACTATGTGGGCGTATGGTGCCCACATGGTTATCCAGCGCATGTGCATATAGGTGACGCTGCCTCGGCCGCGGATTCGGTGGATGCCAGCTTGCGGCTGCGTATTCCCGATGGGGCATTCCAGTCGCTATCTGACGATTTTGAAACGCTATGCCGGCGTGCTATCGGCCAGGCGCTGAATACGGGTCTGCTAAAGACCGGGTTAGGGGGCTTTCAAGAGACACGCCTGGCGCTGGAAACGGAACCGTGGTCTGGGCCGATGCAGGCCGCGGCCAAACAATAGGCACTCGATGATGGGCAGGGCTCGCCGCATGTGGGCAGCCCTGTTGCCTTATTGAATCAGTGCGCGGCGCCTGCCGCAGCAGTGACTAACTATTGGGCCTGTTTACCCGGCTGGCCCAGCATGGCCACCAAAGCCTGTTTCAGATGCGGCGAAAAGATCGGCACTGTGTGCGATACGCCATCCCGGTCGGTGCCTTCTTTCAAGGTGACCGATTGCCCTTCGAAAATTTCCGGCGCTTTGCGCATCTCGACGTAGCGGGCGAGCAGGGCATCGACCTGGTCCTGTGCGACGCTCAAAGGGGACGCGCCGGCCAGCCGCCGGGCGGTATGGGCCTGCAATACACGATGCAGATCATCGATGAATAATGCCAACGCAGCTGAGCCCTGGGCGGGCTGTTGCCAACCCCAGCCTTGGTCCGAATTGCCGGGCGTAGAAGAAGAATGTCGCATACCGTCATCCTACCTTATGAAAGCTTTGGCGTGTATGACACAGTGTGCGCCGTTGGCGCGCTGATTTGTTTGGCGATTTGTTAAAAAAACGTGCATGATTACCGGGCCGGGGATCTGAAGTCCGGCGCCAGGGTCAGTGGGTCTGGCCTCGATGATAAGTCGTCATAGGAGAACTCATGAAGAATCGCATTTTGCTCGTCGTCTTGCTTGCTGTGTCAGCCATCTCGGCGGGGTGCAATACGGTTGCAGGAGCAGGCAAGGACATCGAGAAGGGTGGTGAAAGCATTCAACGCGCCGCTGATTGAGGTGGGCCGCCGCCGCTCACATGTTTCGTGGGCGGCACGCCGCGTGACGTGCGGCCAGTGTGATGCATAATGCCACCATTAGTACTATCTAGTGGGAATGACTATGCGCACTTTGGGTCTGGCAGGGTTGACCATGGCCGTTGTCTTGAGCGGCTGCGCCAGTAAAGGTTTATTGTCCGGCGATCCTCCGGGAGCGACAGAAACTTTTTCGGTACAGGCAGATGTCCAGGCGGCGCATCGACGCGCGGGCGAGTATGTACGTGTGTGCCATGAAGAGCGCGCCCATCCTTATGGCGTTGTGTACCAATCGCATCAGAGCCTGGGGGAAAAGGGCGCCCCCAACGAGATTCAGATTTTCAAGCAAACCGAGCCTGCCAAAATCCTGGAAATCATTCGAGCCCAATCCCAATCAGACAGCCCGAATGCGTCGAACGTCACTGTCATGGTCCTGGGAGAGGGGCAGTGGGATCAAGCCGAGATCCAGGCAGCCAGGGCTTCGATCCAGAGCGCAACCCCGGTATGCCGGCCGTTGGACAACAAATAACGCTCCTCGAAGCACGCTAGAAAATCGCTTGCGACGTACGAAATCCTGGGTTTAATATACGCATTGCGTACATTAGCAACCCAGGGGCCGCCATGTCCATTTCCCAGCAAGCCTTTCTACGCGACGCGATGCGTCGCCTCAATCTGACTCGTGATGTTTTCGCCACCCGTATCGGTGTGAAAAGGCGTGCGCTCGACACGTGGCTCCTGCCAGAAGGATCGCAAGAGTTTCGTGCGATGCCCGAGGTGGTCGAGCGTTTTGTCAGCGAAATCGTGCAAAACAGTGCCTTGCTCGAGAAATATACGCAGAGCGCACAGGTGGGCCCGCTGCGCGAGCGGATCTCCGTGAACGGCAAACACCAATTACTGTCGGTAGATCAATTTACGCGCGAATCGGTCGAGGACCTGTTTCGCGTGGCGGATTTGATGCAGCCTGTTGCTCGCCGGCAAAAAGTATCTCGAGTTCTGGAAGGGGCGGTGCTGGGTAATCTGTTTTTCGAGGCCAGTACGCGTACGCGCGTGAGTTTCGGTTCCGCATTCTGCCGCCTGGGCGGTTCGGTGTGCGATACCACCGGGTTTACTTTTTCCTCGATGGCCAAGGGCGAGTCGATTTACGACACTAGCCGCGTCATGAGCGGCTACGTCGACGCCATGGTGATTCGTCATCCCGATAAAGGCTCTGTCGCCGAATTTGCGCAGGCTACGAATATCCCCGTCGTCAATGGGGGCGACGGTCCCGGTGAGCATCCCAGCCAGGCGCTGTTGGACCTGTATACGATTCTCACCGAGTTTTCGCGTCTGGGTAAGCTGCTCGATGGCGCTCATATTGCCATGGTCGGCGATTTGAAATACGGGCGCACGGTGCATTCGTTGATCAAGCTATTGGCCTTGTACAAGGGCATCAAGTTCACCTTGATTTCTCCTCCTGGCCTGGAAATGCCGGACTACATCATCGAACAGGCCAGCCGCAACGACAATGTGATCGAGCAGAAAAGCAGCCTGGCAGAGGGCTTGACGGGCGCGGATGTAATTTATGCGACGCGCGTGCAGAAGGAGCGTTTCGCCCACGAGGAAAGCGAAGGCTACACGCCAGAGTTTCAGATCAGCCGCGCGACGATCGACGCGCATTGCGGACCCGACACGATTGTCATGCACCCGCTGCCGCGCGACAGCCGGCCAGGCGCTAACGATCTGAGCACGGATCTGAATGACGATCCGCGTCTGGCGATTTTCCGTCAAACGGATAACGGCATTCCGATCCGGATGGCGATTTTCGCAGTGCTGCTGGGGGTGGAAGGTCTGGTGCAGCATTCGATGCGCGACGTGACGTGGAAACATCCGTCGCATATCGGCCCGGACGATTCGATTTTTCACGGGCTGGATTGATTGTCCTTGCAGGCGGCCCGGCGGTAAAAGCAATGCAATGCCCCAAAGGGCTGGGTTCAACCCCCAGCCTTTGGGGCGTTTTTTAGATACGCTTTTCGCCGCCGAGGGCCTCGGTCAGGTCGGCCAGCAATTTGGCCAGTTCGCCCGTCATCAATGCCATGTCGGAATCGAATTTTTCATCGTCATTTTGCATGACGGTGTCGTTGCCTTCCTTGAGGACGTCCAATGGCGCAATACGCTTTACGTCGAGGGCTTCGGTCAGCACAAAGGACACGCGATCGGCCCAGGTCAACGCCAAGCGGGTGCATTGTTTGCCTGACTGAATGTGGCGGCGCACGTCGTCGACGTCGATGGAATGTTTGACATAGCGAATGGCGGCACGGCTTTCGCCCGAGGCGCGCAATTCGGTGTCCTGATCGATGCTGAAATTGCTAGGGGCCTCGTCAGCGGCCAGCCAGCCGGTCATGGCGGCGGCGGGCGATTGGGCGACGTACAGATTTTCCAGCGGCAGCGGGTCGATGGTCTTGACCAGCAGGCCGATGACTTCATCGGCCTTGGCCGAGGCGGCGGCATCGATTACCAGCCAGTGGTTGACCGGGTCGATCCAGACACGCGTGTCGCGATAGACGCTGAAGGCCTTGGGCAAGAGCTCGTCGGTGACGCGCTCTTTGATTTCCTTCATTTGCTTGCGGCCGGGCTTGTAGCCTTGTTGCTCTTCGATTTCCTGAGCGCGGGCGCGAGCGACCTGGTTGACGACCGTGGTTGGCAGCAATTTTTTCTCGGCACGCAGGCTGAGCAAAATCTGCTGATTGACGGTGTGTGACAGCGCAGCATTTTCGCGGGGCGAAATCCAGCCCACGCTTTGCATTTCGAGATTGTTGCCGGATTGATAAGCATGCCGCGCCAAGCTTTCTTCAAGCTGTTCGCCGGTCAGCGTCCACGGTGCGGATAGTCGGTAGATCTTGAGATTCTTGAACCACATGGCGTCGGGCAAAAGGGTTGATTCTATACGACCCTTGCCCGACTCGCCGGCAGGTCTGTGCTTTTCTTGTGTATCTCAAGGCGACATCGGGCCGGCTCTCGATGCTGGGTTCCTGCAGGCGCTGGCCGTGTAACGCCCGGCCAGTGGGGCTGCGTTTATGGTTAGAGATCGACTTTGACTTTGCCGGATTTCACGAGGGCTGCGACCTCGCGAATTTCGGACAACAAGGCCGTTTGCAACATCTCGGGTGTACCCCCTGTCGGGGTGAATCCTTGTTCGCCCAGCTTGCGCCGGACGTCCTCCGTTTGCAGTGCGCGGTTTACGCCCTGATTCAGCGCGGCGACGATTTCCGTGGGCGTCCCCGCGGCACAATAGGTGCCGAACTGGATTTGTGCGGAAAATCCCTGGTAGCCGCTTTCCGCAACAGTGGGGATGTCCGGATATTTGGCTAAGCGTTCTGAGTTGGTGACGGCCAGGACGCGTAGCCGGCCGCTTTTCAAGTAGGGCTCGACGGCAGCGACGGTGGCCACGACCACTTGGATTTGACCGCCCAGCAAGTCCGTCATCATGGGGCCAGTGCCTCGGTAGGGCACGTGCAGCATGTCGATGCCGCAGGCGGCCTGCATGAGTTCGGTGGCGATATGTTGGGGCGTGGCGTTGCCAGGCGTGCCAAAGGTCAGATCCTGAGGGCGAGCCTTGGCTTGTTCGACCAGTTCTTTCAAGGTCTTGGCCGGCACGTCGGCGCTCACTGCGACCATGTACGGCGAGCGCGCGATCGGACATACCGGCGCCAATTGTTGGAGCACCTCTTCAGGCGGTCTGGCGTAGTAGCGTACCGAGGGGACCAGGCCTGCAAATAGCAAGATACTGCCGTCTTTGGCGCCGTTGGCAGTGTAATCGGCGCCTAGCATGCCGCTGGCTCCTGGCTTGTTTTCGACGATGACGGGGCGGTTCATCGCAGGCTCTAGCGAGGCGGCAATTACGCGCCCCAGTACGTCGGTGCCGCCGCCTGGCGGAAAGGGCACGACGACGCGCAACGGTGCCTCACGCGTCCACGCTGGTTGAACGAGTCCTGCAGCCCCTAGGGCGGCGGCATATTTGAGTAGGGTTCTGCGATTCATGGTTTGTCTCCTCCCTTGGGCGGGAATCGTGCTTTATGCAGAGGCTGGCGAGAAAAAGCCGCACAACGCTTGAGCCACGGTGCCGGGGGCTTCCACGGGCAACATATGGCGCTGTCCTGCCACGATCTGCAATTGCGATTGCGGCAAATCGGCTGCCAGGGCTGCGCTCATGCGCGGCGTGGAGCCCACGTCATCGCTGCCTGTCATGACCAGTACCGGGCAACGGATCGCGTGTGTATCGATCAGACGATCACCTGTGGCGAACATCCGATACGCATGCAGAAAGCTTGTGCGATCGTTGGAGAGCAGGCGCCGTCCGATTTCCTGGACGCGAGCTTCGTGGCTCTGCCGGTAGGCAGGGGTGAACCAGCGCGCCAGAGAGACTTCTGTCGAGGCCTCAGCGTCCTGCGTCGCCGACGCATCGAGCCGNGCGCGCACGGCGGTGGCTTCGGCCTCGGTGCGTTGATAGACGGTGCTCAGCAGTGCGAGCCGCTTGACGCGTGCCGGCCTGGTCGCGGCGTAATGGCCTGCGATCAGGCCTCCCATGGAATAGCCCAACAAATGAACCTCATTCCAGCCGACGTGGTCCAGTACCTGGTCCAGTTGTATGGCGAAATCCTCTGGTGCGACGGCAGCTCGTAGTGGAGCGGCCTGTCCGTGACCGAGGAGGTCGTAACGCAAGACCTCAAAATCCGGTTCCAGGCACGGGGCGAGATCATTCCACAAGTGATGATCGAGGCCCACGCCATGCAATAGAACTAAGGGCTCGCCCTCGCCTGATCGACGCTGCGCAGCGTTCATTCTGCTTGCGCCTCTTGTTCCAGTTCTTTCAAATCGGAATAGCGATTGCCGATGCGGTGATGCGGACGGCCGGCGGTGGCCGCGCCCAAGGCGATCACGATTTCATCGGGGGCCGGCGCGTCATAGATGCAGGTCTGTACGGTCAGATAGTGAGAACGTAAGCCTTCGTCTTGCTTATGCATCATCGGGATCGAAATGACGCAACCCGGACCGCCTCGCGTGTTGGTGAAACTCAGGTAGCTGGAGCCTTCTACCGCGTTGCGATAGGCGTTGCCAAAGCGCAAGGTATGAATCAAGGCGGACGCATGTTCGACTTCGCCCGAAGTGCCGACGACGGCTGCTTTACCGTAGGCCTCGATCGCATCGGCCGACCCTGCGTGACGCAGGATCTCGCCGACCAGTAACTCGCCCAGTGGCGGTGCGGCGGCGAGGATTTCCGGACGCAGATTTTCCTGGAACGGCTTGTCGGCCCACGGGTTACGGATCACGGCGGCGGCCACGATCATCACCAGCGGCTTTTCGGCGGCTTTGCCCCCTTCGATCAGGGTCTTTTCTACGTAGCTAACGACTTTGCGAACTTGCACGGACATGCTGGCTCCCGGTTGAACGATGCGTGCATTGTTGGCGCTGCAGTCCAGTTTTAGCAATCTAAAATAATTCATGTTAATTTCGGAAAATCCGAAATTAGACAGATGGCACATCATGTCTGCTCCATTAAAAATTCAACATTTGCGTCAGTTCGTACTGGCGGCCGATCTCGGTAGTTTCCGGGATGCGGCCCAGGGCACTTTTCGTTCACAAGCGGCGGTTTCGGCAGCGATGCAGGACCTGGAACAACAGATTGGCGCGCCGCTGTTCGAGCCTGGCAAACGTGCGCGCTTGACGCCGTTGGGGCAGACGTTGCTGCCGTCATTTCGAGAGTTGCTGGCTACGCATGACCGTGTGCAGGACGGGGCGCGGCTCTATGCGATGGGGTACCAGGGGCCGGTGTCATTGGCGGTGATGCCTTCATTGGCAGATGAGTGGCTGCCGCGATTGGTAGCGCGTTATGCGCAGCGTCATCCCGACGTGCGAATCCGTGCGGTGGATGAGTCGTCTCCCAATGTGCATCGTCTGGTGCAGTCGGGGGATGTCCAAGTGGGTGTGGCAGGCCAATTGCCGCGTACGGATGAGTTGGCGTTCACCCCCGTCGCGCGCGATAGTTTTGGCCTGGTTTGCCGCAAGACGCATCCCTTGGCGCGGCGCCGCAGTATTCCGTGGTCTGCGTTGGCTGGCGAGCGATTGATTGCGAATGCGACGTTTGCCACGCTAAAGGGCCGCAAACTCGGCGCCGGGGTGGATGATCCGGCGATGGATATTTCGAATCGAGCTTCTTTGTTGGCCAGTGTGGCGGGAGGGCTCGGGGTGACCGCATTGCCCGTACTGGCTCGACCGCCAGCGAGTACGGGCTTGGCGTTTGTGCCTTTGGTTGAGCCGGTTGTCGAGCGTATAGTCGGCGTGTTGACGCGTCAGGACGAGACGCTCTTGCCTTCGGTAGCAGCGATGCATGCGCTGGCGTTGCGTTCGTTAGCCCAGTTTACGCGGCGCAAAGGGGCTACTTTGTATTAGCGGGCGGACGCTGCGTCGCACAATGGATCGGCAGCGTTTTCACGGGCAGCGTAGTGCGACGCGTTCTGTCACTGACAGAAGCCGGACCTTCTGGTATCGTCCGCCGCATCGTCATTGATGAATAAAGGATGATAACGATGAAACTGGCGACGCTTGTGGGTGCGGTGCTGATCGCAGTGGGTGCGGCGGCATTGGTGTACAAGGGTTTCGACTACACCAGCGAAGAAACCGTGTTGCAAATCGGTTCGGTCAAGGCGACGGCGGAAACGGAAAAATCGGTATCGATTCCGACCTGGGCTGGTATTGCTGCGATTGTGGCGGGTGTGCTGGTGATCGGCTTCGGCCGCCGCCGTTGATGTCTTGGGGCGGCCCGCCCCAAGACAAAAAAAAGGCCCGGCTTAAAAAAGCCGGNCCTGGCAGGGTCACACAATGCTACGCCGTTAAAGGCTCGCGGGGGGCGTAGCATCGGTGTCAGAGAACTGGCCCTGCAATTGCCAGACTGGGGATCAAACGTCCAGCAATGTAGGGCAAGGCCGTGTTCTGAGGTTCCAGTCTAATCTCGGCGGTCTGACATCGTCCTGAATCTCCGCTAGATAAAAAAACCGCGGCTGCTGCTGCGGCTTGCCGTCTCCGACTGCAGCGCTTTGAGCCATTGGAGCTGATCAAAAAAAAAGCTCCCGAAGGAGCTTGGAAGAGCCAGACAGGCGCAGCAGTCCTGCCTGGCGGGGGAAAGCGGTGTCAGTCGTTGATGTCCACGTCTTTGGTTTCGCGGACAAACAAGGTGCCGATGACCAGCGTCATGACGGCGATGATGATCGGATACCACAAGCCGTCGTAGATGTTGCCCGTCGCAGCCACGATCGCAAAAGCGACCGGGGGCAAGAAGCCGCCGAACCAGCCGTTACCGATGTGATACGGCAAGCTCATCGAGGTGTAGCGGATGCGGGTGGGGAACATTTCGACCAGCATGGCGGCGATCGGGCCGTATACCATGGTCACGAAGATCACCAGAATGGTCAGCAGGACCACCACCATGACCTTGTTCATTTGTGCCGGATCCGCCTTGGCCGGGTAGCCGTGGCTGCGGATCGCGTTGGTCAGGGCGGTTTTCAGCTCGGCAGACTTGGCCTTGAACTCATCCGCAGACATGTCCTTGCCTTCGAAGGAAGGAAACTCGTCATTGCCGATTTTGACCTTGGCCACGGTACCGGCAGGGGCTGCCTGGTTGGCGTAGTTCACTGAGTTGCCCGCCAGGAATGACTTGACCACATCGCATGAGCTCGTGAATGACGAGGTGCCCACCGGATTGAACTGGAACGAGCACGTGGCCGGGTCCGCAATCACAGTGACCGGTGCCGATGCCTGGGCTTTTTCGAGCGCGGGGTTGGCGAAGTGGGTCAGCCCCTGAAAGATCGGGAAATAGGCCACCGCGGCGATCAAGCAGCCCGCCATGATGATCGGTTTGCGGCCGATGCGATCAGACAGCGAGCCAAAGATCAGGAAGAACGGCGTGCCGATCAACAGGGCCAGGGCGATCAGGATGTTGGCCGTGTTGGCGTCGACTTGCAGCGTCTTGGTCAAGAAGAACAAGGCGTAGAACTGGCCGGTGTACCACACCACGGCTTGGCCGGCGGTCAGGCCCAGCAGCGCGATGATCACGACTTTCAGGTTTTTCCATTGGCCGAAAGACTCGGTCAGGGGAGCTTTGGAGCCGCGGCCTTCTTCTTTCATGCGTTTGAAGGTCGGCGATTCATTGAGCTGCATCCGGATCCACACCGAGATGCCCAGCAGCACTACCGAGATCAGGAACGGAATGCGCCAGCCCCAGGCTTTGAAGGATTCTTCGTCCATCAGGCCGCGTACGCCCATGATGACCAGCAGGGACAGGAACAAGCCCAGCGTGGCCGTGGTCTGGATCCAGGCGGTGTAGGCGCCGCGACGGCCTTGAGGGGCGTGTTCGGCCACGTAGGTGGCTGCGCCGCCATATTCGCCGCCCAACGCCAAGCCTTGCAGCAGCCGCAGCACGATCAGAATCGCGGGGGCGGTGATGCCGATGCTGGCATAGCTGGGGAGCACGCCCACGAGGAACGTGGACAGGCCCATGATGACAATGGTGACCAGAAAGGTGTATTTACGGCCGACCAGGTCGCCCAGGCGGCCAAAGACCAGGGCGCCAAAGGGGCGTACCGCAAAGCCTGCCGCGAAAGCCAACAGCGCGAAAATGANCGCGGCCGTGGGATTTACACCAGAGAAGAAGTGCCCCGCAATGATGGCCGCAAGCGAGCCATAGAGATAAAAGTCATACCACTCGAATACCGTGCCTAGCGACGACGCGAAGATCACGCGCCGTTCGTCTTTGGTCATCGGGCGCGGGCCCGCGGATGGGCCTGGGCTGGCCATCGATGCTGTGCTCATGATGTCTCCTCGTTTTGGACCGGTGGTGATCCACCGTGCCGGCTCGTTTCCGGTATGTTCCGGCATTAGGGCTAGTAGAAAGGTAGAAAACGAGACTGACGGGGTTCTGACGGGATGCTTACTTGAATCTTAATTTTGAAACCAAATGTATTTTTTTGGCGTTTTTCCCGGGATTTTGACCGGGTTCGGAGCGATCCGTCAGGGATATCCCTAGCTAGGGAATTGAATATTTTCGGGCCGCCCGTGTAAGGGAAACAACACACGGATGCATGCGCCGGGCAGGTCCGAGTGTGCGGTGCCTTCGAGGATTTCCACTTGCGCATGATGTTTCTGAGATATTTCGCGCACGATGGCCAATCCCAGGCCGCTGCCCTCGGCCCGGGTCCCCAGTACACGATAAAACCGGTCGAAGACGCGTTCGCGTTCTTCGAGAGGGATGCCGGGGCCGGAGTCTTCGACTTCCAGGATGGCATGAGAGGCAGAGTTGCGGACACGTACGGTGATATGTCCCCCCGATGGGGTATAGCGCAGCGCGTTGTCCACCAGATTGTTGAGCAGCTCGGCCAGCAGGATATCGTTGCCCGCAATCATGAGCGGCATGTCCGTGCCTTCAAATCCTAGATCGGTGTTCAGGGAGAGCGCTTGATGCACCCACTGCAACGTCTGCTCATGTGCAATGGCGTTCAGGTCGGTAGGCGCCAACTCGACCGAATGCGGATTCTCGGCACGCGCCAGCAATAACAGCTGATTCACGAGACGCGTGGCGCGTTCCGAGCCCATAATCAGTTGGCGCAGACTCGCTTGCATTTCGTCGGGACTGGCGTCTCGCAGCGCCAATTCGGCCTGCGTGCGCAACCCCGCCAAGGGCGTTTTCAATTGATGCGCGGCATCTGCGACAAAGCGTCGTTGCGCCTGCACGTTGGAGGACAAGCGATCCAGCAATTCATTCATGGCGCTAACCAGCGGCGCAATTTCCGACGGGGCGGCGCCTTCGTCGATGGGCGATAGATCGTCCGGACGGCGGGCGCGCAGGCGTTGTTGCAGGGCGTTCAGGGGGGCGACACCCCGTGACAGTCCGAACCACACCAGCAGCACCGCGATGGGCAGCACGATGAATTGCGGAATGATGACGCCTTTGATGATGTCATTGGTCAGTTCGGTCCGCTTTTCCATGGTTTCGGCAACCACGAGCAGCACGGGCTGAGTTTGCGGGATGTGTAAATCGACCCAGGTATAGGCCAGTCGTACGCCGAACCCGCGCAACGTGTCCTCTGCATACAGCACGATACCGGGTTGCGGTGGGCCGAGATCGGGAGGCAAGGGCAGGCCTTTGTCTCCGCCCAGTACCTCGCCGTGACTGCCTTGGGCCAGCCAGAACACGCTGTCGGTTTCGCCGGGATGCAGCACGTCGCGGACGGAGTCGTTGATGTCCAGGACAGCGCGTCCGCCTTGCGCATGCACATGGCGTGACAGAATGTGCAGGTTTTGCGCCAGCACCCGATCGTAAGGGACGTTGGCGATATTCTGCGCCACCACGTAGGTGATGGCCACGCTCATTGGCCACAGCAGGAACAACGGCGCCAGCATCCAGTCGAGGATTTCTCCCAGCAACGATCGCTGAGGGGGCGCGAAGCTGGGGCCTTTCGCCCCGCCACGCATGGCGTCCAGGGCTTCTTGGTTCAGCGACTCGCGCGCGGCCGGCTCAGTGGGTGAGGTGGCTGGCGGCACCTTGGTCCCGTTCAAGGCAATAACCCAGGCCGCGTACCGTGATGATCTTGACTCCGCTAGGCTCGAGCTTTTTACGCAATCGATGCACATAGACCTCGATGGCGTTGGTGCTGACCTCTTCGCCCCATTCGCACAGGTGGTCGACGAGCTGGGTCTTGCTGACCATGCGGCCACTGCGAGTCAGCAGGATTTCCAGCAGGCTGACCTCGCGGGCGGACAAATCCAGGGTCTGGTCATCGACCAGCGCGACACGTCCGGTCTGGTCAAACACCAGGCGGCCATGGCGCAACAAGGTGGCTCCGCCGCCCGCGCCGCGCCGTGTCAGGGCACGCACGCGGGCTTCCAGCTCGGATAGAGCAAAGGGTTTAGCCATGTAATCGTCGGCACCCAGATCCAGGCCTTTGACGCGTTGCTCGACGCTGTCTGCCGCCGTCAGGATCAGAACCGGCATCGCAGAGTTGCGCGCACGCAACCTGCGCAGGACTTCCAGCCCGGTGAGCTGGGGGAGTCCCAGGTCTAAAATGAGCAGGTCAAACGGCTGGGCGGCGAGGGCGGAATCGGCGGCGGCGCCGTCGCTGACGGCGTCAACGGCGTAACCATTGTGGCGCAATGAGCGGGACAGGCCATCGGCCAGGATGCTGTCGTCTTCGGCGATAAGGATGCGCATGCAGTGAAAGCGGGGCAAGAGCCGTTAAGGGCGCACGACATCAGGACGATATCGCGTGCAGGCATTCTGGCACAGCCTCAGCTAATTTGCCCATCCAGGGAATCCCTGGAAAAATTTGGCACACTGGATTTATATACAGTACAATCGAATGCAATAATCGCCGCTTCGACGTGCAGCGCTTTGCCGCGCGTTAAACCTCACAGCGTCAACATCATTTATCCACGGGAAACCACATGGACGACAAAACCAGCAAAGCAGCCGCCTCGGAAAAGGCCAAGGCGCTGGCAGCCGCGCTTTCGCAAATCGAAAAGCAGTTTGGCAAAGGCTCGATCATGCGTTACGGCGATAACGAAGTCGAACACGACATCCAGGTCGTGTCGACGGGCTCGCTGGGGCTTGATATCGCATTGGGCGTGGGTGGCTTGCCGCGTGGGCGTGTGATCGAGATCTACGGCCCTGAATCGTCGGGCAAGACCACGCTCACGCTGCAGGTCATCGCAGAAATGCAAAAAATCGGCGGCACCTGCGCGTTCATCGACGCGGAACACGCGCTCGACGTGCAGTACGCCTCCAAGCTGGGCGTCAATCTCACCGATCTGCTGATTTCGCAGCCCGATACCGGCGAGCAGGCCCTGGAAATCACCGACGCCCTGGTGCGCTCGGGTTCGGTGGATCTGATCGTGATCGACTCGGTCGCCGCGTTGGTGCCCAAGGCCGAAATCGAAGGCGAAATGGGCGATTCGCTGCCCGGTCTGCAGGCTCGCCTGATGAGCCAGGCGCTGCGCAAACTGACGGCTACCATCAAGCGCACCAATTGCATGGTCATCTTCATCAACCAGATCCGGATGAAGATCGGCGTCATGTTCGGCAACCCGGAAACGACTACCGGTGGTAATGCCCTCAAGTTCTATTCCTCTGTGCGTCTGGACATCCGCCGCATCGGCTCCATCAAAAAGGCCGAAGAAGTCGTCGGTAACGAAACGCGCGTCAAGGTCGTCAAAAACAAGGTGTCGCCTCCGTTCAAGCAGGCCGAGTTCGACATCATGTATGGCGCCGGCATCTCACGCGAGGGTGAAATCATCGATCTGGGCGTGCAAGCAGGCGTGGTCGACAAATCGGGCGCATGGTACAGCTACAACGGCACCCGCATCGGTCAGGGCAAGGACAATGTCCGTGAATACCTGAAAGAGCATCCCGAGCTCGCCATCGAGATCGAAAACAAGGTGCGTGAAAACCAAGGCATCGTCAGCCGTGCAGCGACGTTCCCGGCTAGCGAGGCCGAGACTACCGACGCAGAATGATTCGTCAGCGGGGAGCTTCGTGGCCACGTCGCGGCTCGTCTTCACGCGAACCTGACGACGGGGGATTCGAGACGATGAAGACCTCTGGTACAGGGAGGGATGGCGAAAATCGCCGGACACTGTCTGCACCAGAAGACGAGTTCGAAACCCGAGGCAGACGCACGGCTCGGGACGATGATTTCGAGACGCGAGGCAAACACGAGCCCCGGGATGATGATTTCGAGACCTTGGGCAAACCTAAACCGCGTGGGCCTAGCCTGAAGGCTCGCGCGGTGGGTTATCTGTCGCGCCGCGAATACGCGCGCAATGAATTGGCGCGCAAGCTCCAGCCTTATGCAGAGGATGCTTCCGACATTGAGCCAGTGCTCGATGCGCTGGAAAAGGAAGGCTGGCTATCTACCGAGCGATTTGCGCATAGCCTGGTGCATCGTCGTGCCGGTCGGCAGGGTACTGCACGCATTGTGCAAGAACTGCGTCAGCACGGCGTTGCCGAGGATCAAGTCGCACAGTTGCGCGACGATCTGCGCGCAACCGAGTATCAGCGTGCGCTTGAGGTGTGGCGCAAGCGTTTTTCCACAAAGCCCAGCGATCGTAACGAGTATGCCAAACAGGCCCGCTTCCTCGCGGGCCGAGGCTTTGCTCATGATGTGATCCGTCGCCTGTTGGGTGACGAGCGGGACGATGATTAATCAAAAGCGGTTCAATTTTTCGCTGACCGTATACCGTCCAGGGTTTTAAAGCACGTCTCTCGTGCAATAGCCAGGAAATCATTAATGTAAGGCGCATCGATATCCTCGGTTCGCACGGCGGCGTACAACGTACGCCACACACCCTGCGGTCCCAGGTGGCACAGCCGCAGCCAGCCTTGATGCAAATATTCTGTCAGCGCCCAATTGGGCAGTGCAGTCACGCCGCGATTGCTGGCGACGAGTTGCACAATGATGGGTGTCAGCTCTGCCTTGCGTACCGCGGCCGGCTCTACGTCTGCGGGATCCAGAAAGGTCGTAAAGACGTCCAGCCGCTGTCTGTCCACGGGATAGGTGATCAGGATCTGATCCGCCAGTTGCTCGGGCACGATGTGTTTGCTGGCTGCCAAAGGATGCGATTCGGAGACAGCCAGTACCAACTCGTATTTGAATAAGGGCAGGTATTCCACCGCGTCGAGTTGCTGCGGATCCGATGTAATCACCAGATCCAGATCGCCCCGTACCAGTGCGGGCAATGGGGCAAACGAAAACGCGGCCGACAGGTCCAACGCGACATCCGGCCACTGGCCGCGAAAAGCGTCCATGCTCGGCATAAGCCATTGAAAACATGAGTGGCAATCGATCGCCAGATGCAGCCGTCCGGTGCGGCCCGCCGCCAGCCGTTGTAGCTCCCGCTCGGTGGCCCGGATCTGCGGCAAGACGTCATCGGCCAGCGCCAGCACCCGCAGTCCGGCCGTAGTGAGGCGGGCAGGGCGGGTACGGCGATTGAGCAGCGGGGTGCCCAGGCGGGTTTCGAGGTCGCGCAATTGATGAGATAGCGCCGACTGCGTCAGGTGCAGACGATCAGCTGCCTCTTGCAGGCTACCTCCGTCGCGGATTGCCGAGAGGGTTTCTAGATGACGGATTTCGAGCATGGATCAGTCGTATACAGAGCGGGTAAATAACAAATATGAGCGACATGAAACCTGTGTAGGCCATGCATGAATCACACTCATTTTATTAGTATGAGAAATTTTCAATAAATGTATGTTGAGATTGATTTTGACGCAAATTAAGTTGGAGGCAGAATAGCATGCGAGTTGAATAAAATTTGTTGAATCGGATATCTATATGACTATAGTTCATAATTTGGGCTTTCCCCGTATTGGCGCCCAGCGCGAACTCAAGCGCGCGGTCGAGGCCTATTGGGCTGGCAAGCAAAGCGCAGCGGATCTGGAGCAAACTGGTCGCGAACTGCGTGCCGCGCATTGGCAGCGTCAGGCGTCCACGGGCGTTCAATTCGTACCGGTAGGCGATTTCGCCTGGTATGACCATGTCCTGGAATGGACCACGTTGCTGGGGGCAGTGCCGGCGCGTTTTGGCCAAGCCGATGGTCAGCCTGTCACGGTGGATACACTGTTTCGCATGGGACGCGGGCGTGCGCCGTCGGGCACGCCGACTGCTGCCTGCGAAATGACCAAGTGGTTCGATACCAACTATCACTACATCGTGCCGGAACTGGTGCCGGGCCAGACGTTCCGCATCGCGCGCGAATACCTTTTTGAGCAGGTCAAAGAAGCGCAAGCCTTGGGCTATCAGGTCAAGCCTGTCATTCCGGGCCCGTTGACCTGGCTGTGGCTGGGCAAGGGCGATGCGTTTGCCGATGGGGCGGGGGACACCGCCAAGCTGCAATTGCTGGATGCACTGTTGCCGGTCTATGCCGAGGTATTGGCGCGCTTGGCTCAGCAGGGCGTGCAATGGGTACAAATCGACGAGCCGATTCTGGTGCTGGATCTGCCGCAAGCCTGGCGTGATGCGTACCTCAAGGCGTACGAGCGCCTGGCGCAGGCGCCGGTCAAGCTCTTGCTGGCCACCTATTTTGGCGGCCTCCAGGACAACCAGGAAACCGCTTTGGCCTTGCCGGTAGCCGGCTTGCACATCGATCTCGTGCGCGCGCCTGACCAGTTGCCGCGCATCGCCGCTGCCTTGCGTCCGGACCAGGTGCTGTCTGCCGGCGTGATCGATGGCCGCAATATTTGGCGCACGGATCTGGATGCTGCGCTGAGCGCTTTGACACCCGTTCGCGAACAATTGGCCGACCGCCTGTGGCTGGCCCCGTCGTGCTCTTTGCTGCACGTGCCGGTGGACTTGGCGAGTGAAACGGATCTGGATGCCGAACTGAAGAGCTGGCTGTCCTTTGCTGCGCAAAAACTCGATGAGCTGAGCGTGCTCGGCCGGGCGCTGGATAACGCCCAGGCGTCCGATGTCAGTGCGGCTTTGGCAACTCAGCGTGCCGCGCTCAAGGCACGCAGCGAATCGCCCCGCATTCACAACCCCGCTGTGATTCGCCGCATGGCAGACGCTGCCAAGGTCACGCGTGACCGCGCTCCGTTTGCAGATCGTATTGCACAGCAACAGCAATTGCTGAAACTGCCGTCGTTCCCGACGACCACCATCGGTTCGTTCCCGCAGACCGCCGAGATTCGCGCGCTGCGTCGCGACTGGAAATCCGGCGCGCTGAGCGATGCCGCCTACGAGGCCGCGATCCGCAAGGAAATCGAGGCGGTCATCCGATTCCAGGAAAAAATCGGCCTGGACGTGCTGGTGCATGGCGAGCCTGAGCGCAACGACATGGTCGAGTACTTTGGCGAACTGCTGGCCGGTTTTGCCTTTACGCGTAACGGCTGGGTGCAGAGCTATGGTTCGCGCTGCGTCAAACCGCCGATCATTTTCGGCGACGTCGCTCGCCCCGCCCCGATGACTGTCGGTTGGTCCTCGTACGCGCAATCGCTGACCGATAAGCCCGTCAAAGGCATGTTGACTGGGCCAGTGACGATTCTGCAATGGTCATTCGTGCGCGATGACCAACCGCGTGAGCAGACCTGCCGCCAATTGGCATTGGCGCTGCGCGACGAGGTCGTCGATCTCGAGATGGCTGGCGTGCGAGTCATCCAGATTGACGAGCCGGCCATTCGCGAGGGGCTGCCCCTGCGTCGCGGCGATTGGCAGGCCTATCTGGATTGGGCGGTGGATTGCTTCCGGTTGTCGACCGCCGGCGTGGCAGCGGATACGCAGATTCATACTCACATGTGCTATGCCGAGTTCAATGACATCATCGAATCCATCGCCGCGATGGACGCGGACGTCATCACCATTGAAACCTCGCGCTCGAACATGGAGCTGCTGAAAGCCTTTGAGGATTTCCGTTATCCCAACGATATCGGCCCGGGTGTGTACGATATTCACTCGCCCAACGTGCCGGACGTGGATTGGATGGTCGGCCTGATGCGCAAGGCGGCGGCTCGCTTGCCGAGCGAGCGCCTTTGGGTCAACCCCGACTGCGGTCTGAAGACCCGTGCATGGCCTGAGACCGAGGCCGCGCTGGTAGGGATGGTTGACGCAGCCCGCGCGCTGCGCGCAGCCTGATCCGTCCCGTTTTAAACCCCAGGAGGCCAGTCGCCCGGCCTTCCCTGGGAGAGTAGTGGGCAGGGGCAGGGGGAAGCGGCGTTTCCTCGAGCCCTGCGTTATACTTCCCTGGATTTGCTGCTTTGCGTCAAAGACTTTGAAGTGCAGGCCCCTTAATGCCCTTGCCACCGTCGACAGTTTCTCGCCATCCTTTGCACACGCGTTCCATACGCGTGCAGTCCTACGGGCGCGACGATGGTTTGTGGGACATCGAAGCTGAGCTTATTGACTTCAAGTCCTACGATTTCCCCAAGCACAACGGGGAAGTCTTCGAAGCAGGCCGCCATATTCACCACATGCATCTGCGCATCACCATCGATGAGGCTTTTACCATTGTGGCAGCTCAGGCGGCTTACGACGCGGCACCCTACGAACGGCAGTGCATGAACATCGACACCGCCTATGCGGGTTTGGTGGGCATGAACCTGCTCAAAGGGTTTCGGCGCCAGGTCAAGGAACGCTTCGGTCGTACGGCAGGCTGTACGCACATGACCGAGCTTTCGCAGGTGCTGCCCACCGCGGCAGTCCAATCCATGGCCAACCGGCGGCGCCAGAACAGCAATCCGGACATACGCCCATTTCAGCTGGATGGCTGTCATGCCTTGCGCACTGACGGCCCGGTGGTGCTTGAGCATTATCCCAAGTGGTACACCGGGGATAGCGCTGAGGCGTCGGCGGGCGCAGATTCCGATTCCCCCTCTTTTTCTCATTCGTCCTGACAGGTAACACATGAAAATCCACGAGTATCAAGGCAAGGAACTGCTAAAGCAATTTGGCGTGCCTGTGCCGCGCGGGATCCCCGCATTTTCCGTCGACGAGGCTGTGGCTGCCGCTGAAAAGCTGGGCGGACCGGTATGGGTCGTCAAGGCACAGATCCATGCTGGCGGCCGTGGCAAGGGCGGTGGCGTGAAGCTCGCCCGTTCGATCGACGACGTGCGCAAGCTGGCTGGCGAGATCCTGGGCATGCAACTGGTCACGCACCAGACCGGCCCGGAAGGCCAAAAGGTCAATCGACTGTACATTGAAGACGGCGCCGACATTCAAAAGGAATACTACGTGTCGCTGGTCACTGACCGTGCCACGCAGAAAGTCGCCATCATCGCTTCCAGCGAAGGCGGCATGGACATCGAGGAAGTCGCTCACTCGACGCCCGAAAAAATCATCACCGAATACATCGATCCGCAAACCGGCCTGTTGGCTGACCAAGCCAAGAGCGTCGCCGAATCCATCGGCCTGACCGGCGGTTCGGCTGACCAAGCTGCCGACGTGTTCCAAAAGCTCTACAAGTGCTACATGGACACCGACGCCTCCTTGGTCGAGATCAACCCTCTGAACTGCGACAGCAAGGGCAACATCATCGCCCTGGACGCCAAGTTCAACTTCGACCCGAACGCCTTGTTCCGTCACCCGGAAATCGTCGCCTACCGCGACCTGGACGAAGAAGACCCCGCCGAAGTCGAAGCCAGCAAGTTCGACCTGGCCTACATCCAACTCGGCGGCAACATCGGCTGCCTGGTCAATGGCGCTGGTCTGGCCATGGCGACCATGGACACCATCAAGCTGTTCGGCGGCGAGCCGGCCAACTTCCTGGACGTCGGCGGCGGCGCGACCGCTGAAAAGGTCACCGAAGCCTTCAAAATCATGCTCAAGAACAAGGGCGTGCAGGCCATTCTGGTCAACATCTTCGGCGGTATCATGCGCTGCGACGTCATCGCCGAAGGCGTGATCGCTGCTTGCAAGGCCGTCAACCTCAACGTACCGCTGGTCGTCCGCATGAAGGGCACCAACGAAGAACTGGGCAAGAAAATGCTGGCCGACTCGGGGCTGCCCATCATCAGCGCCGACACCATGGCCGAAGCGGCCACCCGCGTCGTAGCCGCCGTCAAATAAATTGCCAAGGATTCACAAATGTCGATTCTGATCAACAAGGACACCAAAGTCATCACCCAGGGCATCACGGGCAAGACGGGCCAGTTCCACACCCGTATGTGCCGTGAATACGCCAATGGCAAAGCCGCCTTCGTGGCCGGCGTCAACCCCAAGCGTGCCGGCGAGGACTTCGAAGGCGTGCCCATTTTCGGTAGCGTGAAAGACGCCAAGAGCGAAACCGGCGCCACCGTTTCGGTCATCTACGTGCCGCCCGCCGGCGCCGCCGCCGCCATCTGGGAAGCCGTCGAGGCGGAGCTGGATCTGGTCATCTGCATCACCGAAGGCATCCCGGTCCGTGACATGCTGGAAGTCAAAAACCGCATGAAGGCCATGAACAGCAAGACCCTGCTGTTGGGCCCGAACTGCCCCGGCCTGATCACCCCCGATGAAATCAAGATCGGCATCATGCCCGGTCACATTCACCGCAAGGGCCGCATCGGTATCGTCAGCCGCTCCGGCACGCTGACGTACGAAGCCGTCGGTCAAGTCACCGAATTGGGCCTGGGCCAATCCAGCGCTGTCGGTATCGGTGGTGACCCCATCAACGGTCTGAAGCACGTCGATGTGCTCAAGCTGTTCAACGACGATCCCGATACCGACGCCGTCATCATGATCGGTGAAATCGGTGGTCCGGACGAAGTCAACGCCGCACAATGGGCGAAAGACAACATGAAGAAACCCGTGGTCGGCTTCATCGCCGGCGTCACGGCGCCTCCGGGAAAACGCATGGGCCACGCCGGTGCGTTGATCTCGGGCGGTGCCGACACGGCAGATGCCAAACTCGAAGTCATGGAAGCATGCGGTATCCGTACCACGCGCAACCCGTCCGAGATGGGCAAACTGCTGAAGTCCGTGCTGTAACAGCCTGAGGCTTCCAGCATGTAAAAAGCCCGCCTCGATTGGCGGGCTTTTTACCGTTCGGGCGTCGATTGTGTTGTCTCGCCCTTTTTGCAAAATATAATAACGAGCCGGTATTACGCGTACACTCCCATAAAAATCGTCAGGCGCCAAGAGCGTCCGGCATCCGGCAACGGCCACTCATCAGCTCGCAACTACCAAGATGGCCGCCACCCGTACGCAACCAAGAAAAGCATCAACTCACACCTAGGGGATCGCTAGGAAAGAGAGGAATGGAACTTACATCAGCAGCATTTTGGATTGCCCTATTACAGATTATCTGGGTCAATATCCTGTTATCCGGCGACAACGCCGTGGTGATTGCGCTCGCCGCGCGCTCGCTGCCCGCAGAGCAGCAGAAAAAGGCGATCACGATTGGCTCAGCGGCCGCGATCATCATGCGTATCGTGTTGACGCTGGTTGCCGCCAAGCTCCTGTTGCTGCCGTGGCTCAAGCTCATTGGCGCACTGCTGTTGGTCTATATCGGCGTGACACTCCTGTTGCCCGAGGGCGACGAGGATGGTGATGGCAAGCAGCATGGCACCTTGCTCTCTGCGATCCGCACCATCATGATCGCGGACTTGGTGATGAGCCTGGACAACGTCGTTGCGGTGGCCGCCGCCGCGATGGGTGATACCACCCTGCTGGTAGTCGGGTTGGCAATCAGTATCCCGCTGGTCATTTTTGGTAGCACCTTGTTGTTGAAGGTGATCGAGCGTTTCCCTCTGATCGTGTGGGTCGGTGCGGCATTGCTGGGTTTTATCGCGGGCGAACTGCTGGTAGGCGATCCCGCCTTGCATGATTCGGTCATCAGCATTGACAACGCCTTGGGCGTGACAGAGCATCAATTGGCGTTGATAACCGGTGCGATCGGCGCTATTGTGGTTTTGGCCATTGGAAAAATTTTACTTTCCCGACGTCAGGCGCTGACACAAAGCTGAACTACAATACCGGCTTTGGCACAAAAACTGCCGCGTTTTGACGCGGCAGTTTTTTGCCGCCGACCGCCTTAAGGCAAAAAAACGCTCCTCTGGGGGGAGTAAGCCAAAAACGCGGTGTGGGGGCTTTTTTTCCGCCAAACCGTCATAGGCAAAAGCTCCCTGCTGAGTAGCAGGCGAGAGATGCGGCGGGAAAGGTGCCGACGTGGGGACGGTGTTGACCTGATCGCGGTCAGTTCGCTCCGTCCAAATTGTCATTCCGAGGGGGATAGCAAGTGTTAGAGTTTCTACAAACAATAAGCTGGGCTGCAGTATTCCAAATCATTCTTATCGACATTCTGTTGGGTGGCGATAATGCCGTCGTGATTGCGCTGGCTTGCCGCAATCTGGCGCCCAAGCAACGCATGCAGGGCATTTTGTGGGGTACGGCCGGTGCAATCATCCTGCGCGTCGTACTCATCGCATTCGCCCTGACGCTGCTCGCTATCCCCTTCCTCAAGGTCGTGGGCGGTCTGCTGCTGGTGTGGATCGGCGTCAAACTCCTCATCCCCGAGGACGACGGACACGACAACATTACAGGCAGCACCTCTATTGCCGCTGCCGTCAAAACCATCATCGTGGCCGACTTTGTCATGAGCCTCGATAACGTCATCGCCATCGCCGGCGCGGCGCAAAACGCCCACGAAGGCCACCAGATCGGTCTGGTCGTGTTCGGCCTGATCGTCAGCGTACCCATCATCATCTGGGGCAGCACCCTGGTGCTCAAGCTGATCGATCGCTATCCGCTGGTCGTGACGCTCGGCGCAGCACTGCTGGGCTGGATTGCCGGCGGCATGGTGATTACCGACGTTGTTGTCGAAAATCAATTCGGCCCTCAGCCTACTGCGGTTAAAATCGCTGCAGAAGTCATCGGCGCATTGATTGTTGTAGTCTTGGGGCGGTGGCTTGCTAGTCGTAAAACTGCCTCCAAGGAATCTACTCATGAGTCTGCGTAAAAGCGACAACCCCGAATCCGGCCTGAGCCTGCTGCAAGGCCTGGCAATATTGGCCATCATCGGGGTGATCGCCACGGTGATCTTTTCCAGCCTGGGCAATTAAGTCTGCCCGTGTCTGCACCGCAACGCCTCGTTATCGCGACCCGCGCCAGCCGGCTTGCCCTGTGGCAAGCCGAGCATGTGCGCGATCGGTTGCGTACTCTCTATCCCGACTGTTCCGTCGAACTGCTCACGTTGACCACGCGGGGCGACCAGATACTGGATCGCACTCTGTCCAAGGTCGGCGGCAAAGGGCTCTTTGTCAAAGAACTCGAAACGGCTTTGCTAGATGGGCGGGCCGATTTGGCGGCTCATTCACTCAAGGACGTCCCGGTTGACTTGCAGGCGCCATTCGAACTGTGCGCTGTGCTCGAACGAGCCGACCCTCGGGACGCTTTCGTTTCCAATGACTATGCGACCTTGGCCGATCTGCCGGCCGGGGCCGTCGTTGGCACCTCCAGCCTGCGGCGGGAGTCGCAGATCCGGCGGCGCTATCCTCATCTGCAGGTCAAACCGCTGCGCGGCAATCTGGATACCCGCCTGGGCAAACTCGATCAGGGCGATTACGCCGCGATCGTGCTGGCCGCGGCGGGTTTGCAACGCCTGGATCTAGGTCACCGCATTCGCAGCCTGCTGGATCCGGCCGATAGCCTGCCTGCAGCCGGGCAGGGCGCGCTAGGCATTGAAATCCGTGACGATCGTGATGATCTGCGCGCCTGGCTGGCGCCGCTCGTCTGTGACCAGACCACAGCTTGCGTGTTGGCCGAGCGTGCCGTGTCCCGGACTCTGGGCGGCTCGTGCCAAGTCCCGCTGGCGGCATATGCCGTGCTCGATGGCGACAACGTCGTGCTTCGGGCATTGGTGGCCTCTCCTGATGGCAAACAATTGATTCAGTCCCAACATACCGGGCCAGTGGCGCAGGCCGAGCAGATCGGCGAAGCCGCGGCGCAAGCCTTGCTCTCCAAGGGCGCGGCCGCCATCCTGGCTGCCTTGCAAGACACGTCTGCCGACTGAGGCTGGCTCATGCCAGTATGTTGTGAGGTACGTCCGGATTCACGGCTGAGCTTGGCAGTCAGGTATGGCGAGTGGAGGCGGCCTTTTCCGGGATACATACAGGAGGGGTGTCTATGTCGCATATCGCCATTCTGACTCGCCCTGCCGGCCGTAACGACGCGTTG
This sequence comes from Bordetella muralis, assembly GCF_965139205.1. GTDB lineage: Bacteria > Pseudomonadota > Gammaproteobacteria > Burkholderiales > Burkholderiaceae_B > Bordetella_A > Bordetella_A muralis. The sequence goes on from NZ_CBCSIU010000008.1 coordinate 90,895, forward strand.
GCGCAGGCGCTCGGCGCAGCCGGTTGGCAGACGCTGGATCTGCCTGCGCTGGAACTGCGCCCCTTAGCGGTTGCCTCAGCAGATCTGCCTTTGCCGCAAGACTTTGATTTAGTCATCTTTGTCAGCGGTCATGCGGCGCGGACGTATTTGAACCAACTGCGGGATCTGGCGGGGCAGACCGACTGGCCCGCTGCCGTCTCTGCCGCGACGGTGGGACCGGCGAGCGCGCGTGCCTTGCGCGAAACACCAGGTTTTTGCGCCAATACAACAGTATTCTGTCCGCCGCCCGCAGCATCTACCCATGATTCTGAAGCCCTATGGCAGGTATTGCGCGCGCAAGACAGCCTGCCCAACAGGGTGCTATTGGTACGCGGCACTCAGGGACGGGATTGGCTGGCCGACCAACTAGAGGCCGCGGGGGCGCAGGTACGGCGGCATGCTGCCTATGAACGCCAGCCGGCTCAGTGGCTGCCATCCGCCGTCGAGCAACTGCGAAAATGGGCGCAAATGAGGGAAAAAACGACCTGGCTGCTGACGAGTGGCGAAGGACTCACCGCCGTAGAGGCCCATATCCATGAGGCCGGTCTCGCCGATTGGTGGCAAGCCTCCGACTTTATCGTGACCCATCCCACACTGGCGCGGCGGCTGCAGCAAGGCCTCGCTGGCAAGGTCACGGACGCAATGGTAAAAATCTGCTTGCCGGCCGATGATGCGATCCTCGCGGCCTTTGTTGCGGCTTGAATCGAAGTTTTGGCATTTCACCGAATACAATCGCGTCATGACAGACCAGACTCCTGACACTGCACCTGCCGTCAATTCGGCAGCTCCGGGCGCAGCTTCGCCCGCCAAACCGGCATCCGCCCCGGTTAAAAAGTCGTCCCGTGGGGCAGGCTTATTGGGCGTGGCGTTGATCATCGTGCTCCTGGTGGCCGTTGGCCTCGGGTGGGCGCTATGGCTGCAGCGCAAGCAAGCCGACGCGGCCGGCCGTGAAATAGCGACTCGCCTGGCCACGCTGGAAGACGCAGTCGCGCAAAGCCGCAAAGACGCGCGCGAGGCCTTGACCCTCATTCAAGGGCAAAGCGGCCAGGTACGCAGCCTGGAAGCACAAGCCCAAGAGGCCAAGACCCGCTACAACGATCTGCAACAAGCTTGGGAAACCTTCAGCGGCGGGGCGACAGACGAGATTCTCGCCAACGACGTCGAGCGCCTCCTGGTACTGGCGAATCAGCAGTTGCGCCTGGCAGGCAACGTCAACAACGCCATCGTTGCGCTCGAAACTGCTCAGACGCGCCTGGCGCAGGCGGCGCGTCCGCTTTTCGCAGGTCTTCAACAGAGCATCAATGGCGATATCGATCGCCTCAGAGCTGTTGCGACCGTCGATATTCCAGCACAAACTGCGCGTATCGATCGTCTGGCAGGTCTGATTTCCAAGGCTCCTTTGCTGGTCCCGGACGCTTCGGCTCCTGGCGCCTCGAGCGACACGCAACCCAAACCGGCGACGGCGCCAATCCAATCTCCGGCTGATGATCCTCGCCATCAATTGCCCGCGGATGCCGCGTGGTGGCAGCGTTGGCGTGCCGAGATCGCGTCCTGGCCCGGCCGGGCTGGCAGCACGCTGACGCATGAGCTTGGTGACTTGATCAGCGTGCAACGCGTCGATCAACCGGCTGCCTTGTTGTTGTCCCCCGAGCAGGCCGAACAGGTGCGTGGCGCCTTGCGTCAACGTCTGATGACGGCGCAATTGGCCATGCTGATGCGTCAACCCGAGGTCTGGAAGAACGAGCTCGCCAATGTCGAGAACGTGCTTAGCATTTACTACGATGGCCGCGCCGTGGATACCCAGTCGGCATTGCGCTTGACGCATGAGCTGCAGAATATCGATATCGCAGTGCGCTTGCCGGATGTCGGTGATAGTCTGGCCAGCGTAGCCGCCTTGCGCGCTGCTGGGTTTGATTCGCCAGCCAAACAGGACTAACGCATGCGTACTTGGTTCTGGACTCTGCTGCTTCTTATCGTCGCCGTCGCTTTGGCGGTGGTGCTGCGCTCTCATACCGGCAATGTCATTTTCCTGGTGTCGCCGTGGCGCATTGAACTGTCGTTGACGCTGTTCGTGCTGCTGGTGGTGGGCATATTCATCGCGCTGTACGTGGGCTTGCGCCTGCTGGCCTGGTTGTTGGCCATTCCGGATCGTATGCGTGTCTGGCGCGGCCAACGTGCCCAGGCGCGTGATCACGTACTGCTCGAACGTGGCTGGACAGAGCTCCTGGAGGGGCGCTTTTCTCATGCCGAGAAAAATCTGACCAAGCTGTTGGGGCAGACGCGTGTCGAGAGCCGGCGCGTGTTGGCGGCGCTGTCGGCGGCGCGGGCGGCACACGGGCTGGGCGAATTCGCTCGCCGGGATCAGTTGCTGGAATCCGCACGTGAGCACGCCTCGGGCAATACCGGTTTGCAAGAAGCCATCGCCACGGTTGCGGCTGATCAACTGCTGGATCAAGGCCGGGCGCAAGACGCTTTGGCGGTGTTGACGCCATTGCAGGACGGCGGAGCCCGTCACTTGCACACGATGCGCCTGTTGTTGCGTGCCGAGGCGGCGCTGAATCATCATGACCGTGTCTTTACCCTGGCACGTGGGTTGGTGCGTCGCAATGCATTGTCCAAGACCGAGGCCGAGGGCCTGATCGATCGATCGGGTGCAGCGCGTTTGCGCGTCGCTGCGGCCTCCGGTACGGAAGCCTGGCGCAGCGTCTGGAAAGACCTCAAAAACGAAGAGCGCGTCTTGCCGGAAATTGCCCTGGCAGGCGCCACGGCATTCGAGGCTGCGGGCGAACCCGCCGAGGCTGCTCGCATTCTGGAGGCGGCCGTCCCGGTCCACTTCACCTCGTCCTTGGTGGATGCCTATGCGCGTTGCGAGCCCGACCAGGTACCTCGCCGTCTTGCCAAAGCCGAAGCTTGGCTGCAAAAGCGTCCCACCAATGCGGATCTGTTGACCGCATTGGGCATGCTGTGCCTGAATGGCCAGTTATGGGGGCAGGCAGAGCGCTATTTGCAGCGCAGCCTGGCGCTGCGCAACGATGCGCGTACGCATGCTTTGCTCGGCAGCCTGTACGACCGTTTGGATCGTCCTGCGGACGCCGTGAGCCATTGGCGCTTGGCCACGGTCGCGACCATGGCGTTGCCGGTATTGGCCGGCGATCCGGCGTTGCCTGCAGCAGATACGGATGCCGATCCCCTGCATCTGGATGCCGAGGGTGAATATTCCGCCTATCCGCCGGAGGCTACGATCGCTGCAGCGCCCGCCGTGTCCCAGCTCGAAGACGCGCCCCTGTCGGTCCCTGCCGACTATGTGCTGGATCCTGATGCTCGCGTTCTGGAACGCGAGGCGTCAAACGCGTTGGAGCCGGATCCTCCGGCCGTCGCGCCTGCCCGGTCCAACATCGATATCGAAGACTACTTCGATAGCGCACCCATACCCGTGCCTGAATACGATGTATCGGAGCCCACATACGTCACCCCGCCGTCCACGTCGCCTGACCAAGGCAAATCAGACAAGCGGGATGATGGAAAATCTCTTCCACTTTCAGATAAACAAGGTTGAACCATGAGTCTCGATCGCGTCTCTCCCGGCAAGAATCTGCCGGAAGACTTTAACGTCATCATCGAAATCCCCATGAATGCCGACCCGGTCAAATACGAGGTCGACAAAGACAGCGGCGCCGTATTCGTGGATCGCTTCATGCTGACGGCCATGCACTATCCGTGCAACTACGGCTATATCCCTCAGACCCTGTCCGAGGATGGCGACCCAGCCGATGTGCTGGTGTTGACCCCGTTCCCGATTCAAGTCGGCGCCGTCGTGCGTTGCCGCGCGTTGGGCGTGCTGGAGATGGACGACGAGAGCGGCGGCGATGCCAAACTGCTGGCCGTGCCGGTCGACAAGCTCTATCCTCCCTATCGCAACATCAAGTCGTACGAAGACCTGCCGGCCGAGGACATCAGCCGTATCCAGCACTTCTTCGAGCATTACAAAGACCTGGAAAAAGGCAAGTGGGTCAAGGTCAAGGGCTGGAAGGGCGTAGACGCCGCTCGCGAAGAAATCGTGCGCAGCGCCGAGCGCTACAACAAGGGCTGATTTTTCCCTGAACTGAAGCCCCGTCGGGCCGCGATGCAGACCATGCATCGCGGCCCGATGTCTTTTGCCGCCCGGCCGTCTCAAGAAAAAATGGCCCCTGGGGGCCGCAAGCACAAGGCGCCGCACGGGCCACCCAGTCAGTCGGCTAGCTGCATATTCCTGCAAACAGCCAGGATAGTGTCGCGCAGCCAGCGATGGGCGAGGTCCGCGTGAAAGCGTGGATGCCAAATAGCAGATACCTTGATTCCCGGCGTGCGCACCGGTAGTTCGAAATGCTGAAGGCCTGCACTCCTGGCGTTATCGCCCGTTGCCCCATTGACGAGGCACGAGCGCGGGACAAGCCCGATGAAATCTGAATAGCGGGCGATCCGCATTGCGTTGGCGTAGCTGGGCACGACCATGGCAACCGTTCTTCGCAAACCCAACTGGCCCAAGGCATCGTCCACTGGGCCAGAAAATTGGCCCTTACGTGATACAACCACATGCGGGTAGCCAATATAGCGGTTGGCGGTCACGTCCGACGGCGCTAAGAGCGGATGGCCGGTTCGACAAATACCGACGAATCGGTCTTGAAAAAGCAGTCGAGTTTTCAATTCCGGCGCCTTGGTTCCGATCACCCCAACCTCCAGGTCGATCATTCCTTCCCGTAGGGGCTGTGCATCCTTATCAGGCTTCTGGACAAAGCGGATACGAACACGGGAAGCGGAGTGAGCGATGGCGGTCATCAGGGACGGGCCGACCAGATCGACAAATCCGTCGTTTGCCCGAATCGTGAACGTCCGCTCCAAGGTGGCAATGTCCAAGGCTTGATTAACCGGCTGCAGTACGGCTCGCGCGTTGCGTGCAAGTTCATGTACACGCCCGGTGATTTGCTCGGCGTAGGGGGTTGGAACCAGTGTCCTGCCAGCTTGTACGAGTAGCTGATCCCCTGTGGCCGCCCGCAGCCTGGAGAGCGTTCGGCTCATGGCTGACGGGCTGAGGCCGAGCCGGTGTGCCGCTCTTGTCACGTTGCGCTCAGTGAGCAGCATGTCCAACGAGCTAAGGAGGTTCAAGTCCACGTTCTGCGTCATAGCCAGCTCCTGAATTCATCTGTGCATCAGATGCAATCAATTATTGCATTTGATGCGTCTGGTGCAGAGCACCAATTCCCCCCAAAATCAATGCATATTCAATTGTTTGAAAAAGGGCACAGCGATGACACACTCAATTAGCGATGAATCTCAACCCAGCGTTTTGCTCGTCGGCGCTTCGCGCGGCCTCGGGGCTGCCATGTCCGCGGAATTTCTGAAAAGAGGATGGAATGTCGTCGGCACCGTTCGGGGGAACGGCAGAACCGCGCTGCACGATTTGGCCGATGCTTACGAAGGCCGGGTCGAGATCGAGCAGCTCGATATCATCGAACAGCACCAGGTCGCCGCGCTGCACGATCGCCTTTCGGGCCGCAGCTTCGACATCCTGTTAGTGAATGCCGGAACCGCGAACGCCAACCAGGACGAAACCATTGCCGAGGTTTCTACGGACGAGTTTGTGCGAGTGATGGTCACAAACGCACTCGCGCCCATGCGAGTTGTAGAAGCCTTGCAGGATCTGGTTCCCGCTCATGGCCTGATCGGTGTCATGTCCTCCGGACAAGGCAGCATCGCCAGCAATGAGAAAGGCGGGCATGAAGTCTATCGCGGCAGCAAGTCGGCCCTGAACCAATACATGCGCAGCTACGCCGCTCGTCATGCAGGGGAGTCGCGTGCATTGTTGTTGCTGGCTCCGGGCTGGATCCGTACCGCGTTAGGCGGGCCGGATGCGCCGGCCAGTCTTGAAGAAGCTATCCCCGAGATCGTGAACGTGCTGCTCTCAAAACAAGGAAAGCCCGGTTTGGAGTACTTGGATCGCATGGGGCGAACCGTCCCGTGGTGAAGCGCTGGTTGTCGCGCAATCGCCGGGCAATGTGATCCGGGTTTTCACCGGGGGGCCGAAAAAGGTGTCAGCGGCCATACAGCAAAAAGGGATAAACTCGTGCATTCGTTTTTTCTTACCGCCGGGCCTGCCTGAGGTAACAAGCATCTTTCGGGTGCGAGGGCAACAAACCGATGGCGTGGCGCGGGGGTGTTTCTTTGCTGGCAGTGCCGGCACGCATTCAAGAAGGTCAAGAGAACATGGACTACGTATTCCCTCCGTCGCCGCCCGTTGCCGTGCCTGTTGCCGGCAGCGGTGCGTTGGTTCCGGTGCGCCGCATCTATTGTGTGGGCCGTAACTACGCCGAGCACGCCAAGGAAATGGGCTTCACTGGTCGCGAAGACCCGTTCTTTTTCAGCAAGCCCAACGACGCCATCCTGTCGATCGCCGACGGCGAAACTGGCGCCACGCCTTACCCGCCCAAGACCAGCAACCTGCATTATGAAATGGAGCTGGTCGTCGTGCTGGGCAAGGGCGGCAAGGATATCCCTGTTGACCAAGCTGGCGAGTGCGTGTGGGGCTACGCGTTGGGTCTGGACATGACCCGCCGCGACCTGCAAGGCGAGGCCAAGAAACAAGGCCGCCCCTGGGAGGTCGGCAAAGCCTACGACCTGTCCGCGCCTATCGGTCCCGTTCATCCGCGCAGTGTCGTCGGTACTCTCGAAAAGGGCGCTATCTGGCTCGACGTCAATGGCGAGCGCAAGCAGTCCAGCGACATCTCGCAGATGATCTGGAACATTCCCGAGAGCATTGCTTATCTGTCGAGCCTGTTCGAGTTGAAAGCCGGCGACTTGATCTTCACCGGTACTCCTGAAGGTGTGGGTGCTGTGGTTCAGGGTGATGAGCTCGTGGGTGGTGTCGAGGGTCTGGGCGAATTGCGCGTGCGCATCGCCTGATTGTCAGGTTTTTCACGGCCAGGTGCCGAGAGCTGGGTCTCTCCATGCGGGGGTACTCAGCGCTAACTCGTATGCCTCGTGTACTTTAAATCCGGAGTTTCATCATGCGCGGACGAGTCATGCTGACGGCGCTGATCGTATTTGGCGTCGTACTGCAAGGCTGCAACACCATGGCAGGCATGGGCAAGGATATGTCCGCTGCCGGCCAAGCCATCAGCACGGCTGCAGAAAAATAAAGCTTCACGCTTGTTGCGACAACGGCCCCTTCGGGGGCCGTTGTCGTTGCTGCAAACGAAAACAAGCAGCTCGTTTTGTAGCGCATGCCAGGCGGTGTGAGCATTTTGCCCACCTCGGCATCTACGAATAGCCGGGATCTCTGCGAGGTTTCACACTACGGCCTCTGTTGATTGAAGAGGGGTCCGGCATGATCCAGTGTATTTCCCGCCAGCGTGGCCAGGGGATGACCGAGTACATCATCGTAGTGGCGTTGGTCGCGGTGGCAGCCATTGCGGTCTATCAGTTATTTGGCCAGGTAGTGCGCGCACAGACCGCAGCGATGGTACGTGAAATCGCGGGCGAAGACGGCACTGCCGAGTCGCGCACCGCTCAGTCGGCTGCGGACAAGTCCACGACACAGACCAAGACGCGTACGCTGAAGTCGTTCACGGGGCATGGCAAATGACGGACGCGATCGCGCTGAAGCACTGCATCGTGATGCGTGGGCAGGCGTTGCCGCTGGTACTGGGGTTGATCTCCGTAGGCAGTATTGCCTGGATTGCTCTGTATAACGTCGGCCAGATGGCGAGTGCCCGCATACGCCTGACACATGTCGCAGATGCCGTGGCATATAGCGGCGCCGTGGCGCAGGCGCGCAGCCTGAATATGCTGGCCTACATCAATCGCGCTCACGTGGCGCATCAGGTTGCGATGGCGCATCTGGTGACCTTGTCGTCTTGGGCCCAGTATGGGCAGACACAATCGCAACAGCGAGCCACGCGAAACCCGCCGTCCACGTTGATCGCGGGGCTCTTTGGGGCCTCGGTAGGGAAAGCGTATGCGCAGGCCCGTCCGACCGAGGATATCGGGTCTGCATTAGCGCATGCATTTCAGCAGCACGATGATGTGGTGCACCAGATATTGCAGCAGGCCTCCGCCTCGGTCGTGGACAGTTTGAAGGACTCTCGCCAGCAAATGATGTCGCTGGCTCTGCGCGCAAATTATCCGGAGTATGGCAGTGAGGTCGGCAGGCCGGAGGACGGGCCATTGCAGATCGCCTTGTTGTCGGATGGCCTGCCCGGATATATCCGGTCTTATCCAGGGCACCAAGCGGGCAGGCTGCGCCATATGGTCGAGCATGCGGCACAACGGTACGACTTTCTACAGCGCCGCAATCAGACTCGCCGTCACAACTCGATCGTGAACGATCACTGCCCGACCAAGCGTCATGAGCTGCGCCGTCGAGGGAATACTCGGTTAGAGACAGACGGGCGTTGGTCTGCACGGGACACGCTGTCGTTTCACGCATTGCGTTCCAATCGTTGGATTGGTTGTTACTACCGCGAATATGCAATGGGGTGGGGCGACAATAGCCCTCAATCGAAAAAGAATCCTCACGCCAGTGATCAGCCGCCGCACGGGTTTGCGCAGCAGGATTTCTGGCGCTGGGTGCACGAGCATACAACATGGGACTTGTCCTCAGGCCGCAGCAATCCCATGGCAAAGGCTTACGCCGCGTTCAGCGCAATGCATTGGGCGAGTCGGGGGCTCCCCAACTATTACGAACTGAACGACGATATGGCGTATCGTCCGCTGCGTTTTGCCATTCAGTTGCGTCACTCGGCCGGGCGGCCGGTTATGCAGGGGGCCGAGAATGCGCGAGTGACTCCGATAGGACGATATGCCTACCACGGCCTGGCCGCAGACGAATTCGTGACGGTCAACAGCGCCGCGCAGGCCTATTTTGCACCGCCCTCACAGAACGATGGCAACAACGAACTCGCGAGCTTGTTTCGTCCCTATTGGCAAGCTCGACTGAGCCCGATCCTGCCTGGCGATGTGACGAGGGCTCAGCCATGAAAGCCCGGCCGCGTCGTTCCATTTATCGAGGGCAGGCCGCAGTTGAGGCGATGCTTGCCCTGGTGTTGCTAGGTGGACTCATGCACGCCGTAGTCGCTATTGGGACCGTATCGCTGCGTGGACAGCAGACCGCGCAGTTGAGCCGTCTTGCCGCGTTCATCCATACCGATAAACATACCTTCGTTCCGAGCAACGGCGATATCGGAAATGCGCAAGTCGAGACCCTGGCGCGCGATTGGCTTCATGTCGATTCCCGGTTGCGCCGCGCACAAGCGACTGATCATTCCGTGACGCTGCTGCCATTCACTGCGGCTGAGGGAATCGCGATACCGGCTATACATCGGCAGATGGTTATCGCGGCGGACACAGGACATGGTGTAGACGATGCGGCCGTGTCTGAACGTATTCGACATTCGGCAATAGGATGGTCAGAGGCAGCACGGGGTTCGGCCAGTATTGCCGACGCGTTACGGCGCCGTATGCAGCATGTGGACGCGCCGTGGGGGCGGGAAGCATGGTCGATGGACTGGCTGACTGCGTGGATCGACCTGGCGCCGGTGCAAGCAGGCGCCGTCAGGCGCGACGATTTGACGGAGCATTGACACCATGTACCGATTGAAAGCCTATGGGAAAGCGCGCTGCATTCTGCGCCAACGGTCAGCCGCGCTTGTCGTGACGATGATCATGGTGGCGGTTGCACACGCTGGTGAGACACCTGCACTCGGCGAATTGTCGCTGCCCTCGGGCAGCACACAAACCTCGCTAGGTGGGCGGATGCGCTTGTTTGACACGCCAATCGATATTCGTGTTTTTGGCATCCCTCTGCCGATTGCTCAAACTGCGCGGGCGTTGGGCGAGCGTTATCCCTCGCTGTCGGACATGGGACTCTATCCCCAGCGTGTGGTGCTGTCGGGACACGTTGCTAATCAATTCTGGGTGGTGAACCTCGAATCTGACGGTCCGCGTCGCACGCGCGGCAGTCTCTCAATACTGACGGAAACGGAATTCTCCAGCGAATCGGTGGTGCAAAAGAGCACCGCGTCCCCCCGGGGAGTGATGAGCTCGTTCTCATGGTGGCCGGCTGAAGCGAGGCTGCGATTGCAGCTCGAACAAGAAGAGGGAGGGGGCCGTAATAGCACTCAAGTATGGACGTCCACCTCGTCTGTGGAATCAGTCCGGTCGGCCATTCGTCAAGGCCTGCAACAAGGACGCTGGCAAGCAGAGACCGACACACCGAATACCAGTCTATGGCGGCGAAAGCACAGTCTGCTTCAGATCTCAATAACCGCCATTGATGGTGGTACGGGAATTCTCCTGCTGCATCACGATGGAGCGAAATCTTGAGTCTCACATTAGCGGCATTTCGATTGCGCACCATAGGAGTCTGCGGTTCTGCATTGGCTGCCGGGCTGTTTGCTGCCTGGGCTGTGCACGAACACATTCAAACCCGTGAGCGTGAAATGGAGCGCCAAGCAGCAGTGGAGGTACGTACGCGCGTGGTCGCTGCGACCGATCTCGCCGCAGGTACGCGACTGCAGATGGACCATTTAGCGGTGCGAGACATTCCGTTGCCCTGGGTGCCGAGCCATTCGTTTGACGCGGAGGCTGTGGATCAGGTGCTTGGAGGCGTGCTCACCGTCCATCTGAAGCAAGGCGACATCTTGCTCGGGGCGCACGTCATTGCAGAGATCGAGTCGCCTCTCTCCGACTTGGTATTACAAGGACGACGTGCCGTGACGTTGCCCGCGGCGGAGATCAACGCAGTATCGGGGCTTTTGCAGCCCGATGATCTGATAGACCTTTACGTGTCATTCATGCACCAGGGCCAGCATCTGACTGCACCACTGCTACAGAGCGTACGCGTATTGGCAGTCGGCGGCCGTAGCGAATCGCCCGTGTCTATCACGTTCGATACCGCTGAGCGAGACGCTATTAAATTGGTGGCGGCTCGTCATACGGGATCGCTGACGGCCATGTTGCGTCATCGCAGCGATGCGAGCGTTTCCGAGTCCGCAGCCCCCGGCGATTTGGCGGCTTTGATGGGACTGACAGGTCCGTCTATCGCGGATCGTGCGCCGATTCCGATTCTATACGGTGATCGTGTTGATACAGAACCGTTGTCGTCAGATACAAACCCGCCAGAACAGGCGTTTCCCGATTTGCCGGATCGAGATGTGCCACCGCCCAAATCGCTTGCCATATACTCGGAGGGGCGATGAAAAGCATTTTGCTTTCCTTGTCGATCATGTCGGCAGTGCCCGGGGGGACAGTATGGCCGGCGATGGCGACCGATCCCGCGACATTTGTGCTCGAGGTCGGTCAGACCAAAGTCGTTCATCATCAATCTGTGACACGTGTCGCAGTGGGAAATGGGCAGGTCGTCAGCGCAGTCTCTGTTGAGGGCAAGGACGTCGTCCTCTTTGCTCGACAGGAGGGGACTTCGTCTGTGCACGTCTGGACGCCGCTCGGTGTGGGCGCGGCATACGAGATTCAGGTCCGCCCGGCGGGATGGACGCAGATGCAACAAGAAGTCCAGCAGTTGCTCCAGCACATCCCCAGCGTACGCAGCTCGCTGGTGGGCGACAACATCGTCATTGAGGGCGAGGATCTCACCGACGATGATCGCGAGCGTGTATCGGCTTTGGTGCGACGCTATCCTCGCATTCTGGATTTCACTGGGCAAATCGGCTGGGACAGGATGGTCTTGCTGGACGTTCAGGTTGTCGAACTACCCAGTGCGCATTTGCGCGAGTTCGGGGTGCAGTGGGATGCCGTATCAAAAGGGGGAATACAGACAGGTGTCGTCTGGCAACCTGCTTCGAGTACACGGCTAGGCGACCAGATCGACATACCGCCGCTATCGATGACGGGTGGCGGGGCGGGCGGTTACTTCGGGTTGAATGCGCTGCTTTCGTCGCGCATCGCAGCACTCGCTCAGCGTGGCGAGGCCGTGATGCTCGCTCAACCTCAACTCCTGGCACGCAGCGGCGCGACGGCATCGTTCCTGGCCGGCGGTGAGGTGCCCTATACCACGGTTGATGCGCGTGGCAACACCAATACCGCGTTCAAGCCCTATGGTGTGTCGCTGAACATCACGCCGCGCATCGACCGTACGGGAGCCATCAGGTCGCGTATCGAAGTTGAGGCCAGTTCGGTCGATACCTCTATCAGCGTGTCCGGCGGTCCCGCGCTGCGTACCCGTCGTGCGGCCACTGAATTCAACGTGAGATCGGGACAAACTCTGGTGTTGGGCGGATTCCTGTCGCGCGAACGCACGAGTGAGCGTAGCGGTCTTCCTGTTCTGCAAGATATTCCCGTGCTGGGCTCGCTGTTTTCATCACACCGCCTACAGCACAAAGAAACCGAGTTGGCGATATTCGTGACGCCGAGAATTGTGTCGCAGGATCATCCTGAGCTGACCGATCGTGTGAGACGTGGCCGGCAGGTGCTTGCCGAGGCATTCCCCGATTCCCCAACATTGGGCATGGGGACGCCAGCGGCAGACGGTTCTGACTGGAGCGCTTATCGCGGAGCGGGCTCTCAGTGGCAGCCGGCGTCGCCTGCGGCCAACCCGGCGAATTCCGATTCAATGCGGAGATAGACATGGTCGAGGTTGTCATGACATTCGAAGACGGTGAACAACGCATCATGCGAGTCGAAACACCCTTGACGATAGGCCGATCGGCGCAATGCGGATTACGTATCTCGCACTGGCGTGTGGCCAAACACCACGCCAGCCTGCGCGGATCGCCGCCGTTCCTGTCGCTGGAGGACATGGGGTCGCTTATAGGGACATTGGTCAACGGCCGTCGCATCACGGTGCACCATCCCGTACTTCCCGAAGACGACATCGTGATCGGGCCGTGTCGTCTACGCATGCGGTCCGTGCACGAAGCAACAGAAGGCAAAGCTGATTCGAGCGTATCGCCGCATTCCGCGAACCCGATCCCCAAAACAGTATCGACGACCTCGTGCCAGGTGTCGAACCAGTCCGCCTCCCATGCGATGGTTCCAGCCGTTGACGCTGAAAACGCCAGACAGGGACTCGCAGAGCTCTTGCCTCATCGACGACGACTGCATGCCGGACTACTACACGCGTTGAACTTGCGGCGTCGGGATGTGGCAGGTATGAGCGATGCGTTATTACGCCAAGAGGCGCAACCCCTGCTAGAACAGCTGGCCGCTGACGACAAGGACATTCCTGACCATATTGACCGTATGGCATTGTGTCGTGATGTGCTGGACGAGGCCGTCGGCCTGGGGCCTTTGGAACCATTGCTTGCAGACCCTGAGATAAGCGAAATTATGGTCAACCGCTACGACGAGATCTACGTCGAACGCCGGGGGCGTTTGTATCCCCATCGGGCAACATTCAACAGCGAACAGTCGGTCCGATGGGTTATTGAGCGGATAGTGACGCCAATCGGCCGCCGGATCGACGAAAGCGCCCCTATGGTGGACGCGCGCTTGTCCGACGGATCGCGTGTTAACGCGGTGATACCGCCGATTGCCCTGAAAGGGGCCAGTCTGACAATACGAAAGTTTCCCATTCGCCGGCCGCAGATCGCGGATCTGGTACAGAGCGGCGCCATGGATCCGGTCGTCGCACAGTTTCTGATGCTATGTGTAAGGACTCGCAAGAACATCGTTGTATCGGGAGGTACGGGCTCGGGCAAGACAACACTCTTGAATATCCTGTCCAACGGTATCCCCGAGGGCGAGCGGATAGTCACCATTGAGGATGCCGCAGAATTGCGGCTGAACCATGATCACCTGGTCTCTCTGGAGGCGCGTCCGCCCAATCAGGAACAACGTGGCCGCGTCGATATCCGCGATCTGGTGCGTAACGCCTTGCGTATGCGGCCTGATCGCATCGTGGTGGGCGAGTGCCGCGGTGCTGAGGCGCTCGACATGCTGACAGCGATGAATACAGGCCATGAGGGTTCGCTGACAACCTTGCATGCCAACTCGCCACGCGATGCCCTGAGCCGATTGGAAACCATGGTCCTGATGGCCGGGATGGATCTACCTTTGAGTGTTGTACGCGAACACATCGGTGCCAGTGTCGACATTATCGTGCAACAAACACGTTTATCAGACGGACGCCGCGTTGCCACGTCGGTGGTCGAGATTGCAGGTATGGAGAGCGGACGGATTCAACTGCAAGAATTGTTTTGCTATCAGTCAGAACACGGCTTTCAGGCATGTGGGCTGTTGCCGAGCTTCATCAGTGAGTGGCAGGCAGCGGGCATCGATTTTGATATCGCATTGTTTTCTGCGGCAGGCCTTAAAGAACGAACGACGACGTCGAGCAGGCTTGGTCAAGGCCGTTGTCAATAACGTTCGCGCGGTTCTTCACCGACTCGAATGCAATGTATTCCTGGAGCCCTTTATGGTTTGGATCGCATTAGCGATGTCTACAGCCTGTGTTGTGCTGCTGGCCTGGCAGATGCAGACATGGTTTGGTCCCGCAGTGATTCGTTATCACACGCTCTACACCCACGATACGCGCATCAAACTGGGCGAGCTATTTTTGTTCATTACTCCAACTCAGTTGCGCGTATGGACGATGACGTTGGCTATCCTGATCGGAGGGGTGGCGTTCATATTGACTGGTGCGCCGATCGTGGCTGGTATCGCGACGGTGATAGCCACCAGGCTGCCGCAACCTCTGGCGAGTCGTTTGCGTGGCCGGCGATTGGCGCGATTCGAGGGGCAACTGCCTTCGGCCCTGCTGGCTCTGGCCTCTGCACTACGAGCAGGAGTAAGCGTCCCGGCTGCGTTACGCCATATTGCCGATCATAGCGAAGCACCACTGGCCCAGGAACTCGGTTTGTTACTACGGGAACAGCGGCTGGGCGTAGCGTTCGAGACGGCGCTGAGCAACCTGCACGCCCGCGTGCCATCGGAGGCCAGTGCCTTATTTGTCGCCTCATTGAATGTCGCGTCTCAGACAGGAGGCAACCTCGCCGAGATTCTGGAAGGAATTGCCGCCACGTTGCGTGAACGCTTGAAATGGCAGGAAAAGGTACGCACGCTGACCTCTCAGGGAAAGCTGCAGGCCTGGATCGTAGGCGCCTTGCCGTTGCTGCTGCTTTGTGTTTTGAGTTATTTGGATCCCGGCGCCATGGCGATGCTGTGGGAAACCTCGACAGGCTGGGCTGTGCTTGCCCTGCTGTGCGCGCTGGAGACCGGTGGCATGCTGCTGATCCGGCGCATCGTCAACATTGATATGTGATAGACCGCTATGTTCATGGTACTTGCTTTGTTGTTTTCTGGCCTGGGCGGAATGCTTTTCGCGTGGATAGCAGTGCGGCCTGCGTTGCGGTTCTCCACTTTGTCCGTGGCTCAGCGTGCGCACGGGCTACGGCGATCGGGCTGGCCTTTGCTATCGGCGATATCCGGCATATGCGAGGGACTGCTGTCTCGGCGTCAACGCGATTGTCTGGTCCGTTTGTCACGGCAGACGGGTTTACCCTCCGCAGCGGTCCCTACCCACTTGATTGCTTGGATAGTGATTGCTGCGATATCGGGAGCGGTGGCAGGGGCGGCCGTGGCAATGGTAATCGGCACGGGTGGTGCGCAGATATGGGGCGTACTCACAGGAGCGCTCATCGCGGTCTCGTGTTCTATCGCCAGATTGCATGCACGTATGCGCCAACGGTGCAAAAGCATCGAGCAGGATTTGCCTTTTTTCCTGGACATGATGACCTTATGCATGGAATCAGGATTGGGCTTGTACAGCGCATTGCAGCAGGCAGAGCGCCATGGCCCTCGGGGATACTTGCGCGAGGAGCTTGCCCACGCGCTGGCGGATATGCGGGCGGGTGCGCCTCGAGCGGCCGCGCTGAGGGCACTGGCTGACCGATGCAATTGCTCCAGTGTCCATCGTTGGATTGCCGCATTGATACAGGCAGACGGGCTGGGGATGAGCATAGGGCCGCTGTTGCGCGAGCATGCCTCGCAATGTCGAGCAGATCGTTTTCAGCGCGCGGAGAAATTAGCGATGCAGGCACCCGTGAAAATGCTTTTGCCGTTGATTGCTTGTATTTTTCCCTGCACCTTTATCGTGCTGGCATTTCCGGTCGCGATGCAGATGTGGCAGGTCGCACAATGACGGCCCGTTGTCAGACGAATCGTCGTATCCGATTGGTGCGGGCGCGCAGCATGTGGGCCCGGTTGCGAGGACTGTTAGGTCGAGCGCGACCCCCAGGAAGGCACACCGGGCTATGGCTTTCGCCCTGTTGGGCCGTTCACACCTTTGGTATGCATTATCCCCTCGATGTGGCATTCATTGGTCGCGATGGCAGCGTACAGCGTCTCGTCCGCAATCTTGGTCCCGGACGCATCGTTTTTTTTTGGGGTGCGGCATCCGTCATCGAGCTTAGAGCCAATTTCTCGGATTCTACGTTGCGCTATCGGCGGCGCTTGCAGATTGCCATACGGAAGGCCCGAGATCGTCGTATGCCGTTGAAATACCCAAAGCCTCGTCAGGCCGGTTAGCAGATAGATCGGGCACTTCAAGCCTCACGGTGTGATTCCAGACGCGCGTGTGATCGTGTCGGGATACTTCCGTGCGCGCACACTTTCTGTGCTCGTGGAACATTCCTCCGACATTCGTTACATAGCTTCATCAAAGCAAGAATTGTAGAAATAGATACATATGGTTCATCGTTGCTTGACGTGGATGCGTCAGCTGAAATTTCGTTGCTTGTTGCTGGCCGTGAACACGGCTGGCGTGATGGCTGGCACGCTCGCCCCGGCGTGGGCAACGACTGTCGACGCTGTCGCTCAAACCGATGAAATCCAGCGCCGCCAAGCCCACGAACTCGACCAGCAACGTGCCCGTGCCGAACAGCGTCCGGACGTGTTGCCCGAGACCAGGTCTACGACAGATGATGTGGATGCATGGGCTTTGCCTCATGAGACGCCTTGTTTTTCGCTGTCCGCAATCCTATGGCAGGGCGACGCCCCTCCAAAAGAAATCCAGGCCATGGCTCAATCCTTCATTGGGAAATGCGTGGGTTTGCATGGGTTGAACATCTTGCAAGCGCAGCTGACCACGCGTTTGGTCGAGTCGGGACTGATCACGGCATGGGTGCGGATGCCTGAACAGTCATTAGCCGAAGGCACGCTCACGCTGCGTTACGGGGCGGGCCGTATCTCCGAGGTGCACAGCGAGGGCGCGCCGGGTTGGTGGCGTACCGTACTGCCGAGCGGCCCGGGCGATGAGCTGAATCAACGCGACTTGGACCAGGCACTGGAAAATATCCAACGTCTCGAAGGTCAATCTGACGCACGTATCGACATAGCGCCAGGAACGGAACTGGGCGCTTCCGACATTCTTCTGCAGCCCGGATCGGGCAAGCGTTGGCATGCCTATTTGGGTGGCGACAACGCAGGGCTGAAGGCGACGGGACGCAAAAGGCTCAATGCAGGATTGACGCTGGATTCCCCCTTGTTTCTATATGATCAGCTTTCCGTGTCATGGAACAGCAACGCAGGCCTGCGCAACCACGACAACAACACGCGTGCGGCGTCGATCCATTACAGCATTCCATTCGGATACTGGGCGATGTTCGCGGGCGCAGGCCGTTCGAGCTATCGGCAGACTGTTTCTGGGTTCAGTGAGCCCATCGCCTACGGCGGCACGACTCAGCAGGTCGATATTGGGATGTCGGTGGTGCCGTATCGCGGCACGCACAGTAAGGGCACCGTCATGGCAAAGGTGCTCCGCAAGCGTGTAGGCGGTACGCTCAACGGCATTGATATCGAGGTGCAACGTCGCGACATCATGGGCTATGAGCTGGGTTATCAGCATCGCCACTATGTGGGCCGCGCGGTGGTGGACGTAGGAACAGGCGTGCGAGGCACCGTGCAGCGGTATTCCAAACACCCGGGATATGTCTATGGCGACGCCGGCTGGAATGGGCGTACGACGATTCTGGCCGCTAACGCGGGTACTTATCTGCCCTTTACGCTTGCTCAGCAGCAGATGGCATATCAATTCAATTGGCAACTTCAACATGCCAAGACACCCCTCGTGCCCGCGGATTATTTCACGATAGGCGATCGTTACACGGTGCGTGGGTTTGACGGACAAATGGCCTTGGCTGCCGAAGACGGATGGGGCTTGCGCAATGATCTGTCCTGGAATCTAAGCACATTCGGCCAACAACTTTATGCGGGAGTCGACGCGGGTCGTGTCAGTGGACCATCCGCACAGTATTTGTCAGGCCGCACGCTGGTCGGCGCCGTCGCGGGCTTACGCGGCCGTGTCTCCGTGCCCTATATCGACACCAGTTACGACGTGTCGCTGGGCTGGCCATTGAAGAAACCCGAGACATTTCCCACATCAAACGTCGTATTCGCGGCGGCGCTGATGTTCGAGTTCTAGAGAATACACGTCATGTTGAAAAAAAAGACTAGCCGGATACTTTTCGGGTTATTGGCCGCATCGGGCTGGACCCCGGTCCTGGCGCAGACTTTGCCCATTACCGCAGACAAAAGTGCCGGCGGCGCTCAGCCCGTTGTGGGCGTCAGCCATGGAGTGCCCGTTATTCAAATCGTGCCACCCTCAGCGGCGGGCGTGTCGCATAATCGATTTACACACTTCAATGTCGGCCCCTCCGGCGCCGTGCTGAACAACAGCGGCGGTACCAGCCAGACGCAGGTTGCCGGCCAGATCGCTGGCAACCCCATGCTGGGAAATCAGCGCGCGACCACGATCTTGAACCAGGTGACCGCACCCAATCCATCCCGATTGCACGGAATGCTCGAGGTGGCTGGCCATCGCGCCAATGTGATCGTCGCGAACCCGGCAGGGATTACCTGTAGTGGTTGTGGTTTTCTGAATGCCACCCGTGCGACGCTGACCACGGGCCGCCCGGAGGTCGGTCCCAAAGGCCAGATTTCGCTCGAGGTGGCATCGGGAAAAATTTCAGTCGAAGGCCAAGGGTTGAACGGCACGCACGTTCCCAAGGTCGACTTGTTGGCTCGTGCCTTGGCGATCAATGCGGGGGTGTGGGCAGATCAGTTGACTGTGGCTGCGGGCTCGGCGCGCGTCGACGCCGATAGCGGTGAAACCAGTGCGCTCGCAGGCCGGGGGCCCACGCCCCAGTTCGCACTGGACACGGCCGCCTTGGGGGGCATGTACGCAAACAGCATACGGCTCATCGGTACCGAGGCGGGCGTGGGCGTGAACGTAGGGGGAAACCTGGTGGCGCTCACCGGCGATTTGAGCCTGGACGCCGCGGGCGACGTCCGTATCGTGCCAAACGCGACCTTGTCTGCAAAGAAAACCCTGGCGCTGAACGTATCGGGGCAGCTCGACACGCGCAAGGCGGTATTACACGGCGCCAATGTGACGATATCCGCCCAGGCATTGAACAATCAAGACGGCAGGATCACCGCCACAGGGCCGATGACACTGCAGGTACCAGGCGATCTGCTCAACGCGGGCGGATTGATCGCCACTGCAGGCGGTCACCGGCTCGAAGCCAAGCAGTTGAACAACCATGGCGGTACCTTGGCTGGCGGCAATCTCACTGTCGCGGTTAAAGAAGGGATCGATAACCGTAAAGGATTGATGCTGGCCGATAACACGCTTCGTTTGTCGGCAGCCAGCTTGGGCAATGATGACACGCTGGACGTGAATCAGACGGCTGCGTTGACGCAGGCTTCGACCGCATCCGTCGGCGCGGCCGCGTCTGCTGAGACTGCCGCCACATCCTCCGGTATTGCTCGATCCGCCCCCTTGGCTACAGGCGTGACGGCTAAAACCGTCGATATTCGCGTGGCCCAAGTCAACAACGCCAAGGGCGAGATTCATGCTGACGGCGATCTGGTTCTCGTTTCTGAAAATCTGAAAAACCCCTCTGGCCGGATTGCAGCGCAGCGCAACACGCGCATTGACACACAGAGCTTGAGAAACAAGCAGGGATCGATCGCCGCCGATCAGCAACTCACCGTGTTTGCTCAAGGATTGGACGGTCTCGGTTGGTTGCGAGCGGGAACCGACTTGGCTTTTACCTACAGCGGCTCGCTGACGCCACAAGGCAATTTCACTAGCGGGCGGGACTTGAACCTGGATTTGGGCGGAGCACTGGTCAACAAGGCTCGTCTGAGTGCAGGCCGCGATCTGCGCATCAAGTCGGGCTCGCTGAGCAACACGGCGACTGGCGAACTGTTGGCAGGGCGCCACAACACGATAGACGTCACCCAGAACATCACTAACACGGGCCTGATTGACGCGCATGTGACACGTATCAACGCCGGACAACTGCATAACCGCGGCCGAATCTACGGCGACGGGGTGTCGATCAGCGCCCGCGAGTTGGTCAATGATGCGGGTCCGAAGGGTTCAGCCGTCATTGCCTCGCGTGGCAGCCTCAACCTGGGCGTGGGTTCCTTGATCAATCGCCATCATTCCGTTCTCTATGCCAAGGATCATCTGCGTGTCGGCGGATCAATCGATACCGCCAAGCGGGTCACCGGGCAGGCAGACCAGCTGCAAAACATCTCGGCCACGATAGAGGCCGGCGGGGTCATCGCGATTGCGGCGAATCAGATTCACAATCAGAACGCAAACTTCGTCTCGGAAACCGTGCAGGTGTCATCAAAGCCCAAGGTGTACTTCACGCCCGAAGGCAGTACGGACATGCACGACGCTGCCAGCCATTGGCTATGCGATACGGTGACGCGCGGTTGCAGCCGACGCCCGGAGTGGCTCAACGATGATCCGGAGCGCAGACTGCTTTTACCGTCTGCCAAATATCCCGCGACGCGCTATGGGCCTCCTTTTGACTATGCTCCTAATGAGCGGGGTAGAGCAGGGGTATCCAGTCCCATTGCATTGACTCATACCCCTGCGGGCCGTCAGTGCATAGGCCGCAACTGCCGTCCGACACCCGAACGGTTTCGTTATCCGCGTGACGCAAAGATTTGGTCAGTATTCGGCGTCCAACCGCCAGCTGGCGAGTTGCCGGACTGGAAACCCGCCCCACAATCCAGTTCGCGTAAGTCTCAGTCGTTGGAGCAGCAACGGAAAGCCTACGAGGCCTCCCCGGCATACAAAGATTACAAGGCACGCCATCTGGCACTGGACGCGCGTATCAAAGCATTCAACCGGGACTTTCTCAATCGACTGGTCAAGCACTTCACGTTCTACGAAGTCAATGAGATCGTCACGCAGACACGTACGGTTCGCAGCGATCCGGGGCGCATTTTTGCGGCTGGCGCGCTTAACCTCAAAGGGATAGTTACCAACGATAAAAGCCAGATCGCCGCCGGCGGCAAACTGACCGTGGACGGGCCCGCCATCCACAACATCGGAGCCACGGGGTGGCGCACCGTTATCCGCGAGGGGCAGGCCACCTTTACGCAGGCACGCAGCAGCGATCGCAAGGCACACCGTGCGCCTTATAAGGTCACCGTGGCAAGCGAACCGTTCGACCTGCCGGTAGGCGCGGTGCGTACGGTCTTGGCGCCCAAAGTGCCGTTGCCGGCGCGGGCAGATGCGACTCAGGCGTACGGCACATTGATGGCTGGGCGCAACACCCATCTGATGGCGCAGGGCGATCTCGTCAATAGCGGCACTATCGGCGCGCGTGATGCGACGGTGGTCAATGCGTTGAACATCATCAACCACTCTGGCGGCCAGATACAGGCGCGGCGCATCGATCTGGCCGCACGCGAAAATCTGAGCAATCTCGCTGCCCGGATTCAGGGCGAAACGGTTGCGCTGCGCGCGGGACAGAATATCAATTTGATCTCAGGCGACACGTCGGACGATTTCGGCGCTACGCGGGGTACGCATCTATCGGGTGTTTCCAGCGTGAGCGCGAACGATCTGTTGATGCAGGCGGGCAACGATATCAATATGTTGGCCGCGCAAGTGTCTGTCGAGCACAATGCGCGTCTGCAAGCCGGCCGCGACATCCGGCTGGACGAACTTGTCGCTCAGCACCGTGAAACCATCTCGAGCGGCCCACACCAGCGTCACGAGTTGAGCACGAACAAGGTGATCGGATCGGGTGCGAGCGCCAAAGGCGATCTGGCGATGGCGGCGGGGCAGGATGTCAACGCGCGCGCAGCTGAGATCCACGCCCGGCGACAGCTCACCGTCAATGCTGGACGCGACGTCAAGCTGCAGGCAGGTACAGACAGTGGTTTGGCAAAGGACCAATACCGCGAACAGAAAAAAGGCTTGTTGTCGTCCAAGACAGAAGACACGAAGGTCTCGGTGCAGTGGGAACAGCCCCATGCCTCGACCCTGACAGGAAAGAACGTCGAGATCGCCGCTGGCCGCGATGTGATCGTGCAAGGCTCGAACGTGGGTGCGCAGCAGCATCTGGATATCGCTGTGGTACGCAACGTCAATATCGATCCCGGACATAGGCAATCCGATACCAGTCGTGTTGAGAAGGTCAAGAAATCAGGTGTCGGCGCGACAGGCGGTATGAGTGTCGGCAAGAGCAAACAGACGCACTCGGTACAGGAGTCAGCGCAAGGCAATACACCCAGTACCCTGGGCAGTCTCAAGGGAAATACCACGATACGCACGGGCCAGGCAGTCAATGTGACGGCCAGCACCATCACTGCTCCGGAGGGAAACATCACCTTGGCAGGCCAGCACGTGACTATCGGTGCAGCGCAGGATACTCATCACAAGCGGGAGTCCTTTGAAATCAAGCAGACCGGGGTAAGCGTGACCGTGAGCAATCCGTTGGTAAACGGGATGCAGGCGGTTGGGCGTGTGGCCGATACCGCAGCTCAAACAGACAATCCCCTGATAGAAGGCCTGGCAGCGGCGGCCACCGCACTGGAAGCCATCAGCGCTTTGGATTCCGTGCAAAAGCTAGGAGCCGTTGACGGCGCGAAAGACCTGGACAAATTGGGCGGCATTCAAGTCGGAATTCACGTAGGAAAAACCAAGCAGTCCAGCAAGACTGAGCGTTCTGTTTCGACGGCAGTGGGTTCGACAATCGCTGCGGGCAAGGACCTCACCATCCTGGCGACGGGTGCAGGAACTGCCTCAGACATCAATGTGAAGGGTTCAAGGTTATCTGGGGGAGGCAACACACAACTCAACGCCGAAGGAAATATAAATCTGCAGGCGGCCGAGAACACTTTAGATACCCAACACACGAGCAGCGGGTCGAGTACATCGGTTGGCGTGGCGGTGTCCATGGGATCGACTGGCGCCAACATTGGCGTGGCAGCGAGCGCCACCAACTCGAAAGGCAAAGCAAATGGCCGAGACAAGACCATGATGAATACCAAGGTTGCGGCAGGTCAGAAACTGACACTGCAATCAGGCGCAGATACTCACCTGCAAGGGGCCATCGTCAGCGGCAAAAAGGTGTCAGCTGATGTCGGCGGCAATCTGAACATCGAAAGCCTGCAGGACACCAGCACCTTCGAAAGCAAACATCGAAACATCGGCGGCAGTGTCATTGCAGGAGCAGGCGTGGCAGGCAGCGCCAGCTATGCTCAAAACAAGGTCAAAGGCGACTTTGCCAGCGTGCGTGAGCAAAGCGGCATCCAGGCGGGCGACGCGGGCTTTGACGTTCAGGTCAAAGGCAACACGAATTTAAAAGGCGCGGCGATTGCCAGCACCGCAGAAGCAGTGCATGCAGGGGCAAATCGCATCGTCACCGGTACGCTGACCGTGAGCGACATCGAGAATCACAGTAATTACAAGGCCAGTGGCGTTGCCGTCGCAGGCGGATTCAGTATCAGCGGTCGCGATAAAAAATCGAGTGACAAGAGCGCTGGGCGAGCTGACGACAAGACAGACGGAGCCACTGATGCAAATGCTATCGGGGCTGACAATAGCGCGGGCGGAATCAAAGCTACATCCGGTGGCGCAAAGGCGACGACGGTCAGCGGTGCCGACTACACATGGGCAGCCCAAAACATGGGCCGTGACACCACAGCGGTGGCCCCAGGGTTCAGTAAAGCCAGTGGCAGCGAGCGCAGCACTACAAAGAGCGGAATCAGCGGCGCCACGGTCATTATTACGGACCATGAGAAGCAGCGCGCTCTAACTGGAAAGACCGCCGAACAACTCTTGGCCAGCCTGAACCAAGAGACCCAAACGGGAGACGATGCCGCGGGCCTAAGCAAAACCTGGGACCCCGAAAAACTACGAGCCAAAGTCTCCGCCGAAGCCGAAATCATCGCCGCCTTCACCCAACAAGCCAGCCAGACCATCCGATCCTACACCGATGAAAAACGCGCAGCGCTGCGTAAGCAGATCAGTGAGAAGACTGATGAGCAGGAAAAACACGCATTACAACAACAGATCAGCGAGCTGAACACCCAGGAGCGCATCTTGAACGTCATCGTTGGTGCATTGACCGGTTCCGTAGATGTCGCGGCACTTCAGGCTGGATTATCAGAGGCCGCAGATCGAATGCGGGAGTACACCATCACTGATTCGAAGAAGTTTGCGGGGGTTACTGACGGCGTAACGACTCTAGATAACAGAAGTGGGAGGAGCTCCGGTATTCGAGGGGATGGTTTCAAGACAGCAGGGACGAGGGTTGTGCTTGCCGTTATCTGCGGCACGATGAATGAGTGGTGCAAGGTGCAGAAGGACTCAACTGGAAAGGTCGTGCTGGATGAGAACGGGGTGCCCAAATTGGAATTACAGAAACAGACCGGAATGGTGCAGTTTGACTCTGACAAGGCCCAAATGTCATTGGCCGACTTCCTTCGAACTGAGCAAGGCAAGGATATGGCAGGACTCACAGGGGGAATCCAAGGCGGGTATGGCACGTTGGCAGGCATGCATTATGACCCCGGCTCTATCTTAGACGTTTTCCATGAGGCCTACGGCGGCACTCATGATTTCCTTGGAGGAAGCATTAGCGGTTTTTATGGTGAGGATGGGAATGCTCGGGGCGGATTGAGCATGCTGGAAAACCGTTTATATGGGGTATGGAGCGGACTAGCCTTGGTTCCTTCGACACCATTTGCATTGTCTGAGGCACTGCCGCCAGAAGCGTGGAATACCTTGGATATTTTGTTGAGGGCGATAAAGTGAAATTATTGAGCCAATTTATGAGTATGTGTGTATTAGCGTTCCTGCTCACAGGGTGTTATGTCACGCGTAAGGGCGAAATCTGCAGTATCACCATGCCTCAGATTTTTTGCGATAAGGAGGTTTATGAAAGAGCGACGAAGCCTGGAAGAATGGTAGACCGATGGGACCTGAGCGGTCGAACGGTACACGCTCGCCTGCAGGATTGGATGATGTGCGGCGGCGATTCGTTGGGAGATTATTGGCTCGCTCCATTACCCAATGGAGAGGAGAGGACGCTCGATCAGGAACGTGCGGCTTCGAGGGCGAAGGTGCACAGCATTCAGCGTTGCATGATGAAAAAGCACTACGTTTACACCGGTCAGTGCACGTCGTCTGTAGCGCGAGAGTCTCCGCCATGCCGCGCTCGAGTGGGCGAGCCGTGGCAATAATACATAGAGCTAGAATGTGGCCGGCACTAGGGGGCGATTGTGATATTGGGCACCTCGATGCTCAACGTGAAAACGTCGTGCACAATCGACGATAGCAGCCCCAGCCGTCTTAGGTTGGCGAGACCTCAAGCCAACTCTTCAGTAAAAAACCTCTCCCGCAACTCTGGCAACCCAATGCGATCCAAAATCTCATGCAGTCTCTCCGCAGGCTTGCGCCGCGGCAGGTTCTTATATTGCGCGATGATCAGCTCATTCTTCATCGAGTGTTCCCACCCAACGAGCTCGGTCACGCTCACTTGATATCCGTGAGCTTCCAGTTGCAAACAACGCAGCACATTAGTCACTTGGCTGCCAAACTCCCGGGTATGCAGCGGATGGCGCCAGATCTCAGCTAGCGGATCTGCCAATGCACGAGCCTTGTTCTTGCGTAGGGCAGCGGCGACTTCGGCTTGGCAGCAGGGGACGACTACGATGTATTTGGCGTGTTTGGCCAAGGCAAAATGAATAGCGTCATCGGTCGCGGTATTACAAGCGTGCAGCGCTGTGACGATATCTATTTTCTCGGGCAACTGGTCCGAGGTGATGGACTCTGCCACGGACAGATTCAGGAATGACATTCCGCCAAACCCCAATCGCTGGGCCAGCGCCTTGGACGACTCGACTAGCTCTGCACGTGTCTCGATGCCATAGACGTGCGATTGATCCCGCAGCGCCTTGAAAAATAGGTCGTACAGGATAAAGCCGAGATAGGACTTGCCCGCGCCATGATCGACGAGGGTCACTGCATCGCGTTCTTTTTTTACGTCCTGCAGCAGAGGCTCGATAAACTGAAACAGATGATAGACCTGTTTGAGCTTGCGGCGGCTATCCTGGTTCATCTTGCCGTCGCGCGTCAGGATATGTAGTTCCTTGAGTAGTTCGACGGATTGACCGGGGCGGATTTCGGGAGCAGGAGACATCGGAAAAGGAGGGCGGGCAGGGCAGAGGAATACGTCAGTTTACTGAAAATCAGTCACGGCCCGCAGCAGAGCATAGGCGCGGCGCAGTAATAGCGGCTCCCGTATCAAATTGGCGATGGCCTATGCGGTGACAAAATCTTCAAAATCTTCGGCTACTTCGGATCCCTCCCCAGCCGGACCGGCATGCGCAGGATTGCCTAATGCTGACTGCAAAAATGAAAATGCGGCACACCAGGAGGTGCCGCATTCCTCATTCATCGTACGAAAGCCTGTCTCACTGCGCCGGGAACACCGGTTCGCCCAGATTCAACATCAACCGATTCGCCCAAGCAAAAATCGCGTCCGAATGCAGCAAATCCAGCACGTCTGCATCGTTCAACCCTGCGTCTTTCAGCGCCTTGATATCGGCTGCAGAGATATCTGCGGGCCGCTCGGTAAGGTCGATCGAGAACTTCGTAATGGCCTGCTCGCGCGGCGTGGTGCCGGCGGTATGCGGATTTTCGAAAACTTGCTCGATGACGGCGTCTTGTTTGGCCAACTGCGTGTAGCGCTGGGCGTGCACCGATGCGCAATATACGCAGCCATTGATGCGCGAGACTACGGTGGCACCCAGCTCGCGTTCCGCGCGCGGCATACCGCCGGGCGCGTACATGATGGCGTTGAACGCCGCAGAGCGTTGGCGCAGGATTTCGGGTTGATGGATCAGGAATAGGTAGTAGTCCGAGACCTTGGCCTGGGGATGGCTTTCCTCGAGGACGGCGATTTGTTCGGGGGTCGCGGTCTCGACGTTGACGACGTCCAGCCACGCATCCCAGCCCAGGGTCTCGTTGGTGAAACCGTGCGATTTGATGATGCGGCTCATGCGGATTCCTCCAGGGCTTTCATGGCTTTCAGACCGGCGACCAGGCGCACTTGGTATGACAGAAAGGCGATCAACTGCGACAGCGTGACGACTTCGGGCGTTGACAGGCCGGCTTGCGGCAGCGTCAGCAGAGCCTCGCGGTCACCCTCGACGGGCTTTTCGATTAGCTTGCGGGTAAAGGTCAATATGGCAGCCAGGCGCGGCGTGGGCGCTTTGCCAGGCTCGCCTTGTTCGGCCAGGTCGATCAGCGAGCTCTCGGCGCCTGCTGCCCGCAGCTGTGCACGGTAATGTGCAGCGAGCTCGGCCGAGGGCGTCAGACGGCTGGCATAGAGTGCGACCAAGAGGCGCTCGACGAGCGACAGGCCCGGTAATTCAGGGGCGAACAAGATGTCGTAACTACCCTGAGTTGCGGCGGCGACCTTGGCCCGTTGATGGCGGGTTTCGTAGGTTTTGCTGCCCGGGGTCAGGCCAGCCAGGCGATCCACCAGATCATTGGCGGGATCGTAGGTTTTAGATGCTTGTGTTTCCATGTGTCGACCTCCTGGAATTACTTTTTCGCCGCAAGGGCAGCGTCGATGGCGGCGGCGACTGCGCCAGCGTCCTTGATCGCTGGTGCGGCTTTGGCGCTAGTCTTACTGGCGTTACCGCTGGCGCGAGCTGCGACCGCGTCGCGCAGGAACGCCAGCACGCCGGGCCATGATTCGGCGTCGGCGCGCGCGTTCGGGCCAGGGCTGCCGCCACTGGTGCTGATGCGGCCCGAGACGGGGTGCGCATAAATCAGCTGCGTCGTGGGGACATACGGGAACAGGATTGTGTGACCGCCGCCCTCGTAGTCCAGCCACTGCACGGGATAAGGATGATTGGCCTCGCGTAGCGAATCGCGCACCATGCGGGAGTAAAGCGTCGATGGCCAAGAGCCATCTTCTGTACCCGACAGCAGCATGACAGGGCCTTGGATGCGCTCGACCGGAATGCGTGCGCGTGCCACGGCCTCCGGGTCTTGCAAGGCGGTCAGTATGGCCTTTTCATGACGATGAGGGGCGGGGCCTTCGTCAAAGGGCGCCCAGGTCGCGGTGCGATTGCCTTCCCAGACATGGGGCACGGGCTTGCCGCCCAGCAGCCAGGTCGGGCCTTCGCGGCCGATTTTCGGGTCGCAGGCATTCTGGCCACTGTGTACGACAGCGCCCGGCACATAGGCCACGACCGCCGAGACGGCCTCGGGGAACGCGGCGCCCAGTAGCAGTACGAGTTCGCCGCCACGCGACTGGCCGCTGATGGCGACAAAATCATGGGCAGGTTTGAGCTCGCGGCGGATCCAGTCCAGGCCGGCCTGGAAATATTCGAGCGGCGTGTTCGAAATATAGTCCGACAGGCCAGGCGCTTTGAAATACGCCAACGACAGCGCTGCATAGCCACGTGACGCATACAGCGCTGCCCGCGGCTCATTGAAGCCGCCGCCCGAGCCATTCAGAATCATGACGGCGGGGTGAGGTCCGGGACCAGGTGGCAAATACAGCACGCCGACCAGCCCGTCCTCGCGCACCTCACGGCGAGTCACGCCATCGGCGGCCGGGCGTTGCTCCAGTTCCCCATCGAGACTGACGTCTGTTCCGCGCACGCTGACCCGCGTCACCAAAGGCTCGATCACTGGCGTATTGAACACATTACGGCTCGCGCTCTCTGGAACTTGAGACCAGATCAATCCCATCGGGCTGACCTCGTCATAGCCGGCCGAGCCTGCCACCGGCGCGTCACGCGTCAGATCGACGATGCCGCTTTCGTCAGCGCGAAATTGCGCCTGGCTGGTCCAGACCACAGCGTCCCGAACGGTACGCGTCGATATTTCGATCACCTGTCCCGGCGTCAGATGTTCTACACGAATCTGACGCGGCACATCGATCAGGTCATCGACAGGAGAGATGCTAAGCGTCGCTCGGCTCATTTCGCATCGACCTTGGTGACCATCTGCGCAGCGGTGCGATCGCTGGTCATCGGCGTGACCTTCAGGCCTTTACGCGTGGCCCAGATGTTCTTGTAGTGGTACAGCGGAATGATGCCCACGTCTTCGGACACAATCTTGACCGAGTCGCGCAGGATGGCTTCGCGTTTGGCGACATCAAATTCCGAAGTGGCCTTGACCAGTTCCGCGTCGACCTTGGGATTGCTGTAGTAACCCCAGTTCGAGGCCCCCAGGCCTTTCTCGGGCGACACGGTAGCCAGGATGTTGACCAGGGCGTAGCTGGCTTCGCCGGTACCGTTGCCCCAGGCCAGCATGGTCATGGCGTATTCGTTCTTGCGAGCGCGGCTCGAATAGACGGCCCAAGGCATGACTTCGACCTTGGTCTTGACGCCGATGCGGGTCCAGAATTGAGCCACCGCCTGGGCCGTTTCCGGTCCTTGCGGATAGCGGTCGTTCGGCACGTGCATCGTCAGGTTGAAACCGTCCGGATAACCCGCCTCGGCCAGCAGTTCCTTGGCTTTCTTCGCGTCGTACGGAATGTCTTTGACGTCGGGGTTATAGCCAAAGGTGTCCTTCGGCATCCATTGGTTGGCTTCGGTTGCCGCATCCTGCAAGATGCGATCGACGATGGCCTTGCGATTGATCGCCAGATTCAGCGCCTCGCGGACTTTGACGTCCAGCAGCGGGTTTTTCGGCAGAGGCTTACCGGCGTTGTCGGTAATGTACGGGTTCGCCGCCGAGTTGAAACTCGGCTGCAACAGCATGACACGCAGACCGTCATACGGATAGACGCTGACGTTGGGGGCTTGCTTCAACTTGGCCAGGTCCGACACCGAGACTTTATCGATCACGTCCACGTCACCCGCCAACAGGGCAGCGGTACGCGAGGCGGCGTTGTTGATGTAGCGGTAGTTGACGTTTTCCCAGACCTGTTTTTCGCCCCAATAGCCATCGTTGCGTTTCATGATGACGCGATCACCTGGCGTGTACGAGACGAATTTGTACGGGCCGGTACCGACCATGGCTTTACCCGAGTTGTAGTCCTCGGTCGCAGACTTTTCGCCGACGTGTTTGCTGACGACGTGGATCGATGCCAGATTCAGCGGCAGGTCCGGGTTCGGCGCTTTCGTCTTGACGATGAACGTCAAGGGGTCGGGAGCCTCCATAGACTCAATGGTGCGCAGGTAACCGGCATAGGTCGCAACGCTGCCGGGCACATTGCGTGCACGCGTGTACGAATAAATCAGGTCGTCAGCGGTAAACGGCTGGCCGTCTTGCCATTTCACGTTAGGACGCAGCTTGAATTCCCAGGTCTTGTCGTCGAGCGGCTTCCAGCTCAGCGCCAGGCCGGGCTGCAGCTTGTTCCACTTGTTTTCGACCAGCAGATCCCAGAAATGCAGCGCCACCGAGCGGTCGCCCGCATGGTTGTTGAGCTGCGGGTCGAGCGAGGACAAGGGATCGGCAAAGCCGATGCTCAGGTCTTCGGCCATGGCGCCGGCTGAGAGGCCCATGAGAGCAGAGGTTAACGTGGTCAGGATCAGACGCTTCATGGTTCGAGTTCCGTTTAGTAATGGTGAGCCAATGGCTGACGAGATGATTATTTGCCGTCGTTCAAGTGACAGGCGCTCATATGGTTGATGGCAATGCCTTTGAGCGTCGGGACTTCGGTTTTGCAGCGGGGCATCGCGTGCGGACATCGCGGATGAAAATGGCAGCCGGTGGGCGGATTCAACGGGCTGGGAATTTCACCCTGGATGGCGGTAAAGGTTTTATGGCGCGCGTTCATGCGCGGGATTTCAGCCAACAGCGCCTGGGTGTAGGGATGGTTCGCGCGGCGAAAGACGTCTTCGGCGGGTGCGCTTTCGACGACGCGTCCCAGGTACATGATGACGACACGATCGGACAGATGTTCCACTACACCCAGATCGTGGCTGATGAATAGATAGGTCAGGTTGAGTTCTTCACGCAGATCCATGAACAGGTTCAGGATCTGTGCCTGGATCGAAACATCCAGCGCTGCGACGGCTTCGTCGCAGATCAACATCGAGGGCTGCACGGCTAGCGCGCGAGCAATGCCGATGCGTTGGCGTTGACCGCCGCTGAATTGGTGCGGATAGCGTTGACGCAACGCGGGGTCCAGCCCGGCACGCTGCATTTGCGCGCTGACATAATCGTCCATCTCTGCACGGGTGGTCAGCCCGTGAATCAGGGCCGCCTCGCCGACAATCTGGTCCACGCGCAGACGCGGGTTCAGGCTGGCATACGGATCCTGAAAAATCAGTTGAGCTTTCAGGCGCGCGCGGTGGGCCTGTTGTGCATCCATCTGCTGGCGCGGCATGCCATCAAACCAGACTTCGCCTGCGGTGGGTGGCATCAGCCCAGCCGCCATGCGGCCCAGCGTGGATTTACCGCAGCCGGACTCGCCAACCAGACCGACGACTTCGCCGGGACGCACGATCAGATCGACGCCATCGACGGCGTGAGTGATCGACGGTGGGCGCGATAGGCGCAGCTTTTGCAGTACGCGTTCGGCTTTACCGATCTTGCGTTCGCCAAAGCGTTTGCTGACCTGGCGCAGTTCAATCATCGGCGTTTGTGCGGTGGGTGCCGTATTCATGCGACCTCCGCAGCGGTGAGGGTCGGGTAAAAGCAGCGCACCAGGCGTTCCGAAACGGGTTGAGTCAAATCAGGGCGTTCACTACAGGCCGAGCCGGCGCGCGGACAGCGGGCCGCGAATGCACAGCCTGAGGGCAGGTCCAGTAGATTCGGCGTCATGCCGGGGATCTGACGCAACCGTTGGCCACGCAGATTGTTACCCGGCAAACTGCCGATCAATCCTGCGGTATAGGGATGCAGCGGAGCGTCAAGCACATCGTCGACACGTCCGTGTTCGACAATGCGCCCGGCATACATGACCGCGACCTCATCGGCCAGGCCGGCGACGACTGATAAATCATGCGTAATCCAGATCAGGCTGGTGCCATGCAGGCGCGCCAGCTTTTGCACCTCTGACAGGATCTGCGCCTGAATGGTGACGTCGAGCGCGGTGGTGGGCTCGTCCGCAATGATCAGGTCAGGACGATGCAACAACGCAATGGCGATGGCAACGCGTTGGCGCATGCCACCAGACAACTGATGCGGATAAGCTCGCAGGCGCTCTTCCGGGCTGGGGATCCCCATCATGCCTAGGGTGTCGCGCGCCAATTCCCGCGCCTGCGCCTTGGACATATTGTTGTGGGCGCGTACCGCTTCGATCATTTGCGCATCGACTCGCAGGACCGGATTGAGCGTCATCATCGGATCTTGAAAAATCATCGCGATGCGATTGCCCTGCAGCTTGCGCAACTCGCGCGGAGGCAGTTGGGTCAGGTCACGCCCCTGGAACAAAATCTCGCCGCCCACGATGCGGCCGGGCGCGTCCACCAGTCCCATGATCGAAAAGCCCGTCACGGACTTGCCCGATCCCGATTCACCGACCAGGCCGAGAATGCGGCCTCGTTCCAGTTTGAACGAGACGCCATCGACTGCAGGCAAAACACCTGCGCGGGTGAAAAAGTGCGTGCGCAGATCGCGCACTTCCAAGGTGGCCGGGCCACCAGCAGAGTGGTGTGCCGCCATCATTTGTGCGTCCTCGGATTCAATACATCGCGCAGGCGGTCACCGACCAGGTTGATGGCCACGATAGTGATCAGCAGGGCAATGCCGGGATAAAAGCTGATCCAATAGTCGCCGGACAGCATGTATTGGAAACCATTCGAGATCAACAGCCCCAGCGAGGGTTCCGTCACGGGAACGCCCAGGCCCAGAAAACTGAGCGTGGCCTCCAGCGTGATGGCGCGCGCGATTTGCAGGGTACCGATCACAATCAATGGCGGCAGGCAATTGGGCAGGATGTGTTTGATCATGATGCGCCAGCTCGGGATGTCCAGGCAACGCGCCGCCTCGACGTATTCGCGGCGGCNCTCGACCAGCGCTTGCCCGCGCGCGGTGCGCGCATAGTAGGCCCATTCCAGGATCACGAGCGTCAACACCACGTTGCTGACGCCTTTACCCAGATAGGCCAGGATCATCATGGCCACCAGGATCGAGGGGAACGACAGCAGCAGATCGACGACACGCATGATCAGCGCATCGACGCGCCCGCCCGCGTACGCAGCCAGCAGGCCGAGCAGCGTGCCCAGGACGCCGGCAATCAATGCCGAGCCTATGCCCACCATCAGACTGATGCGCAGTCCGTACAAAATGCCGGAATACAAATCCCGGCCTTGGCCATCCGTACCCAGCCAATAGGTAAAGGTGCCCATGCCGTTTTCCGAGCCGGGCGGCAGGCGTGCGTCCAGCACGTCGAGTTGCAGCAGATCGTAGGGGTCTTGCGGGGTAATCCACGGGGCCAGGATCGCGGCCAGGATCAGCAGGGTCGCAACGACCAGGCCGAATACCGCGATCTTGGACGAGAAAAACTCTGCCAGATTGCGGCGCCATGGCGATTCTTGACGCAAGGGAGCGATAGCCGTGCTCATTGCGCAGCCTCCGCATCGAGGCGAACTCGAGGATCCAACAGCTTGTACAAAATATCGACGATCAGATTCAAGGTGACAAACAGGCAGACAATCACGACCAGATACGACACGATGACGGGTCGATCCAATGCATTGATGCTGTCCAGAATCAGTTTTCCAGCGCCGGGCCACGAGAAAATACTTTCCGTCACGACGGCGAATGCGATGGTCGAGCCGAGCTCCAGGCCCAGCACGGTAACCAGGGGGATAAGCGTATTGCGCAACACGTGCACACAGACCACGCGGACGGGCGACAGGCCTTTGGCGCGCGCGAATTTTACGTGGTCCAGCGGCAGCACCTCGCGTACCCCGGCACGTGTCAGTCGAATGACGAGCGAGATCTTGAACAACGACAGATTGATTGCGGGCAGAATCAGATGGCGCAGTCCGTCGGCAGTGAGCCACGACCACTGCGCGCCCAGGAACTCTACTGTCGTGCCGCGACCGCTCGCTGGCAGCCAGCCCAGCGATACGCTGAACGCCATGATCAGCATCAAACCAACCCAGAACGTCGGCAAGGAAAATCCGACGATGCTGCCTGCCATCAGGAAACGCGAGATCGGGTTGTCGGGGTACAGCCCTGCGAATAAACCGAGCGGAACGCCGATCACGACAGCGAGAAAGAGCGCCGCAAATGCCAGCTCCAAGGTCGCCGGCATACGATCCAGAATCAACTCAATGGCCGGGATGTTATAGACAAAGCTATTGCCCAGATTGCCATGCAGCGCGCCATTCAAAAAGCTCAGATACTGACGCCACAAGGGCTGGTCCAGACCCATCTGCGCAATGATGCGCGCGCGCTCGACCTGATCGACATCCTGGCCAATCAGGATATCGATCGGGTTACCGATGGCATGCAAGCCGACAAAGACGATCAACGTCATCAACAGCACGACCACCAGCGCCTGGGCCAGGCGGCGAAAAAGCCAGACTATCATTGAACCGGCTCCTGTACGCCCTCGGCAGGAATCCATTCGTCGCCAAAGACTTCAGGCTCGGCGTAGGCCTGCATATTGGCGTAGTGCGTCTCGACGTCTTCGCGATAAAACAGTCCCGCCATGCCTTGTGCGAGACGTTTGGCGCCGTCGCTGATGGCAGGGATATCGCCCGATACGGTGCCGTGGGTCAACGCGGCGGGGTATGAGAAGCAATGCACGCGATCCAGGCCGGGACAGCAGCCGGGCGTTTTTTCTTGCAACTCGAATGCCGCGCCCAAGTCGGGGGAGTCGGTGAGTTCCTGATCCTCTTGCCCCGCTGCAGGCGTGTAGCGATCGCCCCAGGCGCGGACATGCGGCGCCAATGCAGCGAATTCCGGACGTACGGTCCAGTCGATACGAAAGCCCGTCGAGAATACGAGGAAGTCCAGTACGAACACGCCTTTGGGGGTGGTGACATGGATCTCGTCGCCGACCATCGCGACGTCCAGAATCGGACAGCTCAGATTGAAACGGGCATTCGGATGACGCGAGACACGCAGTGTGCTGCCGCGAGGCGGTGGCACTTGCTGCATATTGATGTAGTGGCGGATCCGCCATTTCCATTCGTCGGGCAAACTCAGGTGTCCGTGGACCAGGCCGGCATTGCCGGAGCCCTTGCCCTTGTTGACGCGCGGAATGTCATCGCGGCGAATCAACAGATCTACGCTGGCCGCGCCGGCCTCCAGGGCAGTCGCGGCGCTATCCATGGCCGAGGCGCCCGCGCCGATCACGCCGACGCGCTTGCCAGCCAGTGCGGCGTAGTCGGTCGTATCAGAGGAGTGCGCCCAACGGTGACGCGGCAGTTTGTGAGCAAAGGCCGGGACATACGCCCCGCCCAGGCCATCGCGGCCGGTTGCCAGCACGACACGGCGGGCCAATACGGTTTGTGATCCAGCAGGCGAGGCGATGTCCAATTGCACCACACCATCCGCGCGGGGACGCACGGCCTGTACTTGATGCTGATTGCGGATATCCAGTCCCAGCACGCGACGGTACCAACGCAGATAATCCATCCATTGCAGGCGGGGGATCTTATCCAGGGCCTCCCAGGCCTCGGCGCCGAACTGGGCCTCGAACCAGGCGCGGAACGTCAGCGCGGGCAAGCCGAGCGCGGGGCCGGTGAGTTGTTTGGGGGACCGCAGCGTTTCCATACGCGCGGTGGTTGCCCAGGGGCCTTCGTATCCTTCGGGTGCGCGATCAAAAATCGGTGCGTCGATTCCCACATGATTCAAAGCCGCCGATGCAGCCATACCCGCCATCCCGCCACCGATGATCGCCACGTCCAACACGGATTGGCCGTCGATGGTGCGCGCTGGCATCCAACGCTTGGCAGGCAGCTCTAACCAGGCCAGGTCTTGGCGCAGACGCGCCTCCAATGCGGCGAGGCCCGGCTTCGGGCTGTCGACAGAGAGAGTCATGATGCAGAAGAATCCATAACAGGAGTGGTTTCGCCGTAGATCGAGTGCAGCAATGCGCCGTGCTCGCTAGCCTCGTGACGCACAAAACCGGGCAATAGCTGCGCGGCGGTTTCGGCGAGGGCATCGGCAACTGCCTGCACTGCGGGCAGGGAGGGCTGCGATTGCGGCGTGATCACGCCAAAGAAAAATGGGATGTCGATATCCAGCGTCCGGATCGCCACGCCATCAACGGGCAGGCCGTAGACAGTGATGGGCTCCAGCACCGCCAGACCGAGGCCGGCGCGTACGGCGGCCAGCGCGTTGACGGACGAGTTGGTTTCGATCAGGCCGGGGGCCTTGCTCCCTTGGTTTGCCAAGGCCTGATCCAGACGCCGGCGCAGGCGGTATGGATTGGCCATGGTGATCAGGCGCCGGCCGATCAGGTCATCAATGGATAGAGAGGGTTGCGCAGCCAGCGGATCGTTCGCCGGCAGGGCGACGATGCAGGGGGCTTGGCCAATCCAATGCACGGTCAAGCCTCGATGTTCCAACGGCAAACTGGTCGCGCCGAGTTGCGCTGCGCCGGTCAACACATCGTGCAGCACGCGTTCGGGCGACATGCTGCGCAAATGAATATTGGCGTTCGCAATGCGGCCTTCGATGGATTTCAACGCCGCTGGCAACAGGCCTGTCGCCAGGGCAGAGGTCGCCGCCAAACGTAGAGGGCGATCATCGCCGCGGGCAATTTCCTCTGCGCGTTGGCGGATCTGTTTCAAGCCCACTAGCGCACGTTCCACATCGTCATACAGCAAGAATCCCTGCTCGGTCGGGGTTACGCGCGGACCATTGCGGGCAAAGAGCGCATAGCCGATTTCGGCCTCGAGCTCTTGGATCGAACGCGTGATGACCGGCTGAGAACGGCCGAGCAAACGCCCGGCAGCGGTCACGCTACCGGTCGACATGACGGCTGCGAAAGCCTCCAGTTGTCGTAATTCCATCGTCTTGCTTTATGTCAAAACAGAATTCTGGGGCTAGTAGTATGCGCCGTACAAATAATTAAATGACATAAGTAAATTCCCGAATGCGATATTCGGGGTAGTTTTTATGATTTCTCCTTATATCCCCGTTGACGGCATGCTTTTCGGTATCCGGTACGATGGGGGCCACGGCGAGCGCGCGTTTATAAAGGCTGATAAAGGCTGTCGGTCTGAACGATTACACTCCGCCATTCAGATCAGGAGGCCTAATGAAAAAGATCGGAATCGCCGCGGCTGCACTTATCGCGGCAGGTTGTTCTAGCCCGGATCGCGATCCAGCACCTGTAGGCATGGCGAACCCTGCCTCGGTTTATTGCGCCAAACTCGGCGGCAAGCTCACCATTGAAGACCGGCAGGGCGGACAAGTGGGAATGTGCACACTGCCAGACGGAACAACGATCGAGGAATGGGAGCTATACCGCAGAGATCATCCGCGCCAGTAACGTGCTGCCCGTGCCAGCATCCGTCAATGTGCTTTAACGCCAAACGCCATCTGCGTCGCGTACTCTTGTACATCGGCGGGCCAAGTGGACGCGTGTTGCATGAACTGCGCCTGGTCATGGGCAAATAATGCCCGTGTGGCCTCTTCGAAGCCCGGCAGGTTGCCAGCCATCGACGACATGAAACGGTAGGCTGCCTCTTGTTGCTGACGTTGCTGCGTAGCACCGCCGTCGGCATGGCGCGCCTGGTCCACCAGTTTGCGCAGCGCCACGGACGTGCCGCCCGGCTGCTGGGCGAGCCATTCCCAGTGACGCGGCAACAACGTGATTTCTCTGGATACGACCCCGAGTTTTGGCCGCCCGCGTCCGCGTGCCGCTGGTATGTCCGCCGCACCGACAGGCGATGATTCCGCCTGCGGGCAGGCAGCAGCCCCCTGCGTCGTGAATTCGACAGGGCTGCTACGCAAATCTAAGTCTACGATCTGCCCTGTTGCATCGTCGTAGATCAGTACAGGGCCCGTGGCCTGCGCATCGTGGGCGCGGCGTACGGCTATTGCGACCTCGGGCAGGGCGCCCGACGCAATGCGCCGATGGCCATCAAAGGCGGTGCAGGTTGCCACAGTATCGGCCACAGCGTTGGTTACCGTATTCATAGGTTCTCCTTTTCCGTCCGGTGATCCCATTATTGGCCGGGTAAAATTAAAATTCAATATTACCCGGGTTAAATATTGCAACTAGAAATTTACGTTAACGACTAGGGAAACCCCCTAGTAATAATCTCTCTAGCGCGTATAATCTTGCTTTGCGCCCGGAGTCCCCCATGCGTCTCGTCCAAAAAGCGCTCACCTTCGACGATGTGTTGTTGGTGCCTGCGTATTCCGAGGTGTTGCCGCGCGACACCTCTCTGGCCACCCGCCTTACTCGCAACATCACCCTGAATATCCCGCTCGTGTCCGCTGCCATGGACACAGTGACCGAATCCCGTCTTGCCATCGCCATGGCTCAAGAGGGCGGTATCGGGATCATTCACAAAAACCTGTCCGCTGACGAACAAGCCAAAGAAGTCGCGCGCGTCAAACGCCACGAGTTCGGTATCGTCATTGATCCCGTGACGGTCACGCCCGACATGAAAGTGCGTGATGCCATCAGTCTGCAACGTCAGCACGGCATCTCGGGCCTGCCCGTCGTCGAGGGCAAAAAACTCGTCGGCATCGTCACCAACCGTGACCTGCGTTTCGAAGACCGCCTGGATCAGCCGCTGCGCAACATCATGACGCCGCGGGAACGCTTGGTGACCATGCAAGAGGGCGCCACGCTGGACGAAGCACAGGCCCTGATGCACAAGCATCGTCTCGAGCGTGTCTTGATCATCAACGACGCCTTTGAACTGCGTGGCTTGGCTACCGTTAAAGACATCGTCAAAAACACCGAGCACCCGGTTGCCAACAAAGACGCCCAAGGTCAGTTGCGTGTAGGCGCTGCGGTCGGCGTGGGCGATGGCACCGAAGAGCGCGTCGCAAAGCTTGCCGCCGCTGGCGTTGACGTCATCATCGTCGACACCGCGCACGGCCACTCGCGGGGCGTGTTGGAGCGTGTCCGCTGGGTCAAGGAAAACTTCCCCAAAGTCGAAGTCATCGGCGGCAACATCGCCACCGCTGCCGCTGCGCGCGCGCTGGTCGAGCATGGCGCTGACGGCGTCAAGGTCGGTATCGGTCCGGGCTCCATCTGCACCACGCGTATCGTCGCAGGCGTAGGCGTGCCGCAAATCACCGCCATCGCCGATGTGGCCAAGGCCCTCGAAGGCACCGGCGTGCCCTTGATCGCCGACGGCGGCATTCGTTATTCGGGCGACATCGCCAAGGCCCTGTCTGCTGGCGCATTCGCCTGCATGATGGGCGGCATGTTCGCCGGCACCGAAGAAGCCCCCGGCGAAGTCGTCCTGTTCCAAGGCCGTTCGTACAAGTCGTACCGCGGCATGGGCAGCCTGGGCGCCATGTCCGATGGCTCGGCCGATCGCTATTTCCAGGATCCGGCCAACAACGCCGACAAGCTCGTCCCCGAAGGCATCGAAGGCCGCGTCCCCTACAAGGGCAGCGTCCTGGCCATCATCTACCAATTGGTGGGTGGTATTCGCGCCTCGATGGGCTATTGCGGTTGCGCCACCATCGACGACATGCGCACCAAAACGCAATTCGTCGAGATCACCTCGGCTGGGGTACGTGAATCCCACGTCCATGACGTGCAGATCACCAAAGAGGCCCCCAACTACCGCGCCGACTGATCGAGTCAGTACAATGCAATGCATCGCGCACCGGCAGAACTCCCGCGGTTCTGGCCGGTGCGCTTTTATTTCCAACCGGCAGAGTCTCCATGCACCAGCGCATCCTTATTCTTGACTACGGTTCGCAAGTCACCCAATTGATCGCCCGCCGCGTTCGCGAGGCAGGTGTTTATTCCGAAATCCATCCTGGCGATGTTGACGAC
This sequence comes from Bordetella muralis, assembly GCF_965139205.1. Classification (GTDB taxonomy): domain Bacteria; phylum Pseudomonadota; class Gammaproteobacteria; order Burkholderiales; family Burkholderiaceae_B; genus Bordetella_A; species Bordetella_A muralis. Next base: position 131,100 of record NZ_CBCSIU010000008.1, read on the forward strand.
GCCTTTGTGCGCGAGCAGGCTGCACAGGGCTTGAAAGGCATCATCCTGTCGGGCAGCCACGCTTCGGCCTACGACGAGGGATCGTTGACCGTTCCTTCGGCCGTCTTCGAGTTGGGCCTGCCGGTGCTGGGCATTTGCTACGGCATGCAGTCCATGGCCATGCAACTAGGCGGCAAAGTCAGCTTTTCCGACCATCGTGAATTCGGCTATGCCGAGGTCCGTGCTCACGGCCATACACAACTGCTAAATGACCTGGCCGACTTCACCACGCCCGAAGGCCACGGCATGCTCAAGGTCTGGATGAGCCACGGTGACAAGGTCACCGAGCTGCCCCCGGGCTTCAAGCTGATGGCCTCGACACCGTCGTGTCCTATTGCTGGCATGGCCGACGAGGACCGCAAGTTCTACGCTGTGCAGTTTCATCCTGAGGTGACCCACACCATTCAGGGCAAGGCCATGCTGGCCCGCTTTGTGAACGACATCTGCGGTTGCAAGGGCGACTGGAACATGCCCGACTACGTCGCCGAGGCTGTTGCGCGTATTCGCGAACAAGTCGGCAGCGATGAAGTCATCCTGGGCCTGTCGGGTGGAGTGGATTCCTCGGTGGCTGCTGCCCTGATTCACAAAGCCATCGGCGACCAGCTGACCTGCGTCTTCGTCGATCACGGCCTGTTGCGTCTGGACGAAGGCAAACAGGTCATGAAGACCTTTGCCGACAACATGGGCGTGAAAATCGTTCACATCGACGCCACCGAACAGTTCATGGGCAAACTGGCCGGCCAAGCCGACCCCGAAGCCAAACGCAAAATCATCGGCCGCGAATTCGTCGAGGTGTTCCAAGCCGAGGCCGCAAAGCTCAAGAGCGCCAAATGGCTGGCGCAAGGCACCATCTATCCCGACGTGATCGAATCGGCTGGCGCCAAGACTGGCAAGGCGACCTCGATCAAGTCGCACCATAACGTGGGCGGCCTGCCTGATACGCTGAATCTGCAGTTGCTCGAACCCTTGCGCGAACTGTTCAAGGACGAAGTCCGCGAACTCGGCGTGGCCCTCGGCCTGCCGCCGGAGATGGTCTACCGCCATCCGTTCCCGGGTCCTGGTCTGGGCGTGCGCATCCTCGGTGAGGTCAAGCAAGAATACGCAGACCTGCTGCGCCGTGCCGATGCGATCTTCATCGAAGAACTGCGCAGCACGATCGACGAGACCAGCGGCAAGAGCTGGTACGACCTGACCTCGCAAGCCTTTGCGGTGTTCCTGCCGGTGAAATCGGTAGGCGTAATGGGCGATGGCCGTACCTACGAATACGTTGTCGCACTGCGTGCGGTACAGACGTTCGACTTCATGACCGCCGACTGGGCACCGCTGCCGCATGCGTTGCTGGCCAAGGTTTCGTCGCGGATCATTAATGAAGTCCGTGGCTTGAATCGGGTCGTGTACGACGTGTCGAGCAAGCCGCCTGCGACGATCGAGTGGGAGTGAGGGTTGTGTATCAGTTATTGATTTAAATGTGAAAATTTAATTTCAATAACTGTATCTCCCACATCATCAATGGTTTTTTCATGGTACCTAGAGGGTGCACCAAGGGAAAAACGCCGATACCATGCATTGGGGCACAATCCCAACATGGTATCGAGACCCACTTTAGCATTGACTTCTTGTTTCACGGCGCGCGATGGTTCAATCCATCATTTCTTGCTGTGTCCATTTCGTTCGAACATCTTGCGCCACGTTATCCATGGTGGGCATGAGTGCAGATCGGGAAATATTCTCACGGCGAAGAATCTCTATTAAGTCGGCTAAATGCTCATGTGCCAATCTAAGCTTCCTAAGTACCGTGACGCCTGGGTTGGCCTCAGAAACAAACTCCGCAATGCTAGGCCGTTTACCACCCGATTTCATAAAATAAATGCCAGACCTGCTAATGGTCGTGAACAGCCCAGCCTGAGCAGCTAAGAACGGGTTGTCCCGAGTAGATGGCCTGACGACTGCGATGGTGGGATCAAATCGTGGGGCGCCATTTGGTGCATTGGGGAAGCTGACTCCTTCGACAGAAACTCTCTGTGCATGGCTCTTGTGCAATGCCCAAACGACCAGATGTGCTCCAGCGTTTGCAACCCGCAATGGCTCGACGGCAAAGAATGCGGCGGCCATCGGATCTCGTGTCCAATCAAGAAGGCGCGTAGGTATCCCATGATGCTGTGCGAGAGCCAAGGCAGCCGGCAAATCTGAGAAGCGCAAGAATTCGTCGCCAAATATCGGATTGTGAGGATCCGCCAACCAATCTGGATTGGTAGTTGGATCCGGTCCGAGATTTGTCATCGGTACCGGCATTCCCAGTTCATCACATCTGCTGATGAAGTCCCACACCGGCAAATACTCGGCAGTGGTTTGGATTGTTAAGAGCCTACTAAGCTCGGCATCGCGTGGGCCAAATGCAGCGGAACCAGACCAGTAGTTGGGATGCCAAAACCAGTTGAGATTTTGCGTCGGCTGCACAGCGCCAAAGCGGCGCGTTGCTTCAGTAATACTGTTGTTCAAGATGGTATTCGATGGGCGCCAAGCCGAAGGTAATAACTGCCACTCCTCGTATGCGTGGCCCCGAAAAACCCACGGACAAGATGCACCTTCCCACCAATGGGAATTGGATGGCCGAAGAGCGTCAATAAATTCCTGAGCCGTTGCTGCCACCGCCACTTCGATGCCTTCAGAGGCATTTGTCCAATCAATAGCCAACTCAATTCTCTCCAAAGGTTTTCCATTCTTCGGCTACGGCAGGCGCCTGATAGGCAGCGTTGGGCTGTGATGTTAGAGAATGGAACAATAGGTCGCTAAGGCTTTGGTCGTCTGAACCAGTCCTTGCCGAAATAGGATCTCCAGATAGCGGTCGACGTCGATAGGCGGATTCTTGAGTTGCGCTCGCTGTCGCTGCGCGGCGGCTACCACCGCTGCTGCATCAAGGTCAAAGAGATTCTCCACAAACTCGTCGGGATGTTGAGATTCAACTCCGTAGGAAGTGAGTACGTCCGCTGGAAAATCCCGTTGATTGAAGGTCACGATCACGCTGGCACCACAGCGGATGGCCGTAGCGAGAACATGGCGATCGTCGGCGTCGGGTAGAGTCAACCCTGCAATGATATCTTCATACCCATCCACCAAACCATCGGGGATTGCGCGGTCCATCAGGTCTGACGTGCGATCGACCTGTGCACGTGTCAGATCAGGCCTGTTGAGTAGCAAATTGCGTTTCCACTCCTCATGAATGTCGCGACTCCAGCGAGCACGGAACCGTCCCGACAACCCTAGCCACATCAGAAAGTCGCGCAGCGGCGCGGGATAGAGAACACAGGCATCGAAGATGACAGTGAAGGGGGAGTGCCTCATTCGTACCCCATGCCTGATTCCTGTGCCTGACGTGCGAGTTCTGCCATGGCGTCTTCGCTGGCGCGGTCGCGTGCATCTTTGTATTGCATCAGGTCTGCGAACCGCACGCGGCGATGTTTCCCCGTTCGATGGAACGGCAGCACACCATCCTCCAGTAGCTTGACCAAGTGAGGGCGGGAGACGTTGAGCATGTCTGCGGCTTCCTGTGTCGTCAACTCTGCATGGATGGGCATGACTTTCACGGCATTGCCCTCGGCTAACTCAGCCAGGATATCGACGAGCAAACGCAGGGCAGAGGTGGGCAACTCCACCTGGTGAGCTTGGTTTCGGTCATCGAAGATCTGGATGTGTTGCGTTTCGAAGCGCGTTGCCAAGTAGGCCGCCAAGGCGCGTTGACCCTGCACGGCTGCCTGAACTTCCCGTTCGGCGGGCAGCGTCAGCTTGGTCTGTGTGATGGTGGTCATGGCTAATTCCTGGGCTGTGTAGCAATCTCAGGAGCCAGTATATTCGAAATAAACGAAAAACGAAATAAACGAAAAGAATCCGGGCGATGACTGGGTCAGATCGTTATGGCTGGGCTGGAGCAAGCTTTTTCGACTCAATGGACGTCTGCAGAGGTCAGTCGATGCCGCTGTTCGCCTGAGTCACTGGTGAGCAGGCCGATTGGCTCTCCATGGCATTTTTCGTGGTGTCGACGGAGGTGGCTGCTTCAATCGTTTGACTTAAAACAGCTTTTTCTTCTTATTGGTGACTGAGTGGGAAAACGATATCTCTCGCATTATCAACGATATTTTTTATGGCATGAGGAAGGCGTGCCATTGAAAAAAGCGCCGATACCATCGTTAGCTTAATAGAGCTGACATGGTATCGGGAAAGCGATTTGCCTCCTGACCAGAAACGGCAACACGGCTGCCGCCCCTGTGGTTGATTGTTCGAACGTGGTGGCTCGGACAGCGAAGCTGCTCGGGCGAGCGGTCCTCAAGAGGGCGCACGGTAGCGCGCTGCTGGTTTGCTGTTGGCGAAGTTCGGGCGCATCGCCAAACGGGCCGTCTCGAAGGCTTCCCATTGATGCACATCGGGCAACGGCGGGATAGTCACTGTCTCTCGGCGATCGAAGCCGACCAAAGCCGCGTCGACGAGATCGTCGACCTCCATCAGGCCGTTGATCTGGCTGATATCGAGCCCCGCATGCTGCCAGATATCGGTACGTGTCGCGCCCGGCAGAACCGCCTGCACGTACACTCCCGCGGCCCCAAATTCATGCGTCAACGACTGGGACAACGTAAGCAGATAGGCCTTGGTGGCGCCATAAATGCCAGAGGTGATTTCGGTGGCCACGCCGATGACCGAGCTGATGTTGACGATGGCGCCCGAACCGCGCGACGCCATACCGGCAATAGCAGCATGGGCCAAAAGAGTGGGTGCCGTCATGTTCAGGCGGATCAGCCGCTCTAGATCTTCGTCGGCGGTGTCGACGAAGCCGCCCGGGACATTTGTGCCCGCGTTGTTGATGAGGATGTCGGCAGGGGGGGCGATCCGGATGCGCCGCGCGAGCTCTTGCAACTGAACTGGATCGGACAGATCGCAAGTGATCGCTTCGACCTTGATGTCATGCCGTGTTTGCAAGTCGAGCGCGAGTGCGGTGAGTTTTTCGGTGCTGCGGGCGACGAGTACGAGGTCGTGGCCTCGGGCGGCGAGACGCTTGGCGTAAGCGGCACCAATGCCGGCGGACGCGCCAGTAATGAGGGCAGTGGACATGGGATGCTCCTGAAAGTGTGATGGCGAAATTGCCTTTTAGATGATGATTGACATCTATATGGAGTATGGTTATCATCTAAATAAATGTCAAGGTCGGAGTGAATCATGCGAAACAGCCAAGCGGTGAAAGATGCGAATCGCCGCCGCATCCTAGAAGTGGCTGCACCACTTTTCCGTGAGCGGGGTGTGCAAGGGGTGTCGGTTGCCGATGTCATGCAGGCGGCTGGCATGACACATGGCGGGTTTTATCGGCATTTCGTCGACAAGGACGAGCTGGTTGCCGAGGCACTGGCGACAAGCTCCCAACAGCGGGCGGACGAACGCAAAAGCGCCGAACAGAGTGATCTCGCAACTTACGCCGCCGCCTATCTTTCGGCCGAGCACCGGGAGCGGCGCCGCGAGGGCTGCATGTTTGCCGCACTTGGATCGGAACTCGTGCGCGGGCCTGACGGAGGACGTCAGGCCATGACGGAGGCGATGCGTGAACAGATCAAGACGCTTTCCGAAACGGCCGCCGGTCGGAATGCGAAGGAGCGCCGCAGGTCGGCGTTGGCCAGTTGGTCGACCATGGTTGGTGCACTCACGCTGTCGCGGCTGAGCGACGATCCCGAGCTCTCTGACGAGATTCTGGATGCTGCCCTCAATTTGATCGTCACGCGCCTGAGTCAAAAGACGTCGCCGGATGGCTGACCACCGTCGCACCCTCGTCGCCCTCGCCGACTCAGGCAAGAGAGAAGTTCCCTTCTTGGGCTAGATGGTACTTTTCATGGCATTGGTATTTTTGGGTGGAGACCCAGTACCACGACTCAATTCTTATTTTGCGCCACCGGCCAGCGCAACGACTTTTCCGCTCGCTCCTTCTCTGTCAGCGGGAAGATATGCGTTGGGTTGCCGTCGAACCAACCAGCATTTTGCGAATAGATGCCGCGCACTGACCAGGCAACAGTGCCGTAATACTCTTGCAGATAGGGGTGTTGCGCTAGTCGCGCTGGTAGTGTTACTTCCTGAACCAACTCATCTGGGGTCTTGCCTCTGTTGATCCCTTCCATGGTTTTGTCATAGACGAACTTGATGCCGTCCCGATAAGCCGTGAGAGCATCCTTGACTTTGTCCTCGCCAGCTCGCGTGCTCACCTGACCTTCTGCCAGAATTATGTCCCAAAGATTCTTCATGCCTGCGACGTCGAGCGGCGGTCGTGAGGAAGGCAGGGCGGAATTGCGAGTTGACGTGCCGGGCCTGGCCCTACCAGCCATGATGAGTCCTTCCGAAGTGGCATGGTATTTTTTCTTCGCCCCCAGCGCCAACCTGAAATCCTTGCAGCACAACGCTCTCCACGGATCAACTGCTCACTCGGATGAGCACCTTGCCGCGTGCATGTCCGGTAGCCACTTTCTCCAGCGCCGAGCGCGCCTCGTCCAACGGGAAGATCGAGTCGGTGATGATCTGCAACTGCCCCGTCTGGAAGAGGCGGGTAGCCTGCGGCAGGAAAGGCGTTGCGCTTTCGAAAAACACGAAATCGCCCGCGTTTCCGTTTTGCGGTTTGATGCCGAACTCAACCAGCGTTGCGATGCGGCCGCCCGCGCGCAAGACGGGCCAGGACTTGGTCAGCGTGTCACCGCCGACAGTGTCAATTACGAGGTCGATGTCGCGCGTTTTCGCGAAGTCCTGCATCCGGTAGTCGATGACATCGTCTGCGCCCAGGCTCTTGACCAGATCGACGTTCTTGCCGGACGCCGTGGCGACGACATAGGCGCCCGCTTGGTGGGCTAGTTGGACGGCCATGCTGCCGACGCCCCCCGCTGCGGCGTGGATCAGCACGCGCTGCCCACGCCGCAGTTGGCCGACGTTAAACAGCGCTTGCTGAGCCGTGCCAAAAGCGGTTGGCAGGGCCGCAGCCTGTTCGACGCTCATTTCTGCTGGGATGAGGCACACGTCATCACCGGAAATCATCAAGGTGTGAGCGAAGGCACCTCCCTCGCTGGGCGCCGTGCGTCCGACCACGCGGTCGCCAGGCTTCACGTTGGACACCTGTGCGCCGACGGCCTCAATGACGCCGCCGAAGTCCGTGCCCGGCACATACGGAAGTTCGACCGGGAAGACTTGCTGCATGTAGCCGGCGATTATCTTCAGGTCCAGCGGGTTGACGCCTGCAGCCTCGACTCGCACCCTGACTTCGGTGGGCCGGAGTGCGCGCAGAGGACGTTCGCCGATAGTGAAAACGTCGGGAGCACCAAAGGTGCTGATAAATGCTGCTTTCATCGGGATATCTCCGAAGGGGTTCAGGCTTGAGGTGGGAACTGGCCGAGTTGGAGGAACAGACCGAACCAGTCCTCCATGTGCCAGGTCTTGGCAATGCGATCGCCCGCGAGCGTATGAAACTCATGGAGGCGGAAGCTGACCTTTTTTCCCGTGGGTGCGATACCGAAGAGCTCACCTTGATGCGTGCCGCTGATCTCCGCGCGCACACCGATTCGGCCAGGCTCCTGGACCATGTCGTGGATGGTGATCCTGACGTCGGGGAACGCCTGCAGGACGATGCGGATGATGGGCTTGATGCCGTCGGGGCCGGGGCTCTGGCCAGGAGCAAGCGGGACGTCGTCCCAGTCCGGTGCAAGAACCCTATCCACGAGGTCAGCGTTCTTGTCGGTAAATGCGCGGTAGAAAATCTCCACCGCCTGACGCTCAGTGAGAAGGCGATCGGAGAGATCAGTGTTGGAGGTGTTCATTGCCAATTTCATTTCCGTTTGCTGACGATGGTGAAATTTTGGGGACGGCAGTAGAATCTGTCCAACAAATACATCGTATATATCTTTATCCACGGTATGAATTTTCATGGCATCGATCTAAACCTGTTGGTGGCTTTCGACGCCTTGATGAGCGAGCGGAATGTGACTCGCGCTGCAACCCAAGTCGGCGTGAGTCAGCCAGCGATGAGTGCGGCGCTTTCGAGGTTGCGCAAGCTCTTCGGTGACCCGCTGTTTTTGCGCAGCGCCGATGGCCTGTTGCCAACAGCACGCGCACGGGATCTGTCCGAGCCGATCTCCGAAGCTTTGCGACAGATCGAATCCACGCTCGTGAAGAAGCCCCAGTTCGTGCCCGAAAAGGCATCGATGACTTTCAAGCTGGGGCTGTCTGACTATCCGGCCTTCGTCTTGCTGCCTTCATTGATGCAGGCGCTTGAACGTCAGGCACCAGGCGTGTCATTGAATGTGCATGCTTTCAGCGACCGAGATCATGCGGTCGATTTGTTGGATTCAGGTGTCATCGATGCGGCTATCGGTGTCCCACCTACACATGCTGACGGTCGGATATTGACGCGGCCTGTACTTCGAGACGAATTCGTCACGATCGTCGCCAGTAGCCATCCGGCGGCTCGGCGCGGGATGAGCATGAAGAACTACTTGGAGTTGCCTCACGTCCTCGTTTCTCCCGAAGGCGAGCTGTACGGGATCGTGGATCAGGCGCTGGCGCAACAGCGCAAGAAGCGCAATATCGCGCTGACTTTACCGCAGATGTTTGCGGTGCCGGCCATCGTAGCTCGAACGAGAATGACGGCCACGGTCATGAAGCGAGTGGCCCTTTACTCGCCGGCCGGCCGCCGGCTGGTGTTATTTCCGCCCCCGGTGGCATTGCCCGAGGTTGTATTCGACCTGATTTGGCATCGACGCAGTGACGCTCATCCCGCCCAGCTTTGGTTCAGAGAATTTATCGCGGAGCATGCTGCATCGCTATGACCGGTTTTTTCTGCAACCGATTGGCTTGGGGGTTGCGTTGCGGATGACTTGGCGTATGAGAGGGCTGACAGAACCGACGACGATGGTGGTCTACAACCCGGCAACGCCAGAGGATGCCGAGCCGATCAGATCCCATTACGCCCGGGGCCTCAGCCGGCCATCGGCTTCGGCAGGTAATCGTCTGGTTTGAATGCCCTTCGCATCCGCTGGGTGGCGAAATCGACAAAAGCGCGAAGTTTTGGCAGTGACTGATTTCGGCTTGGATAGTAAAGGGAAAGACCGGGAACCTCTTCGCAATAAGGTTCGAGAACGGCCTGCAGATCTCCGCTTTCAAGATACGACATTACTAGCGAATGCGGCACTTGAAAGAGCCCGGCACCTCTGAGCGCTGAGCGAACGCAGGTCTCAATGTCGTTGATCACGAGCGGCCCCTCGACGCCCACCATGATGCGCTTACCATCGACGACAAATTGCCAATGATCGAGAGCCCGCACGGACTGACGCAGCAGTATGCAACGGAAATTCTGCAGGTCGGAGGGAGACGACGGCCGGCCATGTTTCCGAAATAACGCGGGGGTGCCAACAACAACGAAGCGTTCCGGTGGTGTCAACCATACCGCGACCATATCGATCTGCACGAAATTTCCCAGTCGTATCCCCGCATCGAAACCTTCTGCGACGATGTCTATGGGGCGATCTTCGCCCACCAGTTCGAGCTCAACGTTCGGGTAGGCATCGAAAAAATCCGGCAGCAAGCGATTCGCCAGCAACGGCAAAATCGGCCTGGGCGCATTGATGCGCAGCCGGCCGGTAATCTCGCCACCCAAGCCACTCGCGGCATCCAATCCTGCCGAGAGCATGTCGACAGCCGGGCGCGTGTGGGCAAGCAGGCGTTCGCCAGCCTCGGTGAGGCTGACGCTCCGTGTCGTACGCGAGAAGAGCGGCGCGCCCACTCGTTTCTCCAGACTGCGTATCGCCTGGCTGACCGCGGACGGAGTGATTCCGAGCTGCCGTGCCGCCGCACGGAAGCCCCGGCATTCGGCCACGGTCAAAAACATGACCAGCCCATCCAGATGGGTTCTATCGATTGTTAAGTTCATCTACACGGCCCGTTCTGAATATGCCCAGTATTCAAATAATAGCGCACGAGTTACCTTGGGCTACCGAACTGATCAAGGAGAACTCACATGTTTTTAGTTATGGGAATTACGGGAAAAGTAGGTGGTGCAGCCGCAACCCATCTGCTGACGCAAGGCAAGAAGGTGCGCGCGCTGGTCCGCGACCGTTCGAAGGCGTCAAGCTGGGTTGAGCAAGGCGTCGAACTGGTTGATGGCGATTGGAACGATGCGGCCTCCGTTGAGCGGGCGCTCAAGGACGTGGAGGGTGCGTTTGTCATGTTGCCCCCCATCTGGGCGCCGTCGCCGGATTTCAGGGAAGCCAAGCTCGTTATCGCGAACTATGTCCAGGCGCTCACCAAGGCGCCGGTGCCGCGGGTCGTGGCGCTTTCGTCGATGGGCGCAAACAGAACCAGCGGGATGGGGTTGATCACGGCGCTGTCGCTTCTGGAGCAGAGCTTTCGCGATCTGGCATCGCCGATCGCCTATGTGCGAGCAGGGGGTTTTTTTGAGAACTTCTTGTACGGGTTGCACGTCGCTCAAGGCGGCGAACTACCTGTCTTCTATGACCCGCCAAGTCGGAAATCGACCATGGTCGCGACCAACGACATCGGCGCCGAGATCGCAACGCTTCTGAGCGGACCGGCTTGGTCCGGACATCGCATCATCGAACTCGGTTCAATGGTGAGTGCAGACGAAGTGGCTGCGCAATTGGGCGAAGTGATGAAGCTACACGTTAAAGCCGTTGCGGTTCCGCGGGCCGGGTGGGCGGGTGTATTCGAGCAGCTCGGCATTCCGAAAGGCCAGTCTGGTCCGGCCGAAACCATGTATGAGGCTGTCAATGCCGGAGGAATGGACCTCGGGCTCAAGGGTACGGAGCACGTTTCGGGCGCGACGTCTGCTCGCGATGTGTTTGCGGCGGTCCAGAAGGCCTCTGCAGCATAGGTCCGCCCATACGCTGTCGATCTGGGCATCGCGAGGCCGACGGCGTATGGGAACGTACACAGTGATTCACGGGTATCCGAACGGCCAAAGCCGTCCGAGCCCAGGCCGATGAAGTGCGATCTTTTTTCTACTTTATTAAGTAACATCGGTCTGACTGCACAGATTATGCGGGGAATCACCGTTGAATATGTCTTTCCCTTGGTTAGGATTGATAGGCGCAGCCGCGCTGCTCTTGCTCCTATTCGGGTCCGACCTTCTTCGCAGTGATAAAGCTATCTCGCGATGGCGGGACCTGCCTTGGCTATCATGGGCGGGAGCGACGGCCTACCTCATCCATAACGTCGAGGAATATGGGATCGACCTGTTCGGCCGGACGTACGCGTTTCCAACGTCGATGTGCCAGCTGTTTGGCTTTCAGGACGCCGCGCATTGCCCCGTTCCGCCGGCATTCTTTACGGCGGTCAATGTGCCGATGTTCTGGTTTGCTGCGCCGATCGCGGCCTTGCTGAGTCGGCGTCATCCCCTGGTTGGACTCGCCGTCTACGGCGTGATGTTGGTGAACGTTGTTGCGCATGTCATCAGCGGTATTGTTGCCGGATCGATCTACAACCCTGGCTGGCTGACAGCGATCTTCCTGTTCCTGCCGCTGACAGTATGGATGGTTCACACTCTCTTCGGAAGGGGCGGTTTGCGCTATGGCGCGTGGGCATTCCTGGTAGCGTGGGGGGGCGTGCTGCACCTCATCTTGGCGGGCTCGGTTGTTCCGCTCATGAAAGGCCTGATCAGCACACCTATCCCCGCGATTGTTATCCAGGTGGTCAATGCCGGACTCCTTATCGTCGTACCTTGGTTAGCCGAACGCTGGCGCGGGGGAGTTCTGATCCGCCGAGTGGGCTGATGCGGTAATCGGCGTCCTAAAGTCTTGGATTGTCCGGTTATATTGCAGCTAATGCGTTGCGGCACGTTATATAGACGCACATAAAAAAATCAGCCAGGAGACGAGGCAATGACTGACGCGGCGCATCGCAGCGAGGGTGTTTTGGTCGAGCATTTCCGCGAGACCATGATGTTTATGCAGGTTGCCGAGAGTCGCAGTTTCACTGTGGCGGCGCAGCGCTTGAATGTGACCCCCGCCGGCGTTAGCAAGGGAGTCAGCCGGCTGGAGGTAGCGCTCGGCGTCAAGCTACTCAATCGATCTACCCGGAGCGTGTCGCTCACCGACGATGGAGAGAGATTGGCGCTGCGCTGGCGGAGCATCCTGCTGGAGGTGCAAGCCGCGGAGGCGGAGGTGTCGCATGGGGAGAGCCTCAGAGGAAAGCTCAAGATCCACGCGCCTGTAGGTTTGGGCCGAAAAATCATCATGCCGCTGCTCGTCTCTATGGCCAAAAAATTCCCCGAACTTGTCGTCAACGCGGACTTCAGCGACCGCGTGCCCAGTTTTGTGGAAGAGGGTTTTGACGTCGCCGTCAAGATTGGCGAAGTGGCGGACTCGCGCATGGTGGCCAGGAAGCTGATCCCGCCGTCGCAATGTATGGAAGGACGGCTCTTTCCGTGCAAAAACCATCAATCGTGATACGGTGGTGATGCAGGGGCGCCAGCGCAATCGATAGGTGACGGCTGGCGCATAAGTTAAGGTATGAGTCTATGCAACACGCATATTCTCAATCAGCCCGAGCCCCCGACAGCTTGACGATCTCCGCCCATTTTTTTTCTTCGGACCGCATGTACGTTTTAAACGCTTCGGGACTGGAACCCACCGGCTCTGCGCCCATGCGATGGTATTGGGCTACTATTTCTGGTTTCTTAAGCACTTCCTGCGCTGCCTCGGACAGCTTGGCCACGATCTCTGGCGGGGTGTCTCTGGGCGCCCACATTCCGTACCAGGTACTGGTTTCATAGCCGTCCAAACCGGATTCCTGCATGGTCGGAACATTGGGTAAAGAGGTGGATCGTTTTTTCGTGGTGACAGCCAGGGCTTTGAGTTTGCCCGCTGTAATGAAAGGCATCGCGGACGGCATGGAGTCGAACATCAACTGAATCTGACCGCCCATCAAATCGGTCAGCGCAGGCGCGCTCCCTTTGTAGGGAACATGCTGCATCGGGATTCCCGTTTTTAATTTGAACAGTTCCCCCGACAAGTGCTGCGAAGACGCGTTGCCAGCCGAACCAAAGTTGATGGTGCTTTTGGTTTTCTTCAGATAAGCAATCAGCTCCGCTACGTTGGATACCGGAAGTTTGCTGTTGACGACCAACACCAAAGGAACGTCTACGAGCTGGGTTATCGGCGTAAAGTCGTTGAACGAGTCGTAGGGCACGTTGGCGTATACAGACGGATTGATCACTTGTAGCGATGCATTTGTCAGCAGCGTGTACCCATCGGGCGCGGCCTTTGCCACCTGAGCTGCGCCTACCATGCCGCTGGCGCCGGGTTTGTTTTCGACGACGATGGGTTTCTTTAAGACCTTTTCCATGGAAGCGGCGGCAACGCGGCCGACCAAGTCTGTAGGCCCGCCAGGCGGGTATGGAATAACCAACCTGATGGGCGAGTGAGGATAGTCGGATGCAGCAATCGCCGGTGCAATACCCATCAGTGCCGTGAGAGAGAAAGTCAGTGCCCCGGCAAGCAAGACAGCCTGGACGGCGGCTCGTCGCGGCGGCGGCCGGTGATAGGTGTGCTCTGGCTTGTGCGTCATGTCATGTCTCCTTTGATTTTAAGGGCGATCTTTCCCAGTACCTCGCGTCCGTGCAGTGCATCCAGTGCTTCGCACAATTCATGCATCGCATAAACGCGGGAAATACCCGGATGGATGGCGTCGCTCCCTGCCATTTCAAACAGCTGCGCCATCATGGTTTGCATGGGGCGTTCGTAATGTTTGCGCTCGTTCGCTGGTGTCCAACCGATGTATTGGCCATAAAAGAAGCCAAGCAAACTGAGGTTTTTGACCAGTAGAATATTCGCCGGCACGTTGGGAATCGATCCACTGGCAAAGCCTATGATCACGATTTTTCCGTTTTGCGCCGTACAGCGCAGGGCACGCAGCAATAGATCGCCTCCAACGGGGTCGAACACGATCGTGGCGCCTTTGCCATCTGTCAGTGCCTTTACCTGTTCAATGAGCTGGCTCGCATCGACGGCGTGGTGGGCGCCGTTGTGCAAGGCCGCTTGGCGCTTTTTCTCTGTGCTGGCGCAGGCAATGACCTTGACGTTTGGAATCTGCGCAGCCAGTTCGACCGCTGCGGCGCCTACGCCGGACCCCGCACCCAGTATCAAGAGCGAGTCGCCTTCTTTTATCTGTGCGCGCCAATGCAGCGCCGTGAACGCCGTGCCGTAGGAGATCGGCAGCGCCAGCGCATTCAATGGCGGCAGGCCTGCAGGTACCGGATACACTGTGGAGGCCTGGATCTTTAGTTGCTCGCTGTAAGCGCCCCAGTCGCAAATAAAGACAGCGGTGTCGCCAGGTTTGATGTGTTCAACGGCCTGTCCGCACTGCAACACGCAGCCCACGCCCTCTGTTCCCGGGGTAAAGGGCAGCGGCGGCGACTTTTGGTATTTCCCCTCTATCAACAAGCCTGTGGCGTGGCTGACCGTGGCATGGTGAACTTCGATCAAGACTTCATCGTCGGCCAAGCCGGACGGCGAGTCGACGGATTGCACAGAAATGACGTCTGCGGGTGAACCGAACTCTCGGCAGATGATCGATTGCATGACTGTCCTCGTCACAGTTTGATAACGTGTTCGGTGGCCAGCTTGTTTATCGCTGTGCTATCGAGTCCGATCTCGTTCAAGATCTTTGCAGAGTGCTCTCCGATACGTGGCGCAGGCTTGGGTGTTTTTTCCGTGTGGACCGGCCACGGTGTTGCCGCGATCAAGACATCGCCAAAGCCGGGTTGGTGCAACGTTTGAAATGTGGACAGGTGCTGGGCCTGCGGGTGCTGTAATACTTCACTGGCGTTGCGAACGCGTGCATGTAGCACGCTGTGCTGGTTGAAGCGTGTTTCCAGCTCTGCGACTTTCCAGTTCCGCACGACGTCGGCCAGCTCAGTGTGCAAGATCGCTTTATGTTGAAGGCGAAGTTCATTCGTTGCAAAGCGGGGATCTTGTTCCCAATGCGTCAAGGAAAGGGCTTGGCTGATCCGTTGAAATTGATCATTGTTCAACGCCAATATGGTAATTTTTCCGTCCACAGCGTCAAATATTCCGTTGGGGGCGCTGACGGCCTGTTTGATCACTTGCTTGGCAATCACTTCTTCCGAAAAAGCAGTCGATTGCAATGCGCAGCAGACGTTGAATAGATTGAGCTCTACGTGAACGCCTTTGCCTGTTTTAGCGCGTTGTAATAGTGAGGCCGTACAGGCCTGCGCGGCATAGATGCCGGTCGCGATGTCGGCTAGTAAGAAACCCACTCGCTGAGGGCTGCCATTCACATCCCGGTTGGTGCTCATGAGCCCGCTGTCGGCTTGCATCACGGAGTCTGTAGCGGGGTTCTCCGAAAACGGACCGTCGGCCCCATAGCCGCTGATCGATACATAGACTGGGTTTAAGCCCAACTGCGTCAGTGATTCAAAATCGAGACCTAATCGTTGCACGGTCTGGGGCCGAAAATTCTGCACAACAATATCGGCTGTTTTAGCCAGTGCCAGAATCAGCGCCTTGCCCTCGGGATGCTTGGCATCGACCGCGAAACTTTGCTTGCCGGCGTTATAGGTGCAGGACAGGGTGCTGTGCCCATTTGACGAGACGCCTACGTGGCGTCCCCAGTCGCCTTGGGCCGGCTCTATCTTGATGACCTCTGCGCCTTGGTGGCTGAGTAGTTGAGTGCAGTAGGGACCGGCCACGCCCTGGCTCAGGTCCAGCACCTTGAAGCCCGATAATGGGGTAAACCCCAGTGTTGATTCACACGTCACGTATGCCCCCTTTGTCTTGAGCCGCCTTGCTGGATTCCCAACCGACTTAGCCTGTAAATCCCATAGTAAGAGGGCACAGGTAATTTGAGAACTTTCAAAACAGAGCCGTGTCTGGTGATTGATAATCAACAATGAATGGGCGCATGATGCCGTCTGGACTGGGGGGAACGACGATGGATTTGAATCTGGTTCGGTTATTTGTTGCGATTGCAGAATCAAAGAATCTCACCGATGCGGCTAGCCGGTCGGGAGTGACTCGATCGAATGTTTCCCGACGCCTAGGCATGCTGGAAAAAGAGTATGGCGCGCAATTGTTGCGTCGAACGACCCGGTATATGGAACTCACACAGGCCGGCCGCATTCTCTATGAGCATTGTCTGCACGCGTTAAACGAGCTCAGGAGTGCTCAACTGAAGATTGATCAAATCCACCAAACCGTCAGTGGAGAGATCCGTATGCGTATTCCGACGGGGCTCGGGCATTTTTATATCAAGCCCTTGATTCTGGAGTTTTGCAAAACTCACCCGGAATTAAATCTGCGCTTGGTCATCAACGATCAGATTCACGATCTGGTCGCATCAAAGGTCGATCTGGCGATTCACATCACATCTGCGCCGTTGGAGGACCACGTCGCTACCCATGTATGCGACATTCAATGGGGGTTGTTTTGCACCCCGGCTTATCTACGTTCGCTTGTTCACCCGTTGGAAGAACCGAGAAGTATCAAGCACGCGAAGTTGATCGCGCCGTTGAATATTCCACACAGATTGGAGTTTTCGTCACAAAGGGCCGCGGCACATGAATTAATACAGTGCGAGCCCTTCATCCAATCGGGGGACTATCAATTTCTGTTCAATGCCGCAACGGCGGGCTTAGGCGTGGCCCTGCTGCCACGCTACGCTGTCAGAGACGCCATCAGGCAAGGCGCATTGGTGCAGGTTCTCGACCGTCACGAGGTGAGCGGCGTGGGTAACGCGCTCTATGTCGTTCGTGCAGCGAATCGCCAACCTTCTGCGGCCACGTTGGTATTGTTAGATTTGCTGGTGACATCGATACGAAAGATGGCACCCAGTTGGGACGCGGCACACGCTGGTTAACACGTAAACGGCGGTCATATGGCCTTCCTGTGCCGGGGTACAACGGCCCATGTCGCTGTACTTGCTCAAGCAATCTCCTGCGCAAACACAGCGGCCGCCTGGCGCGCTACTTCTACAACGTTAAGGCTCATCGCCAGCTTGCATTCATTCAACGCTTCCAAAGTGAACCACCTGGCTTCGAGCGCGTCGTCTCCGGCGACCGGTATCCCCGATTGCCACTTGCAGAGCACAGCAATCAAGACGAAATGCTGACGAAGCTCGCCTTTGTCGTCACGGCCGAACACATCGACAGCCGTGAAGACGCGGTGCGCTTCGGCGCGGACACCGGTCTCTTCCAGCAGTTCGCGAACGGCGGCGTTTTTGATGGTTTCGCCGATTTTGATTTTTCCGCCGGGGAAACCCCAGCTCCCGGCGTCGGGAGGATTGGCCCGGCGCACCAGCAGGATTTTTTCATCATGAAATACGGCTGCGATGGTTGCTGCGATGGGGCGGGATACCGGCTGTGCAGAAGACGATGGATAGCTGCTATCTGACATAATGGCCTCGCATAATGAGACAAGCACAGAGGCAAAGCATCAAGCCGCCGGCAATCCAGGCGCCGCAGATCAGGCGGCACCTCTTTGGTTGCCGGCAAATGGACCGTCACCGTTCGGTATTAGACGGCCGCGGGATCGATTTTCTCGGCATCGATACCATACCGTAGCATGGCCTCACGGATCTTTGCACGGGGCAGCCGTCCCTCGTCAACGCATGCCTTGATGGCGGCCAGGGCGATGAAGGTTCGATCCACCTCGAAAAAAGCACGCAGTGACTCGCGGGTATCCGAGCGGCCGAAGCCGTCCGTGCCGAGGCTGATGAAGCCGCGATCCTTGATGAACGGGCGGATCTGGTCGCCGACGATCTTCATATAGTCGGTTGCGACCACGACAGGACCAGTACGGTCTTGCAGACACTGCTGAACATACGGAACGCGCGGCTCGTCTTCCGGATGCAGCATATTCCAACGCTCAGCGGCCATGCCATTACGGCGCAGTTCAGTCAGGCTCGTCGCGCTCCAGACATTGCTGGAAATACCAAAGTCCTGTTCCAGCAGTTCACTCGCTGCAATGACTTCGCGCAGGATCGCGCCGCTGCCCATCAGTTGTACATGTGGTTTGCCGGCGGGCTCTGCCGCAGGATCCTGCTTTTCGCCGTCGCGCAACAGGTAAAGCCCCCTGAGAATGCCGGCCTCGCTGCCTGGCGGCAGGGCGGGGTTCGGATAGTTTTCGTTGAGCAGGGTGATGTAGTAGTAAATATCCTCCTGTTCCGCATACATGCGGCGCAAACCGTCCTGGATGATGACTGCCAGTTCGTAGGCAAAGGTAGGGTCATACGACACGCAATTCGGTATCACCGATGACAGTACGTGGCTATGGCCATCATCGTGCTGCAGGCCTTCTCCCATGAGCGTAGTGCGGCCCGATGTGGCGCCCAGCAGGAACCCCCGCGTGCGCGCGTCGCCCGCCGCCCACGCCAAATCCCCTACGCGTTGCAGGCCGAACATGGAATAGAAGATATAAAACGGGATGGCCGCTAGGCCATGATTGCTGTAGGCCGTTCCCGCGGCGATCCATGACGCAATCGCACCGGATTCATTAATGCCCTCTTGCAGGATTTGACCGTCCTTGGCCTCCTTGTAGTAGCTCAATTGGCCGGCATCTTGCGGGGTATAGAGTTGGCCCACGTACGAGTGGATACCGATCTGGCGAAACAGACCCTCCATGCCGAAGGTGCGCGATTCGTCGGGCACGATGGGAACGACGAGTTTGCCCAGATGAGGGTCTTTAAGCAGCGTAGTCAGGATGCGCACGAACGACATGGTGGTCGACACACCGCGCTCGCCGCTATCTTTCAATTGTGTCGCGAAAGCGTTGAGCGGCGGGACCTGCAAAGGGGCAACCTGGCTGTGACGCGCCGGGACATGACCGCCGAGCGCGGCCCGGCGTCGCGCGAAATAGCGGGCTTCCTCGCTGTCGGGCGCAGGCTTCAGATAGGGCATATCCTCGAGCTGGTCATCGGGCACCGGCAGTGAGAATCGATCGCGGAACGCGCGCACGGCGTCAGCGCTCATCTTCTTCAGCTGATGGTTGACGTTCTGGCCTTCGCCGGCCTCGCCCATCCCGAAGCCTTTGACCGTTTTGACCAGAACGACGGTCGGACGGCCTTTGGTGCTGACGGCCTGTGTGTAGGCGGCGTGTACTTTCTCCGGATCATGGCCCCCACGGGTCAACGCCCAGATGTCATCGTCCGACAGGTGCGCGACCAACTCCAGCAGCTGCGGATACTTGCCGAAGAAATGCTCGCGCACATAGGCGCCGTTCTGAGATTTAAACGTCTGGTACTCACCGTCAACGCATTCCATCATGCGTTGACGCAGCAGCCCGCTGGTATCGCGTTTGAGCAGATCGTCCCAGCCGCTGCCCCACAACACCTTGACGACGTTCCAGCCCGCTGCCCGGAAGGTGCCTTCGAGTTCTTGAACAATCTTGCTGTTGCCTCGTACGGGGCCGTCCAAACGTTGCAGATTGCAGTTGACGACAAAGATCAGGTTGTCGAGCCGTTCCCGCCCGGCGACCGAGATAGCTGCCAGCGATTCGGGCTGGTCCATCTCGCCGTCACCCAGAAAGGCCCACACTTTGCGACCTTGATGCTCCAGCAGCCCGCGGTATTCGAGATACCGCATGAATCTCGCCTGGTAGGCAGCGGTCAGCGGCCCCAAACCCATCGACACCGTGGGGAATTGCCAGAAATCCGGCATCAGGCGCGGGTGGGGATACGAGGATAGGCCGTCGCGCCCGGCCTCCCGTCGGAAATTGTCCAGTTGTTCTTCGTTGATGCGTCCTTCCAGGTAGGCGCGTGCATAGATGCCCGGTGCGGAATGTCCCTGTATGTAAACCATATCGCCGCCGAAAGTCTCGGTGCGGCCTCGGAAAAAGTGATTGAAACCCACGTCGTAGAGCACGGCGGCCGACTGGTACGTGGCGATGTGTCCGCCGACATTGGAATGCTTGCCGGCGCGCAGCACCATGACCATTGCATTCCAGCGGATGTAGGCGTTCAATTGACGCTCGATGTCGAGGTCGCCAGGATAGGCAGGTTGCCGGTCTTTCGGGATGGTATTGACGTAGGGACTGGTGACACGCTCATGCAGGTCGCCATGTCTGGATGCATCGAATTCAGTGAGCTGGTCGATCAGATAATGCGTGCGGGAGCGGCCCTCGACTGCCTCTACAGCCTCCAGCGCTTGCAGCCATTCTTGAGTTTCCAGCGGGTCGACGTCGACCAAGGCGAGGGCGGGATTCATATTGGGCCTCCAAAAAAACAACGTGTTAAAGCGATGCCGGCGCCGGCCAGTCTGGTGTGGCGCAGACATCGATTGATAGCCTATGAATTGCAAATGCAATCGTGTTCGCCGAGATTCTAAGTCAGCTACAATTGCAAATGCAACTAAAAAAATGAAGGAGCCTGCTATGAAGGACGGAACGGATCTGTGGTTTTCGTTTGTGCGTACCCATCGCTTGATGATCCGTGAGGTAGAGCGCCGCCTGGCAGCGTCCGGGTTGCCAGCCTACGCCTGGTACGACGTACTGTGGGGACTGGAAAGCGGCCCGCAAGGCACTCGGCGGATGCACGAGCTGGCCGACGCACTGGCGATAGAACGCTACAACCTGACACGGCTGGTAGATCGCCTGGAACAAGAGGGATTGGTCACGCGTACGCGCTCGCCGGAGGACGGCCGCGCCGCATATGCCAGCATCACAAAGGAAGGGCGCGCGCTGCGCAAGAAAATGTGGAAGGTGTACGAAAGCACCGTTGCAGAGCTTTTTCTGAATCAGTTCAGCGCGGATGAGCAAGCAAAATTCGCCAACGGTCTGGACCGAGCTGCCGCCATGGCCCGCGGTCAGTAATTCAATGTGCCGCGAGTGCGTCAGAGCCGCCAGGTTTCAGATCAGTGCATATCGCTTCAATGCTTGCTCCGCATGCCGCATCGATAAGGTACCTTCATCGCCGAGCGTTTTAAGCGCAGTGGCCACGATCCACTGAGCCGTGGGAGATCTGCTCACACCACGGTCAGAGTCGGCTCCCATCGCGACAAATCGAGCGCAGACAAAGCCGCCGATTTGGCTGGCAATATGTCGTTCATATCCGGTGACGGCGAGAACAGGCGATTGCTCAGACCCCAGGCAAGCCTGGATATAGGGCGTCTTCTTCGGTGATAGAGGATGGAGCGTGTTCCAGTGCTCCACCGCGTATCCTTCCCGTGCCAGGCGCGTATAGCTCGGGCAGCTCCACACCTCGCTTGGGATGTTCCAGTCTGTTTGGAGAAGACCGGCCGCCCGGATCACCGTCCCCAAGGCCTTGCCGGCGCCCAGCAACCGGATAGCTGGGGAACGCGATCTGGATGCAGCGTTGATCCGATACATCCCCTTGTACGCATCCTGCACATCGGTTTGAGCGGATATTGGCACTTCACTGTCGTCAGCATGCAGGGCCATATAGAAGCATCCCGGCTCGTTATCTATGTACAGCGTCTGTAGGGCGGAACGCAGAATAGCGAGCGTTTCTTGGCCGGACGCTGGATCGTAAGGGATGCAGTTCAAGCTACTGGCAAGCCAGAGCGGAACGGCAGGTTGCACGCTCTTGGGCCACCGTGACGAGGTTGCCTCGGCGTCGTTGCACAGGATGCCATGTTCAGCAGCCTCGAATATCGCAGCGCGCAGTCCGGCTACGGATTCGGATCGCAATAGATACAGCAACGGCACCTCGAAGCGGCCAGGCCCGTCTCGAAACCAAAGAGGCCAGGCGCTGATGTTGCGCGTTCCCGTCCCAGCGTCGCGGGTGGGTTGAACTCCTGGAGCCGACGTCCCTTGCGAGGCATTTACGACCCAAACCTTGCCCTCGGTCATTACGTCTCGCTCCAGGGTCCGGGCGAAGGCTTGGATGGCGCGGTAGGGAGAGGCGGCGAGGCAGGCGTGCCCCACATTTTCCGCAGTGAGTTTTTCAAGACAAATAGCTGCGACCAGCCGGGTTTGCTGCGTGGCTGCAGCCGGACGTAGATGCTCGAGAGTCATGGTTTACCTTTGTTGAGGGGCTTCTTGCGCGACTCGATATCGTGCCTTACGATTGCAAATGCAATTATTGTAATTGCAATCGTAAAAAAGGACAGACATGACACACCCCAGCGATCTGGCGTTCTATACGGCCGACACCCCCAATGGGCAGAAGGTCAGCATCTTTCTCAAGGAAGCCGGACTTCCTTATGAGCAGTTTGACCTGGATCTTGAGCGCGGCGATCAACATCGACCGGATTTCCTGAAGATCAACCCGAACGGCAAGATTCCAGCCATCGTTGATCGAAAGGCTGGTCTCGCAGTTTTCGAGTCAGGCGCCATACTTTCTTATCTTTCATCGAAGACCGGCTGCTTGCTGCCCACGACGGAGGCAGAGAATATTGCCGTGCAGCAATGGCTGCATTTCCAGGTTGGCGGTATCGGGCCGATGCTGGGGCAGCTATGGTGGTTCTTGCACGCGTCAAAAACGGGCAACACCGAGGCAATACAGCGGTACCAGCGGCAATCGCTTCGTCTTTACCAAGTCACGGATACACGTCTCAGTGAATCTGCCTTCATCGCCTCGAACAACTACAGCATTGCCGATATTGCAGCGTTCTCTTGGTTGAGAACCTGGCAGGAATTGAAGCTGGACATCACGCCTTACCCGCATGTCCGGCGGTGGCTCGATAAGATCGCCGCGCGGCCAGCCGTGCAAGCGGGGCTGTTGGCCACCAACGCTGTTTCCCGAGCCACCCGACCGGCTGTGTGCTAGTGGAAGCTGAGGCCATGGCGTGGACTTATTTGTTTCTTGCTGCAGCTCTGGAGATTGTGATGGGCCTCTGTCTCAAGTTGAATGCAGGTTGGACCAAGCTGGGACCGAGCGCCATCGCGGTCATAGCCGGGCTGAGCAGCATCTATTTACTGGCATTGGCCTTGCGTTCGTTACCTGTCGGAATGGCTTACGCTATCTGGACAGGTATCGGAACGATTGGACTGGTTCTTGTGGGTGTGTTGGTATTTCAGGACGAGATGAACTGGCCTCGAGTTTTCTTCTTGGGATTGGCGTTCATCGGAATCATCGGATTGCGCTTTTCCGAAGGGGCGCCATGAGAACCAACGCGATGCGGTGCCGATCGACGTCACCTGCTACGGTCCGATTGGGCAATAGTTCGATCCGCAAACCGACGTTCGTCTTTCACGCCGCCGAAGGCGCACTTAACCAAACATAATTTGACAGCCCGATTGCAGCTGGGGCAGAGTGCGATTCATCTTTATCTTGTTCGTTGTACGCCGGCGCTGGCTAGGGGAAACCCTTGCATTCATCGCCAGTCTGCGATGCTTGTTCCTACCAATTCACCCGGGACACACCGGGAGCGTTTTTGCTGGCCGCGGAACTTGGAGCCCGGCCTTTTATAAAACCAACGTTCTTGCAGTACCAACGAGGAGACGATGATGAGGAAGGGTTGGAAAGGGCTGATGGCCGCGCTGGCCATCTCGGCGGGCGCTGCTGCGCAGGCGACAGAGACACCGGACATCAAGCTGATGCAGTTGTCCGTCGGCAAGATCGAACTCGACAAGGGTTTCATGACTGCCATGGTCGACGTCGGCACCAAAATCAAAATTCCCGTGCCGGCTTATGTGATTCAGCATCCACGAGGCCTGGTGCTGTTCGATACCGGCATGAACCAAGCGACCGCCGATGGCAACTGCGCCAATTACTGGGGGCAGGGCCTGTGCGGCGCGTTCAATTCGATCCAGGGGCGCGACGAAGTCATCGATCGCCAGCTCAAGGCTGCCGGTTTTGATGTGAGCGACGTGAAATACGTGGTGTACTCGCACTTCCACCTGGACCACGCCGGCAATATCAAGATGTTCCCCAACGCCAGACACGTGGTTCAAAAGGCGGAACTGCGCGCGGCCTGGTGGCCCGAAAAATTCCAGCGCGCCGCCTATGTCATGAAAGACTTCGACACGACGCGCGACTACGACTTCATCCAGGTTGAAGGCGATTTCGACTTGTTCGGCGATGGTTCCATCGTGTTGCTGGACACCAAGGGACATACGCAGGGACACCAGTCGCTGCAGGTCAAGCTGAAAAACACCGGTATGGTGTTGCTGGCTGCCGACGCCATCTACACGGGCGAGAACGAGGCGGGTGTGATTCCGGGAATCACCTGGAATACCAACGACTCGATGCGGGCCATCGACCGGCTCAAACAGATACGCGACGCCAATCAGGGCCAGCTCTGGTATAGCCACGACGCGCAGCAGCATGCGCAGAACGCCAAGACCAAAGTCTTTGACTGAGGCGCGCATGTCAGCGGCGGTCGCGCTCGAGGGCGTTACCAAGTCGTTCGGATCCCGGCAGGTGCTGCACGGGATCTCGCTGGCCGTGGGCAAGGGCGAGATCGTCGGGCTGTTGGGACCGAACGGCAGCGGCAAGACCACGACATTGCGGCTGATGGCGGGCTACTATGCGCCCGACAGCGGCCGCGTGACGGTCTGCGGCCGCACGCCGGCCGCAGGGCGCGGCAATACTGATATCGGTTACCTGCCTGAGCGTGTCCCGCTGTATGACACGCTGACGGTGAGCCAATACTTGGCGTTCGTAGCGGGCGTCAAGATGCCTGGCGACCGCATCGGGCGTCGCCGGGCAATCGAACGATCGCTCGACGGTTTCGATTTGCAGGGATTGGCAGGCACGCCCATCGGCCGTTTGTCCAAAGGGCAGCGCCAGCGGGTGGGCCTGGCACAGGCGGTGTTGAACGATCCGCCAGTACTGCTGCTGGACGAGGCTACCAATGGCCTGGATCCGTTGCAGATCGTCGAGGCGCGCGCCATGATACGGCGTTGCGCCGAGGGGCGGGCCGTGGTGTTCAGCAGCCACTTGATGCAGGAAGTCGAGGCGCTGTGCACTCGCATGGTGATTCTGCGCAATGGCCATCTGATAGAGGACGCACCGCTGGGCGGCACGCAGCCACTGCTGAAACTGAGGCTGGATCTGCCAGATGCTCTGCACGCCAAGCTGCATCAGGCCTTGGCCACTTGCCCGGGGGCGCCGCGGGCGCAAGTCACCCTGCTTGCCGAAGGGCTGAGCGATTGGCAGATCGTCTGGGACGATGCCGAGGCAGAGCAAGCCTGCGACGCGGTGCTGCGGACGGTGCTCGGTATGGCTCGCCTGCGGGCGGTGCTCGGCGCGCATGATGCGGTAGAGACGCGATTGCTGGCAGCCTTGGCGCCCAATGACGACACAGAGATCCGGAGGCGTGCATGAGCGGGTTTGGCGCGTTGTACCGGAAAGAACTGCGCACGGATTTCGGAGCGCCGGTCGCCCTGGCGGTAGTGGCGGTGTTCTGGGCGCTGGCGGGTTATCTGTTCAGCTTCAATCTGTTTTTTGTGAGCACGGGACAGATGGTGACCTCGTTTCACAACATGACGATCTTGCTGATTCTGGTCATGCCGCTGGTCAGCATGCGGGCATTCGCCGAGGAGGCCCGTCAGGGGACGCTGGAACTGCTGCTGACCCTGCCGTTGTCGGATGCAACGCTGGTCGCCGCCAAGTTCGCAGCCGGGCTGACGATGCTGGCGTTGATGCTGGCGGGCACCATGGTGGCCGTGTTGCCGTTGGCGTGGTACGGGCAGCCGGATTATGGCCCCATCGTGGGCGGCTATATCGGCGTGTTCCTGTATGGCGCGCTGTTCCTGTCCATAGGCATTGCCGTGTCCAGCGTCTGTTCGAACCAGATCGTGGCGGCCAGCGCCACCTGGGGCATCCTGGTCCTGCTGTGGTTTATCGATTATCCCGCCGCGCTGGATGCGCTGCCGGCGTTGTCGCCGCTGTTCCAGGCTTTGTCGCTGTCGGCCCAGCATGTGGATTTCATCCGCGGGGTGCTGCCTGGGCCGGCCACCGTCATGCTGCTCAGCTTGGCCTTGCTGGCCTTGATGGTGGCCGCGGTAAACCTGAAACGCTGGAGGCTGCGATGAGCCGCGCGTCTGGCATGCGGCGCGTCGGACGGCGCTGGCTGTTGTGGCTGCCGGTCGTGGCGACGGGCGCGGTATTG
Organism: Bordetella muralis; assembly: GCF_965139205.1. Taxonomy (GTDB): domain Bacteria; phylum Pseudomonadota; class Gammaproteobacteria; order Burkholderiales; family Burkholderiaceae_B; genus Bordetella_A; species Bordetella_A muralis. The sequence continues at coordinate 157,189 of NZ_CBCSIU010000008.1, forward strand.
CTGGCGCTGAACCTCTGGGCGACGCGCAGCCTGGGCCGGCTGGACCTGACCGCGCAACGGGTGTACAGCCTGTCTGAGGAAAGCCTGGAGGCGGCGCGCGCCATCCGCCAGCCTATAACGGTGACTTGGTTCTATGACCTGCGCAACAAGGGCATGGTGGATGCCCTGCATCTGTTGCGCCAATACGAGCGCGCCAACCCATTGATCCAGGTAACCGGGGTGGACCCCGCGTTGCGGCCCGCGCAAGCGCGCGCGGCCGGCATCCAGTTCGCGGGTAGCGCGGTGCTGGAATCCGGCGAGCGGCGCACCACGATCAACGGTGGAACGGAAACCGACTTTACCAACGGCTTGATCCGCATCAGCCAGAACGGGTCGCAGACGATCTGCTTTACCCAGGGACATGGCGAGGCCACGTTGAACAGCCTGAGCTCGCTGGACGACCTGGAAGACCACGATCACGACGAAAACCTGGTGGCACGCGTCGAAGTGCATGAACGCAATGGCCTGGCACTGGCGCGTAATGCCTTGCGCACCTTGGGTTTCGCTACCGTGGGCGTGAATGCGGGAGGCTTGGCGCAAGCGCTGCCGCATTGCGCCGTGGTTGTCGTGGCAGGGCCGCGTGCGCCGTTCGGCGCTGAGGACCTGGGCGCGTTGCGCGACTGGACCGCAGGTGGCGGCAAGAGCCTGGTGCTGCTGGAACCCGACAGCGCTCACGGTTTGGGCGATTTGCTGGCGGATTTCGGCGTGGCGCAGGCAGTTGGAGGAATAACCGATTCGGGCAGCCACTACCGCAATGACCCAGGCAGTCCAGCGGTCAGCGACTACACCCGTCACAAGTTGACGCGCGGCCTGCCGTTGAGCTTTTTCCCCGGTGCCGCCGCCCTCGAGCCGGCGGGAGAGAGCCTGCCGCCGGGAGTCGCGGTCACCCCCTTGGCACAGACATCGCCAGAGGCGCGGCTGCCTGGGCGTGAGGCGCAGCGCTTGACGTTGTTGGCCCTGGCCACCGGCAAGGCCGGCCCAGAGGAGAGCGCCGGGCGGCCCATGTTGCTGGTCGCAGGCGACAGCGATTTTGCCACCAACCAGCACTTCGCAGCGCTGGGCAACGGAGCGCTGTTCGTCAACGCGGTGACGTTGCTGGCCGGCGCGGACCCACTGCTGGATATCCGGCCTCGGCATTATGAGCAGGGGCGTGTAGAACTGACCAACCGCCAGATGCAAACGGTGTTTTGGACCAGCACCGTGGCCTTGCCGGCGCTGGCGCTGTTGATCGGCTTGATGATGTGGTGGAGGCGCCGATGACGGCCACGCGATCCTGGCTGGCGGTGCTGTTGGCGGGTGTGGCTCTGTCGATATGGCAATGGAATGAACTGCGCGAGGGGCCAGAGCACCACGACGGACACAGCCATCTGCATGACGAGCGCGGCAAGCCAGCACGCTTGTACGACTGGGATGCCGCCGATGTAGCGCAGGTGATACTGTCGACCCCGCAAGCGCAGATCACCATGGATCGCGAACCAGGCGGCTGGCGCAGTCCTTCGGCCACGGATTTCGACGTGGCCGGCTTCGTCAAGCTGTTTTCGCAACTGCGCAGCGAGCGCCAATTGACGCCCGTCGCGGGACAACCCTATGGTTTGTCGCCGCCTCATCTGCGCATTGCGCTGCGGGACACGCAGGGCAATGCGCTGGCTCTGATGGACGTGGGCGATTTGGCGCCAGATGGCTTTAGCCGTTATGTGCAGGTGCCCGGCGAGCCGAGCATGCGCATGGTGCCGGACTACCACGTGCGCGAGCCGTTGGCGAAAACACGCCTCCTTAATGATCGACCGACGCGGGCACCCTGAACACGAGGACCAACCCAGCCAGGATTGCCACCATACCCGCCATGGCCAGCGCAGGCATCGCGTTACCCAGGATCAGATAATCAAGAAACACCGTGATCACTGGCACCAGATAGAACAAACTAGTGACGTTGACCAAGTTGCCGTTGCGTATCAGCCGGTAGAGCAGCAATTGCGCCCCGACCGAGATTCCCAGCCCCAGCCACAACAAGGGAATCAAAAATCCCAGGTTGAGCTCTACATGAACGGGCTGCAGTGGGGTGAGGCCCAGGCACAACAGCAAGGTTACGGCATACTGCAAAGGTAGCACTTCGGTGGGCGCTTGCTGAATGCGTTTTTGCAGCATGGCTCCGAAGGTCATGCATAACAGTGCAGCCAGCGCGTACCCCATGCCGAGCCCGGACAGTTTTGTCAGGACCAGACTTTGATATACCACTAGCGTCAGGCCTGCCAATGAGAGCGAGAGGCCGAGCAGCCGCCAGGTGGAGAAACGCCGTTCGGTCATCAGCAGGGTCAGGATCGGCTGTATACCGAGTAGCGTCGCCAATAGTCCAGGGGTGATGCCATTTGCCATCGCCTGGAAATAGCAGACCGAATAGCCACCGATCAGTAGCAATCCCGTTCCTGCAATCTGCCACCGTGTCCCGGGCCTGGGCAACCACCGGCGGTTTGGCAAACCGATCAGCAAGAGGGCACCGAGCGCCAGGCTGAAGCGCAGGATCAGCATAGCAAGTACGGAACCGTGGTCCAGTCCCCAGCGGGTGAAGATAGCCGCGCTGCCCCATAGCAGCACGAACGTGGACATGGCGGCGAAACCCGTCCATGTGAAAGATTTAGAAGTCATTATTTATTCACCTGTCGAACAACGAACAGGCCCCAGCCATCCGCTGACACCTCAGTGTCAGGGCAGCCTTAATGGCATCAGGGTAGGGGCCGCGAAGCGGGCTGGATCAGCCCAGGGTCATCGCGAGTGGCGGAGCCACTGCGATGTTCGCCGGAGGCGCGACAGATGAGGGCGGCGGGTTCGTAGCGCGCACGCCGCCGGCCACGATGCTCGTGGTCAAGGCGAGTGGGATATGGCGCGCAGACGAAACCATTGGTGTCTAGTCAATATCTAGAGATAATTGCGAAAGAATATAGCACGTGCATGCCCGCAATGGAGAAAACTTATGTCGGACACAAAGGCTGTCGTTTTTGACCTCTATGGCACGCTGTATGACGTCCATTCCGTCGCGCAACGATGCGATGCTTCGTATCCCGGTCGAGGCATGGAGATCAGTGCCATGTGGAGGCAGAAGCAACTCGAATACACGTGGCTACGCAGCTTGATGGGTCAATACATTTCATTCGAGCAAGCAACTTATGATGCGCTCGTGTATACCTGCAACGCCTTGAGGCTCGATTTGGATAAGGCGACCTGCGATGTGCTGTGCGAGGCCTACCTGAATTTATCGCCGTACCCAGAGGTCCCCGCCGCATTACGGCGGTTACAGGACATAGGGCTGCCATTGGCGATTTTGTCGAATGGATCTGTCTTTTCGATTGACAGTGTCGTCAAGAATTCTGGGCTGCAAGCATGTTTCTTACACCTGCTCAGTGTCGAGCGCGTCGGCGTATTCAAGCCCGACCCGCGCGTCTATGCGTTCGCGTGCCAAGCCTTGGACCTGCTACCGGCTCAGATTCTCTTTGTGTCTTCGAACGCTTGGGATGCGTCGGGTGCGCGCCATTTCGGGTTTGACGTTTGCTGGATCAATCGTCGCGACAGCACGTTTGACGAATTGGGCGTGGCGCCATCGTATGTGGTTCGCGGGTTGGATGAGCTGCCAGAGATTATCCTTGCCACATCGCCTGCTCGTACTGCGCCGGACTGATGTCTCAAAGGTCCGGCACGCGTGGATAAGTAGGAAGCTGCTGAACATGATATGCGCCGCACGCGTATCGGCATCTTTCCGAAGTTTACGCGTACCCGGCAGCTGTATCGAGGCCCAGATCGCGTCTCGAATCACGAACCGCGGATGCCCGCCTTTTGGATGACATCGGTCCACTTGGACATCTCGGCGTCGATGAACTTGCCGAATGCGGCGGCATTGCCTGGGCGAGGCTCCATACCCTGCGCCAGGAGACGCTTCCTGATCTCGGCGTCGGCCAGTGCGTCATTGATTGCTGTGTCCAGGCGTTCGACGATCGGGGCTGGTACGCCGGCTGGCGCCATAAATCCATACCAGCCCGACGCCACCACATTCGGAAGCCCCTGGCTACGTAAAGTAGGTGCCTGAGGATAGATTTCGCTTGGTTCGGCGGAGGCCACTCCCAGCACGCGCAGCTTGCCGCTCTGTATATGCGGAAGCGCTGCGGTAATGGCCGTCAGTGTCGCGTCCAAGCGCCCCGCCAGCAGGTCCGTGTACGCCATGACGTCGCCACGATACTGCACGGTCAAACCTTTTACCTGGGCATCGCGCAGGAACAGCTCGGCCGCGAGATGTGGCAGCGAGCCGTTGCCCGGTGAGCCGAACGTCAGGCCATTGGTCTGGGATTTTCCGTAGGCGATCAGCTCCTGCGCGGTCGTCGCGGGGGATTGCGCGTTGACGATCAGGAATAATGGAACCGTGGCGGACATGGCGACGGGTTGCAGGTCTTTCTTGGGGTCATAGCCCAGATCCCCGTACAGGGCCTGCAGGGTGGAATAGGGCGCGGCGGCGTACAGAATGGTATAGCCGTCGGCCGTGGCATGAGCGACAAATTCGTTGCCTACCCGGGTGCCCGCGCCAGCCTTGTTCTCTATGATGACGGATTGGTTCAGGCGTTTTGCCAGGAAATCTCCGATCAGGCGTGCCGACAGGTCATTGGGACCGCCGGCCCCGTAGGGCGCCACAATTTTCACGCTGCGGGCGGGCCACGCCTGATTGGCCAATACTCGGGGCACGACGCCAGTGCAGGCGGCCGCGGCCGCTGCGCTCAAGAGCGTCCTTCGGCTCATCTTCATGTTTGTCTCCTGAATATTCGAATAGGAAGGAGAGTTCGCCTCGGTATCCGCAAGAAGCCGGCCCCTTCGCGACCCTGAGAGGCGATGATAGATGGCGGTTTCTATTAGGACAATTTTCAAATTATTGATTACTTAAAGGCTTGGGTTATAAATCGATTCTGACTTTCCGACGGCAGTAAAGGACATCCCATGACATTCGAAGTCACGCTGCGGCAGTTGCGCGCCTTTATTACGGTATTGGAATGCGGCAGTTTTTCTGTGGCAGCCGATACCATGCATTTATCGCAGGCGGCCTTGAGCGGTCTGGTCAAGGAACTGGAAAGCCGGCTAGGCGTGCGATTGCTGGATCGCAATACGCGCAGTGTCGGCGCTTCGGTGGTCGGCAAGGCATTCGAACCCATGGTGCGTCGTGTGTTGGCAGACTTGGATGAGGCGCTGGAGAGCGTGAGTAATCTGAAAGCGCTGCGCCGTGGGCTGGTGCGAGTGGCCGCGCCAGAGACGCTGTCGTGTACGTTGCTGCCGGAGCTCGTCGCTGGCTACAGCGAGCGTCATCCGGGCGTGGAAATTCGGTTTGATGACGTGCCGATCGAACAGGTGCTCGCCAATTTGCATAACGGCAGCTCGGATATCGGTTTCGGCCCCGCGGGCGTGCTGACCGACGATGCGATACAGGCGCATCTGATTCGCATCGATCCCTTGTGGGCCGCACTGCGTCCTGACGATCCGTTGGCGACGGGAAAACCGGTCAGCTGGAAAGACCTGCGTGAACGTCCACTGATCAACTACATGCCCAACCTGGCGACGAACGTGCTGAGCAATGTGCCGTCACGACGGCATCCGGAGCAGATCGTGCCGGTGCATAGAGTCAACACGGCGCTGTCGTTGTTGCGTGTGAGGCCTGGCTACGTAATCTGTCCGTCTATGGCGCGATCGTTGGTCGAAGGCTTTGGTCTGGTTTTCGTGCCATTGTGTCAGCCCGCTGTGAGCTGGCGCATCGCTTTATTTACTCGCGCGCGGGCCGCATTGTCTCCTGCCGTGGAGAGCTTTCTCGACTATGCGTTGGAAGCCGCCCAGGTCGATGAAGCTGCCCGTGCGCCGGCTGTACGCCCCGCGGTCGCGCGCAGTCGGCGTGGACTTGGATAAATAAGATAATCTGATAAAACCCTCAGAAATCTCGTCTTGTCCGATAAAACATGGGCGCGTATCTTAGGCGGCCAGCCTCGGGAATTCGCAGCGTGCGGATTCCACTTGCAGTTTGCAGAGGCTTTTCCAGACCCTCATGCGCCGCTTATGAATTTGCCCGACCTAGATTCTTTCCTGTCACCGCGTTCCATCGCTATCGTGGGCGCTTCTACCAATCCCGCCAAAGTCGGCGCCGTGGCGCTGCGGTATCTGCTTGAACATGGGTATCGCGGTGAGGTGTACCCGATCAATGCTGGGGCACAGCGGATCGAGGGGTGTCTGACTCACCCCTCGATCCGCGCTGTGGGCAAACCGATCGATCTGGCGATCTTCGCCATTCCCGCCTCGGGTGCGGATGCTGCACTCGACGATGCCATCGGCGCAGATGTGCGAAACATCGTCATGTTCTCGGCCGGCTTTGCCGAGCTGGGAGCGCAAGGCGCAGTGGGGCAGCGTCAGTTTGTAGATAGGGCGCGTGCAGCAGGAATCCGCGTACTGGGGCCCAACTGCCTGGGGTTCATGAATGTGGCGCAGTCTGTGTACGCCACATTCTCACCAGTGGTGTCTACCGGTCTGGTCAAGACAGGCCATATCGGCTTGGTCAGCCAGAGTGGCGCGTTCGGCGCATACGCCTACGCGATGGCGCGCGAGCGCGATGTCGGACTTTCCGCGTGGGTGACCACGGGCAATGAGTCAGACATTGACGTGGCTGATTGCATTGCGTGGATGGCACGCGATCCCGCGACGCGAGTGATCATGGCGTATCTCGAAGGATGCCGCGACGGTGCAAAGCTGCGGCGAGCGCTGGACCTGGCTCGCGCAGCGAGCAAGCCGGTGATCGTGGTGAAAGTCGGCCGCACGGCACTGGGAGCGCAAGCCGCCGCATCGCATACCGCGGCGCTGGCGGGCGACGATGCGGTGTATCAAGCACTGTTTCGCCAACATGGCGCCTGGCGCGCCCGTTCCATCGAGGAATTTTTCGACATCGCACATTGTCTCGCGGTGTCTGGCCGACCGAGCAATGGCCGTGTGGGCCTGCTGACAGTGTCGGGTGGCGTCGGTGTGATGATGGCAGATGACGCGGCCGAGGCGGGGTTGGACGTCGCCGAGCTGCCGGCAGCCGCGCAAGAAATCATCCGAGCTCACGTGCCGTTTGCCGCGACACAAAACCCAGTCGATCTGACGGGGCAGGTCACAGCCGATCCGTCGCTGCTCGATACTGCAGCTCGTGCAATGTTGGAGCATGGCGACTACGGCAGCTTGTTGATTTTTCTGGCCGCGTTCGGCAGTACTCCTGCCATGCAGATCAGGCAACAACAGTTGGCTCGGGATTTACGGCAGGAATTCCCCGGTCGTCTGGTGATGTTCAGCGCACTGGCCGACACCGGGCAGCAACGTGCGCTCGAGGAGCAAGGGTGCCTTTGCTATGGCGATCCGGCCCGAGCAATCCGTGTGCTGGCCGCGATGGCGTTCTTTCACGAACAGCAGTTGCAGGCCAAGCCCGTGCCGGCCGTTGCGATCCCGTCGATCGCGCTTCGGCCCGGCCCCTATAGCGAAGCCGACGCGATGCGAGTCTTGAGCGAAAACGGCATCCCCGTCGTACCGACACGTCATGCGCATTCTCGTGAAGACGCGGTGGACCACGCATGCGCGTTGGGATTTCCGGTGGTCATGAAGGTCGTATCTGCCGATATCACGCACAAGAGCGATATCGGCGGCGTGGTGCTGGATATCCGTGATGGGCAGGCGGCTGCCGGCGCCTACGATCGTATTCTGTCGACGGTGGCCGGTGCGGCGCCGCACGCTCGCGTGCAGGGAGTACTGATTGCACCGATGTTGCGCGGCGCTGTTGAGTGCATCCTCGGGGTACGCCGGGATCCTGTCTTGGGGCCGGTCGTGATGTTGGGGACGGGTGGTGTGAATGTCGAGTTGTTGAGGGACGTGGCATTGCGGCTGGCGCCGATCGACATCCAGCAGGCCCGCGAGATGATCAGCGAGCTAAAGATCGCCCCGTTGTTCGCCGGGTTTCGCAATGCGCCCGCTGCAGATGTGACCGCCTTGGCCGAATGCATGGTGCGGCTCTCGCAGTTTGCCGTGGCGGTGGGCGATGCGCTCGACTCGGTGGAGTTGAATCCGCTGGTGGTATTGCCGCAGGGCAAAGGCGTATGTGCATTGGATGCGGTGTTGTTGACGCGAGTCGAGACTGTGCCGTCACCTGCTGCTCGGCAGGCAGTGATCGCCACTTTGCCGCTCTTCGAGATGGCGCGCATGCGTGCTTCAAATACCGCACGCAAGCACACTGTGGCCGGCTTTGCCGGCGACAGTCCCGTGTCGACGATGCGTTGGGTGAATCAGTTCACCCATACGCGCAGACTGCGCGGTCCGGGCGACAAGGAAGTGGTGACGCCAAACAACGACACGCTGTTCACCAATGCGTGGTTGGATCTGTCGAAAGGACCATTGGTCATTGACGTTCCACCGATGGGGTCACGCTACTGGGTGCTGGGATTTTTGGATGCGTGGACAAATCCCTGGGCATATGCCGGGCGACGTACCACCGGTGGAGCCGCACAACGTCTATTTGTGCATGGCCCGGGCTGGCAAGGCACCGTACCGGCGGGCATGCATCGGATCAGTGCTCCTAGCGACGATGTGTGGGTCATCGGCCGTATTCTGGTGGATGCCGATCCGGCAGACTTGGCGCAGGTGCATGCGCTGCAAGATCGTTTCGCCATTTGTCGACTCGATGGGACGCCCGCGTTGTCGCGTTTGGACGTGTTGCTCGACAACCGCGATACCGGTATACCCGAGGCACACGAGTATCTGCGTGTGCTGGACAACATGCTTGAACGCAATCCGCCGTCCGAGCCTCTGCCATGTTGGCCGCCGGAGGTCGCTGATCTGCAGGCAGCTTTGACCGAGGTCTATAGCGAACTGCGCGACGTGGCGCAGCCCTCTGCATTGGGCGGTGGGTGGACCACGGCGGTGGCGGTGCGCACGAGCTTTGGCAACGACTTTCTGACGCGCGCTCGAGTGGCGCGTAATTGGATAGGCACGCTCGGTGTCGACGAGGCGATGTACATCATGGCCGAGGTAGACGCCGACGGTGCGCCGTTGACGGGTGCACAGCGTTATGTGCTGCGTTTTGCCCCGCAAGGCGGGCCGAAAGTGGACGCGTTCTGGTCGATCACACTCTATCGTCGCAGCGACTGTCTGCTGGCCGCAAATCCCATTGGACGGCATTCCATCGGGGATCGCACGCCGGGCCTACGGTACGACGAAGACGGTGGCTTGAGCATCTCGATCCAGGCCGATGATCCCGGGCCGACGAAAAACTGGCTTCCTGCACCCGCGGGGGCCGGGTTCTATCTCACGCTGCGACTATATCAACCTCAATCGACTCACCTGGACGGCGAGTTTCGTTACCCTCCTGTTCAGCGCGTGGGCTGAGCGGTCGGCGCATGAACGAACATGATGACGTTTATCAGGAGCAGCGTATGTTGAAGCGACTAACGGGCCGGGTGGCGATCGTGACTGGCGCGGGTGGCGGCCTGGGACGCGCCCACGCCATGGAGCTGGCACGGCACGGTGCGCAGGTGGTGGTCAATGATCTCGGCAGTGCCGCTCAAGACGTGGCTGATGCGATCTGCGCTGCTGGTGGACAGGCCATCGCAGTGATGGGCGACGTGACGCAATATGCCGACATGGAGGCCATGGTTGCACGCTCGATAGAGGCTTTCGGGCACGTGGATATCTTGGTGAATAATGCGGGCATTCTGCGAGACCGCAGCTTTGCCAAGATGGATTTGGACGACTTTCGCCTCGTGCTGGATGTTCACGTCATGGGCGCCGTCAATGCCACCAAGGCGGTGTGGCCCCACATGTGCGCGCAATCCTACGGACGGATCGTGATGACGACCTCGTCGTCGGGCTTGTATGGCAATTTCGGGCAATCAAACTATGGCGCGGCCAAAATGGCGCTGGTCGGTCTGATGCAGACGCTCTCCCTCGAAGGTGCCAAACATAACGTTCGGGTGAACTGCCTGGCGCCTACTGCCATGACTGCGATGACCGAGGGTTTGCTGGATCCGCAGGCGGCAGCGATCTTGACGCCGGAAAAGGTCAGCCCGGGGCTGATTGCATTGATAGACGAGGGCGCCCCGACGCGCATGATTCTGTTGGCGGGAGGAGGCAGTTTTGAATGCTCGCACATCACGATGACGCAAGGCATCCACCTGGGTGACGCAGAGGCACCAGTCGATGCGTTGTGCGAACAACTCGAACAGGTACAAGCGCAGGCCGATCAACGGGTTCCGGCCTCAGGCTGGGACCAGTCCCGGCATGAACTGGCAAAGGCCCTTCAACACGCGAGCTGAAGCGTTGTGCGGATATCGCCGATAATGCAGGGTAACTGACAATCCCGGCCTCGGCCTTGATGCGCGACCCATGAGAACTGATAGCCGCCTTTCCCGCATGCTGCACGTACTGTTGCACATGGCACGTGCCAACGAGCCCATGACATCAGAGCAGATCGCGCGCATGTTGGGCACGAATGCCGCCGTTGTCCGTCGCACCATGGCGGGCCTGCGCAAGGCCGGTTATGTGCAATCCGACAAGGGCCATCATGGCGGCTGGCGCCTGGCTTGCGGGCTGGATCGCATTACGCTGCTCGACGTACACCAAGCGGTCGGCGGCCCGCGTATTTTTGCGATCGGCCCCGACCGCGACAATCCCGACTGCGCCGTAGAGCGCGTGGTCAACGCAGCAATTGCGGATGCCTTGCAACAGGCCGAGACCCTGCTGGTTCAGCGGCTGGGGGCTGTCAGTCTGGCCGATCTGGCCGGACAGTTCGACGCATTGTGCCGCGCGGCTCCCTCCAGCTCGCAAGCAAAATCGGGTCATCGGCGACAGCACTGAATCCTCGTCGGGTGCCTGACCGAAGAGATAAATATCGCCGGAGTTTGCGGTTTAATGTATCATTAAAAGATACGTGATATTAAACGCATACGAATGAGGTTTCCGATGGAATTCGACGTGATCATCATTGGGGGCAGCTATGCCGGTATGTCAGCCGGGCTGCAATTGGCGCGTGCGCGCCGTAACGTGTTGGTGATTGATGCTGGACAGCGTCGTAATCGCTACGCTGCCCATTCGCATGGCTTTCTCACGCAAGACGGCAAACCTCCTGCGGAAATTGCCGCCGCAGGTCGAGCAGAACTCATGCGCTATGCCACCGTGCAGTGGTTGGATGACTGGGTAGAGACCGCCGAACCTGTGGACGGTGGATTTCGAATCGTTGCGCGGCAGGGGACCGTGCATACCGCACATCGTCTCATCCTCGCCGCGGGGGTGCAGGATGAACTGCCGGAATTGCCCGGTTTGGCACAGCGTTGGGGCAAGCACGTGTTCCATTGCCCCTATTGTCATGGCTATGAATTGCAGCAGGGGCATATCGGTGTGCTGGCCGTGTCGGCGATATCATTGCATCAGGGGCTGATGCTGCCCGATTGGGGGACGACGACGTTGTTCCTGAATGACGCATTCGAGCCTGATGCCGAGCAGTTGGCACATTTGAAGGCCCGGAATGTGCAAGTAGAGCCGGGCAGGGTGGCGCGTTTGGACGGTGAGGCCGTCGATGTGGTGATGCAGGACGGCCGCGTATTCTCGCTGGCGGGCTTGTTCGTCGCCACGCGCGTGCGTCCGGGCGCATTGGCGGCTCAGCTCGGGTGCGAGCTGGAAGAAGGCCCGCTAGGCCCCTATGTGAAAGCCGATTTCACACGGGCGACGACAATACCTGGCGTATTTGCTTGCGGCGACCTGGCCCGTCCGGCGGGGTCGGTGGCACTGGCAGTGGGCGACGGCGCTATGGCTGGGGCTGCCGCACATCGTTCGCTGATGTTCGGTTTGTGATGTCGCGTCGTCGTCCGACGCAGGCCACGCGTGTGGCTTGATGCCTTGTGCATGGTCTGTATCGGGCCTCTACAGCGGTACTGTATCGTCGCCGCTGGTCTGCGGACCCGTATCAGCCAGCAGCGGGCCGGGCGCTGGCGCGTGCGGCTTCGTATTCTGCGAATGGCCGCAACTGGTCGGCCAGCGCCTTGCGAAATGCCGGCCGTGCCTCGCAGCGCGACTGATAAGCCTGTAGCGCGGGCCGGTCGCTGACGAGCGAGGTGTTGCGCAAGATGCGCAGTACCGTGGTCATCATCAAGTCTCCGACGGTAAAGCGGTCTTCCAGATAGTCGCGCTCACCCAGCCATTTCGCCAATTCATCCAGGCGCTTGCACACGGCCTGCTCCGCAGTCGGGAGGGCTGGCGCCGCCCAAGGCTCATTGACATGGAAAATCATCAGCCCGCCGAGATGCGTGATAGGGGGCTCCACAGTGTTCAAGGCCGCCAGTGTCCACGCGCGCGCACGTGCGCGGCCTTGTGCGTCGGCGGGCAGCAATGCATCGCTGCGCTCGGCGATCTCCAGCACGATGGCTCCGGATTCGAATAGTTTGAGGTCGCCATCTTCGATGGCGGGGACCTGCCCGAAGGGCTGCAACGTCCGGTATTCCGGGCTGGCTTGGTCTTTCACACCGATCAGCTTTTCGTTGTAGGGGATGCCGGCTTCTTCGAGTGCCCAGCGCACGCGTAGATCGCGCACCAGGCCTTGCGCAAAAGGTGGTACCCAACGGAATGCAGTAAGAGTGATCATGGGGCGCTCCCACTGACTTCGGCGTTCGTGCCGAGCAGGAAAAGGGCGCAGCTGCAAAGCTACGGGATGGATGTGGTCCGGGCTCAGCCCGCAAAATGCCGCACGAGTTTGTCCAATGCGCCACCCCAGCCCTCTTCGTGACCGGTGCGCGTGGCTTCGTCTTGCAGGCCGCTGTGTGTGAGCGTGAGTTCGGTACCGGTGTCAGTGGCGCGCAACGCAAACTCGACGCGCGACTCGCCGCCATCTTCGTCATCGGACCAGCGCCAACTCATCGCCAGATGATGTGGAGGATCGACACGCAGGTATTCGCCGCTGCTTTCATGTTCGCTGCCGTCGAGCATGCGAAATCTCACTCGAAAATGGCCGCCGACCCGGACATCGGTTTCGGCGATGAGCACCGGCCCGCCGTCCGGGCCCCACCAGCAGGCGATGCCATCAGATGTGGTCAAAGCCTCGAATACCGTAGCGGGCTGTGCCGCGATGCGTCTTACAAGAGTCAGGCTGGTCATTTTTCGGGTCTCCGTTGGGCTTCCTGGCTTTCTGCGTAGGCCGCCAGGCGATCGAGGCTATGGTTCCAGAAATGCTCGTAGCGACGTAGCCAATCCATCGCTGCCTGCATGGGAGCAGGCGATAGGTGAACGGTAACGGTGCGCCCGGCCTTGGTGCGGACAATGAGTCCGGCATCGTCAAGGACGTCCAGATGTTTCATGACCGCTGGCAGCTTGATGGAAAAAGGCTGCGCCAACTGGCTGACGGTCGCACTGCCTTCTTGCTCGAGTCGTGCCAGGATGGCGCGGCGAGTTGGGTCTCCCAACGCTGCAAACGTCCGATCCAGGGTTTGATAATAGTTCACCATATGGTGAAGTATTCGCCGAATGACGTCGCTTGTCAACTCACGCGGCTTACCCGTGAGGCTTGCATTGAGTGCGCTGCGTCGTGATCGGCGCTTTACTTCCCAGTAAAGATCGCCGCTCGCTTCTCCAGAAAAGCGTTGATTCCCTCCTGGAAGTCTGCGCTCTCGTAGACCCGCCGCCGCATATCCTGGATTCGTTCGAACACTTGTGCTGCGATCGGCTGATAATCCGCGAGTACTCGGAGTTGTTCCTTGATGATCGCCATCGCAAGGGGGGCCTTGGTCGTCATCCCCTCTGCCAATGCCATGGTGAAGCTGTCGAGTTCGCCAGACGGGACAAGGTGATTCACGATGTGCCAACGCTCGGCCTCGGCTGCTTTGAGCGGGGCAGCAGTGAAAAACATTTCCTTGATCAGGTTCATGGGCAGTCTGCCCATGAAGTGCAGCAGACCTGTCGTGTTATAGGGGAGCCCCAGGTTGACCGGCGTGATGGCGAAGCTGGCCGTCTCGTCGGCGACAATCATGTCGCAAGACAAAACCAAATCCAATGCGCCGCCCCAGACGCTGCCATGCACCATCGCAATGACGGGCAGCGGCAGCTCGCGAATGGCGCGCAGTGCTCTTTCGAGCGGATCAGAATAGCCCAGTGGGTCCTCATGTCCTCTGGGTAATTCCTTGATATCGTGGCCGGCGGACCATACCGAGAGTCCCGGTGCGGCGCGCAGGATGACGGCGCGCACCTCGCCGGTATCGAGACCGTTCAATCCTGTGATCAACGCATCCAGCAATGCTGCACTCAATGCATTGCGTTTGGCGACATTGTTCAGCGTAAGCGTTGCCACGCGATTCTTGATCTCGACGGTCAGTATGTCGGATTGCATTGCGCTGCTCATGGTTTTTCTCCGGCAAACTCGGCCAGAATCGCTGCCCGATGGGCATCGAGTTCAGGGGGCGGTGCATAGGTAGACGGCTCAGGGGAACCAACGACCTTGATGGGATTTCCTGCGACCTTGATGGTCCCGGCGACTGGATCCTGCACCGAGATGATCATATTGCGCGCAGCGACCTGGGGCTCTTGCATCATGTGGGGAATATCGTTGATGGGAGCACAGGGCACGCCTTTCGCGTTCAGTGCTTCGAGCCAGGCTGCGACAGATTTAGTACGCAGCACTTTCTCCATTTCCGCTTGCAATGCATCGATGTTGAGATGGCGTAAATCATTGGTGGTAAATCGGCTGTCGGCCGCCAGATCGGCGCGATCGAGCGCTTCGGACATGAGTTTGAACAGATGGTCGTTGCCGGCGGCAATCACGACGTTTCCGTCTTGCGCGGCGAACGACTGAAAAGGCGCAACGGAGGGATGGCGCGTGCCTTTGGGGCCGGGCAATTCGCCGGTCTTGTCATAAGCGGTGACCGCGTCTTCCATGATGGCGACCTGGCAATCCAGCATGGCGACGTCGATTTTGCTTGCGATACCTGAGACAGCGCGCTTGTAGAGCGCGGCGCTCAGTCCGGTGGCGAGATAGATCCCTGCGGCCATGTCGCCAATAGAGACACCGACGCGCGCTGGCGGCTGGTCCGGATAGCCCGTCACGCTCATGATTCCTCCCATGCCTTGGACCACCATGTCGTAAGCGGCCCGCTGGGAAAGGGGGCCACTGTCTCCGAATCCGGAGGCAGCGCCATAGATCAAATGGGGATACCGTTCATGCAGGACGTTCCAGCCGTATCCGAGTTTCTCCATCGTACCGGGGCGGTAGTTTTCAACGAGCACATCGGCTTTTTCGAGGATCTTTTCAAAGATGGCGCGATCGTCGGTGTTTTTCAGGTTTAGAGCGATGCTCTCTTTGTTGCAGTTGATGGCTGAAAAATAAAGCGACTTGCCATTGTGGAAAGGACCGAAGGCCCGTGCATCATCGCCTGTGTCGGGAATCTCGACTTTGATCACCCGTGCCCCCATGTTGGCGAGTGTCATGGTGCAAAACGGTCCAGCCAGCACGCGCGACAGGTCGACAATCGTTATCCCCGCCAAGAGGGGGGTGGAATCGGCTGCATTGGCCATGATGAGCTCCTCGTATGCGAAACCGCCTTGCTTGCCGCAGGCGGGCAATCGGCAAGGCTGCGCTTTTTTTCAGGTAGGAATTGCGGCTATCGTGCGAACTGGGGTTCTCGGCAGCGTGCCATCGGTGGCGGACGAGGAATGGCGCCAGCGCTATGGCAAGAATTCATATATTCGCCAGGTCGGGTGGCCGGTGATTTGCCTAGCAGGATCAGCAAGGCTGAGTGTGGTTGCCGGGCTCTATCATTTGAATGAGTGCCCGGGCGGCCAGGAGGCTGTCGTGGTTGGCGAAAATGAGTGGTGACGTCATATGCCAGAGCGAGTACTTTCCCCGGATAAATCTGATCCCGGAGAACGGTGATGAAACTGCCTTGCAGCACATCCGTCAATCGCGCCATGGTATGACACTCGCAATCGCCTCGAATGTCGCTCCACTCAGAGTCCAGTAGGCGATGGTGAGGCAGGGACTTGGTGACGCCGATAATATCAAGAATCCTGTGAAATCATCGAGCTGTTTTTTTCAACGCGGCCTTGTCAGGTCAATCAGTCTGTCCAGATAGCCGAGACAAGCCGATTTCCTTCTTCGGAAACGGCTTGAACGTCAGGGCGATCAGAAAAGCCCCCGTACCGAGTGCAAATGAACCCACATAGAGCCAGATGTAGCTGCCGGTGACGTCATGGAGGAAGCCGCCTGCCACAGGCCCGGTTGCCATGCCCAGACTGCCCGCCATAGTCGTGCCGCCGATCACTGTACCCATCATATGCAGCGGAAAATTTTCACGGACAATGACCGCATACAGTGGCATGATGCCGCCGTAGATGAAGCCGAACACCGCTGCCGCGGCGTAGAAGGTCCCAAGATTGCTGGCGAAGGCGTAGATCAGCGCACCAAAGGCCTGTGCGAGCAGCCCCCAGACGAGGATCCGTTTTGCGCCGAGTTTGTCGCCTAACAGGCCAAAAGCGACGCGGCCGCCCAGGCCGGTCAGGCCTTCCAGGCTGTAGATGGTCGCCGCCGTGATCACCGGAATACCGCACGTCACGGCATAGCTGACTGTGTGAAAAATCGGGCCGGAATGGGTGGCACAACAGAAAAAGTTTGTCAGGGCCAGGATGATGAACTGTCGCGACTTGAGCGCCTCTGCCAGAGAGAGGGAGGGCTGCTCAGTCATTTCCGGGGATGCCATCGCAGGTTTTGCCAGCGCGGGCGGACGCCGGATCAGAAACGAGAGCGGGATCATCGAGACGGCGACGATACCGGCGATGATCAGCATGGCGCTGCGCCAATCATGGCCGTCGACTAACCAGGCAGCCAGGGGAGACATCGTCATGGGCGCGACGCCCATCCCAGCGGACACCAGCGATACGGCGAGACTGCGATGAGTATCGAACCAGCCGGTGACGCTGGCCATGATAGGCACCATGATCGCAGCACCCGCGGCGCCGACCAACAGGCCAAAAGCCAGCTGAAAGACCAGGAGCGACGGTGCTTTACTGGCCAACGCCAGGCCCGCTGCCAGCAGTACGGAGCCGGTCAGTATTACCAGACGAGGGCCTAATCGGTCCGACAGGGTGCCCCAGAGGGGGCTCGCAATGGCCAAGGCAAGAAAGCCGATGGTCATGGCGGTGGAAATACCGGTCGTCGACCAGCCAGTATCCTGGGCAATCGAAAACAGAAACACCGGCAGGCAAAACATCGCGCCAATCGCGATACAGCCTAGCAGACCGCCGGCCGCGACGATCACCCACCTATAGATTTGGTTCTGCAGCATGGGAATTCCTCAGCGAAGGGGTTCAAGAGCACGACGAACGAACGCGCCGGAAATCGACATTGCTCCGAAAATATTTTTGGGAGCGTAATCCCGGCATGGTGTTGCGACCGAGTTTGTCCGACGAGACAGCGGTGTCTTGGCCACGGCTCAAAAATGGTTCGACCAGTTGGTGCGTATCAGGCAACACAGTGAGCACCGTCGCATGCCTACCGGCCAATCCTCCCCCTACCTACCATGACGACATGCGGCCTTTTGCCGTGTGGGCCCAGGCGATTGGGCCGCCACCTTTAGGAGGGTTCATCATGTTAAGCGTAGACAACACCGTGGAATCAGATAAGCAGCAGTTCGACGAACAGGTCCCTTCACGTTATGCACTGCGGATTGGCGAGATTGAAGCGCTGGTGATCAGCGATGGGGTACTCTTGCTGCCCGCTGAAACCATGTCGACGAATGTAGACCCCGTCGATCGGGCCGTCTGGCTGGACGACATGTTCTTGCCGCCGGATGCGTTCGATTGGCCGCTGAACGTGATGATGGTGCGTCGCGGCGATCGGAATATTCTGATTGATAGCGGTCTGGGCGCAGAATACCCGGACTTCCCGCGCGCTGGGTTGCTACCGCAGCGACTGGCCGCCGCAGGTATCGATCTCGGAGACCTGACCGACATCATCATCACTCATATGCACATGGACCATGTGGGCGGTTTGCTGGTCGAGGGAATCAAAGAACAATTGCGTCCCGATCTGCGGATCCACGTGGCGGCCTCGGAAGTCGAATTCTGGAAATCACCCGACTTCTCTCAGGCGAACATGCCGGAGCCCATACCGTCCGTGCTGTGCTCGGCAGCAACGCGATTCTTGAACGAGTACGGCAGCTATCTGCAGACGTTCGACGAGGAATGTGAGGTGGCGCCGGGCGTCACCGTCCATCGTACCGGAGGCCACACCGCCGGACACTGCGTGGTATGTCTGGAGTCTAGAGGTGATCGGCTGACGTTCGCAGGCGACGCGATATTCCCTGTCGGATTCGATCATCCTGATTGGCATAACGGTTTTGAGCATTATCCCGACGAGTCCGCCCGCGTCCGGATTGACCTGTTGAAAAAAATCGCCGCGACCGGAGAGCTATTGGTGGCGACGCACCTGCCGTTTCCCTCCGTTGGGCACGTGGCCATCGACGGCAACGGTTTTCGTTGGGTGCCGGTTATTTGGGACTTCTGATTCCTGAGGATCGATTCGTTACGCGCTGCGCCGCGTTTCACCATGCGGCGCAGGCGCGCCGGGATAGAGCTTGCCCGCATGCAGCAACTCCAGCACCAAATCCCGTTTACGCTGCAAGTGCTCGAGCAATATCGCGCGCATTCCTGCCGAGTCACGCTCGGACAATGCCTGCATCATTTGCTCGTGTTCCTGGATGGCGTGCTTCCATTTGGCCGCGTCCTGGTTGGTACGATAGCGTAGCGACTGCACGCGCGCGTTGATCGAGTGATAGGTGCTGGTCAGCACAGGGTTGTGCGCGGCCGCGTTGATGGCGTTGTGGATTTTTGCGTTGAACTCGTAATAGCCGGGCAGATCCTCCCGCTCATAACAAGCCAGCATTTCGTAATGCAGGGCGCGTAGTTCGGCGAGCTCTTCCTTCGAGATGCGTCGCGCGGCCAATTCACCGGACGTGGCTTCGAGCATTCCCAGCATTTCAAAGGTATGCAGGACGTCGGCCTCGGTCAACCGTACGGCCACGGCCCCACGATTAGGGATCAGATCCACCAATCCCTCGGCGGCCAGCAGTTTGATCGCTTCGCGTAATGGCGTACGCGATACGCGCAACTGTTCGCACAGCTCACGTTCATTCAGCTTGGCACCCGGGGCAATGCGGCCCTCGATCAGCAGGGTGCGCAACCGGGTGATAACTTGATCGTGGAGTGCCTGGCGAGAGATTTCGAGAACTTCGGCCATAGGGTGGTCCGGACGGCGGTCCAGCTGAATTGCGTCGATTGTCGAATTATAAATACAAAAATTCTGGGGATTTTAGAACGGTATAGGGTAAACCATGACGCAAAAATGTATTTTGAATGCAAAAATGCATGAAAGCGGCTAGTCTCTGCCGACGTTCTTGCTATTCACCACCTTGATCATTCGGAGGGGCGCCCCATGATCCCACTCGATTTCCATCCTACAGGCCGTCATTTTTTGCAGATCCCCGGCCCCAGTCCGGTGCCGGATCGTATCCTGCGCGCGATGAGCTTGCCGACAATTGACCATCGTGGTCCGGAATTCGGGGCGTTGGGCCTGAAGGTGCTCAACGGCATCAAAGATGTCTTCAAGACCAAGCACCCCGTCATCATCTATCCCGCCTCGGGCACGGGGGCCTGGGAGGCGGCGTTGTCCAATACCCTGAGTCCCGGCGATCAGGTCTTGATGTATGAGACCGGCCATTTTGCGACGTTGTGGAACCGGGTGGCGACGCGCTTAGGCTTGTCTGTTGAGTATTTGACCTGGCAGGGCGATGATGCCGAACTGCCGAACGCGGCGGGGTGGCGGCACGGTGTGCAGGCTGATCTGATCGAAGAACGCTTGCGCCAGGACACGCAGCACCAGATCAAGGCTGTCTGTGTCGTGCACAACGAGACCTCCACTGGCGTGACCTCGGATATTCCTGCCGTGCGTCGCGCGATTGATGCGGCCAAACATCCTGCGTTGTTGATGGTTGACTCTATCTCAGGCCTGGGCTGTGCGGAATTTCGTCATGATGAGTGGGGCGTGGATATCACCGTCAGCGGCTCGCAAAAAGGCCTGATGCTGCCGCCAGGAATCAGCTTTAACGCCATCTCTCCACGCGCCTTGCAGGCCGCACAACAAGCGAAACTGCCGCGCTCGTTCTTTGCGTGGGACGAGATCATTGACATGAACGCTACTGGCTATTGGCCCTATACGCCCAATACGAATCTGCTGTATGGCTTGTCTGAGGCTCTGGATATGTTGCAGGACGAGGGGCTGGATAACGTATTTGCCCGTCACCAGCGCTGGGGCGAGGGGGTACGCGCCGCCGTCAATGCCTGGAGATTGCCGATCCAGTGTGCCGACGCAGAGGTGTATTCGCCCGTATTGACCGGCGTGATCATGCCCGAGGGCATCAACGCTGATGATGTGCGCCGATTGATTTATGAGCGCTTTGATCTGTCATTGGGAACGGGGCTGGGCAAAGTCAAGGGCCGCATGTTCCGCATGGGGCATTTGGGCGATAGTAACGACCTGACGTTGCTGGCCATGGTCGCCGGTGTGGAAATGGGGCTGAAGCTCTCCGGCGTCAAGTTGCAGCAAAGCGGCATTCATGCCGCCATGGATTATTTCGCGGCGCATCCGGTCCAGCGTAGCCTGAACCAGGCAGCCTGATCTCTGGTACCACGGGGGAACGTCAATCGAAAGGCTAATTGCGCAGCTCTCTGCGCAGGCTATGCAGGCGCAGCGCCACATGCAGTTCCAGAAAACGCCCTTCACGACGCCATCCTGTGAGCAGGTCGTCGACGATTTCCAGGCGCTGCCGTAGTGTGTTCACGTGTATCTGCAGGGCATCGGCGGTTGATTTGGCGTTTTGCGCGTGCTCTAGGTAAACCAACAGCGTGCCGGCGAGATGAGTGTTGCGACGCTCGTCGTGAGACACGAGTTTGCCAATCGTCGCATCTATGAAATCCGAGATGTCTTCAGCTTGCCGTTGTTCGAACAGCAGCGAGTACATGGATAACGTCGCCTCTGGCACCATTTCCCGCGAGCGGCCGAGCGCACTGAGGATGTTGATGCCGCGTTTAAGTGATCGAAAACGACTGGGCAGAACCTCTACGTTGGAAAGTGAATCTGAGACAACCCCTAGCGTTGTCAGGCGCTCGTCTGTCAGCAGCGTCCTTTGAAGTACGCGCTCCAGAGAGGCAAACTGATCTGCGTCACCAATGGCGACGATGAATCCATCGACGGTTTCCAACAGGATTCCACGAGCGATCTCGGTGCGTACCCGGCGTAGCGCATATTCGATGTCTCGTTCCTCGACACGTAGAACGGCCAGGCGCAGGGGGCGGGATAAATCAATGCCGAATGGCTTGGCCCTGGTTTGCAGGGCCGCGATACTTTCCTGCTGCCAACTCACCAACGCACGGATGGTGGCGGCGGATTCGTTGCTGACGACCAGTTCGCTGCGCTCTTGCGACAGCAGTACGACACCGGCCACCAGGGCGCCGCGTTCGAACGTTCGGATTTTGGTGGGGCTCATGGGCTGATCAGACGCGATTAGCATGGCCCCCAGCAGACGGTCCGCACCCATCAGTGCTGCGATGCGGACGTGGAGGCCTTTATCGCTTTCCACTGCTTGCGATCGGCCTGTCTTGCGGCATGCTGACAGGGCGAGGTGGACAGCGTCCTGCATCTTTGTATGTTGCAGCCTGTCCGCCAATTGACGGCCAACGCTCAGGACGGCCTCATGTGCGTGCGCTTGTTGGACGATTTGTTCTGCCTCGTTCAACAGCATGACGTGTCCGTCGACCAACGATGCCACCATGCTCAGAAAATCCCGCATAGTGCAGCCGCGAGCGACCAGCTTGGTCATCTGCTCCTGGGCTTGCGCTGCCACCTCGATTTCCTCGGCTTGGCGATGTAAGGAGGCGTTGGCTTCGCTGGCGCGCTGCAGCGCGACTTGAGCTTCCTGGAACAGGCGGGCGTTTTCGATAGCGATGGCCGCTTGCGCGGCCAGGGTGGAGAGCATCGCGATTTCCCACGGTGCATGGTGTCGCGGATGCCTGTCGCAGATACACAGCACGCCAATGCAATGATTGCCCACCATGAGTGGCGCACCCAGCAGGGATTGGACACCTTCGTCCCTGATTGCCAAGTCGATCCCGCGATCATGGACGAAGCCATGGTCGGTCTGGTAATCCGTGCAGTGATAGGGCGTTTTGTGCTTGAGGACGTAACCGCAGATACCATGATCGATTGGCACTCGCACGTTTTTGAATCGCTCGGAGATCGCTCCGTCTGTCGCACGAATATAAAAGTCGTTTCTTACGCGGTCGAAGTGGGTCAGATATCCAATGTCTGAGGCGAATATCTGTTTGGCACGGCGAACGATAGCCCCGAGCACGAGTTCCAGGTCGCGGATGGCGGTCAGGTCGTTGGCGCTTTCGAGCACAACGAGCAGGTTTTTCTCCCGGCGTTGCTGTTGTGCATGTTCCTCGGAGATGGCGATAGCGGCGCGGATACTGCCGACAAGTAACGCGCGCACGCTGGCATCCTGCACGGTGGACTCGACGCGGACCAGCATCTGGTAGTAGTCCGGAGTCGTGGCATTGCGCTGCAGCATGGTCAGCAGTTCGGATTGCAGCTCGCCAGGGTCCAAGAGGTTTGTCTTGGCATCAGTATGCTTTTCCGGCTCGGCGATCATCGTCTCTTGTCTTTTCGGCATGGGGTGGCGCTTTCGTTCAGTCTGCAAGACGGCTTCAGTGAAAACCCTGGATGGAGGTGCTGCACAGTCTGGGTAATGTAGTTTGATCACATAAATAAAGTCTATTTATGTTTGCATGATCCATGGAATCCTCGCCAGTTAACACGCATCATGCGGTCACTACAACATGATCAGTCACTCGGCTGAGGAGACAACAGATGAAATTGCTGGCCAGAATACTGGGCACAGGCTTGCTGGCCGCTTCGGCGGCTTCGATGGCGCAGTCGGACCGTCCTGCGGAAATCAAGCTGGGCATGAGCACCTTCATGACAGGCGCGGCCTCGGTGCTGGGGGCGCCCGCGAAAGTGGCTGCCGAGATGTGGATAGAGGAGTTCAACGCCGCAGGCGGCATTGACGGCGTCAAGCTCAAACCAACGTGGATCGACGAGGGGCAGGGCGCGGAAAAGTTTCTGTCCGAATACCGGCGTCTGGCCTCCGAGCCGGGCGAAAAGTTGATGCTCTCGGCGATCTCCAGCGGCTATTGCAACGCCTTGGCGCCTGTCGCCGAGGAAATGAAGGTCATCAATATTCTGTGGGAGTGCTCCAGCGAAAAGGTCCTGGAAGCCCAACGCTATCGTTATGTATTTCGCACGGGGCCGAACGGCACCATGGAAATGGTGGCCGCCGTCTTGCACCTGTTGCGCACCAAGCCTGATTTCAAGACCCTGGCCGTGGTCAATCAGGACTATGCCTGGGGACGGGACTCATGGGAGATATTCCGCAATACCCTGCTGGCGTTGAAGCCGGACGTCAAAATTGTGGCCGAACTCTTTCCCAAGTTCGGCGCGGCGGATTTTTCCAGCGAGGTGACACGCTTACAGGCATTGCATCCCGATGTGGTGCTGTCGACAGCGTGGGGCGGGGATCTGGACACCTTCTTGAGACAGGCCTCGCAGCGCGGGTTATTCAAGCGGTCGCAATTCATCCTGCCGTTGGCGGATTCGTCGTTGGAACGCTTGGGTAATGCTGTGCCGCCTGGCGTCATTATCGGTTTTGTCGGTGATGGTTATTTCGCTGATCCGGCGTTCGCCAACGATCCCGAAGTACGGGATTTCGTACAGGCGTTCAAACAGCGCACGGGGGCTTATCCCAATTTCGCCGTCTACCACATGATCCAGGCGCTGAAGGCCGCGACCGGAACCTACAAGAAAGCCAGCGCGGACAACGGAAGGAAGTGGCCGACGACCGAGCAATTGGTAGATACCTTGCATCAGTTTGAATATCGAGGCCTGTCGCGCCCCATTCGCATGCGCGAGGATGGGCAAGCGTTGCAGGGGCAGCTCTTGGGAGTGACCCGTCACGACAGTTCACAATCGTTTCCTATCGTAGGCGATCTGACGTTTTATCCTGCGGATATTGTCGCGCCGCCGGTGGGCCAGATATCGGCCGAATGGGTCAAGACGCTCAAGCCTGAGCTGTTGCAAAGCAAGCAGATTCAGCACGTAGGCGGGGCAAGCCAATGACGCACGATGTGATGCCGTTGCCGTTAGGTGAAGGTCCCTTGCGGGGGCTGGTGGTAATCGATGTGACAAGAGTTGTTGCGGGCCCGTATTGCACGATGATGCTCGCAGATCTGGGCGCGACGGTGATCAAGATCGAGAATCCGGCTGAACCCGATTATGTGAGGAGTTTTCCGCCGTTCGTACAGGGATCCAATGGCCAGGCCAGCGCATTTTTCGCGCAATACAACCGGCACAAATTGGGGGTGAGCCTGGATTTGAAATCTGAACAGGGACGGGCACTACTGCGGGATCTGGTCGGCAAGGCCGATCTGCTGGTGGAAAATTTTCGTCCAGGCACCATGGCAAAAATGGGGCTGGACTACGACACGCTGAAAGACACCAATCCGCGCTTGATCTATGTGTCGATCAGCGGGTTCGGTCAAACGGGTCCCAATGCACGCCGCCCTGCGTATGACAACAGCGCACAGGCGACAGGAGGCTTATGGTCCATGAATGGCGACAAGGGAAAGCCCCCGCTGCGCGTGGGTACCATCATCGGAGACCTCTCGGCGTCGTTTTATGCCGCAATCGCCGCATTGGCGGCAGTTATCGACATGAAGCAGACCGGTAAAGGGCAATGGGTGGACGTGGCTCAGCAGGATTCTGTGGTGACGTTGACCGAGCACGCCGTGGTGAACTACACCGTCGACGGCGTTATCGCAGCGCCGCTGGGCAATGATCATCCTTTCGTGCGGCCTTATGGCCAATACGCGTGCAAAGACGGTTTTGTCTTTTTCGGCGCGTATACCGACAAGTTCTGGACCGAGGCATGCCGGCTCTTTGGCGAGCCGCAGTGGCTCACCGATCCCGAAATCGATACGATGGCCAAGCGTTTCGATCCTGAAATCTATGCCAGGCGCGTTCAGCCTATCGTGCAGCGTTGGTGCGCGACGAGAACGAAGGCAGAGCTGGAGGCCTTGGCCAGTGACCTGATTCCCATGACACCCATCAAGACGATGGCCGAGGTGGTCGATGATCCCCATCTGCAGGCTCGGGACATGTTTGTGCCGGTGCAAGTAGACGGCGTCGAGGTAAAGGCCTTTGGCAGTCCGATGAAGCTGTCTCGCACTCCCGTTCATGTCCAGGGGGCGGCGCCGAATTTCGGCGAGCACAACGAGGTCGTGCTCAAAGGGTGGCTCGGTATCGACGAGACTGACTACCAGCGTTATGTGGGGGAGGGCGTTGTCTGATGAGTATCGCTTACGAAGTCAAGGATGCCATAGCCCATATTCGTTTCAATCGGCCCGAGAAACTCAACGCGCTCACTTTGGCGATGTACGAGGACCTGGGTGTTGCATTTCGCCGTGCAAACGAGGACTCGGAAGTGCGGGTCATCTTGTTGGGCGGCAATGGTGATCGTGCCTTTTGTGTCGGCGCCGATCTGGAAGAATCGATTCCCGCGTTGGCAGAGGGCCGTTTTGATATATCGGAGTGGGACGGCGCGCACATCAAGCAGCCAGGGTTCTATAAACCTGTTGTCGCGGCCATCAATGGCATGTGCATGGGTGGCGGCTTTGAAATCATGTTGGCTGCCGATATACGCGTTGCTGCGGATACGGCGGTGTTTGCGTTGCCGGAGGCGTCGCTGGGGTTCGTTCCTGCAGGCGGCACGCTAGTGCGATTGGTGCGCCAGATTCCGTTTGCGTGGGCGATGGAGCTCATGCTGACAAGCGAGCGTTTTTCCGCGTCGCGCCTCGCGGAAATGGGATTGCTCAATCGTGTGGTGCCTTTTGCTCAACTGGAATCAGTGGCGCTGAGTTATGCGCGTGCCATCGCGGAAAAAGGCCAAGTCGCTGTCTCGGTGATCAAGGAGGCAGCCTTGACGTTGGGACATTTGCCGTTGGACGAGGCGTTTCGCCGCGAGGCGATACTCGGGCAGCGCGCGTTTACGTGTGATGCGGCCAGAGAAGGACTGCAGCGGTTTATGGCTCGCAGGCCAGCTCGGTGACCAAGGTGGACACCAGCTCTGCCGCCGGCAGCTCTCGCGCCAGAGGCGCGCCCTGGCCCGCCCATTGGGCTGCAAATTCGTTGTTGCCTTGTTTTGCTGCGGCGGCATTCAGTTGCTTTGCCGCGTCATACGCATAGGGATACGCGGCGGGCCTCGGGCTGCCCGCCGTTTCGCCAAACTCGATGAATCGATTGACCATTCCGCGCGCTGGTCGTCCCGACAACACAGGCGTCAACCTCGTGGTGGCGGCACGCTCGCTTTTCAGGTTTTCGCGATAGCTGGCGTTTGCGGCAGACTCCGGGCATAGCACGAATGCCGTGCCGAGCTGCGCGGCAGCGGCTCCCAGGTTCAATACCGACTTGATGCCTTGGCCATCCATGATGCCGCCGGCCGCAATGATGGGCAATCGAATGCGTTGCACCAGCAAGCGGACGAGCACCGAGGTGCTGAGCCGTTCGTCGTTTGCCTCTGGGTCGAACATGCCGCGATGACCGCCTGCTTCGATGCCTTGGGCCACGATGGCGTCAATGCCGGCTTGTTCAATCAGTGTGGCTTCGTGCAGATTAGTCGCGCTCGCGATGGTATAGATACCCGCTTGGCGCAGCGCCTTGATATGCTCGGCTGTCGGCAGGCCAAAATGAAAGCTTACGACAGCGGGACGCTGTTGCAGCAGCATCTCAAACACCGTGTCGTCTTGCAGGAAGCTCTTGTAAATTTCCTTGAGCGCCGTGGGTGGCGCAATACCGGCCTCTGCAAACAGCGGGCTCAGATGACGCAGCCATGCATTGTCACGCGCGGCGTCATAGGCTGATGGTGCGTGGCAGAACACGTTGACGTTAAAGGGGCCGTCCGTCAATCGACGGGTGTCTTCGATCGCTAGTTGCGCCTGGTCGGCGGTGTTGGCGCCAATACCCAGCGACCCCAGGCCACCCGCGTTCGACACGGCAGCGGCCAATTGCGGGGTGGACGTGCCAGCCATCGGGGCTTGAATGATGGGATGCTTGATGCCGAGCCGGCTCAGAAATGATGCGGACGTGTTCATGCAGAGATCCTCGATGTTTTAGGCAGAATGGCGGTATAGCAGTCGGTTTAAGGACGCCGGCCCATGAGCAAGGTGCAAAGTTTTATAATTTCAGTATTGGGAATATAATACATAAATTATTCTCTAATTGGGAATTGAATGGATTCGGAATCGCTCAAGATTTTTTGTTCGGTGGCCAGTGAGCTGAGCATCACCCAGGCTGCTGTTCGCCTGGGTCGTGCGCCATCGAACGTCACCACGCGCATCCAGCAACTAGAGGCGGATGTGGGTACGAATCTGTTCGTGCGCACGGGAAAACGCATGGCGCTGTCGGCAGCGGGCGAGCGCTTTCTGGATTATGCGAAACGCTTGCTGGCGCTCGAGGACGAGGCGCGCCATGTCGTGACTGGCGGGCGAGAGGGCGGTGCTTTGCGCATCGGCAGTATGGAAAGCACCGCGGCCAGTCGTTTGCCTGCGTTGTTGGCACGCTATCACGCGTCCTATCCGACCACGCGCCTGACGTTGAGTACGGGGCCGTCGCGCACATTATTGGAACAGGTGAGAACAGGCCGATTGGACTGCGCGTTTCTGGCGTTGCCGCCGTCGTTGCAAGACGCCGCCGCATTACAGGAGACTGGCCTGCGGGCCCAGCCGGTGTGGCGCGAGGATCTCGTGCTGCTGCTGCCCGCGAGCGAATCCCGGGCGCGCAAGCCCGCCGATGTGCAAGTCCGGGCCTTGGCGGCGTTTCCGCAGGGATGCACTTATCGAGGCATGGCCGAAGAGCTGCTGGGAATGAACGGCGCGGCTGAATGGACGGTCCTGGAAATGGCCTCGTATCACGCCATGATTGCCTGCGTGGCGGCAGGCGCGTGTGTGACGTTGTTGCCGCAAAGTGTGCTGGCGCTCACGAACGCGCCGGGTACGTTAAAGACGCTGTCCGCTGGGCAGGCTGATACGGTGTTGGTGTGGCACGAGGGGTTCGAGGCGCCAGCATTTCAGCACTTGCTGCAATTGCTGGATTAGAACCCGCGATGGTTTATTTATAGGGGTTTATACCTAATTGTAAGATAAGCTGATAGCGACGTATGCTGTCCATTCAAGATGGCGGCGAACACTGATCGACGGTCAGTTCGCACGCTGCGATAACAACGAGAGACAAGCATGCTTCTGTCAGAGTCGAGTGACCATCGGTCCCGGTCGTTGCCGCCGGATCGCGAGGTGGACGGCCAGCCGGACACGCAGCGCCCAAGCTACTACCCAGGCCTGGCCGGGAAAGTCGTCGTGTGCACGGGCGCTGCGGCCGGTATCGGGTTGGCCATGGCGCGTGCTTTTGCGCGGCACGACGCGCACCTGGTGCTGTTGGATGTGAATCCGGACACCTTGTCCGTCGCGCAGGCTTCGCTCAGGCAGCAATATCCGGACATCAATGTCGATGCGATCTGTGTGTCCGTCGTAGACAGCGAGGCGGTCGAACGCGCATTCCAGGATGTCGATGCTCGCTATGGCCGGGTCGATGTGCTGTTGAACAACGCGGGCATTTCGATGAACCGGCCCACGCTGACGTTAGCGCCTGACGATTGGCGGCGAGCGGTCGATATCAATCTGAATGGGCTGTTCTATTGCTGCCAACAGGCGGCTCAGCGTATGACTCGCGACCGCAGCGGGGTCATCCTGAATACGGCATCGATGTATGGCATCGTGGCCGCACCCGAACGCGCTGCGTATTGCGCCTCCAAGGCCGCCGTCGTAGCGCTGAGTAAATCATTGGCCTTGGAATGGGCGCCGCACGGCGTGCGAGTCAATGCGATTTGTCCGGGCTATATCCGCACCGATTTGGTCAACGATCTGGTGGCGCGCGGTGCGCTCGACGCCGACGTGCTGGCCGCCCATACGCCGATGCGGCGATTGGGTACACCGCAGGAAATTGCCGAGGCAGCCTTGTTTCTGGCGTCGGATGGCGCCGCATTTGTGACGGGCCATGCCTATGTTGCCGACGGCGGATGGACTGCCAACGGTTATCTTTGACTCAACACGACGATCACGCTTATGTCTGAACTTTGCCGCTTGACTCCTCAGTCTCCCTGGTGGGAATTGACAACGACAGATCAGGATTGGGATGAGGCTGACCCGCAATTGCTGGGTACCTTGCTGGCGCATTGTGCGCTGATAAGAGGGTTCGAGGAAACTGTACTGGATCTGGCGGCGCAGGGTCTGGTGCATGGTCCGGCCCACTCAAGTATCGGCCAAGAAGGCGGTGCGGCAGGATCCATCGTGGGCCTGAAAGCGAGTGATGGCGTCAACGGCTCGCATCGGGGGCATCATCAGTTTTTGTCGAAAGCGTTGGCGTATATCCATCCGCACGGAATCGATCCGAAAGCGGAAATCGATGCGGCCGTGCAGAGTCTGCTGCAGAAAGCGTTGGCAGAGATTCTGGGCCTGGCACAAGGGTATTGCCGTGGACGTGGCGGGTCTATGCATTTGCGTTGGGCTGAGGCCGGCGCGCTAGGCACGAATGCCATTGTGGGGGGTGGTGTGCCGATGGCTGCGGGCCAGGCCTGGGCCTATCGCCACGCCGGTACGGACGATGTCATGATTACCTACTTTGGTGATGGCGCGGTCAACATCGGTTCGGTGCTGGAGACGATGAACCTGGCAGCTGCCTGGAAACTGCCGCTGTGCTTTTTTATCGAAAACAATCGCTATGCGGTCTCGACGGCGATCGAGGACAGTACAGCGGAGACGCGATTGTCGTCACGCGGCTCGGCGTTCAATATCCCGAGTTGGAAGGTCGACGGCATGGACCCGTTGGCGGTGCATGTGGCCATGCAGCAGGCATTGGCACATATGCGCTCGGGGCAGGGGCCGACGATTGTCGAGGCAGACGTGTATCGATTCTTTCATCAGAACGGCCCCTATGCAGGCAGTGCTTTTGGTTATCGCACAAAGGAAGAAGAAGCCGCGTGGCGCCAGCGTGACCCGTTGTCGTTGCTGGCGCGCCGTATGACGGCGCGCGGACTGTTGACGGAATCGGATGTACAGGCCTTGCATGATCGCGTCAAGGCGGCCATGGATGACGCGGTACAGGCCTTGACGGTTCTAGAGGGGCAGGCCGCACGGGGCGATGAGGCGCGAAATGTCTCTGGCGCCAACGGCACTGCCACGCGTCAAGCTGGCAAGCGCCAGATACGCGCCGAGTTGTGGCCCAGTCCGGATTTTCGCGATGTGGGTATTCTGGGGGATCTCTCTGAAATGCAGGATGTGCGCTACGCTGCCGAGCCGGACA
Organism: Bordetella muralis; assembly: GCF_965139205.1. Lineage (GTDB taxonomy): Bacteria > Pseudomonadota > Gammaproteobacteria > Burkholderiales > Burkholderiaceae_B > Bordetella_A > Bordetella_A muralis. Next base: position 187,805 of record NZ_CBCSIU010000008.1, read on the forward strand.
TGGTAGAGGAGGCGAGCGGTTTTCCGGGCAGCGCTGATGGATCGAATCATGTCGCGGTGTCCGATCGCAAATTTATCGACGTCGTGGCCGATGTGATGGCGCGCCGCATGCAGCAGGACGCGTCAGTGGTCGTGATGGGCGAAGACGTCCATCGCCTGAAAGGAGGTACCAACGGTGCGACCCGTGGTTTGAGCCAGTTGTATCCGGATCGATGCCTGGGTACGCCCATCAGTGAAAATGCCTTTGTCGGCTTGGCCGGCGGGATGGCGCTGGACGGCCGCTATAAGCCGGTGGTCGAGTTCATGTACCCCGATTTCATGTGGGTGGCTGCCGATCAGGTCTTCAATCAGATCGGCAAGGTACGTCATATGTTTGGCGGCGATAGCGATGTGCCGCTCGTGTTGCGCACCAAGGTCGCAATGGGAACGGGATATGGTTCGCAGCATTCGATGGACCCTGCGGGTATCTTTGCTACCAGCCCGGGGTGGCGCATTGTTGCGCCGTCCACGCCGTTTGATTATGTCGGGTTGATGAATACGGCGCTGCGCTGCAAGGACCCGGTATTGGTCATCGAGCATGTCGATCTATACAACGCCACGGCCCTGGGGCCGGTCGATGATTACGACTATTGTTTGCCTGTAGGCCGAGCCTGTGTGCGTCGAAGCGGGACCGAGCTGACGGTCATCACGTATTTATCTATGGTCCAGCATGCCGCCGAGGCTTTAGACGAGACCGGCATATCAGCCGATTTGATTGATCTGCGCTGGCTGGATCGTGCCAGCCTGGATTGGGAGACGGTGGGGGAAAGTATTCGAAAGACAAACAATGTGCTCATCGTCGAGCAGGGCGCGCGCGGGACCTCGTATGGCGCGTGGCTGTCCGATGAGATCCAGCGCCGTTTTTTTGATTGGCTGGATCAGCCTGTACAGCGTGTGACAGGGGGCGAGGCCGCGCCCAGTATTTCCAAAGTGCTGGAGCGTGCCGCCGCCGCACGGACGCAAGAGGTCATCGAAGGGTTGCGTTGTGTCATGCAGCAAAAAGGAGCCGCATAATGGCCAGTGTTGTCCGTATGCCTGAAATCGCTGCAAATGCCGAGTCCGCGACGCTCTTGTCGTGGGAAGTCGATAGCGGTGCCTCCGTACGTGCAGGGGATACCTTGGCGCTGATAGAGACCGACAAGGCGACGGTAGACCTCGTGGCCGAACATGATGGAACGTTGTCGCATATCCTTGCGCCGGCGGGGCGAGATGTCGCCGTGGGGGCTGCCGTTGCGGTGTTATTGGAAAATGGTGAATCGGAGGTGCAAGCTCAGGCGCTGTTGGCTTCTCTTTCGGCCGAGGGTGTTTCGTTTGCCGCGGACGCTGCAGATTCAAAACCGCAGACTGCGCCCATGCAGGCAGCAGAGAGCGCTCAACATCGGCAGTTCGCCAGTCCTTTGGCGCGCCGCTTGGCGGCCGAGCGCGGTATTGACTTGGGCGGTGTGCAGGGTTCGGGTCCAAATGGGCGTGTGGTGAAACGTGATCTGCCACAGGCTGCATCGCAGCCTGCTGCACAGGCAGAGGGCGGCACGGCTATAGGGAACAATGTACGAAGCGGGCCAGGTGAGCACCCTGCCGCTATTCCGAATGCCGTCGTTCGTGTGCCGCATTCCAAGATGCGCAAGACCATCGCGCGGCGTTTGTCGGAAAGCAAAGCCACGGTGCCGCACTTTTATCTCGATGCAGAATGCCGCGCCGGAGCATTGCTGAGCGTGCGGGATCAAATCAATGGCTCGATAGAGGGAAAAATCTCGATCAACGATTTGATCATCAAGGCTGCGGCTTGCGCGTTGAGAGACTTGCCTGAGATGAATGTCACGTGGACAGAGGAGGACATGCTGTGTTATCGCGATGTCGATATCAGTGTCGCGGTGTCAACTGACAAAGGACTGTATACACCGGTGCTGCGACAGGTAAAAAAAATGTCTCTGACCGAAATCAGCCAGACGGTGCGTACATTGGCGCAACGGGCACGTGATGATGCGTTGTCGCCCCACGAGTATCAGGGCGGCGCGTTCAGTATCAGCAATCTAGGCATGTATGGCGTGTCTCGTTTCAGCGCCATCATCAACCCCCCTCAATCCGCTATTCTCGCAGTCGGCACAGTGCAGCGTGCCCCGGTAGTGGTGGATGATCAGCTCTGCATCGAACCTGTACTGAAATGCACGCTGTCGGTCGATCACCGTGCGATTGACGGCGCACTGGCGGCCCAATGGTTGAGCCGCTATACACGATACATCGAGCAACCCTGGGCCATGCTGGTCTGAATATCAATAAGGGGTTGCATCATGGCTATCTACGATTTTTCGGGGCGCACATTGGTGGTGACGGGAGCGGCAGGCGGTATTGGACGTGCCGTGGCGGAACGCTTCTTTCGTTCCGGCGCCAATGTGTTCCTGTTGGATCTGGATCAGGGCAGGCTGGAGGCCGTTGCCGCGAGCTTGCAGAACGGCACTGAGGCAGCCCATTCACCGGCCATTGCCACCTTTGCCGCAGATTTATCCGATGCGCAATCGGCCGCTCGGGCGGCGAGTGAGATTGAGCACACGTTTGGGGGCGTTGATTTTCTGGTGTCATGTGCGGGCATCTATCTGGCCGAGCCGTTGGCGCAGATGACAGATGAACAATGGCGGCGCACACTGGCGGTGAATCTGGATGGGGTGTTTTACCTGACCCGCAGGCTGGTGCCGTTACTGCGCGAGAACAGTGCGATTGTGAATCTGAGCTCTATGGCGGCGCATCGAGGCGCGTTCTACAACGCACACTACAGCGCCTCAAAAGGGGCGCTGTTGAGCTTTACGCGCAGCATCGCACGCGAGCTGGGGCCACGCACACGTGTCAATGCGGTTTCGCCTGGTATCATCGAAACCCCGATGACCTCGGCATTGCTGAAAACTCGCGCGGCCGAGTCTATCGATCAATCCATCGCAAAGCGCCTGGGGCAGGCCCACGAGGTCGCGTCGGTCGTGGCGTTCTTGTGCAGCGATGATGCCAGCTTTATTACTGCCGAGGTCTTGCACGTCAATGGTGGACTGTATGTCTCAGGATGATCCCGTAGTGTTGCCAGATCCTTTGCGAGAGAGCCTGATTCCTCGCCCGGCAACCTTGCCGAGCGAGGTCGCCGATCGTTTGCGCGAGGCGATTTTTCAGGGTGACATCGTCGATGAAAACCATAAGTTGCCGTCAGAGGCGGCGTTGGCATCGACCTATGGCGTGAGCCGGCCAGTGATCCGCGAGGCGATCTTCATGCTGAAATCGGATGGCCTGATCATCTCGCAACAGGGCAGGGGACAGTTCGTCAATCCGCATGGCAGCAATGTATTCCGCCTGGATACGAACATGGGCAACGGCGACGAGATCGATGCGTTGTTCGAGTTCCTGTTGTCCGTGGAGGTGTCAGCGACGCGTTTGGCTGCACAACGCCGTACGCCTGATGACTTGCAACGTATTCGCCAATGCTATGAGCGGCTCTACGATGCCACGCGAGAGCTGGCCGACGGGACAGAAGAGGACGGGCAGTTTCACAGGTCTATTGTGCTGGCCAGTCACAATCAGCATTTCATCGCTTTTGCCGGGTTTCTGGATGGGCAAGTCCGCAGGCTCATACGCACGGCGCGCAAGAACACACGTAATCTTTCACACGATTTAATGTGGCAGGTGCAGGCCGAACACGAGGCTATCTTTAACGCGATCGAGGCAGGCGATGCAGAGCAGGCCGCGCAGGCGGCCAGTACTCATCTGCAAAATGCATCGGCCCGATTGGCGTCGTATCGTTCGTAGAAACGTTTGTCTTGCGGTGGCGGCCGCGCGGGATATAAGGCCGTGAACCGATCCCGTACGGCTCGATGCAGTCACGGGCAGTGTTATGTCATCAGCCATCCACCGGCGACATCCAGTACTTGGCCTGTGACGAAACGGGCTTGATCGGATGCGAAATAGAGGCATGCATCGGCCACTTCCTGGGGGGTACCCAGGCGGCCCAACGCGGTGACCTTGACCACGGCATCGTTGATTTCCTGAGGGACCGTCTTTAACAGGGGCGTGGCGATACGCCCGGGCGCCAGCGCATTGACGGTGACCTGATATGGGCCTAGTTCGGCTGCCCAATGGCGAGTCAGGCCGATCAGTGCTGCTTTGGTCGCAGCGTAGTGTGCCGCGACGATATCGCAATACGCCCGGCCTGCGACTGACGACATATTGACGATGCGGCCGGTATTTTGCTGAACCATGTAGGGCGTGGCCAACCGCGTCATGTAGAACACGCTGTTGAGATTCACATCCACGACCTTGTCCCATTCCTGAGGGGCCATTTCCCAGACATTCAATGCACGGCCATTCGTCTTGGGAGAAATCCCGACATTGTTGACCAGAATCGTCGCCGCACCGAGTGCAGCCGTAATGGTTTCATAAGCCGCCTGGCATTGTTCAAACTGCGAAACATCTGCCTGCACAAAGTGGACGCGGTTTCCTTGTTCACGCAGCTTGTCGGCATATTCCTGCCCCGCCGCCGCATTGGCATCGATCAAGCCTACCTGGGCACCTTCGGCCAATAGCCCCTCGACGATGGCGCTGCCGATGCCGCCCACGGCGCCGGTCACGATCGCAATCTGATCGTTAAAACGCATGATGGTCAGTCCTTGATCTTTAGCATGATCTTGCCAATATGCTTGCTGCTTTCCATCAGTTCGTGCGCCTGAACGACTTGGTCCAGCGTGAACACCTGATGAATCAATGGCAGGCAACGGCCCGATTCCATCAGGGGAAAGACGCGCTCCTGCAGTGCCTGGCCGATAGCCGCTTTGTCCTCGTCGGTTCTGGGGCGCAGTGTGGAGCCGGTGAATGACAATCGCTTCAGCATGATAGGCATGGCGTCGATCTGCGCCTTGCTGCCCTCCAGAAAGGCGATCTGTACCAGGCGGCCGTTCAGCGCCAGGCTGCGCAGGTTCTTGTTGATATAGTCGCCGCCGACCATATCCAGAATGACATCGACTCCCTTGCCTTGCGTGACCTCGCTCAGCACTTTTTCAAAGTCCTGGTCGCGATATTGGATCGTGTGATCGGCGCCGGCTTTTGTGCAGGCCGCGGCCTTGTCGGCGTTGCCTACCGTGGTCCATACAGTGGACCCCAAGGCGTGCGCCAATTGGATTGCTGTCAGGCCAATGCCACTGGATCCACCGTGCACCAACAATGTCTCTCCGGGTTTTAACGCCGCGCGTTCGAATACGTTGGTCCACACCGTGAAGTAGTTTTCTGGAATCGCCGCTGCGTGCAACAAGTCCAGGCCCTTTGGGATGGGCAGGCATTGCCGTTCGTCGGTCAGGCAATATTGCGCGTAACCGCCTCCGGGCGTCAGTGCACATACGACGTCATCGACACGTCGATCGCGTACATCTGGGCCTATGGCAATGATGCGGCCAGAGATCTCCAGGCCCAGGTGAGGCGATGCGCCGGGCGGCGGAGGGTACGAGCCCGCACGTTGCAGGATATCGGGGCGATTGACGCCAGCGTATGCGACTTCGATCAAGACCTGCCGTCCCTGGGGTTCCTCCATGGGGCGGGTGGCTATTTTCATGCAATCGGGCGTGCCGCCCTTGCCGTGGTCGATATAGGTGCAGTTCAGCGCCATGACACCGGTCCTTATAGGAAAAAGATTGACGATCAGTGGCCCAGATAGGCTTTCTTCACGTGAGGATTGACCAGCAGTTCTTCGCCAGTGCCAGAAAGGACAATGGCGCCATTCTCCAGGACATAGCCGCGATCTGCCAGGCGCAGGGTGCGAAACACATTTTGTTCGACCAGCAACACGGTCATGCCATGCGAGGTGACGTTGCGGATCGTGTCGAACATCTGTTGCACCAGCAACGGCGACAGGCCGAGCGATGGCTCGTCAAACACCAGCAGTTTCGGGTCAGCCATCATGCCCCGTGCAATCGCCACCATCTGCTGTTCGCCGCCGGACAGTGAGCCGGCGTATTGACTCAGCCTCTCCTTGACGCGGGGAAAAATGGTGAGGACTTCTTCCAGCTTGCGATTCACAATCGGCCTGGCCGCACGTTTGTACGACCCCATCAGCAGGTTGTCACGCACGGTGAAATGGGGAAATAGCTGGCGGCCCTCGGGAATCATGGTGATGCCGGCATCGACAATGTCATAGGGCGTCAGATTGGTGAGGTCTCGGCCCTCGAATTCCACTTTGCCCGCCGTGCTGCCAATGACGCCGCACAGGGTTTTCAAGGTCGTGGTCTTGCCCGCGCCGTTCGCGCCGATCAGCGTGACGATTTCACCGGCATGGACTTCAAAGTCCAATCCATTCAGGACCTGAGTCTTGCCATAGCCCGAGGTCAGGTTCGATACCTTAAGCATCTTGGTACTCCTTGCCGAGATAGGCTTCGATCACAGCGGGATTCTCGACGACTTCTTTAGGGGAGCCCGTCACGAGTACGGCGCCTTCGTTCAGGACAATGATGCGATCAGACAGCGCCATCGTGGCCTGCATCATGTGCTCGATCAATAGCACTGATACGCCGGAATCGCGAATGCGCTTGATCATTTGAATGGCTTTTTCGATGTCGGTGGGATTGAGCCCTGCCATGACTTCATCCAGCAACAGTATCCGTGGCCGTGTGGCCAATGCGCGGGCGATTTCCAGGCGTTTCATGCCCCCCACGGTCAGGCTGCGGGCTTCTGTGTTCAGGTGCTTTAGCAAATCCGTCTGTTCGGCGACGGACAAGGCGATTTGTTCGGCTTGCTCGCGATCACGGGTGTTGATGAACGCGCCCAGCATGATGTTTTCCAGCACGGTCAGGCCGGTGAACGGCTTGGCAATCTGAAAGGTGCGCCCCAGGCCTTGGTGCGCAAAGGCGTCTGGCGTGTTGCACGATATCCAGTTGCCGTTCTTGTCGCGCAGCGTGACCGAGCCTTTGTCCGGCGACAAGAAACCGGATAGCAGGTTGAACACCGTGGTTTTCCCCGCGCCGTTCGGGCCTATCATGCCCAGAATCTCGCGTTCATTCAGCTGCAGCGACACATCGTTTGTCGCACATAGGCCGCCAAAACTTTTGAACAGGTTCTCTGCGCGCAGGACGGGCTCGCCGCGATGGGGCGTGTCCGTGTGTGCCAGACCATGCTGCATCGGCGGTTTCGATTTTGGGGTGCCGAGATAGGGCAGACGTGCCATCAGGCGCCCCAGCGCAGGGCCGAACGCGCCAGCCAAACCGCGCGGAATCGTCAACACTACCGCGACCAGGATCAGGCCATAGATCAATCCGTGCATGCCGCTGCCGACACTGCTGAGCCAGCCGCGGGCCAGCTCTGCAATCGGCAGCACCAGGAACGTACCGGCAATGGGGCCGCCTACGGTGCCCAGCCCTCCGATCAGTGCAAACATGGCAATCTGTATGGAGAGATCCAACGAGAACGCCGAGCTCGGATCTACAAAAGTCAGATAGGTGATGTGGAACGTACCGATCAGGCTGGTCAGCATGGCAGAGACCACAGCTGCCACGATCTTGACACGTACGGTATGGATACCGACTGCGAGGGCCGCATCCTCGCGCTCGCGAATCGCGATGAGGTAATGGCCTATGCGAGATTTGCGTATGAACCAGGATACCCAGACGACAAAGAGGAACAGCGAAAACGCAATGATGACGTAATTGATTTTTTCGCGGAAGACGATCCAGGTCCAGCCGATGTTCAACGGTAGACTGATACCGCTCGATCCACCTGTCCAGCTTTCTTCGTGGATGACGAGCAACCGCACGACCTCGAGGATCGCGATCGTCGCCAGGGCAAAGAACGGGCCTCGCAGACGCAGTGTGGGATACGCAATCACGATGGCGACCACGCCGGAAATCAGCGCGCCGGTCAACATGCCGATCCAGGGCGTAATGCCAAAGTTCTGCGTCAACAATGTGGCGGTATAGCCGCCTATGCCATAGAACACGGCATGGCCCAACGACAATTGGCCTGCATAACCACCTACGATGTTCCAGGCAACGGACAACGAAGCATAGACAAACAACAGGACAAATAGATTGGTCCAGAATGGCGTGCCCATGATGACAGGCACGAGGAACATCACCAGGAACAGGATGAGGCTGGTGTAAACCTTGGGATGACGGATATCGGGAAACACGGCGGGCTCCTTGTTATTCTGTGCCGATGCCAAACAGGCCGGTGGGACGCAGGACAAGGATCAACAAAAAGATCCCGAAATACACAACCTCTTTGAGGTCGGGCGCGATGTAATAGCCCGCCAGCGTATCGACGACACCGAGGATCATTGAGCCGACCACAGCACCATAGAGACTGCCTAATCCGCCGAGCACCACAATGACAAATGCCGTGAGGACAAAATAGGTTCCCACTGTGGGAAAAACGGGATACTGCGGCGCCAGCAGTCCGGCGGCGACCCCGACAAATGCGGTGCCCAGTCCAAAAGCGATGGCATAGACGGTATGGACGTTGACGCCCATCAGCATCGCAGCGTAGCGATGCTGTGCGACGGCGCGCAGTGCCCGGCCCAGGTAGGTGCGATGCATGAATAAATGCAGCAGCACTGCCAGAGTCAGGCCAATAATGAAGGTGATCAACTGCCCCGTCACCACGGTGTAGGGTCCGACATTCATCGTGGTGGTGCCGAGCTCTACGGGGGCACGATAGACATTGGCGCCAAAGATCACCAGGGCCAGGTTCAGCAGTATTGTCGATACGCCTACCGTGGCAAAGATCTGTATATGTTCATCGGCGTTGAGCAGCGGTTGAATAATCGCCTTTTGTGTCATTGCGCCCAGCGCAAACAGAATCACCGCAACCGGAATCAGGCCGGCATAAGGGTGCACGCCGAAATGCGTGGCGATCAGATAGACCATGTACATGCCTATCATGAGGAATTCGCCGTGCGCGAAATTCACTACTCGCACCACACCGAATATCAGCGTCAGCCCCAGACTGATGATGGTGTAGGCGCCGCCTAGCAACAGGCCATTGATGACCAGTTGAACAAAAATGTCCATTGTGCAACCTCTGTGATGAGAAGCCTCCCGGTGTCCCGCGCGGACCGGGAGGCTTTTGAGGGGCAAGGAAACGTGAGGCGGTCCCGCATTTCCTTGAGAGCCGCGGGCCGTTTCTTTTGAACGGCGCCGCGGCGGCAAATCGTTTACTTGTTAAAGATGGGCTTGCCTTGGGCGAGATTTGATGGCGCGATCGTGACGAGTTTGCCGTCCTGCCATTGCATCACGTAGAACGTGGAGGCCTTGTTCTGGCCGTCTTCGCCAAACTCAAAGCCCCAGCCATTGGCGGTTTGTCCCGCGGGTTTCTTATAGGCCAGCACAGCCTCGCGGATTTTTTCGGGATCCGTGGATTTGGCATTGCCGATGGCTTCGAAGAATGCCTTGGCGCCCACGTAGTTGGTCAGGCTGTGGCCCGATTGCGGGTCGCTTTTATAGGTGGTTTTATAGGCCTGCAGGAATTTGTCCAGCCCCGGAGCGCCTGCCGGATTGATCGAGGATTGCGGGAAATCCAGATCAAAAACGCCGTTCATATCGGCGCCCACGGCCTTTGCGGTATCCGCCAGCGAATAGCCGCCGCCTGCGCCGATGACGACTTTGGGTTTGAACCCGCCAGCACGTGCCTGGCTGAAATACAGGATCGCGTCGTTCTGATAAGCCGTTTGCAGCACGACATCAACCTTGGCGCCCTTCAGGCGCAAGATCAGTGACGACAGATCGACGGTCTTGGCCGAGTAGGGCAGGACTTCTGCCACGGTATAGCCCAGCTCCTGGGCACGTTTTTTCTCGGTGGCTGCGACGTCCGTGCCGTATGGGCCGTCTTCGTGAATGATGCCTATGCGGATGTCTTTGGGGTTCAGGCCCATCCCCGGTGCGACGATGTCATGCAAGGCATCGATCACTGCAACCCCATACAGCGCCGTGTTCGGATTGCTGCGGAACAGGTACTTGTAGCCGCGAGTCGTGATTTTGTGCGCGGTCGCGCCCAGTTCGAAGTAGGGGATGCCGGCGAGTTCGGTCACCGGTGATGCGGCATAGGAAATGCCAGATGCGTAGCTGCCGAAGACTGCCGCCACACCGGAGGAGACCAGGCGTTTGGTCTCGGATACTGCCTGGGTCGGGTCGACCGCGTCAGCCTTGAGGATTTCGATCTTTTCGCCGTTGATGCCGCCTGCGGCATTGATCTCATTGACCGCCAGCTCCAGGCCTCGATAGCTTTCCTGACCTAACAGCGCCAGGGCTCCGCTAAACGGAAACAGGGCGCCAACTTTGATATCCGCCCATGCGGTAGTGACTGAAAGCGCGCTGCATAACCCCAGTGCCAATGTGAATTTTTTGACGCCGGGCCGCCCCAAGGCAAAAACGCCCCCTTGGGGGGCAGCAAGCCGAAGGCGCGGCGTGGGGGCTTCTTTTTTGATTTTGAACATTGTCTCGCTCCATGCGTTGATGTGGGAGTGTGTGGGACTTTTTAGGGAGTCCGTTTTGGTTTTTATAATATATGATATATGAAATTATGGGCTAAAAATTGCCCTGGTTGATTCTAGTGGTCGAGGGAATGAGACGAATCGGGGATTTCCCTAAACCCTCGTAAATGCCCGATTTTGAATGAATTTTTCGCATTTTTTGGCACTTTCGGTTGCTACGGCCATAGCCGTCTGCCATGATCGGTGCTGAAGAAATTTTTCTGAGCATTAAGTCAGATAATCATATATCGTATATCTAGAATAAGGCGATGTATGTATAACAATTCGGAGACTCAGGTATGTTCGAAGAGGTCAATTACGCCGGCAAAAAGGTGCTGATCACCGCGGGCGCGGATGGGCTGGGCCTGGAGATGGCCAAAGTCTTTCACCATGCGGGCGCGACCGTGTTTATCTGCGATGTGAACGACACTCGACTGGCTGAGGCGGCGAGCCAATTACCCGGACTGCATGCGGCGCATGCGGATGTGTCCGATGAGGTCAGTGTCGAGAGGCTGTTTGCCCAGGTCCGCAATGAGTTGGGCGGACTGGATATCCTGGTCAACAATGCGGGCGTGGCTGGGCCGACGGGCTTTGTCGAGACGCTGAGCAAAGCCGATTGGGACCGCACGCTGGCGGTGAATATCACGGGGCAGTTCCTCTGCGTCCGGCAGGCGGTGCCGCTGCTAAAGCAGTCGCAAGCTGGCGTCATGATCAATCTGTCGTCGGCGGCAGGGCACTTGGGCTTTGCCGGGCGTTCTGCTTATTCTGCGTCGAAATGGGCGGTGATCGGCTTTACCAAGACGCTGGCAATCGAATTGGGCGCTTATGGCATACGCGTGAACGCCATATTGCCTGGCGCCGTCGAGGGGCCGAGAATCCGGGCAGTGATCGAGGCCAAGGCCAAAACGCTGGGGCGTCCGGTCGCAGAGATCGCCGAGCAATACGAGAGTCAGGCGGCGTTGGGCCGTATGGTGAGCGCGCGCGATATCGCCAATATGGTGTTGTTCAATGCCAGTGAGGCGGCGCGCAGCGTCAGCGGGCAGGCCATCGTGATCGATGGCTTTACGCAAAAGCTCTATTGACCGAGGATCTCTCATGCGCACTGTTGCCATTATTGGAGCCGGCCTGATAGGACAGGGCTGGGCCATTGTTTTCGCGCGCCGCGGCTGGAATGTCAGGCTGTACGACGTGCAGACCCAAGGGTTGGGCCAGGCTCGAGAATTGATTGTGCAGCAATTGGCCGAGCTGCAACGCTATGGTTTGTTGGACGATATGCAGGCAGCTGCCGACCGTGTCAGTATTGCCGAGTCGTTGCAGGCTGCATTGGCGGGCGCCGATTATGTGCAGGAAAATTCACCGGAACGGCTGGAAATCAAGCGCGCCGTCTTCACCGAACTGGACCGGTATGCCGAACCCCACGCCGTAATCGGCAGCTCGACGTCCAGCCTGCCGGCCAGTGAATATACGGAGTCGTTACCCGGCAGACATCGCTGCCTGGTAGTGCATCCCGTCAACCCGCCGTATTTGATTCCACTGGTCGAGTTGTGCGGGGCTCCGTGGACCTCGCCGCAAACGATAGAAACCGCACGGCGGATCATGCAGGAGCTGGGGCAGAAGCCCATCACGGTCCGGCACGAGATCGAAGGTTTTGTGCTGAATCGTCTGCAGGGAGCGCTATTGCACGAGGCGTTTCGGCTGGCAGCAGCAGGGGTGGCCAGCGCCGAGGACATCGATACCACGATCAAAGACGGCCTGGGCCTGCGGTGGTCGTTCATGGGGCCATTCGAGACTATAGATCTGAATGCGCCTGCGGGCCTGGCAGACTACTGCGCCCGTTATGGCGGCCTGTATCAGTCGATCGGTGCGACTCAGTCTCAACCCGTGCCGTGGGACGAGGCATTGGTGGGATCGCTGGAGCAACAGCGACGAGAGCAATTGCCGGCGAGCCAATTGCAGGAACGCCGATTTTGGCGCGATGATCAGTTGATGAAACTGATGCGTCACAAGAACCAAACTGGAGACGAGCATGGCCAGAGCTAAACCAAAGATCGTTATTACGTGCGCCGTGACGGGCGCGATTCATACGCCCAGCATGTCGCCGCACCTGCCGGTGACCGCTGACGAGATTGCCGAGGCGGCGATTGGCGCAGCCGAGGCTGGCGCAGCGGTGTTGCACTTGCATGCGCGCGATCCCCAGACCGGCAAGCCGTCCCAGGACCCGGAGCTGTTCCGGCCGTTCCTGCAGAAAATCAAGGAACGCACCAACGCCATCATCAACATCACGACGGGTGGCAGCCCGCATATGACGGTAGAGGAACGCATGCGTCCGGCGACCACGTTCAAGCCGGAGCTGGCGTCGCTGAACATGGGGTCGATGAATTTCGGGCTGTTCCCGATGCTGGACCGGTTCAAGGAATTCAAGCACGACTGGGAGCGCGAGCATCTGGAAAACAGCCGCTCGCTGATTTTTCGCAACACCTATCAGGACATCGAATCCATCCTGACGCTGGGCAATCAGAACGGCACGCGTTTTGAGTTCGAGTGCTATGACATCAGCCATTTGTATAACCTGGCGCATTTCGTCGACCGGGGTCTGGTCAAGTCGCCGCCGTTTATTCAGTCGGTGTTCGGCATTCTGGGTGGTATCGGCCCTCATCCCGAAGACCTGATGCACATGAAGCGCACGGCGGATCGCTTGTTCGGCAGCGAATACGAATGGTCCATTCTGGGAGCGGGGCGCAATCAGATTCCGCTGGCCACTATCGGTGCCGCGATGGGATCGAACGTGCGTGTGGGGCTGGAGGATTCGCTATGGATCGGGCCGGGTCAACTTGCCGAATCAAATCGTCTGCAGGTAGAACGGATCCGCACGATCGCAGAGGCCCTGAATCTCGACATTGCCACGCCTGACGAAGCGCGCGAAAAATTGGGATTGAAAGGCGCAGCCAACGTGGCGTTCTAGCGCTGGGCAGGGCGCAGAGAATGTTGTCGAAATATCCTCTGCGCTATGACTGGCGAGGATGTTGCAACGTGGGACTTGCGTAAAGTAATCGTGCAAGTAGCGGGACGTGTGTCCCGCTACAAGATCCTGCACGCTAGCGCCGCCGTAGTGCGTCAATCAGTTCTTGTTCTGTCAGCGTGCGATCGAAATTGGCAGCGTGGCGTGCGGCCAATGTCAACGCGGCGGCTTCGTGCAGCACGGCGTCGTCGATGACGTCTGCCGCGCCCAGTTCGCTCAATCGCGTTGGCAATCCCACCTGCGCATACCAAGCCTGTAAATCGTCCAGCATGGTGTCGGAACGATGTTCCAGATCCAGTTGTACCAACAGCCCCACGGCCACTTGCAGGCCGTGCAAAGCCTGGCCCACGCCTGGAATGCGTGGCAGACCGCGCGTGAGCGCATGGGCGATCGACAGACCGCCGCTTTCGAATCCGAGTCCGCTCATCAAGATCATCGCTTCGACGACTCGCTCAAACGCCGCGGTCGGACGGCCTGTGCCAGCCGCATCCAGCGCCGCCTCGCCATCGGCCAGCAGCGTGCGCATGCAGCCCTCGGCAATCAGTTGCGCCGTCAGCGTGGACGCCGCGCTGAACATGTTCTGTCCTTGATTGCGGAAACACTGCTCGGCCTCGAATTTTTTCGAGATGGCATCGCCCATGCCGGCGCGGAAGAACAGGGCAGGGGCGGTGCTGATGACCTCGGTGTCCACCAGCACAATCGTGGGATTGAACAGCATGTGTTCGACTGCCAGCAGATTGTGATGCGCGTCGTACACGACGTAGTTCTTGCTGGTGGGGGCGTCGTTAGAGGCGACGGTGGGCACAGTGATCAAATGCTGGTGCTGGGCTTTGGCCACGGCCTTGCCCGCGTCCAGCGCCTTTCCCCCGCCCACCGCGATCACCATATCCACGGACTGCGCCTGCGCTCGGGCTCGCAACGAGGCGATCGTGTCCGGCGTCATTTCGCCCTCTACGATGAGGGGAATCAACTCCACGCCTGCCGGCTTGCAGAGATCGGTCAATCGCTCATGCAGTACGCCATAAACATAGCTGTCGATGACCAATGCGGCGCGCCGCCCGAACAACACAGCCGTTTCGCCGAGCGTGCGCAATGCGCCGGGCCCCTGGAAATAGCGGCCCGGACCTCCGAAAACCTTCAGCATGGTGTCTCCCTATTTGCGTGGTGTCGCGCTGAGAAATTGTTGTTCTTTCTCTTTCTCGACCAGCCAGTCGATCATGATCTGTCCGCCCCATACCAGGTCGGCCTGGATCGCTGTGCGGGCAGCTTCGGGATCGCGGGCGATCAAGGCGGTCAGCACGGCCTCGTGACGGTGTTCGTCGGTCGAATAGTCCAAGCCGGCGGTCTTGATATGAAAGACCTTCAGAATGGGGCCCGTGATCACCCAGAACGACTCCACGGTGGCGCGCAGGATGGGTTTGTTGCTGGCCTCGAGGATCGAGAAATGGAATTTGCGATTCAGGGCGCTGGCGCGTTTAGGGTCGGTCGAAGTGCAGGAAATGAATTCCTTTTGCAGCGCGATCAGGTTGTCCAGTTGTTTGCGAGTGATGTTTTTTGCTGCTTCGGCCGCTCCCATGCCCTCGAGGTGAAAACGGATCTGCTGGATTTCCCGCAGCTTTTCCGAGTTCACATAGGGCACGTAGACCGCCGTCGCGGCCTGCATTTCCAGGCCTTGTTCGCTGATCAGACGAAAGATGGCCTCGCGTACAGGCGTAATAGAGACCCCCATTTCCGCGGCCAGTTCGCCGATGATCAGGCGTTCGCCAGGCTCGTATTGCCCATTGATCAGGGCGTTACGGATCTCGTTGTAGACCTTGACGGAGAGGTTTTCTTTTTTGACCGGTTTCAGGCTCGACATGACGTGAAAGCACTTGCAAGTGACGGGACGGGTGAATTCTAGCTTGCCATAGCGCATTATCCGAATTTGGGTATATTATATATCATATATCCTAAAGGGAAAGAGGAGACAGGTATGTCATTGGATGAGCAGAGCCCAGCGGCGCAGCCGCCCACAGCAGAGCAAATTGCGCTGTTGCGTGAAAAGGCGCGCTATATACGCCTGGAAACGATCCGATTGATCGAGATCGCAAAAGTCGGTCACTACAGTTCAGTGTTTTCCTGCGCCGAGATATTTGCCGCGCTGTACTACGACGTGATGCGCCTGCGCGCGGGCGAGCCCGATTGGCCGGATCGCGATCGATTCCTGATGGGCAAGGGACATGCGGCCGTGGGTCTGTTCCCCGTGCTGGCGGATCATGGATTCATCTCGCGCGAATTGCTGGATGGCTATACGCGGCTGGGCAGCCCGTTGGGAGACCATCCGGACATGACCAAGGTGCCGGGCATTGATTTCAGCTCGGGCTCGATCGGACATGCGCTGTCCAACGGCATTGGGATGGCCTTGGGGGGCCGCATGAACCAGCGCTCCTATCACGTATTTGTCATGCTCGGTGATGGCGAGATGCAAGAGGGCCAGGTATGGGAGGCAGCATTGTTCGCCGGCCACAACAAGCTCTCGCGCTTGATCGCCATCATTGACCGCAACGGCTATCAACTGGACGGCAAGGTCGATGATGTTGTAGGGGTCGAGTCGTTGCGCGATAAATGGACCGCGTTTGGATGGGAGGTGCACGAGGTCGATGGCCATGACCTGAATGCCTTGACGCACACCCTGCGCAAGCTCAAGGCCGATGGCGCACGTCAAAAGCCTGCGTGCCTGATTGCCCGGACGGTCAAGGGGCGAGGCGTGTCGTTCATGGAAACCGAGCCCGGTTGGCACTTGGGCTATCTGGCGCCCGCCGATGCACAGATCGCCATCGACGAAATCCAATCGCAGGAGATCTGAACATGCCGCACACCTTGAGTCCAGAGTCTTGGCAGTATCGCGCCCTGAATGCGATGAATCCCGGACTGAGCTATCTGTCCAACGCCCTCATTGACTTGGCCCGCGAAGGCCATCCGGTCGTGGCGGGATCCGCCGACTTGCAGTATTCGAATGGCCTGAATCGTTTTGCCGCCGCATATCCGGATCGCTACGTGCAGTTTGGCATTTCCGAACAAAACATGGTGTCGGCCGCGGCCGGTCTGGCGACAACGGGGATGATGCCGTTTGTAGCGACATTCGCATCGTTTCTGGGATTGCTTTGCTGCGAACAAATTCGCATGGATGTCGCGTACACGAAACTGCCCGTGCGGCTGATCGGCCATCATACGGGGATCAGCCTGGGATTCTACGGAACGTCGCATCACGCCACAGAGGACATTTCGACCATGCGCGCGATCGCCGGACTGACGGTGGTGTCGCCAGCAGATGGCGCGCAATTAGCGTCGGCCATCAAGGCCTCGGTTCATTGGCCGGAGCCGATTTATTTCCGGATCGGCCGTGGCCGAGATCCCGAGGTGTATCCGGATGGCGTTCCGTTCGAATTCGGCCGTGCCATTGAGCATAGCTTGGGCCGTGATTTGAACATCATTGCCTGCGGTATTACCGTCAGCGCGGCTTTGCAGGCTGCGCAGGCGTTGCAGGGCCAAGGCTATTCCGTGGGAGTGATAGATATGCCCACGATCAAGCCGCTGGACCGTGATGCGGTACTCAAAGCCGCAAGCGCATCATCGTGCTTGATGACGGTAGAGGAACACAATGTATTGGGCGGGCTCGGATCGGCCGTCGCAGAAGTCCTGGCCGATATCGGGAGCGCGACGCGTCTGCGCCGGCACGGTATCTATGATGAATACAGCTTGATTGCGCCGCCGACCACCTTGTATGCCCATTACAAGCTGGACGCTGAGGGGATAGTAGCCGTGGCGTTGGATCAATTACGGTCTTGATGTTTCGATCTTGGTTACGCCATGCGTTGTATCGCTGTATGGCGTGCGCCGACATTGATAAGTGCACAAAGGAATGACAACGTGAAAGAAATCACCGGTACGACTCGTCTGTACGGCATTTTGGCCGATCCCATTCATCACGTGAAAACACCTCAGCGATTGAATGAGTATTTTGCGCAGCTTGGTCATGATGGCGTGTGTGTGCCGTTTCATGTGACGCCAGACACCTTGGCGACTGTGGTTGCGGGCTTGCGGCAATTGCGCAATCTGGGCGGGTTCATTGTCACCGTGCCACATAAAACTGCCATTTTGCAGCTGGCGGACTCGGCCTCCGATGCGACGGCATTGATAGGCGCGGCCAATGTGGTGCGCCGCGAGCCTGATGGACGATTGGTGGCGGACATGCTCGATGGCGAGGGCTTTGTGCGCGGTGTGCTGACAGCCGGTCATGAGCTGCAAGGCAAGACCGCCTATATGGCCGGGGCAGGGGGCGCGGCAAACGCGATTGCTTTTGCGTTGGTCAAGGCGGGCGTGGCCAGCCTGACGATCGCGAACCGCACGAGTGCCAAGGCGCTCGATCTGAAGCAGCGTATTTTGACGCTGTATCCCGATGCGCAGATTCAGGTGGGCACACCGGACCCGTCAGGTCATCAGATCGTGGTCAACGCCACGTCATTGGGGTTGGCCGATGGCGATGCCTTGCCGCTGGATGTCAGCCGCTTGACGCCGGACCAACTGGTGTGCGAGATCATCATGCAGCCCAAGGACACGGCTTTGCTGCAGGCCGCACAGGCGCGGGGATGCCGTGTTCATTATGGAGCCCCCATGTTGGCGTGTCAGATTCCGCTGATGGCTCAGGCGCTGGGCGTGCCGGGGGCCGGGCAGTGATGCATCAGTACGACTTCATCATCGCAGGCGGCGGGACGGCCGGCTGTATCCTGGCCAATCGATTGACGGCCGACGGCAAGTATCGCGTGCTGATGCTGGAGGCTGGCACGGACGCTCGCAGCATGTGGATCTCGATTCCTGCCGGCTTTAGCAAACTGCTGGTGAATCCGGTATTCAACTGGCGATTCCAGACCGAGCCAGAGGACAACGTACTAGGTCGAACCATCTCTGTGCCGCGAGGCAAGGGCATCGGTGGCTCTACCCTGATCAACGGCATGATCTATGTGCGTGGCCAACCGCACGATTATGACGCCTGGCGCGATGACGGCGCCGAGGGATGGGGCGCGGCGGATGTCGCGCCATACTTTCAAAAAATCGAGAACTATGCGTTGGGCGGCCCGAATCGGGGTACATCCGGACCCATGCATATTGAACAGGTATCCGAGCGCTATCCTATCGCCGATGCCTTTCTGGCGGCTGCGCAAGAGGATGGCCAGCCCATTAATGCCGACTACAACAGTACCGATCAAGAGGGCTTTGGCTATTATCAGGTCGTGCAGCATCGCGGCCGTCGCTGGAGCGTGGTCGACGGCTATCTGAAACCCGCATCAGGCCGCAAGAACCTGACAGTGATCAGCGGTGCGCACGTGTTGCGCCTGCTGTTTGAGGGGCAGCGCTGTGCGGGCGTGGTTTACCAGAAAGATGGCCAGCAACACACTGTGCGTTCGAACCGTGAGACGCTGCTGTGCATGGGGGCGATTCAGACACCGCAGGTGCTGGAGCTGTCTGGCGTAGGTGACCCCGAGAGATTGCGAAAGCTGGGCATCGACGTGGTGCATGCGCAACCTCGCGTTGGAGAGAACTACATCGATCATTTCGCCACGCGAATGAACTGGCGTGTACGTGGCACGGTGACACTGAACGAAATGTCCAGAGGGTGGCGCCTGGCCAATCAGGTCCTGCGGTATTACGCGTCGCATAAAGGCATACTGACGCTGGGTACCGGCCTGGTGCATGGCTTTGTAAAGTCTGCACCGGATCTGCCGGCCCCCGACGTGCAGTACTTCTTTGTGCACGCCAGTTATGCGAACGCGGCGGAGCGCATTCTGGATCGTCATCCCGGCATGACGATAGGTGTGGCACAACTGAGGCCCCAGTCCGTGGGCAGCATCCATATCAAAAGTGCTGATCCATTCGCGGCGCCCGCAATACGCCCCAATTTTTTGAATGCCGAAGAGGATCGCGCGAGCTTGGTGCGAGGGATGCAGGTGGCGCGGCGCATTGTGGCGCAGCCTAGTATGCAGCCATATATCGAACAGGAAACCAGCCCGGGGGCGGCGGTGCAGACGGACGATGAATGGCTGGATTTTGCGCGCCGGAACGGACAAACCATTTATCACCCGATAGGCACATGCCGCATGGGGACAGACGCCACCGCGGTGACGGATCCCCGTTTGCGGGTACGCGGAATAGCGGGCCTGCGCGTAGTGGATGCGTCAGTCATGCCGCGCATGGTGTCCGGTAATACGCAGGCCGCTGTGATGATGGTGGCGGAGAAAGCGGCGGATCTTATTCTGGAGGATGTCCGGGCACGAT
This sequence comes from Bordetella muralis, assembly GCF_965139205.1. Taxonomy (GTDB): domain Bacteria; phylum Pseudomonadota; class Gammaproteobacteria; order Burkholderiales; family Burkholderiaceae_B; genus Bordetella_A; species Bordetella_A muralis. Next base: position 207,648 of record NZ_CBCSIU010000008.1, read on the forward strand.
AATTCCTAATGCGAGAGGGATTGCGCGGCCGTCGCTCCCTGCTTGTCATGCGTCGCGTATTTCTCGATCATCGTCGCGCTGGCGCGGTTCAGTCCTGTGACGGTCATGTCGATACCGTTGCGGCGGAATTTATGAACGATGCGATCCAATGCCTCGATCGCGGTGATGTCCCAGAAATGGGCATGCGACAGGTCCAGGCGTACGGATGAAATCGTTTCTTTGAAATCAAATTCCGATACCAGTGCTTCGGACGAGGCAAAGAAGACTTGGCCGCGTACTCGGTAGTGGCGCTCCCCCGTTTGCGGATCTACGGTGGAGTCCACCGTCAGAATCCGGCGAGCTTTTTCGGTGAAGAAGATCGCACTCAGCAGTACGCCCAGGCCTACGCCAATGGCGAGGTTATCTGTCGATACTACTGCAGCGACCGTCGCCAACATGACCACCGACGAGGTCTTGGGATTGGTTTTCAAGCGGGTAATGGAGCGCCAGTCAAACGTGCTGATCGACACCATGATCATCACGGCAACCAAGGCGGCCATCGGAATCTGTTGGACCCAGGGGCCCAGGAATACAACGAGCACCAGCAGGAAAGCGCCCGCGACAAAGGTGGACAGACGGCCGCGGCCACCCGATTTCAGGTTGATGACGGTCTGGCCGATCATGGCGCAACCGGGCATCCCGCCTAAAAATCCCGCGACGATGTTGGCGCAGCCCTGGCCGCGGCATTCGCGGTTTTTGCTGCTGGGCGTATCGGTGAAATCATCGACGATGCTGGCCGTCATGAGTGATTCGAGCAGACCGACCAGAGCGATACTGACCGAATAGGGAAAGATGATGCCCAAGGTATCCAGCGAGAACGGGACCTCGGGAAAGGCAAAAATTGGCAGCTCGTCCGGGAATGCCCCCATGTCGCCGACGGTGGGCACATCCAGATGCAGCGTCATGGAGATCGCTGTCAAGACGATGATGCAGATGAGCGGCGACGGCACGGCCTTGGTCAGGCGCGGCAAGAGATAAATGATGGCCAGGCCGCCTGCGACCATGGCATAAACGTAGGGCGGCACGTTGTGCAGCTGGGGCAACTGAGCCAGAAAGATCAGAATGGCCAGCGCATTGACAAAGCCGGTGATGACGGAGCGTGACACGAAGCGCATCAACGATCCCAGTCCCAGAAAGCCTGCGCCGATTTGCAGCAGTCCGGCCAGGATGCCCGCGGCCAGGACGTATTCCACGCCGTGATTCTTGACCAGGGATCCAATCAACAGCGCCACAGCGCCGGTCGCCGCAGAGATCATCCCTGGCCGACCACCCGCGATCGCGGAGACGACGGCAATGCTGAACGCGGCATAAAGGCCGACTTTAGGCTCAACGCCTGCAATGATGGAAAAGGCGAGAGCCTCGGGGATAAGCGCCAGCGCGACCACAATGCCGGCCAGGATGTCGCCTCGAATGTTGGAGAACCATTCGTCGCGTAGAGAATGCGTGTGCATGAAAGGGCCTAAAGAGAAAATATGGAGCAGGCCGGCAGGAAGGCGTGATGGGACGTGAGTTGCGCAAACGAAGTGATTTCGTCACAGAGGGCGGCAAACGGCCCTGAAACACATCAGATGCTGAGGGAGAATCACGGCGGCGCCAATATAGGCGCACGCAAACCACGAACGTCCTGTCCGGTCAGGGAGATGACAGAAAAGGGTTCGTGGCGCAGTTACATGGGTAGAAGGGGCTGGCGGGTTGGATCGCACGCGGCGCGGTGAGCGCCAGCGTTTTCAAGTGGGCCGAATTTTAGGCGATTGTTTGCAATGCGTCCAATTCAGTCTGGCGAGCAGAGGTATTCCGTCAGTCGAGACAGCATCAAATCGCAGGCCGCGATTTGCGAAATTTCCACGTATTCGTCGGCTTTATGTGCGACTTCGATACTGCCGGGGCCACAGACCAAGACGGGTGTCTGATCCCATTGTTGGCGAAACAGGCCGCCTTCGGTGCCAAAGGCAACCTTGGTGCGCGCGGTGTCTGGAGGCAGCAGGGACGTGAGCAAGCGGACTGCCGATGAGTCTTCGTCAGTGGCGAGGCCTGGATAGGCGTTGATCAGTCGAACATCCGGCGGGGCGGCGTCGGGATGCGAGTTATTGGCCGTCATCCGTGCTCGCGTGACTTCCAGAATGTGGGACAGGATTTGCGCGGGGTCGTCTTCTGACACGTTGCGGATTTCGAAATCGAGTTCGCATTCTTCAGGAACAATATTCAGCGCACGTCCTCCGCGTATCGTGCCAACGTGCACGGTCGAGTAGGGAATGGCATAGCCGTCTTCTTGAGGGCCTGACTCGGCAAGTTCCTGCTGGACTTCGCGCAACGCGGTAATGAGATCGGTTGCGGTATGAATGGCATTGACAAATCGCGGCGCCAAGCCGGAGTGGCCAGCTTGGCCGCAACACATTGCACGATAGGCGGCTTTGCCCTTATGACCTGTACCGATTTTCATGAGTGTCGGTTCGCCGACGATGCACAGCGAGGGAGCGGGCAGTTTGCCTTCCAGTGCGCGCAAGAGATGGCGTACGCCTACGCAGCCGATTTCCTCATCAAAGGACAGCGCCAGCAATAGTGGGCGTTTCAAGGGTTGACGCGCCGCATTGATCATGGCGACGACGGCACAGGCGACAAAGCCTTTCATGTCCGAACTGCCCCGCCCATAAATGCGGCCATCACGTTCGGTAGCCTCGAAGGGCGGAAAAGTCCACGGCTGCCCCTTTGCCGGGACGACGTCGGTATGGCCTGACAGCAGGACCCCGGCGGTATCCTGTGGCCCGACACTGGCGAATAAATTGCAGCGCGAGGCGTCTTGTGGATCCGATACCAGAGTTGATGCGATGCCGGCCTCGCTCAATAACGCCTGTACGCGTGCCATCAGATCAGCATTCGGGGTCAAGGATACTGAGGGAAAGGCAATCAGTTCGCGCAGCAAGTCAAGGCTGCTCAAGGACGAAGTGTTGTTCATAGAAGGGCGCGTAAAGGATGATGGGGCGTGAACAGTACCGTGATGATAGATCAGGTTTTTTGGCTTTCGGTCCTGTTGGATAAATGGGGGTCAAAGAAACTCGCCGCGCTCATCCCGGGAATGTATTGATCGGAGATATAGGCGCGGCAGCGTTGCATGAAGGCTTGTGTCAGGCGGGATGGCTTCATCGGCTTGTAGGTGGCGAGACCGAGCAACATCGGTCGTTGTTCGCCGACCAGGCGCAGGCGTACGAGCCGTTTTCCATCCAGAGATTGTGTGGATTTGGGGCGCACGTTGAACAAGGCGTAGCCGATGCCATTGGCGACCATGGATCGGACGACGTCCTCCGAGCGGGAGCGTGCGACGATATTGGGCTCGACGCCGGCCTTGGCATAGAGCGACGTGAAATACTCCTTGCTCATGGGCAGGTCCAGCAGCACCATGGGTTGCGGGGCCAATTCCTCAAGCGTGACCGCCAGTTGCTGTGCCAGCGGATGCAATTCGCTAACCAGCACGTGCGGTGGCAGACGTGCCAGGGTTTCAAAGCCGATTTCGTCGCCCAGTTGCAGGTCATAGGTCAGGGCGACGTCGATTTCCAGCGTGTGCAGCTTTTGAATCAGGTCTTGCTGATTGCCTTCGGCCATATGTAATTCGACCGTGTCAAAGGCGCGCGAAAAGCCAAAAATGACTTCAGGCGCGACCATGGCCGCCAGCGACTGAAAACACCCCACGCGGAGTACGCCGCGCAGAGTATCGCTGGAATCCGACGCGATTTCGTAAAGGCGAGAGGCGCGCTCCAGCAGGTCTTCGCATTCCTGCATCACTTGAGTGCCTACTGTGGTCAGCGCCAGGCCCTTGGACGGATGCCGTACAAATAACTGCGTGCCTAATTCGGTTTCTATGTGCGCAATAGCGGCCGAAATAGAGGGAGGCGAAATATGAATCTGGGCGGAGGCCGCAGCAATGCTGCCGTGTTTGGCAGTGGCTACAAAGTACTCCATCTGGCGCAGAGAAATGCGATTGAGCATGATAGCAACGGAATGGAATCGAGTTGAGTGAATACCAAGCGGTATCCGCGCTGTGGCTGAGATGTCATCAGCGTTGGCGCCGGACCCCGCCGGCTGCGATATCGCAGTGTATCCACTCCGTCCGGTCCGAGGTGATAGCGAGCCTCATGTGCGACAGGCGCTGCAGGCTATCCGCACGATCAGAGATCGCCGGGCACGCCAAAGCTCGGCGCCGCACGAGGATCGTGCGCTCGTGTGATGTAGTCTTGTACCTGCGGTTCATAGACTTTCCACGTCGCGTATAGCGCCTGGACGGGGTCTGCTTCTACCCAATCCAGGCGCAGGTCTACCATGGGCCAATCCAGTTCACCATAGACCAGAAGGCCCGCGGAATGGACCGGACCCTCTTCTCCGCCTGCCTCCTGCCCGGCCAGCATGGCCTGCATCAGCCGTTCGGCCAACGAGCCTGGCGCGCTTTCGAAGGCGGAAAGCATGGCAACTGGTACTTCCAGCGACGCTAACATGTTGCCCGCGCAAGCAGCGTGTTCGCCTGCCGCGCTGGACAAGGTGCCCAAGGCGCTTTCGCCTGTAAAAATAGCCGGTGGGTGGGTCGCGTCGATGGCCATTAATTGACGGTAAGCGATGAAAGGGCGTTGTTGCAGCGCTTTGAGAGCGAGCTCGGGCGTTTTCCCCGCGGCCATCAAGTCCAGGGCGAGAGGCCCCAGGCTCGGATCAGTAATGTTCTGACTGACTGCGGCACCCACCCCGGATCGGGCACGGATACAGCGTGACGCGACCGCAGGGGAGGAGGAGGCGACGGCCGCGCCGAATTGGCCCGTGGCAGGACACCGCGCAATGATCGAGAAAGTCATAATCGGAGCCTGGATCGAGGTTAATCGGGGATGACGGCGGTGGCGTCGATTTCTACCAGCCATTCCGGACGGGCCAGGGCAGAGACAACAATCCCCGTGGAAACCGGGAACACACCTTTGAGCCAGCGTCCAACGACTCGGTACACCGATTCGCGATAGCGAGGGTCAATGAGATAGATGGTGATTTTGCAGATGTGCTCGAGTTCGCCGCCGGCTTCCTTGAGCAGCATGGCGATGTTTGCCATCGCCTGTTCCGCCTGGCCGGCGGCATCACCGATGCATACGCTTTCCGAGGTCTCCAGGTTTTGCCCGATCTGACCGCGTAGAAAGACCGTACTGCCACGTGCGACAACGGCCTGGCAGAGGTCGTTATCCAGATTCTGTTCGGGATAGGTTGCCTTGGTATTAAAGGTGCGGATACGGGTGTGTTTCATAGTGGTCCACGATGAGTGAATGCGTGCCATGCGCGTTGTCGGGCGGGGGTGCCGCTCAGGCGAGGGTCTTCATAGTCAGCCTCAGCGAGGATCACGCCAATTTGTTTTTTCCGGTGGGCGGTCTCGGAATTTCCGACCATGGACGCGACGGGCGCGAGTGGGACAGCGGCGTCAGGAAAGTCGAGTCATTCCTAAGGAAAAGGCGAATTGGCCGGGTGGGTGGTGCCTTTCATACTTGCTTGCAGCTGAAGGGAACCAGCCCGATCACAAGAGGAATTTAATGACTCAACAACACGCAATGCCGCGATTTCGCTATGACGGTGCGGGAAATATGGCCCGTATCGGATTGATCTACATCGCATCCAGTGTGGTCATGGAAGAAGAAATGTGGGCCATGTCTGCACCTGGGGTTTCCACTCATACTGCCCGGATCAAGTTGCCGAAAGTCACGGTGCAGGGCATCGAGGAAATGATGAACGCACCGGAGTTGGAGCAGGCCGCCCGTCTGGCCGGTGCGGCGCCTATCGACGTGCTGCTATTCGGTGGAACCAGCGCCTCTTTCTTGCACGGAACGGCTTATGACCATTCGTTGATCGAGAAGCTGCGCCAATGGGTACCGGGGGTTCACGTCACAACAGCCTCTACCGCTACGTTGGCAGCGTTGAAAAAGGTCAAGGCTGGCAAAGTGGCGCTTGCCACCCCGTATCTACCGGAGATTCACGAACGCGCCATCCGCTTTCTCTCGGAGAACGGTCATGAGGTAGTGAAAAGTGCCTATCTGGGGATTTCCGATGATCACGCGCTGGCCGAAGTGCCGCTGGAAAAGGTGTATGAACATGTGCTGTCGGTTGATCATCCTGACGCCAGCGCCATTTTCGTCTCGTGCACCAATTTCAGAACCGTGGGCGCCATCGAGGCGCTGGAGCAGCGCCTGGGCAAACCCGTGATTTCCGCGATCCAGGCGTCATTCTGGCATTGCCTGGCGTTGACAGGCGCGGCAGGCGCAAACCCCGGTTATGGCGAATTATTTGTCGGCAACATCGCGCCAGAGAGCAAGTAGTGAAGTCTGTCACTCATTCTGCTTGACGGTTTGTTGATCATTCCAAGTAAATAACGCAAGGGGAATTCAAGATGGGTAAGGGTCAGATTTTCGTGTCAATGGGAGCAGTCGTCGCGACGTTGCTGGCAGGGGCGATGTCGCCTGCCTCGGCGGAAAAGCTGGTGCTGGGTAACGAGGGCAGCTATCCGCCTTTCAGTATGGTCGCGGCTTCGGGTCAACTCACAGGGTTCGAGCCCGATCTCGCGCGGGAAATGTGTAAACGCATGAACGTAGAGTGTGAAATCGTCGTGATGGATTTCAAGGGGCTGATTCCCGCGCTGTTGCAGAGCAAGCTGGATGCGGTCGCGACACAGACCAAGCCGCTGCCCGAGCGAAAGGCCAAAGTCCTGTTCGGCAGGCCCGTGTTGTTCAATCCGGATTCCTATGTGATACCTGCGGACAAGGATTACACGTTTACGAAAGAGGGTTTGAAAGGCGTGCGTATCGGGCTGCAACGCGGGTCTGCGCAGGCCAAGTATGTGGCGGAGACGTTCGGCGATGCGGTACAGGTGGTGTTTTACGACAATCCTGACCAAATACGCCTGGATCTCGCCAGCGGGCGCCTGGATATGAGCCTGGGGCCCAAGATCAGTTGGACGAACGAGTTCTTGTCTAAACCTGCAGGAAAGAACTGGAAATTTGCCGGCGGGGATCTATGGACAGGGGGCGGTGAGGCTGGTTCCAGTTGGATCGCCCGCAAGGATAGTCAGGCCTTGCTCGACAGGATGAACCAATCCATCGACAGCATTATCCGCGATTGCACCTTCACGAAGTTGCGCAAGCAATACATGGAGGTCGAACTGTTGCCAGAAGAGGCCGCCTGCCGGTAGACGGCCGACGGGCACAGACCATCATGCGCTGGCGCGCATGATGGTCCTGGCAGGTTGTCGGGCTCGAACGAGCTCAATGTCTCTATGTTCACAAGGATATTCCCATGCCTCTGATGGGGTTTGTGCAACAAATGGGTATCGGGGCGCTGATGACGATTCAGGTTGCGGTGTGCGCCTATCTGCTGGCGCTCGCCATCGGCGTGCTGTTTGCGCTGGTCACGCTCAAGCCCAATAGCTTGATGCGGATCGTCTGGGTGCCTTATGCCTCGGTTTTCACGGGCGTTCCTTCGTTGCTGATCGCCTTTCTTTTCTTTTATGCCGGGTCCGGCATGCTCAATAGCCTGGGTGCGCTGGGCGGGATGGACCTGCAGATCGAAATTACGCCCTTTATGGCGGCCGTTACCGCATTGGGCATGGTATACGGCGCCTATTTGACGGATCTGATCCGCAGCGCCATTCAGAATGTGCCACGCGGGCAGTTTGAGGCCTCAGATGTATTGCTGGTGCCGCGACGCGTGACGTGGGTCAAAATCATTTTGCCGCAGGTACTGCGCCTGGCACTGCCGGGTATGACCAATATGTGGATTGTGGTGCTAAAGGATACCGCGCTGATTTCGCTGATCGGCCTCAAAGAGATCATGGCCTATGCGAAGTTGGCCTCGGGAGTAACCAAAGAGCCCTTTGTCTATTATCTGCTGGCGTCCGTCTTTTTCCTGGGCATGACATGGTTGACTTATTTTGTGGCCAGGCGAATAGAGAATTGGACCGAGTGTGGTTTCCGGCCCATGGCGGCCAAAGGACGCGCTCATGCACTTTGACGTCGAAATCGCGTGGGCCAGCCTGCCTGCCTTGTTCAAAGGTTTGGGAACGACATTGACTGTGTTGATCCCGGTGTTGATCCTGGGGCTGTTGTTTGCCTTGCCCGTCGCTTTGGCGCGTCTGCAATCGGGACCGAGATCGACCTTTGCCGCCATGTATATCGGGTTCTTTCGGGGTGTGCCGAGTCTGGTCTTGCTCTATCTGATCTATAGCGGGCTGCCGCAACTGACGATCGTTCGCGATACGTTTTTATGGTCTTTGTTTTCCAATGCCTATGTCTGCGCGTGGTTGGGCCTGGCGCTGACTCATTCGGGATTCATGGCGGAGATTATCCGTGGAGGATTGGCCGCGATCCCGGCTGGGACCATCGAGGCAGCAGCCACGCTGGGGTTGACGCCCAGGCAGATCTTGTTTCGCCTGCGCCTGCCGATGGCGGCGCGCTACGTACTCAAGGCTTATCAGAATGAACTGCTCATCATGGTCAAGAGCACTGCAGCGGTGAGTGCGATTACTTTGGTGGATCTGACATCTGCAGCCAATACCGTGTTCGACTACACCTACGATCCGTTTACCCCGTTGATGACGGCGGCAGCGATCTATTGGTGTGTCATCAACACGCTGCGTTTTGGTTTTGCCACGGCGGATCGAAAGCTCAACCGCCATCTGGTCAAGACCTGAGCCCGGAAAGGGGCCGCCGTACCGTCACCTCCGTTATCCTGGCGGCGCCCTTGCGTTGATCAATGAGGACATTCCCTCGCTACTTCTGTCTAGGCACACTGACATGCAAGCTGCAATGAATACATCGCTGCGGGTTGGGGCTATTAATCCGAACGTCCCAGACGCACCAACCGACGCGCAGGCTGCGATCTCCATCAGAGAACTGAATAAGTTTTATGGCTCGTTCCAGGCGCTGCGCCAGATCAATCTGGAGATTGCCAATGGCGAGATTGTCGTTCTGTGCGGGCCGTCTGGCTCGGGAAAATCTACGCTCATTCGTTGTGTCAATCACCTGGAACCCCATGATTCAGGCCAGATTCACGTCAATGGCGCGAGACTGACACCGCGAGCCGCGGACATCGAGCAGGTCCGCCGTCAGTTGGGTATGGTGTTTCAGAGTTTTAATCTCTTTCCGCACATGACGGTGCTGGAGAATTGTACGTTTGCGCTGCGGTTGGCGTTGAAGATGCCGACGAAGGAGGCGGAGTCGGTCGCCTGCGGATACCTGGAAAAGGTCAACGTGCTCGAACAGGCGGACAAGTATCCGATGCAATTGTCCGGCGGGCAGCAGCAACGCGTCGCCATCGCGAGGGCGCTTTGCCTGAAGCCCCGCATCATGCTTTTTGATGAGCCAACTTCCGCGTTGGACCCGGAATCTGTAGGGTCGGTTTTGCGCATTATGGAAGATCTGGCGGCGACCGGTATCACCATGGTCTGCGTGACGCACGAGATGGGCTTCGCGCGGCGCGTGGCGGATCGCTGCGTGTTCATGGAACGCGGTGAAATCGTGGAGGAAGCCGATTCGGATTGCTTTTTCAATACCCCCAAAAGCGAGCGGCTGAAATACTTTCTCGAGCAGGTGTTGTGAACGAGGCGAACGCCCTGGGCCGTCAGGAAAGGTGAGCCATTCCAAAGGAAAAGGCGAATTGGCCCACTCGGAGCTCTCTCGCATCATTATGGCTGCTCCATTCGGAACTTGGACGCATCTAAACAATACAAGGGGTATGAAATGATTCGAAAACTTTTGACGGTTGGGATGTTATCCAGCGTGATGCTCGCGGGCGCCGCACAGGCCGAGGAGGCGTTGGTGATCAGCACTTGGGGTGGCAGCTTTCGAGACCTGATTGACGAGAACATCGGCAAGGAGTTCACACGGCGGACGGGAGTGCCTGTCAAATACATCACCGGTGGAACAATAGATCGATTGAATAAGGCCAAGCTGGCCAGCACGCCCGAGAGTGACCTGACGTTTACGACTTCGCATATCGGTTGGCTGTACGTCAATGGCGGGCTGTTTGAGCAGCTGGACACGAGCAAACTGTCCAATTATTCGCATGTGGTCGATCGTGCCAAAATCAGCCCTTATCACCTCGGGAGTTGGGCATACGTATACACCATTGGTTATCGTCCCGACCTGGTGCCACCGAGCATCACCTTCAATAGCTGGAATGATCTTTGGAACCCCGAACTCAAGGGCAAGATCGCTTCGCCCGATTTCGACCCCAGTCACATTATCGATATTGCGGCAATTCTGTCCGGCGGCGATGCCGGTACCTGGGAAAAGGGCCAGGACAAGCTCAAGGCGTTAAAGCCCAACTTCAAGGCGTTCTACACCAATGACGCCAATAGTCAGCAGTTGATCTCCACGGGGGAGACGCCCGTGCAGATCCTGTTGTCCATGAACGCCTATCACATGATAGGGCAGGGCGTTCCCATCAAAGTGGTCATGCCCAAAGAGGGGGCTGTGCTGGGCGTCGATACCATGGGCATCATGAAGGGATCAAAAAAGATCGATTTGGCGTACAAATTCATGGATATCGCGCTGTCGCCGGAGGTGCAGTCCAAGATCGTCGCCTATAAAAAAGCCAGTCCTGTGGTCGATAACGCCAAGGTTTCATCCGAGGACGCAGCATTGCCGGGCGTATTCACGACGAAGGAGCAGTGGGATACCCAGGCGATTGTGATTGACGACAAATTGCGTGCCGAGAAAACGGCCGAATGGCGCAAGTGGTTCACTGAGAACATCATGAACTGAAGGCGTCAACGCTTCATTCAGATGATGTCCTGGGTGCATGCGCTGTCAGGGCATCTGCGTTTCGACATAGAGCAAAGTAGACGGAAGATCATCGAGTTATGGATACACGTTCCGGGCTGAGGGCATGGTTAGTGTCTCCGGCAGTTGTCGTTGCATTCTGCATCTGCGTGGCGTTGGTGACTGTCTTTCAGTACAGTTTGCGCGCGTATGTGCCGGGTTCGCTGGATGTCGGAGGGCTGACACTGGCCAATTTCACCGGGTTGAACAAACCCATTTACTTGGGTGCGTTCTGGAATACGCTGCTGCTGAGCATCGAGACGACTTTTTTTTCGCTACTGGTGGCGTATCCATTGGCCTATGCGATGGTGAGGGTGCGCAATCGTGCGTTGAAGTCCTTTATCCTGATCGTCTCCGTCACGCCCCTGTTTTTAGGTGAGATCGTCCGCACGTATTCATGGATCATTGTGCTGGGAAACAATGGTTTTATTAATACGGTGCTGCGAAAGCTAGGGGTGATCGAGTGGCCGCTGGAGCTTATGTTTACGCACTTGGGAGTACTGGTCGCGCTGGTGCATGTGACCATCCCGATTGTGGTGCTGATGCTGGCCACTGCGATCTCTCATATTGACCGGGATTACGAAAAGGCCGCACAGAGTTTGGGAGCTGGTCCGATCCGGACATTCTTGACTGTGACTTTGCCGCTGTCGATGCCCGGCATCCTGGCCAGTGTAACAACAGCATTTGCATGGACGTTCAGCGCATTTGCTACGCCGCAAATGATAGGTGGAGGTCGCGTGCCGACGGTTTCGACACTGGTGTATCAACTTGGTTTCTCGTCGATGAATTTTCCGTTGGCAGCCAGTTTGAGCGTCTCGGGATTAGCGTTGACGGCGGTGGCGCTGTGGTTACTCGGTCGAGTGACGCGGCGGCTCAAGGTCATTGGAGGCCATGGATCATGAAAATTCGAAGTTCTGTGCCGCTGCCGCTGCGGATAGCCGGACCAGTGCTGGTAGGTTTGATCCTCGCCTTCGTTTTATTGCCGGTTGTCGTCGTGACGATGGCGTCTTTTAATGACAAGGCGCTGCTGACGTTTCCACCGCAAACGTGGTCCTGGCGTTGGTTTGTCCGGGTATTTACCTATGCGGACTTTCAACAGGGCTTTCGCTCCAGCCTGATTGTCATGATCTGGTCTTCGAGCATTGCGCTGGTGATCGGAACGGCATTGGCCATTGCAGTCAAGCGTATGGCGTTTCCAGGGAAAGAAACCTTGCAAGCCATCCTGCTTTCCCCCCTGGTTATCCCTCACTTCACGCTCGGCCTGGGCCTGCTGATTTTGGTGGCCCAGTTCAAGGTGGATCGCGGGTATGCGCTGGTGATCTTATGCCACGTAATGCTGGTGTTGCCCTTTGTGCTGCGCAGCGTCTACGTCTCGATGGAAAATCTGGATGAGCGCCTGGAGCAGGCTGCCGCCAGCCTGGGAGCCTCGCCAGTCAAGGTCCTGTTGACGGTGACGATCCCCTTATTGGCGCCCGGGCTGTTTGGCGGTTGGTTGTTTGCCGCCATTATGTCTTTCAGTGAATTCACGGCCTCGCTTTTTGTCACGACGCAGACAACGCAAACGCTCCCCGTGGCGATGTACAACTATGTGCGCGAGTTTGCGGACCCGACCTTGGCCGCATTGTCGGTCGTCTACATTGCGGTGACCGCGAGTCTGTTGGCATTTGCCAATTATTTTCTGGGTTTAGGCCGGGTGCTGAATATCGAGAACAATCACTAAGGCGCTTCTGCAGAAAAAGGTAGCGAGACTTTCGCTACCTTAGTAACCGCGTGAGGGGTCGATCTGATTGTTGGGGGGCTCGTGCCGCGACACCCTGAGGATGTTTTCAGCGATCTGTGCAGCGGCGGATGAGGGGATGGCGACCGATGCAAGGTGCGGCGTGATCAAGACATTGTCCATTTTCCACAGTGGATGGTGAGAGGGCAGCGGTTCACGGTCAAAGACATCCAGCGTGGCGGCGCCAAGATGGCCGCTTTTTAGCAGGTCTGTCATGGCACTCTGATCGATCAAAGCGCCTCGAGCGACGTTGATCAGAGCGGCGCCCCGGGGTAGCTTAGCGAGTCTTTCACCGCTGAGCAGACCGCGTGTCTGTGGTGTCAGGGGCAGCATGACGACCAGAATATCGGCCTGGGAAAGAACGGTGTCGAGCGTTTCAATGCCAGCAAAGCACTGGATACCGGCGAGCTGCCGCGGCTGTCTCGACCAACCTAATACGGTCAACCCTTGACGCTGCAGCTCATTGGCCGCATAGGCTCCCAGCTCACCGAGCCCTAGCACGGCGACGCGAATGTCTTCGGGAGATCTGGGGTGACGATAGGCCCATTCGCTGCGTCGCTGGGCTTGTTCAAAGTGAGGAATATCCCTGGCATAGCGTAACGTGGCAAATAGCACATAGCCTGCCATCATGCGTGCCATGTGGGGGTCGGTGAGGCGCGTAATGGGCACGCCGGCAGGTAGATCACGACGGCCGACGAGGGAATCTACGCCCGCGCCCAGATTGACAATCAAGCGCAGGTTGCTCATCTTGTCAAAGAAGCCTTCTGGCGGCTTCCACGCCAACGAGAAATGAATGCCGGCTGGGTCAGTGATTTCGTTCGCCTGTAGGATACGAAGCGTAGGAAGTTGTGCTTGCAGGGCACTTTTCCAAATGGTGAAATCGTCGAACTCGCTGTAGAAAACAAGATCCCCCGATGGCACGGTCTCGGGGGAGAGGGGAGTGGGCAGGGACATGATTTCTGCGGCCTTCAGGTTGGGCGTTGAATCAATTGCGCCATGGCTTCAAGGGCGAGCTCGTAGCCTGCGCCACCGAGGCCGGCAATGACGCCATCGGCGGCTTTGGAAATATAGGAGTGATGACGAAAACTCTCGCGCCGCCATATGTTGCTCATGTGGACTTCAATGATCCGGCCCGGAAACGATAACAGCGCATCCAGTATGGGTACCGAGGAATAGGTCAGTCCCGCCGCATTGATAACAATGCCTTGTGCCGTGCCGCGGGCCTCTTGGATCCAGTCTACCAATTGCCCTTCATAATTGGACTGTACGAATTTCAACCTCATCTGCAGCGCAGCGGCTTTACTTTCGCAACGCTGTTGCAGAACGGGAAAGCTCTCTGAGCCATAAACCTGATTCGCGTCCAGGCCGTACAGATTGGCATTGGGGCCGTTGAGGAACCAAACGGTAATTCCCGCGCCCTCGGGCGAAGAAGAGGGAATGGTGGTAGACGTGTTCATAGCTATTCCAGGAGGTCTCGGCATGCACAGGCCATGGCGATCGTTGTTTTCATGAGCGGTGGGTAGCGAAGGTCAGCTTTCACGAGGTACGGTGGCGAGCATGGCAGGCAATTTCTGAAACGCTTCGTTCCAAGATGCCGCTTGTGGATGATCGGCACGCCAATCGATCTCGGGAAACCGGAAATCCAGATAGCCGAGCGCGCATCCCAGTGTGACTTCGCCGATGGTGGGGGCATCTACTGGGAGTGTCGGCGCCTGTGCTTCGATGTCTTTGAGACAGGCGGCGACCTTGGTCAGTTGGGCCTCGCGCCACGCTGGCCATTGTTTTTCAATAGGGCGTGCCGTCAATTCGTAGCGCGCCAGCAGTGCGGCATCCAACAGGCCGTTACCGAGCTCCTGGCGCATGAGGGCTTGCCATTGTTTCGAACTGTCGACCGGATAGAGACGCGTATCGCCCGTCAGACTAGCCAAGTATTTGCAGATAACGCGGCTGTCGTATAGTGCCTGGCCATTGTCCAGAATCAAGGTCGGAACCTTGGCCAAGGGATTGTGTGTGGCGATGCGGGCATCGCGCTTTATGGGGTTGGCGGCACTGTCGAGCAATTGAATTTGCTCGATCTGATCCGTCAGGTGCGCGCAGACCATTACCTTGCGCACAAAAGGGGATGTGGGGGCATATAGGAGTTGCATCATGAGAGGAGAGCTCCAATCTGGCAGTGGTCTTGTCAGGGGCGGTGCTTGGGCCAATAGCGATACGGAACGGGACTATGGGACCAAGACGAGCTTGCCAAATACATCACCGCTCTCGAGCAGCTCATGCGAGCGGGCGGCTTCGGCCAACGGCAAGCGGGTGTGTATGCGTGGGCGGATTCGGTTATCGGCGATCAAAGGCAGCACTCGTTCGGTGATGGCTTTGGCCATGCGGGCTTTCTCGTCGCCGCTCTGGGGGCGCATGGTCGACGAATGCAGGCTTAATTGCTTTTGCATCAATGTGAGCAATTCGATTTGTACCGAGGAACCTTGCAGAAACGACAGGCTCACGTGGTGTCCACCAAAAGCCAAGGCTTGTAGATTGCGGCGCACATAATCGCCGCCCACGACGTCGAGTACCACGTCGACGCCACGCCCTTGCGTATGATCCAGGCAGGCTGCGACAAAGTCTGTATCGCGATAGCAAATGACGTGATCTGCCCCGATCTCGTGCAGAGCAGAGGTACGGTCGCGACGGCCCACCGTCGCAATGACTTTGGCGCCAGCGGCGCGGGCCATGCTGATGGCCAGGGTGCCGATGCCGCCGGCAGCGCCGTGGATCAGTACGGTCTGGCCCATGGTCAATTGACCGAGTTCGAACAGGTTGTGCCAGACGGTAAATAGGCCCTCCGGCAGTGCGCCGGCAGAGATGTCGTCCTGGTCGTCGGGAACGGGCAGCGAGTGGTCGACGCGCGCAACGCACCACGGCGCGTACCCACCACCTGGCAGCAGGCTCATCAGCCGTTTACCGAGCAGGTGCTGCGGGACGCCAGGCCCGCAGGCGATGACTTCGCCGCAGGCTTCCAGGCCCAAGATGTCGGTGACGCCTGCGGCGGGCTTGGACAAACCCTGGCGCTGCATGATGTCGGGTCGATTGACCCCTGCTGCGAGCACACGCAGCAGGACTTCGCCAGGGGCCGGCGTTGGCACGGGCCGTTCTGCCAGGGTGAGAACGCTGGCGTCTCCCGGCTCGCGGGCGACAACGGCATGCATGGTGGTGGGGGGATTTTTCATCGCTTATCGCCCTGCTTGAAAAACACTGATGCCGTCGCTCGGCAGCGCGAGTCCGGCCACTGCGCCGATGGGCCACTGATGCATTGCGTCCAGGCCGGCGCTACGCACCATGACACGTTGACGACCCGCGACAGGCAGATCCACGTCGAAGTACGAGTCGATGTGATCTCCTTGGAAAACGTGGTTGACCACCGTGCCGCTGAGGACGGAGTCCGAGTGCAGGCTCTCTAGGCGGATCTGTTCGGGCCTGACATAAATATCCAGGCGTCCCCCTTCGTGCGACCCGCCGACCAGGCGTTCCCGGCACACGCGCAGCAGCTTCGCGCCCAGGCGCAGTTGCAGGCCGTCAGCGTCTGAGCCATGGTAGTAAGCCGGCAGGATGTTGACATCCCCCAGGAACGAGGCCACGAACGGATCCTGGGGATGGCGATAGAGCGTATCAGGCGCAGCGATCTGCCGGATGACGCCGTTGGACATGACGGCGATGCGATCCGACATGCTCAATGCCTCGCCTTGGTCGTGTGTCACAAAGACGGTCGTGACGCCTAGTTTGCGTTGGATTTCACGGATCTCTACTTGCATGGCGCCGCGCAGGCTTTTGTCCAAGGCGGAAAAAGGCTCGTCGAGCAGCAACACCCTGGGATGAATGACCAGCGCGCGTGCGAGCGCGACACGCTGTTGCTGGCCTCCTGATAGCTCGCGTGGCTTGCGCTGACCCAGGCCATCCAGTTTGACCAGGGCCATGACCTCTTGTACGCGCTGGGTGATTTCCGCTGACGGAACGCGGCGCATGCGCAGGCCATAACCGATGTTGCGCTCTACGGTCATATGCGGAAAGAGGGCATAGTTCTGAAAGACGATGCCGATTTCCCGGTTGTGCGGCGGTTGATCAGTAATGACTTTGCCATCAATGAGGATCTCGCCATTATCGACGGGTGCAAAGCCGGCAATGATATTGAGCAACGTTGTTTTGCCGCAGCCGGAGGGCCCGAGCAACGTCAGGAATTCGCCATGCCGGATCTTGAGCGAGATGTCATGCAGAACGGTCTGTTCGCGATATTTTTTCACCACGCCCTCTAGGCTGACAGCAATGGGCGACTCCTGGGATAAGGGACTGTTCTGCATGGGGCAATCTGGCTCTCAAGGAAACGTTGCTTCGCCCCTGGCGGCCTCTTTCCTCTCGCGGATGAGATCTGCCGCCCGGGCGCTCAATGATCACTGGTTGTGTTGCAGAATACGGGAAAAGCCCGGCGGTAATGCTTTGGGGATACTGATGCGGTTCATCGGAAAAACGAAACGCCCCCAGGCCCGGTGATATTTGTCTGACGCCATTTGGCTATGACGCAGCTGTGCCGCAAATGGTGCATGCGCATTGGCGCGAGGGGTGTTTGCTTTTTCCTAAGCCCAGCGTCCGAAAAACGAAGTTATCAAAACGCGGAAGTTTGATCACACTGCGTTCCACCCGTGATCGAGTCTTTTTGTGCGACTTGAGTCATTGCCCGCGTTTTTCGTGTTGGGTTCGAGAGAGAGCTCTCGGTTCTATTTAGGAAATAAACAAATGTCAGTTGAAAAAATCAATACGCTGGTGATTGGAGCCGGTCAGGCTGGCGTCGCGATGAGCGAGCATCTCGGTTTATTGGGTATCCCTCACATTGTGCTGGAGCGCAAGCGTATTGCTGAGCGCTGGCGTTCAGAACGCTGGGATTCGTTGGTGGCCAACGGACCGGCCTGGCACGATCGTTTTCCGAGCTTGAAGTTTGACGATGTTGGCCCCGAGGTGTTTCCGCCCAAGGAGCGTATGGCGCAGTATTTCGAAGACTACGCAAAAATGATCAAGGCACCGATTCGCACGGGCGTGGAGGTGAAACACGTCAAGCGTAATGATGGTCGTCCAGGGTTTACGGTAACTACGACGGATGGCGTGATCGATGCGATGCATGTGGTCGTTGCGACAGGGCCGTTTCAGGTGCCGAGCTACCCCAAAATCCTCCCTGACGATACGGGTATCCAGCAACTTCATTCTTCGGCGTACAAGAACCCGGGGCAATTGGAGGACGGCGCGGTCTTGGTGGTTGGCGCAGGCGCTTCGGGGTCTCAAATCGCGGAAGAGCTGCGTCAGGCAGGTAAAAGGGTTTATCTGTCGGTCGGCGAACACTATCGCCCGCCGCGGTCTTATCGTCAGCGTGACTATGTATGGTGGCTGGCTGCGCTGGGGATGTGGGATGAGGTGAAAACCAAGCCCAAACGGGCCCACGTGGCCTTTGCGGTCAGTGGCTATGAGGGCGGGAAGACCGTTGATTTCCGTCGGCTGGCGCAGATGGGTATCACTCTGGTCGGTATTACCAAAGGGTATGAAAATGGCGTCATGAGCTTTGAAGAAGGCCTGGGGCGAAACATTGCACAAGGCGACGAGGACTATTTTGAAGTGTTGCGGGAGGCAGATGCGTTTATTGAACGCAATGGTCTGGATCTGCCGCCGGAGCCTGAGGCCTGGAAATTGCTCGAAGACCCGGAGTGTCTGAAGAACCCGTTGCTTGAGTTGAACTTGGCTGAGGCGGGTGTCAAGACAGTGCTTTGGGCGACGGGGTTCAAGTTTGATTTCAGCTGGTTGGAGGTCGATGCTTTCAATGACAAGGGTGAGCCTTTGCATAAGCGTGGCATCTCGGCAGAAACGGGTATTTACTTTTTGGGGTTGCCGAATCTCACCAACCGGTCTTCGTCGTTTATCTGGGGGGTTTGGCACGATGCTAAGTTCATCGCCGATCATATTTCGGTGCGTATGGAGTATTTGGCGTACGCAAAAGAGTAGGGGGCAGAGATTTGGTTGAGGTTGGTGTGCTTGTGGACGTCGAGCCGAGGCAATCGGTCCGGGCATGCGGCGGGGTGGCGTGGCGCCAGTTTGGAAAATCTGCTTGGCTAGAGTTGCTGCATGCGACGATGATGCGTAGCTCAGCTCTAGGTATAACAAAATCGTAGCTCGAGAGATCTTCTGTTCATCCCCGATGCCCCAGCCTTCGCATGCCAATCACGAACGCTATGCACGGGCGCGCCCGTAGGCGCCCGTGCATAGCAGCCCTGCAAGATCTTCATCCTTGCAAAAACCAGTTCCTACGAAGCCTACGAAGACCAGCCGTCCCAGCGGCGAGGGAATCAGAGACGTTGCGAGTCGAGGCGGGGCAGTGACCGTGTTGGCGCGCCTCGGAGTCGCGCGAGCGGAAGTCGTAGGTAGGCCCGAAGGGGCCGGACGAGACGAGCGATGCGGCAGTCGGACGCGCAGGCGGCCGACCGACTCCGTGAAGCGCCAACACGGTCACTGCCCCGCCTCGACGTCCAATAGCACTCGATCCCCCGTCCTGCTCACAAGGCAACGTCCAACTTTGCACTCAGTTCACCCAGCGCATGTTTCATCATGCTAAGCCGACAAACCTCGATCCGCTCGCTTCTCCCACGCCGGCTATTGCATCCCGGTGGTGACGAGGATAGTGCTCAGCGTCGTTCCCATAGCCTTCACCATGGGACCTTTTTCCGCATCCAGCCATTCGTCCAGCGCATGTGCGCGGCCGAACGTGCCCGGCGCCATGCGGCCTACGGTGATGGCTGGGATACCGAGGCTCATGGGCAGATTGGAATCGGTGGAGCTGCGGTTCAGGTCGGGCTCGTAACCACCCGCTTTGATCGCAGAAATCGCGTACTGCACGATATCGGTATCAACCGCTGTGGTGCCAGCAGGGCGGTCGCCGATCGCGTCGAGTTTGAGCTTGATTTCGCCTTCTTTGGTTGAGCGCGCGAAATTCTCGGTAGCCACTGCTTCTTTGACGATCGTCAGAAAGCGATCTTCGACGCGTTTGAGCGCGTCTACGTCTTCGGAGCGCATGTCGACTTCCATCCAGGCTTCGACCGGAATCGAATTGACCGAAGTGCCGCCGCCCAGACGACCTATGCTGTAGGTAGTCTTGGGGTGGGCAGGGACCGAGATCGTAGAGAACGCCGTGGCGGCTTGGCCGAGCGCATACATGGGATTGACCAGGCCAAATGCGCCGAAACTGTGTCCGCCAGGCCCTTGGAATGTGGCGCGGTAGCGTTTGGATCCCACACCGCCATGCGTGACGCGGGCTACCGATCCGGACTCGACCGAGTAGAAAGCCTTGATCTTGCCTTGGTACTTGCCTTTGGTGAAGAGGTAGCGCACCCCACGCAGATCACCTGGGCCTTCTTCGCCCACCGTGCCTACGAACAGGATGTTGTCGCGCGTGCGGATGCCGGCAGCTTCCATGGCGCGCACGTAGCCGGCGAGCACGGCCAGGCTCATGGTGTCGTCGCCGATGCCGGGCGCGGCCAAGCGGGTGCCTTCACGCTTGACCTTCACGTCGGTGCCTTCTGGAAACACGGTGTCCATGTGGGCCGACACCACGACGACCTGGTCGCCGCCGGCCGTGCCGGGGCGCAGGCCCAGCACATTGCCTTCTTCATCCAGGGTGACGTCTTTCAATCCACTGGCGCGCAGCAGTTCGGCAAACGCTTGAGCACGCTTGGCTTCCTTGAAGGGAGGAGCGGGAATTTCGGTCAGGGTAATGCCGTCTTCGACGATGCGTCCGTGCTGTTCGTCAAGCACGGCCAACGCTTTCTTGTAGGCATCGGACGATAGAACTTTCTGTACTGCCTGGTCATGCGCTGCGCTGGCAGTGACCGCGTCCTTTGCCAGAACGGGCGTAGCCGCACACGCCATCGATAATGCCAACACTACTGCAACACGCCGAGATTCCTGCAACATCGTTGGTGCTCCTCAGGGTTGAAATTGAATCTCGACTGTGTGCCAGTTTGATTGTTGTGTCAACAATCGCTGCTCTTGCGCCTATTGTTCTGGTGAATGTTCCGTCAACGCGCGCGCAACGGCATCAATGACCTGTGCGACGGTGTCTGTGGCGAGGCAGTCTACGATGACGCGCTCGGGCTGTGCTCGCAGCCAGGTGATTTGGCGTTTGGCTAGCTGGCGCGTCGCGGCGATACCTTGCTCGCGTGCCGTGTCCAGATCGACAGCGCCGTCCAGATAGCTCCACATTTGCCGATAGCCAACACAACGTACCGAGGGCAGGCCGGGGTGCAGATCGCTGCGCGCATGCAGGCCACGGACCTCGTCCAGCAATCCGGCATCCAGCATGGCGTCAAAGCGCTGGGCAATGCGTGCATGCAGTGCAGTGCGATCCGAGGGCTCCAGGCTGATCGTGATATATCGGTGCGCAGGGGCTGAGTCACCGGCCGGGGCATCCACGTCGGCGTTATGGGATGTCCGTGGCAACTCGATCGTGCGTTGCTGACGTTGCAGCAATGCGGACATGGGTTGCCCGCTCAACATACAGATTTCCAATGCACGCTGAATGCGTTGGCTGTCGTTGGGGGCTAATCGAGCGGCCGTGATGGGGTCCAACTGCGCCAGCTCAGCATGCAAGGCGGGCCAGCCGTGCTGTGCGGCGCGTTCTTCCAATTGCGCACGCAGCACAGGGTCGGCCTGCGGCAGATCGTCCAGTCCGTCGCGCAAGGCCTTGTAATACATCATGGTGCCGCCTGCCAGCAGGGGCATGCGGCCGCGCGCCCGGATCTCGTCGATGAGGCGCAAGGTGTCGGTACGAAACTCTGCAGCGGAATAGGACTCGGCAGGGTCTCGGATATCCAGCAGATGTTGTGGGACGAGAGCCTGCTCGTCGCGAGACGGTTTCGCTGTTCCGATATCCATGCCACGGTAAATCGTGGCGGAATCGACGTTGATGATTTCCAGCGGCCAGCGTTGGGCGAGCGCCAGCGTGGCGGCGCTCTTGCCCGCCGCCGTCGGACCGGCCAGGCAGATGATCGGTGAGGGGATCATTGGCCGCGCAGAAAAAGTTTATCCAGATCGGATACTGACCACTGCACCCAGGTGGGCCTGCCATGATTGCACTGATCGGCGCGTTCGGTGACTTCCATCTGCCGCAGCAGCGCGTTCATCTCTTCGAGGTTGAGGCGCCGGTTGGCGCGTACGGAGCCATGGCAGGCCATGGTGGACAGCAGCTCGTTACGCTGTTCGGTCAAGAGGCGCGATACGCCCACGGCACCCAGGTCACGCAAAACGGCCCGCGCCATGGTTTCAATATCGCCTCGCGCCAGCATGGCAGGCACGGAACGAACGGCAATCGAGGTGGGGCCGGCAGGGCGCAGATCAAAACACAGTTCGGCGAGTTGCTCTTGGTGTTCTTCGACGAGGGCGACGTCTTTTTCCTGCGCATGAAAGACCACGGGCACCAGCAGTTCCTGGCGCGGCAACTCGCGCGCATCCAGCGCGCGTTTCAACTGTTCGTACACGACCCGCTCGTGTGCCGCGTGCATATCGACCAGCACGAGTCCGCGGCGATTTTGTGCCAGGATATAAATGCCGTGTAGCTGCGCCAGCGCCATGCCCAATGGGTGTTCTTCATCGGTTGGCAGGTTCGACGCTGTGCGCGCGGCGGTTGACGGAGCGTCCGGCTCGCGCAGCGTACTCGCTGGAGCCGCGGCCGTTCCATCCAGCGGCCGATACAGCGCACGCCAATCTGCGACAGGGTTGCCGCTGGGCTCCGTATGCAGACGGAAAGGAACCTGAGTGTGCGGCCGCATAGGCTGGCGAGGCGCCGCCGAAGAGGATCCATCGGCCACCAAGCCAGAACGTCCGTCATACCGGTTTGAACCAGACGACTGCCATGAGCCCGTTTGTCCCCTGAATTCTGAGCCGCCTGATTGTCCGGCCATGTTGGCCGGTTGCCCCTGGGCGTGCCGTTCAGCGCCGTTCGCGGTGGCGTTTTGTCCTGCTCGATTCTCGAATTCGTCCGAAGCGGTGGCGGTTGAGGGCACGCGACCCGGTGACGAACCCGATGTCCAAGAGGGCGATGACGTGCCGGGAAATACCGCGGTGTCAACCTGACCGGACGTTGCTGATGTGTCCAGCCCTCGTGCGGACACCGCCTGTCCCTCAGCGTCATCCGATTTCGCGGAGACCGCCGACGCGCCACCGGTTTGAGCCAGCGCCTGGCCCACCACCTGGGTGACGAATCGATGCACTGCGCCGCTATCGCGAAAACGCACCTCGTGTTTGGCCGGATGTACGTTGACATCGACCGCGCCTGGATCGATGTCCAAGTACAGGACATAAGCTGGTTGGCGGTCACCATGCAACACGTCGGCATACGCCGACCGCAGCGCGTGGCTGACGGTGCGATCCCGGACGAAGCGGCCATTCACGTATAGATACTGGCGATCGGCTCGTGCACGGGCGGCCGTGGGCCGCGTGATCATGCCCGACAGGCCGATGGCTCCCATCGATACATCGACCGGCAAGCCGTGTTCGGCGAATTCCGCTCCCAGTACGTCACGGATGCGCTGGCCAGGTACGGCAGGCAGCCACTGACGCTGCGCCCGGTCATGGTGGAACAAGCGGAACGCAATGTCCGGGTGAGCCAGAGCAATACGTTCCATCGCGTCGACGCAGTGGCCAAACTCGGTAGCCTCGGAACGCAGAAATTTGCGGCGCGCGGGCACCGCGTCGAATAGCTGGCGCACGTCGACGGTGGTGCCCGGCGGGCCCGATGCGGGACTGACCTGCATGCTGCCGCCTTCGATCTGCCAGGCATGTTCGCCCTGGCGTGTGCGGGAAATGATCGTGACTTGCGCGACCGAGGCGATCGAGGCCAGCGCCTCGCCGCGAAATCCCATCGACGCGACTGACTCCAGCTCGCCGAGGGATCGGATCTTGCTGGTGGCGTGCCGTGCCAGCGCCAGCGGCAGTTCCTCGGGCGGAATTCCGCCGCCATCATCGGACACGGCAATGCGCCGGATCCCGCCACCTTCGAGGCGGACCTCAATGGCGCGCGCGCCGGCGTCGATGGCGTTTTCCAGCACCTCTTTCAAGACGGAGGCGGGGCGTTCGATCACCTCGCCGGCTGCGATCTGACTGATCAGCAAATCGGGCAGGGCGAGAATGCTGCGGCGCTCGGACGCAGAGGAAGATTGGGACAAATCAGCGTGTTCAGGCATGTGACGATTTTAGCGCTCGTGCGGGCGGTCTTGGGGCGGCGTCTTCGACGCGGATTTCACGCAGGGTGCGCTATAGTCGAATTCGGTTCGCGTCGGGACGTCCCGGTGGAACTGCCTTTTCTCAGACATGGTTACTGCATGCTCGAATTTTTCCAGATGGTATTGCACATCGATCAGACCCTAGGCGTCTGGGTCGATCAGTATGGTTCGTGGGTTTACCTGGTTTTGTTTTTGATCATTTTTGCCGAGACTGGATTGGTGGTGCTGCCATTCCTGCCGGGTGACTCCTTGTTGTTTATCGCGGGCGCATTTGGTGCGACGGGCAGTTTGAATCCCGTGCTGCTGGGGGGCTTGCTTATTGTCGCTGCCGTGACGGGAAATACGGTCAATTATGCGATCGGCCGCTACATCGGCCCGCGTGTTTTTACGATGAATGTCCGCTTCCTGGATCGGGCCGCGTTATTGCGCACCCACATGTTTTACGAAAAGCACGGCGGCAAGACCATTGTCATGTCGCGCTTTCTGCCGATCATCCGTACATTCGCGCCGTTTGTCGCCGGCGTGGCGGAAATGAATGTGCTGCGGTTTCAGTTGTTCAACGTCAGCGGGGCGATCTTATGGGTCGCGAGCCTGATCACGGCGGGATATTTCTTTGGCAATATCCCGTTGGTCAAAGAACACTTGAACACCATTGTGCTGCTGGGGCTCGCGGCAGCGATCGTGCCCATCCTTCTGGCTGGCGTCATCAAATTGGTGCGTGGGCGGCGGCGTTCCGGGAATCGAGATCTGCCCTCCTGAAAACGTCGGAAAATCTGAGGGCGAAGCCGGCGTCGCAGTCTATCGGCGAATTATTTTCGGACGCCTCAAAGTACATCGGCCCGGGTATGTCCCGGGCCGATTGTCATTGCGTCGCGCGGTTTTAACTGGCGTCCGCAATATGCGCCAGTGGCGGATTGGCGACGAAGTACTGCTGAATGCCTGCCATGATGGCCCGAGCCATTTTTTGCTGATGGCTGCTCGAACGCAGGAGTTCTTCTTCGCGCGGATTGCTGATGAACGCGGTTTCGACCAGGATCGATGGAATATCCGGCGCCTTCAGTACCGCAAAGCCGGCCTGTTCAACCTGGCGTTTATGCAGGCGATTGATTTTCTGGATCTCGTCCAGGAGCGCGGAGCCCAGTCGCAGCGAATCATTGATCTGCGCCGTGGTAGAGAGGTCCAGCAAAACCTTGGCGACTTGTTTGTCGTGACTGCCCAGATTGACCCCGCCGATCAGGTCGGCCGCGTTTTCCTTGTCGGCCAGCCAGCGGGCCTGGGTGCTGGAGGCGCCGCGTTGCGACAGGGCAAATACGGACGATCCATTGGCCGAGGGCTTGATCCAGGCGTCCGCGTGGATCGAGATAAAGAGATCTGCCCGTACCCGCCGCGCTTTTTGGACGCGCACGTGCAGCGGCACGAAATAATCATCGTCACGCGTCAAATAGGCGCGCATGTTGGGCTGATCGTCGATCAACGCTTTCAATTGCCGCGCGATACGCAGCACCACGTCTTTTTCGCGCAAGCCGCTCTTGCCAATGGCGCCGGGGTCTTCGCCACCATGGCCGGGATCCAGCGCAATCGTCACCATGCGCTTGCGGCGAGAGGGCGTCGAGGGCGAGGGCAACGAGGGCTGAGGAACGACAGGCGCAGGCGCGGGAGTAGGCTGAGGCAAGGCCACCCGCGGGGGCGGTTCCTGTCCCCGGGCTTGCGGCGCTGGGGCAGGGACGGGCGCAGTGCCCCCGGGGGTGCCCGAGTTGCGCGAGATGTCTTCGAGGATGCGCGCCAGCGGGTCGTCTACATCGGGGCCGGCCTGTTTGTCCAGTACGGCCATCAACGGGTCTTGTGCGACCTTGGGATACAGATCGAGCACCAGGCGATATTGGTAATCGGCCACCGGCTTGAGCGTGAACACTTGCGGTGCGATGGCCTGTTTCAGGTCGAACACCAGGCGCACGACATTGGGGCGGTTCTGCGCCACGCGCAGACTGCGGATATAGGGGTCGTCCGGGCGGACCTTGGAAATCAGCTGGTTCAGCTCGGCATTGGCCTGCAGGCCCTGGATGTCGACCACCAGGCGGTGCGGATTTTCCAGGGTGAAGTGTTCCGCTTTGAGTTCGCTGTCTAGTTCCAGCGTCACGCGGGTGTATTCATCGGCAGGCCAGGTCCGCACCGCCAGGATGGTGGCGGCCTGAGCCAGACGCGGAATGACGGGCAGGACGAGCAGCGTCGTCGCCACGCTGATCAGGCGTCGGCGGCGGGCCCCGTTGGGGGACAGGGCATCTGGGGCGGAGGAGCAATCGCGTTCAACCATGTTTGTCCTCGTGCGGTAAAGGCAGTCAAAGTGACCACGCGGCCCGGGTCTGCATACACCAGGGAAACCTGCATGTCGGGGGGGGGAAGCAACCCCTCGGCACGCTCGGGCCATTCGATCAGGACGACCGCGTCATCACGCAGTAAATCTCGAAATCCCGCATCCAGCCATTCGCGCGAATCGTTAAATCTATAAAAATCAAAGTGATAGAAGTATAAGTTAGAAACTTTATACGATTCAAGTAGCGCGTAGCTGGGACTTTTGATCCGGCCCTGAATGCCGCATTCTCGCAACAGTGCCCGGGTAAAGGCGGTTTTTCCCGCCCCTAATTCGCCATGCAGATGGATGCGTCCCCCTGGTGCGAGGCCGGTGGCGCCGGTGACCAACGGTGCGAATCGACGGGCCAGCACATCGGTGGCGGTTTCGTCGGGCAGGGACAGGGTCAGGCTGCACAGCGGAGCGGACATGGCGGGGCTCGAGTGGTAAAACAGGTTGAACGTGTGCGAATTATAGGAAGTGGCCGGTCTGCTATGATCGGATTGAGTTTTATTCTTGTTTAGGCTTTGTGCCTGCGCCCCATTTCGGACATTTTTTGCCCGGGACCGCTCCAAAGGCGCAGCGTGGATTTTTTCCAGGAATTTTCACCCATGACTACCCGCATCGAGAAAGACACCTTCGGTCCCATCGAGGTCCCTTCCGACCATCTCTGGGGCGCGCAAACACAGCGGTCGCTGCATTTTTTTGCCATTTCGACCGAGCGCATGCCCGTGCCGCTGGTTGCTGCCATGGCGCGCCTGAAGCGCGCGGCGGCCAAGGCCAACGCCGAGCTGGGTGAGCTCGATCCCAAAATCGCCGACGCCATTGTGCGTGCCGCGGACGAAGTCATTGCCGGCAAATGGCCCGATGAGTTTCCCTTGTCGGTCTGGCAGACGGGCTCGGGCACGCAAAGCAATATGAATATGAACGAGGTGCTGGCCAATCGCGCCTCCGAGCTGCTGGGCGGCGTACGCGGCGAAGAACGTCTCGTGCATCCCAACGATCACGTCAATCGCGGCCAATCGTCCAACGACACCTTTCCGACCGCCATGCACGTGGCGGCGGCGGTGCAGGTGGAGACCCATCTGCTGCCGGCCCTGAAAGCGCTGCGTGCCACGCTGGCCGAAAAGAGCGCGGCGTTTTATGACATCGTCAAAATCGGCCGTACCCATTTGCAGGATGCGACGCCGCTGACGCTGGGCCAGGAGCTATCTGGCCATGTGGCCCAACTGGACCTGTCGGAGCAGCAGATCCGTGCAACATTGCCGGGCCTGCATCAGTTGGCGATCGGCGGTACCGCCGTTGGCACGGGGCTGAACGCGCACCCGGAATTCAGCGCCAAAGTCAGCGCCGTGCTGGCGCATGATACGGGCTCGGCATTTGTCTCGGCCCCCAACAAGTTCCAGGCCCTGGCGTCGCACGAGGCCCTGCTGTTTGCCCACGGGGCGCTGAAATCTTTAGCCGCCGGATTGATGAAAATCGCCAACGACGTGCGTTGGCTGGCCAGCGGCCCGCGTTCGGGCCTGGGTGAAATCAGCATCCCGGAAAACGAGCCGGGCAGCTCCATCATGCCGGGCAAGGTCAATCCCACGCAGTGCGAAGCCATCACCATGCTGGGGGCCCAGGTCCTGGGCAACGACGTGGCCATCAACATCGGCGGCGCCAGCGGTAATTTCGAGTTGAACGTGTTCAAGCCGCTGGTGATTCACAATTTCCTGCAGTCAGTGCGCCTGTTGGCCGACGGCATGGCCAGTTTTGACCAGCATTGCGCGGCGGGCATCGAGCCCAACCGCGAACGCATCGCCGAGCTGGTGGACCGCTCGCTGATGCTGGTGACGGCGTTGAATCCGCATATCGGCTACGACAAGGCTGCGCAAATTGCGAAGAAAGCCCACAAGGAAAATCTGTCGCTGAAAGAATCCGCCCTGGCGCTGGGTTTTGTGACGGAAGCGCAGTTTGCCGAGTGGGTAGTGCCAGCGAACATGACGAACGCCAAGCGTTGAATACGGCTGTCCTCGCGCGATGGGCTCCGGATGCGCAAACGTGTCCGGGCCCCGACCGCGCAGGGATGAGATACCGGACAGTCGTCTGTGGGCCGAAAAACGAAGAGTGGGGCATTCACGTTCGGCGTTCCTGTGGCATCCGGCCACCCGCACGTGGCCGACGGCCCGGTCTGCATGGCCGTCAATAGTTGTAGATCATCAGCCACATCGGCAGCGTGACCACCGAAAACAACGTCCCCAGAGAAATGATCAGCGCGACCAGCCGGCCGTCGCCGCCCATGCGCATCGCCAGCACATAGGCCGCGGAGGCGGTGGGTAGCGCCGCAAATAACAACAGCATGAGCGCTTGCTCACTGGGTAGGCCGAACAGTTTTGCGGCCGTGAGAGCGGCCAATGGCAACAGCAGCAGTTTCACGGTCAAGGTCCACGCAATCAGCTTGCCGTGTTCTCGTCCGCCCTGCCAGGACAGGCTGGCGCCCACACACAGAATGCCGAGCGCCAGCGATGCGGCGCCCAACCGCGCCAATACCGTATCGACCGGCCCCGGCAACTGCAATCCTGCCAGGTTGCCCGCCAAACCCATTAACGTGGCCATCAACAGGGGGTTGCGCAGCAATTCGCGCAACAGGCCATTATTACCGTGCCGGGCCAGGCCATAGACAGCGGCCAGATTGGCCAGCGGCACGGCAAACCCGATGATCAGCGCCATCGTGGTCTGGCCATGAGGGCCGCCCAGGCTGGCCGATAGCGCTAGCCCGATATAGGTATTAAAGCGATAAGCGCACTGCGCCGACGAGGCCAGTGCCAGGGGCGGTGCCCGCAGGACGCGTCCGCCCGCCCAGGCCAGCACAACGCCAGTCAGCAATACGGCGACGGTTGCCTGCAGCAGCATCAGCGCACTGCCGGCACTGATGGGGGTGCGCAGAATGGATTGAAACAGCAGCGCCGGGAACAACACGAAATACACCAGGCGCTCGGTGCCCGCGAAAAACTCGCGATTAAAGCCCAGTTTGTGACGCAAGATCCAACCCAGGGCAACCAGCAAAAAATCAGGCAAAACCAGCAGTGCGACCGACATAACAATCCGGGAGGGTTTGGCAATTATTGTATTTGTGGGCTACTCGGGCAGGCCGATTTGCTGCTATTCTCCCCGAAATCGACGAAGATGCAATTTAAAGTCGTATATATTTCGCACAGTTTTGGCTATTTACACAGTGACGTGTTTCCAGCGGTCGGCTTATCGGCGGCTCGCTGAAACCTGCACTAGTGGCTCTCAGACAGGGCCGCGCACATGGAGGAATCACGATAATGAAGATCAACGCTCGTATCCTGGCGACTGCTATCGCAATGGCTACCGGATTGGCTGCCACGTCGGCTGCAGTTGCTGCGGATGCCTATCCCAACAAACCGATTCGCGTGATTGTGCCGTTTGCCCCGGGCGGCTCGACCGACATCATTGCGCGTCTGGTGACGCAGCGCATGGCCCAGGAACTGGGTCAGCCTCTGGTTGTGGAAAACAAGGGCGGCGCGGGCGGCGCAATCGGCGCTGCCGAGGCGGCTCGTGCGGCCCCGGACGGCTATGTGCTGTCGATCGCGACCGTGTCCACGATGGCAGTGAACTCGGCTTGCCGTCCCAATGATCTGCCCTACGATCCGATCAAGGACTTCCAGCCCATCACCAATTTCGCCAACACGGCCAACGTGGTGTCGGTAAATCCGAAATTCCCGGCCAAGGACTTCAAGGGTTTCCTGGAAGAACTGAAAAAGAACCCCGGCAAGTACTCGTATGGCAGCTCGGGCACCTGCGGCGTGCTGCACTTGATGGGCGAGTCCTTCAAGGATGCGACCGGTACGGATATCGTGCACGTTCCTTACAAGGGTTCGGGCCCGGCTGTGGCTGACGCTGTCGGCGGCCAGATCGAAATCATTTTCGACAACCTGCCTTCGTCCATGGGACAAATCCAGGCTGGCGGCCTGCGCGCCATGGCTGTTGCATGGCCCGAGCGCTTGAAGTCCTTGCCCGATGTTCCTACCTTCAAGGAAGTCGGTTTCCCGCAAGTGAACCAGCCGGTTTGGTATGGTTTGCTGGCCCCCGCCGGCACCCCGATGGAAATCGTGAACAAGCTGCGTGACGCCGCAGTGGTGGCCCTGAAAGACCCGAAGGTCATCGATGTCCTGGCGCAACAAGGTTCCGCACCGTCGGGTAATACGCCGGAAGAGTTCACCAAGGAAATCAAAGAGCAATACGACTGGGCGAAAGATATCGTCAAGAAGAGCAACATCAAGCTCGACTAAGCCGTTCTATGCGAGACAGGCTACAGGCTTGTCCGCGTGAGGGATGAATAGGGGCGCTCCATCTGGGGCGCCTTTTTTTTTACAGTGTCAGGTGCTTTGGGGCGTGGCGAGGGTGGCGTGCTTATGGACGTCGAGCCGAGGCAATCGGGCCGTGAGGGCTTCACAAAGC
>NZ_CBCSIU010000009.1:0-54047 GCF_965139205.1 Bordetella muralis
GCCCTTCTACCGCCGTGAGTTTGCCGCAGCCGGGGGGCGTGGCGGGCAGGCCTGTCGGAGGCTGCCGAGTCCGTGGAGGATTGGCGGGGGAAGTCCGGGGGCCATGTTTGAGTGGAGCGCAGCGGAGCGAGTTTGGCCCCCGGCCCGCCGATCCTCTGCGGACGAAGGCCGAACCCCCGTCCAGGGGGTGAGTCAGCCGACCAGGCCTGTCCGTCACGCCTGCCGGGCGGCGACAAACGTGTTAAGAATCCGCTCTCCCCCAAAAGACATCCGGCTCAGGCCCATTCAATCAGAGCCCGATTCGATTTATCAGGCAACGTCTTTCAGTGCATTACCGATATGCTGGAAAAGCTCAGCGATCTGGTTTTCCTCGATGATCAGTGGTGGCGAGAGGGCGATGGTATCTCCGGTGTAGCGGACCATGAGTCCGCTGTCGAAGCATTTTTGGAATACTTCGGCAGCGCGAGCGCCGGGTGCACCTTCGCGCGGTGCGAGTTCGATGCCGGTGACCAGGCCAATGTTGCGCACGTCGATGACTTTGGGGTCGCCTTTCAGGCCGTGCGCCGCGGCTTCGAAGGCCGGAGCGAGCTCACGGGCGCGGGCAAACAGATTGTCGCGCTTGTAGATATCCAGCGTAGCCAGGATAGCGGCCGCAGCCAAGGGGTGGGCCGAATACGTGTAGCCATGGAAAAACTCGATGCCACCTTGTACACCGTTGACGATGGCGTCGTGGACATCTCGCTTGACAGCCACCGCACCTGCCGGGACCGCAGCGTTGCTGATCCCTTTGGCCATCGTGATCAGGTCGGGAGTGACGCCGAAGTATTCGCTTGCGGTCGCGGCACCCAGACGGCCAAAGCCGGTGATGACTTCGTCAAAGATCAGCAGGATGCCGTATTTGGCGGTGATGGCGCGCAAGCGTTCCAGGTAGCCTTTGGGGGGAACCAGGACGCCGGTGGAGCCGGCCATGGGCTCGACGATGACGGCGGCGATGGTTGATGGGTCATGCAGGGCGACGATGCGTTCGAGGTCGTCGGCCAAGTGTTCGCCCCAGGCGGGCTGGCCTTTCGAGAAGGCGTTCTTCTCCAGGTTGTGGGTATGCGGCAGGTGATCGACTGCGGGCAACAAGGCGCCGGAGAAGGTCTTGCGGTTGGGCGAGATGCCGCCGACGGAGATGCCGCCGAATCCCACGCCATGGTAGCCGCGCTCGCGGCCGATCAGGCGGGTGCGCTGGCCTTCGCCGCGGGCGCGGTGGTAGGCCAGGGCGATCTTCAGTGCGGTATCGACTGACTCGGAGCCGGAGTTCGTAAAGAAGATGCGGTCCAGGCCTTGCGGCATGAGCCCGGCAACCGCCGATGCGGCTTCGAATGCCAAAGGGTGCCCCAGTTGGAAACCGGGCGCGTAATCCATCTCTGCGGCTTGGTTGGCGATGGCTTGTACGATTTCTTCGCGGCAATGGCCGGCATTGACGCACCACAGGCCGGAAGTGCCGTCCAGGATCTGGCGGCCGTCAACCGAGGTGTAGTACATGCCCTTGGCGCTGGACAACAGGCGCGGCTTGCTTTTGAACTGCCGATTGGCGGTGAAGGGCATCCACAGATGGGACAGGTCGGGCAAATCGGTGGGGGCGTTCATGATGCAAGCTCCAGATGAAACTGCGCGATGGGCCGCTGGTACGCAGCAGGATGGCAACCATTCTGATCGTGCCGGGACAGGATGAAAATATACAATGGGTGCAAAGCTTGCGAACTGTACTGGTTTTAATCCTATAACTGTATTGATATGTTCGATTTTCAGCCTGTCCGTACCCGTCATCAGGCGCCGACACTGGTGGACCAGGTGGTCGACGCCTACGTCAGCGCCATCCGGGACCAAACGCTGCGTTCGGGCATGCCTGTGCCGTCGATCCGCGATTTTGCCCGGACCTATCAGCTCAGCACGTTTACGGTGGCGGGCGCCTATAGCCGGTTGGTGGCGCAAGGGTGGCTGGTCGCGCGGCCTGGCGCCGGCTACCGTGTTGCGCCTCGGCCCAAATCGGATGCGCAGGTACTGCCAACGCCATGGCAGCCGCCACGGCTGAATGCGGGCTGGCTGCTATCGGACATTTATGCGGATCATTCCATCCCTATCAAGTCGGGAGGGGGATGGTTGCCAGGCGAATGGCTGAACGAGGAGGGGCTGCATCAAGCATTGCGGCATCTAGGGCGTGTGCCGGCTTTGCGTATTGCGGGTTATGGACATCCGTACGGCTATGCGCCATTACGCGAGACGGTGGCGGCCAGCCTCGCCACGCAGGGCCTGGATGTGACGATGGATCAGGTGGTGCTCACGCAGGGCGTGGCGCATGGTCTGGATGTGGTGATTCGTACCTTGTTGCGGCCGGGCGATACAGTGCTGGTCGAGCAGCCGTGCTATGCCAACCTGTTGCCGCTGTTGCGCTTGGCGGGGCTGCGGATCGTCAGTGTGCCGCGGACCTCGGAGGGGCTGGATTGCGAGGCGTTGGCTCGGGCGGCCGAGGCGCATCGTCCGCGGGCGTTGTTCGTCAATACGGTGCTGCAAAATCCGTCCGGTGCCGTGATGACCATGGCGAATGCGTTCCGTGTATTGCAGGCTGCGCAACAACATAATCTCTGGATCATCGAGGACGATATCTCACGCGAGTTGATGCCAGGTACCGCGCCGTTATTGGCTGCGCTGGACGGCGCGCAGCGTGTGGTGTATCTCGGCGGTTATTCCAAAGTCATCAGTCCGTCGGTCCGCGTGGGCTACATCGCCGCGCATCGGGATTTGATCCGTGATATCGCCCGCACCAAGATGGCGGTGGGGCTGACGTCGCCAGAGATTATGGAGCGTGTTGTGTATCAGGTGATACGCGAGGGCCGTTATCGCGCGCACATCGTCCGTACGCGCGAGCGTCTGGCTCAGGCTCATGCGCAGGTGACGCAACAGATGGATGAGCTCGGTATGCAGGTGTGGGCGCGCCCGCAGGCCGGGTTGTTTCTATGGGCTCGCTTGCCCGAGCCCAGCATGCATTCTGGTGCAAATGCGTTGGCCGAGTTGGCGTTGCAAGACGGCATCTGGTTGGCGCCGGGTTCTTATTTCGACCCGGGCGAAGCCGATATTCCCTGGATACGCTTTAACGTCGCGTATTCGCAGGGTCCGCAGTTATGGCGATTCTTGCAGCGCGTGCAGGCGGGCGAGCGCTGATCGAGACAGCGGCCTGCGATCGAATTCCAGGCCGGTGCATTGGCGCAAGACGGCATGCGCCTTTGAGTTCAGTGACTGTCTCAATGATCGCCGGGTGTTCGTGCGCCATTGTTTCGATAACGATCAGGCCCGGCGTTCGTATCCGACAAAATCGTAGGCGTAGCCATTCTCGGCAGGCTGCGGCTCACGCGATATTTCTCGCCATTGTTCAGCGGGTAATGCAGGGAAAAACGCATCGCCCTCAACAACGGCATGCACTTCAGTGGCGATCAGCCGTTGGGCGAGGGGCAAGGCTTGTTCATAAATCTGTGCGCCGCCGATGACGTAGGCATCAGCGACATCGCCACAGGCTTGAACAGCGGCTTGCAGCGTGGGTACCACGACAGCTCCCGGCGCGGCATATTCCGTATTACGGCTCACGACCACGTTCGTGCGTCCCGGCAATGGCCGCCCCAATGATTCCCATGTCTTGCGGCCCATGATGATCGGACTGCCCAGCGTGGTCCGTTTGAAATGCGCCAGATCACCTGGCAGTTTCCAGGGCAGCGCATTGTCGCGGCCGATCACACGGTTATCAGAATAGGCGACGACTAGCGTCAGGCGAGGCGAGGCGGACATGGCAGTAATAACGAGTGATGAGGATGGCCCAGTTTTGCAACGACTTCGGTCTCACACCGCCATCGGCGCCGTCAGGGCGGGGTGGTGTTCGTAGCCGTGCAGGACAAAATCCGTAGGCTCGACTTGTTCCAACCATTGCGGTTCATATTTTCCAGTCACTGCGTAATCGGGAATGCGATCCGACAGCACCAATTGCGGCGCGGCATAGGGTTCGCGCGTCAATTGTTCGCGCAGCATCGGCAGATGGTTTTCGTAGATATGCGCATCGCCTATGAAATACGAGAACCAGCGAGGTTTGTAGCCCGTCAGGCGGCCGACCAAGTGCAGCAGCGCCGCGCCTTCGGTCAGGTTGAACGGCGTGCCCAGGCCGACATCGTTGGAACGGATATACAGGCACAGCGAGATTTCGCGCGTGCTGGCGTTGGGCAGGAATTGGTACAGCAAATGGCACGGCGGCAGGGCCATTTCCTCGATCTGCGCCCAGTTCCAGCCATGGAACAGGATGCGGCGATCCTGCGGGTTGCTCTGGATCGTGTCCAGGCATTGGCGCAGTTGGTCCACGGCTTTGTACAACAGCACGTGAGGTACGCCGTCTTCGTCGGGTTCGGCGACCTGGCGGTAACCGCGGTTTAGCGCGTCCTGAATCTGTGCCGTGTTCGTGCGAGGCAGCAGCTTGTATGCAGGCCAGCGGCGCCATTGGACGCCATAGACCGGGCCCAGGTCATCGGGGCCTTCACGATAGGGGTTGGCCAGCCAATTGGCGTTTTCATTGGCGTTCTGGTCCCAGACCTTGCAGCCCAATGCCCGAAAATCGGCCGCGCTGCGTGCGCCGCGCATGAAACCTACCAGTTCGCCGATGGCGGATTTGAACGCCAGCTTTTTGGTGGTCACGGCGGGAAAGCCCTGTTGCAGGTCAAAACGCAGCGCCGCACCAGGCAGCGACAGCGTCCGTATGCCCGTGCGGTTTTCCTGCCACGCACCGTGATCGAGAATGGATTGAATAAGCGAAAGGTATTGTTTCATGGCGATCTGCCCGCCGATGCGGGCTTGCTGGCGAGGCGGCATGCAAAAGCGCGCAGCTGCCTCAAATTGCTAGAGCCCCTCGCGGGGCGAGCCGGGTAACGCCGGCCTGGAGGGCGCTTTACGCGGCCTGGGCTTCCTGTGTGTCGACAATATCCACTGAGAACGTCAGCTCTGCCGTTTTTTCCAGCATGGCCGACGCCGAGCAGTATTTTTCGTGCGACAACTGCACGGCGCGCTCGACTGCGGCACGTGGCAGGTTCTTGCCCGTGACGGTGAAGGCGAAATGAATCCGGGTGAAGACTTTGGGATCCGTTTCCGCACGGTCGGCCGAGAGTTTGACGCTGCAGCCGGTGACCGCATGGCGGCCGCGCTTGAGGATCAACACGACATCGTATGCCGTACACCCGCCGGTGCCGGCCAACAGCAACTCCATCGGGCGCGGCGCCAGATTGTTGCCGCCGCCTTCGACGGCGCCGTCCATGGTGGCGATGTGACCGCTGCCAGTCTGGGCCACGAACAGCATGCCGTCCGGGCCGCCCCAGTTGATCGTGCAATCCATGAGAAAAATTCCTTGTGCGTGATTCGCGAACAAAGGTTGATGATAACCGGTGGGATTGCCAGCGTGCTGGGCAGGGGAAACGGGGACAGGAGCACTCAGGGGCGAGGAGGCCGCTGAGGGTAGGCCGAGGTGCCCAGCGTGTTGCCCATGCGATTGGACGTGGCCGAGCGGTTGAACAGCCCCAGTTGGTTTCCGGGCTGCGAAAGGGTGTCTTTGGAGGCTAGCGCCGGGTTGTCGACAGGCCGCTGCGGGGACGGCGCGATCTGGGCGCTCAGGCACTCATAGGACAGGGCGCGGTAGCCGTTTACCTCGACGTCGACACAGGGGGATGCGCTGGGGGGCGGTGGAGGGGCTGTACCGTCTGACTGCGCGACGGCCGTGGCAGACAGCGCCAGACCGGAAAGGAATAGCCATTTGGATGCGGGCATGATGCAGCTCCTTCGAGCCGTCAGTGTAGCGCCCGTTCGGACCGGTGAGATTGGGTTTCCGGCGGTGTCATGGATCTTTCTTGTGGGATGAGCGCGATGGGCCTTCCTGCCTGGCACCGCATGCCCTGCGGTGGGGTGCGATCCATGATGCTTTGCGGAGACTCGCTGCCCCTGGGGCACGCTCGGCATGTCACGAAACCGTCACGGCGTCTGCCTACTATCCCGGCTTTCCTCGCGTGCTGGCCGTAGGTTTGGCCGGTGATTTATTTCTCGGCAATGAGGCATGACGGTAGAGCAGGTGCCGATCAAGGTTCGTCCCCTGGGCTGGCGCGCGATGGCGGCGATGGCCTTGCTGGCCTTTACAGGGGCTTGGGCTCATTTGCCAGCTCCTGAGGTGTCCGGCGTGATGGCTTTCGACATTCCCGCCCAACCGCTGGATGCAGCGCTGAATGCCTTTACCCAGACGAGCGGATGGTCGGCACTGGTTGATAGCCGTTTGACGGCGGGGCGCCGATCGACCTCCGTGCGTGGATTGTTCACGCCGTCGCAGGCCTTGCTCGAGTTGATTGCAGATACGGGTTTGCATGTGCGTTACATCAGCTCTACTTCGTTCACCCTGGCCGAACGGCCCGAAGCAAAGCCGCGGGCCGTGGGGCGTGGGGGGAGTGTGGCCGCCTATGCGGGCAAAGTGCAGGCAGCCTTGACGCGCTCGTTATGCCATTGGCAGGGCAGCGATTTTGGCCGCTATCGGGCTGCCCTGCAGTTATGGATCACGCAATCCGGTTCAATAGACCGGATCAAACTCCTGGACACCACGGGTGTGCCGCAACGCGATAACTTGCTGCGGCAGCGTCTGCGGGGCTTGTTTGTCGGAAAGCCTCCGCAGGGCATGGTCCAGCCGCTGACGATCCTTTTGACCCCACGCAACGATGCCGAGCAGGAATGCCGCGCGGCGGGCGAGATGCCGTAGACCGCCATGTCCAATACGCAAAGCGCGTTGCGCGCGTTGTTTCTGTCCAAGTACGAGTCGTTCAGGCGTCGCCTGCGCCTGCGCCTGGGCTCGGAAGACTTGGCCGACGATGCCCTGCACGACGCTTGGCTAAAGCTCCAGGGCCTGTCGGAGACGGGCTCCATTGATTACCCCTCCGCCTACCTGTTCCGTATGGCCGTCAATGCCGCTGAGGATCAGCGCCGGGGCCAGGCGAGGCTGTTGTCGGTCGATGAGGTCGAGGCACTGTACGACATGGCCGATGAGCTGGCCGGCGGGCAGGCGGGAGATGTGCTGGACCCGTCGCGCATCGCCGCCGGACGGGC
Source organism: Bordetella muralis (assembly GCF_965139205.1). GTDB lineage: Bacteria > Pseudomonadota > Gammaproteobacteria > Burkholderiales > Burkholderiaceae_B > Bordetella_A > Bordetella_A muralis. The sequence continues at coordinate 7,150 of NZ_CBCSIU010000009.1, forward strand.
CGAAATTCAAGAGCTGGAGCGTGCGTTGGATGAGCTGCCGCCGCGGCGGCGCGCGATCGTCATCGCTGCTCGGGTCGAGGAGCTGCCGCACCGCGATATTGCCTTGCGCTTTGGTATTTCCGTGCGCATGGTCGAGAAAGAGTTGCGTGCCGGTCTGAAGCATTGCTGCGCCAAACTTGAAAGAAATTATGTCCAGCGATTCGGTCCTGGTGCTGGCCGTACGTCATGATGAGTATGGCGATCCTTCCCTTTACCCGTCGTGGTTATCGCAGAACCTTGCAGCGCGAGGCCCAGGCTTGGCTCGTGCGCCTGACATCTGGAAGAGTCAGCGAGGCTGATGGTGCGGCCTTTCGGTGCTGGTGCGCGCAAAGCCCGGAGCACGCACGCGCGTTCGCGCAGGCCCGGCAAGTGTGGCAAAAAATGCAGCCGGCGGCGCGACAAATCGCTGGCCGTGTGCCTGCGAGCCGCTCGTGGGCAGCGCGTGCAGGCCGGCGCGCTTTTCTGGGTGGCGCCGTGACGGCTGCAACGGCGTATTTGCTGGTGCGGCCACCGCTGGGCTTGTGGCCCGGCCTGACCGAATGGCAGGCTGATTACCGCACTGGTACGGGCGAGCAGCGTCAACTCACGCTGGCTGGCGGCTTGCAGGTCGAATTGAACACGCAGACACGCATCAACGTGCAGCAGGATCAGGCCATGGGCGGTGTGGTCGGCATCGAACTGGTGGCGGGCGAGGCTGAAATCCTGACCCCGGCACGTGCCGGCGGCGAGCCCATGTGCCAAGTGCTGGCCGGTCCGGGTCGGATCACCGCCATGGCGGCCCGTTTCAATGTGCGCTACACCGATGCAAAGGTCCATGTCAGTTGCCTGCAGGGCGAAGTCAGTGTGGAAAGCGGTCCCGGCGGGGCACCGGTGCGCCTGTTGGCGTCCCAGCAATTGAGTTATGACGACGCAGGGCACTCGACGCCTATGCCTATCGACGGGGAACAGGTTTCGGCATGGCGCCAGCGTATGCTGGTTTTCAATGGCGTGCCGTTGGCTGCGGTGATTGAGGAACTGAATCGCTACCGTCGCGGCCGCATTGTGCTGACCGATCCGGCGCTGGGCCGTAATCCCGTGCAGGCGCATTTTTCTCTGGATCGTCTGGACGAGGCCATTGCGTTGATCCGCGATGTGTATGGCGCGTCGATCACGCAATTGCCCGGCGGGATCGTGCTGGTGGGACAGGGGAGGGCCTAGACTCGCGCAGCGTTTTTCAGCGTGGAAATACGCCAACGTTAAATTTTTATGACCCGGTTCAATCCCGCGCCCGGTGGCGCGTCTAGGGCTTGACTCAGGCGGCCGAACTGCCGCGTCAATCCAGGACAGCATAAGAAGGGATTCAAGCCATGCACAGCCGCCGCGCCCGCACCGCCGGTTCTTCGCCCGCCCGCAAAGGGCACGTTATTCGACTGAAACCTTTGGCTGCTTCGTTGTCGGCATTGGCGTTGCTGACGGGTGTTTCCCTGTCTGTCGGGATGCCGAATGCCTACGCTGCCGGCGCATGGTGGGTGGGCGCGGATGCTGCAGGCAAAGCCCGCGCGCTGCGGCAGAATGCGCCGGGCTTGAACACGCAGACGGCGGCAGCGCAGCGCCGGCTGGCAAAGCAGCAACTGAGCCGCTCCGTCGAGAACCTGAATCGCGTGGCCGGTGAAGCGGGTGCCATTGCTCGGGCACAGTCTCGTCAAATGGAGGCCTGGCGCAAGGAACGCGATCGCCAGGCGCTGGCGACGGATTCGCCCAATGGGCTGACACAGGGCGGGCTATGGGACAAAGACGCCAGTGGTCAGAACCTGCCCTGGATCGGCGTGTCGGGCAAGCGGGCGGTCGTCGGCAAGGCGGCCAATGGCAATACGACCGTCACGATCGAGCAGACCGAGTCCAAGGCGATTCTGGACTGGGATACCTTTAACGTGGGGCGCAATACCGAAGTCGTATTCGACCAGGCGACTTATGCGAATGCGGCCGACCGTACGGGCGCGCGCACGGCGCAGCCCGACTGGGCGGTCTTGAATCGGGTGACGGGGGCTTCAACGAGCCCGAGCCAGATCCAGGGTTCGGTCCGGGCGGACGGCACGGTGATGGTGGTGAATCAGAACGGGGTCGTGTTTACCGGCACCAGCCAGGTGAATGTGCGCAATCTGGTGGTAGCCGCCGCGAAGATCAGTAACGATCAATTCCTGAGCCGTGGGCTGTACGGCGCCGACAATAACACCGCTACGTTTACCGATGCGTTGGGCAAAGTCACGGTGCAGGCGGGAGCGCTGGTGCAAACCCATGAGCCGGCCAGTGTGACGCAGGGCGGGGGTTATGTGCTGCTGTTGGGCCAAGAGGTGCACAACGACGGAGAAATCACGACTCGCAAGGGCCAGACACAATTGGCGGCAGGCGATAGTTTCGTCATACGCAAGGGCCTCGTCTCCAACAGCTCGGCGGGCGGAACGGCGTATTCCACGACACGCGGCAACGAAGTCGCGCCCAAGGCGGTGCCGGGACTGGATGGGGCGCTGATCGATCCCGCCATCCAGCGTGGCCGGGTGAGCAATACCGGTCTGATTCAATCCCGCGAGGGCGACATCACGCTGGCGGGGCGCGATGTACGGCAGGAAGGCGTGGCGCTGTCCACGACCACCGTGAATACGCGCGGCACGATTCACCTGCTCAACAGTGCTGCCGATGCAGAGGGCCGAGTGACGTTGGGACAGGATTCGGTGACTGCCATCCTGTTGGAAAACGACGGACAGACCGCTTTTGACAGTCAACGTCAGACCTTGATCGAGGAGTCGGCTCAACTCGACGCGCAACGTCGAGGGGGAATCACGGGGACGTTCGACAACCTGTCCACGATGGCAGATCGGCGCGATCAGTCGCGTATCGAGATTGTGTCTGGTCAGAGCGTTGATTTCAGCGCAGGCAGCCTGACGCTGGCGACCGGAGGGCAAGTCGCCGTGATGGCACAGGGCTCCGCGACCGTACATGAAAGCGCTGCCGTGGATGTGTCCGGCGCCGTGGGCGTGCAGGTCGCAATGGCGGCCAACAATGTGCAGATCAATATCCAGGGCAACGAGCAGCGCGACGCGCCGGGTAACCGCGACACCGGCAATCTGAACAACAACAATGTGTGGGTGGATCGCCGTTATCTGGTGCTGGTGCCGGCCGGCACGGGTGGATATGAAACGGATCGCTGGTATACGCCTGGCGGCTTGCTGGAGGTAGGTGGCTACCTGGGCACGACGGGCCATACGATCGGCGAGTGGATGGCACAGGGCGGAACCGTGAATTTTGCCGGCGGCAATGTGGCGACGCGCGCGGGTTCCAGCATCAATCTGTCAGGGGGGACGCTGGACGTTCAAAGCGGCTACATCAAGCAAAGCTGGGTGCGCGGCCAGGATGGCCGGCTGTACACCGCAGACCGCGCTCCGGGCGACTTGCTCTACCAGGAAGGCCTGTACCAGGGATATCAACGCGAGAGTGTGCGTTGGGGCCGTACGGATACCTGGGTCAATCCGCTGGTCGCACAGGGTACGCGTTGGGAGGAAGGCTATACCGTGGGCCGCGATGCAGGCCGCTTGATTATCAGTACTCAGGCAGCGATGTTGGCCGGAGACATCGAGACCGAAGTTTTCCAAGGCTCGCGCCAACTGACGACGCCGGTGTCCACGCTGGACGGCTACCGTCAAAGCCAGATGGCGGTAGGGCGTCGCGGTGGATTGATCATCGGTAGTTGGACTCCGGTCTATGACGAAGCGACCGGGAACCTGCGATTCAGTCCCGGGGCGATGGTCGATGACATTGTGATCGGCTTGCTGCAGGGGAGCCCCGGTACCGCTCCTGCCACTGATCCTGTATCGGGCGGCGCGGCAAACGAGACCCCAGCCGACGAGTCGACGCGCATCGTGCTGGATGCTGCCTGGCTCAACGGCCTGGAATTGGGTGAGCTGCGCGCCTATGCGAAAGGCGCGATCCAGACTGACGAAGCCGTGCAGGTCGCGCCTGGTGGCGAGATCGCGCTGCATGCCACGCAGGTGAACGTGAATGCCGATCTGGTTGCTCGCGGGGGTGCCATCACCCTGGGCAATATGGTCGATCAGTACGTCGGCAACACCACGGGTTGGCAGTCGTTGCCACTGACGGGGGCGGGGGCTCAGGCCGCTTATCCAGCGCGCGTTTCGATCAGCGATGGCATCACGCTGGACGCGCGTGGCCTGTGGAGCAATCTGCTGCTGGATGATGCCAATATCAATGCCCTGCCTTTCGTCAATGGAGGCAGCATCACGCTGCGCAGCAGTGGCGACGTACGTGTGGGCGCGGGTGCTCTGTTGGATGTTTCTGCAGGCGCGGCGCTGCTGGAGGATCAGAGTCTGCAGGGAGGCAAAAGCGGCAGCATCACATTGTCTGCCGACGCTTATTCGGTAGCGGGCGGCCCCAAGGGGCGGCTGGAGATCGAAGGCGAGTTGCGCAGCCGCGGCATCAAGGGCGGCGGCACGCTGACGTTGCAAACCGGCAATGTGATCGTCATCGGCGGCGAAGTGGCCGGCAGCAACGGTTTCCTTCAGGCGGGGGATAGCTCGCCGGTGGACCTGGTTACTGAAGAGGCTTTCACCGTCGCTGCGGGAGCGGTTCTGCCGGTGGATTATCACTACACCCGTACGCACGCCAATCCGGGGGATGTCATCGGCGGGGCGCCGCGGGTGATCGCCGAGAATCCGGCCAGCTGGCTGACACTGGGCGCCGCGTGGACTTTGCCAAAGGCAGCCACCGAAAGCTCCAGCTACAGCGTGACGTTGTCTAATGGCCAATATCTCACGGTCAACGGTTACAGCTGGAGCACGCCGCCGACGCTACCGGCAGGCACGGTTATTACGTCCATCGTGAATCCGCAGAATTTCCCGGCCAGCTATGTCGTCGATGCGGCCGTCCTGCCCAACGGTGTCGCGATCGCGCCGACCGCTGGGGTGCTTAAAGCCGGTGCTATTGCGGCAAGCGATGTGACGTATGCGGCCGGTACCTTGATCCGCGCCGGGTCGAGTCTGCCACAGACAGTGGCAGTCGAGTCCATGCTGCACTTGGATGCTGCGCGTTTTCAACAGGGGTTCTCGCGTTACGACATCACGGGCAACGCGGGCCTGGCGGTGGCGCCAGACGCCGATCTGCACGTGACGATGCCTGTGCTGCAAGCCGATTTATCCCTGGTGCGTGACGTGGCCACGGGTGCGGACCTGCAGTCCGTATTGACGATGTGGCAGCCGCCGCTGTTTGCCGAAAAACCCAAGCAAGGTGTGCTGGCACAACGTGCCGGTGCGGATCTCGTCTTGACCGCTGGAGGCGCACGCACGACGGTCGTCGGGGGCGAGGCACCTACGCTGGCCATTGCCGAGGGCACTCGTGTCGAGGTTGATCCGGGACACAGCATCGTTCTGAATGGCAACGGCCAGATCACCATCGACGGCGAATTGCATGCAGCCGGTGGCCGGATCGGGGTATATGGCCTGGGCTTCGGCAATGAGGATGTGGGTGATTTGAAAGGTCACGACCGTTCGGTATGGATCGGCAGCAAGGCCTGGTTGAACGTGGCGGGCGTCGCCCGGACGGCAGTGGATGTGCAAGGGCAGCGCTACGGTGTGGTGCTTGATGGCGGCCGTATTGAAATCGGAGGCGAATATCGCGCCTATGCCACGCAGGCTGGAGCGATCGATCAATTCATCGTCATTCGAGACGGCGCGCGCCTGGATGCATCCGGCGCTGCCGCCACAGTGCATTTGCCCGGCCAGGGCCCGACCCAGTTAGCATCCGATGGCGGGGTGATACATCTGGCGAGTTTCAACGGCCTGTATCTGGACGGCGACATGCGGGCAGCGGCCGGCGGCGCGGGCGCGTCTGGCGGTACCTTATCGCTGGCGCTGGAAGCGCCAGCCTATCGTAACGCCGGCTTGCCGACCGATCGCGTGCTGGCGCCCCGGGAACTGCAGTTGGTACAGGAACAGACGCCCGAGAGTCTCGCGGCGGACTTGCGTCCGAGCCAAGCCGATCCGGCGCTGGTCTACGGTCGTGGGCGTATCGGCGTGGACCGCGTCGAAGCGGGTGGGTTCGATAACTTGTCCATGCTGGTGACTGGCGTTTTGTCGCTGGGCGACGGTGTCGATCTGAGGCTGGGGCAGAGTTTGAATCTGGCCTCGCGCGCCATTGCGCTCACCGCAGATGCGCCCGTAGGCGCGCGCGTGAATCTGGCCGCGCCCTATGTGCGTGTGGCGGGGCACTCGCGCCTTGGCAAGGACGCCTATACCTTGCCCGATCTGATTGCCCCCTCCACCGCAGTGGGCGGCATGGTCGAGTTGCAGGATGCCACGCAATTGCAGATCGAAGCGGGCGTGCTGGACGTGCTCAACAAGGTTGCGTTCGGCGCCTATGGGCACTCGACGCAAAGCGACAGAACGATCGTTTCGCGCCGTGGTTTCGAATTGCTGGCGCTGCGCAGTCAGAACGATCTGCGTTTCCTCAAGCACACGGTCAGCGACCGCACGTCGCTGACCACAGAGGGCGATCTCGTGCTGGCCGCCAGCCAGATTTATCCCGCCACCGGTGCGATAGCCGAGGTGATTGCGGGGCGTAAGGGCCAAGTTGATATGTGGGGCAACTTTCAGGTTCTATTCGACCCCGAACGCAGCCTGCGCATCGAGCGCAGTGGCGCCGAGACGCCGCCCGTGCCGTACTCGGCTTTTGGCACCTTGCGCCTGATGTCGCTCAATATCAATCAGAGCGGTGTCGTGCGTGCGCCGCTAGGCGTGTTGGAGTTTGGTCCCCGCGCAACGAACAACCAGGCACCGGGCACGATTGTGATGCGCCCCGGCAGCATCTCGTCGGTCAGCGCAGCCGGCCTGATCATGCCTTATGGCGGCACGGTCGATGGCCTGACCTACAACTATGCTGGGTCGGATGCGCGGTTTTCCGGACTGGGAGAGGGGCTGGGCAATGTGCACTTGATAGCCGACCGCATCGACGTGCAGGAGGGCGCCCGGATCGATTTGTCCGGCGGTGGCGAATTGACAGGCGCGGGCTTTTTGACGGGGCGTGGCGGCTCTACCGATGCCCGCTTGAACCCGCTGATGCAGGTGGAGTGGGATGGCAACGGCTTTACCCAGCCGGGGCTGGATAGCAACCCGGTCTACGCCGTCGTCCCGGGTCTGCAACCGGTCGTGGCGCCGATTGCTGCCGAGAACGGTGCGGGTGATCCGGCAATAGGGCGCCAGATCACCATCGCCCCCGGTGTGCCGGGCCTTCCCCCGGGGACCTATACGCTGTTGCCATCCACCTACGCCTTGTTGCCGGGCGCCTTCCGTGTAGAGCTCAATGGGCTGGCGCCGAATCAGGTGGCCTTTGGCAGTGGCGGCGTCATGCGCAACCGGTCTTACACCACGGCCGCTCGTTTGAACATTCGCAACACCGGCATCGCCGATGTACAGACCACTCAGGCTATTTTGACGCCGGCCGACACGCTACGTAGCTATTCGCAATACAACGAGACCGGCTACGCACAATTCGGCATGGACTGGGCTCTGCGCGACAGCGCACCGCGCCCTCAGCTAGAGCGCGATGCGCGTCAATTGAGTCTCTCGCCAGGCAGCCAGCTGAATATCGCCGCCGGGACCGCAGATTTCACGCCGGCCGAGGGCGGGCACGGCGGCACGGTGGTTCTGAACGGCAGCCGTATTGAGATACTCGCCGATGGTGCAGCGCCGACTGAGGGGTTCGAGGGCACGTCTGTCTATGCACGGACGCTCAACGGTCTGGGCGCCGCAGGCATCAGTATCGGCGGTACGCCGACGTCCATGTTTACCAAAGAGAATGTCGATGGCTTGTCGACGCAGGATTCCTGGCGGGTCGGCCTTGCCAATAGCTCCACCGGTGAACTCATCCTGCGTCAGGGGGCCGTGCTCGAAGCGGCCTCGGTATTCCTGGTGGTCAACAACAAGACCCAAGGGCTGACCATCGAACAGGGCGCGGGTGTCAATACCTTGGGGCGTGGCAGCGCGCCCTGGGACTCGAACGATGGCTATGTGTTGAGCCCCGGTCAGAACGGGGTGCTGGCCGTGACCAATGGCTGGTTGAACGTGATGTCGCCGACCGCCGACGATCCCTCGACGTCGGCNNGCGCCGGGTATTTGCACATCGGGACTTGCGCCGCGGGGGCAAGCTGCGCCGGTGAAACCGTGCTGTATTCCGAAGGCACAATTACCGCCGCCACCAACAAATCGTTCGAACTGGGCGAGTCGGTGCGTTATGGCACGCGTAACCTCGTGCTGGCGGTGGGCGGTATCAACGTGGGCAGTGCTGCCTCGCTGGCCCAAGCGAACGCTGACGGCGTCCTGCCCTCGGGCTTGACGCTGAACCAGGCTGTGCTCGATCGCCTGTTGCGAGGCGATACCACCACTGGCGCTCCCGCGCTGGAAAACCTGGTCCTGAACGCCAGTGATTCGATCAATTTTTACGGCAATGTGGATCTGAGCACCCTCAACCCGGCAACGGGCGAGTCGGCGCTGGAACGGTTGGTATTGGGAACCCCCGCTATCTATGGTCATGGCGGCGCCAACGATGTCGCGCGCATCCAGACCAGCACGCTGGTCTGGAATGGCGCAACGTCGCCCGCCAGCCCCGTCATCGCGGCAGGCGCCGGCACAGGCAGCGGCCGGTTCGTGATTGACGCTGATACCATCGAATTCGGCTATGGGCCGCAGAGCCAGCCCGATTCGGTGGGAATGCACGAGCGGCTGGCGCTGGGCTTTGCCAACGTCGATCTGAATGCCAGCGGGCGTATTACCGCCAACCACAAAGGCGCCCTGGCGGTGTATCAATCCCAAGGCGCGTGGGACGAGACGACCAAGGCATGGCGATACAGCGGCGGCAATCTGAACATCAATACGCCGTTGCTATCCGGCCAGGCCGGCTCGGTGAACCACATCAAGGCCGGTGGCGCCATTACCGTGGTTGCGCCGGCAGGCTCTGCCGCGCCGTCTCTTGACCACGCCATGGCCGCCGGCGCTCTGGGCGCCGAGCTGTCGCTGGATGCGGGCACCCGTCTCGTCGTGGACACCGCCATGCTGCTGCCCAGCGGCAAACTCACCTTGTCGGCGCAACGCGATGTGAGTCTGGAGGACGGTGCGCAACTGGATGTGGCCGGCCGCAAAATCGATTTCTTTGACGTCAGCAAATATAGCTGGGGCGGCGACATCACGCTCCAGAGCCGTCATGGCAACATCGTTCAGGATGCCGCATCGACGATCAACATTGCGGCGGACAACAACCGCGCCGGCCGGTTGACGGCGATAGCACTGGAAGGCGCAGCCGACCTGAAGGGCAGCATACAGGGCGCCAGCACCGGCCGCTACGATGCGGGTGGAACCATCGTGCCATTTGCCGGCGGCTATATCGATGTACGCGCACAGAATATCGCCGATTTTGCCGGACTCAACGAGCGGTTGACGCAGGGCCAGGTCTTTGGCGGCCGCAGCTTCCAGCTCAAGCAAGGCAATCTCGCGATAGGCAGCGAACTCAAAGCTCGGGAGATCAATATCTCTGTGGACAATGGCAGCCTCACGGTGTCAGGTCTGGTCGATGCGAGCGGTGAGCAGGCTGGCAGCATTCGCCTGGCCGCGAACAACGGCGTGACCATTGTCGGCAGCGCCGTACTGGATGCGAGCGCAAGCGCGCTGCGCCGCGACAGCTATGGACAGGCCATCGACGCGCCTAACCGCGCCATCATCGAGATCGACGCGGGCCATGGCCGCCTGGTGTTGAGCAACGGTGCTCGTATGGATTTGAGTGTGGATGGCGCGAACGCGAACTACGGCACCGTGGCGCTCAATGCACCGCGCCTGGGGGGTGCTAGGGGCGATGACGTCGATATCGACGCCAGTGGCGCCGTGGCGATCACCGGGGCGAAATCCATTGCGGTCAATGCTTTCTACACGTATGACGATGCGGCCCCGGGCACCGATGTTTCCGTGGATGGCCGTACCTATCAGCGCATCGACCAGGCCTACCTGGATGCCAAACACAACGATAGCGTTGCCTTTATCGACAACGCGCTGGCCAACGGGACGTTGATGAATGGCAAGCTGGGGGGCTTGCGCGGCTATGGTGAACAATTCCACCTGCGTCCTGGTGTAGAGATTGTCAGTAACGCGGCGGTCAATCCCGATGGCGGTCTGCACGTCGACGGTGATATCGACCTGTCGCGGTATCGTTACGCCAGTGTCAATCCGCGTACGCAGCAAACGGCGGTTTACGGTTCTGGCGAAGCCGGCGCGCTCGTGTTGCGCGCACAGGGCGACCTGGCGATTTTCGGCAGCATTACCGACGGCTTCGACACGTCCAAGCAGGGCGTGACCGCGGATGATAATGGTTGGGTGCTGCCTGCCGGGCGCATGCCGTTTGGTGGGGATCTCGTCATTCCGCATGGCGGTATGGCCACGCTGGAGACCGGCACCAAGTTCGCGAGCGGCCGCACGCTGAACTACGATCTGCCGGTTGCGGGTTTGAGCTTGCCTGCGGGCACGCTGCTGCCTGCCGCCATGCCGCTGGCCCAGAGCCTGACTTTGTCTGCCGGCACGGTGCTGGGTGCCGCGGTGCACGACGTCGCCGGCAACGTCGTGCTCGCGGCCGGCACGGTCCTGCAGACACCATTGACGCTGGAGCCCGGCATGCAGCTTGGTGCCGGTTTCCGCTTGCCCGCGCAGACCCAGATTGCCGCCACGGTGTGGCCCAAAGGCGTAGCGCTGCCGGTGGCCATGACACTCAGCCAGCCGCTGGCCTTGGCCAAGGGTGCTGTGGTGCCGTCAGAAACCGACGTGGTGTTGCCCGGCGGTGTCGAAATGGTGAATTTGCGTCCTGTCGGTATCGACAATACCCAAGGCCGCACTCTGGCACTGGCGCCCATGCTTGCCGCTGGCTCGCAGTCCTGGGACATCCGGATGGTGGCCGGCGCGGATCTGCAGGCCGCCGACTCGCGCCTGATCCAGCCCGTCAGTACGACTCGCCTTCGCCTGTCCGATACCCACTTCGGCCTAGGCGTCGACGTGCGCGAGGTACCCGGTACGGGGTCACCCGCGATCTACCGTTGGAGCGATGTGAGCGGGTTTACGCAGCTGTCGGAGGTGTTGACGGGCGGCTATTTCTTCAGCTTCGTGCCGGCGGCGGGCGAGATTATCACGCAGGCGCAGATCGACGAAATGGTGATGTGGGGCTTGATGTGGGAGTCTCCGGCGGATCTGAACATTTTCGGCTTTGGTGACAACATCGCCCAGTTCGACACACCGGCGACGCCTCCCGACAAGGTCGAGGCCTACCGCCCCGCGCGCCAGCAGTTGTTCAGCGTGGTACGTACCGGCACGGGCGACCTTGATCTGATCTCTAGCGGCGATTTCGAGATGACCTCGCTGTATGGCGTCTATACCGCCGGCACCGCATCGACGTCCACGGGCGGCGGCTATAACCAGGTGCGCGGCCGCTTAAGCGACGGCACCGTCTTGCGTCCTGAAGGGGCAGGCTTCGAGGCGCTAGTCGATGGCGGCGCCGGCAGTTTGTATCAGGCCTGGTATCCGGAGCACGGCGGCAACGTGCTGGTGCGCGCCCAAGGCGATCTCAAGGGGGATCTGGTCGGCAACAACGACAATCGCCTCGACCCCGAGGGCTATACCTTCTACAACACGCGTCAGCAGATCGCGACCACCGCCATCGGCAACTGGCTATGGCGTCAAGGGTCGGGCAGTGTCGAGGCAGGTGCGGATGCGGTGCCGACGGCATGGTGGGTCAACTTCGGTACCTATGTCGCGGGTGATGCGACTGGGCAGCGCGACCCCTATAACCAACGATTATTCAGCAACGACCCCTTCCTGGTGGGATTTACCGGCATCGGCACACTGGGGGGCGGCAATCTGACCGTGCAAGCCGGCGGCGACGCAGGCATGATCGACCCACGCGGGATACAGGCGATGACGAATGTCTCGTTCCACACGCCGCGCAGCCAGGGGCTGAACCTGGTCGTGGCCAGTACCGGCCGCATCACGCAGGCGGGCGAACTGGTGCAGACAGGCGGCGGCGACCTCGAGTTGCGCCTAGGCGGGACACTGAATCCCAACCCCGAACTGCGGATCAACGAACACGATCTCAACAGCACCTTCGTCAATCTGCGTGGCACGCTGTCCATCGATGCGGGCGCCATTGGGGGCGTGAAGTTGGGCTATGGCGACCTGGGCCAGATGGACTCACGCCTGGGCGATGTGTATACGGCCGGGCGCGGCAGTGCCGCCGGCGGGCCCATCGTCGTGCTGGGCGATGCTCCTGCACGCATCGAGACGCGCGGTGATCTGGTGTTGGGCGGTGCAGCCGATCCGGGACGTACGCTGCTGCTAAATTCGACGCCTTTCACCTATCAAGGCACCCGCCATGACGGCGACGGCTGGAGCTGGTTTTCGCTATGGACGCCAGCCACGGCGATTGATCTGTTTAGCGCAGGAGGAAGCCTGACGCCGACCACAACGTGGGACGAACGGGGTGGCACCGAGGACGTGCGCTGGGGCAGCAACGGCCGTAACCAGTCGGCCAACGGCGACGGTTATTTCTACCCGTCCATTCTGCGCGCGGCAGCGGCCAATGGCAGTGTGTACTATGGCGCCAGCGCTAGTGTCGCATCTGCAAGTGGTGGCCCGTTCATACGTTACGGCTACGGTACGGTGCTGGCGCCGTCACCCGTAGGCGAGCAGTTTACGAACGCTACCGGCAAAGGCGAACTGCAGTTGCTGGCCCAGGAGTCGATTCAAGGTGCGGGCTACGTATTCTCAGCCTCCACTGCCGATCCCTTGTCCATGGCCAGTCCCTTCCGGCCCGGTTTCGTCGGTATGGTGGCCGAGACGGGCGGCGGCCAGTTTGGATTCAACCCTCTGCTGATCACGAATGCAGCGCCTGAAACGCAAAGATATAACGACTGGATTCTGAGCAGCTATGACGCGTCGCCGGTGGGCACCGGCGGACGCATGAACTCGGCGGCGTTGTTCACCTTTGGCAACGCCGTCACGTCTGCCTATGCGACGGCAGGACGGGAGCCCGCGCGTTATTACGCGGTCAATGGCGATATCGTTGGCCTGCGCGTGGGACAGGCTGTTCTGGGGGATTTCCAAGCGGGCTTTGAGCAAGCGCGCTACGAAGCATCGATCCCGGTGGCGATTCGTGCCGGTCGCGACATTACCAATTCCGGCACGCCGTTGGGTCAGAAAGATCCGACGGCAGGCACCCAACGGGCCGGCAACGTCTCGACCCGCGGTAATCTCATCGCTCACGCCTATGGCGATGATATCTCCGTCGTTCAAGCCGGCCGCGATGTGCGCGACAGTAGCTTTTATATTCTGGGCCCAGGCCTGCTCGATGTTTCGGCGGGGCGCCACGTCTATCTGGGCAACAAAGGCGAGCTGAAGAGTCTGGGGCCGATCAGCGGCGCCGCGTCCTCGGGCGAGCGCAGCGGCGGCGCCGGTATCTCGGTCTCGGCCGGCATGGGAGAGGGCGCATACTGGGATGCCTTTGCCGAGCGTTATCTGAATCCGGACAACCAGGCAAATCCGGATCTGCCCTTCGCCGACCAGCCTGGCAAGGCTGTGATCACCTATGGTGGTGAGCTGACGCTGGGGCAATGGCTGCAAAGTGAGTTTGGCTATACCGGCGATGAAGCCGGGGCCGAAGCGTTCCTGGCTCAGAAACAAGCCGAACTCGATGCGGCGCGCGTCACTGCAACGGCCGAGGGCCGCAGCGCTGGCAACCGATCGCTCGCGCGCGAATTCCGAGCGGAAAGCCAACTGCGCTTGGTGAATTGGTTGAGCGAACGTTTCGGTGGTGCCAATGGCCTGGGCTTGCACTTCGATGCGGCCACCACGGACGCGCGCGCCTTTTTTAACGCTTTGCCGTCGGATCAGCAGCGTGCCTTCCTGCGCAATGTCTATTACGCGGAACTGCGCGAGTCGGGCCGCGAGTACAACGATCCCGACGGCAAGCGCTTTGGCAGCTATCTGCGCGGCCGCGAAGCCATCGCCACCCTGTTCCCCGCACAGGATGTGCAAGGCCGGGCGCTGACGTACGAGGGCGACCTGACAATGTTCAGCAGCGCGCTCTACTTTAACGCCGACTATGTATCCAACAACATTGGCCGCACCCGTCCCACACCGGGCGTGACCTACATTACCAAGGCGCAGTGGGAAGCGATGGGCAGCCCGGGTTACAACGTGTCGTTTTACGATGTACTGGACGCCGGTATCCACACCAATTTCGGGGGCGATATCAGCATCATGACGCCAGGCGGCCGTACCCTGGTGGGCATCGATGGCGGGTTCAATCCAGGTCCGGGTTCGGGCGTGATCACGCAGGGCGATGGGAATATCAATCTCTACGCGCTCGACAGCATCTTGATGGGCCAGAGCCGTATATTCACGACTTTTGGCGGCAGCATCCTGGCCTGGTCTGCTGAGGGAGATATCAACGCCGGCCGCGGCAGCAAGACCAGCATGGTCTATACGCCCCAGCGCCGGGAATACGACAGCGTAGGCAACATCGCGTTGTCTCCCTCCGCGCCTACGACCGGCGCGGGCATCGCCACACTGAATCCCATCCCGGAAATCCCGCCGGGCGACATCGACCTGATTGCGCCGTTGGGTACCGTCGATGCGGGCGAGGCGGGTATCCGGGTGTCAGGCGACGTCAACATTGCCGCATTGCGTGTGGTCAATGCGGAGAACATCCAGGTGCAGGGCGAATCCACGGGGATCCCGATGGTGGCGACAGTCAACGTCGGCGCGTTGACCAGCGCCAGCGCAGCGGCATCCACTGCTGCCTCTGCCGCATCTGATGCGGCAAGAGGTGCACGTGCCGCCGCCCAGCGTGCGTTGCCCTCGATCATCAACGTCCAGATTCTGGGTTTTGGCAACGAACCCATCAGCAGCGCGCCGCCGCCCGCCAGCTCGTCTGCGTCGGTCATCCAGCCGCTGTCCTATCGTCCAAACGGCGTGGTCCAAGTCGTCGGCACGGGCTCCCTGACGTCCGAACAGTTGGCAAGCCTGACGCCGTCAGAGCGGCGCAATCTTGCACAGTAGAGGAGCATCGTTAAAAAGGGGGCGCCAGCCCCCTTTTTAACGACTGCAGTACAAGCCCGCACTGAGCACAGCCGCACGGTACAACGCGTACCGTCTTCGCTCCTCTAGTCAGCGGCCATTGTCCTGAGCATGCTGCGCTTCACAGGTGCGCGTCCACTACCCAGTACCCGCTGCGTAGCTTCTTTCCTGCTCCACACAAATTTCTCCGTGAAGTTTTTGTGACATTGAGCACTCCCCACGTCCGTCATTCGTCTAGCAATCAGTAAACGCTGGTCATTGCCGGTTCGTAAATGTGATCGGTTTGATCGACCGGCTTTTCGTGATTCACAGGCGGCCGCTGCGCGTTGCTGATGCCTTGCGGCTCCGTGACTCGCGGCGAATTCTAATCAGGATTGAGTGCGGTTCTATGCATGAATTGAACAACGCAGGCCACGGCGTCTGTCTCAGGATCTTTAGCGCGGCTCTCGCGGCGCTAGGTATACATGCCTGTGTAAACGCCCAATCATCGGTGGGCACCGATAGCGCCGAACCCGTTGCTGCCGCTGCTTCACAGCGGGCCGACGCCCGCCGTGTGAACGTCAGCGAGTACATCGTGCGGGGCAATTCCGTATTGACCGCGCGCGACATCGAAAAGGCCGTTTACGCTTATCTGGGACCCGACCGCACGATGGCCGACATCGAGGCGGCTCGCGATGCCTTGCAAGAGGTCTATCACCAATCAGGTTACCAATCTGTGTACGTCGACTTGCCTGAACAGCAGGTCAGCGGCGGTGTGGTGATCTTGCAAGTGACCGAAACCAAGGTGGGGCGCCTGCGCGTGGTGGGAGCCAAACATTACTCGCCGCTGGAAATCCGCGATGAGGTTCCTGCCTTGAAAGAAGGCGAGGTTCCGGATTTCAACGAAGCGCAAACGCAGTTGACTGCCTTGAATCGTACGGCCAGCCGCCAGGTCATGCCCCTGGTGCGTGAGGGCAAGATGCCCGGCACCATGGACGTCGATCTGCGCGTAGAAGACAAAAGCCCCTGGAATGCCAGCGTGGGCTTGAACAACGACTACAGCGCCGACACGGAAAAACTGCGGGCGATGGTCACACTGGGCCACGATAATCTGTGGCAGCGCGGGCATGCGTTCTCGGTGACTTATTTCACCGCACCCGAGGAGCCTTCCAACGCCAAAGTGTGGTCGGGTTCCTACACCATGCCCTTATCCGGAAAGTGGAGTCTGCAGTTTTCCGGCTATCACTCCGATAGCAACGTGGCCACGATTGGCGGCACCAATGTGCTGGGCAAGGGTTACTCCTTCGGCATGATGGCTACCTACTCCATGGAGCCATTAGGCAATTGGCACAACTCCTTGTCCGTCGGTGTGGACTACAAGAACTTCGATGAGAACCTGATCTATGGCGGGGACGGCGACGAGGTGCCGTTGAAATACGTTCCGTTCACCTTGGCATACGACGGCTACCGCTATACCGAAACATCGCAAAGCTCGGTCAGCATGAGCGTGGTCGGTGCCACGCGTACCTCGTTCGGCGTGAGCAGCAGCGACGAAGAGTTCGACTACAAGCGCTATATGGCCAGCCCCAGCTTTGCGCTGTTGCGCGGCGACCTGACTCACACTCAAACGGTCGGCAACGATTGGCAGGCTTTCTTGCGCACGGGCTTTCAGTTGGCCTCGGGTGCGCTGGTATCCAACGAACAGTTTTCGGCCGGAGGCGCCACCAGTGTGCGCGGCTATCTGGCAGCCGAACGTTCGGCTGACGAAGGCCTGATGGCCTCTCTCGAATTGCGGACTCCTTCGCTGTCGCGCTGGTTGGGGCCTCAGGTGAATGAATGGCGTTTCTTCGCCTTTAGCGACTGGGCCTTTATGCGCCTGCGCGACCCGCTGCCCGATCAAGAGAGGTCTTTCGGTTTGGCCAGCGTCGGCCTGGGCACGCGTATGCAGTTGTTCGATTGGCTGCATGGCGGCCTGGTCTGGGGCTATGCCCTGCGTGACGGCGATGTCACCAAGAAAAACGAATCGCGCGTGAATTTCAACCTGCGCGCCAACTTTTAACCCTTACGCATGACGGACTACCGGAGCACGGCAACCATGCAACGCTTACTTTTCCTCATGCTGGCCTTGATGGCCAGTGTGTTTCCCTTGACTGCCAACGCTTGGTGGCAGGCCGACTGGAATTTTCGCAAGCAGATTTCTGTTGATACCACTGCACAGGCCGGGGCCATCAATGAAAACGTCGGCCGCATGCCGTTACTGGTGCGCTTGCACACCGGCAACTTCGCGTTTGACGGCGTGAACGAGAAAGGCGACGACCTGCGCTTTGTGACCAGCGATGATCAGACGGTGCTGAACTACCAGATCGAGAGCTTTGATCCCTTGCTGGGCATGGCGTTGGTGTGGGTGGATATCCCAGACGTCGTCGGCGCGCAGCGCCAGGACATCTGGATGTATTACGGCAACCAGAAAGCGCCTGCCACCTCGAACGGCCAGCTTGCGTTCGACCCGAACTACACCTTGGTGTACCACTTCAATGGTGCGTCGGATGCGCCGCCGCGTGATGCCACGGCCTACAGCAACCACGCCCAGACTGCGCTGGCAGGCATGGTCGATGGGGTGACGGGCCGTGCGGCGCAGTTCGTGGGCGGCGCCCCGCTGATGCTGCCAGCCAGCCCCTCGCTGGCCGTTCCGGCCGCAGGCGCATTCACATTCAGCGCCTGGGTGCGCTCGGACCAAGCCGCGGGTGCGCAATTGATCTACGCACGTCGGGATAGCGGCAACGCGTTGTTGATCGGCGTGGATAACGGTGTTCCCTTTGTCGAAGTCAATGGCCAACGCACGCAGCCGGGCCAGCCTTTGTCGCCGGCCGCGTGGCAACATTTGGCTGTCACGGCGGATGGCCGTCAGGTCGTGCTCTATGTCAATGGTCAGGCGAGCGCAACGCTGGCCGCCAGTCTGCCGCCGCTGAACACGATCGCCGCCATCGGGGCCGATGTTCCAGGTCAGACCACGCCGGCCGTAGCGGCGCCCACAAACCCTGCGCCATCTGCCGACACCCCCGCAGCCCAGGGGACCGCAGCCGCGTCAGAATCTGCTGGCGCTGCGGCGCCTGCCGTCCCGGTCGCGACCTATGCACCGTTCATCGGCGCCATCGACGAAATCCGTTTATCCAAGACCGCTCGGTCCGCTGCGCTGATTCTGGCCGATGCCGTGTCCCAGGGAGCAGAGTCGCGCTTGGTCGTCTACGGTGCCGACGAAGAGCAATCCGGTTTTGGTTTTGGCGGCCTGGGCTACTTGTTGAACGCCGTGCCGCTGGATGCCTGGATCGTGATCGCGGTGCTGGTCTTCATGATGCTGCAATCCTGGGTCATCATGGTGTCCAAGAGCCGCAAGGTCAAACGCGTGGAGCAAGGCAATGCGGCATTCCGCGAAGCCTTTGCCAAAGTCGGCAACCGCCTCGAAATGTTGATCGACGACACGGCGTTGAAAGGCCGTATGCAAGACGCGCCGCTGTGGAACCTGTACGAGGTTGCAGTCAACGAACTGCGTGTGCGCCGTTCGCAAGGTGCTGACACCACTTCGATTTCCGGCGCCACCATCGAAGCCATACGCGCCTCCATGGATGCCGTGCGGACCAAAGAATCCCAAGCACTGGGACGTCGCATGGGCGTGTTGTCCAACGCGATTGCGGGAGGACCCTACATCGGGCTACTGGGTACTGTGCTCGGGATCATGGTGGTGTTCCTGGGGACGGCCATGGCTGGTGACGTGAATATCAACGCGATCGCCCCGGGTATGGCTGCCGCGCTGCTGGCGACTGCCATGGGCCTGTTCGTCGCGATCCCGGCACTGTTTGGCTACAACCGTCTGCAGGGGCGCAACAAAGATGTCGGCGCCGACATGCGCGTATTCGTAGACGAGTTCGTGACGCGCCTGGCCGAGGTGCAGGGCGAAAGCCAGGCTGCCGAGGCTGCCCATCAGGGCCGTCGCACACCGGCATCGGTCAAACCCGAAGCCGCCGTTGTCTAAAGGAGACCGCACATGGCATCCGTGTCCTCGACCCCTGATGACGACGACGGCGTACCGGTCGACAGCATCAACATCACGCCGTTGGTCGACGTGCTGATGGTGGTGCTGGTGATGTTCATCCTGACTGCCACGGCGCAAGTCGCGGGCATTCAAGTCAACCTGCCCAAGGCCAGCAGCACCGTATCGCTGGCGCAGCCCAAGACGAAAGCCATTTCGATCAACGAGAACGGCCAGGTTTTCCTGGACGCTTATCCGGTCACCTTGCCCGAGCTGGAAGATCGATTGCGCACCGAAAAGGCGCTGAACCCCGATTTTCCCGTCATCGTCCGCGGCGACGCCATCGTGCAATACCAGAAAGTCGTCGAGGTGCTGGACATGCTGCGCCGTCTCGAGCTGTCCCAGATTGGTCTAGTCACCGGCAAGCCGACCTCGTAGAGCGCGCAACATGTCGTCGAACATTCCTGATCCAACCGGCCGCCAGGACGCCGGCCGCGGCAAAGACCGGCGCGTGCGCATCGCCAAAGGCGCAGGGGTCGTGGCGGTGGTGGCCGTGCTCGGCTATTTCCTCTGGCAATGGGCCAACGATATGGCCGGCGTGAAGCGGGAGGCCCCGAAGGTCGCCACCATTATTCCGCTGCCCCCGCCGCCGCCTCCGCCTCCCGAGCCGGAACAGCCGCCTCCTGAGCCCGAGCAGAAAGAGGAAGTCGTAGAGCCTGAACCCGAGCCCGAACCCGAGCCTCAGGACGAACCGCCGCAGCCCAAGGAAGAAGCGCCGCCGTCGCCCTCCGATGACCTGGCCAAGCCCATGCAGATGGACGCCGACGCGCAAGCCGGCAGCGATTCTTTCAACATCGGCGCAGGAAAAGGCGGCGGCATGGCGGGTTCCGGAGGCGGCCGCGCAGGCAATGCGACGTACAGCCAATACATGGCCTACGCCCTGCAGAAAATCCTGCGCGAGGACGACCGCACCCGCAATCTGACTTTCCGCATGACCGTCAACATCTGGCTCAACGCAACGGGGCAGATTCTGCGCGTAGAGATCGGGCGCTCCAGTGGTGATGCCGACGTGGACGAGCGAGTGATTGCCGCATTGCGTGCCGTGCCTGCGCTGGACGAGCGGCCACCGGCCTCCGTCAGCATGCCTGTGCGCGCGTCGTTGACGGGCCGCCGCCCGTCTTGATCGAGCTGTCTTGAACATGATTCTTAGATTCGGAGTTTTGCAGATGAAATTCACATCCACACGATTGGCTAGCGCTTTGGCCGTCGCGCTGGTGGTAGGCGTGGGCCCGGCCGTCGCGCAGAGCCAGGCGTCGCCCAACGCCACTATCAATCTGATTCGTCTATTGGTCCAGCAGGGCGTACTGAAACAGGATCAAGCCGACGCCCTGGTGCAACAAGCCGAATCGGAAGCAGCCGAGGCGCAAAAAGCGCAGGCCCAGG
The DNA here is from genome assembly GCF_965139205.1 of Bordetella muralis. Lineage (GTDB taxonomy): Bacteria > Pseudomonadota > Gammaproteobacteria > Burkholderiales > Burkholderiaceae_B > Bordetella_A > Bordetella_A muralis. The sequence goes on from NZ_CBCSIU010000009.1 coordinate 27,781, forward strand.
CCGCCCCGGCACATCAGGTGGGGGCCGCAGGCGCCGCAGTGGCTCAGCCGGGCGACGTGCGCGTGACCTATATCCCCGAATCGGTGCGCGATAGTATTCGCGACCAGGTCAAAGCCGAGGTGATGGTCCAGGCCAAGGCCGAAAACTGGGCGCAGCCCAATACCTTTCCTGACTGGGTTTCTCGCATCACCGTCGAAGGCGATGTGCGGGCTCGCTACGAGTCGCGCCTGTACGACTCGTATAACAGCGACACGATCGTCGACTTCAACGATTGGAACCGCAACGGTCCTGTCCCTGTCGTCGTCAATGGCCAAGACTATCCGTTGGAGATGCCATTCCTGAATACCCGCAAGGACCGCCGCAACATGATGCGTGCCCGCGCGCGTCTGGGTGTGAAGGCTCAGATCTCGGATCAATGGATGGCGGGCATCCGGTTGGCCACCGGCAGCGACGACAGTCCCGTGTCCACGACGCAGACGCTGGGCGGCGGCATGGACAAGAAGGATATCTGGCTGGATCAGGCCTATATCACCTACCGGCCTGCACAGTGGGCCAGCATCACGGCAGGGCGCGGGGCCAATCCCTTTGTGTCCACCAATATGCTGTATTCAGATGATTTGAACTTCGACGGCATCTCGGCCCAGTTCAAGCAGGCGCTGCAAGACAGCCCGGTGACACTATTCGGCTCGTTAGGTGCGTTTGCCCTGGAGAACACCTTCGGCAGTTGGAGTGATAGCAGCTGGAGCGAGGGCGAGACGGAAAACAAGTGGTTGTTCGGCGCGCAGATCGGCGCTCGTTGGGAATTGGACAAACGCAATACGCTGACCGGTGCGTTGGCGTATTATCGTTTCGATAATATCGAAGGCCAGCGTTCCTCGCCCTGCCTGACGACCTCGGCCGTGTGCGACACCGACTGGTCGCGGCCCGCTTTCATGCAGCACGGCAACACGGTGTTCCTGCTGCGTGACCTGATGGCCGCTGTGCCGGGTAATCCCGCCGATCCTGCCAACGATCAATATCAATACGTCGGCCTGGCCTCCAAATTCAATTTGCTGGACGTCAACCTGATCTGGGATACCCAGATATTCGACGGCATGGGTCTGCGTTTGCACGGCAACTATGTTCGTAACCTGGCCTACGACGAAGACAAAATGGTCAGCCGCGCGGGCGGCATCAACAACGTGGCCAACAATCGGACGGGCGCAAACAACGATTCGATCGAAAGCGGCCCCAACGCCTGGATGCTGCAAGCGTCGCTCGGTCGCGGGCTCGATCTGCGTGCCCAAGGCGATTGGATGGTGTTCGCGGGATACAAATACATCCAGCCTGATGCGATGCCTGACGGCTACAACGATTCCACCTTCCACTTGGGCGGCACTAACGCTCGCGGCTATTTCCTGGGAGGCGGTTACGCCTTTGACAAGAACGTCTACGGCCTGCTGCGTTGGACCAGCACCAAGGAAGTCTATGGTGCTCCGTACTCCGTCGACGTCCTGCAGGCGGAAGTCAACGCGCGCTTCTAAGGTGGTTGGCACTCATGACAACTTTATATTTTTCTCGTCGTCACGCGACGATACGCCAAGAGCCCGTGTCCCGGCGCGGCTTGCGTTTTCCTTGGGCGGGGCTGTGGTTGGCCCTGTCGGTAGTGTGGGCCGCGCCGGCCGCCCACGCGCAGAGCATGGAGGAACGCCTGCGGTCGGAATTGCGCAACGTCACCCAGCAATTGCAGCAAGTGCAGAGCGAGCGCGCCCAAACCTTGGCCGCCAAGGTCACCGCGGAGGCGCAACGTGAAGCGGCACACAAGGACAACGAGCAGCTGCGAGCCCAGATCGCGCAACTTCGTACGCAATTGGGCGTCGCGCAAGACGAAGCCGGCAAACTGGAGGCCGTACGCGAAGCCGCCCACGCCCAGGTGGCGGCCAGCCATGCGCAGATCGACAAATTTCGCGGCGCTTACGAGGAACTCCTGGGCATGGCGCGCGCCAGCGAGGCCAAGCGCGTCACCCTGGAGGCGTCCTTGAAAGACCGAGACGGCCTGCTGACGATGTGCGAGAAAAAAAACGCCGCAATGTATGCCGCTGGCAAGGAGTTGCTATCGGCCTACGAAGCATTCGGAACGGGCGACATATTGAAAATCCGCCAGCCCTTTGCGGGGCAGGCTCGTGTGTTGTTCGACGAGCAGGCCCAGGCGCACGGCGACAAACTGTACGAGGCCCAGTTCAGCCGTGACGCGGCCGCTGCACTGGCGCGCAAACAACAGGCGGCCAATCAAGAAACGGCGGAGCCTGCTGCAGCCGGCAACGCGTCACGCCTGACCAACGACTGAGTTTTCATTTTTTCTACATGGAAAGATCACACAATGACCGACAGCACTTCTCTCGTCCAGACCGTCACAGCCGAAAGCCTGACCCACTTGTTGCAAGATGCGGGCTACCGCGTGAACCGTTCCGAACAGAACGGTTCGGTGCAGTTGCTCAGCGCCAGCCAGGGGGTGGGGTTCTCCGTCCGTTTCGGCAACCCGGGTCCGCAAGCAGGCGAGTTTGTCGACTACACGCTGAGTTGCGCATTGCGCGTGCAAGGCGAGCTGTCTGCTGACTTCGTCGCTGGCTGGAACGTGGCCAAGCGTTTCGCACGCCTGACGGTGCAGGGCGGTTCGTTCCTGGTGTTGGAGTTCGACGTCATCGTTGCCGGCGGCGTCAGCCAGTCTCACGTGCGTGCCGTGACCGAGTTGTGGGACCACTTGCTGCAGGAGTTTCTATTGTTCCTGCGCCAGTATGCCCAACAGACGGTGGCATCACAGCAAGGCGCAGGCAGTGTTGCTCCGCAGGATCACGCTGTTGCGGTAGAAGAGGGCAGTGCGCAATCCGCCGCGGTGCATGACGCCGCGTAGTTGTGTTGTGTCCATTCCGAGAGTCCTTATGAACGAAAGCAATATCTTGCGTGTGGCCGCCGTGCTCGGGTTGAGCGCGGCATTGTTGGGCGGCTGCGGCGACGGCGGCGATGCGCACGCGCAATCGCAGGGCGCGCCGAACACGCCGGTCCGAGCGGTGGGTGGCGCCGCCTCCGGACCGGTCACTCAAAGCGCAGGCAAGTCCGCGCCATCCAAGATCGACGTCAGCAAACCCGTGGCCACGCTGGGCACCATTTCGATTTCGCGTGCCGACATGGACGCGGTCTTGCGTGGTTTGCCGTCCGAGCAGCGTCTGCAGTTACAGGCCGACCGGGCATCGCTGGATCAGTGGCTGCGCGGCCGTTTGGCCGAAAAAGCGTTGATCGAACAGGCCACCCTGCAGGGCTGGCCCGAACGTCCGGAAATTCACCGTGTGCTGGAGCTGGCCCACAATCAGGTGGTGCTGCGCACGTATCTGGAGTCGGTCAGCCAGCCGCCTGACGATTACCCCTCGCAACAGGAACTGCAGGCTGCCTACGATCAGAGCAAGTCGCAGTTGACCATGCCTGCGCGCTATCGCGTCAGCCAGATCTTCCTGGCCGCCCCGTACACCGATAACCAGGCCGTAGCAAAGGCTCGCAAACAGGCAGCCGACTTGGTCAAGCAAGCGCGCGCCGCCAATGCCGATTTTGCCTCCCTCGCGCGCGAATATTCGCAGGACGCGGCCACGGCCAAGCAGGGCGGCGACAGCGGTGAAATGACGTTGCAGCAATTGGTGCCGGGCCTGCGCGAAGTCGTGCAGCACCTGTCCGAGGGCGAGGTCAGCGATCCCATTCAAATGCCGGGTGGTGTCCACATCATCAAAGTCGTAGATGCGCACATGGCCCAAGTGCCGCCGCTCGCGCAGGTACAAGACCAACTGCGCATCGCATTGCGCACCCAGCGTCAACAGCAAGCGGCGCGGGCTTATCTGGAGGGACTGATTAATGGCGGAACAGTCAGTATCGACGGCAGTGAAGTCAACGCGGCTTTCAAAGCCATCGAGACGGCGGCAACCGTCCAATAAAGACAACGCAGGCCTGGACGTGCGCACCAGGTTGCAGCGGCGTATCGAGGCATCGCTTGGTTATGTGAGCTCGCCCCGGTCGACGGCAATGGGTCCCGTGTTGCTCGAGATCCTGCGGGATGATCTGACCGAAGTCAGCCTGTCGTGCCTGATCGAACCGGCTCCTCCGGCTGAGATGACCCGCAAATATGTGGTGTCGCTGTACCGCGCTGTGCGCGTCGTCTGGTTGGCAGAACTGGTCTTTGGCAATCGAGACACGGCCCGCGCGTGGCTGCGTCAGCCCAAAAGCCGCCTGCATGGCCGTGCGCCCCTGGAACTGGCCCGTTGCGCCGCCGATGCCCCCTTGCTGGAGCGCTGGCTGATCGCGATCGATCAAGGCAGCGGGCTCTGACGTGGGCGCGCCGACGAGGCATATGGCGGCGCAGGCCGGACGGCCCGCTGCAGCCATACCCACAATGTATTAGGAGACATACAACCTTGACGACACTTTGGCGGTTGAGCAATAGCGACAATTTGACGGGTACGGCAGTTCTGGACGGGCGCTGGGCGGTGGCGGGTGCACCGGTGATCCTGTTGGATGCGAGTCCAGCTGCCGCAATTTGTGCGCGCCTGGCCTTGGCCGAGGTGCCGCATCCTCATCAACTGCCGCGCACCTATCGGCTGCTCGAAATCAACGCGCCGGCACGTTGCATCACGACGCCACCGCCGGCGCTTTTACGGGGTCACGACACGGAGGCGACCCGAGCGTTTGGTCAACGCTGGCTGGACAATGAGAGCTCGTTGTTGCTGCGGGTTCCGTCCATGGCCGGTGCGATGCAATTCCTCCTCAATAGCGTCCATGCCGACACGGCGCTGTGTACTGTCAAACGCCGCGCTGTTTATCCCTTTGATGGACTGCTCGAGGGCCTCTCGCTCAACCTGGCCGACGGCAGCGACTGGTTAGCCCGCGAGCCGGCGCGCGCGGCATGTCTTTATGCATTTCCGTACAATTCCTAGAGGAGAACCTCGGCCATAGCCGGGGATGTCCACTTAGGAGTTCTATTTATGTCTGTGTCACCCTCAATGTCCGATTTCGCCCCTTTTTCACGCCGGCGAGGTCCGCTTGACGCTTTGTTTGGCGAGGTTGACCGGGCATTGCGAGTGTTGACGGGGGCGGCGACGGCGTCTCGTCCCAACCCTGCCGAGGCGGCCGAGCCCGAGCCACCGCTGACGGAGCAAGAAAAGCGTCATGCCGCGGGCTTGATGCGCGTCAATCATGTCGGCGAGGTATGTGCGCAGGCGCTCTATCGGGGCCAGGCAGCGGCCTGCCGAGAGGAACCGATTAAAAAATTGCTCCTCGATGCAGCCGTCGAAGAGGTCGACCACCTCGTCTGGTGCACCCAACGGCTCGAGGAGCTGGGCAGCCGTCCCAGCCTGCTCAACCCGATCTGGTACGCGGGCTCGTTTACGTTGGGTGTGCTGGCCAGTTATGCAGGCGCGCCGCGTAATCTAGGTTTCATGGCCGAGACCGAACGTCAGGTTGAAGAGCATCTCGACAGCCATTTGTCTGCTTTGCCGGCGACCGACCAGCGTTCGCGCCAGATCGTGAGCAAGATGAAAGACGACGAGGCAAAGCATCGAGCGAGCGCCGAAGATGCCGGCGGGGTGTCCCTGCCTATGCCCGTACGGGGAATGATGCGCGCGATGTCGCGTGTGATGACCACCACCGCCTATCGGATTTGAAGCGCGAAGGCGGGGCGAGGGTAGTGGCAGACGCTTGGTGCGTCGCACAACAAAATCCTCATATGGATAAGAAATGCCTCAATGCACTCGGTATAAGTGGTTGAAAACTATAGGGTAAGCCCGCAAGGGTTTACCCTTTTACCTAAAATCAGGTTTGATGCATGTGCGTGCTGCGGTGCGGCTTTCCGGCGAGGTGATGTGGTTTTGCAACACTCAACGGCGATCAAAATCCCAGCTAAAAAAATATCTTGCATCGCACAAAACCATGCGCTAATATTCATTCATGGATGTTGAAAACGCAGCGGCGCGGTGAATCACCCCGATGCGTAGCGGTCGAACCTGATGCAGTGTTCACCCCAACATGCCCCGGTTGTCTCCTCCACCCTCCTCCTTTGGTGGATTTAGCCCGAGATCGCAAGATCTCGGGCTTTTTTTTAATCAGAATTGTTGTGTCCCCAATTCTTGCGGATAGACCCGACTTTGCGATATGGAGCCGACTCGAGGACGCTCGACGGCGATAGAACCCGAGTGACGAGCCCTCGTTGTAGAGCCTGTTCAGACACCCCGTAATTCTTTGTCTCGGTTGGCGTAGGGATAGCATTACAATCCGTTGAAACTAGGTGTGTAATGTAGGCTCATATCCATAGCGCCGTTACGTTTTGTGGGGGTGCCTTGCACTTGTTTATGCCCTACATACAAGAGCGTTACACGCACTGTAGATAATGGTGTGTTTCCGGGCATTCCGCCCAATCTGCTTTTTTGCCGCCGAGCCGGCTCAAGGCAAAACGCCTTCTTGCGAGGGCAACAAGCCGAAGGCGCAGCGTGGGGGTTAGATTTTGTGACTTGGTTGTATATCTGCGTGGCGGCGTTCATGGTTGGGGGGCTCATTGTTGCCTCCGAACGCTGGCATGGTGCATTTACCGGTGATAGCGACCTGAGCAAGCCGCAGGCCTCGCACACGCGTGCGACGCCTCGCGTGGGTGGTTTGGCCGTGTTGGCAGGCTCTTTGGCGGGCCTGTTGGTGCTGGGGCCCAGCAATATGACGCTGACCTGGCTGTGGCCCGCGCTGTTTGTGGCAGCGCTGCCTGTGTTTGTCGCAGGCCTGCTCGAAGACATTACAAAAGATATCGGTGCCAGTAAACGTCTGCTGGCGGCTTTTCTGTCTGCGGCGATTGCGTGGTGGCTGCTGGGCGGCGTCAGCCGTGTCGGTATTGCCCCGGTAGATTGGGTACTGTCGTTCTGGCCCGTTTCGCTGGTGTTCACGATGTTCGCTGTCGGTGGCTGTACGCACGCGCTGAATATCGTGGATGGTATGAACGGCCTGGCGGGTATGGTGGCTACGCTGATGGCCGTGTCCATCGCGCTGGTCGCGCTGCAGGTCGGCGATATGCCTATCTTTATGATCGCGGCGTCGCTGGCGTCGGCCACGCTGGGCTTTCTGGTGTGGAATTTCCCGTTTGGCCGGGTGTTTCTGGGCGATGGCGGGGCATATTTCCTGGGCTTTATGTTGGCGGAACTGGCGGTGCTCCTGGTGGTGCGCAATCCGTCCGTGTCGCCTTTTTATGCCTTGGCCGTGCTGTTTTATCCTGTATTCGAAACCGGTTTTTCGATCTGGCGCCGCCGTTTCAAGCGTGGTGTGCCGGTGGATCAGCCGGATGCGCTGCACTTGCACCAGTTGGTGTTTCGCCGCTTGGTCCGGGTGACGTTCAGCCGCGGGCGCCGTCATGCCGTACCGGCCTTGTGCAATGCCCTGGCTTCCCCATATATGTGGGTGTTGGCCTTGATAGGCCTGGTCCCGGCGACCATCTGGTGGGACAACGCCTGGATCCTGAGCTTGAGTCTTGCTGTCTTTGCGGCAGCCTATATCTGGCTGTACGTGCGGCTGGTGTCGTGGCGTCGTCCGGGGTGGCTGTTGTTGCCACGTACTCACTGAGTGAATGTCCTGGCGACAGGCCCACAACGGGTCAAGGGCCACTGTTACAATTTTCCCCGTTCCTATTTAAAATGCCGTGATCGTAGCGCGGCAAAGGGAGAGCTATCTTGCGTATCGATGAGGTAAAACTTGCCGTGGTCGGCCTCGGTTATGTCGGGCTGCCGCTGGCCGTGGAGTTCGGCAAGAAGCGTCCGGTCATCGGGTTTGATATCAACGTCAAGCGTATTCAGGCCCTGCAGGCTGGTCATGACCACACGCTGGAGGTCGATGACGCCGAGTTGGCCGAGGCCAAGCATCTGACATATACCGCCGAGCGTGCCGAGTTGGCCAAGGCCAATGTGTACATTGTGACGGTGCCTACGCCTATTGACGAATACAAACAGCCCGATCTGACACCGCTGGTCAAGGCCAGCGAAACCATCGGTGCGGTACTCAAGCGCGGCGATATCGTCATTTACGAGTCCACCGTCTATCCTGGCGCCACCGAAGAAGACTGCGTGCCGGTGCTGGAACGCGTGTCGGGCCTGAAATTCAACGAGGATTTCTACGCCGGCTATAGCCCCGAGCGTATCAACCCGGGCGACAAGGCGCACCGCGTCAGCACGATCAAGAAAGTGACCTCGGGTTCCACGCCCGAAATCGCCGATCTGGTCGATGCGCTATATAACGAAATCATCACGGCGGGCACGCACAAGGCGTCCAGCATTCGTGTGGCCGAGGCCGCCAAGGTCATCGAAAACACACAGCGTGACGTGAACATCGCGTTGATCAATGAGCTGGCCCTGATCTTTAACAAGATGGGCATCGACACCGAGGCCGTACTGCAGGCTGCCGGCACCAAATGGAATTTCCTGCCGTTCCGTCCGGGTCTGGTGGGCGGTCATTGCATCGGCGTGGATCCGTACTATCTGACGCACAAGGCGCAATCCATCGGCTACCACCCGGAAATCATTCTGGCAGGCCGTCGTCTGAACGACTCCATGGGCGGCTACGTAGTGTCGCAGCTGGTCAAGGCCATGACCAAAGAGCGTATCCATGTACAGGGCGCGCGCGTACTGGTGATGGGCCTGACCTTCAAGGAAAACTGCCCCGACCTGCGCAACACCCGCGTGGTCGACATCGTGCACGAGCTGGGGGAATACAACGTCGATGTCGACGTTTACGATCCCTGGGTCGATCCGGAAGAAGCCGTGCACGAATACGGCATCACGCCCGTCGCCAAACCGGAACAGGGCAAATACGACGCCATCATCCTGGCGGTGTCGCATGAACAATTCGTCAAAATGGGCGCTGCCGAGATTCGTAAACTGGGCAAGGCCAAGCATGTGTTGTACGACTTGAAGTACGTGCTGGCCACCAACGAATCCGACCTGCGTCTGTAAAGAGGGTGGTATGAGCGAACGTTACGAAAGCATTCAGCGCGAGTTGCGCGCTACGCCGCGTAAATGGCTGGTCACGGGCTGCGCTGGTTTCATCGGATCAAACTTGCTGGAAGCGCTGCTCAAGCTCGACCAGACAGTCGTGGGGTTGGATAACTTCGCGACCGGCCATCAGCGCAATCTGGATGAGGTGCGCGATTCGGTGGAGCCCGCTCAATGGGCGCGCTTTACCTTTATCGAGGGCGATATCCGCAATCTCGAGGATTGCCAGAAGGCCACGCAAGGCGTGGACTATGTGTTGCATCAGGCGGCGCTGGGGTCGGTGCCTCGTTCGTTGAACGATCCGATCACGACGAATGCGGTCAACATCAGTGGTTCGCTGAACATGCTGGTCGCAGCTCGCGATGCCAAGGTCAAGACCTTCGTGTACGCCGCCTCCAGCTCGACCTATGGCGATCATCCGGCCTTGCCCAAGGTCGAAGACCAGATCGGCAAGCCGCTGTCGCCCTACGCAGTCACCAAATACGTCAACGAGTTATATGCGGATGTGTTTGCGCGCTCGTACGGTTTCCGCAGCGTGGGCCTGCGTTACTTCAACGTGTTCGGCAAGCGCCAGGATCCCGATGGCGCCTACGCGGCGGTCATCCCGAAATGGACAGCCGCCATGATCGGCGGCGAGGACGTCAACATCAACGGTGATGGCGAAACCAGCCGGGATTTCTGCTTTGTGGACAACGCCGTGCAGGCCAATTTGCTGGCTGCAATGGCGCCCGAAGAAGGCATCAATCAGGTGTACAACGTGGCCTATAGCGGACGCACGACGCTGACTCAGTTGTATGGCTTTCTGGCCAAAACCTTGGCCACGGAGGGCGTGCAATACGACAAAAAGCCGGTGTACGTGGATTTCCGGGCGGGCGATGTACGGCATTCGCAGGCCGATATCAGCAAGGCAAGCAAACTGCTGGGTTATCAGCCCGCGTTCGATATTCTGCGTGGCCTGGAAACCGCGATGCCCTGGTACGTCAAATTCCTGGGTTGATCATTCCAAAGGCCGCGGGCGCGCTCTGCCGGGCCGCCCGCGTGCCGTGCGGTCGCTTTTACCGCGACGAATCATAGGCGAGTGGGAGAATTCTTGAAAGCGCTCATTCGCAGAGTCAACGCGATCCATCCGGATCATCAACGCATCTTCAAGGCTGCGTTCCGTGTGGCAGTTTTCTTGATCCTGGGCAAGGCTGCCGGCGCTGTCAAGGAAATGGCGGTCGCGTATCGTTATGGCATCAGCGATGCGGTAGATGCCTATCAGTTCACGATGACCATGACCAACTGGTTGCCGGTCACGATCGTCGGCGTCCTGGGGGTGGTATTGATTCCTGTGCTCGTGCGCCTGAGGCGCACGGGGGGCAAGGAACGCGACCTGTTCATCAGCGAGCTCCAAGGCTGGATGCTGATGCTGGGGCTGGTATTGGCTGTGGCGACTGCGCTGGCCTGGCCCTGGGTATTGCAATGGCTGGGCAGCGGCCTGTCCGTGCAGGTCGCCAGCATGAGTACGGATTTGCTGCTGGCGTTTGTGCCGGTCACGGTGTTCTTGTTGATGGCAGGCATCAGCGGGGCGCGTTTGCGCTCACACGAGCGGCACGTCAATACCTTGCTGGACAGCGTGCCGGCCATCGCTACGCTGGCATGGGTCATGCTGGCCGCGGCCTCACCGCACGATGTGGGCCCCTTGTTGTGGGGGACGTTGGTCGGCTATGCGATTCAGGCGGTGTGGCTGGCTTGGCTGGCGGCGCGCGCCGATAACGGTTTTTGGGGTACGCCGCGCCTGACGATGCAGTCATCGCACTGGCCCGAGCTGGTAAGCGCGGCGGGCATCATGCTGGTGGGCCAAGTCGCGATGAGTTTCGTTGGTCCGCTGGATCAGTACACAGCCGCCAATCTGGGCGACAACGCCAATGCGACGCTGGGATATGCGGCTCGGTTGTTATCGTTATTGATCGGTATCGGCGCCGTGTCCGTCGGGCGGGCGGCGTTACCGGTGCTGGCTGATATCCAGAGCCGTGGCGATGCCGCGCGGGCGCGTACGATGGCTTTGAAATGGTCGGTCTTGATGCTCGGGGCTGGCGCCGTTGCGGTGGCGATTGCGTGGGTGTTGGCGCCTTGGGGCGTGTCGGTGTTGTACCAGCGCGGTGCATTTAGCGCCGACAATACTCAGGCCGTAGCCGAGGTATTTCGCTGGGGACTGCTGCAACTGCCGTTTTATTTCGGGGTGCTGATTCTGGTGCAACTGTTGGCGAGCCAGAATCGATATCGCGTCATGGCGCTGATCGCGGTCGCCAATTTTCTGCTCAAGGCGGTGTTGAACACCGTGCTCGCGCCGCGTATGGGGGCATCGGGCATCATGTTGGCCACGGCGCTGATGTATGCCTTGTCGTTTGCGTGTTATCTCGTGGTGGCATTACAGCGTCATGAGCCGCCGGCCGCTAAGGAGACCGTTTGATGGATTCGCCCGCGATGCGTGAGCCGCGTGTCCTGATCTTTATCCACTCGCTGCATGGCGGTGGCGCCGAGCGCGTCGCTGCCGATTTGAGCGCGCATTGGGCGCAGGCCGGCTGGCAAGTCATGCTGGTTACGCAAGCGGACGCCCGCGACGATGCCTACACGCTGCATCCGCACGTGCAGCGCAAAATCCTGCACACGGCAGGCGAGGGCGGTGGCTTACGCGGGATATGGGCGAATGTGCGGCGCGTGCATGCTTTGCGCCGGGTGTTGCGAGAGTTTCAGCCCGATATCGTGCTGGGCATGATGACGACGGCGTCGGTGTTGGCGGTGATGGCCGCGCGCGGTATGCCGTGCCAAGTCATCGCGACAGAACACACGCATCCGCCATCGCAGACGTTGTCTGGGTTATGGCAACGCTTGCGCCGGTGGACGTACCCGCAGGCCGCCCGCGTGGTGGCGCTCACACGTGGCACGGCGGATTGGTTGGAACAGCACGTACCGGGCAGCAAGCTCGCAGTGATTCCGAATCCGGTGCATTGGCCGTTGTCGCGTGCCGAGCCGGTCGTCGCGCCGCCTGCAGCCGATAGCCGACGCCGTCTGTTGGCGGTGGGACGATTGCATCCGGACAAGGGGTTCGACCTGCTGGTACAGGCCTATGCGCAGATTGCGGATCGGTACCCGCAGTGGGATCTGATCATCCTGGGCGAGGGTGGCGAACGCCAACGCTTGCAGACCCAGATCGATGCGGCGGGTTTGCAGGGGCGTGTCAGCATGCCAGGGCGGGTAGGCAATGTGGGCGACTGGTATGCGAGTGCGGACATCTATGTTCTGAGCTCTCGTTTCGAGGGTTTGTCCAATACCTTGCTGGAGTCTTTGGCCAGCGGATTGGCTGCGGTCTGCTTTGATTGCGATACCGGGCCGCGCGAGGTCGTCCGTGACGGTACGGATGGCGTACTGGTTCGGCCCAACGGTGATGTCGCGGCCATGGCGGCGGCGCTGTCGGCGTTGATGGACGATGACGAGACCCGTCAGGCTTTGGCGCAGCGGGCCATCGAAGCGCGTGAACGATTTTCGGCTCAGCGGGTGCTGGGCTTGTGGCAACAACTTTTCGACGATGTGCGAGGGCAGGGCTGATCGCCCGGCCCAACAGTCGTCTGGACGAGCACGGAAGAAACCATCATGTGTGGAATAGTCGGAATCTGGGGAGCCTTGCAGGACAAGGCGCAGGTGCTGGCAGAGAGCTGCCGGCGTATTCGGCATCGTGGTCCTGACAGCAATGGCTTTTGGGAAGACCCTGCAGCCGATGTGGCGCTGGCGCATGTCCGTCTGGCCATTCTGGACCTGACCGAGGCTGGGCATCAGCCTATGGTGTCTGCCTGCGGCCGTTATGTACTGGTGCTCAACGGCGAGATCTACAACCATATGGAGTTGCGCGCTCGCCTGGAGCAGTCCGGGCAGGCGCCTCAGTGGCGTGGGCACTCGGACACGGAAACCGTACTGGCCAGCTTCGCCGCATTGGGTGTCGAGGCGACCTTGCAGGCCGCCGTGGGCATGTACGCGATTGCCTTGTGGGATCGTGAGCGCCGCACGTTGACGCTCGCGCGAGACCGGATGGGCGAAAAGCCGTTGTACTACGGCTATACGGGCGCCAATCTGGTGTTCGCCTCCGAGCTGAAGGGCTTGATGCCGATTCCAGGGTTTGGCCGCCAGCTGAGCCGCGCTGCGATTACTTCGCTGATGCGCCATAACTACATTCCTTCGCCGCAATCCATCTACGAAGGCATCTACAAGCTGCCACCCGGAACGTGGCTGGAAATTTCCGAGGCGGACATGCGCGCGCAGCGTGTGCCCGCACATCATGCCTATTGGTCTGCCTTGCAGATGGCGGATCAGGGTGTGCAGACACGCAGCAGTTTTGCCTCGGATGCACAGGCCACCGATGAACTCGAGGCAGTGCTGTCCAAGGCGGTGGGTGGACAGATGCTGTCAGACGTGAGCCTGGGCGCGTTCTTGTCGGGCGGCATTGATTCGTCGACGATTGTCGCACTGATGCAGGCGCAAAGCTCGCAGCCTGTGCGTACATTTGCGATTGGATTCCACGAGAAAAAATATAACGAAGCCGAGCACGCCAAGGCGGTGGCGCAGCATCTGGGCACCGACCATACCGAGCTCTACGTCACGGCCGACGATGCCCTGGCTGTCGTGCCGACGTTGGCCGATATGTATGACGAGCCGTTTGCAGATTCTTCGCAGATCCCTACCGCGCTGGTGACGCGCTTGGCGCGCCAGCATGTGACCGTGGCGCTGTCTGGTGACGGTGGCGACGAGCTGTTTGGTGGTTACTCACGGTATTTTCGCGTGCGGGATTGGTGGCGCAAGTGTGAACGTTTCCCCGGCCCGGTGCGTCATGCGATGGGCGCCATCATGGGGGCGTCCACGGCATTGCCTGGACGTGGCGCCTGGCGCGGTAAAGTAGGCAAATTCGGCGAGATGCTACGCGCCGACACGCATGGTGATTTTTATCGGTCGTTCGTTTCGTATTGGTCGGACCCGACTTCGGTCGTCAAGCAAGGGGTCGAGCCTCCGTCGTTGTTCGAACAGTCTATGGACGGCTCCGTGTTCGACGTAATGATGAAGCTCGACACGGTGACCTATATGCCGGATGACATTCTGGTCAAGGTCGATCGCGCTGCCATGGCAGTCAGTCTCGAAACGCGCGTACCCTTGTTGGACCATCGTGTTTATGAGTTTGCCTGGCGCTTGCCCTTTGAATACAAGGTGCGCGGCGACACCGGCAAGTGGTTGTTGCGCCAAGTGCTGTACCGCCATGTGCCTCAGTCTTTGGTGGATCGTCCCAAGCGCGGATTTGCCGTGCCGCTGGCGAGCTGGCTGCGCGGGCCGTTGCGAGATTGGGCCGAATCGTTGCTGGACCCGGCGCGCTTGCGCCAGGAGGGCTGGTTTGAACCCGAACCCATCCTGCACAAATGGCGTGAGCATGTCTCCGGTCATCGCGACTGGAGCAGCCGCTTGTGGGGCGTGCTGATGATGCAGGCCTGGTTGGATCGCTATCACGCCGGCGTTGCCGGCGAAAAGGATGCTTCACGATGAAAATATTGCTGCTGGTCAGTTCCATGCATGCAGGCGGAGCCGAACGGGTGGCCGCCACGTTAGTAAACGCCTGGACCGATCGCGGTGATACCGTGACACTGGTGCCCACTTATTCCTCCAAGGGTACGTGTTTTTATCCTGTTTCCGATGCCGTGAATCTGATCTGGCTGGCCGATCGGGTCGGCACGCGCAGCGGCGGCCCATTGACCGCGTGGCGGCGACTGCGCGCATTGCGGGAATTGATTCGCGAACAGGCCCCTGATGTGGTGGTGTCCTTTCTGACCAACGTCAATGTGGCCGCGATCCTGGCAACGAAGGTGCTGGGCAAGTCGGATATTCCACTGATTGTCTGCGAACGGACGAACCCAGTCGCGGAACTCTCGACGGGCCGTGTGTGGCGTATTGCGCGCCGCTGGCTCTATCCTCGTGCCGACATGGTGACGGTGCAGGCCGATGATACGGTCGCTCCATTTGCACGTGATGTGCCCGGCATCAAGCAATTGAAAGTCATCCCCAATCCTTTGCCGCCCGAGTTGCTGGACGCGCCCTTGGTGGATACGCAGGCCGTCACGCCGCGCAAACAGCTGTTGGCGATGGGACGGCTGGCGCCGGCCAAACGGTTCGATTTACTGATCGACGTTTTTGCCGACTTGGCCGACGAGTTTTCCGATTGGGATCTCAGTATCTGGGGCGAAGGCGCGGATCGCGACGATCTGCAGGCGCGTATCGATGCAGCGGGCCTGCAGCATCGCGTGCAACTGCGCGGGCGCACCGACGCTCCGTGGGATGCGTTATCTCAGGGACAGGCGTTTGTGCTGAGCTCGGCGGTAGAGGGTTTTCCAAATGTGTTGTTGGAGTCGATGGCATTGGGCCTGCCTTGCGTGACGTTCGATTGCCCGAGCGGTCCGCGAGAGATGACGCGCGATGGCCAGGACGCCGTGCTGGTGCCCGCGGGTGACCGGGACAAGCTGCGCGAGGGGTTGCGCCGCGTATTGTCCGACCCGGCCTTGCGTCAGGAATTGGGCAAACGTGCCGCCGAGTCGGTACGCAATCGCTATGCGTTGCCGGCGGTATTGGCGCAATGGGATGCCTTGTTTGACAGCGTGCGAGGCAGATCGTGAATACGCCTGCGACTTTGCGCGTCACGCATGTGATTACGGGTTTGGGGCAGGGCGGCGCCGAAGCTGTCCTGTTTCGCTTGGTGACGTATCCCGACCAACAGGTACATCACACGGTGGTGTCGTTGACGGATGAGGGTGTGTATGGAGAGCGCCTGCGTGCTGCAGGCGTCACCGTGCATACGCTGGGTATGGCGCGTGGCCGTGTCAGCCTGAGTGGCGTGTTGAAATTGCGTCAACTATTGGCCGAGCAAAAGCCGGATGCGGTGCAGACATGGATGTATCACGCGGACTTGATCGGCGGCGTGGCCGCGCGGTTGGCCGGTGTGCGTGCCGTGGCGTGGGGGATTCGTAATTCCGGAGCGCATCTGCAACGCAGCAGCCGCTCGGCCCGATTGGTGTTGAAGCTCTGCGCGTTGCTATCGGGTCGCGTACCCGCCGCGATTGTTTGCGCTGCACGCGATGCCGCGGTACGTCATGAGCAGTATGGTTATCGCGCAGATCGCCTCGTGGTGATTGCCAATGGCTATGATTTATCGCGCTATCAGCCCGATGCTGAGGCTCGCCGGCGCGTGCGCGGACAATGGCAACTGGCTGACGAAGTTCCTGTGATCGGCTGCGTGGCGCGTTGGGATCCGTTGAAGGATCATGCGAATTTGCTGGGGGCTTTGGCCGTGCTACTGCGCCAGAGACGTGATCGCGGACAGGGTGCGGATCAAGGACATGGCAGCAGCGAGAGGGACGCAGGGGCTGGTCCCGACACCACGGCTGATCCGGCTGCGTTGGCTCAGTTGCGTTGCGCGTTGGTGGGGCGCGGCATGTCGCCAGACAATGCCGAGCTGGGCGCGTTGATAGATCGTTTGGGACTGCGCGATCATGTCCTGTTGTTGGGCCCTAGTGATGACGTCCCGGCCGTCATGAATGCATTGGACATGCACGTACTGTCCAGTTGCGCAGAAGGTTTTCCCAACGTGGTCGCCGAGGCCATGGCCTGCGGCACGCCTTGCGTCGTCACGGATGTGGGCGATGCGGCCCACATCGTCGGGCAGACAGCCGCTGTCGTGCCGCCCGAGAATGCCGAGGCCTTGGCCCAAGGGATCGCTACGACATTGCAAGACATCGCGGCACGCGGCCGTCGGGCTGTCGGCGAGCCGGGGCGCGCACGCGTGCTGGCTGAATTCGACTTGGCCCACATGGTCGCGGCATACGATGCCGTGTGGCGCCGCATCGCGCAGGAGGCTAGATGACCGCACCTCGTTTGCTGTTCGTGGTGAATAATCCCGCGTTCTTTCTCTCGCATCGTTTGCCATTGGCACTGGCCGCGCAGCGTGCCGGTTACGATGTTCACGTGGCCACCATGGCAGGCGACAGCGTGTCGCGCATCCAGGGCCATGGGCTGACGCATCATGCGATTCCGATGACGCGCAGTGGTAAGAATCCCGTACAAGAACTGCGCACGGTGTGGGCGCTGTATCAATTATTCCGCCGCTTGCGGCCGGATGTGGTGCATCTGGTGACGATCAAGCCTGTGCTGTACGGCGGCATCGCTGCACGGCTGGCCGGTGTGCCTGCCATGGTGTCGGCGATCTCCGGGCTGGGCTTCGTGTTTGTCGCCAAAGGCGCTAAAGCTGCATTGGTACGGCAGGTGGTAGCCATGTTGTATCGCCTGGCGCTCGGCCACCGCAACAGCCGTATCGTTTTTCAGAATGGCAATGATCGCGACGTGCTAGCGGGCCTGGGCGCGGTGCGCGATGGGCAAGTCGTCATGATTCGTGGATCCGGTGTGAACCTGGCTGACTATGCCGCTGTCGCCGAGCCGCCTCCACCCGTGGTGGCACTGATGGTGGCCCGTCTGCTGCGGGACAAGGGACTGCAGGAGTTCGTTGAGGCAGCCCGCATCCTGCGCCGTGAAGGGGTCAACGTGCGTATGCGCTTGGCCGGCGGCATCGACCCTGGTAATCCCGCCTCGGTCACGCAAGCCGATGTCGACGCATGGCAGCAAGAAGGCCTTATCGAGGCCCTGGGCGAACGCAGCGATGTCGCCGCGTTGTACGCGGCTTCGCATATTGCGGTATTGCCTTCATATCGCGAGGGGCTGCCGAAATCGCTGATCGAGGCTGCGGCATGCGGCCGTGCGGTCGTCACCACCGATGTGCCGGGTTGCCGTGATGCCATCGAGCCTGATACGACGGGGCTGCTCGTTCCCTCGCATGATGCGCCAGCGCTGGCCGCAGCGATTGGCCGTTTAGTCAACGATGACGCATTGCGCCAAAAAATGGGTCATGCGGGCCGCGTGTTGGCCGAGCGGGAATTCGATATCGACGATGTGTGCCGTAAACATCTGGATATCTACCAGACCTTGCTCGATCAGCGTGCCCGTTAGCCGGGCGGCATTGAACTCGAGATGTCCGCGAGGATGCGTTGCGAGAGCCTTGACGTCAAGGCTCTCGTTCGGCGTTGACCGCCATCCCAATCAGAACGGCAATTTCGCACCAGGGGCGAGTTGCTGCAATTGCTTGCGGAAATCCTCCTGGATACGAGTCAGGGCCTCATCCGTGTCGGCCTCGAATCGCAGCACGACGACCGGCGTGGTGTTCGACGCACGCGCCAGGCCGAAACCATCGGGATATTCTGCACGCACGCCATCGATGGTGACCACGCGCAGGGAACCGTCGAACTTGCCTTGCGCTTGCAGCTTTTGAATCAGCGCAAATGGCTGGCCTTCTTCCATTTCGAGTTTGAGCTCGGGCGTGGAGACGGCTTGCGGCAGGGCTTCGAGGAGCTGCGAGGGGTTGCTTTCTCGCGAGACGATTTCGAGCAGGCGCGCACCGGTGTACAGGCCATCATCGAAACCGAACCAACGTTCCTTGAAGAAGATATGGCCGCTCATTTCGCCCGCCAGCGGCGCGCCGGTTTCGGCGAGTTTGGCTTTGACCAATGAGTGGCCGGTCTGCCACATCAGCGGTTTGCCGCCGGCGGCCTCGACAGCCAGACCCACGTGGCGGCTGCACTTGACGTCGTAAATGATGGTCTCGCCCGGGCAGCGTTGCAGCACGTCGCGCGCGAACAGGATCAACTGGCGATCAGGCCAAATGATCTGCCCGGACTTGGTGACCACGCCCAGACGGTCGCCGTCGCCGTCGAACGCCAGGCCAATCTCGCAATCGGTCGTCGCCAGGCAGTGAATCAGGTCTTCCAGATTGTGCGGGTCGGCGGGATCGGGATGGTGGTTGGGGAACGTGCCGTCAACCTCGCAGAACAGCTCGGTGACTTCGCAGCCCAGCGCGCGAAACAGCTGTGGCGCCACGGCGCCGGCAACGCCGTTGCCGCAGTCGATGGCGATCTTGAGCGGGCGTGCCAGTTTGACGTCGCCGACGATGCGCTGGATGTACTCGTCAATCAGATTCAGCTCACGGCGGGTGCCGCGCTGGCTCGCCGGCGCGGTTTGCCCGGACGTTGCAGCGGTATTCATGGCATCGCGCAGCGCCAGGACACCTGGGCCGTAGAGCGCCTTGCCGCCCATCATCATTTTGAACCCGTTGTATTGCGGCGGGTTATGGCTGCCGGTAATGGCAACCCCGGAGCCGGTTTTCTGCGTGTAGGCTGCGTAATACACCAGCGGAGTCGGGACCTCGCCGATATCGATCGTATCGATGCCGCCATCCAGAATGCCGTCTTGCAGGGCTTGTGACAGCTCGGCGCTGCTGAGGCGGCCGTCGCGGCCGACCACCAGCGCGGAAATGCCTTGGGCGCGTGCCTGATCGGCCAGCGCGCGGCCCAGTGCAACAGCAAAGGCCGGATTCAATGCATCGGGTACCGTGCCCCGGATGTCGTATGCCTTGAAGACGGAATCGGGGTAATGAGTGGCGGTGTTCAAGCAGGCTCCTGGGAATGATGAATAATCAAATAGGGCTGATCATATTCAAGCAGCAGGGCGTTACGTGTGCGTGAATGTGAATTATGTGTGCAGGAATGTGAATTATCCTCGATTCGCGGGTGTTGCGGGGCGGCTGCCGGCGGAACGGACCGCCAAATTTGCTGGTCAGCCCTACAATAACCCTCCTGTCTTCCATGTCGTCCTGCGTGGCCGGGCGCTTTGATTGCGGTTTTCGCTATGAGCTTATTGAACGCATTGCAATCCCTACTGGGCCCGGCCCATGTGCTGACCGGCGAAGATGCCGCGGTGTACCTGCAAGACTGGCGCCGACGTTATCGGGGAACCGCGTTGGCGGTGATCCGTCCCGGCTCCACTGAACAAGTCGCGCAGGCAGTGCGGCTGTGTGTCCAGCACGGTACGCCGGTAGTGCCGCAGGGCGGTAATACCGGTCTGTGCGGCGGTGCAACCCCCGACGACTCGGGCCAGGCGGTCGTGCTGTCGACCGGCAGGTTGAACCGCGTCCGTGCCATCGATACGGCCAACGATACGATTACGGTCGAGGCCGGCTGCATTTTGCAGGCTGTGCAGCAGGCGGCCGCCGAAGCCGGGCGTCTGTTTCCCCTGAGCCTGGCGGCCGAAGGCAGTTGCACGATAGGCGGAAATCTCGCCACCAACGCGGGCGGTACGCAGGTGTTGCGCTACGGCAATGCCCGCGAACTGGCGCTAGGGCTGGAGGTCGTGACCGCCGAAGGCGAGATATGGAACGGCCTGCGGGGGCTGCGCAAAGATAACACTGGTTACGATTTACGTGACCTCTATATCGGCAGCGAGGGCACGCTGGGCATTATTACCGCCGCCACCCTGAAGTTGTATCCGCAACCCGTGGCTTCTTGTACGGCGTTGCTGGCATTGGATTCTATCGATGCTGCAGTCGAGTTGCTGTCGCGGGCGCGGTCCGGGTTCGGGGCGTCGCTGACGGGGTTCGAGTTGATGGCGGGCGATTGCCTGCAGATCGTCGTGCAGCTATTTCCCCAGCAGCGGCTGCCCTTTGAGGGCGATTCGGCCAAATCCCCGTGGTTTGCCTTGCTGGAGCTATCTGACAGCGAGAGCGAGGCGCATGCCCGCGAGCGTTTCGAGGCAGTATTGGGCGAGGCGATCGAGGCGGGGCTGGTTACCGATGCGGCCATTGCTGCCAGCGTGGCGCAGAGCCGTGCACTATGGCATTTGCGCGAGAGCATTCCCTTGGCCGAGGCTGAGCAAGGCAAAGGCGTCAAGCACGATGTGTCGATTCCGATTTCATCGATTGCCGGGTTTGTGCACAAGACCAATGGGTTGCTGCAGGAACGCTTTCCCAATGTGCGCAACGTGGTATTTGGGCACCTCGGCGATGGCAACCTGCATTACAACGTGGCGCGTGCGCCGGGCCAGACAGAGGCTGATCTGCTGGCGTTGCAGCAAGACATTTACGACGTCGTGCATCGTAGCGTGATCGAGCATGCAGGCTCCATCAGCGCCGAGCATGGAGTCGGTCAGCTCAAGCGTGATGAGCTGCCTCATTACAAGAGTGCCCTGGAGCTGGGCCTGATGAAGCGGATCAAACAGGCGCTGGATCCGCGGGGATTGATGAATCCTGGCAAAGTCTTGCAAGCGTGATCGATCCGCGGCGGCATGCGCAATGCCGCCGCAGTCTGCGTCGTGTCTACTTGAACAGCAGATCAGGCAACCACGACGAGAACGTCGGCACATAGGTCACGAGGGCCAACGCCACAATCAGCGCGCCATAGAACGGCCATATGGTGCGCATGACGGTACCCACTGACACTTTTCCTATGGCGCACCCTACAAACTGCACCGTGCCTACCGGAGGCGTGTTCAGTCCCAGTGCGCAATTCAACAGCATGACCACGCCGAATTGCACGGGACTCATGCCGTACTGCATGCAGATCGGCAGAAAGATCGGCGTGCAGATCAGGATCGTAGCTGCCATGTCCAGAAAAGTGCCCAGCACAAACAGCGCGATGTTGACCATCAGAAAAATGGCCCAGGGCTCTGTAGAGATCGCGCCCATCAGTTCACCGGTCTTTTCTGCGACGCTGTAGAACCCGATCAGATAGCCGAAGGTAGCCGAGATACCGATCAGCAACAGCACGATGCCGGTGGTCTTGACCGCCTTGGCGGCCGCCCGGATGAACTGATCCCAACTCAGCGAACGGTACACCAGCGCGGTGAGCGCCAGTGAATACAGGACGGCGACAGCGGCAGATTCTGTGGCGGTGAAGACGCCACTGAGAATACCGGTAATGATCAGCACGATGACAAACAACCCCGGTGCAGCCGCTACGAGCGATCGCACTACCACTGCCCATCCGGGAAATGTGCCCGCGGGATAACCGCGTTTGCGGGCTACGAGATAGGCTGCTGCCAAGTTGCAAAGCGTCAAGATGACTGCCGGTACAACGCAGGCGGCAATCAACGCCGCGATGGAGACTTTGCCGCCGGTAGCCAAGGTATAAATGATGATGTTGTGGCTGGTGGGCATCAGTGCGCCCACCAATGCCGCATGCGTGGTGACGTTCACCGCGTAATCTGCGTGGTAGCCCTCGCGCTTCATCATCGGGATCATGACTGAACCCATTGCCGAAACGTCGGCGACCGGCGAACCCGATACGCCGCCGAACAGCGTGCAAGCCAGGACATTGGACATGCCGAGCCCGCCGCGCACATGACCGACGACGGATTTGGCAAACGCGACAATACGGTCGGCAATGCCGCCGTACAACATCAATTCTCCGGTAAAGATAAAAAACGGAATGGCCAGGAACGAAAAGGCGTTCATGCCCGAGGTCATCTGCTGAAAAGCCACCGCGATAGGCAGGTCCTCATAGACGATGGCCGATATCGAGGCCAGACCGATGGCAAAGGCGACCGGCACTCCGATGACCAGGAACCCAATGAACGTCAATGAAAGTAGAGTCAATGCCATGCGGGGACCACCTTTTGATTGCGCAGCAGCGCAATGATGTGTTCGATCGAGAACAGCACGATCAGTGCGCCGGACAACGTGGCAGGCGCGTATTTCCAGCCTTCAGACAGACCCAGGTTGGGAATTTTGTAGCTGTGCACCGACTCGGCCAATTGGCCGCAATACCACGCCATGAGCGCACCGAACAGCAGCACCAGCAAATGGATGACAATCTGCAGGCGCCGTTGGCCGGCTTCGGGCAGCAGATTGACCAGCGATTCAAAGCCGATATGGCCAGCATCGCGCACGGCCACAGCCGCACCCAGCATCGTGACGTACAGCACCAGCAGCAGCGACAGGCTTTCGGCCCAGGTCGGTGTGTTGTTCAGGACGTGACGGCCGAAGATTTGATACGAGACAGCGGCGACCAGGCATATCACCCCGATCACACTTAGCACCATGCATAGCCGGGCAATGGCTGCGCACAGACGTGCGTAGCCATTTAACACCCGTGACACTGTGCTGCCGCTGCTTTCCGTAGGTGAAAGCGTTTGGGCAGACATGGTTGTTCCTTTATTGAACGGCCTGGATGCGAGTCACCAGATCTTTCGTTTCTGGTGTCGTGACAAAGCGCTCGTAGACGGGCTTCATTGCCGCCTGGAACGAGGCCTTATCGGGCTCGATGATTTCCGAGCCTGCTTTGACGACGATGGCACGCGATGTGTTTTCGCGCTCGGCCCACAGCTTGCGCATATAGGGCACGGATTCGCGAGCGGCATCGCGAATGATCTTGCGATCTTCGTCCGACAGCTTGTCCCATTGACGTTTGGAAAACAGCAGGATTTCCGGTGTCATGGTGTGTTCGGTCAGAGAGTAATACTTGGCCACCTCATAATGGTGCGCGCTTTCGTAGCTGGGATAGTTGTTTTCTGCGGCATCCACGAGGCCGGTCTTTAATGCCGTGTAGACCTCGCCCATGGACATGGGGGTGGCATTGCCGCCCAGCGCCTCGACCATGGCGACTGACAGATCCGACTGCTGGACGCGGATCTTCATGCCTTTGATGTCGTCTTTGCTCTTGACCGGTTTGTTGCGCGTGTACATCGATCGTGCGCCGCTGTCATACCAGGCCAATCCGACAAAGCCCGCGTTCTCGCAGGATTTCAGAATTTGTTCGCCGATGTCGCTATCGAGCACTTTGTGCAGGTGCTCTTTGGAACGGAATAAAAAGGGCAGCGATGGCACGCGGGTGGTTTCGCAGATGTTGTGCATCGCGGCGCTGCTGACGCGTGTCATGGCGAGCGCGCCCATTTTGACTTGTTCGATGGAGTCTTCTTCGCGCCCTAGTGTGCCGCCAGCGTAGACCTTGACGTCGATACGTCCGTTGGTCCGTTGTTTGATCAACTCGCCCATGTGGCGTACGGCTTGTACGGTGGGGTAGTCGTCAGGGTGTATGTCCGCCGAGCGCAGCGTTTCGGCATGAAGGGATGCGCCTGTGGACAGGCACGCAGCAGTCAACGCGGCCACGGTGGCGCGTTTCAGGGTAAAGCACAACATTGTCTACCTCCGGCTTAGGAGTGGGGCGTAATCAGGTTTCTTGTGGAAAAAAACGCTGCGGGCACTACGTTGGTGCCAAGTGGGCCATGGGTGTTGGCCCGTTATGAGTCAGTCGCTCGGGGGCTAGCCGATAAAAGCGGGTTCCTCCAGGCCGCGGGTGCCAGGTGTGAGGGCGAACAGGGCGCCGTCCAGCGCGTCGGGCGCAGCATGAGGAGGGCGGATGCTGGTGATGAATAAGGTGTCCAGGCCTGCACCGCCAAAGGCGCACATGGCCAGTTTGGCGACGGGCAGTGCCAGACTGCGATCCAGTTTGCCCGCCGGGGTGTAGCGGTACAACATGCCGGCATCGTTGCCGCATATCCAGTAGCCGCCGTCTTGATCCACGGCTGCGCCATCCGGGCGGCCCGCGGGCAGGCGATCGATGAAGACGCGGCCATGATGCGGCACGCCGTTATCAACGTCATAATCAAAGGCCCATACGGTCTGACGAGCCGGGTGTGAATCGGACACATACATGATGCGGCCGTCGGGGCTGAAGGCCATGCCGTTCGGCACGATGAATGTCGTGGGCAAGGGGATGCTGAGTTCACCGCCCGCGTAGCGATATAGCCGGCCGGCGTCATGGCCCAATGCCATGTTCTGGACCATCGTGCCTGCCCAGAAACGGCCCTGGCGGTCGCAGCGACCGTCGTTAAAGCGCATCTCGGGTGCGGCATGCGTGACGAGAGCGAGCGCTGTCGCAGGCAGCGGTGCCGGTTCAGAAACGCTATTGCCGGCGCTGGGGGGCGCGGTGACTGCTGGCAAGGCATAGAGGCCGCTTTCCATGGCAGCCAGCCAGCCTGTGCCGTGCATCGCGATGCAGCCCGCCATTTCAGGGAGCGGCCAATGATGTGCCAATCCTTGGGCGGGATCGTAGCGCCACAGGCGGCGTGCCGGGATGTCTGTCCAATACAGGGCCTGCTCACTGGCACGCCATACGGGGCTTTCGCCCACGGTGCATAGCATGCTGCCCAGCCGTTCTGCTTGGGGCTGGGTGTTCATGATCGTTCTCTGTGATGAATGCCCGCTGCGCGGGTCGGCGGGCAATGGCAGTGTCGGGTGTTCGTGGGTGATTCAGTAACGAGAGTCATTCAAGCATTCCGGCGGTGTAGCAGAAGCAAGGGACAGACTGAGTGATACGTGAACGCCGACAGATATCCTGGGTGATACAGATACGTTGTCGTACAACTTCGGGCAGTATAATGAGGCCAGAATTTTCACGTCAAGCGCAGTATTACTCGGGATATCCCTTGATGACGAACAACGCAGACTGGCCGGTTTCTGTACCGCGTCGGCCGCGCAATCTGGCGCAAGGCTTGGTTGAGGACGTGTCCGAACGTATTCGAGGTGGGCAAATCCGGCCAGGTGACAAATTACCGACCGAGTCCGAATTGATGCGTCAATTCGGTGTCAGCCGTACGGTAGTGCGCGAGGCTTTGTCGCGTTTGCAGGCGGCAGGGTTGGTCGAGACTCATCATGGTATTGGCACTTATGCGCTGGAACCCAGCGGCGGGGCGGATTTTCGGGTCGATCCCGCGGATCTGGCGACGGTGCGCGATGTGCTGGTGTTGCTGGAATTACGCATCTGTCTGGAGAGCGAGGCGGCGGGGTTGGCCGCGATGCGCCGTACGGATGCGCAGTTGGCGGATATGCGGGTGGCGCTCGATGAGTTCCGCCATAGCTTAGGATCCGATGGTGACACGATTACGCCTGATTTTCGGTTCCACTTATTGATCGCACAAGCGACGGACAATCGTTATTTTGCTGATCTGATGTCTCATCTGGGGTCGGCGGCGATTCCTCGCACTCGGATCAATTCGGCACGTATTGCTGATGAAGGACGCGAGCAGTATCTGGCTCGGGTCAATCGGGAACATGAGGATATTTATGACGCGATTTCGCGTCAGGAACCGGATGCGGCTCGGGGGGCGATGCGGACGCATTTGAGTAATAGCCGGGAGAGGTTGAGGAGGGGGCAGACGCGGTAGGGGGGCTGTGCAATGCGAGCATGTGTGCGTTGCGGAGGCATTGTGCGGATACGTATTTCGTTTCGGTTGAGGGGGCGGAGTTCTTTTGGACGTGGNGNCGAGGCAATCGGGCCGGGAGGCCGCCTCAAAGCC
>NZ_CBCSIU010000009.1:54056-90573 GCF_965139205.1 Bordetella muralis
CGCGGGCGCCGGACACCGNGTTCGCTCGNNTCGTCCGGCCCCTNCGGGCCTACCTTCAGCATCCGCTCCGCTTGGCTTTGAGGCGGCCTCCCGGCCCGATTGCCTCGGCTCGACTGGCAGCAATTAGAGCTCTCTGCATCGCTGGCACGTTTTGTTTGCTTGGCATTTTTTTGTGCCGGTGGTGGCAAGGAGAATGATCTTGCGGGGCTGTTTTCGTTGAGCGCCCTGCGCGCCCAACGAAAACGATCATGTACAAGGCGTGCGGAGGTATCGAGATTCGGCGTTTCGCTTGTCCGCGACGGCGATCAGATCATGCTGTGCGGAAATGTTCGCAATCGTTCTGCGTGTCCGGAAGCAATCAGGTCGCGATTTGCCTGTACTGACATGCGCATTCTCGCCGCTGCGCGCCCGCCCGATGAAAGCCATCGGGCGGTGATTGTTGCGCGATCGGTCGTCCGCGATGCAGGCGTTTACAGGGCAGGCAGGACGGTGCCGACGGATTCGCCGAAGGCGATGCGCGGGTAGCCGGGTTTGCGGCACTCGGCGCGGATGATGATCTGGTCGCCGTCTTGCAGGAAGGTGCGCTGCTCGCCCCACGGGAGCGTGATGGGGGTTTTGCCGCCGTTGGTGAGTTCCAGGATGGAGCCGGCTTGGTCGGGTTCAGGGCCGGACAGGGTGCCGGTGCCGAGCAGGTCGCCAGGCTGCAGATTGCAGCCGTTGACGGTGTGGTGCGTGATCAACTGAGCGATGTTCCAGTAGGCGTCGCGGAAATTGCTGGCCGACAGGTGAGCAGGCGCGTGCTGGGCAGTGCGCGAGGCCTGTGTGGTCATGAGCACTTCCATTTGCACGTCGTAGGCACCCTGGGCTCGGTTGGTGTCCGATGCCAGGTACGGTAGAGGTTGCGGCTCGCCGGCTGCGCGGGCGAAGGCGGTGCGAAAGGGCTCCAAGGCCTCGAGGGTGACGATCCACGGCGATATCGTCGAGGCGAAGTTCTTGGATAGGAAGGGGCCCAGCGGCTGGTATTCCCAAGCCTGGATGTCGCGTGCGGACCAGTCGTTCAGGATGCACAGACCGAAGATGTGTTCGTCTGCCTCATCCAGCGGGATACGATGGCCTTGTGCGTTGCCTGTGCCTACGAATACGCCGAGCTCCAGTTCGTAGTCCAGGCGCTGGCAAGGGCCGAATTGAGGCATTTCGCCTTCGGCGGCGGGACGGGTTTGGCCGACGGGGCGCGGGAACTGTTGATTGACGCCCAGGCTGGAGGCGCGGCCGTGATAGCCGATCGGTACCCATTTGTAGTTGGGCAGCAGGGGATTGTCAGGGCGGAACTGTCTGCCGATGTTGGTGGCGTGATGCACCGAGATATAAAAATCGGTGTAGTCGCCGATGCGCGCGGGTGTGGTGTATTCGGCATCACTTTGCGCGAACAGCAAGGGCTCGATCTGCGATTGCAGGGTCGATCCGGTGCGCAGCGCGCGCGATAGCGCGAGGCGCAATGCGCTCCAATGGGCGCTGCCCAACGCCATCAGAGCGTTCAGGCTGTCTGCGGTGCAGGTGTTCAGGGCTGCAGCGGCCGGGCCGTCGAATAGATTCAGTTTAGCTAACGCGGCCAGATCGACAATTTGGTCGCCAATGGCGACGCCAGGGCGGAAGGGTTCCGAGGAGCCGCGTTTGCGGAATACGGCAAAGGGCAGGTTTTGCACCGGAAAGCCGGTGGTGTCGTCGTTCGCGCTGGCGACCCAACTGGTGAGGGCGGCGTCGTGGGTTTCGTTCAAGGTGGTCATGGGCGTCGTATCAATCAGTTAGGGGTGGAAGGCGTGAAGTGTTTTTTCAGGCCCTGCCAGCATTGGTAGTAGTCGCTTTGCAGTTCGGCGCACGCCAGTGCCTGGTCAGTAGGCCGGATGACGCGGCGTGTTTCGAACATGAAGGCCATCGTATCGCGGATGTAATGCGCTTGTTTGGTGTCGGCGACGCTGGCTTTTTCAAAGGTTTCCGCATCGGGGCCGTGGCCGCTCATGCAGTTGTGCAGGCTCGCCCCGCCGGGTGCGAAGCCTTCGGCTTTGGCGTCGTAGACGCCGTGAATCAAGCCCATGAATTCGCTGGCGACGTTGCGGTGAAACCAGGGTGGACGGAATGTGTCGACCATGGCCAGCACGCGCGGCGGGAAAATGGCGAAGTCCATGTTGGCAGTGCCCGGGGTATCAGACGGTGCAGTCAGAACCGTAAAAATCGAAGGGTCCGGATGATCGAAGCTGATCGAGCCCACGGTGTTGAAGCGGCGCAGGTCGTATTTATAGGGGGCATGTGTGCCATGCCAGGCGACGACGTCCAGCGGGGAATGATCGATCTTGGCGCGCCAGAATCCGCCGGTGAATTTGGCGATCAGTTCAAAGTCGCCATCCACGTCCTCGTACCAGGCCACGGGCGTCTGGAAATCACGGGCGTTGGCCAGGCAATTCGATCCCAAGGGCCCGAGCTCCGGCAGACGCAGTGCGGCGCCAAAGTTCTCCAGCATGTAGCCGCGAGCCTGGCCATCGGGCAGCTCTACACGCAGGCGTACGCCTCGCGGGATGACGGCGATCTCCTGGGGTTCGAGTTCGATGACGCCCAATTCTGTGACCAGGCGCAGCCGCCCTTGTTGCGGCACGATCAGGAGTTCGCCATCCGCGTTATAGAAGAAACGCCCTTGCATGGAGCGGTTGGCCGTATACAGGTGAATGCCGACACCGCTTTGCTCGCCCGGAGAACCGTTGCCGCCCCAGGTTTGCACGCCTTCGATAAAGTCGGTAGGACTGTCCGGGATGGCCAGCGGGCTCCAGCGCAACTGATTGGGCGTGACAGGGCCTGTGCCAAAGTCGCTGAGCCAGCGTGAGGCGGCGCCGAACGGCTCAAACGGCAGGTGCTGTGCAGCGGGTCGGATGCGATACAGCCATGAACGGCGGTTTTCGGCACGCGGGGCGGTAAACGCCGTGCCCGACAACTGTTCGGCATAGAGGCCATAAGGGCAACGCTGAGGGGAGTTGCGGCCGACCGGTAATGCGCCGGGCAAGGCTTCGGTGGCCCAGTCATTGCCAAAGCCTGATTGGTATTGCAAGGACATGATGTGAGTCTCCTGGCGCACGTATGAGTTGGCCGTATGTGAATGGCCGGGTGGCGCCGTGATGCAAGCCTTATTGTCGGGAAAAAGTGGAGGCCTGGCTACGGGAATAGAAAAATATCGACTATAAATTTCGTGAATATTGATGCTATCGTTCAATAGCAGCTCGGTTAGGCAAAAAAGTCTCTATGGTCACCGAGGGCGATCGCAAAGGAATACGATGGCGGAATTGCGAAATATCGATCTGAACCTGCTGGTGGTGTTTCAGCATTTGCTGGAGGAGCGCAATATTTCGGCCGTCGCGCGGCGGCTCGATCTGTCTCAGCCGGCCGTCAGCAATGCGTTGCGACGCCTGCGTACGGTGTTGGGCGACGAGTTGTTCGTGCGTACTGCGCACGGCATGCAGCCCACCCCTCAGGCAGAACGATTGGGCGGGCCGGTGGGCGAGGCGCTGGCGCTGTTGTCGCACACGCTGGACGCGACACACGATTTCCGGGCGGCCGACAGTCAGCGGCGTTTTCGTATTGCCATGTCAGACGTGGGTGAAATTCACTTCATGCCCAGGCTGATGGAGCAATGTGCGCATCACGCGCCGGGCGTGCGTATTGATTCGCTGCGACTGTCGGGCGCGGATTTGCGTAGAGAAATGGACGCGGGCCGCGTAGATCTGGCAATAGGCGCATTCGAAGACCTGGGCAGCGGGTTCATGCAGCGCATGTTGTTTCGCCAGGGTTACGCGACGCTCTTTCGGCGCGGTCATCCCACCGCGCACGAGGGGATGAATTTGAAGGCGTTTCGTGCTGAACGGCATCTGGTCGTGTCGCACGCGGCACCGTATGGTCAGGTGAATCAATCGTTGGAAAAAGCTGGGGTGGCGCTGGATGCCCACTTCAGCGTGCCGCATTTCTCGGCCGTGCCCTATATCGTGAGCACGACCGACTTGCTCGCAACAGTGCCTAAAAAGCTGGCCGACACGGTGGCCACACATTTTCAACTAGGGCTCCTGACGCCGCCGCTGCGCGTGCCGGCATTGCAGACCAATCTCTATTGGCATCGGCGCTTTCATCGCGATGGCGGCAATCAATGGCTGCGCGCGATGACGATCAATACTTTCGCCGATGCGTCCTGAGTCTGCGGGCGCATTCAGGCTTTAGCGACAGCTTCCACTTCGACCTTGAAGCCATGATGCAGCGGGCCCGTGGGCACGATGGCGCGTGCTGGCCGTGCCGTTCCTGCCCATTCGGCGTACACCGCATTGAAGGCAGGCCAGTGTTCGACACTGTCGATATATACCCGTACCTGCACCAGGCGGTCGATGCCGCTGCCGGCCGCCTCCAGTGCGGCGGCGACATTGGCCAGGACCTGGTGCGCCTGATGCTCGAACGAGGCGTCCGCCAGTTTTACGCCATCGTGCCGGATCGGTAATTGGCCGGACACATAGACCATGCCGTTGGCGACGCAGGCATGGCTGTAATGGCCGCCGGGCGCAGCCAGCGTGGCGGGCGAGACATACTGAATAGAGGTGTCGGGTAGGGGCATGGTGGAGGTGTCGGGTAGAGGGATGATGCGCGGCTGCCCGCCGGCCGCATCGATGGTCGTGGGCATGGCGTTCACCAACCGTGTGCGCGGTCCCAGACCTGCAGGCCGACATCGGGCGACAAGGCATGGTATTGCGGGAATTGTGCGCCGGTGGCACAGGCGTGGTTCGGCAGGATGCGCAGGCGCGTGCCGATCGGGAATTGCGTCGTGACATCCGCGCCGGTCGAGACGGCAGCCGCTACGATGCCGTGCTCTTGATTGGCGCCGATGACCGTATAGCCGGGCAACGGTTCGCCATCGAGCGTGCATACCTGGCCGTAGCCGAAGTCGTGCTTCTGCTTACGCGTGCCTTGGTCGCGGCTCATCGCCATCCAGCCGGCATCGACAATGACCCAGCCTTTTTCTACCTGATGCCCGATCACCGTGGTCAGCACGCTGAGTGCCAGTTCGTCAGTGCGGCATACGCCGATGTTGTGCATCACGAGGTCGAAAAAGACATAGACGCCGGCGCGCACTTCGGTCACGCCTTGGAGCTGCGTGGCCGACAGCGCGGTCGGCGTCGAGCCCACGCTGACGACTGGGCAGGGCAGGCCGGCGGCGCGCAGGCGTTCAGCGGCTCGCACGCAGCCCGCGCGTTCCTGCTCGGCCATGGCAGCCAGTGCCGACGGAGTATCCAGATCGTAGCTGGAGCCGGCATGGGTCATGACGCCGCCTAGCCGCATCCCGCCC
The DNA here is from genome assembly GCF_965139205.1 of Bordetella muralis. GTDB lineage: Bacteria > Pseudomonadota > Gammaproteobacteria > Burkholderiales > Burkholderiaceae_B > Bordetella_A > Bordetella_A muralis. The sequence goes on from NZ_CBCSIU010000009.1 coordinate 59,422, forward strand.
TCGTGCAACGCCGTGCCCACGTCCAGTAGCGCGGCTTCATCAGGTTTGATGCCGGAACGATGACCATCCGTGTCGACTTCGATCCAGACTTCGAAACGTTCACCGTGCGTGCGCCCGAAGGCCGCAATAGCCCGTGCGGAAACGGCATTGTCAGTGATGATCTTCAGATCGCAGCCGCGCTGACGCAGCGACAGCGCGGCTGGCAGGCGGTGTTCGGCCATGCCCACGGCGTACAGAATATCGGTGACGCCGGCCTCGAAAAACTGCTCGGCCTCTTTCAGCGTGGACACGGTCACACCGCGCGCACCCGCCGCCAGTTGTGCTTGGGCGACGGGTAAGCATTTGCTGGTCTTGACGTGAGGTCGCAGCTTCACGCCCAGCGTGTCCATGCGTTGCTGCATACGGCGGATGTTCGCTTGCATGCGCGCGACATCGACGATGGCGGCAGGTGTGTCCAGTGGGGCGAGGGAATGAGTGGAATAGGGCATGATGTTAGTAACGTATCGTGGCGCGAGACGCCTTAGTCTAGAAATTCTTGCTTGGCTTGCAAAGCGGATACTCAGAACCGGCAGCGGCATTCCAGACGGTCCAGGAATCGAGCAGTGCCGGGAGCAGGTCGAACAGCACAGCACGTGGATATGCAACAGGCGCGGCAGACATGAAAAACTCCAAGGTCGATGAGCAATGCGATGACTATAGGCGAGGCTGACCCCGTTGTGATTTAATGATTCTTCATCAATCGTTAAGCTGTGCTGAATGATCAGGATCGAGGATCTGGAGCTCATCGTCGCGTTGGCCCAGGCGCCATCGCTGAGTGGCGCTGCCCGCGCACTGAATGTGACGCCGCCCGCGCTGTCGATGCGGCTGCGCAAACTGGAGACGACGCTGGGCTTGGCGTTGGCAGTGCGCACCGCGCGCCGTCTGAGCCTGACTCCCGCGGGCGAGCGCTTTGCTGCGGAGGCCTCGGTCCTGCTGGCTCAATTGCAGGCCCTGCCCGAGGCGCTGCAGCGCGACGACAACAGCCTGACCGGCACGCTGCGCGTGGCCGCGCCATTCGGCTACGGACGGCGTCACATCGCGCCGGTGTTGGCGCGCCTGGCGCAACGTTATCCGGGCTTGCGGGTACAACTGGATTTGCGTGAAACGCCCTGGCCGGACTATCACGACGCCGACGCCGTCGTGCATATCGGCGCGGTGCGTGATTCGTCGTGGGTGGCGCGGCGGCTGGCTGCCAACGAGCGCTGGCTGTGCGCCAGCCCGCAATACCTGCAAGCGTTCGGTATGCCGCGCGAGCCACGCGATTTGCTGCATCATCGCTGCATCTGCATCCGTGAGAATGACGAGGATGTCACCCTGTGGCGTTTTCGTCGGCCTGGCCGGCGCACCGCGGGGCAAAAGGCTTTTGAGACGGTGCGGGTAACAGCCGCCTACGTTTCTAACGACGGTAATGTGGCGCGAGCCTGGGCCGAGCAGGGGTTGGGTATGGTGGTGCGCTCGCAATGGGATGCCGAGGCCGCCGTGGCGCGTGGCACGCTGGTGCGCGTATTACCAACGTGGCAATTGGAAGCCGCGCCGGTCATGTTGCTGGTGCCGGGTCGCAAAGGCCGCAGTGCGCGGGTCAAAGCGTTGCTGGCATGTTTCGACGAGGCCTAGAGCCAGACTGGCCGGACCCCGTGTCGCAGGATCCAGCCGCGGGGATCAAGGTTGCACCGACTGACGCGCTCGCTGCAGCGCCTCGCGGATAATCCCCATATCGCCAATATGATTGGCCAACAGCAGAATCAGCGCGGCATTCATTTCGGCACTTTGTTCGTCCGTCAGGCCGCAATGCGTATCGATCAAGGTCTCGTAGAACGCGTCCGGGGCAGGTAAATTGGGTTCAACGATGAGGGGCATGATGGATTCCTTCAAGCTCGGCCCAGGGCGCGTTGCAATGCTGAGTTCATGACTGTCTCGTTGAGTTCACGGCGGCGAGCGGCAATATGCTGATCGGGCCGAAATAAATAGCAGGTGCCAGGGCGAGCGTCGTAGCGTTGCCTCAGGCAGGCATGTTCATCCTGTACCACCGTGAAATTGTCGGGCACGGTTAACGGCGCGCTGCCATCACCGATCAATACGATGCGTACCGGCACGGTGCCGTGCGAGAGACGTTGCAGTGCCTCCAGCGTCGTGCTGTCTGGAGTGACGGCGCCGCAAAACAACGCCAGCACAAAGCGGCCATCCAGATACGATAGCCACCAGGACTCATTGCCTTGCGCATCACGAACGGGTGCATCGAGCGCCACAGCGCCCGGCACCATGCGGCCTGTAAATGCGCCGGTATTTGTCTGAGGGGCTTTGGGGCCCTCCGCGTCATGCGTGTTCAACGGCGAGTCTACGTAAGTGCTGGGCAACGACAGCCGTCCGCTATTGACCAGGCCGCGCGCGAAAGCATGTTCGCGAGCCAGGTTCAAGACCGCATTGCGGAAATGCCTGCTGGCCGCGCTCTTGGGCGTGATGAAATCGGTCGATCGCGTGGAGTTCAACAGGTTTTCGTCGGCGGCGTATTCGCGTTCTGTGGCATAGGTATCGAGCAAGGTTTCGGGTGCGACGCCGGCCAGGACTGCTTGCAATTTCCACGCCAGGTTTTCAGCGTCCTGCACACCACTGTTCGCGCCGCGTGCGCCAAAGGGCGAGACTCGATGCGCCGCATCGCCCGCAAACACAATGCGCCCGTGACGAAACGCGTCCATGCGTTCGCAGGCAAAGGTATAAACACTCGCCCATTCCAATTCAAATTGCGCCTCGGCGCCCAGCAAAGCGCGGATGCGCGGCAGGACATTGGCAGGTTTGATCGCCTCTACGGGGTCGGCATTCCACCCCAACTGGAAATCGATCCGCCATACATTATCGGGTTGCATATGCAACAGCACCGATTGATTCGGATGAAACGGCGGATCGAACCAGAACCACCGCTCGGCCGGGAAATCAGCGTGCATTTTCACGTCGGCGATCAGGAACCGGTCTTTAAAAACGCGGCCATGGCTTTCCTGGCCCAGCAGTTTGCGGATGGGCGAGCGTGCGCCATCACACGCAATCACCCATTCACTATGCAGGTCATACGAGCCGTCAGGTGTCTCGATACTCAAATCGACGCTGCTCGCCTGCTGCGTGACGCCCACCACTTTGTTTTTCCAGCGCAGGTCGATCAATGGGTGTGCCGCAGCGGCTTCGTACAAAAAGCCTTCGACATAGTATTGCTGCAAATTGATAAAGGCCGGACGTCGATGGCCGTGCTCGGGCAGCAGATCAAAACGCCATACCTCCTGGTCGCGGAAAAATATTTTGCCGACGTTCCACGACACGCCTTTGCTGGTCATCCGTTCGCCTATGCCCAGGCGGTCCCAGATTTCCAAGGTACGTTTGGCAAAACAGATGGCGCGCGATCCGGTGGACAATTTGCAATCATCGTCGAGCACAACGACCGATACGCCGCGCTGTGCCAGGTCCAGCGCGGTCGTCAGGCCGACAGGTCCGGCACCCACCACGATCACGCGATGCGAGGCAGGCGCGGGGGCTGTCTGATCTGAGTGTTTTAGATAGGCGAATTCCAACGCCTGATAATCGATATCGGTCACGCATGGTCTCCTGATGACGAGCGTTGTCGCTCATCACGGCCCGTCGCCATCCCCTCTGGTGGGAGATGTGCGCGAGCCTTGCGATGCAGATGTTGTTGGCACAGCCGTTCAGCTGGGTGGAGCCGGTCGATCCCTTTGGCCGAAAAAAAACCTCGGCGAAATCAAGCTATCTAGAGATGGTCCCCATGCAGGAATGTCAGCCTTCCAACTGTTTCCACATCTCGATATCACGCTTGTCCGTCCAGATGCGCGGATCGTCGTAGCCGGTGGCCTCATCGTAGGCGCGCGATACATCGAACGGCATGCAGTGATCAAAGATGACCCAGTCGCTATAGCGCGGCTGCATAAAGTCATAGACTTCGCGGTAGATCGTCTTCAGGTCCTTGCCGTCGGCGACGCCTCGATTCACGGCGCTGTAAAGATCGGTCAAGAATGCGCGGGTACCGGCCAGACCCTGGCGAACTTCCGTCGCGTTTTTCAATGCCGGTCCGCGGCCGGGAACCATTTTTTCAGCGTTGAATCCGGTCAGCGTATCCAAGGTACCAGGCCAGTCGCGGAAATAGGCATCGCCGCAATAGGGCGTGGATTGGTATTCGACCAGATCGCCTGCAAACAGAATTTTTTGCTCGGGCAGCCAAGCGATGGTGTCACCTTTGGTGTGGCCGCGTCCGACTTGCAATAGTTGGACCTCCAGGTTGCCCAGATTCACCGTCATGGCGCCCTGAAAGGTCATCGTGGGCCACACGAGGCCGGGAGGAATCGACTCGGCATTACGGAACAGGCGAGGGAACCGCCCGATTTCGCTGGCCTTGTCCTGCTCGCCTCGCTCGGCGATCAGGTCGTACGTGTCGCGGCTGGCCAGAATTTCCTGTGCGTCATAGGCCGAGGCGCCGAACACCCGCACCGCGTGGTAATGCGACAGCAGGATGTATTTGATCGGCTTGTCGGTGACCTCGCGGATGCGGCGGATGACGTCCTGCGCCATCACGGGGGTTGCCTGGGTATCGATCACCATGACGGCCTCGTCGCCGATGATGACGCCGGTGTTCGGGTCGCCCTCGGCCGTGTAGGCATAGGCGTTATCGGACAGCTTGTCGAACGACACGACCTTGTCGGCCATGTCAGCGTGCGACGCGAATTGTTTGCTCACGATGTCTCCTTGTTTTATTCCGGCCAACGGCCGCGACCATGGAGGCAATATTAAATTGCAGTTCGTTTTTGTGCAATACGTTCGCTATAAACGAATTATCGAGGCATGTTCGTGGTGGAGGAAGCGATCAGGCTCTCATCGGAATGGTCGTTCGCCGTGCCGGGCGCCGCAGCGAGGCGTTATAGAGGCCACGCGGCCGCTCCCTGCTTGATCGCGCACGGCCTGCTTCTGCGCTCAGACAGGCGCGGGCTATCCGGGACAGGAAGGAATGCAGGGCGCGGAAGGCGGCTTATCGCCGTTGGCAGCGAGGGCAGTAATAAGTGGCGCGTTGGCCTTGGACCAATCGCCGGATAATCGTGCTGCAAACCCGGCAGGGCCGGCCGTCACGTTCGTAGACGGCGGCATGGATATCGAAATAGCTGCCCGGTTGCCCGGTCGCGCCCACATAGTCGCGCAGAGTGCTGCCGCCCGACGCCAGTGCATCGGCCAGCGTGGCCCGGATGCTGTCGGCCAGCTTCGTGCAGCGCGCCAGGGAAACTCGGCTGGCCGGCGTGCGGGGATCGATACCCGCGCGAAACAGGCTTTCCGAAGCGTAAATGTTACCCACGCCGACAACGGCGCTGCCCGCCAGCAAAGCCTGCTTGATGGCCATGCTTCGGCCACGAAACTGCTGATGCAGCCAGGCCCCGTCAAAGCGAGGGTCAAAGGGTTCGATTCCGAGCTTCGCCAGCAAGGGGTGAGCAATGATCGGTCCATCGCTATCCGGGTGCCACAGCACCGCGCCAAAACGGCGTGGATCGTGCAGCCGTAGCGTGGCGTGCTCAAAGATCCAATCGACGTGATCGTGTTTACGCGGAGCCTCGCCTGATGGCACGCTGCGCAGCGACCCGGACATGCCCAGGTGCACGATCTGCGTGCCATGTTCGAAACGTAGTAACAGATATTTGCCGCGGCGCGCACATTCCAGGACAGTACGATCAGACAGCAGCGAGGGCATGTCGGCCGGGATAGGCCAGCGCATGCGGGGCTCGCGCACGACCAGACGGCGCAGTGTCTTACCGGTAATGACGGCGTCGATTCCGCGACGCGTTGTTTCGACTTCGGGGAGTTCCGGCATGAGCCAGTGTAAGATGATCAAACGTTGTACAGATGATTGTGCCATTAACCGGGCGGGTCGTGTGAAGTCGTCATTCAAATCAGTTCATTACCTAACTTTCGTGCTGGCGTGTGCGCTGGCGGGCTTACAGCCACTACCGGCGCTGGCGGCCGGTGCCGTTCCGGGCGATGCCACAGGGCCGCGAATGGGAACCCAGCCGCGCGCGCCCGAGACCCAGGTCATACGTTTACGGCCGGGCCAGTTGCCTTATGTGTCACTGACAGGCGACATCTTCTTTCGCATCATGGCGTCCGAAATCGCGGCGCAACGCGGCATGTACGACACGGCGGCAACGACCTTGTTGGGGTTGTCCCAGGAAACCGGCGACCCTCGTCTGGCGCGTCGTGCTCTCGAATTCCAGCTCGCAGGGGGGAACCTGCCGGGCGCTTTAGCGGCTGCACGCACCTGGTCGCGCCAGGCGCCTCGCGATCTGGAGGCCAGTTCCACCGAGCTGGCTTTGGCCGCTGCCAATGGCGAAACGACGGGGTTGTCTGCGGCACTGCGTAATCGCATCGACGCCTCTCCCAACAAGCCCGCCGCGATTGCCCAGGCGCTCGGGGTGCTCAGCCGCCTCAATGACCGCCGCCTCGCGTTGCGGATTTTGAACGAGTCGTTCAGCCCCGAGGTGAGCAAGCTGCCCGAGGCACATCTGGCACTGGCCGATGTGGCGCAGGCCGCCGGCGAAGACGCTCGTGCCGTGGCCGAGTCGCGCGCCGCATTGCAGGCCGATCCGAACTCGGAAGCTGCCGCGCAACGCGTACTGGAATATGGCGCGCGGGTCGATCCGGTCCGTGCGGAAAGCGAGGCGCGCGCCTTTTTGGCCAAACATCCTGATGCCCGTAAATTGCATTTGTCTCTGGCGGGCCTGATGGCCGATCGGGGAAATTACGATGGGGCGCTGACCGAGCTGCAACTGATGGCGCGCCGGGCACCGGAGGACTTTGACCTGCTGTACCTGCAGGCGCAGTTGGCGTACAAGGCCGGCCGGAAAGACCAGGCGCGCGTGCTGCTCCAGGAGTATCTGGACGTCCAGAATCAACGCCAGGAGGCCATCGCCGAAGGGGCAACCGACGCGGGCGCCGCCGAGGCCGATGCGCGCGTTCTGTTGTCGCGCATCGCCGAAGATCAGGGGCAGTACGATGAGGCTATCTCGCAGTTGGGCCAGATCGATGACCCGGCGCTGCGTTATTCCGCGCAAATGCGTCAGGCGGGATTGCGCGCCAAACAGGGGCGTGTGAATGAGGCGCTGACGATGGTCGATGCCGCGCAGCCCAATGACGAAGACGACCAGGTTCAGGGTGTGCTGACCAAGGCGCAGATATTGCGCGACGCGGATCGCGTCGACGAGGCGGTCAAGGTCCTGGAGGCGGCCAATCAGGCTCAGCCCGACACGATAGAGATCAAATACGAACTGGCGATGCTGTACGAACGCCAGGGGCGCTACAAAGAACTGGAAACACAACTGCGACAGGTCATTGCGCTTGATCCCGATCATGCGCATGCCTACAACGCCCTTGGTTATACCCTGGCCGATCGCAACGAGCGTCTGCCGGAGGCGTTGGACCTGATTACCCAGGCGCTCGAGTTGCTGCCCGACAATCCATTTGTGCTCGACAGTATGGGCTGGGTCAAATTCCGTATGGGCGACAGCCAGGCGGCGGCAGATTACTTGTCGCGCGCCTATGCACAACAGCCTGAGCCGGATATTGCCGCCCATTGGGCCGAGGTCCTGTGGACCCAGGGGCAACGCGCGAAAGCCCAGGAATTGCTGCAGTCCGGATTCAAAAAAGATCCGAAAAACCGTACGTTGTTGGACACCGCCAAACGGCTCGGTGTGCAGCTTGAGGGCGCGAAATGATCTGGAGCTTCACAAGATTACGCGCCTGGCTGGTTGTGGGGGCTTGTGCTTTGGTGACGGCGTGCACCAGCGTGCCCGAGACGCCCTTGAGTACGGACAACGGCGCGTTTTCGCGTAACGGCCGTTTCGCGATCACCGTCACCGAGTCTGATGGGCAACAGAAAGCCGTGCAGGGAGGATTCAACTGGCATGACGATGGCAGCCGCTATCGCCTGGATCTGACCACCCCGTTAGGGTCTATCGAGGCGCGCGTCGAAGGGCGTCCAGGACACGCCACGCTGACCAAGGCTGACGGCGCCGTTTATGAGGCCCGCAACCCCGACGAATTGGCCGAGGAGGCACTCGGGGGGCCGATTCCCGTATCGAATCTGCGCGATTGGATGCGCGGCCGCGTTGCCGATACGTCGGCAACGGACCTGCAGCGTGACGAGTTGGGTCATCCCGTCTCGTTCCAGCAAGACGGCTGGCAAGCCCGACTATCGCGCTACGACACTCAGGGCCCTGGCTTGCTGGTGTTGCAGCGTGCCGAGCCGGGCCGCCGTATCGTGGTAAGGCTGGCGGTTGACCAGCCATGATGTATGACGTTCCGGCGCCGGCCAAGCTGAATTTATTTCTGCATGTGGTCGGCCGCCGTGCCGATGGCTACCATCTGCTGCAGACGGCGTTTCGGTTCATTGACCTATGCGACACGCTGCATTTTGAGGCACGCAGCGATGGCCGCATCGAGCGCGTTTCAGAGCTGCCCGGTGTACCTTCCGAGCAAGACCTGACGGTGCGTGCGGCGCGCGCGCTGCAACAGGCGGCCGGCGTTCGGCAGGGCGTCAATATCGCTCTCGAAAAACAGATCCCCCAAGGCGGTGGCCTGGGCGGGGGCTCCAGCGATGCGGCCTCGACGCTGATTGCACTGAATCGTCTATGGGGGACGGGCCTGTCACGCCGTGAGCTGATGGCCTTGGCTTTGCCTTTAGGCGCTGATGTTCCGGTGTTTGTGTTCGGGCAATCTGCTTTTGCCGAGGGCGTCGGCGAAATCCTGTCTCCGCTGGATCTGCCTGCCGCAACCTATCTGGTGGCCCAGCCCGACACGAGCGTGCCCACCGCAAATATTTTTTCCGATCCGGATTTGACAAGGGATTCTTCTTCCGTCACAATAGCGGACTTTCTTGCTTCACAAAGTTTTGGCGCAGATGCTTCAGGGCAGGCGGCACCGGAATTTTTCGGCAGAAACGACTTGGAACCGGTGGTTTACCGGCGCTATCCAGAGGTTTCTCAGGCAGCGCAGTGGCTATCGGGACGTGGTATCCACGTCCGCATGTCGGGGTCTGGCGCGTGTTTATTCGCCCAGTTTTCGACAGCCAGACAGGCCGTTTTGGCGGAGCACGAAATTACCGCTACAATGCGCGTCGCTGGTAAATTAACTGGCAACACGCAAGTCGGGTTCAGATTGATACGGGTATGTCCCGGATTAGCTGAGCACCCGTTGCGGGACTGGATCGCAAGATAGTTGGGGAGTCGCCAAGCTGGTTAAGGCACCGGATTTTGATTCCGGCATGCGAAGGTTCGAATCCTTCCTCCCCAGCCAAAAATTTCAATAAAAAAGCTGTTGAACGCGCCTGTCAGACACTGGCCTCGGTTCAGCAGCTTTTTTATTTGCCGGATTTCCGGCGTGTATCTTCGTACGGCAGTACACGTTTTCGCGTCTTAACCGACCATCGCAGCAGCTTCCATCATGGCAAACGACAGCTTCATGATCTTCACCGGCACAGCCAACACCCGTCTGGCTGTGGACGTAGTCAACCATCTGGATATGTCGCTCGGCAAAATGACCGTCGGCCGATTTTCCGATGGCGAGGTGATGGTTGAAATCAACGAAAACGTGCGCGGCAAAGACGTTTTTGTTTTGCAGCCCACCTGTGCACCGACCAATGACAATCTGATGGAAATCATGGTCATGGTCGATGCCTTGCGCCGGGCTTCGGCGGGCCGCATCACAGCCGCCATTCCGTATTTCGGCTACGCCCGCCAAGACCGCCGTCCGCGTTCGGCACGTGTGGCGATCTCGGCAAAGGTCGTGGCCAACATGCTCCAGGTCGCCGGCGTTGACCGCGTGCTGACCATGGACTTGCACGCTGACCAGATCCAGGGCTTTTTCGACATCCCGGTCGACAACATTTACGCCGGTCCGATCTTGCTGGGCGACATTTGGCGCCGCAATTTCTCCAACCTGGTCGTGGTGTCGCCCGATATCGGCGGTGTGGTGCGTGCCCGTGCGCTGGCCAAGCAGCTCGAAGCCGACCTGGCCATCATCGACAAGCGCCGTCCCCGTGCGAACGTGTCCGAGGTCATGAACATCATCGGCGAAGTCGATGGCCGTACCTGCATCATCATGGACGACATGGTGGATACCGCCGGCACGCTGTGCAAGGCTGCCCAAGCCCTGAAAGACCGTGGCGCCGGTGCTGTATACGCGTATTGCACGCACCCCGTGTTGTCCGGTGGCGCGATCGACCGCATCGAGGGCTCCGAGCTCGACGAATTGGTCGTGACCGACACCATCCCGCTGTCCGAACAAGGCCAAGCCAGCAGCAAGATCCGCCAATTGTCGTGCGCGGCGCTGTTGGGCGAAACCATTCTGCGTATTTCCAACGCGGAGTCGGTCAGCTCGCTGTTTACCGACTGACGTCATCGACGGCAGTCCGCATTTTCGAATTTGCCCGCTTGCTGGTCGCGGCAGGGGGGCGAACAACACGGTACGCATGTCGCGTGCCGTGTCACTTAACCGGCAGTGTCGCCACTGCCAGATTGTCTGGAGTCATCCATGAAATTCAATGCCACTGCGCGTAGCGTCCAGGGTTCGAGTGCGAGCCGCCGCCTGCGCCGCGCGGGCCGCGTTCCTGCCATCGTTTATGGCGGTAAGGCTGCCCCCCTGAACATCGAACTCGACCACAACGAAATCTTCCACGCCCTGCGCAAGGAAGAATTCCACGCCTCGATCCTGCAAATGGAAGTCGACGGCAACAAGGCAGAACCTGTTCTGCTGCGTTCGGTTCAATGGCACGCCTACAAGCCGCAAGTCTTGCACGTCGACTTCCAACGCGTCGATGCCGGCCAAGCCCTGCACACCAAGGTGCCCCTGCACTTCATCAACGGCGACGAATCGCCCGCGGTCAAGCTGAGCAGCGCCATCATCAGCCATGTGGTTACCGAACTGGAAATCACCTGCCTGCCGGCCGCCTTGCCTCAGTTCATCGAAGTCGACCTGGCTGACCTGCTGGGCGGCGCTTCGGTGCACTTGGCTGACATCAAGCTGCCCAAGGGCGTGACCTACGTCGCGCACGGTGGCGATGCCAACCCGTTGTTGGCCACGGCTCTGGTCAAGGGCGGCGGTGCTGCAGCTGCTGACGAAGGCGAAGGCGAAGCCCCCGCTGAAGCCTAAGCCAGTGCTCTCGGCCTGAGCCGAGCGCCAGCGCAAACCCTGCGTATGCTTTTCGCATTCGCAGGGTTTTGTTTTTTGTCTTGCAGAGATGCAAAGTCAAAAGACGGCCATTCCCCTTTATCATGCTCCCCATGTCTACTGCTATCCGTCTCATCGTGGGTTTGGGTAATCCTGGCCCGGAATACGAAACCACCCGCCATAACGCCGGGTTCTGGCTGGCCGACCATTTGGCCGACGATTTGCATGCCAGCTTCAACCTGGAAAAGAGCTTCTTTGGCTTGGTCGCCAAAGCGCGTCGCGCAGGCGAAAACGTAATGTTGGCCAAGCCCATCACCTATATGAACCGCTCCGGCCAGTCGGTGGGCGCATTGGCGAGGTTTTACAAGCTCACGCCTGAACAGGTATTAGTGTTGCATGACGAACTGGATCTGCTGCCAGGTCAGGTGAAATTGAAACAAGGCGGCGGCCATGCAGGCCACAATGGCCTGAAAGACATCCAGGCCGCGCTGGGCAGCCCGAATTTCTGGCGTATGCGTATCGGTATCGGCCATCCTCGTTCATTGGGCCTGGCACAGCAAGTCGCCGATTTTGTTTTGCATCCGCCGCGTCGCGAAGAGCAGACTGCTATCGACGAGGTGATTCGCCGTTGCCGCGTTGTGGTGCCGGCAATGTTGGACGGCGATATAGAGCGCGCCACGCGCGAGTTGCATAGCGGTAATTCGGCCTGAGTGAAATGAATACGACCATGGCCACTCCGCAAGGCAAGATGCGATTCCGACAAGAGCTCGCCGATTTCTGGCATTTTCTTCGCCAGCCGGACTTGCGCCGTTTGCCGGGCCGTCGCGCCAGCAGCGGATTGGCCAGCGATTGGTGGTCGGGCATTCCGTTCGGTCGTCTCCTCGCCTGGGCTGCAGTGTTGTGGCTGCTGAACTTCATCGCATTGGGGCCGCTCGCCGTTCTGGCGGCGAACTCCGGCGGCGCAGCGCATCGCATGGACCCCACGGCCATTCCATGGCTGACCGCCATCTTGTGGGCGCCATTGATCGAGGAAATGCTGTTCCGCTATGGCTTGCGCCGCCCTCGACAGGCCCTATGGGTATGTCCTGCCATGTTGCCGCCTTTGTTGTGGGGCGTGCAGGGATGGACGGTCGCGTGGGTTGTGGCGGTGATATTGTTGGCCAGCCTGCCGCTGCGGCGTGGTCATATCAAACGATCAGGCTGGCAGATGGATTGGCGTCGCTACTATCGTTGGCGGTTCGGTTGGGTCTATCACCTATCTGCACTGATATTCGCCGCTGTGCATCTGAATAATTTCCGTCTGGCCGATGTTCCCTACTGGATGTTGCCGTTGCTGGTCTTGCCTCAATGGTCGGCAGGGCTGGTTGTGGGGTGGATGCGCGTGCGGCGGGGCATCGGCGCGGCCATGCTCCTGCATGGCATTTTCAATTCCGGCCCGATATTGATCATCATGCTGGTATTGAATCGAGCGGGATAATGCGTTGTTTCAGCGTGTTTAGCTCTTTATAGGCTTTCAGGGTATTGTCGATCAAATCGTTATTGACCATCAATATCATTATTCCTTGGCGAAACACCCCGCATTGAGTCAGACGCGTGCCTACCTGTTTTCTTAGAAGGTATAAGCGACCCCTACGCTCACGACGGGATACCACCGCACCTTGTTCGCCATTCGCTCGATTTCGCGCTTTTGTTCAGCCATACCGTCTCTCACTCGTTGAGAGTTGATATTGCGCAGCCGCTCAGGCGGCTCAACGTTGACTCTGGCGTGGCCTTGATAGAGCACGCCGATATCTGCCGCAAAGCTGAATCCTTCTTTTGTGACGTTGTGGTATCCGATTCCCAGATAAGGGGCGACTGGCGCATAGTCAACCGTGACCGCGCTTTTCCCCAGTTGCTTGCCGTCTATCTGGACCACATGATTGCCGACGCGATGAGAAAACGTACGATCGAGAACGCCGCTCGCGGAAATGCGGTTGTTGTTCCGGTACAAGCCCGCGGTCACATGAAAACCATTGTCCAGCGGATATAAATCAAATAACAAGCCGATCGATTTCAAGTGGATATCGGCATCGTATTTGGCATTGCCGACCTCGAACGACTTATCAAAACCAAACTGGTTCCAGGCCGCACGTACGCTGAAGTCATGGTCAGATCGATACCCCAACTGTGCGCTTACGCCTTGCGTACCGATTTGGGGGGAAGCAAACCATGATGAGGCCAATACGCTCCTGGGACACAGGACAACGAGAACCAATAGGAGACAGCACACACCGGGACGGCCAGACGATTCTGTTTGCATCAAGTTTTCGTTCTTTGCAGATTGACGGAACCCGTGAGTGGTCCGTTTCCTGGTTGAGTTCCATAAATCAACGGTGCCCCATCACTGGAACCTTCTGCAATTTAGGGTTACTCACGCGTTGTTCACTGCCTTTTTTTGGATACGCATAATGTCAACGGACTCAGCGGCACAGTTACGTGATTGGGGAAGCTCTCTCGAACAAGCTCTAGGGATCTCAATCGTCATAGATCAGAACGGCATGCTGGCCTTGACGACCAAGGGCGGGAACGTCTTTAGCGTTGCGCCGGCGCCTGTCCCGATGGGGTTGATCTTTACCGGCATTCTGGGCATGGCCGATGAGACGGTGCCTGCCAGTACCCTCCGCGCGTTGCTGACGGTCAATATGGCACCGAGTCTGTCAGGCATGGCTATTGTCGGGGTCGCACCTGTAACCCACGAAATCTTGCTGAAACTGACCTGGATGCCGAACGAGGCCAGTTGGACCGAGCCTGCGTTTGCTGGCGTGCTGATCGCATTTGCCGAGCATGTTGACGCATTGGCGGCTGCTATTCGCGATGGCGAACTGGAGCCGATACTGGCGCTTGCCTCTGTCGTCGATCCGTCTCTCGCGGCATCGGCAACGCATTCTGCTGACTTGGTTTAAAGGACGGATCGATTATGCAATTCTCTCCTGTTGGCGTGTCATTGATACCCGGCGTATATGACATTGACCCTGACATTCCGAAGGACGTGAAAGACCTCGGATGCGATGTGGTCAAGCTGGTAGCCGACGTGCTGAGCGTCAAATCGGTGGCGCACGCGAGCCGTGAAAGCCTACGAAATTTGGGCAGCGTAGCTCAGGATTCTGTCTTGGCTGTTTTTGGCACGTGTTCCACAGCGATCGCTGTCGCCAACAGTATGACAAGCGGCCTTTTCAGCCCCGATGCGCTGTCAGCGGTGGCTAACAGTTTGAATGTGATGGCCTTGGCGGATCGTGCCGTGCAGGCGGGGGCAGGCATCGGGATAGGGGCCGGAAATTATCAGGCCGTGACCGGGAATTTAGTGACAACGGCAACGCTCGTCTCGCGGGCGTATCAGGGCGATGTGCCAGGCGCGATCCTTTCCGGCGGAAAACTGCTAACCAGCATCGCCTGCACAGGCGGTTCCCTTGCGCAGATACTGGTCGCCGCGGATATGCTGTACGTCTCCTCGGGCTGGCTGCCCATAGGGAGATAAGCGCAGACAGCCGATCAGGCACTTTCAATGAATGGCATGATAGTGAATTCGTTATATAGTTGTGTATATAACGAATTCACTATGCTTTCTGTTGTAGGATGACTCTGTCATGACTGCCATGCGTTTTGCTATCGTTTTGACTGCTGGTCTGTTGCCGGTATCCACATCCGCGGTGGCCGCAGAGGTGCAAGTCGCCGTCGCAGCCAATTTCACCGCACCGTTGCAGGCCATCGCCAAGCAATTCGAGCAGGACACGGGCCACAAGGTTAGAGCCTCCTTTGGGGCGACCGGCCAGTTTTATTCGCAAATCAAAAACGGTGCGCCCTTCGAGATGTTCCTGGCTGCCGATGATGATAGGCCTGCCAGACTCGAGTCCGAAGGCGACACGGTGCAGGGCTCGCGGTTTACTTATGCGGTAGGGACATTGGCGCTATGGTCCGCCCAGCCCGGTTATGTCGATGATCAGGGCAATGTATTAAAGAAAAATGGATTCCGGCATTTGGCCATCGCCAATCCGAAAGCCGCGCCGTATGGCTTGGCTGCCATGCAAGTGATGCAAAAACTCGGCTTGGCCGAAACCTTGAAACCCAAAATTGTCGAAGGGCAGAGCATTGGGCAAGCACAGCAATTTGTCGGCTCCGGCAATGCCGAGCTAGGCTTTGTCGCGCTGTCGCAGATCTACAAGGACGGCAAACTGAGCTCTGGCTCGGCCTGGATCGTTCCGGGTGATTTGCATGACACCATCAAACAGGATGCCGTGGTGCTGGCCAAAGGCAAAGACAATCCCGTAGCCGCCGAGTTCGCTGCATACCTGAAAGGCCCCAAAGCCGCCGAGATTATCAAGTCCTACGGATATCAATTAGGCGGACAATAGGCGTATCTCGTCGTCCCTGTCTCTTATGCCCTTAGACTCTGCCGATTTGGCCGCGATCTGGTTGACGCTGGAACTGGCGTCTGTGGTGACTGTGTTGTTATTGATCGTTGGCACGCCCATTGCATGGTGGCTGGCGCATACGCCATCGCGTCTGAAAGGCCCAATCGGTGCCGTTGTGGCCTTGCCCTTGGTATTGCCGCCGACAGTGTTGGGTTTTTATTTACTGGTACTGATGGGCCCCAACGGCTGGATCGGCCAGGTCACTCAGGCGTTGGGCCTGGGGATATTGCCGTTCACCTTTGCGGGGCTGGTGGTGGCTTCGGTCATTTATTCCTTGCCCTTTGTTGTGCAGCCCCTGCAAAATTCGTTCGAAGCCATTGGACGCCGTCCGTTGGAGGTCGCGGCTACGTTGCGGGCCAGCCCCTGGGACCGCTTCTTTTCCGTGGTGTTGCCGATGGCGCGGCCCGGATTTGTCACGGCCGCGATTCTGGGGTTTGCCCACACGGTAGGCGAGTTTGGTGTCGTGCTGATGATGGGTGGCAACATCGAGGGAAAAACGCGCGTGGTCTCCGTGCAGATTTACGATCATGTCGAGGCGCTGGAATATGCGCAGGCGCATTGGTTGGCCGGGGGGATGGTCGCGTTTGCATTTGTGGTGTTGCTGTTGCTGTATACGCGCCGGCGCACTGCACGATTGTGGTGACGAGTGTGATCACACCTGCGCAAAAACTTTCCCCTGACACCATGACGAGTACAGGTATCGAAGCCCGCTTTCGCGTGGATTATCCTGAGTTTTCGCTGGACATTGCACTGGAACTGCCGGGACGCGGTGTGTCGGCGCTCTATGGGCATTCCGGGTCGGGCAAGACGACGTGCTTGCGATGCATGGCGGGATTGGCGCCGGTGTCGCGAGGTTATTTGCGCATCAATGGCGAGGTCTGGCTGGATACGGAGGCCGGCATTGCCGTGCCTACGCATCGCCGGTCGCTAGGCTATGTCTTTCAAGAGGCCAGTCTGTTTGACCACATGACGGTCCAGCGCAATCTTGCGTTTGGCCTGAACCGCATCCCTGCGCCCGAGCGTCGCGTGGATCTGTTGCAGGCAGCCGAACTGCTGGGGATCGCGCATCTGTTGGAACGTATGCCAGACGGGTTGTCTGGCGGTGAACGCCAGCGTGTCGGTATCGCTCGAGCGCTGCTGACCAGTCCTCGCCTGTTGTTGATGGATGAACCCTTGGCTTCGCTGGATGTTGCGCGTAAGCAGGAGATTCTGCCTTATCTCGAACGGCTGCATGACGAACTCGATATTCCTGTGGTCTATGTCAGTCACTCGCCCGACGAGGTGGCGCGTCTGGCTGACCATCTGGTGATGCTCAGTGGCGGACGAGTTATTGCGAGCGGTGCAATTGCTCAGATGCTGACGCGTTTGGATTTACCCTTGGCGATGGCTGATGACGCTTCTGTCGTGGTTTGCGGGACGGTCGCCGGATTTGATCCGGACTATCGGCTGATGTCTGTGCAATTGCCTGACAGCGCATCGTGCTTGCGCGTCGTGCACGAGCGATTGCCGCCAGGTACTGCAACTCGTTTGGCCGTCAAGGCACGTGACGTGAGCATCACGCTCGTGCATCCGGAGCAGAGCAGTATTGTGAATGTGATTCCTGTCCGCGTGCAGGACATGGCGCCCGCCGACCATCCCGACCAGATCCTGGTGCGCCTGGATGCTGACGGCACACCATTGTTGGCGCGGATTACCCGCTATTCGCGTGATCAATTAGGCTTGGTGCCGGGCACGCATGCCTGGGCGCAGATCAAAGCGGTATCGGTGTTGACCTAAGCGTCGTAGTGCGTGTGTGTCGAGTTGCGTTTGATACTCGGCGTGGCTTTCGTTTGTTGGGCCGTATGCATACAACGCATCGCCATACAACGCATCGCCTTTATTTCCTGAGAGGCGGTCATGCAAACAGTTGCCGGATATCAAGATCCCGGATGATGTTCGCGGTGGATTCGACCAGCGGGGGGAGCGTCTGACGGTCAGGCGTGGCCAAGGTCAGATTATTCATAATGACGGGATCGGTAATGCTCGAGCAGACCAGATCGTCGCGTCCTTGGATATCGTGTAACGCCGATCTCGGCAGTATGGTGTACAAGCTGTCCTGGGTCATGGTTTCCAGAATGGTGTGCACAACGTCGACCTCGGCGACGATGTCCAACGATACATTGAGCTCGCGGCATGTTTTCTCGACCAGTGCCCGGATGGTGTTCGGAGCGCTGGGCAATACCAGGGGATAGCGGCCCAGATCACGTGCGCGAACGCTGGGGGGCGGGGCAGGCCTGCACGATCTGGTGTAGGCCAGGACAAGATCCTCGCGATACACCGACTGATAGCGCACCAGCGTCGAGGGAGGCGGGTCGTACAGCAGCGCCAAGTCGACGCGGTCTTTGACCAGCCATTCGTTCATTTCCAGGCTCAGGCCCTCTGCCAACGTCAATGCGGCCGTGGGATGTTTTCGGCGAAACGCTTGCATGATGTGGGGAGCCAAGCGACGCGCTACGCGATGCGGCATGGCGAGACGGACCTTGTCCTGCGAGATCGAGGCAAAGGCACGCATATCCTGTTTTGCATGTTGAGCCAGATCATCCAGCGCCTGCGCGTGCGCCAGAAAACGCAACCCGGCAGGTGTAGGAGCCACGCCGCGGCCGGTGCGGATCAATAAATGATGGCGCAGCTCCGCCTCCAGCAACTGAATCTGCCGGCTGAGCGAGGGTTGTGACAGTCCCAGCACCTCGGCGGCGCGGGACAGGCTGCGCATTTCGCAGGCCACGATGAAATAACGGATTTGCTTGAGATCCATAGACACAATGGTATACGTTTTTTCTATATCAGAAGTCCGCTAAGTCTCATTGCCGATGGGGCCTGGACTGCGCATCATGCGAATTCACGACAGCCACCCGATTCCCATGCCCGATTGCGCGCCTCCTCTAGCTCAGATTACGCCTGCCAGCCAAGTATTACCGGCGCAGGCCTGCGATAGCCATTTTCATATCTTTGGGCCAGCCGATGTTTTCCCTTACGCGGTAGATCGGCCCTATACGCCTCCCGATGCGTCTTTTGAACAATTGCGCCGTATGCATCAGCAACTGGGGTTCAGCCGCGGCGTGATCGTTCAGCCGGGTTGTCATGGCTACGACATGTCGGCCACCTTGGACGCGCTGGACAAAGGCGCTGGGCAGTATCGCGCCATTGCGTTGGTGCGACCCACGGTGAGCGAGCGTGAGCTGGCGGATATGGATTCCCGGGGTGTGCGGGGTGTGCGCTACAACTTCGTTGCCCATCTTGCCAATGGGGGCTGGGATGAACTGGCTCAGGTCGCGCCTCGGATCGCTCGGCTCGGCTGGCATGTGTGTATTCATTCCGACCAGGCATCGCTGATGGATCTGTTGCCGCGTCTGAAATGTTTGCCGGTTCCGTTTGTGATCGACCACATGGGACGGGTCGCCGCCTCGCAAGGTGTCGCGAACGACGCGTTTCAGGCCTTGCTGGCATTGCGTGATCACCCCAATGCCTGGATCAAGATTTCCGGGCTCGATCGTGTTTCCAGTCGTGGGAAACGGCCTTTTGCAGATGCCGAACCCTTGGTTGCCGCCTTGTTGGAGACGATGCCGGAACGCTTGCTGTGGGGCACGGATTGGCCGCATCCGAACGTGGCCGGTGATATGCCGGATGACGGCGAGTTGCTCAACACGTTTCTGCGTTTGTGTCCGGATCACGCTATGCAGCGTCAGATATTGGTCGATAACCCCCACACCTTGTATCGATTTGGATTATGAAATCACTGTTGATCAAATTTCCCGATGAGGCGTTAAGTGCGGTCACGGTGCTGGCGCTGCCTGGTGCAAAGCAAGCGAATGTGCGTGTTTATCATGCGGTGGATCACGTTGAAACTTATGTGTGGTGGTCTTGGCCCGCCGAGGGCGCCAGCACGGACTCTCGCTTGAGCACAGACATCGGCAGTTTGCAGGCGGTTTTGCGGCAATCGCATCCTGACGCGCTGATGGTGAGCCTCGCATTGACGACTGACGTTGCGGGTCACTCAGCCGGACAGGCGGCCCCTTGGTTTTACATGGTCGAGACCGACATCCAGTCTGGCGCAGAAACCGATTTTGATCGTTGGTATGAGACTGAGCATCTGCCCGGATTAGCTGCCGTGCCAGGCACGGTGCGGGCACGCCGTTATCTCGCTGAAAACAGTTCGCCGCGCTATTACGCCTGCTATGACCTGGCACAACGCGAAGCCTTTGGGTCGCCTGCCTGGCTGGCGGTGCGCGCGACGTCCTGGAGCGATCGCGTCCGCCCTAATTTCATCAATACCAAGCGCACCATGTTTCATCTGGTGCTAGACCAGGCAGAGGCCTGAATATGCCACGACTGAATCCTCCCGAACTCGAAAACCTGTCCGACCATCAACGCCGCATCTACGACGCGATCGCCTCTGGGCCTCGTGGCAAAGTCCGCGGGCCTCTGGCCATTTGGTTGCATCGCGCTGGCCTGGCAGAGCACGCACAAGCCTTGGGCCAGTATTGCCGCTATGACTCCAGCTTGCCGCCGAGATTGTCTGAGCTGGCCATCTTGACGATGGCGGCGTGGTGGCAGGCATCGTTCGAATGGTGGGCGCATCATCCGATCGCACTGAAAGCCGGGCTGGATGCAGGCATCGCCGAGCAGATTCGCCTGGGTGACGTGCCCGTTTTTACGCAGCCGGACGAGTCGGTGGTGTATCGCTTCGTATGCGAATTGCTGCAGACCCGTCGCGTTCCGGATGCCTTGTATCAAGAGGCGGCAGAGGTATTGGGAACGGACGGTGTCGTCGATCTGGTCGGCATCACCGGCTACTACACCTTGATTTCGATGACGATCAATGTGTTCGAGATCGAGCCGCCGGATGGCAGCACGATCAGCTTTGGACGTTGAGGATAGCCGTTTCTACGCTGCATTCTTTTTTAACGAAAACAACATCATGCGAGACAGATTATGACAGGCCGTTTGCAAGGAAAGGTAGCCATCGTTACGGGCGCGGGCAGCGTGGGTCCGGGTTGGGGCAATGGCCGCGCCATTGCCTATCGATTCGCGCAAGAGGGCGCACAGGTCTTTGCCGTGGATCGCGACGAAAGTGCGATGCAGGAAACCGTTGTACGCGTGCGCGAGGTGGGAGGCCAGATCACGACCTGGTGCGCCGATGTGACGGACTCCGATGCCGTACGCAATATGGTGCAAGCCTGCGTGGATACGTGGGGGCGCGTCGATATCCTGGTCAATAACGTAGGTGGGTCGCGCAAAGGCGGCCCGGTGGCCTTGGACGAAGACGCCTGGGATAGCCAGATCGATTTCAACTTGAAGAGCGTCTACCTCGGTTGCCGCCATGTATTGCCGCAGATGCAGGCTCAAGGCGGCGGCGCCATCGTGAACATTGCATCGACCTCCGGTATCCGCTGGACGGGTTCGGCACAAGTGGGATACGCCAGCGCAAAAGCGGGTGTGATTCAACTTTCCCGTGTGGTGGCGATAGAGCACGCCAAGCAGAATATTCGTTGCAATACGGTGATCCCGGGCCAGATGCATACTCCCATGGTCGAAGTGCGTCTGGCAGGTCAGCGTTCGGGAGGTGATGTAGACGCTTTGCTGGCGCAGCGGCAGTCGCGTATTCCGTTGCCGTTCATGGGTGACGGCATGGATACTGCCAATGCCGCGTTGTTCTTGGCATCGGACGAGGCGCGATTCATTACCGCGACCGAAATCATCGTCGACGGAGGCATGAGTGCACGATGCGATTGAATGGGCGCAGCCCACGCGTTATCCCGACGCGGCGGTGATTTCACTGGACCCCCGTTTCGAGAAATTGGTGTTGCCGTTGGCTGCCATTGAGCGCGTGGCTACGGGCAACCGCTGGGCAGAGGGGCCGGTATGGTTCGGTGATGGACGCTATCTGCTTTGGAGCGATGTGCCGAATGACCGCATCATGCGATGGGATGAGATCAGTCAGCAAACGCACGTCTGGCGTCACACCTCGGGCTATGCGAATGGCAACACGCGTGATCGCCAAGGCCGCCTGATTACCTGCGAACATCTGGGCCGCCGTGTGACGCGCACAGAGCATGATGGCCGAATCACGGTACTGGCCGATCGCTATCACGGCAAACGCCTGAATTCACCTAATGATGTGGTGGTGAAGTCCGATGGTTCGATTTGGTTTACCGATCCCCCCTTTGGCATTATCGGCTATTACCAGGGTGAGAAAGCCGAACAGGAGCTGCAAGCGGCGATCTATCGTATCAGCCCCGATGGTCAAGAAATCCGCTTGATGTGCGACACCGTGCAGGGTCCCAACGGACTGGCATTTTCACCCGACGAACGGCATTTGTACGTGATCGAATCGCGCTCGCGGCCGCGCAATATCGTGGTGTTCGATGTGGCGAGCGATGGCCTCAGCCTGAGTCCGCCCCGCGTGCTGTTTGACGCTGGCGACGGAACACCTGACGGTTTTCGCGTGGATATAGAAGGCAACCTGTGGTGTGGCTGGGGGATGGGCTGCGCCGAGTTGGATGGCGTACGCGTGTTTTCCCCGCAGGGTGAATTGCTCGGGCGTATCGCGTTGCCTGAGCGTTGCGCCAATCTGTGTTTCGGCGGCAAGCATCGCAACCGGTTGTTCATGGCGTCGTGCACGTCGATCTATTCCTTATTCGTTAATACCCAGGGCGCTACTGCTTTGTAGGTTCAACGTTGTTTTGCAGCTCTCGGCGTGGCTGGTCGAGCTGCACCCCATAATCAGACAGGAGACAGTCATGTTTCATTTACTCTACGCAGGCGTGGCCAAACGCCTGAGCGCGGCGCATCTGCCCATATCCCATTTATTCAAGTATGTCGCGGCTGCCGTATTAGGTGTTGCCGCTGTCGGTGCGCAGGCACAAACCAGCACGAGTCTGGTGATCGCCTTTCCGGCAGGCGGCCCCGCAGATTCTCTGGCTCGTATTGTCGCGGCGCAGCTGGAAAAAGAATTGAAGCATCCCGTTCTGGTCGAGAACAAGCCCGGTGGAAACGGTGCCATCGCCGCGTCGTACGTGGCGCGTGCACGCCCTGATGGCCAGACCTTGTTCTTGAGCTCTGTTGGCGCGATTTCCATCAACCCTGCGCTGTATCCGAAGCTGATTTACGATCCCGTCAAGGACTTCGCGCCTGTATCGTTGCTGGTTTCCGTGCCGGAGGTATTGGTGGTCGGTGCAAAGAGTCCGTATGCTGACGCACAGGCATTCGTGGCAAAGGTCAAGAGCGACGGCCTGTCGATGGCATCGTCCGGTGTGGGCAGCATGCCGCACATGGCTGTCGCCCAGCTCAAGCTCTCGACAAAGGGCAAGATTCTGCATGTGCCGTACAAGGGCGCTGCACCTGCCATTACTGACACCATCGGCGGACAAGTGGATGGATTCATTGGCGACGTTTCCGGGCTGATGCCGCACATTCAGTCCGGTAAAGCGAAAGCGCTGGCGATTGCTGCGCCCAAGCGTTCCAGTGTGCTGCCCGATGTGCCGACATTTGATGAGCTGGGCATTCCTGATGTTTACGCCAATAACTGGTACGGCGTGTTTGCGCCGAAGGGCACGCCAGCCGATACCGTCGCTGCGCTGAATACCGTTTTGGCCAATGTTCTCAAGACCTCCGAGTTAAAAGCCTATGCCGAGTCCACAGGCGTCGAGCTGTCGCCGACGACCCCTCAGGCGTTTGCCGATCTGATGCGCGACGACACCAAAAAGTGGGGCGACTTGATACGGGCCGAAGGAATCACCGTCGACAACTGAGTCGCCCGTATCGATGGGGAGGTTGCCTCTTGAAATTGGCCAAGCCGCTGGCTACACTGCCGGCCGTTCCTTGGCCTTTTCTGGCGCCTTCCATCATGACCCGGCTACAGCCGAATCCCGTCGAGCTTATTGCTCCCGCCACGCTAGGTGGCGATGATGCCAATCCCTGCCTGAGTTGCGGCGCCTGTTGTGCGCATTTTCGGGTGTCGTTCTATTGCGGCGAGGTTGCCGGCGAGAACGGCGGCATTGTTCCTTTGGAACTGGTGCGGCCCATCAGTCCTCTGCGGGTGTGCATGGCCGGCACGGAAAAAGGCGGCGGGCGTTGTGTCGCATTGCGCGGAGAACTGGGCCAGCCGGGGATCCATTGCGATATTTACCCGCTGCGGCCCACGCCGTGCCGCGAATTCGAGGTCTGGCAGCCCGATGGGTCGGTCAATCCCGACTGCCAACGTCTGCGAGCCCAGCTCGGTTTACCTCCTATTGCGCCTCGTCCCGACGCCGAAAACGATCCGCAGGGGCCTTTTACCCCTGTCCATCCCGCTGCGGCCTGAAACTTGCTGTGCGGCTATCGTCCACATCATCATTGCAGAGAGCGTGGTTTTTATCTCTTTTTTGGCATGGCCGATTGCGTCTTTTGAACGGATTTAGAAAAATCCGTATACATTCTCTGGCAATGACTCCCTGATCTGCCTATACCCTAGGTAGGAAAGCCGGGCTGCATGAGGCGGGTCAGGCAAAGGAATACAGCCATGACGCGTACGAAGAAGGTACTTATCGGGCTGGGTAGCGTCATCATTGTCCTGGTGGCGGCCCTGGTAGTCGTTATTGCCCTTTTTAATTGGAACTACTTCAAGCCCACCATCAATAACAAGGTCTCTGAGGCAATCGGACGTCCGTTCGCCATCAACGGAGATTTGACGGTGCAGTGGCAACGCCCCGGCGATATGCCCGGCTGGCAGGGCTGGATACCCTGGCCCCATGTGGTGCTGAACGATGTCACCCTAGGCAACCCGCCATGGGGACAGTATCCGGATATGGCCTCGCTCCAACGCGCCGAATTCACACTGTCACCGCTGCCGTTATTGACTCAGCGCGTTGTCATTCGCGAAATCCAGCTGACAGGGCCTCGGGCGAATCTGGAACGCTTGAAGGACGGGCGCACCAACTGGTTATTTACGCTTCCAGAAGGCGACGGACAGCCTTCGAAATGGAAAATCGATATAGACGAAATTGGTTTTGACCGAGGGCAGATCTCATTTCGGGATGAGACCTTGCACGCGGAGATCCTGGGCCAAATCGACCCCTTAGGCAAGCCCATTCCCTACGAAGCCATCGCGGGCAAGGCCAGTACCAGCGGCAAAAAAGAGGACGCAGGCAAAGACGCCAAATCCGCGGCCAAATCCGAGAAAAAGGCAGGCGATAAAGCGGCAGAGGCAAAAGCGGCAGAACCGGCTCCTTCAGCCGCCTTGCCCGCCCAGCAGGCCGCCAGCCAGGGACCTGCGGCCAAGCCCTCGAGCGCTCAGCTGGCTGCGGCGAAGGCCGAGTTGGCTACCAAGCCGCCAGCCAGCGGCGAGGACGGAGCCAACACCGCGCAAGCGACGAGCCAGGCCGCCGTCGCGGTTCCGGATGACTACGTTTTTGGTTGGAAAGTAAAAGGTCGCTACAAGCAACTGCCCCTGAAAGGGGAGGGCAAGATCGGCGGCATGCTGGCAGTCAAAGATCCCAATCGGCCGTTTCCTTTGCAGGCCGACGTCACTATCGGCGACACACATGCCGCCGTGGCCGGTACGTTGACAGACCCCACGAATCTGGGGGCGCTCGATCTGCGCCTGGCCTTGTCGGGCGCCACGATGTCGGACCTGTATCCGCTGATCGGCGTGACCTTGCCAGACACGCCGCGTTACGCCACTGACGGCCGCTTGAGCGCGCGTCTCAAACAGGCTGACGGCGCTACGTTTCGCTATCGCGATTTCAACGGTAAGGTTGGAGCGAGCGATTTGCACGGAGATTTGACATTCAAGTTGGGCGTGCCTCGTCCGAAGCTCACCGGGACATTGAACTCGAATCAGCTGCGCATGCAGGACCTGGGGCCGCTGATCGGCGTTGAACCGAATGCCGGGAAAAAGACCGCTGCCAAAGGCGAGGACAAGTCGAAATCATCAGGGGGTAAAGTCCTGCCTACGCAGCAATTCCGTACCGATCGGTGGCGCGATATGGACGCGGACGTGACATTGACCGCCGGGCGCATCGTCTATGACGAAAAGAAACCGATCTCCAAACTCGACGTGCATCTCGTGCTGGATAACGGCTTGCTCACGCTGGACCCCTTACGCTTTGGCTTTGCCGGCGGCACGATCAACTCCGACCTGAAGCTCGATGGGGGCAAAACCCCTATGACCGGAGACGCAAAGGTCGCCGTACGCGGCTTGCGATTGAAGCAACTATTTCCCAACGTCGAAGCCATGCAGCAGGCCCTGGGCCAATTGAATGGCGACGTGGCGTTGAAGGGCTCGGGCAACTCCGTCGCGGCCTTGCTGGGTACCGCAAGCGGCGATGCGCGGTTATTGGTCAACGATGGTGTCATCAGCAAAGGGCTCATGGAGATTGCGGGCTTGAACGTCGGCAACTACGTGATCAGCAAACTGTTCGGTGACGAAGACGTCAAAATCAATTGTGGCGCGGCAGACCTGAACATGAAGCAGGGCGTCATGACGCCACGGGTGTTTGTCTTTGACACAGAAAATGCCATTGTGCAGATCGAGGGCAACGTCAATTTCAAGGACGAGACGCTTGATTTGGACATCTCGCCTGAAAGCAAAGGCATTCGCTTGTTCTCGCTGCGTTCACCACTGTATGTGAAGGGTACCTTTGCCAATCCCGATGCGGGGGTACAGGTGCTGCCGCTGGCCGCGCGCGGCGCAGGCGCGGTCGCATTGGGCGTGCTGTTGACCCCGGTAGCGAGCTTGTTGGCCCTGGTGGCGCCCAGCTCGGGTGAGGAAGACAAGCCATGCAGCGAAATGATGCAGCAATTGCGCCAACCGGCCAAGGCATCGTCGTCTGAGGGTAAAGCAAAATCCCGATAGCCGCGCTCGACACCAACGTGCCGAACGCGGCTTCTGGGGAGCAGTTTTATTGCGGGTCGAATGGCCCCGCGATGGTGAACTTGCCGCCTTGGAACCTCACCGACGGGTCATCGGGCGGGGGCGCGGGCTGCGACTCGATCTTGTCCCGATAGATCTCCGACGTGTCGCGCGGGGTGTAGCCGAGTCTGGCGGCATAGCGGTTGTCCCACCACACCTTGCGATTGTTCGACATGCCATAGACGACGGTGTGGCCGATGTCCGGCGTATATAGACAACGGTGCAACAGCGCGTCGAAATCGTTCAGGCTGATCCATGTCGCCATCATGCGCCGGTCCGCCGGCTCGGGAAACAGCGAGCCGATACGGATGCTGGCCGTTTCGATCCCATAGCGGTCGAAATACAGCTGCGCCATGTCTTCGCCAAACGATTTGGAGACGCCGTAATAGCCATCGGGGCGGCGCAGGGCATGCGCGTCGATGATCTCGTCTTGCCGGTAAAAACCGGTGACGTGGTTGGAACTGGCGAACACGATGCGTTTGATGCCGTGATGGCGTGCAGCCTCGTACAGGTTGAATACGCCCTTGATGTTGGCCTCGAGGATTTCCTCGAATGGGCGTTCGACGGATACGCCTCCTAGATGCACGATCGCGTCGCAATCGGCTGCCAGCGCGTCAAAGGCGGCACGATCCGAGATGTCGCAAGGAACGGTTTCTTCGTGCGGTGCCGGATTCGTCACCTGAGCCGCCAATGCTGCGGGCAGGTCAGACAAGCGCACGTGCTGTGCATGAGCCGTCAGCAGAGGGCGGATCGCTCGGCCCACGCCTCCAGCGGCGCCAGTCAATAGCAAACGGTTGAACAAACGAGATTGGGCAGGGGGACTGCTCATGATGTTGTCTCCGGTCGCGCAGGCCTGATATCGCTGCGGACAAGGGTAATGGTCGCAGGTGGACTGATTCTTGTATGTCATCGTACAAGTGGGAAGGAATCATCGAACACTGCCTGTTTGCTTGTCAATAGTGATCGGGGGGCGTTCAGCGTAATCCCGGATATATGACGCAGCCGCCGCCCTGTTTTCGTAAGTTATCTGTCAGTTTGCAGGGCTTATGGGGCAGTTTGGTGAGATTTTTAGAACCATGTATAATTTCGCCTCTTGATTGCTTGTGCGCTTTTTTGTGCGCATGCAGCAGTTCAGGGCTGTTAGCTCAGTTGGTAGAGCAGCGGACTCTTAATCCGTAGGTCGAGTGTTCGAGCCACTCACAGCCCACCAAGAATATCAAGCACTTACGCCAATCCTTCGGGATTGGCGTTTTGTTTTTGTGCTGGAATCTTGCCCGAATCCTGACTGAAAAATCCGCTGTTGGGCAGACCTGCTCGGACCTCGGTGGGTGAGTGTCAGGCGGCCATGCCTATGATCGCGTGCGCCGCAATTGTGCGGGCGGATGGCCGTAGCGGGCGCGCATGGTCCTGCTGAAATGCGATTCGTCCGCGAAACCCGCACGGAATCCGATGTCGGCAATAGTCAATGTGTCGAACTGCGGTGAAATCAGCATCCTGTATGCCACGTCGCTTCTGGCAGTGAGCAGCAATGCGCCAAAGGTTTCGCTGCCCGCCGACAAGGCACGGTGCAAGGTGCGAGGGGATATCCCGATGTCGGCGGCAATTTGCGCCGCCGTCAGGCCGATGTCCGTACAGCGCTGGCGTATGGACTCGATGATCCTGCCGCGCAGATCCGCCTGCGTCGACTTCCGCATCTCGCTCCTGCCGACGCCGTCCGTGGCCGAGAGCGTGATAAGCGCGCCCAACTGATCCTCAAGAACGGATGCGGGCAATGGCATTCGGGTCACGTCGAGATGGACCAACTGATCGACGAAGGTGGACAGGACATGTCCCCAGCCTTTGTCTCCACGCAGCCGCTTTCCCACGATGCGGTCCGGATCGGAAAGCCACTTTCGGAGGACGTCGGGGGCAATCGACACGGTGTGGTTGCGAAATCCGTCGGGCAATCGCGACGCATACTCGCGTTCGGTGTCGATGAGGACGAGGTCCGTTGCGTTCAGCTTGATTCGCTGGTCTCTACACTCGAAATCCCAGTTGGTGAGTCCCGCCACCAGATGAAAGGCCCGGTCGCCACTGGCCTTGATGTTCTGCCGCGTGCGGGCCGACTGCTTGGCCGATCCACCGATCGACGCGACACGCAGCCGTCCCAGCGGGCTCACTTGCATGTCCGTTTTGAAACCGCGCGTGTCGCTGCAGCGGGTCGTTACGCTGATGAGATTCTTGCGCACCATTTCGACGTATTGATCGAAGCGGTGATGAACCGGAATGTCATCCGTGTTCCAACGGAAAACAGGGGGCGTTAAGTCACTGGACATGAGTGGTGGACCGATATTGGCACTTTGAGTCATGCGGGTGGCACGCGCAGCCATTGAGCCAAGCTTGGCGTGAGGTCATCATATCACCGGCTACAGACGCAGCGAGCAGGGCGACGAAAGCTTCAAAAAACCATCTTCATCAACCACACAGCAGGAAAGCTCCATGACGAGTGAAACGATCCGCAATTCCCGAACCGACCAGCTTCTGTCGCCGGAGAATTCAGCCCTCATCATCATCGACTATCAGCCGATCCAGGTCTCCTCAATCCGCTCGATGGGGCGCGACGAACTGGTCTTCAATATCACGGGCGTCGCCAAGGCGGCGATCAACTACGGTCTTCCAATCGTCCATTCGACCGTCAATGTCGCGACCGGCCGAAACAAGCCGCCTATCCAGGAACTGCAGGACGTCATCGGCCATTTGCCGACCTACGATCGCACCTCGATCAATAGCTGGGAGGACGTCGAGTTCAAGGAAGCAGTGAAATCGCTTGGCCGGCGCAAGCTGATCATGACGGCACTGTGGACCGAGGCATGCCTGACGTTCCCAGCATTGGACGCAATCCAGGAAGGCTACGAGGTCTACGTGCCGGTCGATGCAGTCGGCGGCACGTCGCCTGCCGCGCATGAGGCGGCGCTGCGCCGCATCGAACAGGCGGGCGGCAGGCTGATCAGCCGCGTGCAGATGTACTGCGAGCTGCAGCGAGATTGGGCGCGCGAGGCGACGGTGCCCGGTTTTATGGATGTGTTCGAGAGCTTTGACGGATTCAATCCCGAAAAAGCAATGGCCCAAGAGGCCTGAGAGCCGCCCCGCTTCGCAAGGAGAAGAGTGAATGAGTGAACTGTTCATGGTCGTAGCCCTGAAGGCCAAGGCCGGCAAGGAGGACCTGCTGCGTCGCGATCTGTCCGCCCTGGTCGAACCCTCGCGCAACGAGGACGGCAATATTCGCTACGACCTGTTTGAAGACCAGACCGAGCCCGGACGCTTTGTATTTGTCGAGGCCTGGTCGTCTCCGGAGGCGCAGCGGCGGCATCACGAGCACGGGCCGCACATCCAGCAGTTTCACGCCAACGGCGTGGGCAACGTCGACAGGACGGAGTTCGCGCACAGATTGAAGCGGATCGTCTGATCGACGCTCCAGCTGCAAGCCTGGTACTGCCATTTTTCTCAACGTCTTGCAACCGTGCCAGCCGGCAGCATCGTATCGGCGATCTCCAGCATTGCACGCAAGCGATCCATGTGCCGAAGGTCGTGATGGTAGCCCACCCATATATCTCTGGTTGGAGGAGGCTCTGGCGTTTCGATGCGCTGCAATCCAGACACTGCATCGCCGAGCGGTCTTGGCAGTACGGCAATGCCCATGCCTCGTAAGCACATTTGTGCCTGAACGGCCCGGCTCGTGCTCGTGAAGACACGCCGTGATCGTGGAAACCTATCGAGCAGCCAGGCAACATCGGGAAAGTGGGATTGCGCCGTATTCATGAGAATAAGCCCCGCTGAAGAGGGATCTGTCTGCATTGCGCGCACGGTTTCGGCCGAGCCATAGAGACCGTATGAAACCGTCATCAGACGGCGCTGCACAATGTCCGGTTCGCTAAAGGGAACGAGCCTGAAGGCCACATCGGCATCTCGACGCGATAGATTGAGTAGCCGGTAGCTGGCGATCACCTCCGGCACAACGGCAGGATGGCGGCGCGTCAATTCGGCCAGGACGGGCGCCAGAACATAGCCGGCAAACCACTCTGCTGAGGATATCCGCAGGATACCTTCGAGCCGTTCGTGGTTGCCTACCAAGCGCCTTTCCATGGACAGAGCGGAATTTTCCATGGATTCCGCCAGGGTCATGACAGAGTCTCCCGCATCTGTCAGGACCAGCCCATCGCCTGTCCTGCGAAAGAGCGGTTGCTCTGCTTCATCTTCAAGCACCTTTATCCGGCGACCTACCGTCGGATGGCTTACACCCAGGCTTCGGGCGGCTGCACCGAAAGATCCTCCGCGGGCTACCGCCAGAAAGATTCGAACATCGCTCCATTCCATGCCATGAACCACCGTTCAAAAATGTACAGAAAATATACAGGAATGGCAGTTCACAAACAATTTCGTAGGCGTCACCATCTCGCCTGTCAGTCAGTCGGCCCATTCCGGGCAGTCGCACTTTAATTGGCCACGACAGGCTCACCGCCCATGAATACCTTGACTTATGCATCCCAGCCAGCGGCGCTTGAT
>NZ_CBCSIU010000009.1:90578-236269 GCF_965139205.1 Bordetella muralis
CGCTTGATTCGCGCCGCTGGCTGGCCCTCGCTGTTCTGTTGATCGGCACAATGTTGCCGCCGCTGGACTTCTTCATCGTCAATGTGACGCTACCCGCCATCCGCGCCGACCTGCAAGCATCTTCCGATGTCGCGCAACTGGTGATCTCGGTCTACGCCGCGGCCTATGCTGTCACGTTGATTTTGGGAGGGCGTCTTGGCGATCTCTATGGGCGAAAGCGAGTTTTCGTCGGCGGTATTTTTGGCTTTGGCGTGGCGTCAGCGTTGTGTGGTTTGGCGCCGTCGCCAGGCGTGCTCGTTGTCGGGCGACTGCTGCAAGGCATATCGGCGGCCATCATGGCGCCGCAATCGTTGGCATCGATACACGCCCTTTTTCCAGCAAGCGAGAAGAATCGCGCACTCAGTCTGTATGGAGCGACGTTCGGCTTGGCTTCTGTGGGGGGGCAACTGCTGGGGGGCGTACTGGTTTCAACCAGTCCGTGGGGGCTAGGCTGGCGCAGCGTTTTTCTGATCAACCTCCCCATTATTGTCGTCGCGATCCCCGCTGCGCTGGCGCTGCTTCGTGAGAGTCGGGCAGAGCGTTCCGCTCGCCTGGACGTGCCGGGGGCGTTGCTGCTAGCGTCCGGTTTGCTGGCTTTGGTGGTACCCCTCGTAGAAGGACGAGAGCACCACTGGCCGTGGTGGTGCGTCGCTCTGCTCTGTTTGAGCGCGCCATTTTTGTGTGTCTTCTGGTGGTATGAAAAAAGACAAGAGCTCGCTGACAGAACGCCCTTGGTCTTGCCCTCGATTCTGGCGGCTCGCGGACTGAAACGCAGTCTGGCAGCAGCATTCTTTTTCTACTCTCTCGCGGCGTTCTTCTTTGTGTTTGCGGTGTACGAACAGGCCGGTTTGGCTAATGATGCATTGGCAGCCGGCCTGGCAATCCTGCCGCTCGGCATTGGCTTTTTCCTGGGGCCGCTATGCGCTCCACCCATCGCCCGGCGGCTGGGTTCGCGCACTGCAGCGTTTGGCATGATCCTGGAAGCCCTTGGTCTGGTCATGGTCGCCGTGTTGGCCTGCATCGATGCATCGTCTTGGCTCGTCTTTCCTTTGTTCCTGATTGGCGCTGGACAAGGCATCGCATTACCTGCACTGGTTCGCCTGAACGTGGACCAGGTTGACACACGTTGGGCTGGGCTTGCTTCCGGTTTGGTCACTGCCACTTTTCAGATTAGCGCTGCGGTAAGCGTCGCGATAATTGGTGGTCTTTTCATCGCGATCGCGCCTGACGGCGCAGCCGCTCATGATGTGCGGCTCGGATTTGCCGTGGCTTCATTGGCAATAGGCGCGGCACTGGCACTGGCGGCAGGACTAAGTTGGAAACGATAGCAGGTACCGACATCTTATAAAGGCAATACACATGAAAGATCAAACCCCTTTTGCGCCGTGGCAGATTTCGCCTGTGAGACGCGTCATGGTAGTAGCCTTCTGCTCGATTTCGATGACCGCGTCAGCCGGGTAACTCCGCCAGCGAAGTTTGGCAATTCAAGGCGTCGCGCTGAGGTATTTGCGCTGCAATAGAAGCAGAAATGATATGGACGCCGTCCACAAAGAACAACGCTCTATTGGCAATATGTTCAAGGGCATAAAGATATGCGCATGCAGAGATCGGCCTTTCGGTTTGGGATGTGAGCAGCGCCGCGTTGCGTAATGCAAGTCGTCTTTAATGTTCCGTGATTTTGGTGCTTGCGGCCGATATGCAGGAATCTATCCGGCCGTTTCAGACGCGGAACCTTTTGGAAACAGGGCGATGAAATCCAGCAGTTTCTCGCCCAGCAGGTTCACGTGTCCGCGCATCGCGTTGGCTGCGGCGTCTTCTTCGCCTTTGACAATGCAACGCAAGACTTCTGCATGTTCGCTGATGGTGCCCTCGCGACGGCTGGGTTTGTGGGTGACCAGTCGCCGATAGGCGCCGATGCGATTACGCAGCGCCCTCGTTTGCTCAGCCAGGAATTCGTTTTGCGAGGCCTCGTAGATCAGCTCGTGAAACTGCCGGTTCACGTCATAGAACTCTTCGACTTGATCGGTGTTCGATAGCGAAATCAAGGTCTCGTGCAGACGATTGAGCTCGGCAATCTGTGCGGGTGTGATCCGCCGGGCCGCCATGCGTGCGCATAGGCCTTCCAGTTCTGCCATGACCTGGAACATTTCCACGAGTTTGTGAGCCGACAGCGTGGCCACCGTAGCCGGTTGGCGGTTGCGTATCTGAATCAGGCCCCCTGAGGCCAGATGGCGCAGCGCTTCGCGCACCGGTGTGCGAGACACCTGGAATCGCTCGGCAAGCTCGACTTCATCCAGGCGGGTGCCTGGGCTGAGTTCGCCCGAAAAGATTTCGGCCTCCAGGGTTTGTTGAATCTGCTCTGAGCGGTTCTGAACGGGTTTCATGTCGGGGCGGTGATGAGGCAATACGGTGCGCGTCGAAGACTGTCCGGATGTTTTTGCGGACGACAAGAAGTCTACCTTCACTTGGGTCTCTCTAAACAAGGGAGCGAGTCGGCGGGCTCGTCGGATGATTGTTGGGGCAATGTGTGCAGCTATTTTAGCTACTAATGTATACAAGAACAAAAGCGTGGGATGCACATGTCTGAACAATATATGCACCAAGGATTGCACCGAAAAAGAGCCATTTCCAAAGGAAAAATCCAAGTTCTCTATGTGAAAAGGTTGGCATGGGTATTGCTTAAGAAATCGTAGACGGCAGTTTTTATGCTGACGATCGCATTAAGAAATACACATAAACAGACTTTGCATACATATAAATATGGACTCACTCATGCCCGACAGCCGTACCGTCGCCGTGCAATACGACGTTGAAACAGGCGGGCGTGCGCCGCTGTTGGCGTTGGCCGGCGTGTCTAAAACATTCGGCAAGACGCGTGCGTTGAGCGATCTGAGTGTGTCCATCACCCCCGGCGAGTTCGTGACCGTTGTAGGCCCCAGCGGCTGCGGGAAAAGCACGCTGTTCAATATCGTTGCCGGTTTGGAAGAGCCCGATGAGGGCGGGCGCATCGAGTTCCTGGGTAAACCATGCAAAGCCCGTGACCTGTTGGGCAAGGTGTCCTTCATGCCGCAGCGGGATCTGTTGCTGCCCTGGCGGACCGTGATCGATAACGCCATCCTGGCTGTGGAACTGGAAGGCGCCCGCCGTGCCGATGCGCGCCGCGCGGCCCTCGATATGTTGCCCGAATTCGGTTTGGCGGGGTTCGAAAAACAGTATCCGCACGAGCTGTCCGGCGGGATGCGTCAGCGCGTCGCCTTGATGCGGACGTTCATGTTCAACCGCGATCTGATGTTGTTGGATGAGCCATTTGGCGCGTTGGATGCCTTGACGCGCACGATGATGCAGCGTTGGCTGCTCGACGTCTGGCAAAAGCATAGGCGCACGATCTTGTTCATCACTCACGATGTGGACGAGGCGATCTTTCTCGGGGATCGCGTGCTCGTCATGACGTCGCGGCCAGGACAAGTAAAGATGGAGCAAGTGGTGGCTCTGCCCCGCCCACGCCGTGCAGATATCGTCACTTCCGCCGAATTCATGAAACTCAAGCGTGTATTGCTGGAGGCGATTGAGGAAGAAAGTATGAAGTCCTTTACCGCCAGCGAGCGCAGCAAAGGAGGGCATTGAACGCCATGATGAATATCACCTTAGCGCCTGTTCAATTGACGTCCGACACGGTCGAGCTTGGCCGAGAGCAGTATGGCGAAGCCGAATGGGAGGCCCGTGTGTCCCTTGCCGCCTGCTATCGGTTGGTGGCGCAATTGGGCTTGGACGATTTGATTTACAACCATATTTCCTTGCGCGTACCCGGCACTGACGATCAGTTTCTGATTAATCCGTATGGCATGCTGTTCGAGGAGATCACAGCATCCAGCCTCGTGCGTATCGATGTCCATGGCCGAAAGCTCTGTGATTCGCCTTACCAGGTCAATGCCGCAGGTTTCGTCATTCACGGCGCGATTCATCAAAGCCGCCATGATGCAGTCTGCGTGCTGCACACGCATTCGGATGCCAGTATTGCTGTCTCTGCCCAGCGGGACGGCTTGCTGCCGCTGTCGCAGTTCGCGATGCGCTTTTATCAGCGCCAGGCGTTTCACGACTACGAGGGCGTGGCGATCGATCTGGACGAGCAGGAGCGATTGATTGCGCATTTCGCTCAGCATCCCGTCATGCTGATGCGCAATCACGGCTTGTTGACCGTGGGGCGTACACCGGGAGAGGCCTTCATGCTGCTGTATTACTTCGAGCGCGCGGCCCAGATACAGCTGCAGATGCAGGCCTCGGTGGCAGGCGGGGCGGGCCCCCTGGTGTTGCCTTCTCACGAGGTCTGCGAAAAGGCCGCCAGACAGTTCTGGGAAATGAAAGGCGACATCCTGGTGGCGGGCGAGCGCGAGTGGCCTGCTTTCATTCGTCAATTGGATCGTCAGGATCCTACCTATCGGAATTAATCATGCTTTCCACATCGCTTCTGTCTACGCTCGAGGAACCCTTGACGTTGAATACCCGTCCGCTGCATCCTGGTTTTGGCCTGGAGGTGTTGGATCTGGACTTGTCATCGCCAGATAGTGATAACGCCATCGATGCATTGGTCGAGGAATTGGACAAACACTCTCTCATCCTGGTGCGCAATCAGACACTGTCCAATGAGCGTCATGTCGAGATAAGCCGTCGATTTGGTCCCTTGATGACACACGTACTCAAGCAGTTTCTGACGACGGGTTTGCCTGAAATTTATGTGCTGTCCAATGTGAGCGAGAATGGGAAACCCATCGGTAACCATAAGGAAGGCTGGAACTGGCACTCGGATCTGTCATATATGGCCGAGCCCAGCATGGGGTCTTTGCTATATGCCGTAGAGGTGCCACCGGAAGGCGCCGACACCCTGTTTTCGAGCATGCATTTGGCCTACGAGGGGCTGCCAGCAGAAATGCAGAAACGCATTCGAAACCTGCGCGCTACCCACTCGTACGCAGGCTACTACGGCAAGGCCTTTGCTGACCGTGCACCGTTGACCGACGAGCAGAAGGCACGTACGCCAGACGTGATCCAACCCGTGGTACGCACGCATCCCACAACGGGACGGCTGTCCCTGTATGTGGGGCAAGACATCGTCAAGTGCATTAATGATCTGCCTGAAGACGAGTCGGATGCGTTGTTGGCGGAACTGAACGCGCATGCCATCAAGGACGAGTTCGTATTCCGTCACCGCTGGCAGCAAGGCGATCTGATCCTGTGGGACAACCGTTGCACCATGCATTGCGCGACGCCCTACGACGACAACAAATATCGGCGGGTCATGCATAGAACGACAGTGGCGGGCTCGCGGCCATTTTGAGTTGACGGTTGCCAATGGCGATCTGATTCGTAATAGAGGGGAAAGTCGCTTTGGCCCTTCCTCCAGTCTTTTGTGTAGTGCTTGCCGGGATTCCATCATGAACAAACGATGCACATTGGCAGTATTGGCAGCTTCGGCTACGTTGGGTCTGGCTGCATTGGCGCCTTTTACGGCCCAGGCGGCAGATCTGATGAAAGCGACGTTGCGCTTGAAATGGCTGCCGCAGACGCAGTTTGCGGGCTTTTATTACGCCTTGGAAAAGGGATACTACAAGGATGAGGGCATTGACCTGACCATCAATCCCGGTGGCCCCAATCTCCTGACCGAGAACCTGGTGGCGACCGGCGCCGATACGTTCGGCCTGTCTGGCGGCACCGATAGCGTGATGGCGGCGATCGACAAGGGCATGCCTATTGTGTCGATAGGCGTCTCGCATCAGGTAACGCCGTTCGTTTTTGTGACACGTAAAGACGGTCCCGTTAAAACGCTGAAGGATTTTGAAGGTAAGAAAGTGACCGCGTGGTTCACCGGCGCAAACTATGTGTTGTTTGGCATGCTGGCCAACAATGGCGTGGACCGCAGCAAGGTCGATATCCAGCCGCAACAAGTCAGCGTCACGCCATTCGTCAATGGCGATGTCGATGTGGCTACCGCCACCTGGTACAACGAGCTTTATACGATCAAACAACGCATGGGGGCGGATAATCTGCGCACGTTCGTGGCCGAGGATTATGGTGCGACTTTCCCTCGCGATACGTTGATTGTGTCCAAGAAAACGGCGCAGGAACAGCCTGAGTTGATTACGAAATTCCTGCGCGCGTCCATCCGAGGGTGGCGCGATGCCATGACGCATCCCAAGGACGCGGTCGACGCGGTGATGAAGGTAGCTCCCACCCTGGATCGCGCCCATCAGGAATTCATGCTGACCGAGGCCTATCGTTTGATGACGCAAGGGCAGGCCAAGACCGAAGGATTGTTCTGGATCGATCCAAAGGCAATCCAGGCGACCGAGGCGTTTTTGCTCAAGAACAAGGTCCTCACCAAGCCCGTCGATGTCGCCGCCGTATTTGACGGGCGCTTTCTAGAGGCAATCCCGGTCGAGGAGCGCCGTCCATGAGCCGTGCGAGCGCGATGTTCAGGTCGTGCACGCTGACAGTGTTGCGTGGGGCGGCAGCTATCCTGGTCGCCGCTGCACTATGGGAGGGCGTGGTGGTGGCAGGCAATATCAAGCCGTACTACCTGCCGCGCCTGTCGGACATCGTCATGTCCATCGTTTCAGTGCCGGATGCCTATATC
The DNA here is from genome assembly GCF_965139205.1 of Bordetella muralis. Taxonomy (GTDB): domain Bacteria; phylum Pseudomonadota; class Gammaproteobacteria; order Burkholderiales; family Burkholderiaceae_B; genus Bordetella_A; species Bordetella_A muralis. The sequence continues at coordinate 97,246 of NZ_CBCSIU010000009.1, forward strand.
GCGGGGTTTCTTCGAACGATGAGCGAAACGTTGCTGGGTTTCGCGATGGGTGTGGTGGTGGGCGTGGCCAACGGCGTGTTGTTCAAGCAGTCGCGCGCCCTACGTGAGGTGATTTTCCCTCTGTTTGTGATTTCGCAGACGATACCTGTCATCGCATTTGGCGCCGTCGTCGTATTGTGGTTCGGGAACACCATATTGGCGAAAGCGTTGATCGCGTTCTACTTGACCTTTTTTCCTGTCACCGTGAATACGTTAAATGGCATGGACGCGGTTGATAAACGGCAGGTCGATCTGCTGAGGAGCTTCGGCGCAACGCGCTGGCAGCTGCTGTTTCGCCTGGAACTGCCCGCTGCTTTGCCGCAGATTTTCGTGGCGTTGAGGTTGGCGTGCACATTGAGCTTGTTGGGCGCGATCGCCGGGGAATGGTTCGGGGATACCACAGGGCTGGGGGTGTTGTTGTTGCAGGCGATGTACAACGAGCAGGTCATTGCCCTATGGGCGGCTATCCTGATGTCAGGATTGCTGGGGACGTCGTTCTATGGGCTGGTCGCATTAGCAGAGCGTCGAGTGGTTTTCTGGAGAAGCGAGCTGTGAACCTCAATCGTTTACGTCCGTCGAGGGCGACTGCGCGTGCACTGATGGGGCTGGCCGGCGTTGCGATATTGTGGGAAGCCTCAGCGAGAGTGTTTGACCTTCCCGCTTATGTGTTGCCGAGCGTCAGCAGTATTCTGGCCGCCATCGTGGACCAGCGAACATCTTTGGGTCATGCCGCTGCGCTGACGCTGATGGAGGCAATAGGCGGATTTTTCCTGGGCTCGGCCGGGGGAATGCTGTTGGCAGTGATATTGACGATGTTGCCCGCCTTTCGCCGTGTATTGCTCCCCACGGCGACCGCGTTGAATTCCGTGCCTGTAGTGGCCTATGCGCCCTTGATTCTGCTGTGGTTTGGCATCGGTCCTGAGTCCAAGGTCATCATGGTTGCACTAGCCGTGGGCTTTACGGTGTTCTTGCACGCCTTGGCTGGCCTGGATCGCGTGGACCAGAGAGCGGTCGATCTGATGCGCAGTTTCGGCGCCGATCGTGCCGCTATTTTGTGGCGGCTGCGGGTGCCCGCCGCGATTCCCCTGACGGCGGCTGGCATGCGGGTCTCGACTGTACGCAGCATGATCGTAGCTATCGTTACCGAAATGCTAGGGGCCACGGGCGGTCTGGGGTGGACGATATATCAAGCGGTACTGCAGATTGATTTCGTTCAAGTATGGTCCGCGATATTTGTGGCGTCGGCAGCGAGTCTGATTTTCTTTGGCACGATTAATTTGCTGGAAAAGCGCTATGTCTTCTGGAAGTAAGCCTCTGCACAGTCCATCCATGGCCGCGCTTGGCGTAGGGACGGCGAGCCGCCCGGAATCTGCTGCCGAGCGCCGTGCGCGTTACTTTAACTCGGCTAATGCGTTCAACATCCATTTGCCTGAGGTGCCGGCTGGGATTTTTTCGGAACCGGTGAGGATGGCTCTACAGGCCGATACCGAGACAGGTTATGTCGAGTGTGATCAGTCGCAAGCCCTGGCGACCTCGTATCCCGCCACGACGCCGTTCATGTTGGCCCGGTACGCGCGCGTTAATGCGGGCGATACTCTGGAGGCAGATTTCGCCGCCAGCGGCTCTATTTGGTATGTGATGAGCGGAACGCTACAGATTGCCGATTTGGCGGGCGAGGCCGATCAACGGCTCTTTGCCGGCGATGTGCTGTATTTGCCGGCGGGAAAACACCACTTGGCTAACGCTGGCGACGTTGCCTGCGTGGCGTGGCTGGTGACAGACGAGCCGATGCTGGCGCATCATGGGTTACAGGCGGCGCCCATGGCATCGCCGTGTCATGAGGCAGGGGCGGTTATCTTTCGGGCCCATGATATTGCGGATCAGATAGAGACGATTTATCGAACCACGCCAGATGCCGGCACGTCGGGGATGGCGGTGGTTTTTTCTGCACAAGCACATGAAAGCAGCCGCAACTTGATGACTAATTTGACGCTGTCGTTAAACACCTTGCCTGCACATTGTCATCAATCTGCGCATCGGCATAACTCGGCTGCGTTGACATTAGTCGTAGCCGGGCATGGCTGCTATTCCCGGGTTGACGGGCAGACGTGCCCTTGGACAATTGGCGCAACATTGGTGACGCCGGCGGGGGCTGCGCATTCGCATCACAACGATGGGGATGCGCGTGCGGCATTCTTGATCGTGCAGGATGGCGGACTGTACTATCAGGCCCGCACTATGGGGTTCGAATTCCTGGCTGCGGATGCAGATTGATCGCCTGACGGCTTGCCGCACGCGCTTGTAGCGCATAAACAAAGAGCCCACCGTTGCCGGTGGGCTCTTTGTTTTCAGCGGCATGTTGTTTTTGCCGACAGCGGCGCGGTTTTGTGAATAAAATTGGCGCCAAAATGTGTTACCGTAATGACATATCCAAACGACCGCCCCATAGAGAGGTTACGCATGCAGAGTACGAACGTCGAGGATGGCCGGTCTGACGCCGTTCCTGGCGCAACAGAGCTGGCTTTCGACGATGGTTTACTACGTGCAGCCCCGTCGTCGGTGGGAATAGACGGGGATCAGATCATCCGTTTCCTCGATCAGCTGGAGTCCGCCGGGTTGGATGTCCATAGTTTCATGCTGCATCGACAGGGCAAGGTCGCCGCCGAGGGGTGGCGTTGGCCGTATCGCTCTGACCGGCTGCGCGTCTTGCATTCAGTGGCCAAGAGCTTTACCGCTTGCGCCATTGGTTTGGCCATTGGCGAAGGGCGACTGAGTCTCTCGGACAAGGTAGTGAACTTTTTCCCTGATGAGGTGCCTACCGATCCCAGCGAATGGTTGCAGGCCATGACAGTGCGCGATCTGTTGACGATGCGTACAGGACACGCCCAGGGGGTGTCAGGCGCTGTATGGCGGAATATTGCCAGTAGCTGGACCGCGGAATTTTTCAAAATACCCCTGGTTTACGCGCCGGGCACGCGGTACGTCTATACCAGCGCGGCCAGTTACATGCTATCGGCTATCCTGACCAAAATCACCGGGCAGACATTACATGCCTATCTGAAGCCGCGCTTGTTCGAGCCGCTGGGTATCCGTGATGAGCGTTGGTCGGTGGGGCCTGATGGCATTAATCCCGGGGGCAACGGTTTGACGGCGCGGACTGCCGATCTGTTAAAGCTGGGTCTGCTGCATGCTCAGGGTGGGCGATGGAATGGCTCGCAGATTTTGCCGGAACGCTGGGTACATGACTCCACGCGTGCTCAAGGCGGACCGGATAGCACCTATGGTTATCACTGGCAAATACGGCCGGCAGGCGCCTACAGCGCCATAGGTGTATTCGTCCAGCTGGTCACGGTCTTTCCCGAGCATGATGTCACATTGGCCATCACGGCGGCCATAGACAAAAGCGCGACCTTGCTGCCTTATGTGCAGCAATATCTCGTGCCTGCCTTTTTGGCAGCGCCGATGCCGGATGCCGCGGCGGATGGCCGCCTGGCTCAGCGTCTGCGTGTCTGGCAGGCCGAGCCTTCGGCGCCGTCTGCGGGGTATTCAGACCAGCAAGGCACGGTAGCTGGGAAAAGCTACGTCATTGATCCCAATGCCGCAGGGGTTGAATCGATCCGGCTCATATTTGTTGACGGTGAATGCCGCTTTCAATTGACCGACGCCAATGGGTCACACGAGATACGGGCCGGTCTGGGACAGTGGATAGAGTCTGTCACGAGCATGCCCGGGCAGGATTTGCATCACGGTTATACCTTTGATCGAGAGCCCGTCGTTGCAATGGCGCGATGGGCCGGCGCGCACACATTGGAGATGACCTGGATTTTTCCGCAAACGGCTTTCAAGGACACGGTGGTGTGCACATTCGATGGTGATCGAATGACGGTACAGCGCAGCGTCAACGTGAATAGCGGTTTGTTGCGCCATCCCGATCTGACCGGGATGGTAAAGCGCTGAGGCCCCGGTGCCTCAAGCTCGCTCTATCAATGGGGGAAGGCAGATGACTCAACATACTCAACAACAGTTATCGAGGGAGTAGAAAGATGAGCACTATGTCAAAGTGCATGACCGCCGCGTGTCTGGCTCTCGTCCTGGGTTCGACAGCATATGCTGCTACGCCGTTGCGCATCGCCTTGACGGCAGATATCCGGTCGACGCAGCCCGGGGTGAATCGCGACGCGAATAGCGATACTGTTGTGCAGCATATCGTCGAAGGACTGGTAGCCTTTGGTGAGAACGGTGACGTCAAGCCACAGCTCGCCGAATCGGTGCAAATCAGCGAAGACGGCAAGACCTACACATTCAAGCTGCGGCCGAACGTGAAGTTCCACAACGGCACGACGCTGACGTCGGCGGATGTGCTGTGGACTTGGCAGCATTACATGGATCCCAAGACCGGCTGGCGCTGCCGAACAGAATTCGATGGCCGTGATGGGGTGAAAGTCGAAGACGTGCAAACTCCCGATCCGGATACCGTGATATTCAAGCTGGAACGGCCCAATGGCCTGTTTCTGAACAGCCTGTCGCGATTGGACTGTGGTGGCGCCGGCATTTTGCATCGTGACTCCGTACGCGCAGACGGGACCTGGGATCATCCCATCGGCACGGGTCCATTCGAGCTCAAAGAATGGCGGCGCGGAGAATATATCAGCCTGGAGAAATTCAAGGACTATGCCAATCGCACGGGGCCAGAAGGCGGTGTGCGAGACGGGTTTACCGGGTCCAAGCGTCCGTTGGTCGACGAAGTCCGTTTTGTCATCATTCCTGACGAATCGACCATCAAGCTGGCCCTGCAACGCAAAGACATAGACATCATTTCCGATCTGTCCAACACCGATGTGCCGGAAATGCAGAAGTCGCCCGGTATCACTGTGGCGCATGCCGATACGTTGGGAATGACCGGTGTGCTCATTCAGACTCGTGATGCCGTATTGAGCAATGCAAAGCTGCGCGAAGCGATTGCGCACGCGATTGATTATGTGCAGTTGGCCGATGCGGTGAACGAAAAGCTCGCGCCCTGGAACAATTCCATCGTGCCCTTGGCTTCCAGCTACTTTGATGATGTGCAGAGAAAAGGCTGGGCCTATGATCCTGCGTTGTCGCAGAAACTGCTGCAAGAATCCGGTTATCAGGGGCAGCCGATTTCCTTGATCGCCTCCAGGCGCTACGCACAGTCGTATAACGCGGCGGTATTGGTACAGGCCATGCTGCAGTCGGTCGGAATCAACGTACGGTTGGATGTCATGGAGTGGGGCGCATTGCAGGACCGCTACGTGACAGGGAAATATCAGATGCTGGTGCAACCGTACTCACCGCGCATGGACCCAGCGCAAAGCTATGAAGCCGTGTCCGGAGACAAGGCGACGCAGCCGCGCAAAGTATGGGACGACCCACAAGCCATCAAATTGATCGAACAGGCGGCGCAGGAATTGGATCGAGAGAAACGTAAATCGATCTTCGATCAATTGCATGGCATGTTTCTGAGCGACATCCCGACTATCCCTCTCTATAACGGCGCGGACGTCGGGGCATTCCGTGACAGTGTGGAGGGCTATAAGCCGTGGGCGCTGCGTAAGCCCAGAGCCTGGGAAGTGAGCAAGAAGGAGTAATTACTTCAGGTTGCGGCCCTGTCTGGCAGCGCCGCAACCTGCCTCGTGATTTACGCAGCGCGTCGAGCAGGTGCCTGACGCTCGGTCTGAGCGACCAGCGTGGCGTACAGATTTCTGGGGTCTTGCAATTCGGGGATCAGTGTCGCCTCTTGGCCGATACCTTGTTCGCGCGCTTCGGTATACAGTACACGCAAGGCGGAGTAATCCTCCATGGCAAAGCCGACTGAGTCAAAGACGGTGACTTCATCAGTGCTGGTGCGGCCTTTGACCTCCTGGCGCAGCACTCTCCATAATTCTGTGACTGGAAAATCAGCGGACATTTGCTGGATGTCGCCCTCAATGCGGCTTTGAGGTTCAAACTCTACAAAGGTCGACGCCTGAGCCAGGATGTCACGATGTAGTTCGGTCTTGCCAGGGCAATCTCCGCCGACCGCGTTCAGATGCATGCCGGGCTCGATCATTTCGGGTGTCAGAATGGTGGCATGGGTTTTGTCGGCGGTGACGGTGGTCACGATGTCGGCACCACGTACGGCCTGGGCCGCGCTATTTGCGACGATCACTTTTAGGCCGGCCGTCGGGGCGAGATTGTCGATCAGTTTGCGAGTCGCTGCGGCATCGATGTCGTAGACACGCAGCTCGGAGATACCTAGCAGGTGATGAAAGGCCAATGCCTGAAACTCGCTTTGCGCGCCGTTGCCAATCAAGGCCATCGAACGTGAGTTGTCGCGTGCCAATGCGCGGGCGGCCATGACAGAGGTGGCAGCGGTACGCAGCGCGGTGGTCAGGGTCAACTCGCTGATCAGTAATGGTTTACCCGTGGATACTTCCGCCAGGGCGCCAAAAGCCATGACAGTAGGCAACCCCGACAGAGGATTTTTGGGATGGCCATTGACGTATTTGAAACTGTACAACTGAGCATTGGCCACAGGCATCAGTTCGATCACACCGTGCGGCGAGTGCGCTGCCGGCCGGGCGGACTTATCGAATTCCGGCCAGCGCAGGAAGTCGTCATGGATGGCTTGTTCCAATTGCCGCAGAAAGCCAGGCAGCGTTCGTCGTTGGATCAGGGATACTACATCGGGAGTGGTCAGCAATAATGTCATGGTTTGCTCCGTTGTTCATACCTGAAATTCTGATGCGTATCACTGTCAAGAAATAGTCTGCATCCCGTACAGAAAACCACGATAAGATGCCAAACTGGCACCAAGAATTGACGAAATGAGAATGGACGATCTCGATCAACGATTACTCGGATTGCTGCGAGCCAACGCAAGAGAGTCGGTGGCGACGCTTGCCAAGCGTCTGGACGTTTCACGCGGCACCATCAATAACCGTATCGCCCGTCTGGAAGCCGAAAACATCATTGTCGGCTATACGGTACGGTTGCAACCCGATGTGCAGCCCGCGCAAATATCGGCATGGATGAGTATTGCCATCGATGGCAATGAGACTCGTCGAGTCATCAGCGTATTACTCGGCGAGCCCGGCGTTGCGGCGTTGCACGACACGAATGGGCGTTGGGACCTGTTGGCCGAATTGCGAGCGCAGAGCATTACCGAAATGTCGGAGGTCCTGGAGCGCGTACGGCTCATCAAAGGGATCGCGGCGACTGAGACTAGCCTGCATCTGAAGAGCTACAAGGCCGGGTAATCAGGCGCTGGAATGGTCTCGCACTGATTCTTTTCTTGTCATCGATGGATTTATCCAACTAAAATTGGCGCCAATTTATGCATAAATAAATAATGCCCGGTGCCAGCCCGGCGATGTCATTTGCTCATTCGAGGATGTCCATGCTTGTTCCCGTTACCAATACTGACCGCGCTCGTGCGCTTTACGATCTAGGCAAGGCCACGATATTTGCGTCTAAAAGCGATCCGCGCTTTTCGTATTGCATGTATGTACCGCCGCACATTGACATCGCCGAGCATCCGATGGAACTGGTGGTGATTGTGCATGGCACGGGCCGTGCTTTTGTCGAATATCGTGACGCGTTTGCCGAGTTCGCGCGCTGGAATGACTGCATTGTGTTGTGTCCACTGTTTCCTGTCGGCGTATTGGGCGACGGCAACCGCGACGGCTTCAAACAGATCAAAGAAGGCGAGCTGCGCTATGACCATATTCTGCTTGATATGGTGGATGAAATAGGGGCGAAATTCGGCTGTGACTTCAGCCGCTTCGCGCTGTTTGGCTATTCCGGCGGCGGACAGTTTGTTAACCGATTTGCGTTGCTGCATCCCGAGCGTCTGTGGACCGTGTCCATCGGTGCGCCAGGATCGGTGACCTTGCTCGACGCCGATCGTGATTGGTGGGTCGGGGTGCGCGATATGGAACAGCAGTTCGGTAAAGCTTTGAATATCGATGCTTTAAAGCAAGTAGCCGTGCATATGGTGGTGGGAGCCGCCGATCTCGAAACATGGGAAATCACGCATCAAGAGGGCGGAAAGTTCTATATGCCGGGCGCTAACGATGCCGGCAGCACCCGCCCTGCACGTCTGGAGAGCTTGCGTCAATCATTCGTGCGCGCAGGTATCGATGTCAAGCTGGATATTGTCGAGAACGTGCCGCATGAGGGATTGCTGTGCGTGGATACGGTACAGGACTTCCTTGCCAATGCGCTGAAACAGCGGCGTGCCGCCATAGTGGGCAAGCAGCCCGCAGATAGAAACGACAACTCATGATAATGGAGTAGCGACATGCTGCGTTTTTGTCTTGCTCGGATTGTCATGGCCATTCCCACGCTTGTCATCGTGGCTGTCGCCGTGTTTGTCCTGATCCGCCTGATCCCAGGCGATGCGGCGCAATTGATGCTGGGTGATCTGGCGACCCCAGCGGCATTGGCGGATTTACGCGCCTCGCTAGGACTGGATCGCAGCTTGTTTGTGCAGTTCGGTATCTGGGTCGGCAACCTGCTATCTGGAGATCTGGGGATATCCATCAGTACCGGCCAGCCGGTCCTGCCGTTGGTGTGGGACCGGTTTCTGATAAGCGCCCGCATAGTGGTGGCCGCCGTGTTCTTTGCCAGTGTCGTTGCGGTGCCCGCCGGCATGATAGCGGCCTGGAGGCAGAACCGGACGCCCGATCTGGTACTGGTGAGTGCGGCCACCCTGCTGGTGTCTATTCCTTCGTTCTGGCTGGGCTTGCTGCTGCTGATCTTCTTTGGCGTAAAGCTGGAATGGCTGCCTGTCGTCGGGTATGTGGATATCGGTACTGACTGGCGATCGGGATTGCTGTATTTGGTGATGCCGATATTGACGCTGTTTCTGCATGAAATCGGGGTATTGATGCGCATGTCGCGAGCCAGCACGCTGGAAGTACTGCGTCTGGATTACATCACCCACGCCCGTGCCAAAGGATTACGTGAATCCTCAGTGATGATTCATCACGCTTTTCGCAATGCATTTGGTCCGACTTGGACGCTCATCGGTTTGGTGATGGGAAATTTGCTGGGGGGTATTGCGGTGGTCGAGACGGTATTCACGATTCCGGGTCTGGGCCGTCTGCTGGTCGATGCCATTTTTTCTCGTGATTATCCCGTCATTCAGGGTTGCCTGTTGTTTGTGGCAGTGGTGTATGTCGCGGTGAACCTCGTCATTGACCTTTGTTATCCGTTCTTTGATCCCAAGGTGGCGGCAGAATGACCAAGAGAAAATTTCCCGCAAACGCGGTGATCGGTTGTGCGATCGTCGGCGTGATTGTGCTGATTGCGTTGATTGGTTCGGTGTGGACACCGCACGATCCATTGCGGATCAATTTTGCTGCACGTCTGAAGCCGCCTGGCGGCGAGTTCTGGCTGGGGACGGACGAGTTCGGCCGGGATGTGCTCTCCCGATTGATGGCCGGCGCGACGAGCAGTGTCTGGATCAGTCTGACCACGGTGGCATTGGCCATTATCGCCGGCACGATTATCGGAGCGATTACCGGCTTTGCACGAGGGTGGACGGATCGAGTGATTATGGCCTTTAACAACGCCTTGCTGGCGTTTCCCGGTCTGTTGTTGGCGCTAGGGCTATTGGCTATCGTAGGGGCGAATAAATACGGCATCATTTTGGCGCTGGGACTGGCCTATACCCCCTCGGTAACCCGCATCGTGCGTGGCACGGTGTTGTCGTTGCGAGAGCGCGAGTTTATCGAATCCTCTCGTGTGCTGGGCAACTCCGAGACCTACACGATGTTCAGGCATGTATTGCCCAACTGTGTGGCGCCACTGACCGTGCTGGCGACATCGATGTTCGGGTGGGTCATTCTGTCAGAAAGCGCGCTGTCCTTTCTGGGCTTGGGAGTGCCGCCTCCCGCACCTACCTGGGGCAACATGCTGGCCTCGGCGCGACCCTTCCTGGCGCAAGCCATCTACCTGTCCATATTGCCGGGCGTGTGTATCGCCGTGGCATTGTTGGGTATTAACCTGCTGGGTGACGCCGTGCGCGACAGACTGGATCCCCGGATGAGGAGTGCGATGTGAATCCCTTGTTGTCTGTGGCCGATTTGAGCATCGCGGTAGGCCAGGGCGGACGTGAAATCGTCCAGCGTGTTTCTTTCGAGGTCGCTCCTGGCGAGCGGGTAGGTATTGTTGGGGAATCGGGCAGTGGAAAAACGCAAGCAGCCCGCGCCGTGATCGGATTGACGCCCGCTCCTCTCGTGCAATCCGGTGGTTCGATCCTCTTTGATGGTATTGATATTGCCAAGGCCGACGCCGCGACACTGCGCACCCTGCGAGGGGCTCGTATCGGCATGGTATTTCAGGAGCCGATGACCTCATTGAATCCATCGATGTCGATCGGCCGTCAGCTAGATGAGGGCGTGGCATTGCATCGCCGGGATCTGGACGTGAAGGCACGTACTCAGCGCATCCTGAGCATGCTTGCGAGAGTGGGCATACGGGATCCGCAGGCGGCCATGCAGGCCTGGCCCCATGAGTTTTCGGGCGGTATGCGGCAACGAATGATGCTGGCATCCGTCATGCTGTTGGAGCCTGCGCTGTTGATTGCGGATGAGCCCACTACGGCGCTGGATGCGGTGGTGCAACGCGACGTGCTCGAATTGATGGGCGCTTTGGCCCGCGAACAGAATACGGCCCTCTTGATGATCAGCCATGATCTGCCAATGGTGGCGTGCTACACCGATCGCATTGTGGTGATGGAAAAAGGCCAGGTCGTTGAGTCGGGTGATACGCCGTTGATTCTGGCCGCGCCACGCCATCCTTATACGCGCAAACTATTGGACGCGATGCCCAGGCGTATGCCTGCTCGCCCTCCTGTGGCCGAGGCCCCACTGGTCGAAGTGCGTAATCTGGTGGTGGATTATGCCGGGCGGCGGAGATTGTTTTCCCGATCGGCGGGGATGCGTGCCTTGAAGGGGATCGATCTGCAGGTGCGCCCGCGCGAGGTGGTCGCCGTTGTGGGGGGATCGGGATCGGGCAAGACGACGTTGGGGCGCGTGATAGCGGGTCTGCTCAAGGCGTCGTCAGGCGAGGTGCGGTTTCGGGGGCAATCCATTCGGCGAGGCTCGCCTGGGTGGCGCGATTATCGAATGAACTGCCAGATGGTGTTTCAGGACCCGTATTCGTCGTTAGACCCCCGCATGACTATCGGTCAACTGGTTGGCGAAGGACTGCGTTTTATGCCCCAGTTGGACGGGCGAGCGAAGCGCATGCGTCTGGATGAGGTATTGACGGAGGTGGGCCTGGGGTCGGAGTACGCCTCACGTTATCCGCACCAGCTCTCAGGAGGGCAACGGCAACGGGTGGCCATCGCACGTGCCGTGGTGCGCCGGCCTGCGTTTGTCATTGCCGATGAGCCGGTATCCGCATTGGACGTTACGGTCAGGGCACAGGTGCTGTCATTATTCGCGCAATTGCAGGAAAAGCACGGGTTCTCCTGCCTGTTCATCAGCCATGATCTCAGCGTGGTCGAGCAAGTGGCCGACCGGGTCATTGTCATGCGCGAAGGGGAAATCGTAGAGCAGGGCGGACGCGACGGGATTTTCGACCAACCTCGGCATGCCTATACCCGGCGCCTGTTACAGGCGATCCCCGCCTTGGCGCCCAATGGGATGGGAGGGGTGAGTCTGCGTTGGCGTCTGGAGGGGGAACCTTCAGATTAAAATGTGTGCTTTAGGCAAATCGCGGGAGTAGCCGATGTCCAAATCGGTTGGAGAAAAAGTCGATCTGGCCGACCGTATCGCGCAAGACATCCAGGCAGGAGTTTTCAGTGCGGGCTCCTGGCTGAAGCAGATCGATCTACAAGAGCGTTACGATGCGACTCGCCTGGAGGTGCGTCGTGCGCTGGATCAGTTGGCGAGCACACGGGTGATCAGCCATGTCCCCAACCGGGGTTACCATGTGTTCGAGCGTGATGTGACACGGGACGAGCAGGTTCGCGACATACGTAAATTGCTGGAAGTCGCGGCGGTCGAGGACCTGATGCCGCATATCACCAAGGCTAAACTGACCGAACTGCGTACGTTGGCCGAGCGTTTTCAGGGGTTGCTGGTATCTGGCACTGTGCTCGATCTGTACGAGGTCAACATGGCGTTTCACACGGCCATGTACGACATGTGCCGCAATAGAGAGTTGGTGGCGCTGATCTACGAATTGCGCAAGCGCGGTCCGGCGGCTCCCGCGCGTGAGTGGGTGACTCACCAGCGTATCGTGCAGTCGGCCAAAGAGCACTTCGATATTGTCGATGCGATGGAGTCTCGCGACCTCAAGCGGGTACAGAAAGCCGTGCGCGCGCACGTGGGGCAGGACATCTCCTGAGTGCGCTGCGGTGCGACGGCGGGCATCGGGACCGGCGGCTCAGAATCACCGGCCCGTTTTTTCGGATCGCGCTTCCCAGAAAACCACGCGACGATGGATCGCCCGCATGATCAATGAACCTGTCAAGCCAATCGCAGCAAGCAGCAACACGCCAGAGAACATGGTTGCCAGGCTCATGCTGACGGACGCCGAGGCGATCAAGTAACCCAGGCCTTGCTGTGCGGAAAGAAACTCGCCGACGACTGCGCCGATCAGAGCAAGCGAGACACCAATCTGCAACCCTGAAAAAATTTCCCCTGATGCCGCAGGTAGTTTGACGTGCAGCAGCAGATACAGGCGTGAGGCGGAGAAAGCGCGGCATGCATCGAGCAGTTCGGGATCGGTGCGCTTGATGCCGTTGACTGTGTTGACGAACAGTGGGAAAAAGCAGACCAGCGCTACCAGTACGACTTTGGATGCCATGCCAAAGCCGAACCACACCAGAATAATCGGGCCCAGGGCCACTTTGGGCATGGCCTGCAGGCCGATCAGCAGCGGATAGAAGAATCGTTCAAAGGTGCGCGACTCTGCCAGCAATGCGCCCATGATTATCGCCAGGCTGCATCCTATTGCGTAACCACTGAGCGTTTCCCCAAGCGTCGTCGCAATGTGCGGCCAGAGTTCTCCGGAAATCAGCCCGTGGTACAGCGCGGAAAATACGGATGCTGGCGGTGGCAGCAGATAATCGGGGATGGTGAAAATCTCGATGGCCATGTGCCACACCAGGACCAATACAGCCAGGCTGATGAGCGGATAGAGAAACGCAGTGATATCAAGTCGCTTGAGCATGGGTGAAATGGCGTCGCAAGTGATGGCAGGCTGCGGTGAAGTCCGCGTCGTTCAGGGTCTCGAGGGTGCGCGGTCGGGGCAGGCCTGGACGGTAGTCTTCGATAATGCGTCCTGGACGGGGCGACATGACCAAGACGCGATCGGCGAGAAAGACCGCCTCTGGAATGCTGTGCGTAATGAACAATACAGATTTTTTCTGTGTGCTCCAGATGCGCTGAAGCTCTAGCGTCAGTGCTTCGCGGCTCAAGGCATCCAGCGCAGCAAAGGGTTCGTCCATGAGCAACAGATCGGGATCGGGCAGCAACATGCGAGCGATCCCCACACGCTGCTGCATACCGCCAGACAGTTCATAGGGATAGTTGCCTGCAAAGCCTGACAGACCGACGAGCTCCAGCAATTGCTGAGCTCGCTCACGAGCAGGCGCCTTGGGCAGCTTTAGCATCGTGGCCGGTAGCAGCACATTGTCCAGGACGGTCTTCCACGGCAGGAGATTGGGTTTTTGAAACACGACACCCGCGCGGCGGCTCGGTCGAGTAATACGTTCGCTACCCAGCCGCAGTTCGCCTTCTGTGGCGGGCAAGAGGCCGGCGGCCAGTTTCAATAAGGTCGATTTGCCGCAACCTGATGGACCCAGCACTGCGACAAACTCCCCCGCCTCGATCTGCAGATTTATGCCTTGCAGAGCCTGAATGAGACCCGTGCGAGTGGGATATGTCAGCCCGACATCGCTCAGGCTCAGGCTCGCGCTCATTGTGCCCCCTGGCCGGACTGCCGAGCGGTCTGGATTTGCGAGTCTCGGTGTGCGCGTATGGCTGCACGGAGGAAATCATGGGCACGAGACCAGGACGCGGTATTGGCGCGCGCATTAGCCTCGGGCGTGCCGCCGCCGGTCAAGACCACCTGTGCGACGGGATGGGGTTTGGCAATCAGGGTCGTGGGCAGGTTGGGTAACCCTATCGCATGGCCCGCCCCATCGCTGCGCACATGCTCGACTGGCCAGGCGTGGTGATGCTCGCGCAGCGTTTTTTGGATCTGTTCGCTGTACCAGGAGGACGGCCAAAACCCATCATCTGTACCCGAGATCAGCATGATGGGGCCACGGATCCGCTCGACCGGAATGCGTGCAGCGGCTACTGCGTCCTGATTGCGCATCGGGGTGTGAAAAGCGGGTTCCTGGCGTACGGCTTCGCCGTTTTTCGGGCGTTGATGGAATGCACTCCAGTCTGCCTGGCCGTTGTTCTGCCAGACGTTGGGCAGGGCTTTGCCTTGCCAGGTCCATACTGGTGAGTCCGGGGCCTGGCCCGGCTCGCCGGCCCGCAGCGTACCGTGAATCACCGAGCTGGGGACATAGGCGATGGTGGCGTTGATCTGATCGGGAAAGCGCGAGGCCAACAGCAACGACAGTTCGCCGCCGCGCGATTGGCCCGTGATGGCGACAAAGCCATTCTGCGGTTGCAGATGCTGATGCACCCAGGCCAATGCGTGTTGAAAATATTCCAGCGGCATGTTCCCGATGCTGTCGGGCAGGCCCGGCACCTTGAAGTAACCCAAGGCGAATGCCGTGTAGCCATGGGCCGCATACAAGGCGGCCCGCTGTTTTGGTATCCCGCCACCCGATCCGCTCATGACGATGATGACAGGGTGGGGGCCTTTCGCACCCGGCGTAAACAAGGTGCCCACCAGGCCGGACTCTGAAATCTCGCGCCGAGTGACGTTATCTACGACAAATCGTTGTATGAGCTCGGCGTGTGCGGTTTGGCCTTGGGCGTTCCGGGCCGATAGCCGTATGGTCAGCGTTTCGGTTTCTTCGGAGCGTGTGGCGTCGGTGGGAGGCGATTGACGTTGCAGTGACCACACGGTCGCCATGGCGTCTGCGACAGCCCAGTCACCATGCTGCGGCGCTTGAGCGTCTAAATCTACGATCCCATCGGTGCCCACCACAAAAGCTGCCGCGCTGCGCCAGAGGCTGCCATCAGGATGCGTCAAGGTCGCAACGAGTTGTACCGGACCTGGCTGGAATCCGGCCAATTGAATCCGTCTGCGTACGTCGACGGCGGCATCGCCAGGGCTGACGTTAATGCGTGGGTGACTCATTTCGCGCTCCGGGCCTGCTGGCGTACTGCCTGCGCATCGAAATCATTGATTTTCGAAATCAGATCGTTTGAAAAGATGTTGTTGATGGGGACCTCGGCCGACGGATATTCGCCTGCGTTTGCCATGGCTTGAATGCCGGCTTGAATCGCTTTCAAATCGTACTGGCCGGGCACGCGGGGCTGGCCATCGGGTTTGTTGAGCACGCGGTTCAGGCGGCGTGACAGCAGTGTGGTCGCATCGGCCAACGCGCGCGCAGGATCCGCGTCTGCGGGCTTTGCTTGGGGATTCGCGCGCCAGAACGCCTGCACGCAATATTCCGGGTTCGCCTGGCAGGCGATTTGGGCCTTGGTGTAGGCGCGGGCAAAGCGGACCAGCAAGTCGGGATGATCGCGGAAATTATCGGTGTGGGTGATGAATCCATTCCCCGCCGTCTCGCTGAAGATCTCGGGATAAGCAATGCGGCGGATCTTGGTGCCAGACATTTCCAGCATATCGTTCCAGCTGCTATTGAAATTCAATGCATCGACGCGACCTGTTTTGAGTGCCTGGAAGCCCGAAGCCAATGCGCCTACCGCGACGTATTGGACATCTTTGCCAGGGGTGAGTCCTGCCGTGCGCAAGGCGGCACGTCCGCCGGGAATGGTGCCCCACGTCAGCGCGCCTACGCCGATCTGCTTGCCTTTCAGATCGGCAATGGTTTTGATCGGGGAGTCCGCGAGCACTGCGAATTCCATCGTATTGGATGGCACGCCGTTATAAAAATAGCGTAGTGGCAGAATGTCTTTGCCGCTGAAATAGCTGGAGATGATGGGCTCAGACGTCGGGTAGCCAAAGGTCACGCGTTTGCTGGCGACTTGAGGCAACAGTGCACCTGCGCCTTGAAAGACGATGGTTTTGACGTCCAGATTCTCTTGTTTGAAGAATCCGAGTTCCTGCGCGGCGGCATACGGCGCGCCGTCGTGTACGGCGGGCGGGATGGCCAATGCAACCGTGACTTCGTCCAAAGCATGCGCGACGGAAAAAGGAGCGATTGCTGTTAGAGCCGTCATCAAGCTGATCAACGTAAAACGCATGGTGAGTCCTTTTAATCTAAACGGTCAGCGATACACGAGTGTCTGTATCGCGCTATCAATGACAGGGTGGCGTGTGCAGGATCAGTTCACATGTTGAGGATCCATGCTCAGCCGCCTCGCAGCTTCTGCCAGCAATTGATGACGATCGATCTTGTTCGTCGAGGCTAGAGGCAGGGCGTCGACGAACCAGACCTGACGGGGGTGCTGATAGGCAGGCGCGTTTGCCAATGCATACTGTTTGATCTGTTCGGTGTCGGCATGTTGGCCGGCACGCAAGACGATGAATGCGACGGGTTTGGTGCCTTTGATGTCATCGTCGACGGGCACTACCGCGGCTTGCTGAACGGCGGGATGCTGTTCGAGCATTTTTTCGACTTCACCGGGGTAGATGTTTTCCCCACCGCTGACAAACATATCGTCGCGCCGGCCGACAAAATAATAGAAACCGTCTGCATCGCGGCGAAAGACGTCGCCGGTGATGTAATGACCGTCGGAGGTGAATGGCAACGCCAGATCGGGGCGTTGGTGATACCCCTGCATCAAGCCTGGGCTGCGCAACGTCAGAATGCCTTGTTCCGACCCATCGCCAGGCCCCGGCATCAGTTGTACCGAGACCGCGGGATGCGGATAACCCACCGACATTGCCGGCGTGGGCAATCCTGCTGGATGGGGGCCAAATACGACGGGGCCGCCTTCGGTGGTGCCAAAGGCATTGATGACGCGTGCGGCCGGAAACATGGCGTGAATCTGTGTCAGCAGGCTGGCGCTGACCGGGGCTGAGCCCATGCGGATGACTTTAACGGATGACAGATCGGTGCGCGCCAGCAGATCGCGTTCGCGCAGCATCATCGCAATCATGGGCGGGACGGCGGTCAGCCAGGTGCAGCGATAGGTGCCGATGGCATCGATGTAGGCTGCGGCGGAGAACTGAGGCAGCAAGACCGTCGTCGCATGGCTGGCCAATGACAGGAAAGCCAGCGCCAGCGCATTCATGTGATAAAGCGGCGCAGCGATTAGCGCACGTTCGGCTGTCAGAGGGGTTGCCTTCTGCCTTGTCTCGACCGTCCACCACTGGCCCGCGTGGGATAGCCGTACACCTTTGGGTTTGCCGGTGGAGCCGGACGTATACAGCATGAGCGCCGTATCGTCATGGCCAGGCGTATAGGAGGGCGCATTGCCCTGCTTACGCCAGGCGTCGAACTCGGACGTATTCAGCGCCACGCTGGGAATATGGCCGGGAATGGACGCCGCGCGCGCCTGATCATGCAGCACCAGGCGCGCACCGCTGTCCTGTAGTACATACTCGATCAGCGCTGGCGGAAATTTGAAATTGACCGGTACTGCAATCAGTCCGGCGCGCATGATGCCCAGCACCGTGGCGATATAGGGCACTGAATTCGCAGCGAGGACAGCAATGCGATCGCCGGTTTGAAAACCCTGTGCATGCAGGGCCTGAGCAACGCCGCGCGCGATATCGTCGACTTCAGCATAGGTATATTGCCGCGCAGCCTCGGGCGATCCCACTTTGCCATCCAGTCCTATCAATGCGATTTTTTGTGGATCGGCTTTGGGGTCTATCAGATCACCGAGGTTCTTCAGAGTAGTCATGATACGGACGGCGTGGCAATGGGAAAGAATTCGAGGCTGAGTGGGATGGTGNGTCCGGCGCCTTGGCCCCGGACNCACCTCTGCATCAGGCCTTGGGCTTGGGCGTGGAATAGGCGCCGCGGCCGCTGGCCAGCAGTTTGCCGTCGGCGTCGTACACGTAGGCTTCTGCAATCGAGACCTGCGAGCCGAATTTGATGACTTTGCCTTTGGCGTGCAGATCGCCACGCAATGCGGCACGGTGGTAATCCACGCGCAGGTCGATGGTGGGCACGCCGCGTCCGGTTTGCGACACGAGTGCCCAGTCGGCTGTCAGATCGACCAAGGCTGCAAGAATGCCGCCGTGGGTGTAGCCGCCTTCGGGGTTGACGACCCATTCTTCGCGCCATTTGGCGGACAGTTCGATTTCGCCCTCAGAGACGGACAGGACCTCGATGCCCAGCCACTCGTGATAAGGGCCGCGGCGCAAGCGGGCCTGGATGTCTTCTTTGGTGGGGAGTGTGGTTTCGCTCATGATATGGATGATGAAAGATTCAGGGAAATGATTTCGTAAGCAGGCGCGAAATCAGGGTTTGACGATGACCTTGCCCAGCACTTCGCGGTCGCGGATCAGTGCCAGCCCTTCGGCGGCTTGTTCCAGTGGCACGACGCGATCGATAACGGGCTTGATACTGCCGTCGGCCACCATGTCCAGCAGGGCCTTGAGGTTGTCATCGTAGAAACTGTTCGAACCTTTGATGTTCAATTCGAAGCTCCATACATAGCGCAGATCTTCTTTCGGATCATGGCCTGCCGTGGCGCCGCATACGAGCAAGGTGCCGCCGCGTTTGAGGCATTTCAGCGAAGGCACCCAGGTGTCGCCGCCGGTGAAGTTGATGACGACATCCACGCCGCCTTCGTTGGTGCGGCGTTGGGGTTTGCCATATTGCGCGATGGCCCATTTCGAGAAATCGGTGTCGCGATAATTGATGACGTGATCGGCGCCGATCTTCAGCAGTTGTTCGCCTTTGGCGTCGCTGCCCGCGCAGGCGATGACTTCTGCGCCCAGCAGTTTTGCCAGGATGACGCAGGCAGTGCCTACGCCGCCGCTGGCGCCCAATACCACCACGCGATCACCTGCTTTGACGGTGTTGTGGGTGATCAGCATGCGGTGCGCGGTGCCATAGGCGACGGGCAGGGCGGCTGCATCTTCATAGCTGACTTGGTCGGGCAGGGCGATCAGTTGCTGTGCGGACACCAGGCAGTATTCGGCCATACCGCCGTCCAGCATCTCGCCCATCAGGCCCTTGGCGCGATTCAGCGGGTTGACCAGGACGCGGTCGCCGACTTTCCAGTCAGACACGTCGTCACCGACTTCGACAATTTCACCCGCCATATCCAGGCCGATCACGACAGGCAGCGGCACCTTGATGCCGGGCATGCCGCGCACGGTGAATACGTCGTGATAGTTGAATGAGGACGCACCCACGCGAATCACCACATGGCCTGCCGTGGCGGTGGGGGCGGGTTTATCGGTGACGACCTGCAGTTGATCCAGGTCGCCGTGTTCGCTCAACAGCAGTGCTTTCATGGTTTTGCTCATGCTATTCCTTTGTGGTGTTACTTGATGGTTTTGGATTGTTCGTAGGGACCGGTCATGAAAAGATCGTCTTTGAGTTCACCCTTGATCATTCCGCTTTCTGTAAAGACCTGATGCTCGCGTTTCAGCGTGGCAATATCCGCCGGCTCGAAGGCGACGCGGTTCATGTTCGACCATTGGCCTGCGTAGACGCGGGCATCTTGTTCGGGCAGGTTGGCGGACTTTTGCAGGATCTCCACGACTTCGTCCCGATGCGTTTCGCCCCACGACAGGGTGTTGCGCATGCCTGCCAGCACACGGGCCACCACATCGGGATGTTGCGCGATGAATTCGCTGCGCACGGCACCGATGCCGATATAGGGCACGGAGTCGCTCTTGGTCAGCTTTTTCCATTCGTCGGCAAACGACCCCAGGCGAGTGACTTTCAGTTCGCTCAGTTGGGCGATCGTGACGGAACGCAATGCCGCAGCATCGACTTGCTTTTGCGCGAGGAATTGCGCGATGCGGGATTCGTTGCCGCCCACTAGCGAGAAGTCATTGCTCTTGATGCCATAGTTGCCGTCCAGCACTGCGCCGGCGATGACAGCAACAGAGCTGCCGGCCGGTGACATGCCGACTTTCTTGCCGCGCAGCTGTTCCAATGACGTAATGGGCGAGCCTTCGGGTACGACGAATTGCACGTCGGCAGGTTGGGTTGCGGAAAAGACCTTGATGGGAACGCCTTCGGCGGCGCTGCTGAATACGCCGGCAGCGGGCGCGCCAAACGCCAGGTCGATCGAGTTCGACGCCAATGCACGCAAGGGAGCATTGACATCGGGGAAGCGAACGAATTCAACGTCCAGATTCTGCTTCTTCAGAAAATCGGTGGCCTCCAGCACTGAGCCATAGCCCAGGCTGACACCGCTGCTCCAATAACCAATACGTACTTTGTCGGCGGCCAGGGCATTGGCAGAGGCAAACAAGGCTGCTGCTGCCAGCGTGACGGGCAGATATTTTTTCCAGTTCATCGTAAAAACTCCGTTGAGTTTTAAATCGGTTTCCAGCGAAACAAACGGCGTTCCATCGGTTTCAACAGCCCTCCCTCGAGGGCGAGCATCAGCAAGACCAGTGTGAGCGTCCACGCGAATACCTGGTCTGTTTGCACCAGATCAGCTGCCTGACGCAGCCGGTATCCGATGCCATCAGAAGAGCCCAGCGTTTCGGCGACGAGCGACACCCGCCAGCCGAATCCGAATGCCAATCGGGCGCCAGAGAAAAAGTAGGGCAGGATGGTGGGCAGATAAATCTTGCGCAGGATTTGCGTGCGCGACATGCGAAAGCTGCGCGCCAGATCTATATGCTGTTTGTCTACGTTCTTTGATCCCTGCCATACATTGGTCAGGATCAGCGGCATGGCGGTCATGAAGACGACAAAGATCGTTGTCGCGTTCGATATCCCAAACCAGATGATCGCGAATACCGCCCAGATCGCCGACGAGACGGTATTGGTCACCGAGAGCAGGGGCTCGAAAAAATTGGCCAGCGTGCGGTTCGATCCCAGCGCCAAGCCCAATGGCGTGCCCACGATGGTGGCCAGGACAAAACCCATCGCTACGCGATACAGCGTCATGCCGATGTCGTGCAGGAACGTGGGCGTGGCGAACAGGGCCTGCATGGCTGCCCAGACTTTCGAGGGGCCGGGCAGGATAAACGCCGGCATGCGCGACGCTGCAAGCGCCCAGATGGCAATAAAGACCAGCGCGAGGAACAGACGCTGACTCAGCAGAATCCACAAGGAGCGCGTGGCGGTTTGCGTCATGGTGTCACCTTCAGGCGGAGCTGACGCGTCAGTTCGGCCGCGTCCGGGTCGGTGGGCAAGCGAGGACGGGCCAGAGGCACGTCGACGATTTGTTTGACGCGGCCGGGACGAGGTTCCAGCAGCACGATGCGATCCGCGAGCACGACGGCTTCTTCAACGTCATGCGTGACAAACAGAATGGTGGCGCCACTACCGGCCTGAATTCGCAGCAGTTCCTGATGCATCTGGCTGCGCGTGTGCGGATCCAGCTTTGAAAAGGGTTCGTCCATCAGCAGTATGGAGGGCTCGACGACCAGGCTGCGCGCCAGGGCGACGCGGCTGCGCATGCCGCCGGACAGCTGATGGGGCCACGATTGAGCGAACTCGGCCAGTCCTACGGTGCGCAGGGCTTGTTCCGCACGCTCATGCCGTTCGTGGCGGGGCAGTGATTGGGCCTCCAGCCCGAATTCCACGTTATCACGCACGGTGCGCCAAGGCAGCAAACGGTCTTCCTGGAACATATATGCCAGTTTGTGCCATTGTTCGAATTGCGCTGCAGGCTTGCCTTCTATTTCCAATTCGCCGCGATCGAACGAATCCAGGCCCGCTGCGATATTCAGCAGCGTGCTTTTACCGCAGCCGGAGGCGCCCAACAGGGCGACGACCTCGCCACGGTGCACGTCAAAAGATACGTCCCGCAGGGCTTGCAGGTCACCATAGAACTTATTGAGGTGTGTCGCCCGCAGCACGGTTGGCGTGGCAACGCGTGCCGTGTCATGAGTCGGTTCAATGTCAGCCTGCGCATTCATCGCCAGCTCCCTGGGCCGCTAATAGGAATGGCCGCACCGGTTTCCGCCAGACTTGCATAAAGTTTCTCCATGGTCATTGCCTGGAATGTCTCTATATGTCGTCGCGCGATCAGTTCGGCGCGCTTGCCGTCCTTGTCTTCGAACGCTGCTATCAAGGCGTTGTGGTCGTGCTTGATTTCGGGCTTGGTCTTCTGAACGCCGAATCCCAGGGCAACCAGCCGGGACATTTCGTCCAACAGCGATGCCAACGTGCGATGCAGCCGTTCATTGCCGCAGGCGGCCGAGATGGCCAGATGAAAGGCCGAGTTTGCATCCATGAACGCATCAATCTGATCGTTCAATTGCATGACCGGGTGTTGCACCCGGCAGGCGGCCTCGAGCTCACGCAACTGTACGATGTCAACGCGGCCGACGGCCAGACGTGCCGCCAGGGGTTCGAGCTGAACACGCAGCGTGAAGACTTCTTCCACGTCCCGCAAGGTAATGGGCGCAATTTGATAGCCCTTGCGAGGGCGGGACTTTACAAAGCCTTCATGGGCCAGTCTTACCAAGGCGATACGCACGCTGTTCTTGCGGATGCCGTACCTGGTCATCAGTTCCGGTTCGGTCACAAATGCGCCGGGAGGCAATCGGCAAGAAAGTATGTCTCGCCGCACGCGTGTGTAGGCGTCATCCCCAAAACTTAAGGCGCTGTTTGCTTCATGTGCAGGTGCAGAAAAAACAGGAGAAAAGATCATGGCCGCCGCATCTTCAGTGGATGTGTAAGCGGCTCACAGATGTTTCCAGAACTGCCTACATGAGCCCATTCTAGGTACTCACATGCGAAGTGTGAAACATCAATATGCACTATGCATATAAGTAAAAACCATATAAATCAAAGGTTTGTGAGCGGCTTACGTGAGCTGCTCACAAGATTTCCTTGAGGGAAACCGAGCGTGCATGGCGCGTGCGAAAGACGGGATCGAGTGGCGTTTTGCGTCGCCGCAATTATGCCGCCAGCGCTGCGCCGCAATAGCGGCATCCAGCGAATTGTTCATGGCCGGGAACTTGGGCTTTGGTGGTGTGTTCTTGTCATCTCGGGTTTGCTGAAAGGGACTTCCGGATGCGTCTTGTTCACTTCGCTGCTCTGTCTGGAGGATCACCGTTTGATGAAGCGGCTCCATACCTGTGATGAAAGCATCAGTCTGTCTGGTCAAGGGCGACTATTGGGATACGGAAATCAACCGCGCCCAACTCGACGGGCGACGAGATGGAAGACTATCCCGGACAGTACGAGTTTCAATGCCTGCTCGGCATGAGCGAGCTCTTGTATGAATAAGTCGTTGGTCTGGCGGACAGTGGTAAGCGCGATTGTCCTTGCCGGATCTGCGCGCCGGTGGGAACGCAAGAGACGCTGCTGGCTGAATACCCTGACAACAACGACATGGCATTGCGCCCGAAAATTGTCTAGTATCAAAGTCTATTACGCCGTATATCAATAAACAGGCAATGGCCGGTGGGTGACATCACGCATCGGCCAATCGAGGAGACATCCATGCTAGGAATCACACGGGTTTTGGCTTCATTGGTTGTGGCTGCGCTGCCGTGGGCGGCGGGGGCCGCGCCGGCAAAAGTCATGGCACCGGGAGGGCCGGGCGGCGGCTATGACGCCGCGGCGCGCGTGCCGTTGCAGGTCATGCAGCAGGCCGGCATTTTCACTGATGGGTTTCAGGTCACGAACAAGGGCGGCGCAGGCGGAACGATCGGCCTGGCAGAGTTCATCAACACCAGCAAGAACGACGACAACGCCATCATGTCGATGGGGGCCATCCTGGTCGGCGGCATCATCCTGAATAAATCGCCGGTATCGCTGGACCAGGTGACGCCGCTCGTCAGATTGACCGACGACGCCGATGTGCTGGCCGTACCGATGGATTCACCCATCAAGACCGTGGCCGA
The DNA here is from genome assembly GCF_965139205.1 of Bordetella muralis. Lineage (GTDB taxonomy): Bacteria > Pseudomonadota > Gammaproteobacteria > Burkholderiales > Burkholderiaceae_B > Bordetella_A > Bordetella_A muralis. The sequence continues at coordinate 121,351 of NZ_CBCSIU010000009.1, forward strand.
TGTGATCGCCGCGATGAAGAGCAACCCGGGCGCACTGGCAATCGGCGGCGGTTCGATCGGCGGTGTCGACCAAGTCGCGGCAGGGCTGATCGCCAAATCCGCCGGTGTCGATCCGCGCAAACTCAATTACATCCCCTATCCGAGCGGCGCGGAGCTGGTGCCCTTGCTGGTCAGTGGGCAACTGAAGCTGGCGTTGTCGGGGTTGTCAGAGTTCAAACCCTATGCGGACCAAAAGCGTCTGCGCATCATTGCCGTGACGTCTGATAAACGCCTGCCAGGCGTTGACGCGCCGACCCTCAAAGAATCGGGCGTGGACGTGGTAATCGGGAATTGGCGCGGTATTGTGGGAGCGCCGGGGATGAGCAAAGAAGGCCGCGCCATGTGGCTGGATCGTTTTCAAAAGATGCATGCCTCACCTCAATGGAAGCAGACCCTGGAGAAGCAGGGGTGGGATGACGCTTACCTCGCAGGTGACGATTTCGCCAAATTCCTGGACGAGGAAAAAGTCCGTCAGGCACAAGTGTTGAAAGATCTCGGCCTGGCAAAGTAAGCCATTTCCGCACAGGAGAACGTCATGCCCGCGACACCGCAACGCCGTCCGTGGTGGTTGGGATTGGCCGTGATCATTATCGGCGCGATCTGGCTGCAGCAAGGGTATGCGCTGCCGGATGCGGCGGGTTACGGCGGGGTAGGGCCGGGGGCATTCGTCATGCTGGTCGGTGCAGTCCTGATTCTGCTCGGACTGGCGTTGATGGCGCAGATCGCGCGCGGCGACTCGTTTGATCCCCAGGAGGCCGAGAGCGCCGAGGCCGGCGCCGCGCCATCGCGCAAGGCCTTTGCCTTTGCGGCGGCAGGGGCAGGCATCCCATTACTCACGATGCAATCGCTCGGATTTCCCCTGACCGCCATGTTGGCGTTTGTCTTGGTCACGCATGCGTTTGGATCGCGCAGGCTGGTGCTCGACAGCGTGATCGGCTTGGTGCTGGGCGGGATTTGCTGGGCGGGATTCTCCTGGTTGGGTGTGACGTTGGGTGGCGCATTGCCGCTGGCAGGGTGGTGAAATGGGTGCCTTTGATTCCTTGATGGCGGGTTTTGCCGTCGCGCTGCAGCCCGTGCATTTGATGTGGGCCTTTGTCGGATCGTTACTTGGGACCGCCATTGGTGTGTTGCCGGGGATCGGACCGGCCCTGACGATTGCGCTGTTGTTGCCCGTGACGGTCAAGCTGGCGCCGACGGCGGCATTCATCATGTTTGCCGGCGTGTTGTACGGGGCGATGTATGGCGGGTCCACGACCTCGATATTGTTGAATACCCCCGGCGAAAGCGGCTCGATGATGACGGCGCTCGAGGGTAACAAGATGGCGCGTGCCGGGCGCGGCGCAGCAGCGCTGGCTACGGCAGCGATCGGGTCCTTTGTGGCAGGGACATTGGCGACGTTGGGCTTGACGTTCCTGGCGCCGGCGATCGCGGAGCTGGCATTCGTGTTCGGGCCGGCGGATTATTTTGCGTTGATGCTGCTGGCCTTTACGTCGGTATCGGTGGTGTTGGGGACGTCGCGGGTGCGCGGCTTTATTGCGTTGTTCCTGGGCCTGGCGATGGGTGTGGTGGGCATTGACGGCCCCTCGGGGCAGGCGCGCCTGGCGTTCGGCTCTCCGGATTTGTTGGATGGCATCGATATCACGGTGGTGCTGGTGTCATTGTTTGCAATCGGGGAAATTCTCTATGTGGCCAGCCGCTATCGCAACGCGCCGCCTGCGGTGAATCCGCTGTCGGGCGGGCGCTGGATGACGGGGCAGGATTGGCGACGGTCCTGGAAACCATGGCTGCGCGGAACGGCGCTGGGTTTTCCGATAGGCGCGTTGCCGGCCGGGGGATCCGAGGTGCCGACCTTTCTGTCGTACACGATAGAGCGTCGATTGAGCCGGCATAAAGAAGAATTCGGCAAGGGTGCGATTGAGGGTGTTGCTGGGCCCGAGGCCGCCAACAATGCGGCGGCGGCGGGCATATTGGTGCCGTTGTTGACTCTGGGCCTGCCCACGTCGGCTACCGCTGCCGTATTGCTGGCCGCGTTCCAAAGTTATGGTCTGCAACCCGGGCCATTCTTGTTCGTCAACAGCGCCGACCTGGTATGGGGGTTGATCGCGTCGCTATACGTAGGCAACCTGATGCTGCTGGTCTTGAATCTGCCATTGGTGGGCTTGTGGGTGCGATTGCTGTTGGTGCCTCGTCCGTATTTGTATGCGGGCATCCTGGTTTTTGCCATGGTCGGGATCTGGGGCGTCGGCACGTCGTGGATGGATCTGCTGCTGATGTTTGTGATCGGTTTGGCAGGTTATGTGATGCGCGTTTATGACTTTCCCATTGCGCCGGTATTGATCGGATTGATTCTGGGGCCGCTAGCAGAGACGCAATTGCGCCGTGCCTTGTCGATAGGCGAAGGCAATCCTCTGGTGCTGGTGTCCTCGCCGTTGTCGGCCACCTTCATCGTGTTGGCGCTGGCGGTGCTGTTCTTGCCGGCGTTGTTGCGCAAGTTGCGGGCGAATGCGTGATGGTCCTGCCAACCTGATAAGCCGGGGTATCGAGCGGGTAGAAAAATAGGAACAGTCCTGTTTTTGAATATGCCTGATCTTTACGCGTAAACCGTAGGATCTGCGGCTCAGCAAGCGATATCAACGTCCTCGCCGCTCAGGGGTAGCGAAATCCGGCCGCTACCCCGCTACAAAACAATAAGAACGTTCGCTAGCCTAGCAACTCGCTCAGCCGAGAGCGATGCGTTGGCGCCTGTTTATACCGTTGGAAACCGTGCAACGACATGCCTCGATGCTGGGCGTCTTGCCCTGGCTGAGTCCTATCGACTCGGTTAATGATTTCCTTCTCTCAATCGTCACGTCCATTGCACCGTCTCGCCGGTGGCGGTGCCGTGTGCGTCGTAAATGTGCAGATGATGCGTTCGTTTCGTATTCAAGTTTGTGGCGCGTGGAACAGAGTGTTCGCGTATGTGTTGCTGAGTCTCTCTGGTGGTGGCCCGGTATTGGCGCAGACTTTGCCCCTGACCGTCGATCCCCATGCTGCCGGCGTGCGTCCAGCAGTGGAGCATCAAGGCGGGGTGCCGGTGATCCAGATCGCACCGCCTGCGGCAGGCGTGTCGAACAACAAGTTCACCGAGTTCAACGTCGGCCCTTCCGGCGTCATTCTGAACAACAGCGGTGCGGCGAGCCAGACACAGTTGGCCGGCCAGATTGCGGGTAATCCCCATTTGGGCCGCAACCCCGCAACGACGATCTTGAATCAGGTGACCGCGCGCAATCCCTCGCAGTTGCGCGGGTTACTGGAGGTCGCGGGGTCTCGCGCCAATGTGATCGTAGCTAACCCGGCTGGAATTACGTGTGACGGGCCGGTCAAATTCATTATCAGGATAGTGGAGGCTCAAAGTACTACTATGATCCGAATAGAAAAGTTTTCTTTGATAAGGAAAAAGACGTCTTGGCCCCTAAGGCTGTTCAGGATTTGTTAAAAGAGGAGTCTTGTTATCGAGCAATTAGTAAAGCTCTGTACGGCTACTTAGGAGCAAGGAAGTGATTTTGTTCAACGACGAAATGAGACGACGTGCTTCTAGAGAGCTGTTGAATTTGGTTCGCTATCCGCAACTGCCGATTGGCCTTTCACAAATTATCCAGTCCGGCTTTTCAAAGAAAAACGGATGCTATTTTTTTGAGAACTATGCGTCAAAGCTTGAAGAGATGGGGCCAGACATGATTCGGTCAAGATTTGGCGATTTGACTGGTTATGAAGTTTCATTCAATACCATCCATATTGATGATTTTTCAGAAGAACTAACGTTGAGTATTGGATTGGCATTTTCACGGGAGTTCTTGAAGTCTTGGGCGAAGTGGGCTGATGTGCCATGCAAGCTAGTAGTTGCTTCTAATGACGGTGAGTTTGGCGAGGACACGTCTTTCCGGTTCTACGTACCGAGGGAAGACGAAGTTTATATGGATTATTCGAACATTAGCGGTTTCGATGAGGCGATCATCGCTGTGGACGTTCTTCCCGGGTCTGATTCGAATCTGCTGAATCTTGACAGGGTTAGAAATGTAATGGCTGGCTAAAGAGGGGGGGCATTCCCTTAAGTGAGTATGGAACCCTCTGGATTGAAATGTCCGGCAATGCGAAAAGAACTGATAGATTATCTGCAGGGGCATGCGGATAAAGACTATCAGTACAAAGCTTGGGTCAGTGATATGGCTAACACATTTAAGAATGCACGTTAGCGGCTCGAAAGTGCCGGCTTTCGAGCGACACACCGCATGGTGATAAGGGGGTTAAACAAACTGCTTGCTCGGTTTAACCGTATTGCCGGGGTTGCTGTGAGCGTCAACCTGTTGTTGAGCAACCCTAGTGCGCATAGGATCGGCTAACCAATCCAGGTCATTGATGTCGTCTAACGTGACACCGGCTGTCATCAAAATCGCGACGGCATGAGTATTGCCTGCCTCTATCTCGTTTCGCAGCATTATTTCAGCAAGGTCTCTAAAGAGCCCTTTGATTTCTGGGCGAGCATTCAATAGCCCTTTCAGCTCACGGATTTTCGACGACGAGGATGAATGTCCCTCCAGGACATAGTGTTGGATCATCGAATAAACAATAGCACTCTTACCGTCAGGAGAAGGCCGAGACAGCAGGACATTCATGACATCATTCTGTCGGACGCCGTTGCATCTGAGCAGGTTTTTTATTGCCAGTCCATCACCAACGGAACCAGCAAGGAACAGCGCGTGGTTCCAGCCCACACCACCAGCAATCATCAGTTCCGCCGCCTCTATATTGCTTTGCACTAATTGCTCATGGAGCGCCTTGTCTGAGGCAAACGCACCATGCTCAGGAACCTCCTCCGAGTCAACGATTGTCCGAATCGCGCTGATACGTTCTTCGCGGCTTAGGTCCGGCATGTTGATAACGGCCTCCATCAACGGGCCTGGGCTGATGCTTTGTGACCTGGCCATGTCCATCAATCGCACCAGATGACGTTTTTGCCCGAAGTGCGCGGCAACAAGCTTTTCGGCACTCGGCACATCGCCGCACAGCCATTTCAGCCAGTTCCCGCTTGGAGCGTTGTTCGATTCCAGCGCGTACGTCACGACACCGGAAAGACCCTCGCTGCCCTCTGAGAAGCGAAACAATCTGTCCTTGATGATGAGCTGCACGGCATCCCATTCGCCTCTATCAATCAAGCCTTTAGCAGCCTCAACAGTATCTGCCCCCGCCTCAAAGAATGCAGAGGCAGTGCACGAATCGCCCATTGCAGCAGCGAAGACAAAAGCCTCTGTCATGTCTCCCTGTGCAGCCGTCAATAATGTCTCTGCCAACGCGGGTACCGCGGCGTTGTGCGCAATAAGCGTCCTAGACAGCCAATCAGTCTTGCAGTCACTGATCATGCTGCGAATGCCCGACTCCAACTCCATGTTTTTGCTACGCATGAAGATTCTGGCAAGCTTATCCGACCCTGGTGTGCCGGCTCGACGCGGGACGGCTTGAACAGCGCTATCAGCCTTACCAGCGTGATCGTCTCCTTCCGGATCGGCTTTGATTGTTTTGACGCTCTTATCTGGCGTAGCGAGTTCGCTCATTGCAGGCCATGTGGTGGACGGGCCAGCGGATAGATTTTGTACGTGTTCCATAAGTGCTTTCTGAAAAATAGCGTTGTTGATTGGTGATTTCACCGATCGACGAGTAACACTGGCACTAAGCGTGCTCCCGTTCCTGGCTCGCACGCATCACGTCAGGCCTTAAGCTTTCCCTCTGAGTAAACGATAGTCGGTAGAATTTCTGAGTCTCTCCGATATCGTGGCTCCTTGAAAAAAAGCAGACGTAGAGAACGCCAGACCGTTGCGGTGCTGAAGGAAGGTGAATCCGCGCTGCCCGCGGCAGCGTTGTGCAGAAATTGACGGTGTTTGCGCCGCTTCGGATGCTTGCGAAGCAATTGAATCGCAGGATTGGTCCTATTTTAGTTTTCTAAATACTTGCATGAGAGCGGCGCCACTTGCCGTTCAACTAGCTAAATCAATGCGGTTGCTGTCGACAAGCTGGCAAGCCAACCGGTCCCGTCCTCTACAAAACAATGAGAACGTTTGCTAGCCTCCGCTTTCGCATGATCGAGAGTGATCTGGGCGAACCGACCTTTGAGAAATCGTGGTGCGGAATTCTTGACTTCAAAAGGAAGACTAGCAGCGCACGAACTCTCACGAGATCGGCTTTTTAAAAAACAATCACTGCATAGCAACGTGTCCAGAGCTAAGGGCACTCGACTGTGCACGTTCAAATAACAAGTAAGAAAATGATGAAGAGACTATTGATTTTGTGTGTCATGGGTGTGCTGTTTGGCGTGGTCCTTACCGCCTGCCGAAACGATCCGGAACCTACGGCAAAGCAGCGGGAAACCTGGCTAGCCGTCAATAACAGCAGTCCATTTGGCCAAGCGATGCGTGACCGATCAGAAATCCTGGTGGGAGTCGTGGAGGATGAACTGCGCGGAGCGCTGCATCATCATGGATGTCCTATCCATGGTGCTTCGGTGGCAGAGCGGCTGTTCTCCCCTCAGTACTACAAATACGTTGACGACGTGGGCCAGCAATGGCTTGCCGATAATTCGGCGTTCTATGTTTTCACCAACGGACCGCTCTTGCACGCCTTGGAGCATCTTTCCGACTCGGAATATCAGCAAAGTATGGACATGCTGACGCAACCGCATTTTCAAGATGCGAGAGCGATTGCGGACATACGGTCTACGTTGAACTGGCTGTTCTCCGAAAGACTTGGATATCCCAGGTCCGGGGATTCGGCTTATCAAAAACTGGCTATGGTGATGGAGTTCAAAAAGATCCTCGACAAAACCGGGCATACCGACATGGTGGTCCGTGCCATTGGTTCCATTGATAAGAATACCGAAGAAATTTTCAACGCGCTGCCGACTACGATGTCAGCACCCATCGACGAGAAATGGCTCACGATGGCGCAGTGGTTTGCGGGAGATGAAAAACTTGAACGCATCTCCTCGTCGCTACTGGAATACGTTCACGGTGAAACCGTTACCGCTGTGCGAGATTACGAGGGATCGCCTTTAAATACGCGTATGGCCGAAGCCCGTGACGCGATTTATCTATGGCGTACCAGAACGTCTTCTGACGAGTCTGCTTCGACGGAGCAGGAGTTGCTTGGGAAAGACATTATCACCAAACATCTGGGCCCCGCTGTGGGCTCTGATATCAGGCTGTACATTCTTTATAACCACAGGGCGAACCTGCGAAAACTCGCTGTTAACTACATTAAGAATAATTACAGAGAGCTATGCCCGACCTTGGGTTCTCCCCGATTGAATCGCCTTTCGCGGTACTGAAATCTTTCGCTTGGCAACGACTACGCGACCCCTTCCGCATACCCATCCCGTTGCGGGTCTGCACCGCCCTCGAGTTTGCCATCAAACAGAGTAATCCCATGTACGCCTGCAAAGGCGTAGCTCAGGTAGCTGCGGCGGACTTCGTAGCCGAGCTGTTCTACCGCTTTTTGTACACCGACAGGAATGCGGTTGGAAATGTCGATGGCGTTGCTGGTGGCGACGAGGCGCGGGGCGATGATGGCTTCTTGAACGCCCATGCCCCATTCGAGTACGTTGAGAATGACCTGTGCGACCGCGGGCCCAATCCAGGACGCTCCGGGTGCGCCGAGCGTGAGCACGGGTTGTTCCCCGTCGTAGACGATGCTGGGGCACATGGACGAGTAACGGCGTTTGCCAGGCCCGATGGAGTTCGGCGTGCCGGGCGTGGGGTCAAAGGTGCTCATGGCACCATTCATCATAAAACCCGCGTCTTTGACGATGAACCCTGAGGGATTGCCCAGCGTGTGCGTCAACGACACGATCATGCCGTTGGCATCGACGGCGCTGACGTGAGTGGTGTGTTTGGATTCCCCGGGTGTGCGGCGGACGACGTTGGCCTTTTCGCCGGAACGGATACGTGCCGCCTGTTCCTGGCAATAGGCGTCGGACAGCAGGCGGTCAATGGGATTGTCGGAATAGTCGGGGTCGCCGATGAATTGTTCCTTGTCGCGCAGGGCGATTTTCATCGCTTCGGCCAGGACTCGGATGTATTCGGGTGAGTTGTGACCCAGGGCCGGCAAGTCGAATTGCTCGGCGATGCGCAGGATCTGTCCCACCAGTACACCGCCTCCGGGCGGTGCAGGCATGTCTACACGCCAGCCGCGATAGTCGACCGATAGCGGGTCGGAGGTGCGCAGGCGAAATTGCGCCAAGTCCGCTGTAGAGAGCAGGCCATTGTTGTTGCGCACGTCATCAATGATGTGTGCGGCGAGGGAGCCCGTGTAGAAACTGTCGGCGCCTTCCTTTGCGAGCGTTTGCAACGTGGCGGCCAAGTCGGGGTTGTGAATATAAGAGCCCAGCTTTTTGTATGAGCCATCCGGTTCCAGATAAATACGGTGCCCGTCCGGCGTGAGGGCGAGTTTTTCGCCGTAATTCATGCGGCCGTATTTACGCTCGTTTTGCGTGAAAACGGTATAGACGTGAGGCCGTACGATCCACCCATCGCGGGCGCAGTCGATGGCAGCCCCGAAAAGATCGCTCCAAGCCATGCTGCCGAATTCCGCATGTGCGGCGGAAAGGGCTTTGAGGATACCCGGGGCAGTGACCGACTGCACACCGGCTTCGTTCACGCAGTCTTTGACGATGAAGCCAAAACCGTCTGTCGTTTCACCCAAGACGATGTCCTGCCACATGTCGGCGCGGCTCTCGATGGGGCATCCGCCAAAGCCTTCGTAGACTTTGCGGATCCCCGTCGCCGGGTCATGGATGTGCAGCATGCCGAAACCTCCGATGCCGCACATCAACGGATCCACGACACCTTGCACCATGGCGCAGGCGATCACCGCATCCAGCGCCGAGCCTCCTGCACGCAGAATCTCTGCCCCTGCGGCGACGGCCTCGGGTTGAGGCGCAACAATCATGGCGCGAGGGGCGGGTATTTTGCGTGCAGGAGCTTGTCCCATGATGGTTTCCTTCGGTGAGATCGATAGATGTGCGAGAGGCGCGATAGAGGGCGTTACAGCCCGGCCTTGAACTCCTTGTTCCAGAAGTCCAGGCTGGCTGCGCGATGGCTGGCCAGGGCTTTCAGGTCATAAGGATGAATGCGGGCGAGCTCTTCTTTGGTAAAGCCGACGGATGCCTGGAGTTCGGGCGGCAGCGAGGCGTTCTTGACCGTAGGCGCATATCCCATGGTGTCGGCAAAATGCACTTGGCCGGCGGGATCGAGCAGCGCGTTCATGTATTTCCAGGCCGCGTCTTTGTTTCGGCTGTTTTTGGGAACGGCGGCCTCGAATGTCACGGGGATGGCGCCTTCCTCGGGGATGACGAATTCCAGCGGCAAGCCGGCTTCTTTCCATTGCAGCGCGCGGGCTTTCCACATGCAGGCGATCCAGATTTCTCCGGATTTGAAGGCGGCGGCGACGGCTTCGTTGGACGGGAAGACTTTGGGTGAGTTGGCTTTGAGCTTCTTCAGGAACGCGTAGCCGGGCTCAAAGCTGGAGCCGTCGCCGCCTTCTGCCAGGCCGACAAAGAGGGTGTTGAAGTTAAAGAGAATGTCGGAGAAGCCGACGCGGCCCTTGTATTTGGGATCCAGCGCATCTTTGAATGAATGAGGCGGTGTGGTGACCAGGTCCTTGTTATAGACCAGCACCATGGCGCTGAAAATATGGGGAATGGAATAAGGCGTCTTGAAGGTGTCGATCGCGTTGGCGAGGTTGGGGATCTTGTCCGCGGTCACTGGTTCGAGTACGCCGGCCGTGCTGGCGTCGTACATGTCCAGGTCACCAAGCAGTGCGATATCCATGGAGCCGCGACGCGAGTTGCGCTCGGCTTTAAGTTTGGTGTTGCGCGCCGTGGCGTTGCCCGTATCGAAGACCACATCGACGCCTTGGGCCTTGACAATGGGGCTGATGAACTGCTGCAGCAGGTTTTGGTAATCGCCGCCCCAGGTCCCGACTACGACATTGGAGGAGGCGGCGTGTGCCATGCCAGGGATCAGAGGCAGGGCCGGCGCGATGGCCAGGCCTGCCGCCTGCTTGATAAAGCCGCGTCGATGGAGATTGTGCTTATGCATGGTGCCCTCTGTGGAAATGGCGCAGGGGTGGAGCTTCCTGCTGGGGAAAAGGGAAAACGGCAGCAGCGGTCAATAGGACCGGTGCATCAGGAAAGGCTGCGTTGATGTCCGCCGCATCGATATCGCGGGTGATCACAACGCAGATGTCGTCTGTGTCGGTACGTTGCGTCATTCTGCGCGGCATGCCGAACGTCGTGCCCACGCTTTGGATCAGGATGGGTTCGTCGCAGTCGGTGGCGTTGAAGACTGCCTTGACTCGCAACAGGCGATCGCCGCACAGACCCGCCAGATCATCCAGCCAGATCGATAGATCCTCCCATTCGGCCGGTTGACGCCGTGTGCCTTTGAGCACATGGATACGGGGATGCGCTTGCGCACGCGTGTCGGATGAGAGCAATGCCTGCAGTGCGAGGTCAACCGGATCGCTGGTGGGTGGTGTGGTGAACGCCTGCCGCACGGCCTGGGTGCGATCAGTATCTGCGACGATCTGGGCCAGCGGATTGACGCCGCGAATGGCGCTAAGGTGCTCTTCGATGGTTTCCGGGGCGATCAGATCGACTTTGGTCAGAACGATGCGTTGCGCAGCGGCGAGCTGGGCTGCAGCCTCGTCAAAGGACTCGATGTTGAGCAACCCTCGTTCGCAGTCGTAGGTACTGACTACCGAGATACGCAATCCACGTGAACCGAGCAGCGGATCTGCCAGCGAGGCGATGATGGGACCGGGCCGCGACAGGCCGCTGGTTTCCAGCACGATGCGCGTGAGAGGCCCATGGCCTGCGGGTCGGGGTGCGTCGAGCAACGACATCACAGTATCAACCAGACTGCTGCGCAGCGAGCAGCATACGCAGCCGTTGGCCAGCATGGTGACGGAGTTCTGCGAGCCGTCTTCGACGATCACGCCATCGATGCCGATTTCACCGGCCTCGTTGACGATGACGCCGGTTTCACCGCGATCATCGCTTTGCAACAGGTCAACCAGCAATGAGGTTTTGCCGCTGCCCAGGAAACCCGCGAGGATGATGAGCTCAATCGGCGCGTTGTCGCGTGATACGGCGCCGTGCTGACCAGGCGCCGTGTCGTTGCTCGAGGCGGCCGAAGCACTGGATGTGCCGTCGGCCGCGAAAGCAGCGTCAAGGCGGGAGTCCGTCGAATCGGAGGCGCGAGGATCAGCGTACATAAGGCGGCCGGTTCTTGTCATCGCCCCAGCCATCGTTGACCAATGCGCGTACATCGGCGAGCAATTGGTCTACGTCATAGACGATGCCGGACTTGATGGTGTATTGCAGGGCGCGGCGCCATTCAGGCTGGCCGGTGCCGTCGTTCAGGCGCAGTGCGCCCGTACCATACAGCAGTTTGAAATCCTCGAGCGGGTTTTCCTGCAGGATCAATAGATCGGCGCGTTTGCCGATGTCGACCGAGCCGCGGTCCTCGTTGACGCCGAGCAATTCGGCGCCCTGCGAGGTCGCGCTGCGCAAGACCTCCAGCGGATGGAAGCCGGCCTCTTGCAGCAGCTCCAGTTCGCGGATCAAACCGAAACCAAAGATCTGGAAAATGAAGCCGCTATCGCTGCCGGCGCAGACACGGCCGCCGAGGTTTTTGTACTCGTTGATGAACTGCATCCAGAGGCGATAGTTTTCTTTCCATTCGATTTCGTTGGTGGTGCTCCAGCGATACCAGTAGGAACCGTGGCCGCCGCGTTGGGGTTGGAAATATTTCCAGACGGCTTTCCAGGTGTACTCGTCATGCCAATCCGCACGGCGCGCGCGCATCAGATCGCGGTTGGCGTCATAGATGTTGAAGGTGGGGACAAAGGTATGGCCCAGTTCCAGGAACTGTTCCATGACCGATTTCCACTTTGCGCTGCCTGGGGCCGCGGCTTGTTTGAACGTCTGGCCGGCCAGCGCGAAACGGAAGTATTCGTCGTTGTAGTTGTAGTCGGTGGGGTAGTTCTGTACGACCTGGTTCTCGAACAGGGCTTCGGGCAGGCCGTAGTAGTGTTCGGAACTGGTCAGGCCCCATTTGGCGGACTTCAGCGAGTTGACGCGCGTCACGGCCATTTGAGCGTGGTGGCAGCCCGAGCCCAGGCCGACTTTGGCGGCTTCGTCCAGCGCCGCCTGCATGATCGTGGGCGGTGCGCCGAAAAATTTAATGCCGTCGGCACCGCGGGCCTTCAGGCGCTGTACCCAATCGCGCGCTTGATCGGGAGTGTGAATGGTCTTGACGCGATCATTGACGGCGGGGAAATAGGCGTACGACAGAATATGCGGTGCCGCGATTTCGTTTTTGGCCGAGGCTTCTCTTTGCTGCAGGGTATATCCCAGCCCGTTCAGGCCACCCATTTCGCGTACCGTCGTGACGCCGTGCGCCAGCCACAGTTTGTAGATGTAGTCGGCGGGAGGCTCGACGTCGCACATGGAGTGGTACGGCGTGCCGATGTGAGCATGCGAGTCGATCAGGCCGGGCATGACGAATTTGCCGTGGCAGTCGATCTCGTGATCGCCAGGGGCAGGGCGACGTGCCGGATTGATCGTGTCCAGCGAAGCACCGACGCCGATCAGGGCGACGATACGTTCGTTCTCCACGACGATATCGACTGGTCCCCACGGCGGCGCGCCGGTGCCATCGATGATGGTGGCGCCGCGCAGTACCAGGCGTTTAAAGGGGCCCTCACCGCGATCGCGAGAGGTTGCGGGAACGGGAGGCTTCCAGCCTTTACTGGCATTGAGGTCTCCCATTTCCTCGCCGGGCTGGGAATTGATGTAGGGATTGTCGGGCTTGGACATGGGATTCCTTTAATCAGATTCAGGCGGCAAGCTCGTCGTGATAGATCTGGCCAGCTTTCATGACCAGCGGGATGTGGTCGCCTTGGCCGAGCAGGCAGTTGATGTCGTTGTACGGGTCGCCATCGACCACCAGCACGTCGGCAATCGCGCCCGGGATGAGTTGGCCGAGCTTGCCTTGCATGTTCAGGATTTCGGCACCGATTACCGTGGCGCTTTGCAGGACGTCGAAGTTCGGCAGGACCTCGGCGCGAATGCGGAACTCGTCGCTTTGCAGTCGTTGCGAGGGCCCGAGCAGGTCTGAGCCAAAGCCCATTTTGACGCCTGCGCGTTTGTATAGCTCTAGCGAAGCGAGGCCCGCGGTGCGCACGGTCGCGATCTTGGCGACGCTGTCGGCGGGCAGGCCGTACGAAGCGCCTTCGTTGGCGAGCGCTTCGTAGGTGACCAGGGTGGGCACCACATAGGCGCCTTTTTCTGCCATCAGTCTGGCCACGGGTTCGTCGATCAGGTTGCCGTGTTCGATGGTGCGTACGCCGTTGCGAACCGCGCGCTCAATGGCCTCGGCGGTGTACGAGTGCGCCATGACATAGGTCTGACGGCCACGGGCTTCGGCGACGATCGCGGCGATTTCCTCTTCGGAATAGCCATAGGCAGCAATGGGGTCGGTGGGCGATGCTACGCCACCAGACGCCATGATCTTGATCTGGTCGGCGCCCATTTGGAACTCTTCGCGTACGGCGCGTCGCAGGTTGTCGACGCCATCGACGACGCGGCCGATATCACCGGCACGAAAGCAGCAGCCGCAATAGCTCATGGGGCGCAAATGATCCGAACGTTGGCGCGGATCGCCATGGCCGCCAGTCTGGCTCAGCGCACGCCCGGAAATAAACAGGCGGGGGCCGACGATGGTGTTTTCCTCGACGGCGCATTTCAACCCCCAGCCTGCTCCACCCGCATCGCGTAGTGTGGTGAAACCGCGGCGCAGCATGGCGGCCATGATGGGCACGGCCCGCATCATCACCAGCGCGTCGGGCAACGCGCCCTGGCTGCTGAGGTTGAGCTGCGTGGCCATGACGTGCCCATGCAGATCGATCAGGCCAGGCATGACGGTCTTGCCCGTGGCGTCGATGATGCGGGCCGATGCGGCGCTGATGGGCTTGTCGGAGACTTCTTTGATCAACCCGTCTTCGACGAGTACGTCATAGCCTTCTTGTAGCTCGGGTTGCGTGGGGTCCAGCAAATTCCCGTTCTTGAATAGCACTGCAGACATCGGGGCACTCCTAGAATTCGGCAAAGAGGTGGATCAGGACACCATCGTCTTGACGTAGCGGCGATGGATAAACCAATTGGAAAGCGTGGCCATGGCCAAGGTGGCGACGACCAGCACCAGGGCCAGGGAGGCGCCGAATGGCCAGTTTGCGGCCTTGGTGATCTGGTCGTATAACGCAGGCGCCATCATGGTGATGCCTGTGCCGCCCAATAACACGGGCGTGGCGTAGGCGTTCATGCACAGGATGAAAACCAACACGGTCCCGGCGGCGACGCCTGGGGCGGCAATGGGCAACACGATGCGATAGAAACTCACGAAGAAATTGGCGCCCAGGCTTTGGGCTGCTTCTTCGACGGAAAAATCGATGCCTTCAAGCACGCTTTGCAAGGTCAAAATGAAATACGGCAGCACTACGCCTGTTGTGCCGACGATGACGGCAAAGGGCGTGTACATCATTTGCACCGGCTGATCTGTGAACCCGAACAACTGTAGAAAATAGTTCACGAAACCTGCATTGCCCAAGATGATCATCCAACCCGCAGCGCGCACGACGTTGCCGACCATCAGGGGAAAGACCAGCAGGATGATGAACAGGCTTTTGTAGCGGCTTTGCGATTTGGCCAGAAAGTAGGCGACCGGAAAGCCGAGGATCAATGACAGGATCGTGCACACGGCTGCGACATAGACCGTATTCAGAAAGACATCCCGGTAGTACGGGTCACCGAAGAACTTCAGGTAGCTGTCCAGCGTGAAGCCGTCGACCATCATCCCGTTGTCGAAATGATTGAAGCTGTAGCGAAACAGCATGAGGATAGGCACCAGCATCACGATCAATACCATGATCGATGCGGGAAACGCCAGGCTGGCGCCCATGCGCCGGCCTTGGCGCGCGCTTTTTTCAGCAGAATCCATGTCGTGCCGCCTCATTCGCTGAATAGCACGCAATCTGCCGGGTCAAAGCACGCATGCATGCGGGTGCCCTCGGACAGGTGCTGAACGTGAGTGCCGCCCCGATTGGATACTTGCGCACTGACGGACTCCCCCGAGTCCAGGCGCATGCGGACGTCGATGATGGAGCCCAGATAGATTGCGGTATCAATGACCCCAGCGAGGGCATTGGGGCCTTGGGGCTCGGCCGATAAGGTGACGCGTTCGGGACGCACGCCGACTTTCTTGATGCCGCTATCTGCACCGGCGATGGCAATGTCGCGCTGATTCGTGGTCCGGAACTTGCCCGCCTCGGTGATCGAACCTTCGAAGAAATTCATTTTGCCCAGGAAGTCGGCCACGAATAGATTGGCTGGGCGTTCGTATAGCGCCTCTGGCGAACCGATCTGTTGTACTTTGCCGTCATACATGATGGCCATGCGGTCGGCGATGGCCAGGGCTTCTTCCTGGTCGTGGGTGACGAATATCGTGGTGAGACCCAGATTGCGTTGCAGTTCGCGGATTTCCTCGCGTACTTCGAGGCGCAGTTTGGCGTCGAGATTGGAGAGCGGCTCGTCCAGCAGAAACACGCGCGGCTGTATCGCCAAGGCGCGGGCGATGGCCACACGCTGTTGCTGCCCGCCGGATAGCTGGCGGGGATAGCGGTCATGAAACTGGGACATGCGCACCATGTCCAGCGCGGCGCGCATGCGCTTGTCGCGCTCGGCGGCTCCGACTTTATGCATTTCCAGGCCGAACATGACATTCTGGCTGACGGTCATGTGCGGGAATAATGCATAGCGCTGGAACACCATGCCGGTATTGCGTTTGTGGACCGGCATATGCGTGACGTCATCGTCGCCGATGCGGATGGTGCCAGCAGTAGGCTCGATAAAGCCTGCGATCATGCGCAGCGTCGTGGTCTTGCCGCAGCCGCTCGGGCCCAGAAAGGCAACCAGTTCACCATCAGCGATGTCGAGGGAAAAATCCGAGACTGCGACGGCAGAACCGAACGTCTTTTTAAGCCGCTCAATAGAGACCTTTGCCATTATTACTAAACCACCTGACTGAGTTTGACGAAGCGATCGGTCACCAGCATGACGATGCCCAACAGCAGAATCTGGATCGCGGATACCGCCGCAATGGTCGGGTCAAGGTTGAATTCCAGATATTGCATGATCGCAATGGGAAGCGTGGTGCGACCGGGGCCTACCAACGACAGCGAGAGTTCGAGGTTTTCGAACGAGACGACAAAACTGAACAGAGACGCGGCGACGATCGCGGGGCGAAGCATAGGGAGCGTGATGCGCCAGAACGCGATGCGGGGACTGGCGCCCAGGTTGCGCGCCGCCTCGACGATGGAAGGGTCCAGGCCGTGCATGCTGGCCGAGACCAGACGCACCGTCCAGGGGATGGTCAGGCAGATGTGCGCGAGCACCAACCCGCCATAGGTGCCCACCACGTCCATGTCCAGGATGTTTTCGACCTGTAAATACGCGAGATAGATGGCCACGCCGGCGACGATGCCGGGGACCAGCAGGGGCGAGAGCAACAGCGTATTGATCACGTTGCTGCCCTTGAATGCATACCGGATGATGCCGAGCGATGCGGCCACACCCAGCGTCACGCCGCAGAGCGAGGCAATGATCGCAACCTGCAGGCTGGTGATGAAGCCATTGACAAAGGCTGAGTCCGTGACTGCCTTGTGATACCAGGACAAGGTATAACCCGACGGCGGGAAATACAGAATGGCGTCCTTGAAGAAGCTGAGCCACACTACAAAAATCAGCGGGCTGAGCATGAAAAGGTACATCAAGACGACGAAAATGCGGTGGAGCCAGGTTGCCCACGGTGCTCGTGATTTGCGGCGAGGAGCCGCAGGAGAGGCAATGCGCGCGTCGGCGCGAGCGGTGGTTTGCAATTCACTTACCCGTTTTAAGTGGCCTACTGCAAACCCGTTGGAAAAATCCGGTTGCACCAAACCCATAAAGATACAACCCATGCTAATTAAAAGGCGCAACCGTTGATATCGGTGTTAGCCCCAATGGTTGTACTCGCCGTTATTGAGAGGGCCTAAACGCCATTTCACAGTTGCAATCATGTCGATTCATTGCAAGGTCGTTGAAATAATTTGGCAAACTCTGCGTGACATGCTTTGCAATCGGCGCCGCATCTGGTACAAAAAGTTGCAGTCGGCAGAGGACGCCTTGTTAGCATCATCTCGCCGGTTTGCCCGGCAATGTCTATTTGCGCCATTTCGTTGCGCTATTGGAGGCTGTCATGCAAGTAAGAAGAACATTTCCCCGTATCGCGGCATTTGCCGCCGCCACGTTGCTGGTGGCCGGTTGCGCGACTCAACAGCAAACCAATACGGCGGTCGGCACGGGTGCCGGCGCTGCTGCGGGAGCGGGTATCGGGGCGTTGATCGGCAACGGTAAAGGAGCCGCCATCGGTGCGGGTATTGGTGCGGTGGCAGGGGGGCTGATCGGATACAACTGGTCCGGCGTGAAGAAAGACGTCCAACAATCCGGCGCGTCGTCATTGGGTATTGACGTGGTCGAAATGCCCGATGGCAGCCTGAAGGTCAATATCCCCAGCAACGTCTCGTTCGATACCGACAAGACGGCTTTGAAACCGGCCTTGCTGCCGGTGCTGGATAGTGTGGCGCGTGCGCTGACTCAGCATCCCGAGTTGCGTACGAAGGTGGTGGGACATACCGATAGCACAGGTTCGGCCGCCCACAATCAGACGCTGTCGGATAACCGCGCGCGCAGTGTGACGTCTTATCTGGCCAGCAAGGGTGTGGCGCAAGATCGCATGAGTATCGAAGGCCGTGCGGCCCGCGACCCGATTGCCGACAACGGCACGGCCGAAGGCCGTACTCTGAACCGCCGTGTGGAGATTTATTTGTACGCGGTCAAGCAGTAGCACGTGTGTCATCGCCGGCAGGAAAACTGAGCGCCGGCGGTGCGTGATGTCAGTCAATGGCGGGCCATGTCGGCCCGCCATTGTTGCGTAGCGCGGCCTTAACCGCGCACGTAATACAAGCGCATGGCTTGTTGGCGCTCGGAAGGATCCAGCACCTGGATGCGTATGGCGTTCGGCGTAAAGCCTTCGGGCAATTCTGCCGTACCCTGAGCCACGTGATAACGCCCCAGCGTGACATCAATAGGATCCAGCTCGATAGCGCCTGCGCGTCCGTTGCGATAGACGCCCTGCACCGTCAGCCGCAACGTGCCTTTGAATTCCGTGTCCTTGCTTTCTTTCATCAGCAGGACCTGGTAGCTGAGTTTGCCCGGAGCACGGCTGAACGAACCCGCGCGTACGCCGATGTCCGTGCCGCGTGGATCGGGAGGCACGATATTCTGGAAAATCAGCAGATCTTGCTCGGCCTTTTGCAGCCGGGTGCGAGCCTCCGCCAACGCGGTGGTGGCTTGTGTCTCGGTAGCTTGGCTGGCGTCACGCTGGGTGGTTGCCTCGTTGACTTGAGTCCGCAAGCGTTGCCGATCGGCATTGGCCGTATTCAGTTCGGACTGTAGCTGCTCGGATTCCTCGGCAGTCAGGCGTGGCGGGCCATAATTGGCTTGCAGAAACAACAAGCCGCCCGCGCCCAAGCCGATACCGACCAATAGCACGCCGAGCCACCGCGGCATGCGGCGGGCCCGCTTGCTGGGCTGATAAACCGACGGTTTGAAAGCAGCTCGTTGCGAGCGTCCGAACATCCCCATACTTAAAACCTTGTGTGCGTGTGTTACCGGTTCACACCGGCCAAAAATCGTAAAGAATAACGTTTGTATCGGCGCCTAGGTTACGTCAGACAAATTCAGTTGCCTATGCGCCGCTTGGAAATATTTGCTTTATTGCCCTGGTGCGCGGGTCAGCCGCGCGTCCAGCGCCTCGAGCCGCTCAGGAGTCCCGACGTCGGTCCATGCGCCACGATGATGATCGCCCACGACGGCATCACGCGCCATGGCGGCCCGTAACAACGGTCCCAGGGGCGCTGGCGTAGCGCGAGGCAGATCGGCGAATAGCGCAGGGCGGTACAGTCCGATGCCTGCGAACGTCAACGTCGGGGAACGGGCTGATGCGTTGGCGTCTGCGCCAGGGCCGTTTGCCGCGTGCGGACCTTCCGAGCGGACTTTCCCTTGTGCGGACAAGATGAAATCGCCTTGAGGGTGATGCTCGGGATTGTCCACCAGCAATAGCCAGGCGTCAGCGCCCGCGCGATCCATATCGCGTAGCCGCGCCTGCGCCGCCGAGGGATCCCAATCGCACCAGATGTCCCCATTGATCACCAGAAACGGATCGGCGCCCAAGAGAGGCAGCGCCTGGGCGATGCCGCCGGCCGTTTCGAGGGCGGCAGGGGATTCGGGGGAATAGGCGATCTGCACCCCGAAACGGCTGCCGTCGCCGAGTTGCGCGGGCAGTTGCTCGCCCAACCAGGCGTGGTTGATGACGATTTCGCGAATGCCCGCCGCGGCCAGGCGTTCCAGATGCCAGGCGATGAGCGGTTTGCCGCCTGCGGGCAACAGGGGTTTGGGCGTGTGGTCAGTCAGCGGCCGCATGCGTTCGCCACGCCCGGCCGCCAGGATCATGGCGCGCATCAGAACGTATACCCCACTTGGACTTCACGGTCGTCGAGGCGGTCCAGCAGCCGCAGCAGCGGCGTGAATACCCCGTAACGCTGCGCGACTTGGCGGACATAGGCGTTCACGCGGGGCATGTGCGCCAGATAGGACGGCTTGCCGTCGCGGTGATTCAGGCGGGCAAACACACCCAGAATGCGCAGGTTGCGTTGCAGGCTCATCCATTCGTAGGCCTGGTGGAACACCGCAAAGTCGCTGTCGACCGGCAATCCCGCGGCGCGGGCCATTTCCCAGTAGCGCACCGCCCAATCCAGTTGCTGGGGTTCTTCCCAGGTGGTGCGGGCGTCAGTCACCAGAGAGGCCAGGTCATAGGTGATGGGGCCAGCCAGCGCATCCTGAAAGTCCAGAATCCCGGGGTTGGGCCCGTAGACGGGGTCATCGCACACCATCAAATTGGGGGAATGGAAGTCTCGATGCACCAGAACGGGGCGCTGAGCGGCGTTCGCGTCTGACAGCAGTCCGAAAATATGCTGGAGCGCCGCAGCGGTTTTGTCGTCCAGTTGTACGCCATGGTGCCGCCCGACATACCATTCCGGGAAAAGCTCAAGCTCGGCCGCCAGACGGGGGCGATCGTACGCGGGCAGTCCGTCCACACTGGCCTGTTGCATGCGTACGAGCGCAGCCAGGGCATCGCGGTAGAGCGACTGCAATTGATCGTCGCTGAGACCGGCCTGGATGCGTTGGTAGTACGTGTCGCGCCCCAGGTCAGACAGCAGCAGCAGACCTTGTTCGGGGTCTTGTGCCAGTATCTGTGGCACATTCAGTCCGGTTTTTCGCAGCAAGTTGCCCACGTGCAGAAACGGGCGGACGTCTTCGTGCGGCGGCGGCGCGTCCATGACGATGACCGTACGGTCGCCCGCATTCAGGCGAAAATAGCGCCTGAAGCTGGCGTCGCTGGAAGCCGGTTGCAGGGTTTCAGGGGCCAGGGCCAAGCCGGCGGGCAGCGTATTCAGCCAAGTCTGGACCTGGGTAAAACGGGAATCGTGGTCGGTGCTCAAGAGGGCCGTCTCGTATTGCGGTAGGGTTTGGTTTCGTACCGGGCGCTTTCAGTGAAGGATGTTGCGCACAGCTTCTCTATAATACCGGGTCGCTCCCGTTGACAGGCATGTTCCCATGTCTGGCGTGGTCGGGTCATCATCGCCACGGCGCCGGTTTGTGCCGGGGCGGGGTTTTTCTGTAAAAGGTTTACGTTCACGGTGCATATGGTCCGGTGGTTGATCCTCTCTGCTGTCAGCTTGGCGGGCGCCGTCCATGCCCAGGGTAGCCAGGGCACGCTTTCGTCCGCCGAGACGGAATCCGGGGCGTCGTCCAGGCTGCAGGTGGCGCCTCAGTTGCGCACGTCGCCAGGACTGCGCATTCATCGCGTACCCGAAGACGATGTGGCCTCGTATCTGCAGGCCGACCACATCGAGGGCAACCCGGATAGCAATGTGACCCTGACAGGGCATTCCGAGGTGCGTCGTATTGACGGCGTCGTCAAGGGCGATCGGATCGACTATCGCAACAATACGGGCGAGACGACCCTGCAGGGCAATGTGCGGATGATGCGCGATGGGACGCTGGTGACAGGCCCGGCCGCGCAGTTCAACGTGGACACCGATAGCGGCGAAATCGATTCGCCGAATTTCTGGATCGGGGCAAATGGCGGTGCTGCACGCGCCGAGCACGCCGAGATTTTCAGCCGGTCGCAGATGCGCTTGACGACCGTGCGGTACAGCGGTTGCCCTTGCGCTGATCCGTCGTGGTATATCGAGGCCGATGGCGTTGATCTGGATTTCGACGAAAACGAAGGCGTGGCCCGCAACGGCGTACTGTATTTCAAGGGCGTGCCGTTGCTGGCGTCGCCTTATTTGACCTTCCCCGTCAAAAAAGAACGCAAATCCGGGTTTCTGATCCCCACGTATGGGATCACCAGTAATAGCGGCGTGGATTTGTCCGTGCCGTATTACTTCAACCTGGCGCCCAACTACGACTTGACCTTGCAGCCGCGCTATCTGAGCAAGCGTGGCCCCCAACTGGGCGGGGAATTCCGCTACATGGGCAGCACGTATTCGGGCAACATGGTCGGCACCTATATGTCCAGTGACCAGGAAACCGGTGAACGGCGCTGGATGTTCCGCTCGCGGCACCAGCAGTTGCTCGGGGCCGGTTTTTACTACGACTGGGATTACGCCAAGGCGTCTGACGACGACTATTTCCGCGACTTTTCGACGCTGGGTCTGAACGAGGCATCGACCACCTATTTGCCGCAGCGTGGCAAGGTCGGCTGGGGCAATAACTACTGGCAGGCTTACGCGCAGGTCTATAAATACCAGACGTTGCAGGATGAGGATGACCTGTTGTCGCCGCCCTTGAACAAGCTGCCCGAGTTGTATTTGAAGGGCGCGCGTTACGATCTGGGGGGCGTTGATCTGGAATGGACGACGACTGCAGTGCGTTTTCAGCGGCCGCTGTTGAGGGGCGTGCGTCAGGGACCGGACGGTGATCGGCTGCAGTCTTATTTGACTGCGTCATATCCAATTCAGCGTCCAGGCTGGTTCATCATTCCCAAGGTCGGTTTGCACTATACGCAGTACCACACGGATTGGTATAACACCGCGTCGTACCCTGAAACGTACGGGATGCGCGGGGTTTACGATAAGAATGCGTCTCGCAGCCTGCCGATCATATCGCTCGATGCTGGCATGGTGTTCGAGCGCGATACCACCCTGTTTGGCAATGCGTCGATCCAGACCTTGGAGCCGCGGTTGTATTACCTGCGCGTGCCATACCGCGATCAATCCAAGCTGCCGGTGTATGACACGACGCTGGCGGATTTCAGTTTTGAGCAGGCGTTCTCGGAAAACATTTATACCGGTGGCTGGGATCGCATTTCCAATGCCAACCAGTTGACGGCCGCGTTGACGACGCGTTGGCTGGATGCGAACACCGGGTTCGAGCGGCTGTCGTTGTCGGCTGGGCAGCGTCTGTATTTCGAAGACCAGCGCGTTACATTGCCGCTCGAAACTCCGCGCGAAGACCGCAACGTGCGTTCCGATTTTCTGGTGGCGGCGAGTGCCGCGCTGACCGATACGCTCAGTACCGAAGTCGCGGCGCAGTTCGACCCCTACGAGGGTAATTGGTCTCGCGGCTTGATCAGTGCCCGCTGGCGGCCGCAGCGTTTGACCTCGGTGGCGCTGTCGTATCGATATCAGCGCGACCCCACTGTGAACACGATTTATCAACCGCAAGGGCAGAACCAGATCAGCCTGGCGTTTCAGTGGCCCTTTACCGAGCGTTGGTATGGTGTAGGCCGGATCGATTATGCGCTGAACTCCGACTCTGATTCCTCGTCTATAAACAATTCGTCGAGCAAAGGCGGGCCGCGTGTGACGCAGGCGATTGCCGGTCTCGAATACAAGGGCGACTGCTGCTGGACAGGGCGTGTGGTCTTCCAGCGTTATGCGGTGTCCGCAGCCGACACGAACACGGCCCTGTTCTTCCAGTTGGAACTGACAGGTCTGGGGTCCCTGGGTACAGATCCCATGAGCCTGTTGAACAAGAGTATCCCCGGGTATCAGTCTGTGACGCCACAGACGCCTCAGGGCACGACATTTGAAAGGTATGAATGATGCGTAGCTTGCACACTTTGCGCCGGCTCTCCGGTAACTTGCTGGTCTTGACGGCTTGCGCGTCGGTGTCTGTAGCCTATGCGCAGCCCAAGCCACAGTCTGCCAAGCCCGGCCCGGGAGCGGCACAGCCGGCCCAGCAAGGTGACCAGACGGTCGACGGGATTGCTGCGGTCGTGAACAAAGACGTGATCACGCTGCGCGAGGTCGATAGCGCTGCAAAAAATGCAGTCGCAGACCTGACGCGTCGCGGTATTCAAGTGCCGCCTCAGGACATCCTGCGCCGTCAGGTGCTGCAAAGCCTGATCATGGAGCGGATCCAAGTCCAGGAGGCTGACCGTATGGGGATACGCGTCAACGATTCGCAGGTCGATCAGGCCATCGCCGGCATCGCTGAGCGTAATCGGATATCGGTCCCGAATATGAGGACAGAGGTCGAGAAATCCGGCGTCAAATGGGATCAGTATCGCAAGTCCTTGTCCCAAGACCTGCGGATGAATCGTTTGCGCCAGCGCGCGGTCGACTCGCAGATCATGATCAGCGATGCCGAAGTCGACGCCTTTCTGAAAGACCAGCAGAATAACCCCGCGGCGCGCGCAGGAGCGGGCGCTCCCGCGCCGGGGCAGCCCGCGCCGCAAGCCCGTGTGCAGTCGGGTCCCGAGCAAGTCGCGCTGGGTCAGATTCTCGTGCGTGTCCCAGAGGGATCCAGTTCGGACCAGGTGGCTGCCCTGCGCAACAAGGCCGAGAGTATTTTGGCGCGCCTGAAGCAGGGTGCCGATTTCGCCAGCCTGGCTGCCGAGTCGTCTGATGGCCCCGAGGCATTGCAGGGCGGCGTGATGGGGGCCCGGCCGATCGATGGCTGGCCGGACCTGTTCGTGAAGGCAATCGCATCGTTGCAACCCGGTCAAGTCAGCGGCGTGATTCAAAGCGGTAATGGTTTTCACATCTTGAAGGTCCTGGATCGTGCCGGCGGGGCTTCTGTCGCGGCGCCTGCGCAACCAGCGCGGCCTGCTGCGCCTGCAGCGCCGGCCATTGCGCCTCAGCCTGGACAGGGGATGCCTGCGAACCAAGGGCCGGTACAGGTCACGCAAACGCATGCACGCCACATTCTGGTCAAGACCTCCGCGGTGATGACCGACGACCAGGCCCGCCAGCGTCTGGAGCAGATTCGCCAGCGCGTCATAAACGGCGGTGCGTCGTTTGCCGATATGGCGCGTCAGTATTCCGAGGACAACAACGCCCCGCAAGGCGGCGATCTGGGCTGGGTGAATCCTGGCGAGATGGTGCCTGCATTTGAACAAGCGATGAATGCACTGGCAGTAGGCGGCATCAGCGAGCCTGTGCTGTCGCCGTTTGGCTGGCACTTGATCCAGGTCGAGGAACGCCGCGAGCATGATGTCAGCGATGAGCTGCAGCGCATGCAAGCGCGCCAGATCCTGTTCGAACGCCGCGCCGAACCTGCATTCGAAGACTGGCTGGAGCAACTGCGCAATGGCGCGTATATCGACAACCGCCTCGAAAAGCAGTTGAGTATTGAACAGAACAATCGTTGAGCGCTGAGAGTGCATCCATGAGTAAGCACCAGGCGCGCAAGCGTTTCGGACAACACTTTCTGACCGACGATAGTGTGATCGAAGGTATTGTGCGAGCGATTGCGCCCGCACCGGATGATCACATCGTAGAAATCGGACCGGGCTTGTCGGCGCTGACGCAACCGCTGTTACGCAGCCTGAAGCATCTGACCGTGGTCGAGATCGATCGCGATCTGGCGGCCCGTCTGCGTAATCAGCATTCCGCAGAGCGATTGACCGTGGTCGAGGCGGATGCCTTGACCGTGGATTTTTCCACCCTGGGGGCGGGGCTGCGAGTGGTGGGCAATCTGCCCTATAACATTTCCAGCCCGTTGCTGTTTCACCTGATGGCGGCGGCCGACACGGTACGCGATCAGCATTTCATGCTGCAGCGTGAGGTCATAGACCGCATGGTGGCGGCACCGAGCAGCGCGGATTATGGGCGCTTGTCGGTCATGCTGCAATCGCGCTATCGCATGGATAAGCTGTTCGACGTCCCGCCGGAAGCCTTTGATCCTCCGCCGCGTGTGGTATCTGCCGTGGTGCGGATGGTGCCCCTGCCTGCGAATCGTTTGCGGCCCATCAGCGAGACCGCATTAGAGACCGTCGTGGCGCGCGCTTTTGCGCAACGTCGCAAGATGCTGCGGCGTGCGTTGGGCGATTGGGCGGCGCTCGTCCCGTGGGAATCTCTGGAGATCGCTCCGACCGCGCGTGCGGAAGAAATCTCCGTCGAAAAATTCATCCGGATGACGGATGCATTGGTCGAGGCCGGGGCCGTCGCGGTGTAGAGCATGGCCGCTGCCACACGGCGCTGTCAGCCGTCGCAACGGCAGTTCGCTGCAACGCCGTACATGAGCTGCTGTAAGGGCTGCACGTCTTCTGTACGTGCAGCCACCGGACGCTAATAGTTGCCGCTACAGCATGCGTTTGCTGGCGGCTACCCACAGCTGGGTCACATCGCGGGCACGATCACATAGATATTGTGCGGCGTTTTCGCAAGCCTGTTGCAGCGTGACAGGCCCTGGCGCCAGACTGAATGCCGCCGTAATGCCGCCTGCATGCAGTTTTTCATAGCCTTCGCCTAATGAGCCTGCCAGGGCCACCACGGGCACGCCGGCATGTTGCGCGATACGTGCGACGCCCGCAGGCGTTTTGCCGCGTAGCGTTTGAGCATCCATGCGGCCTTCGCCGGTGAAGGCGAGCGTCGCGCCTTCCATGGCTTGCGCGAGTTTGCCCAGTTCTGCGACGACTTCTACCCCCGGGCGAAAGCGTGCATTGAGAAACGCGTGCGCGGCAAAGCCCAATCCGCCGGCAGCGCCCGATCCCGCCTCGTCACGCATATCGCGCCCCAGGTCGCGCGCGCAGATATCGGCAAAATGGCTCAGGCTGTTGTCCAGCAAGGCGACTTGTTCTGGTGTCGCACCCTTTTGCGGGCCAAAGATATGCGAAGCCCCTTGCGGGCCGCACAGAGGGTTGTCGACGTCAGAGGCAATGTCGATTTGGATCTGCGCAAGACGCGGGTCCAGACCTTGTATATCGATGCGATCCAGCTCGGCCAGCGCCGCGCCGCCGGACGGCAGGTCTTTACCTGCCTTGTCCAGAAAGCGCACGCCCAACGCTGCCAGCAATCCTGCTCCACCGTCGTTGGTCGAGGATCCTCCCAGACCGAGGATGATACGGCGGGCGCCCGCATCCAGCGCCGCGCGGATGATCTCGCCCACACCCCCGCTGCTGGCGCGCAGCGGATCGCGTTGCGCGGGGGGCGTTTGCTCCAACCCGGCTGCGGCAGCCATTTCGATCACGGCCGTGGCATCATCCAGCCAGCCCCAGGGCGCATCCAGCGATTCGCCCAAGGCGCCGGTGACGGCGGTTGCGCGCCACTGACCGCCCGTCGCTGCCAGGACCGCCTCGACAGTACCTTCGCCGCCATCGGCCATGGGTACGCAGACGGTATGCGCATCGGGATAAGCTTGTTTGATGCCACGCGCGATGGCGGCAGCCGCGTCGGGGGCAGAGAGGCTTTCTTTGAACGAGTCAGGAGCGATGACGATTTTCACGATAGTCGAGGTCGGAAAAATAAGTGTTGATCGTGGTGGTGCGCTGGCAACGAAAGACGTTAATAATACTCGTGCAGGCGCTGAAGTCTGCTGTATCCGTGTACCACCCGCGATTCACCGCGGCGTCGTACCATGATGCATTCATCATTTTGCGAGAGAGGTGATTCATGTCCGTATTGCGCCGCACCAAAATTGTCGCCACGCTGGGGCCGGCTACATCGACGCCCGAGCAACTGGAAGCCCTGGTGCGTGCGGGTATTGATGTGGCTCGCCTGAATTTCTCGCATGGCACTGCGGACGATCACCGCGAACGTGCGCGTCTGGTTCGAGAGGTTGCCGCTAAACAAGGCCGTTATGTTGCACTGATGGGCGATTTGCAGGGCCCCAAGATTCGCATCGCACGATTCACCGACAAACAAATCGTGCTGCATGTCGGCGACAAGTTCGTGTTGTCCAATAGCCACCCGAAAGATGCAGGGAATGCTTCCATCGTCGGCATCGACTACCCTGAATTGGTTCAGGACTGCAGAGCGGGCGATGAGCTGTTGCTCGACGATGGACGCGTGGTGCTGGTGGTAGACCGCATCGTTGATGATGCGGTGCATACGACGGTGACGGTCGGTGGTCCGTTGTCAAACAACAAGGGCATCAATCGGCGTGGTGGCGGTTTGTCTGCGCCGAGTCTGACTGACAAGGACCGGGCCGACATTTTGGTCGCGGCCGAGCTCGAGCTGGAATACGTTGCGGTGTCGTTTCCGCGTTATGGCAGCGACATCGATGAGGCACGGCAACTGTTGCGCGAGGCCGGCAGCGAGGCCTGGATTGTCGCCAAAATCGAGCGCGCCGAGGCAGTGGTGGATGATGAGGCGCTCGACGCCTTGATCCGCGCCAGCGATGGTGTGATGGTCGCGCGCGGTGATTTGGGTGTCGAGGTGGGCGACGCTGAATTGGTGGGCATTCAGAAACGCATCATTCAACATGCGCGTACCTTGAACAAGGTTGTGATCACTGCGACGCAAATGATGGAGTCGATGATCTCCAGTCCGTTGCCGACGCGGGCAGAGGTCTCGGATGTCGCGAATGCGGTGCTGGATTACACGGATGCGGTGATGTTGTCGGCAGAGAGTGCGTCGGGACAGTATCCGGTCGAGGCGGTGCAGGCGATGGCGCGGGTGTGTCTGGGCGCGGAAAAGCATCCTACCAGTACGCATTCGCATCACCGTCTGGGTGAGACATTTACCCGCTGCGATGAGACGATCGCATTGGCGGCGATGTATGCGGCGAATCACTTTCCTGGAGTCAAGGCGATCATTGCGTTGACCGAAAGCGGACATACGCCGTTGATCATGTCGCGGATTCGTTCAGGGGTGCCTATTTATTGCTATAGCCCGCATAGTCAGACGCAGCATCGTGCGGCGATGTTCCGGGGGGTTTATACGGTGCCGTTTGATCCTTCGGCCTATGATCCGGCGGAGTTGAGTGATGCGGCGATTGGCGAGCTGAAAAAGCGCGGGCGTGTGCAGGTGGGGGATTGGGTGATCCTGACGAAGGGGGATTCGTATCGGGATAGTGGGGGGACGAATGGGATGAAGATTCTGATCGTCGAATAGTTTTTTTGCATGCTTTTTTGCATGTTGCATAGATAATCGCTGCATGCATGGTATTGGGTTCTTTAGGNGCCGTCGTCCGCCGTGTAAAAGGGGCACCGGGCCGTNCGCNNNGACTCGGCCCATGANCAGGGGCCTCGGCCCGCTGCGCGGGCTATATCGCGGCTCAACGGCCCGGTGCCCCTTTTACACGGCGGACGACGGCTCGCGTTAATGACACATTACGGATGTCCCTGCTGTTGGGGGTATTGATGATGATGGCTTCATCGTTGGTTGAACCGGCAGGAACGTCTTCACAGCGATGGACATCCGCCTATCGATGACGCTTCGTCTCAACGACCCGCCAATTACCCAAAGAACCAATAACACACCGCAATAGAAGCCAGCACCCCCGCCAAATCAGCGATGAGTGCACAACCGACTGCATGCCGGGCACGCAGGATGCCGACAGAGCCGAAATACACGGCCAGGACGTAGAAGGTCGTTTCCGTGCTGCCTTGCATGATGGCAGCGAGCAGTGCGGGGAAACTGTCTACCCCGAAGTGCGTCATGGTCTCCAGCATCATGGCGCGCGCTGCACTGCCGGAGAAGGGTTTGACCAGTGCGGTTGGCAATGCATCGACGAAGCGCGTGTCCCAGCCTGCCGCATGTGCCAGCCAGCGAATACCGTCCAGGACGATGTCGAGGGCGCCTGACGCACGCAATACGCCGACAGCGCAGAGCATCGCGACCAGATAGGGCAGGAGGCTTTTGGCGACGTCAAAGCCTTCCTTGGCGCCAGCGATAAAGGTTTCGTATACCGGGACGCGTTTGTACGCGCCGATGATCAGAAAGGCCAGCAGTATGCCAAACAACATCAGGTTGCCCATCAACGAGGACAAGCTGGCAATGGCAGCGGCCGACATGCTGGCCAGCAGCGCCATAAAGCCGCCTAGCAACAGCGCCGCACCACCTAGCCAGGCCAGGGAGACGGGGTCGTAGAGCTTCAGGCGTTGGCACAGGGCGACGGCAAGCAGACCCGCGATGGTCGAAGCGCTGGTGGCCAATAGAATCGGCAGGAAGACCAGCGTCGGGTCCGCCGCACCTTGTTGAGCGCGGAACATGAACAGCGTGACTGGCAGCAGCGTCAATGATGAGGCATTGAGCACCAGGAACAGGATTTGCGCGTTGGTGGCCGTGTCTGGTTTGGGATTCAGCGTTTGCAGCTCGCGCATGGCGCGCAGGCCGATCGGAGTGGCGGCATTGTCCAGGCCCAGGCCGTTGGCGGCGAAGTTCAGCGTGATCAGGCCTATGGCAGGATGGCCGCGCGGGACCTCGGGCATCAAGCGGGCGAACAGGGGGCCGAGCAGTGTCGCGAGTTTTTCGACCAGGCCGGCGGACTCGGCAATGCGCAGGAAACCCAGCCATAGCGTCAGCGTGCCGAATAACAGCACCATGACTTCGACCGAGACGCGTGCCATATCGAACAGGCTGACCACGATCTGGCGGAAGACCTCGGCGTCGCCGATGACCAGCCAACGGTACGAGGCGGCCGCCGCCGCAGCAAGAAAGAATCCCAACCAGAGTTTATTGAGCATGACAAAAGGCAAGAGCAGCGTGGAAAAAGCCGTTCGCGGCGAGGCTCATTGTCGCAGACTTGGCAGGTCTCGGGGATGCCGCAGGCCGGCAATTCTGTTAACTTGGTTACGTACGCGCACTTCTATACAAGGTTGCATATGGATTTCAATGCCTGGCGCCGTCGCCGTATTTCCGAACCTGCCTACCGCTGGGCTCGCAAGGCCATGCCGGGCCTGTCCGACACGGAGCGCGAGGCCATCGAGGCGGGAGATGTCTGGTGGGACGCGGATCTGTTTACCGGAGATCCTGACTGGAACAAGTTGCTCGCCGTGCCGCAGGCGACCTTGACTGCTGCCGAGCAACAGTTTCTGGACGGCCCCGTGGCCCGGTTGTGCGCGATGCTCGACGAGTGGGATATCACCTGGCATCAGGGGGATTTGCCTGAGACTGTCTGGCAGTTCATGCGCGAGCAGCGTTTCTTTGGCATGATCATTCCGGAGTCCTACGGGGGATTAGGGTTCTCCCCCTATGCGCATTCGGAAGTCGTGCGACGTATTTCCGCGTATTCCATTACAGCGGGCGTGACCGTGATGGTGCCCAATTCTCTGGGACCAGGAGAGCTATTGCTGCAGTTCGGTACGCCGGAACAGCGCGATCATTGGCTGCCGCGTCTGGCGGACGGGACCGAGGTGCCGTGCTTTGGCTTGACCAGCCCCGAGGCCGGTTCGGATGCGGCATCGATGGTCGATACCGGTGTCGTGTGCCGTCAAATGGTAGACGGTCAAGAGGTATTAGGGATTCGTCTGAATTGGCACAAGCGATACATCACGCTGGGTCCAATTGCGACGGTTTTGGGCCTGGCGTTCAAGCTGCAGGACCCCGATGGCTTGCTGGGCGGCGAGGTGGACGTGGGAATCTCGGTGGCGTTGGTGCCGACGAGCACGCCAGGGATCACGATAGGACGCCGCCATTTGCCCTCCATGCAGGTATTTCAAAATGGTCCGAATCAGGGCGCGGATGTTTTTGTGCCGCTGGATGCGTTGATAGGCGGCACGGAAAAGGCCGGCCATGGCTGGCAGATGTTGATGAGCGCCTTGGCGGCAGGGCGCGGGATTTCGCTGCCTTCACTGTCGGCGGCAGCGGCGGTGTACAGCGCGCACGTGACGGGCATGTACGCGCGCGTGCGTCAGCAGTTCGGTATTGCGGTAGGCCGCTTCGAAGGCGTGCAGGAAAAGTTGGGTCGTCTGGCGGGCAACGCCTATCTGGTCGAGGCGGCGCGCCGGTTGACGTGCGCGGCGTTGAATCAAGGGCATAAGCCTGCGGTGGTATCCGCGATCATGAAGTACCACGCCACCGAACGTATGCGCGAGGCGGTGAACGATGCGATGGATGTGCATGGCGGCAAGGCCGTCATCGATGGGCCATCGAATTACTT
This sequence comes from Bordetella muralis, assembly GCF_965139205.1. Classification (GTDB taxonomy): domain Bacteria; phylum Pseudomonadota; class Gammaproteobacteria; order Burkholderiales; family Burkholderiaceae_B; genus Bordetella_A; species Bordetella_A muralis. The sequence goes on from NZ_CBCSIU010000009.1 coordinate 152,972, forward strand.
GGGCTCGTTGTACCGGGCCTTGCCTATCGCCATTACGGTGGAGGGCGCCAATATCCTGACGCGTTGCCTGATCATTTTCGGCCAAGGCGCGATTCGAGCACATCCTTACTTGATGCAGGAGGTCTTGGCATTAGGGGACGAGGACGATGAGCGTGGGTTGCAGACGTTTCATGACGTGTTCTGGCGTCACCTCGCGCATAGCGCCAAGAACGGCTTGCGTGCGTGGGGCCGGGCCTGGACGGGCGGTGTATTGGCACGCGCGCCGTCGAGTGGGCCTGTTGCGCGGCAATATCGCAGGTTGAGTCGTTATGCTTCGGCGTTTGCATTAGTTGCGGATGTCGCGATGGGCACCTTGGGCGGCGCCTTGAAGCGGCGTGAAATGTTGTCGGCTCGCTTGGGGGATATCCTGGCAGAGTTGTATTTGTTGTCGGCGGTGCTCAAGCGCTGGGAGGACGAGGGGCGTAATCATGCGGATCTGCCGTTGGTGATGTGGTGCATGGAGGACGGGTGCGCGCGCTTGGAAACCCGCTTTGACCAGGTGCTGGCGAATTTGCCGAAGCGTCCGTTGGCTTGGGTGTTGCGAGCGATAGTGTTGCCTGTGCGTTTGAATCGTGGTCCCAGTGATGCGCTGACGCGCGAGTGTGCCGATTTATTGTTGGCGCCATCGCCTACGCGGGATCGGCTGATTGCCAACTTGCAGCGCGGTGAGGGCGATGATGTGTTGGCGCAATTGGAGCGGGCGTTTGCGCTGGTCAATGCTGTGCAGCCATTGCACGATAAGCTGAAACGCGAAGGCGTTCGCGACTGGCGTGAGGCGCATCGCGGCGGGGCGATCACGGACGAGCAGGCGCGGCAGATCGAGGCCGCCGAAGAGGCTGTCAGGCGTGTCGTGGCGGTAGATGATTTCGAGCCGGGCGCATTTGCGCGGCGGCCTGGTTGACGGTGAGGGAATGTTCCAGACTTTAGAGATTGGCTTCGCGCGGCAGCGAGTCCTTGAGCGAGACGGCGGTTTTCTTCAACGCCGCGACAAACAGCTGCGCGGGCCGGGAGAGCGGTGTGTTATTGGGCAGCAGTAATTGCGCCTTGACGGGCATGCGCGGCTGAAACCGAATGGTGGCAACCCCCTGATTGCGGCCGGTCAGCAAATAAAAGGGGTCGATAATCGCCACGCCCGCACCGGAACGCGCGAGCGAATAGGCGACAGCCGTCAACGTCACTGACAGCGCGATCTTTCGTTTGACGCCTGCAATGCGATAGCTCTCCTCGATCAAGGCACCTAGTGGCAGGTTCTTGTCAAACGATATCAAGGGATAGGGCTCCAGATCCTGCGGGGTGACAACAGGGAGCTTGGCCAGCGGACAATCTTCAGGCACCACGCACACCAGCTCGGCCTCGCACAAATCAGTCAGACGGCCTTCGATCATTCGTCCGTCCTGGCTGAGCGGCGACAACACGATGCCGAAGTCCACGCGTTCCTGGAACACGCTGTCGGATACGCTGACGTTGTCGGTCGCGATGACTGATATTTGAATCTGTGGCCAGTCTTCGCGGAACCGGACGCTCGTGGGAGCCAATAAGTTCTCTGCGATCGTGGGCACCGTGGAAATCTGGACCGAGCCTTCAGTCAACTCGCGCATGTCGTCCACCAGCCGGTTGACGCGAGCGATGCTGTCAAAGATGCGATTGAGTTCGCCCATGATTTCCAGCGTTTCGCGTGTGGCTTGCAACCGGCCGCGCTTGCGCACAAAAAACGGAAACCCTGCGTGCAAGGCGCACTCACGCAGCAACAAACTGACAGCAGGCTGAGAGATTCCCAGTGCCGATGCGGCTTCGCCTACGCTGCCGTATCGACTGACGGCGCGTATGACCTCCATTTGGCGTACGGTCAAATGCATCGTGTCCCCCTTGGCGGCAAGGCCAATTTTTATGCGGGCTGCATGTTTGCAGAGCCCTCCGTGTGACTGAACGCTGCCGCTATACATCAGCGCAGCACACGTTGAACATAAGTCTAGCTTATCTTTGAATTAGTCCACTTCGATTGTTTTTGCTTCGGGCGGCTTTTACAGTCATTGCATCTGATCGGTACTGATGTTGATGCCGCTGCAAAACTCAGTACCCCATCTGTCGCACGATAAGAAGAGGAGCAAACGCATGAGGATTGTGTCGGTGGAGTCTTCCGTGGTGTCGCTGCCGTTTGACATGGGAGGCCCCTATGCCCGGTTTGCAGGAAAGTTGTGGGACCGGCTGGAGATACTCTTGGTCCGGGTGGAGACTGAAGACGGATTGGTAGGATGGGGAGAGGCGTTTGGCCATGCTGCAATCCCCGCCACACGTGCCGCTCTGGATACGATTGTGGCGCCGCTGGTGATAGGCAGACACGCAGGCGATATCTCGGCCCTGACGCGCAATGTGCTGCATTCCACCCATTTGCTGGGTCGTAATGGCAGTTACGTTTACGCCTGGTCAGGAATTGAAATCGCGCTATGGGATCTGCTGGGCAAACGCGCAGGACTGCCTGTGCATCAATTGCTGGGTAATGGCAGCCGTACGCAGCTCGAGGCCTATTCCAGTTTGCTGGCGTATGGGGATGCCGAAATCGCTGCTCGCAACACGCGCGCAGCAGCTGATAGGGGGTTTCGCTACGTCAAACTGCATGAAACGACGCGGGAAGCCCTCGTGCGATCGCAAGAGGCGGTCCAGGGCCGGGATGTCCAGATCATGATGGATGTCAATTGTGCCTGGGATGTGCCTGATGCTCTGGATATGGCGCAAAGTATGCGTGGCGACGGAATGTACTGGTTCGAGGAGCCAGTCTGGCCGCCCGAAGATGCGCAGGGGCTGGCGCGCCTGCGCGCGTGTGGTATCCCCATCGCTGCTGGCGAGAACGTGGCCGGACTGCAGGGATTTCAGACTTTATTGGGGAGCGGGGCCATTGATATCGCGCAGCCCAGCGTGACGAAGATCGGCGGCATCGGCGAGACCATGAGGGTAGCAGCGCTGTGTGCAGCGAACGGTGTGCGTGTCGTGCCCCATTCGCCGTATTTCGGGCCGGGTTTTATCGCCACACTGCATATTGGCGCAGCGCTGCCCCAGCCGCCCTTGATCGAAGTGCTGTGGATGGATATGGAGGCCAATCCTTTTGCGCCCTATGTGCATGCCGTGGATGGGATGTTGAACGTGCCTCAAGGCCCTGGCTTGGGCTGCGACCCTGATTCAGAAGTGATGTCGCGATATCGCGTCGGCGACGTGCATCGCATTACCGAAGAGGCTGCCGTATGAAAGTCGTCAAGCTGGAAACCCGCCCGATAGAGATCGCATTGCAAGAGCCGATCATGAGTGCATTGGGGCCGATTTCAACATGCGGTGTCGTCCTGGTCCGTCTGCATACGAGTGATGGGGTGGTGGGCGAGAACTTGGTGTTCACCTTGAATAATCGGCGTACGGGGGTGTTGCACCGTATGGTCGATGAGTTGGCGGACCTGGTAGTGGGACAGGACGCCGGTCACATCGCGGGGTTTTGGTCGCGTGCCTGGAAAGATCTCAATTTCTTCGGGCAGAAAGGTATTCCGGTCATGGGGATATCGGCCATTGACGGCGCGCTATGGGATGCCGCCGCCAAATCGGCGGGCTTGCCGCTGTATCGCATGCTCGGGGGCGCACAGGATCGTGTGCCCGTCTATCACAGTGGCGGATTGTGGTTGCATCGCAGCGTCGACGAGCTTGCGCGCGACGCACAGCAGATGGTGGAACAAGGTTTTCAGGCGGTGAAGATGCGGCTGGGATCGCCCGATCCTGCCGTCGATGTGCAACGAGTGCGTGCAGTACGGGAGGCCATCGGTCCGCATATCAAATTGATGGCCGATGCCAATCAAGGGTTGAACGAGGCCCAGGCCATCCGGTTGGGGCGGATGCTGGAAGAATATCAACTGGCCTGGTTCGAAGAGCCGTTGCCCGCCTGGGATCTGGAGGGGGTGGCGCGAGTCGCGGCCGCCCTGGATACCCCTATCGCCAGTGGTGAAACGGAGTATGCACGTTATGGGTTCCGCCGCATGATCGAGCTGCGCAGCGCTGATGTGCTGATGCCGGATTTGCAGCGAGCGGGTGGCGTCTCGGAGTTCATGCGAGTGGGACATATGGCTGCTGCTTACGACATTCCCGTGTCGAGCCATCTGTTTCCCGAAATGAGTATTCAAGTGTTGGGTGCATTGAGCAACGCGATATTCCTGGAGTACATGCCGTGGTTCTCCGATTTGTATCAGGAGCGCCTCGAATTCGAAGACGGGATGGCAATCGTTCCGCAGCGCCCAGGCTGGGGTTTTACGTTTGATCTGGATCGTATTGCGCATTTGGAAAAACGCGGCCGTTAAACCACGGCGGTGACGATGGCGAGGGATGGCAGACAGGGGAACCCCGCGCCATTCAGCGATGACAATCCTTAGGAGACAACAAATGACAGTTTCTCGTCGTGACTTTGTGTTGGGCGCCGCTGGCGCATTAGGCGCGTCGGCATTAGGCATGCCCGCACTGGCGTTGGCCTCGAGTGAAGACCTCAAGATAGGGTGGCTTGCTGCATTGACCGGGCCGAGTTCTGCCCCGGGCGTGGGGTTCAATCGAGGTGTCGAATTTGCTGCGCAGGCAATCAATGCGGCAGGCGGAGTGAAGGGTCGCAAGATCGTGATCGTGACGCGCGATACGCAGGGTGATCCTACTAAAGCAGTGAATGCGGCGCAGGAGATGATCAACTCACAGAAAGTGCATGCGATCTGGGGGCCGACGAACTCGGGCGAGTCCTTGGCCGTCACGCCAATCATGGCTCGCGCCAAGATGCCGAATATTCATCCATGCGTCATAGATAGCTTGGTGAACACGGACAAGTATCCCAATGCGTTCCGCATCTCCCCGTCGAACAGTCAATGGGATGATGCGTGCCGGAATTACTGCCTGAAGGTACAGAAATATTCCAAGATTGCGGTGATCGGCGACACGACGGGATATGGGGTGAGCGCGAGCAAGGCATGCGTGGCCAATTTCAAAAAAGATGGCGCGGAGGTGGTGTACTCGGCGAATATCGACGCGACACAAGCAGACATGTCGCCCGACATGACGCGGGCTCGCGATGCGGGAGCGCAAGTGATCGTGATCTGGAGCGTCTCTACCGGGATGGAGGCGCGTTTGTTCAATACCCGAGCCCATATGGGCTGGGATGTCGCTTTTGTCGGCCATCCCTCGCTGGCATCGGGCGAGCTGCGCACGCTGGTGGAAAAGCCAGAGAACTGGGACAAGGTCTATGCAGTGGGCTACAAGAGCGCCAGCTATGACGCCAACGGCAAGCTGCCCGCGCATTCGCAGGAGTTCCTTGACATGGTCAAAGGCAAGGTCAGTCTGGAAGACACGCTGTACTGGTGGGTGTCGGCCGGCTACGACGCGATTGAGCTCGTGGCCAAGGCGGTGCAGACAACGGGGTCGTCGCAATCCAAAGACATCATCGAGTATTGGAATAGCCTGAAAGCGTACCCCGGATATTTTGGGACCTATACGTACTCTCCCACGATTCACAACGGTTATCCCACCGAAGAAGTCGTCATGTCCGAGGCCAAGTCTGCGCGCAACGGGACGTTCGCATTGGCGCCGGGTTATCAATAAGACCGAGGGGACGCAGTCATGCTGGCTTCTATTATCAGTTCCGGCCTGGCGGTCGGAGCGGTGTATGCCCTGATCGGCATCACGTACAACACGATGTATTCCACGTCTCGTGTCATGAGCTTTACGGCAGGGCAGCTTGGAATGCTGGGCGGTGTGTTCGGGTCCTTGTTCATGCTGCGCATGGGCATGTCCGGTCCGGTTGCATTCGTATTGACCCTGGGGTTATGCGCGTTGGTTGGCGTGATCACCGAGTTTGTCGCCGTGCGGCCTGTGCTGAAAAGTCTGGACCAACATCTGTATGTATTGTCTACGTTGGCGTTGGCCTTGATGATTCAACAGGTGACGGCGATCGAATGGGGTACCGAGCCTCAGCCTTTTCCCCGCTTGTTGGCCTGGGGGTCGGGACCGTTGGATGAACGGTTCTGGCTGCCCGTCGCGGCCTGCGTGATTGTGGTGCTGGCATTGGAGTATCTATATCGGCGCACATTGATCGGCCTGGCTTTTCTGGCAGTGGCGGAGAACAACTTTGCTGCACGTTCTATCGGATTGCCCGAACGGCGCCTGCGGGTCATCAGCTATGCCCTGGCGGGCGTGATCGGGGGCATCGCCGGGTTTGCCGCGGGTCAGTTGATGTTGGCTTTTTTTGCCAACGGCCCCTTGTTGAATTTCTACGGCTTCGTTCCTGTGGCATTGGGTGGGCTCGGCAATAATCGCGGCGCAGTGCTGGGTGGCCTGGCGCTCGGACTGTTTCAACAGACGGCGAACTTTACCGTGGGCGGCATTTTTGCGTCGATTGCCGTGTTCGTCTTGTTTATCGTGGTGTTGATGGCCGTGCCGCAGGGTATTTTCGGCTCCAACTCTGCACGGAGAGTGTGATGACCGCGCACGCAAAGACCTATCGAGGAACCCCTCAAGCGATGGAGCGTCATCCGATGAACCGGGGGCAGGGCTGGACGCGCATGTTGCCGTTCATCGTATTGCTGGTGCTGGCGATCGCACTGCCGGCATTAGGGAATACGTACTGGACAGTGATCGCGACACGCGCGGCGATCTATTGGATATTGGTGTCCGGGCTGAACCTGATTGTCGGCTATGCGGGCCAATTGGCGATCGGCTACGTGGCGTTGTTGACGGTGGGGGCATACACGGCCAGTGCATTGGTGGCCGGTAACGTGTCCGAACCGTGGGAGCCGTTTACGGCGCTGGCGGCGGCGGGGGCAGTGGGGGGGCTGTTTGGCCTGATTGTCGGCTTGCCGGCGCTGCGGCTGCGCACGTTTTATTTTGCGATGACCACCTTGGGATTCGCCACGATCGTGACGCAGATCGCTTTGGCCTGGGAGTCGGTGACGGGCGGCGGAATTGGCGTGCCGGGGCCCGCCATGCCGGCGCCGTTCGATTCCGATCGGGGCTTGTATTACTTGTGCCTGGGCATTGCCGCGGTGGCGACCCTATTGACGGCCAATATCGCACACAGCCGATTCGGGCGGGGGTTGATTGCTATCCGCGATGCGGAGGTCGCCGCGGAGGCCTACGGTATTTCCAAGGCCAAGTTACTGGCTGCCGTCTTTGTGCTTGCAGGCGTGCTGGCCGGTATCGCGGGAGGACTGTTCAGTTCACTTCAGACATACATTACGCCCGAGGCGTTTACGTTCGAACTGTCGGTACTGTTTTTCATCTCTATCCTGATCGGTGGACGCAGTTCTATCCTGGGTCCGCTGTTGGGCACGCTGATCTTGACCGTTTTGCCGGAGATCGCCGCGCCGTTGGCAGCGTGGTCCAATTTCTTATACGCGCTGTTGTTGTTGGTGATTGTTCTGGCAATTCCCGGTGGAATTGCGTCTTTGCTCGATTTTGGAGGACGCAGCCCCTTGCCGGCAAACCGGCGCATACAACCAGAGCTGGGCGCTGTACGCCAGATTTTGGCGGATGTGCCTCGTGATGGGAAAATCGTATTGAAAAATCTGCATTTATCGTTTGGTGGAGTCAAGGCGATCAACGGTCTGGATCTGCACATCAACGGTGGGCAAGTGCATGGTTTGATCGGCCCGAATGGCAGTGGGAAAACCACGACGCTGAATGTGATCTCGGGGTATTACCGGCCTCAAGAGGGCCTGGTGACGGAGAGCGGCACGGAAGTCCCTTCGGGACAACCCTTGGGCAGAGCCAGGCGCGGATTCGCGCGTACGTTCCAGACGCCGCGCATCGTTGGCGATACCTCAGTCCTGAAGAACGTCATGGCAGGCGGATATACGCGCGCACGCGGTACGTTCCTGGAGGCCTTGTTGCGGGTGGGTAGGCATCGAGAGGACGAGCGTAGATTGCGAGAGATGGCGGAGTCGGCATTAAAAGCGGTGGGGCTGTCTCAGCTGGCTCACGTGCGCGCCGATAGCTTGCAGCATAGCGAACTGAGGTTTCTGGAGCTGGCGCGTGCGTTGATGCTGCAGCCCAGGTATCTGATGCTGGACGAGCCCGCTGCGGGCTTGACGGGAGACGAGATCAAGCGCCTCGGTGACATCATCAAAGAGATCAGCCGCTGCGGAACGGCAGTGTTGCTGGTGGAACACCATGCAGACTTGATCTTTGATATTTGTGATCACGTCACGGTGCTGAATCTCGGGTCGGTGCTGGCCAGCGGCACCCCGCAGGAAATCCGTACGCATAAGGAGGTCGTCAGTGCATACCTCGGAGCCTAATAGTCTGCTGCAGGTGCAGGGCCTGAATGCCGGCTACGGCAAAATTCAAATCCTGCACGACGTCGATATGATCGTGAAACCCGGCGAAATTGTGGCATTGCTGGGCCCTAATGGCGCAGGAAAGAGCACGTTGATGCGGGCGTTGTCGGGCCTATTGCCATGGATGTCCGGCGACGTCGTGTTTGCAGGGAAAAGCCTGCGCGGTGCGACGCCGCGTGATGCGGCGCAGGCGGGCTTGGTGCACGTGATCGAAGGGCACCACGTCTTTACGCAATTGTCGGTACAAGACAATCTGGCCTTGGCGGGATATGACATTTCCCGGACCGAACGCCAGGAACGCATCCGGGATGCCTTGGCATTCTTTCCGGAAATCGAGGCGAAGCGCCATGATCGTGCAGGGGCGTTAAGCGGCGGGCAGCAACAGATGCTGGTGGTGGCTCAGGGATTGGTAAAGCGTCCACGTTTGCTGATTCTGGACGAGCCTTCTGCGGGGCTGTCACCAGTCCTGGTTGACCGTGTGTTTGAGGTCGCGGCGCGTCTGCGAGATGCTGGAACATCCGTGTTGCTGGTCGAGCAATTGGTCGAGAAATCCCTGGTGCTGGCTGACCGCGTTTATGCCATGGCCCACGGGGAAATTGTTTTGCAGGCGGATACCAGCGAAGCTGATCTGCAGACCCGCCTGGAAGATGCATATTTTGGTCAACATGCGTGAGCACCGATGAATTCGACAAAGCCCATTCTGGCACCTGATCCATTCTGGCGCGTCAGCCCTCGTTATCCTGACCCCAGGGTGCAATCCTTGGATCCGCGTTTTGATAAGTATCGGTTGTTTCATGCCGCGGTAGAGATGTTGGCATCCGGTTCACGATGGGCCGAAGGGCCTGTATGGTTCGGCGATGGCCGCTATTTGTTGTATAGCGATATCCCGAATAACCGGATGCTGCGCTATGACGATGCATCGGGTCATGTCACGGTGTTTCGTGAGCCATCGGGTTATGCCAACGGCAATGCGCGTGACTGTCAAGGCCGGCTGATTACTTGCGAACATGGCAATCGCCGCGTGACACGTACCGAATACGACGGCCGTATCACGGTGTTGGCGGATCGCTTTGAAGGAAAGCGATTGAATTCGCCGAACGATGTCGTCGTGAAATCGGATGGGTCGATCTGGTTTACCGATCCGCCGTTCGGATTGAGCAGCGACTACGAGGGCTACAAGGCCGAGCCCGAACTGCCGGAGAGGGTCTACCGTATTGATCCCTCCGGTCGAATCAGCGTTGTGGCCGACGATGTCGCTGGACCAAACGGCCTGTGTTTCAGCCCCGATGAAACGCTGCTGTATATCGTGGCGTCGCGTGCGAGGCCAAACCGTACCATTCGAGTCTATCGCGTGTCGGACACAACGTTGTCAGAGGGGCGTGACCTGATCGATTGCGGGCCCGGCACTGCGGATGGATTGCGTTGCGATGTGGATGGCAATCTGTGGTGCGGGTGGGGGATGGGAGCCGAGGAACTGGATGGCGTGCGCATATTCGCGCCCGATGCCACACCGATCGGACATATTCACTTGCCGGAACGCTGCGCGAATCTCTGCTTTGGCGGTGCGAAAGGAAACCGGCTGTTCATGGCTGCCGGAAAAGGGCTCTATAGCCTGTATGTGAATACGCGTGGCGCATCAAGTGCAGATGTGGTTGACGTCGGGATACCGTGAGCTGCTTTCGGATTCTGTGATTTTGCGCAGCAGATACAGTAAAGCCACGCGTTCCGCTTCATTTAACGGTCCGAACGTTTCTTCGGTGATGGCGTGGGCAAAGGGTTGCATCTCGTTGACGAGTTGTGTGCCTGCCTCGGTCAGGGTGACCATGACTTTGCGCCGATCGGAGGGGTCTGCCTGCAGAGTAATGAGCTCGCGATTCTTGAGCCGATCGACGACGCCGCGTATGGTCGCCTGGTCGATGACGGTGGCCTTGACCAGATTGGCGATGGAAGCCGGGCCGTCGTCATTGAGTGCGCACATGACGACGAACTGAGCGACGGTCAGTTTTGAGTCCGGAATGAATTTTTGAAAAAGCGCGGTGTGGCGTTGGTAGGCGCGGCGCAGCAGGTGCCCGACCTGCGACGAAAACAGGTAGGGGGCCGAATTGTCTTTGTCCGACTGGTCCGGCGATGGTAGTGATTCAGGCGTAGAGGTCGACATGGGCGCTTCGAGTGTTATGCATGACGTGGCGCAGTTTTTCTGGAGTATACGGTGGCGCACATAGACGCAGCCCCGTGGCATCGAATAATGCGTTGGCGACTGCAGGGGCGCCGGGTAGCGACGCCGATTCGCCCACGCCCATGGGAGGCTCGTCCTGGCGCGGCATGAGCAGCACGTCGATCTCCGGGATTTCACCGAATTTAATAATAGGATAGGCGCCCCATTCTCGGCTGGTGACTCCCTGCGGGCCAAACGAGACTTGCTCCAGCAGTGCGCGGCTCAGCGCCTGGATAACGTTGCCGTGGACCTGATGCCGAACGCCGTCGGGATTGATCATCATGCCGGCGTCGTGGCCGACCGTGACGCGGTCCACGCGAACGCGCCCGCTCAGCGGGTCTACGCTGAGATCCACCACCCATGCCGCCCATGCTGCCCCAAAACCCGGAAACTTGCTGTGGATATAGCGCGCGTAGGCCAGGCCTCTGCCGTGCAATAAACCATCGTCTGCGGGGATGCCGCGGCTGCCTGCCCTGAAGGGCTGCCAGCGGGCACGTTCGGCCGTGGCCGTCAATAGGTCGCGGGCACGCACATCGTCCAGATGGCGCAGGCGATAGTCGAGGGGATCTGCGCCCGCCCGATGCGCGAGCTCGTCAATCATGCATTCGTGCGCGTACGCATTCGGCAGGGCCGAAACGCCACGCAGCCACGAGGCACGCATCAGCGGCGGCATGTCATGGCAGACGATCTGCACGTGGGGATATTGATAGGGCGGCATCGCCGTGCGGTCGCCCATCTGCAGGGTGCGGGGTTGATTGGAAATGCTGCCCGTTAACAGCAGAGCCAGCAACGGGGCGTCGTTGGACGGGTAACGTACGCCGAAGTCATAGGCCAGCAAGTTGCCCATGGGATCGATCGCGGCCTGCACGTCGACGAGTTGCGCCGTGCCTTTTGGCTCCCACTGGTGTTCCTGTTCACGCGTGAGTTGCACGCGTACCGCTGTGCCGGTTGCCATCGCCAACAGGGCGGCATCGCCACAGACGTCGTCGGCGCAGTTTCTGCCATAGCACCCTGCGGCTTCAAGGCGCACGATTTCGATATTGCCCTCGCCCAGTTTCAACAGGCGGTCGAGATCGGTGCGCAGCATGTGCGGGTTTTGGGTGCCGGACCAGATCGTGAGACGGTCAGCGGTGTAATCTGCGACGGCGCAGGACGGACCGATCGATCCATGCATCTGATAGGGCCAGACGTAGCTGCGCCGGACCACGCGACTCGGGCTGGCCTGTGCTGCCTCGGCCAGCTCCTCGTTGGCATGTCCCTGATGGTGCAAGGCGCGCACCTCGGACGGGTGGGCGCGCAACGCCGCGTCCAGATCGCTCAGCTCGGGAGCCGGCGGGATGTCGCGCCATTGAACCTTCAGGGCGCGCATGGCGGCGATGGCTTGTTCTTCGCGATCAGCCACCACGCCGACGAAATCCCCTTTTACGACGACCTGCACGTTGCCGGGCAGATGCGCCACGGATGCGATATCGGCCGATATGAGGCTGGCGCCGACAAAGTCGCCGCCGTCACGTCCTGGATAGGGCGGGCGGATGACGCGGCCGTGCCGCATGCCCGGTATGCGTATGTCATGGACGAAGGTCAGCGCACCGGTTGCCTTGGCGGGAATATCGACACGCGCGCGGCCTTGCCCCACCTCTTGATACTCGGATGCCGGCTTGAGTTCGACGTCTTCGGATAGTATGAGCCGTTCTCGCCTGCCACGAATCAATTCGCCGTAGTGCGCCTGGCGAGTATCCTTTTCGTCCTTGAATACGACCATGCCTTGGCGGACTTGCAACGCCTGAGCGGAAACGTGCCAGCGCTGCGCTGCGAGGTTCAGCAGATGCGCGCGAGCCTGGGCGGCGGCACGCCGCAGCGGAACGGCCGAGATCTGAATGGTGGCGCTGGCAATGGTAGGACCCTGATTGGGCGAAGCCTCGGTATGGCCCAGCACCATGTCGAGTTGTTCGAATGGAATATCGAGCTCGTCGGCGACGATTTGTGCCAGCGCGGTGCGTATGCCTGTGCCCAGATCGACGTGCCCGTTAAAGGCCAGGGCGCGCCAGCCCTGCGCCGTATCGGGAGCGTCCACGACGGCGACGAAGATCTCGGGCGTGGCGGGTACGTAATCCGACGGCGCGCCGGGTTGGCCAGGCGCCGGTTTTGGGGGCGCGACCGGGTTACGCACAATCAGCAGCGTGCCGTACTGATCGAGCAATCCGTCGTGCAGTCGCTTGGGCTGGAGCAGGCTCATGGAATCAGCTTAGCGTGACAGTGCCTCAATGTCGACGAGGGCTTGGTCCAGCGGCATGACTGCCGCGTATTTCTGTGCCATGTCGAACAGGTTTGCATCATGCGGGCCCAGTGCACGGTCACCGACGCAATCGGATACCACCAGAGGGCGAAAGCCCGCCTGCATGGCATCGACGACGCTCGCGCGCACGCAGCCGCTGGTGACGCATCCTGCGACGAGCAATGTCTGCACGCCGCGTTGCGCAAGCCATGGCGCCAGCATCGTGCCATAGAACGCTGAAGGCGTGCTTTTGCGTACGACGTATTCTCCCGGAGCGGGTGCGAGCGCAGGTACGATGGCGCTGGCGGGGCTGTCCTCTTTGAGGGTCAGCATGCCCGGGACCTTCAGGCAAAAGATATTCTGGTCGGCGTCGTCATCGGCAAAGACAATGCGGCTGTGCGCGACGGGCCATCCTTGAGCGCGTGCGTGAGCGAGCAAATGGGTAGTCTGGTCGATCGCTTGCGGGATGTTGCCGCCGCCAAAGACCGCGGGATCGGCGAATCCATTGACGAAGTCCACGATCAGCAGGCCGAAGGGGGCTTTGAGCGGCAAGGGTGTGCCAAAGCCCTGCCGCGCGTAGGCCGAGACATCGCCTTGCACGCCGCCAGTGGGAATGGTTTGTGTGTTCATCGCACGATGCCCTTTAATTGATTGCGCCGTTCAGCGCGTGCCAGCCCTTCCTGGTCCTGGACGATGCCGTCGATGACGGTCGGTTTGCCGTCGAGTTTGACCGTGCAGCGGCGCATGGGGATGTCGATGTGGCAGGCAGTGGTGCGCTGGCCGCCGGCTTCGTTGTTGGGGCCCATGGACCAGAGAAAATTGCCCTCGAACGCGCGCGCGTCCATCCCGATGTGCGATTCCTTGTCGTAGTGGGCCAGCATCGACCAATGCGCGCGAGGTTGAAGACCCCAGCCGACATGCGATACGGCATAGGCCTCGGGGTCTTCGTAGGAAGCCATGTATTCGCGCAGGATCTCTGCCTGTAATCCGCCTTCGATGGCATGCACATAGCCATTTTCGATGGTGAGTTTGATGGGGTCGTGCACGTATTCTTTGAGTGGCAGCAGAATGTCGCCGCGATCCAGCACGACAATGCCCCGGCTTTGGCCTTCGTTGGGCCAGGTCAGTACAAAGCCGCTTGGCCAATGGTCCCAGCGACCGGGCTGGTCGACGAAGCCGTACTCGCAAATGACCGGGAACTCTCCCAGCTGGCACCGCAGGTCGGTGCCGGCTTGTGAGGTGATATGCATCTCCTTTGCCGCCTGGATGCGTTCAGAGGCGTTGACGACGCGCGTGCGGTCATCTGCGGTAGGCACGAGGCGGCACAGGATTTCGGGCGGCTCGACGGCCAGCAGGATTTTTGTGCCGCCGCTCAGGATCTCGTGTTGTTCGGGCGAAAACAGCAGCGTCATGAGATCCAGCACGAGATCGCTGGCCTTGAGCGCGGCAATCGCAGCGGGATTGCCCGTGAGCGGTGTCGTACCCAGATAGGCCAGCGAGTCGCGCGACAACGATTTTTCGGCGTTGACGGGCGGCAGGTCCAGGCGGTTGACTCTGGCGCCCATATCGCTGGCCGCGGCGATGGCACAGCGCAGGGTTTGCGGGTGCGTGTCGGCGCCGGTCAGGACAGTGACTGTCTGGCCGGGCTCGAGCCTGGAGAGGTTGAGGACCTGTTTCCAGGCTTGGATCAAATCGATATCGCTCACGGACATGGCGAACTCCGGTGTGATACGAGGTGGACGGAAATGAGGTTGAGGTGGGGAATACCCGCGATCAATCCAGTGTTTGTCCCAGGAAATCGCCAAAGGCGGCATAGAAGCCGGCTTCGTTATCCCAGGGGATCATGTGCCCTGCGCCGGGAACGCGTACGTGTTGTGTCTGGGGCGCCAGCGTCTGCCACTCGGCGACATCATCGTCGTTGACGACGTCTCCGCGTTCGGCGGTGATCAGCAGCAACGGTGTCTGGATATGGGGCAGGTCCGCGTGAATATCATCGCGGCCGAAATCTTCGAAACTCTGCACGATGGCGGGCTCGTAGCAGGTATGCAGCCACTGCGCGCGCAGGCGTAATTGCTGCTCGGTCCACGTGGGGCAGAAGGCGCGCATCGCGTCGGCATCCATGCCTAGTGTGGCCTGGCGTATGGAGTCCACATACCAAGGCAGTTTGGCAGGGTAGGGACGGCGTCCCGGTCCGGACACGGGAGGGTCGACTGCGACCAGTTGCGTGAGTCCGGCAGGTTGAGTCCGCGCTGCGCGTACGGCGATACGTCCGCCCATGGAGTGGCCCACCAGTGCGTAGCGTTGCAGATCGAGTGCCTGGGCAAAGGCCAGCACGTCGGCGGCCTGGGCATCCAGACCATAGTCCAGATCAGGACCCGATGCCGACAACCCCCGGCCGCGCACGTCGAGCACATAGGTGTCGAAATGCCGGCCAAGCCGTTCGGCGACAAAACCCCAGGTCACCGCAGGGCTGGTGATGCCGGGAATGAGCACGATGGCGGGGCGTTGCGCAGGGACAGTGTCTGCGCGGTAACGCAGATAGTGCTGACGGATTCCATTCGCATTGACATGCGCGCCGTAGAGATAGGTCGATGATGGGGAGGACGCTGGCACTTTGGTCTCCAGAGAGTGGAAAGTCGGCACGGCTCGGGCCCGATTCTGAATCCCGCTCAAGGCGTTGCTCGACGAAAATACAGTGTAGACGCTCAATATATAGAAATAAAACTGATGCCGCAATGTTCTAGACGATATGTTTGGATTTAAAAAAATCTAGGGAAAATACCTAGATATATTCGTCATTGTTTTCTTGTCAGCAAAATTTCTTGCCGGTAAATTTTAAAAAAAGAAGTGTGTACGCTTTAATTTTTGATATTCAAACCGGCCTCCCAACATCGGGGTCGTCGGCGCGAGCTTTTGATTCCCAGGAGAGCTTTTCATATGTCCGCACAACCTCGAATCGCTGTGATTGGCGCAGGTCTGGGAGGGGCTGCCGCCGCTTCGCTGCTTGCCAAGGAAGGATTCAACGTTCACGTCTACGAGCAGTCGCCCGCTTTTTCGCGGCAAGGGGCGGGCATTCACGTCGGTCCGAACGTCATGAAAATCTTGCGCCGCATCGGTATTGAGGACGCGCTCAACGAGCAAGGCTCCCATCCCGAGTACTGGTATAGCCGCCACTGGCAGACGGGCGATGTGCTCGCGCAGATCCCTCTGGGCGACTACGCCGTCAAGGAATACGGAGCGAGTTATTTGACGGTGCATCGAGGGGACTTTCACGCATTGCTGATTGATGCCTTGCCCGATAACATGCTGAGCTTTGGCAAGCACCTGATCAAGGTTGAAGATACGGGCGATGTCGTGCGCCTGCACTTCGCCGATGGTTCCATCGAGGAAGCTGATCTGGTGATCGGCGCTGACGGCGTGAACTCGCGGATTCGCGAGGAATTACTGGGACCTGAACCCCCGAAATATGCAGGCTATCTGGCGCATCGTGCGGTGTTTCCGACGCCGGTGGCCACGGCCGGTATGTTGCCCTTTGATCCCTGCGTGAAATGGTGGAGCGATGATCGGCATATGATGACCTACTTCGTCACGGGCAAGCAGGACGAGCTTTACTACGTGACGGGTGTGCCGGTCGAACACTGGGATCTCAATGACCGTTGGTTGCCGAGCAGCAAACAGGAAATGCGCGAGGCGTTCGAGGGATGGCACCCGACCGTGCAGGCGTTGATCGACGCGACGGTCGAAGTCACCAAATGGTCGTTGTTGGAACGCGATCCGCTGCCGCTCTGGAGCCGGGGCCGTTTGGTGTTGTTGGGAGACGCGTGTCATCCGATGAAGCCGCACATGGCGCAAGGCGCGGCCATGGCTATCGAGGATGCGGCGATGTTGGCGCGTTGTTTCAAGGAAGTGGGTGTGCACGATTACCAATTGGCTTTCGATCTGTATGAAGCGAATCGTGCTGAACGTGCGAGCAAGGTTCAGCGTATATCGCACGACAATACATGGCTGCGTACAAATGAGGACCCCTCGTGGTGTTTCGGTTATGACGTATTCAATGTGCCGCTCGTCGATCCGCAACCCAAGGCGGCGATGAAATGAGGCACTTTCGATTTGGGCTCTGAGCGATGACCATGGCATACAGCAGCGTTTCCGGCGCGCCGTTCTCTGCGGGTTCTCCTGTTTTTCGCTTGCTCGTCAACGGACGAGAGCAAGCGGTGCAGGCCGATCCGGCGACGCCGCTGTTGCTGGTCTTGCGCAACGATCTCGAATTGAATGGACCGAAGTACGGTTGCGGGCTGGGCGAGTGCGGTGCGTGCACCGTGCTGATTGATGGGGTGGCCGCGCGCTCTTGCGTGATTCCTGTTCGCGGCGTGGGCGAGCGAGAGGTCACGACCCTGGAGGGCTTGGGTGATCAGCAATGCCCGGGGCCGACCCAGCAGGCGTTTATCGCGTGTCAGGCAGCGCAGTGCGGCTACTGCTTGAATGGCATGATCATGACTGTTGAGGCGTTGCTGCGGCGTTGTCCTGATCCGACCGACGCGATGCTGCGGGAAGAGTTGCGCCACAATTTATGCCGCTGCGGCACGCATATTGAAATCCTGCAGGCGGCCCGCCAAGCCGCCGTGCTGCGTGCCGCCGCGGTCACGCCGCCGAGCTCAGAGGACGGGGCCCCATGAGCGGCGCCGAGTTGCCCGAGGTCGTGATTTCTGCCCGGCGCGCAGAGCTATCCAGCGTTGCGGGCGGATTGCTGCATGGCGCGCTGCTGCGTCCACCGCGAGTGTTGTGGGATGGCAGGCGTTATCGCGGCGCGAGCGTGGCGGACATCGATACGTCAAGCGCTCAGGTCTCGCCGGGTGTGGTTCGGATCGTGCGTCTGGCAGATTTTGTCGGCGTCGTGGCGATATCAGCGATGCTGGCGCGCCAGGCTCTGGATGGGCTTGACGTAAAGTGGCAATTCCCTGCTGCCTCGATGCGAGAGACGGAATCGCCGTCGCAGATAGCATCTGCTACGACAGCGTCTACGTCTGAGGGCCTGTCTTATGTGTGGAGCGCCGCCGAACATCCTGCAACGGATGGCCAGGGCGCGACGGTGTGGTGTACCGATAGCCACGCTACCGCCTGGCTGCCTTGTGCGGCAGCCTATCAACGATACGTGCAAGAAGAGCTGAGCCATTTGCTGGCCATGCCTGTTGACCGGATCACACTTGTCGATACGGCGCCGAACGGTGGGAATGAAATTCATATCCTCGACGTATTGGATGCGGCGGCAGATGCCGCGCTGCTGTCCCATGCCGTGGGCCGGCCGGTGCGTGTTCCCGTGCAGCGGGCGTCAACGCCGGGCGAGATGGTGTTGAGTCAAGCACCGGCATTCGTGCCTGCGGCTGCCGCGCCGTCGACTGCACATACTCCCGCCTCTGCTGCGGCGGTCGGCACAGGAGGCTCAGAGTCCGATGAGGGACCGGGTTCGCTTGCCGGCGATTGGAGCGCCACGCCGCGCTGGGTGTCGAACCGCCCCTGGGGCGCTCGGCCCAGTTTGGCGCGATTGCTCAGTCAGCCGGCACAGGCTGCGTCCGTGGCGACGCCTCGGCTGCAAGATGCGGGAGAGATCGTACGGACAACCGTTGATGTTGCGGCACCGTTGATCCATGCATCGCCTGCGGAGTTCGAGGCGATGCAGGTGTTTGCGCACGAGAGCCTGCTGGACGAAGAAGCAGCGCGATTGGGCGTGGATCCGATGGCGTATCGTTTGTCGTTGTTGCCAAACGGGCCGGGTCAGGCGTTGACGCGGCGCATGCGCGAACAAGTGAACGGTTCGGCGCTGGCTGCGAACATGGCAGTGCCGGGGGACGAGGAGACGGGATTCGCGGCATTGGGTTCCGCACGGCAAGTTTCGGCACAGCAAGCTTCAGCGCAGCAGACTTCGGCACCACAAGCTTTGGCCGAACGCGAAACCGCTGATCGGTCTCCTTTACGTGGGCGCGGCTATGCGACCGCTCACGTCCGGGATCAGCAGCCTGATGGCACAGCCGTGGAAACATGGAGTGCCTGGTTGGTCGAGGTTGAGGTAGCGCCGGATACGGGGAACGTGGATGTGACGCGACTGATGGTCGGGCGTGACAGTCAGTCTCTGCAGCCGGCCCAGGGCGCTGCCATTCATGAACAGGATCCCCGGCTGCTGGACGCTGCCCGTCGGCTGCTCACCGCGCCGCCGCAGTTTGATGATTGGGGCGCAAGCGGTTCGGGTAACGCTGCTTCTGTGCCGGCTGATCAGTCGGTGTCTCATGAGGTGGCGCCGGCGGATGCGCAGGAGTTGGCGCCTGCACAGCCGGTCGATCACGGTCAACTGGCGTTGGATGGGGTGATGACCCTGCCTGCCGCCGCGGCGATCGGAAATGCGATTTTTGATGCGACTGGTGTACGACTGCGGCAGGTGCCATTCAATGTGAAGCAACTGCGCGATGCGTTGGCTGCTCCAGCACCCTCGTTGTCGCCCACGCGCGGTTGGCTGCGGCGAAGTGGCCTATGGTTGGCCGCCGGTGCGGGCGCATTGGCAGGGGTGGTGACCATGGCTTGGCCGCTCAAGCCAGCGCTCGCGCCTACGGCGGGCCCTGATGTTTCGCTCTACTCTGCAGCAGCGATTGAACGAGGCCGTTTGGTCGCGGCAGCGGGAGATTGCGTGGTGTGCCATACCGTGCCAGGCGGTCAGGCGAATGCGGGCGGTCTGGGTCTGGATACGCCCTTTGGCACGATCTACACCACCAACATTACGCCGGACAACGAGACTGGGATAGGTCAGTGGTCGTATCGCGCTTTCGAACGTGCCATGCGCGACGGCGTGCATCGAGATGGACGCCAGCTCTATCCGGCCTTTCCCTATACCGCGTTTGCCAAAATGACAGATGCGGATATGCAGGCCCTGTATGCGTACCTGATGGTGCAGCCGCCTGTGCGCAACGAGCCGCCCAAGACCGCATTGCCTTTCCCCTATAACTGGCGGCCGATGATGGCAGGCTGGAATCTGTTGTTCCACGATACGGGCGTTTATGAGCCCGATCCGGCACAATCTCTGGACTGGAACCGTGGCGCCTATCTCGTGCAGGGCGCTGGCCACTGCGCCGCCTGCCATTCGCCGCGCAATACGTTGGGAGCCGAAAAAACAGGCGCCGGCAATTACTTGGCAGGGGGCGAGGCCGAGGGGTGGGAAGCGCCGCCGCTGGATCGCTTGGCAAGTGGCAAAGTGCCATGGACCCCCGATGCGTTGTTTCAATATCTGCGCACAGGATATTCACCGAGCCATGGTGTGGCGGCGGGGCCCATGGCGCCTGTCATCCAGGGGCTGAGCGAATTGCCCGAGAGCGATGTGCGCGCCATCGCCACGTATCTGCTCAACTTGCCTGGCACTGCCGCATCTGAGCCCGAACTGCCTGCCGCAGCGGCACCTGCGCCGTTGGCGCCGACGTCCGTCACTGCACAAATGCCTGTCGTACAGCCGTCCACGCAGCGCCTGTTCGAGGGCCATGCCCGGGGCGAGCGTATTTATCAGAATGCCTGTGCGGTGTGTCACGAGGCCGCGGCAGGGCCCACATTGTTTGGCGTCAAGCCCTTGTTGGCGGTGAATACGAATCTGCACGCCGCGACGCCCGATAATCTCGTGCAAGTCATTTTGCATGGCATTCAGACGCCGGCCAACGATGATCTCGGCTATATGCCAGGATTCAAAGACAGTTTGAATGATGAGCAAGTGCGGGATCTGTTGAATTACTTGCGGGTTCGATTTGCGCCGCAAGAGCCTGAATGGGCCGACAGCTTGGCAGTGATCGGCCAGATACGAAATCAATCCCGTTGATTCGAGGATGTTTTGAATACGCAGGACTGATTTTTAATTGCGCGACAGCGCATAAAAGCAACGGCAAACCTCGTAGGAGTAGCCATGGCAGCATCAAAAATAACGATTGAACAAGGGTTGAATACGGCAGGCGTAGGAAAATTCCAGTATCGGCTGTTTGTGATATTCGGGCTGGTCTGGATGGCCGACGCGATGCAAGTGCTGTCGATCGGTTTCAGCGCGCCGTCGATAGCAAAGACCTTTGGCCTGACGATTCCGCAGGCCCTGCAGACGGGTACTTTGTTTTTTGTAGGTATGTTGATCGGCGCTTTTGCGTTCGGCCGGTTGGCCGATCGCATTGGCCGGCGGCCAGTGTTGATGCTGGCCGTGGTCATCGATGCCTGCGCCGGGGTGGCATCGGCCTTTGCGCCGGATTTCCAATGGCTGTTGATTCTGCGCTTTCTGACCGGTATTGGCGTAGGCGGCACCTTGCCCGTCGATTACACAATGATGGCGGAGTTTCTGCCTGCCCAGCGCCGTGGCCGTTGGCTGGTGTGGCTCGAGTCGTTTTGGGCTTTGGGGACGGTTTTTCTCGCCATTTTGGCGTGGGTGGCCAGTGCGTATGGCGATGAAGCATGGCGCATTATTTTCTTTGTCACCGGCATACCTGCGATCGTCGGGGTGATCCTGCGTTGGTATGTTCCCGAGTCGCCTCTTTATTTGAACAAGACGGGTAAATCGGAAGAGGCTCGGCAAGTGTTGGAGCGCGTTGCCAAGACCAACGGCAACAACGTGCAAATCGGCGAGCTCGAGCCACAAACGATGGAGCGCAAATCCGTGTTCGCGTTGTTCGGCGCCGGCCTGGCGCGGCGCAGCGTGTCGCTGTTGTTGGCATGGCTGCTGGTTTCCGTCGCGTACTACGGCGTATTTGTGTATCTGCCGATCAAGCTGTCTGCCGAAGGCATGGGCTTTATGCGCGGACAGGCGTTCTTGATCGTCCTGGCGTTGGCGCAAGTACCCGGATACGCCTTGTCGGCATATGCGGTTGAGCGTTATGGACGCAAACCCACGCTGATCGGCTTCCTGCTGTTCAGTGCGGCAGGGTGCCTGCTGTACAGCCTGGGGAGCTCGGTCGCGTTGATGGTGACCTCAACATTGTTGATGAGCTTTGCATTGCTGGGTACCTGGGGCGCGCTGTATGCCTTTACGCCTGAGGTCTACCCCACGAGCTTACGCGCTTCCGGCATGGGGGCGGCAGGTGCCGTGGCCCGGCTCGGCGGGCTGTTCGCCCCGGCCCTGATTGCACCGATCATGGCGACGCAATTCACCTTGTCGTTGTTTGTTTTGTCGGGATTGCTGGTGGCAGGCGCCGTCGCGATCAAGTGGGTCGACGTCGAGTCCAAGGACAGGGCGTTGGATTAACTCAGCACGAAATGAAGGAGGGGCAGAGCATCTGGATGGATGCCTGCCCCTCTCTTCGTGTACGCCGCGTTTCAATCGTCCTGATTCGGGTCCATGTCGGGAAACAGGATCTCCGTGAATCCGAACTTGCTGAAGTTCTCGATCCGCGACGGATAGAGGCGGCCGATCAGATGATCGCACTCATGCTGCACGACGCGCGCATGAAAACCCTCGGCCTCACGTTCGATATATTCGCCCTGCGGGGTGTAGCCGCTGTAGCGGATATGCCGATAACGTGGCACCAGCCCACGCAGGCCCGGCACGGACAGGCAGCCTTCCCAGCCGTCTTCGCGTTCGTCTGACAAAGGCGAGATCACCGGATTGCACAGAACTGTCTGCGGAACTGCCGGCGCGTCGGGATAGCGTTCGTTCCGATCGAACCCGAATATGACCAGCTGCAGGTCGACGCCGATTTGCGGGGCGGCCAATCCGACACCCCGCGCATGCTCCATAGTCTCGAACATGTCGGCGACCAGGGTGTGCAGCTCGGCAGTGTCGAATTGCTCGACGGGCTGAGCCACCCGCAGCAAACGCGGATCGCCCATTTTCAGGATGGGATGAATCATGGCGATGTGAGTGTTGCGGTCAGTCGGCGCGGTCTTTTTTCTGGATGAATTCGATTTTGTAGCCGTCCGGGTCTTCGACAAAGGCGATGACGGTGGTGCCGTGTTTCATCGGGCCGGCCTCGCGCGTGACTTTGCCGCCTTTTTGCTTGACCTTTTCACAGGCCTCGTAGGCGTTGTCGACCTCCAGCGCAATGTGGCCATAGCCATTGCCCAGATCGTAGTGATCGGTGTCCCAGTTGTGGGTCAGCTCGATGACCGCGCCTTCGCTTTCGTCTTGATAGCCAACGAATGCCAGGGTGAATTTGCCATCGGGGTAATCTTTGCGGCGCAGCACGCGCATGCCCAGGACATTGGTATAGAAATCGATCGACTTGTCCAGGTTGCCGACGCGCAGCATGGTGTGCAGGAGACGCATGGGGAAATTCCTTGTGCTAAATGAAAATCGGGCTCGTGGCCGAGGTGATATCGTAGCAAACACGGAGGGGGTGTAGCTTTTTGTCACGATTTCGCGGGTTGTGTGCGGTTTTCGCTCTGTCTTTCGTGCCGGCGACCTCCTATGATTCCCGCGGCTTCCTCCAGGAAAAAGTCAGGCGCGATGGATACGTTGGATTTATTGAAACTACTGCTGTTGCTGGCAATGCTCGGCTATTCGCTGTATGGAGTGATCCGCTACCAATCGCGGCGCCGTGCCAGCAAGCGCATCCTCAAGAGCCTCGTGCAGGCAGACACGCCGCCGCGCGAGGCGACGGCCGAGGAACTGACACTGATTCAGCCCTTCTTGACGCGTCCCGGAAAGCGCCAGCGTCCATTGAAGCTGGCAAACGGCAAGGTTTACCGCCTGCGAGGCGAGTATCTGCGTCATGGATTGAGCACGAATGGCGGCGCGGAACAGATGCATGACACGCTGGGCGGGGTCGAGGTGATTCTGCCGTATGACGCGAACGATTTTCTGCAGAGCGATAACGATGCCGAAGTCATGCTGGCAGACAAGATCGCCATTGTGATTCGTCTCAATGGCGAGTTCGATTTGGCAGGCGGCCGCGAGCGAAGCGTCGTGCGCCAGGAACAGGCCCAGCAGTGGGCGAGCGGCAAGCTCGGCGAGATGTCGGATATCGATGCGCCGTCAGAGGGACTTTCGCCAGACGAAGAGGACGTCGTGCGTGTCGATGTGCTCGGGCAGCGTCATGAGACACCTGCCGAAATGGCTGCTCGCCAATCTCCAGGGTTGGGATTGGGTCCCGCATTGCTGCTTTTGCTGTCCGCAGTGAGCGCCGGGGTTGCCACGTTCACAGACGATGTGGTCCGTCTGGGATGTGCGGCCGGGGCAGGGGTATTGCTGTTGTGCGCGCTGTGGCTGATATGGCGGCCGCGCCGTTGGGCGATACCGAAACGCGTGAACCACGTACGAGGCGCGTTCACGGCCGTTCAATTGAATCATCCGAACAATTCGGCGGCAGTTTCCCAGCACTGGTTCCTGGGAGACAAGCTGCATCTCATACTGCCCAAGCATTGGCTGCCTCATTTGGTCATCCCTGCCACCGGCCGAGTCGATGCAGAGCTGCGGGTGGATGATTATTCCGTCGTACGGCTGGGCAAGCATTTTTCAGTCGATGTGGAAACGCGTGCTTATCCTCCGGTGTATTGGGGGCGTCATGTCGTGCTGGCGATCACGGCCTTGTTACTGCTGGTGGGCGTGGCCATGGTGAGCGGCGGAGGCCTGCGCGGAGACGTGCTGCAAACCAAGGCGTGGCTGCTGGGTACTCAGATGCGGGCTTATGACAGCGCTGGTGCATTACGCGAGGCGAGTCCTGCTGCGGGGGCCATGGTGGCATTGAAAGGAGAGGCGCGTTGTTCGTTGACGACGGCGCGTCAGGGCATGCCTGCAGTTCAGTGCAGTATGTTGCGTTGGGGAGGCGGCACGCCGCAAGCACCGAGATTGCATGAGGACGAGCAAGCGTTTGCGCTGTATAGCGGGAAATTTCTGCGTACGCGGGCGAATCCCATGCTGGATATCCTAGTGCAACAGCAGAGGTACCGGAACGCACAGGACAACCCGCTGGCGTATCTGAATGAGTTGCAGGGGCGTAATCAACGACAGCTCTTCGATGTGGTCGGCGTACCGAAAGCGATCGCGGAAGTGGATGCCTATTGTGCACGGCTCAATGCAAAGGGCCAGACAGGCTGCACGGCTTTGCGTAACGCGATGGTTGAGAACCTGCTCAGTGACAAGGAATACACCAACTGGCAGGCATTGGCGCAGGCCGCAGAGCAGAAGGAGCTCAATACCGGTAAGACGGCCATGGTGATTTCTGCGCAAGGGCTGTCCAAGGTAAAGCGGTTGGCACAACGAGTGGCTGCGCCGCAGGTGGAAGGGATTGTCGCTGCGGCGGCGGACGCGACTTTGCGTAGTCAGCGCGGCGGTGTGGTGCTGGATGTGCGAACGGGGCCGCATGCCCGTCTGCCGGCTGTCCCCACGTTTGACGACGCGGAATCATCGGTCGAGACGTCGCCGGAGGGCCGGCTCGATGCGTTGCAGCGTTATAACCAATATGCGTGGTTGGCCGGGCCTGACGGCGTTGCGCCATTTGCCGTCGAGGCCATGATCGTGGGTGTGTCGCAAGATGCGAGCGGCACGCCCGTCTATACGCTGGATGCCCGCCGAGGCGCCAGCGATCTGGCGCCCGCCATGCTGCGATCTGCCTGGTGGTTACTAGCGTGGTTACTGCTGATTGTGCATGGCGTATTAGCGATCGTGATGTTTCTGCGTGCTCGCCTGCGTGCAGCGCGGATCAATGCCTATGTTGCTGCGTGCGCACAGGCGGCCGCGCGAGAGCGCAATTTCTCCTAGGCATAGGCCTGCGTTAAGGCGGCATTGTTCGCGCGGTAGTGCAATCCCGGTATCTCCCAGCAGCACGTTGGTGGGTTTTGGCAGACTGGCGTGAGCGGTGAGATACCGCAGCATTCTCGTGAACATGATCTCTTTTTCTCGTGGTGGGGTGATTGGGCCTGCGTGATCCAAGACAGGTGCGGTTGAATGCCTCTGTCTTGGCCACTCGGGATAGTCGCCGTGCGCTTCACGCCTGCCGGGCGTGATTGACCGACGATGCCGGAACGAGAAAGATCAGGATGCTGCCCAGTATCATGCTGGCCGCGATGCCGAGGATGCCGCCTCCTGTACTACCCGTGGTCGTTTGAAACCATCCGATCAGGTAGGGGCTGACAACGCCTGAGATACTGCCGATGGAGTTGGCCAGCGCGATGCCCGCAGCGGCCGCCGCGCCGCCCAGGATCGCCGGAGGCACGGCCCAGAATTGAGAAATGGTGGTCATGACGCCCATGGTCCCAACGGTCAATGCCAGCATGGCCCAGACAACGGAGTGTGCTTGGGTGATGCTCACGCATAGCGCGATGGCGCCGATCAGGCCCGGCAGCGCCAGGTGCCAGCGCCGTTCGCCGTGTGCGTCCGAGCTCTGACCAACCAGAATCATCGCGATGGTGGCGGCGGCATAAGGTACCGCAGTCAACAGGCCGATATCCAGGGTGTTGGACACGCCTGAGGCCTTGATCAACGAAGGCAGCCAGAAGCTGACGCCGTACAAGCCCATGGTGAAACAGAAATAGATCAAGCCCAGCAACAGCACACGCGGACTGAGCAGGCCATCTCGCAGACTGTGCATGCGCCCGGGAGACGCGTCGTTTTCCAGATTGCGCTGAATGATCTGTTTTTCTTCGGCAGATAGCCATTTCGCATCGGAAACACGGTCGTCCAGAAAGAAAAACGCCACGACGCCCAATGCGATCGTCGGCAATCCTTCCAGCAAGAAGAGCCATTGCCAGCCGGCCAATCCATGATGTCCGCCAAAGGATTCCATGATCCAGCCGGAGAGGGGGCCGCCGATCACGCCTGACATGGGGATGCCGGTCAAAAAGAGCGCCGTGACTTTGCTGCGGCGTGATGACGGGAACCAATACGTCAGATACAGCAAAATAGCGGGAATGAAACCCGCCTCGGCAACGCCAAGCAGGAATCGCATGACATAGAACATCGTCGGTGTAGTGACGAACATCATGGCGGCTGAGATGAGTCCCCAGGTCACCATGATCCGGGCGATCCAGCGACGGGCCCCGACGCGCAACAAGATGAGATTGCTGGGGACTTCGAACATCAGATAGCCGACAAAGAAAATGCCGGCACCCAGGCCATAGACGGCTTCACTCATGTTGAGATCGTCCAGCATCTGCAGTTTGGCGAAACTGACGTTCACGCGATCCAGATAAGCACAGACGTAGCAGATGAAGAGAAACGGCAGCAGGCGCCAGATGACTTTGGTGTAGGTGGCGTCTTCTGATACGGGCAGATATTCCGCATGGGTTGCGGTGGTCATGTGTTGTCTCCGTTGATATGAGTTGGGCGATTCGCTTCGTACGTTGCGAAGCGAATTCATGACGAATGTCGTTGAGGTTCGTTGTTTCTCCTGGCAATGCTCTACGCTGACTGCAGGCGCAACGGTACTCTCATCAGGCGTCAATCAAACATGTCGGACTGCGTCGCGATCAGCTGGTCCCAGATCGTCTGAAAATGCAGCCAACCGATATAGTCGCTGCCCACATGTTCACGGCTATAGCGAGCGCGCTCTTCGGAAACGAGGCGCGGCGTGATGCCTGTGGCATCGATCATCAACTGCTGCTGGCAGCAGCGCTCCAGCGCAATGAACCAGAATGCGGCGGATTCGATACTGTGGCGGCTGGCGGTGAGCAGCCCGTGGTTCTGGTGGATGGCGGCTTTGACGCCTTTGAATGCGTTGGCGACTTTATGGCCTGCCTTGACTTCGACGGCGACTTGTCCTGCTTCGTCGCCGATCACCACATGGTCCTCGAAGAATGCGGCTGCGTCCTGGCTGATAGGCGCCAACGGTTTGCCGAGCGCGGCAAAGGCTGTACCGTATACCGTATGGGCATGGCACATGGCGACGATGTCGGGATGGGCTTCGTGCACGGCGGCGTGCAATACAAAGCCTGCGCGGTTGATGGCGTGACGGCCCTCTACGACGGTGCCTTCGTGGTCGGCGAGGATCAGGTTGGAGACTTTGACCTGAGAAAAGTGCACGGCCATGGGGTTGGTCCAATACAGCCCGGGATTTTCCGGGTCGCGTACGGTCAAGTGGCCTGCGAAGCCATAGTCATAGCCTTGCAAGGCAAAGGCGCGACACGCGCCGACCAGACGCTCTTTCAAATGTTGGCGTTGTGCGGCGGCGCTGGTAAACGACGGGATCTCCGGAAAAATCAGCCCCTTTTGCTCGGGTTGGTAAATGGAAATTCGACCGTTGAGATCGATGCTTTTCTTTGGGGGTTGCATTACCGCAGCCATGTGTGTCTCCTTGAGGATGGTGATCAGGTGAGTGCATGATCCCGCTTGCAGTCAGGCTTTGACAAACGATGGTTGTTCATGGAAACATGAATCTCATCCATCTATAGAGTCAGATCGATGCGACGCATTCCGAATTTTGTCCTGCTGCGTACGTTCGAGGCCGCCGCCAGATTGCAGAGTTTTGCGTTGGCCGCGCAGGAACTGCATCTGACGCCGTCGACCATCAGTCATCAGATCAAGGAACTGGAGGACTACTTCGGCCGAGCCATGTTCGTTCGGCGCAATCGTCAGGTCGAGCCGACCCCGGAAGCCTTGCGGTTGCTCGGGAGTCTGAGTCGAGTATTCGACGTGGTGGAGGCCGCATGCGCGGAGGTGCAGTTGGCGCCGGATGCACAGGTTCTGGCTGTCTATGCCGCGCCGAGTTTCGCGGTGAAGTGGCTGGGGCCGCGGTTGCCCGGGTTTTCCGCGGCACATCCGAATATCACGATTCGTTTATCGACTGGCGCCGAGCCGCTTGATTTGACGCGCGTGCACGATGTCGACGTGGCGATTTCATATGGCGGCGCATTGGAGCGTCCGGGCATGGAGACAATTGCATTGGGTGTCGAACGGATCCTGCCGTTATGTGCGCCGCAGTTGGCGGTGTCGGACGTAGAGCCCGCAGCGCGGATCCGGGCGTTGACATTGATTGATTCGCAGCTCAGCCGTGTGACGTGGGCTGACTGGTTTGCCGCGAATCACTTGCGATTACCCGATAGGCCTCGGCCTTCGTTTGACCGGGCGGCATTGGCGATCGCCGCCGCGGTCGATGGTATGGGGGTGATACTCGAGAGCAGCTTATTGGCCGCGCGCGAGCTGAGCCGTGGCGAATTGGTGGAATTCGGTGCGGGCGTCTTTCACCAGTTCAAAAAGGAAACGCACTTTGTTTCGTGCCGCAGTAATGAGCGAAAGCGAGAGAAAGTTGACGCGTTTATTTCCTGGTTGCTCAGTACGCTGGGCTCCACGGCGCCTGCCTCGTGATACGCCCTCGATAAGTACGCCTGTCCGATGGCTTATAGGTCCAAGACCAAGGTGCCGCCGTTGGCATGCGAAACACATGGCGTCAAAAAATCGCGGCGTTCGTCATCGTCCAGAATGAAGTCCTGATGATCCACGTCTCCGGATAGATATCTGCACTTGCAGGTGCCGCAGAGCCCTGCCTGGCAGGATGTTTCCAGTGCAGCGCCTGCTTGTTGCAGCACTTCCGCCAGGTTCTGATCCCTGGATACCATGACACGTTGCCCCGATTTTGCGAGCTCGACGGTGTATTCGTCGGCGGCGTGTTCGGTGTCGATCGGAACGGGCTTGGCCGGGGCTTTGAAGTGTTCGCAGTGAATCGTGTCTGCTGGCCAATGAGTACTGGCCTGTTTGCAAGCCTCCATGAATCCACCCGGACCACAATAGTAGACGTGAGTCTCTGTTTGAGGCTCGCGCAGCAGTGCGGCTATATCCAGGCCGTTTTGAGGGTTGCCGCCATCGAAATGACAGTGGATATGTCCTGTCTTGGCGGCCTGTTCCAACTCGTGTCGAAAGGCTGCGTATTCCGCGCTTTTCGAACAGTAATGGAGCTCGTAGTCTTTCTCTTGCGCTTCCAGTGCATGGATCATCGATTTGAGCGGGGTGATACCTATGCCCCCCGCAATCAATAGGGTCTTGCGAGACTGCTCGGAAAGCGGGAAGTTATTTCGCGGGATGCTGACTTTCAATTTGTCCGGGACGCGCAGATCGTCATGCATCCCGCGTGAGCCTCCGCGGCCAGATTCGTCTCGCAGCACGGCGATGACATAACGGTGCCGCTCTGAAGGATCATTGCAGAGCGAATATTGCCGTATGACGCCTGGCGCAATGTGTACGTCGATATGAGCGCCGGCAGTGAAGGGAGGAAGGTCTTTCTGGTCAGGGTCGACGAGTTCGTAGGAATTTATCCCTATCGCTTCTCTGCGTACTTGTCGCAACACCAGTTCCAAGTGGGTCAACGCTTCCTGTTCGGTCTTGGAAGAGTTCATCATGAGCCTCGTTTTTCAGATGCAACCGACGGTCGGAATAGGCAGCGTTCGCCGCCTGTCCCGGCAATCGGTGGCAGCACTGTTCAGGATTTCAAGCTGCGTTCGAGCTCATCGAACCGGGCTTTGACGAACTCGGCGCGTTCAGTGCCGTGCAGATGATCGGCTTCGGTCAGGATGGCGACGGCTTTGCGAGCAAGCTGCCGGCGATTGGCGACTTCCTGTTCTATCGAATCGGCCAGCGGGAGTTCAAAAACGTTCCCGCTGCAGTAGCTGTTGGGTGCGCCGTTGACATCGCGCAACCACTGCGCAAATCCCTGTGCGGCTGCGGCCGCATTGGTGCCGCGCACGGCATCTCGCAGCATTTTCCGAAACGCATAGAGTCCGGCGTCGAATTTGGTGGGATTCTCCAGCGCATGAACAGCGATCGGGCGCTGACTGATGATGGCCTCGTAATCCCCTGGGGCGTACTGTGCTTCCTTATAGTTGTGCCGTTCCCGGTGGTTCGATGGAATAGGCGGTATGTCTTCGAGTTTGTATTTGCCGAAACGCTCCGGCCTGCGCATGGCGACTTGGCCCTCGAGAAAATCGATTGTCTCGTAGCCGACCAGGCTTTTGTCACCCACGCCGCGTGTGTCAATGCCCGGCCCCATGACGCGCCAACCGATCATCTTGCTATTTTCGTCATCGACCGGAACCGTCCACCGAATGATGTGGAACCGGCTGAAGAGTTTCTTTTTGGAGCCGTCTTCAGAGGTGTAGGCGTGCAGGCTCAGATTGGGCAACACCTGGTGTTGAATGCGCAGGAACATCTTGTCCTTGTCGACGCGTCTGGCGCCGGCGCACGCCAGACCGCGGCCTTGGTGGATAGGGATGAATTGCATGTCAGGCGCGACTTCCATCGAGGCTGCCCCGACCTCGTCAAAGGTCGTGCCCTGGAAATGACCATCGACAACGTTCTTCGCCGCATGCAGGGCGGTGGGGTGAAAGTTGTCGGCGGCGTTGTCCTGTACTTGCAGCCAATTGCAGTGTTGAAAGTTGCTATACGGCACCAGTTCGTCGCCAGGCAGCACCGTAAAGTCTTGTTCCCACTCGGGGAACGGAGGCTCCTCGTCGGGTGGGCCCATATAAGCGAAGACGAGTCCGTTGCGTTCTATGGCTTTGTAGGCGCCTTGTTGAATGGAACAGGCGTATTTCTCTGCTTCTTTTTCCTCGCCTTTGGGGAACGGGACATGCAGGCATGAGCCGTCGACGTCGAACACCATGCCGTGATAACAGCATTTGATACCGCGCTCTTGAATGGCGCCGTATTCCAGCGATGCGCCCCGGTGTACGCAGTGCGCGTGCAAGACCCCGACCCGGCCGCTGCCATCTCGAAAGGCCACGAGCTCTTCACACAGGATTTTCAGAAACCTGGGCGTGTCGGTCAGTTCCATCGACATGCAAACGGGTTGCCAGAATCGGCGCATGTATTCCCCCAACGGCGTCCCCGGTCCGGTTTCGGTGAGTTCCGGATCATGGTCGGGTGTGCGATTGGCGTAATAGCCGCCGTAGGGAATCAGCCGCTTCGTTGTGGCGCTGCTGCCTGTCGAACGAGGGGACTCGAGTTTTTCAAAGGCTTTGGTCATACGCTGTCTCCGGGTTTATTGCCTGTTTGAATTCGGAACTCTGAACTCTGTATACAGAGTTTGTGCTATTTTTTGCTTCGACGGGGCAAAAGTCAAGCCCCTGATTCGTTTCCCCGGCGCGTCTGACGATTGCAGCAAGTGGCGCGCTGGCTCAAAATACTTTGAATACCGAGTACAAAAGGCTAGTTATGGCGGTCACCCTTCCCAAGATCCAGTCTCGTCCCGATTTCGTAGATGAGGTCTACCAAATGCTGCTTGATGCCATCAGCGATGGCACCTTGGCGCCAGGCACTCGTCTGACCCAGGAGGAAATTGCGGAGCAAATGCAGGTGTCGAGGTCGCCGGTGATTCAGGCGTTGCGCATTCTGAAGAAGGATGGATTCGTGCAGGACGCACCGGGGCGGGGTGTGCTGGTGACCCCGTTGGATGGAACCTTAGTCGGTCATTTGTACGAGATCCGCGGCTCGCTGGACGCATTGGCGGCGCGGTTGGCTGCCGAACGGAAATTCCAGGTGGATCCGGACATCATTGTCCGCGGCCGCAAGAGCGCACGAGGCAAGGATGTGAAAGCCATGATCGACGTGGACATGGAATTCCATCAGGCGATATACCGTGCGGCGGGGAATCCGTTGCTGGAACAGAGCGCCCAGATCTATTGGGTCCATTTACGGCGTGTGATGGGCGCCGTATTGCAGTCGTCGATGCAGCAACGTGAGGCCATCTGGGACGAGCACGAAGCCATCGCGCAGGCCATCGCCGCTGGCGACAGCGTGTCGGCAGTCGAATTGACGGATTTGCATACGCATCGCGCGCGTGCCAATCTGGTCAGCCGATTGGATGAGTATCTGGGCGAGGCCTCTCCAGTCGTCTAGGGCGCTTGTTGGTTTGAGGAAGTTTCGCGCCGCAGGCTCGCCAGGGGTGCCGCGAGGCACCCCATCAGCGTGAGTGCTAGTTGGCCGTCGCGCCGGATGCTTTGACTGCCTTGGCCCAGGTATCGATTTCTTGCTGGATGAAGGTTCCGAATTCCTTGGAACCCAGGCCTGCCGCTTCGGCGCCTTCTTCCATCAGGCGTTGCCGTACTTCGGGTGTGGCCAGGGCTTTGGTCAGTGCTTGATTCAGCGTGTCGATGGTGGCAGCGGGCGTGCTGGCCGGTGCGACGACGCCATGCCACGAAATCGCCTGGAATCCTGGCAAGCCGGATTCGGCCATCGTGGGTAGATCAGGCAGGGCCGGTGAGCGGCGGGGCGAAGTGACGGCCAGTGCGCGCAGGGTATTAGCCTTGATGGAGGGCATGGCGCCTGGAATGGTCGTGAACATGAATTGCACTTGGCCGCCGATCAAATCGGCCAATGCCGGGCTGCCACCTTTGTAGGGAACGTGGACAAATTCGAGGCCGGCACGTTGTTTGAACATTTCTCCGGCCAGATGCCCTGGCGTGCCCGCGCCGGCGGATCCCATATTGAACGCGTTGCTATCGGCTTTGATCTCGGCGATCAATTCCTGTACGTTGGTGGCGCGGATTTCTTTATTGACGACCAGCACGTTGGGCACGGTGGCCAACAGGGTCACGGGGGCAAAATCCTTGATCGCGTCGTAGTTCAGTTTTTTGTACAACGCGGGATTGATGCCATGCGTGCTCGCGGTGGCGAGCAGCAAGGTGTAGCCGTCGGGATCCGCAGTGGCGACTGTTTTCGCGGCAATCGATCCGTTGGCGCCGCCTTTGTTCTCGACGATGATGCTTTGGCCGAGGATCTTCGCGGCTTCGGCAGCGACCGTACGCGCCAGGATGTCGGAGGTGCCGCCGGCCGAGTGTGGCACGATCAGTGTGATCGGACGCGCGGGAAAGGTCTGCGCGGTGGCGGGCAGGATGCCGGTGACTGTCGTCATCGCGAGGGCACAGGCAGCCTGGGTCAGGAATTTTTTCATGTGTGTCTCCGTTTCTGATGTCGAATTGGCGCGGGGATTCGTTTTTGCCCTTTACGGGCAATCTCGAATCCCCGCACCATTTCGAACGTGTTGTCAGTCAGATCCCAACTTCAAATTGTCGGGCTGCCGTTTTTCGATGGACCATTTCAACAGGGATGCGCAGCGATAGATGCCATGCGCAAATTTCCCGTATGGCAGGGTCAGGAACAGTGCCATCACTACGCCCAGATGGATGGCGAGAAAGAGTCCCATTGCACTGGTTTCGCGTAGCGCGAGCAGCAGCAGGCCAGTCAGGCTGGTCAGGAATAGCAGGGCGATAAAGCCGCGATCCATGGGTTTTTGCGCCGCATCGCCTTGCTGAGGATGGCGTTTCAGATTCAGCCAGAGCAAGCCCGCAGGCCCGATCAGTAATCCGATGCCGCCCACAGTGCCCAGCAGAACGGGCAGGCTGAAATACGGGTAGGGAGCCTCCCAGCCAAACGCATAGTGGTAGAGCGTGGCGACGCTGGTTGCGGCGAAACACAGCATGAAACCGTAGAACGTCAGATGGTGAAAGCGCCGGCGCAGCAGGGTAAACGCGTCGTCGGCGTTATTGCAGCCTTTGCCGTGGCCGCCATCGAGGTACTTCAGTCGCAGAGCATCGTGAGTGGCCTCAGCCACTGCTGCACCGCTGGCGGTACCGGGTGAGACGTCGCGCCAGAAACGCGTGACGCCTATGCCGAGCGCGATGATGGCGAATACGAACACCAGGCCGAATATCAAGGCCAAGGTGTTGTGCGGAAAGATGGCATAGAAATTACCGGCGAGCGGCTCGTGCAGGAGGCCGCCCGTGATGGCGACGGTGAGCACCAGAAATAACGCCAATGCACCCGCAGCCGCGACGGACAGGGTCAGTCCATTTTTTTTGTATAGCTTGCCTAATGCACTGGGCCAGGCGTAATCGCTATAGGTTTGCACACGGACTTTGGCCATGGCCTGCGGCACGTTGACGGCAAACTCATGAGGCGGCGCGTATTGGCAGGCGTGCAGACAGGCGCCGCAGTTGTGGCAAAGATTGGCCAGGTAGTTGATGTCGGCTTTGCCGAACTCCAGCCGCCGCGTCATGGCGGGAAAGACAGCACAGAAGCCTTCGCAGTAGCGGCAGGCATTGCAGATCTGCATGACGCGGGCGACTTCGGTTTCGTCTTCGCTCAAGGCCGTCGGCGTGATCGCCGTGCCTTTGGCGTGCCATTGCACGGGCTTTTCTGTCATGGTTGCGGATGCGTTGATGCCGTTGCGTGCCATCTGCGACGTGGTGGCTGTCGCAGGCGGCAGTGTTTCGCGCGCTTGATGAACGAGCGCTTCAAGCTGCTTCACGTTGTGCTCCTGTGTTCCGTTGTGCCAGCGCCGATGCGGCTGCGCGCGTGCCGGCGATGCGGCCAAAGGCGGTGCCGATCGACATGCCGACGCCAGCGGTATAGCCTTTGCCCAGCACATTGCCGGCCATCATTTCGCCAGCGACAAACAGGTTGTCGCTCGGTTGGTCGTTGAAACGAACGGCTGCCGTATCGTCGACTTTCAATCCCAGATAGGTAAACGTGATGCCAGGCCGCAGGGCATAGCCGTAGTAGGGGGCCGTATCCAGCGGACGAGCCCAGTGGGTCTTGGCCGGTTGCACGCCCTCAGTATGGCAGTCGTCGAGTTTGGTGTGATCGAATGTGCCGACGCGGCAGGCGGCGTTGTAGTCGGACAGGGTGCGCATGAACTGGGCTTCGTCCAGGCCGAGTTTGCGTGCCAGCTCAGGCAGGGTGTCGGCCTGGACGCCCGGAAACACCGGCGGCATGAATCGGCCGATGGCTTTGGCGTCAATGATGGAATAGGCGATCTGTCCGGGCTGCATGGCGGTGAGACGGCCCCAGATGGCATAGCGCTTGGGCCAGAAGTCCTCGCCTTCGTCGTAGAAGCGCTGTGCCTCGCGGTTGACGACTACGCCCAGCGACACGCAGTCGATGCGGGTACAGATGCCGCCGTCGTATAGCGGTGCACGTGCATCGATGGCGACGCAGTGTGATTGCGAAGGGTCGCCGATGGTATCGGCGCCAGCGTCGATCATGAATTTCAGCAGCACGCCCATGTTGAAACGCGTGCCCCGAATCAGGAAATTATCGGCAGGCCATTCGCCTCGTTCGTTCTGCCCCCAGGCTTCGCGCAGCCATTCACGGTTGGATTCAAAGCCCCCGGCGGCCAGGACACAGCTGCGCGCGGTGATGCGCTCGTCCCCGATGCGGGCCGCGACAAAACGGCCGTTATCCAGTTCCAGCGAATCGACTGGCGCGTCGTAGCGGATCTGCACGCCGAGTGCCTCGGCGCTGCGATAGTAGGCGTTGACGAGCGCCTTGCCGCCGCCCATGAAAAAGGCGTTGGTGCGGGCAACATGCAGCGCACCGGACAATGGCGGCTGAAAATTCACGCCATGTTTGCGCATCCAGTCCCGACAGGTGGACGATGCACGGATGACGAGCCGCGCCAAGTGTTCATTGGTGATGCCGCCCGTGACTTTCAGCAAGTCTTGCCAGAACTCTTCTTCGGGGTAGGCTTCTACCAGGACGTCCTGCGGGGCGTCATGCATGCAGCGCAGATTGCGTGTGTGCTGTGAGTTGCCGCCACGCCAGGCTTTAGGCGCGGCCTCCAGCAGCAGCACGCTGGCGCCGGCTTCGCGCGCCATCAGGGCAGCGCACAGGGCGGCGTTGCCGCCGCCAATAACCAATACGTCAATCATGGATGTGTAGGCTTGTGTAGTCAGGCCTGCACTATAGGGGCGCGCGAGAGGTGCGCGCTAGCCTGCGATCGTCAACGGTCGTTCACGATTTGTGAAGAGTCGCCCCGGGCCACGTGCCTGCCCGGACGAGGTTTTCGACGGTTTGGGCCAGCAAAACCCGGGCAGCCAATGCCGCAGGCGAGAGCTCGTCGTCGGAGACGCTAGCCAGCAGATTGGTGCGCCGCAGATGGCGGTCGGTGATTTGACGCACGGCCAGGGGCTCGCCGCGCAGTCGAACGATGGCGGCGCCGGGTTGAATGGTGGCGCCAAAGCCGTTGCGCACCAGATCCATCAGCACGTCCAGGCCATCGATTTCGGCAGCGAGGTTGAACTCCATGCGCAGGCGCGCAAAGGAGGCGTCGACTTGCGCCCGCAAGCCATGGCTGGCGCTAGGCATGAGCAGGGGCAGATTGGCGATGTCGCGCAGACGCACCGGCCCCTCGGGGGGCAGGCCGGGCATGTCGGGCGGGGCGATCAGGAACAGCCGTTCATCGATGAGCGGCAGCGTGCTCCAGCGTCGCGCGGTTTCAGTACGGAAAACCACGGCCAGATCCAGCTGGCGTGCGTTCAACATGGCGCTCAGGTAGCCGGACAGGCTTTCGACCAGATGGACGCGTACATCGGGATAACGCTCTCGCATGGCCTGCAAAAACGGCACGGCCAATATCGATGCTGTCGTCGCGGGCAGCCCCAGGCTGACTTCGCCGATCAAACGGGCGGCCTTGGCGGCCCGCGCGGCGCCATCGGCGTGGCGCAGGGCCAGTTGAGCCTGGCGCAGAAAGGCCACGCCCGCATCGGTCGGCACGACGCCGCTCGAGGTGCGTGTGAGCAAACGGGTAGAGAGCTCGCTTTCGAGGCGGCTGATCTGTTGGCTGAGGGCGGAGGTCACCACGCCCAGGTCTGCTGCGGCACGGCCCATGCTGCCATATTCGGCCACTTTGACGAAATAGCGTAGCTGGCGCAGTTCCATGAGGGCAGGACCTAAAACTGAGGCAGCGTTTTGGGATCGTGCCGCCGCAACACGTTTTTGGCTTCTTCGAAGCCGGGCAGGATCTGGCCGACTTCCGCCCAGAAATCCTGACTGTGGTTCATTTCGCGCAGATGGGCTAGTTCATGTGCAATGACGTAATCAATGATGGCTGGCGCAAAATGGATCAGGCGCCAGTTCAGCATGATGTTGCCATCGCTGGTGCATGAGCCCCATCGCGTTGCTGCAGCGGACAAACGCCAGCGGCGGATCTTCAGGCCGCTGATCTGCAGAAAGTGCGCCAAGCGGGCGCCAAACAAGGTGCCGGCGCGTTGTTGCAGCCACGCCTGCGCGGCATCGCGGATACGTGAGGAATCGGCGTGGGCAGGCAATGCCAGCCACAATGTGTCGCCGTCGTTCGGCGCGTCAACGTCGCTGGAGAACTGGGCCTGGCGGTTTTCCGCGTTCAGCCCGAGTACGATGCGTTTACCCAAATAAGGCAGCTCGCCGCCTGCCTGCCAGCGCGTCTCGGACATCGCGAGTTGTTCTTTGCGAGCCTGCCAATCACGCAATTTAGCGAGGATCCAGCGCGCTTTTTCCCGGACGGCATCGTCGATTTGCGTGAGCGTGACCCAGTTAGGCGCTGTGACACGCAGGCCATCATCAGCGATGACAAAGCCGATGCTGCGCCGGCGTGAGCGTAGCAGGACAAAGCCTATGGTTTGCTGTTCCGTCGCGACTTCGCGCCAGCGGGCGCCCGGGGGCAGGGGATCCGGACAGGGCGTGGCGATGATGGTGACGCCCGGCCTCGCGGGAGGATTGATTTTCGGGGCAACAGGCGGCGTCAGAACGTCTGTCGATGGCATGAGGCCTTCAGACAGGCCGAGAGCGCCCGATGAGGCGGCATCAGCACTGCCCGCCTGCAACGGTTCGCTGCCGGGCGTGGCCGCGGCAGACGCTACAGGCTGAGAGAACAAAAGTTCAAGCTGACCGTTCTTGGGCATACCTTTCGGGGTTGAGTTGACGCATTTCCCCTTCGATCCACGCTTGTACTTTGGCGTTGAGCTCTTCGGGGGTGAGACCCTGTGATTCTATCGTGGGTCCGATGGATAGGGTGATGAGGCCAGGACGCTTGACGAAAGCATTGCGGCGCCAGCATTCACCCGCGTTGTGGGCGACGGGAATGACGGACGCACCAGTGCGCGAGGCCAGGAGGGCGCCGCCCATTTTGAAGCGCGCCGTTTTGCCGGGCGGCACGCGCGTGCCCTCGGGAAAGAGTAGCGGCCAGCGGCCTTCGTCCATGCGCTGCTGGCCCTGTTTGATGACTTGTTCAAAGGCATCCCGGCCCTTGGAGCGGTCAATAGGGATCATGCGCAACAATGCCAGGCCCCAGCCAAAGAACGGCACCATGTGCAGTTCTTTTTTGTAGACGAAACAGACCTCACGCGGCATGTGAGCCGGGAAAAACAGCGTTTCCCAGGCCGACTGGTGCTTGGACAAGAGCACGGCGGGGCCGTCGGGCAGATTCTCCGCACCTTTGACCTGCCAGCGGATGCCGCAGAAAAATTTCGCGCCCCAGATTGCCAGACGCGGCCAGCCCACGGTGAGCTTGTAGCGCCAGTGCAGCGGCAACGGTGCCCACAGCAGACACGCAAAAGCGTAAGGGATGACCGTGACGATCAAGAACACCATGTACAACATCGAACGCAACCAGGCCATGGCTCAAGCTTCCTGCAACAAGGCGTCGGCCACCGCCGCGAGATCGGCGGCGATGCGTGTGCCGGGGGGCAATTTGCCTTGTTGTGTCTTGGGGCCGTTGCCGGTCAGCACCAGCCACGGGGTGCATCCCGCAGCCGAGGCTGCCTGCAAATCGCGCAGCGAGTCGCCCACTGCGGGAACGCCGGTCAGATCGGCGTCGTAGCGGCGCGCAATGTCGTGGTACATGCCGGGCAGAGGCTTGCGGCATGAGCAACCGTCTTGCGGCCCGTGCGGGCAGAGGAAAATGGAATCGACCAGCCCGCCTGCCTGGGCGACCTCGCGGTACAGCTTGGCATGGATGGCATTGAGCGTGGGGGTATCGAACAAGCCGCGCGCCAGACCTGATTGATTGGTGGCCACCGTGACGGTATAGCCGGCCTGAGACAGGCGGGCGATCGCCGCCAGGCTGCCCGGCAAGGCGATCCATTCATCGGGGTTTTTGATAAAGGCGTCACTGTCCTGATTGATGACGCCATCGCGGTCGAGAATGATCAGCTTCACTGTGCCAGCCTGGAAATGTCAGCGACTTGGTTCATCAGGCCGTGCAGTTGCGACAGCAAGGCCAAGCGGTTGGCGCGTACGGCAGGGTCTTCTGCCATGACCATGACATCGGCAAAGAACGCGTCGACGGGTTGGCGGGCTTGGGCGAGCGTGCTCAGGCTGCCTGCGAAATCGCCGGCTTGCAATTGGGCCTCGGCCTGCGGACGCAGTGTTGCCACGGATGCTGCCAGGGCTTGCTCCGCAGGCTCGGTCAGACGGGCCGTATCCACTGCGCCTATCTCGCCTTCGGCCTTTTTGAGCAGGTTGCCGATACGCTTGTTGGCGGCAGCCAGACTCGCTGCCTCGGGCAGTTGGCCAAATGCGGTGACGGCACGGACGCGGGCGGCGACCTGGTGCAGGGGCGGCGCCAGGGCGATGACGGCATCGACCGCGTTGCGGTCAAATTCGCCTGCCAGCTGGTTGCGATAGCGTTCGTAGATGAACGTACGGACTTCCGCCAGGGTGTCGGCCGGGATCTTGCCTGCCGGGAAGGTGTCCGCGGCCAGGGTCAGCAGGCTGTTCAGCGACAGCGGGCCATCGGCGCTGGCGGCCAGCCAATTGCCCGCGGCCAACTGTTCAAAGGCGCTGATCACGCCGAGTGCGGCACGGCGCAGGCCGAACGGATCGCGCTCGCCGGTCGGCGCCAGGCCGATGCCCCAGATACCGATCAGCGTCTCGGCGCGCTCGGCGATAAACAGGATCGCGGCGGTGATGCTATCGGCGTTAACAGGAGCATCCAGGCGAATGCGATATTGGTCGCGCAGCGCCTGGACGACCGATGCAGGCTCGCCATCGCCAGCGGCATAGTAAGCCCCCATGACGCCCTGCAGCTCGGGGAACTCGCCCACCATATTGGTGCCCAGGTCGGCTTTGGCCAGCAAGGCGGCGCGGTCTGCGGCCGAGACATCGCTGCCGAGCTGCTTGGCGACGCCTCGGGCAATCGCGCGCACGCGCTCGACGCGCTCGAGCTGTGTACCCAGTTTATTGTGATAAACGATGCTGCCCAATTGCTCGACACGCGAAGCCAACGGCGTTTTGCGATCGGTGTCAAAGAAGAACTGTGCGTCGGCCAGGCGGGGGCGCACCACGCGTTGGTTACCTTCGACGATGTTGACAGGGTTGTCCGTGTGCATGTTGCTGACGATCAGGAAACGATGCGTCAGTTTGCCGGTGGCCGGGTCGAACAGCGGGAAGTATTTCTGATTGAGCCGCATGGTCAGGATCAGGCATTCCTGGGGGACTTGCAGGAATTGCTCGTCAAACTGGCCCTCGTACACGGTGGGATGCTCGACCAGGGCGGTGACTTCATCCAGCAGCGCGGCGACTTCGGGGTCGTTGCCCAGGATCCCTTGATTGCCTTGAGCCGAACTCGAATCCGATGGCGTTTCCAGCACGGCGGCCAGGCGTTTTGCATGGTCCTGCAATTGCTGAGCAATGTCGGCGCGGCGGCTTTCGAACGAGGCGATCACGCGGCCCTGTTCGGCCAGAGTGTTCTCGTATGCATCGGCCTCAGCGATCTCTATCGGCCCATTGGCCATGAAGCGGTGGCCCAGGGTGCTGCGGCCGGCAGTCAGGCCCAATGCGGAGATCGGCACGATGTCCGCGCCATGCAGGGCGATCAGGCTGTGCGCAGGCCGCACGAATTTTACGGTCGTGACGCCATCGGCCAACTGGTAGCGCATGACTTTCGGGATAGGCAGGCTGTCGATCGCGGCTTGCAGCCCCTCTTGCAAGCCGTCGGCGAGCTTGGCGCCCGGGGCGGTGCCGCGTGCAACCAGATAGTCTTGTTTACCGTCGGATTCGCGGGCCAGCGTGGCCGGATCGATGTTTTCCAGGCCTTTTGCGGCCAGTTTTTTCGCCAGCGCGGGGGTGGGCTTGCCGTCGGCATCCAGGCCGATTTTTACAGGCATCAGCTTTTCGGCGTAGTCCTGATCAGGCGCTTGTTCGAGTACCTGCGACAGGCGCACGGCCAAACGGCGCGGTGTGGAGAACGCGGTGGTCTGGTTGCCGGCGGCGAGCAGGCCATGCTTGTCCAGCGTGGCGCGTATGCCTTCGGCAAAAGCCTGGCCGAGTTTTTGCAGGGCCTTGGGCGGGAGTTCTTCGGTCAGCAGTTCGACCAGCAGGGGACGGATATGGGTGGTCATTTACGCGGCCTCCTCGGTGCGGCGGCCAGCCAGCATGGGAAAGCCCAGTCGTTCACGGGAATCGTAATAGGCCTGCGCGACGGCGCGCGACAGGTTGCGGATGCGGCCGATATAGGCGGCGCGCTCGGTGACGCTGATGGCGCCACGCGCATCCAGCATGTTGAAGGTATGCGCGGCCTTGAGCGCGGCCTCGTAGGCCGGCAGGGCCAGCGGCACGTCCATCAGGCGCTTGGCCTCGGCTTCGTAGTCGTTGAAATGCGCAAACAGCATGTCCGCCGACGAGTGCTCGAAGTTGTAGGTGGACTGTTCGACTTCATTCTGATGGAACACGTCGCGATACAGCACGCGGTTACCGTTCGCACCCTCGGTCCAGACCAGGTCGTAGACGCTCTCAACGCCCTGCAGATACATGGCCAGACGTTCCAGGCCGTAGGTGATTTCACCGGTGGTGGGCGTGCAGTCCAGACCGCCGACCTGCTGGAAATAGGTAAATTGGGTGACTTCCATACCGTTGAGCCAGACTTCCCAGCCCAGGCCCCAGGCGCCGAGCGTGGGGTTTTCCCAGTCGTCTTCGACGAAACGGATATCGTGCTGCGTGGGGTCGATGCCCAGCGCTTTCAGCGAGCCGATGTACAGATCCAGGATCTCGGGCGGCGCGGGTTTCAGGACGACCTGATATTGGTAATAGTGTTGCAGGCGGTTGGGGTTTTCGCCGTAACGGCCGTCCTTGGGACGGCGCGAGGGTTGCACATAGGCGGCGCGCCAGGGCTCCGGACCGATGGCACGCAGGAATGTGGCCGTATGCGAGGTGCCCGCGCCGACCTCCATGTCGTACGGTTGCAGCAGCGCGCAGCCCTGCTTGTCCCAGTAGTCCTGGAGCGTGAGAATGATTTGCTGAAAGGTGAGCATAAGATTCTTGGAATTCGGGTCGCCGGGCGGCCTGGCTGCGGGAGCAGTCCGGCCCCGCAGGCGGGAAAGTCGGCCATTTTAACTGGCCTGGGCGTTCGCTGGGTGGACAGCCGGCGACGCCGCATATATCCGGGCAAAGCGCCGCCTTTTTGGCTGACGGTTGCCAGGGAATGGGAAGCGGGGCCGTACTTGGCTCCAAATCCGAGGCCATTTCGGTTGCCGGCCTTAGCAACGTCATCCGTGACTGTCCGGGATGGACAGTCTGGGGCGAAGGCAAGCTCGCGCCGATGGTCGTATGATTCGGTATCTCCGTAAGTCTTATAGATAACCGCGGGCCGAACGTCCGCCCTGGGAGCATTGCATGTCTGAATTGATCAAGGTCGAGGTCATCGACGGTATCCAGATCATTACCGTCAACCGTCCCGAGGCCAAGAACGCCATCAATCTGGAGACCGCACAGGCCATGGCCGCGGCGCTAGACGAGCTGGATAGCCGTGATGATGTGCGCATTGGTATCCTGACCGGCGCGGGCGGGACATTTTCCTCGGGCATGGACCTGAAGGCTTTTGCGCAGAGCGGCCAGCGGCCCTATGTCGAAGGCCGCGGTTTTGCCGGCCTGAACGAGCGCCCGCCGCGCAAACCCTTGATCGCTGCCGTCGAAGGCTATGCCCTGGCCGGTGGGTGTGAAATGGCATTGGCATCGGACCTGATCGTCGCCGCGAATAACGCCAAGTTCGGCCTGCCCGAGGTCAAGCGTGGCCTGGTGGCTGGCGCAGGCGGCTTGCTGCGTTTGCCGCGCCGTCTGCCGTATCACATCGCCATGGAATTCATTTTGACCGGCGAGATGCTGAGCGCCGAGCGCGCGCATGGTTATGGCCTGGTCAATCGCCTGACCGAACCGGGCAAGGCGCTCGAGGGCGCACTGGAGCTGGCCCGTGTCATCGTCGAAAACGGCCCGTTGGCCGTGCAGACCGCCAAGAGCATCGTGGCCCAGGGCACGGATTGGGATCAAGAAGGCATGTTTGACCGCCAGCGCCCGCTGATCGCCCATATTTTCACCTCGGCCGACGCCAAAGAGGGTGCCACTGCCTTCGCCGAAAAACGCAAGCCCGTGTGGCAAGGCAAATAGGCCGGCGTGTCGAGGCCTAAAATAAGCTGTTGATTATCGTGCGGCCCGCCAGTCGGGCCGCTTGTTCCATTTTCGTTGCTTTCGCTTAAATCGCCATGTCTACTCTGATCAAAGAAGAAGACTTCATACAGTCTATTGCTGATGGGATTCAGTTCATCAGCTATTACCATCCCGTTGACTATATCCGCCATCTGGCCCGCGCCTACGAGCGCGAGGAAAGCCCGGCTGCACGTGACGCCATGGCTCAGATCCTGACCAACTCGCGCATGTGCGCCGAGGGCAAGCGCCCGCTGTGCCAGGACACGGGTATCGTCAATGTGTTCCTGAAAGTAGGCATGAACGTGCGTTTCGAGACGCAACGTACGCTGCAGGAACTGTGCGACGAAGGCGTGCGTCAGGGTTACACCAATCCCGACAATCCGTTGCGTGCCTCGGTCTTGGACGATCCGATCTTTGCGCGTAAAAACACCCGCGACAACACGCCCTGTATTCTGCACGTCGAGCTTGTCCCGGGTGACAAGGTCGACGTGCAAATCGCCTCGAAGGGCGGTGGCTCCGAGAACAAATCCAAATTCGTCATGTTGAACCCCAGCGACTCGCTAGTGGATTGGGTGCTCAAGACGGTGCCGACGATGGGCGCAGGCTGGTGCCCGCCCGGCATGTTGGGCATCGGCGTCGGCGGCACGGCCGAGAAAGCCATGTTGATGGCCAAGCAGTCGCTGATGGAAGACATCGACATGTACGAACTGCTGGCGCGCGGCCCGCAGAACAAGCTCGAAGAGCTGCGTATCGAACTCTACGAAAAGGTCAACGCGCTGGGCATCGGTGCACAAGGCCTGGGCGGCCTGACCACGGTGTTGGACGT
Organism: Bordetella muralis; assembly: GCF_965139205.1. Taxonomy (GTDB): domain Bacteria; phylum Pseudomonadota; class Gammaproteobacteria; order Burkholderiales; family Burkholderiaceae_B; genus Bordetella_A; species Bordetella_A muralis. The sequence continues at coordinate 197,762 of NZ_CBCSIU010000009.1, forward strand.
CAAGATCAATACGTTCCCGACGCACGCGGCCTCCAAGCCCGTTGCGATGATTCCGAACTGTGCGGCCACGCGTCACGCTCACTTTGAGCTGGACGGCTCTGGCCCGGCTCGCCTGGATCCGCCGTCCTTGTCGGAATGGCCCGAGGTCCACTGGGCGCCGGATTACAACAAGTCCAAGCAAGTGAACCTGGACACCTTGACGCCGGCCGAGGTCGCGAGCTGGAAACCCGGCCAGACCCTGTTGCTGTCGGGCAAGATGCTGACCGGCCGCGATGCCGCGCACAAGCGGATTCAGGACATGCTGGCCAAGGGCGAGCCGCTGCCGGTGGATTTCACCAACCGCGTCATCTACTACGTGGGCCCGGTCGATCCGGTGCGCGACGAGGTGGTTGGCCCGGCAGGCCCCACTACGGCGACCCGCATGGACAAGTTCACCGAGATGATGCTGGCCCAGACCGGCTTGATTTCGATGATTGGCAAGTCCGAGCGTGGCCCCGTCGCGATCGAAGCCATTCGTAAGCACAAATCTGCCTATTTGATGGCTGTCGGCGGCGCCGCCTATCTGGTGTCGAAGGCAATTCGCGAGGCGCGCGTGCTGGCCTTTGAAGACCTGGGCATGGAAGCCATCTACGAGTTCGACGTGAAAGACATGCCGGTCACGGTGGCGGTCGATTCCGAGGGCACGTCGGTGCACACCACCGGTCCGAAGGAATGGCAGGCCCGCATCGGCAAGATTCCGGTCGCGGTCGCGTAAAGCATTTGCCAGCAAGCCCCAGGGTAAAAACTACTCCCACGCTGCGCCTTTGGGTCGCTGCCCCGAGGAGGCTTTTTACCTTGGGACGGCCCGGCGATAACAAATGCCCCTTCGGTGGATTGTCAATCGAGGGGGCAGTCCCGGGGCGTTTTCTGCCGTGCCTGTCTGCCCTACGTGCCAGACAGGCACGTGACGCTGCGGCTATCGAATACGCCGCGGCGCCCGCGCGCGCTCAGACGTAAGCGCGTTTGCCCAGTGCCTCGATCACATAGTCTACGAAGCACGTGATCCGTGCGGCCACCGTGGTGTTGCGATAGTAGACCGCGTTGATCGGTTGGCGCACCTCGAGCGTATGCTTGGATAGTACTTGCACCAGATCGCCTTTGCGGCGGTCCTCGCCCGACATGAAATTCGACAGGCAGACGATGCCCAGCCCCTCCAAGGCCATGCGTCGCAGCGTTTCCCCGCTGGAAGACGCGATCGTGGGTTTGATGTGTATGGTGTCGCCGTCGGCGTCGCGTAACGGCCAGTCATTCAGGATTTCGGGTTGGGTGAAGCCCAGCAGTGCGTGGCGTGCGAGTTGCCCCGGCTCGGTGGGCGTCCCGTAACGTTTGAGATAAGCAGGGCTGGCGAGCAGCCTCAGATGGCTGGTGCCGACCAAGCGCGCATGCAGGGTGGAGTCTTTGAGGGTGCCAATACGAAACGCCACGTCTGTGCGTTTTTCGATCAAATCAATAAAGCCTTCGTTTGAGGTCAGCTCCAGCTCCACCTCGGGGTAGCGCTCACGAAAGCCTGCGATCAGCGGCACGAGCACATGCAGCATAAAAGGGGTGGCCGCGTCGACCCGCAGCCGGCCGGCTGGGCGCATGCGCCGGGCGGCCATTTGTTCTTCGGCCTCGTCCACCGACGCCAGAATGGCACGGGCATGTTGCAGGAATGCCGTGCCTTCCTCCGTCAGCTCCAGCCGCCGGGTAGTCCGCCGCAGCAGGGTGGTTTGCAGCTTTTCTTCCAGGCGGCCCAGCGTGCGGCTGGTGGCCGAGATCGTCAGCCCGAGCGCCTCGGATGCCGCGGTGATCGTGCCTGTGTCCACCACCGCCACAAAAGCCTGCAATTCGTCGAGTGTGGTTTTCATTGTTGATATTAAATCAAATATATTTGACCGATACCAGGCTTAATCTGCAAATATTAAACCGGCATACTGCTGCACATCGAGAGAGCGAAGGCACAACACCGTGAGACCTCCTCGCGGGCACTACGTCTTCACCCAATTTCACCCTATTGATTCAAGGAACGGCCGCGGTGAGGGTTTCCTTCCAAATAGGAAGAGGATCTCCTCAGTCGCGAACCGGCTCGTTGCACATTATTTTCGGAGCAAAGATGAAGTCTTCTGCTGCATTGCTCGCATTGGCTACTGGCGCATTCGCCATTGGCACCACCGAGTTCTCCCCCATGGGCCTGTTGCCGGTCATCGCCGACGGCGTGCAGGTCAGTATTCCTACGGCCGGCATGTTGGTGTCGGCCTATGCCGTGGGCGTGATGATCGGCGCGCCGATCATGACCCTGCTGTTCAGCCGTTTTGGCAAGCGTGCGGCGTTGATGTCGCTGATGCTCATTTTCACCATCGGCAATCTGCTGTCGGCGTTTGCGCCGGACTATACGACGTTGTTGTTGTCGCGTCTGATCACGAGCCTGAACCACGGCGCTTTCTTTGGACTCGGCGCTGTGGTGGCGGCGAGCGTCGTGCCTAGAGAGAAACAGGCCAGCGCCATTGCAGCCATGTTCATGGGCCTGACGTTGGCCAATATCGGCGGCGTGCCGGCAGCGACCTGGATCGGGCAGCAAGTCGGCTGGCGCATGTCTTTCGCCGGCACGGCCGTGTTGGGCCTGATCACCATTGCCGCGTTGTGGGTGGCATTGCCTAAAGGCGAGCCGGGCAAGCGCCCCGAAGTGCGCCGCGAACTGAAGGTGCTGACGCGCCCCGAGGTGTTGCTGGCCATGAGCACGACCGTGTTGGGCGCGGGCGCCATGTTCACGCTGTACACCTATGTTGCCCCGGTGTTGGCCGATATCACCCATGCCAGCCCTGGATTCGTGGCTTTTGCTCTGGTGTTGATTGGCGTAGGCTTTACAGTTGGCAATACGCTGGGCGGCCGGCTGGCTGACTGGTCGCTCGACGGCGCGACGAAGCTGATCCTCGCGACGCTGGCGATTGTCATGGCCATACTGCCGTGGTTGATGACGACGCATGTGGGTACGGCGATCGGTTTGGTAGTGTGGGGCGCGGCCGCCTTCGGCATCGTGCCGCCGGTGCAGATGCGCGTGATGCAGGCAGCTGCCCAGGCGCCGGGCCTGGCCTCGTCGGTGAACATCGGCGCCTTTAACTTGGGGAACGCGGTCGGCGCGGCGTTGGGCGGTGTTGTCATCAGCCAAGGGCTGGGTTATGCCGCAGTGCCGTTGGCGGGTGCCGCGTTGGCGGCAGGCGGCCTGGGGCTGGTCTGGCTGAGTGGCGCAAGCCGCCGCCGTATGGCTGAGTGCGCGTGAGCAAGCGCGAACGGTCGCCTTATTGCGTCTAATTTGAATCGGAGATTTCTCATGAGTATTCCTTCTTTTGGTGTCGGCACCTTTCGCCTGACCGGCCAGACCGTGATTGATTCGGTCCGCAATGCACTCGATGTAGGCTATCGCGCGATCGACACCGCGCAGATCTATGGCAATGAAGCCGAAGTCGGCCAAGCTATTGCCGACAGCGGTATCAAGCGCGCCGATTTGTTCGTGACCACGAAGATCTGGACCGACAACTACGCCAGATCCAAGCTCGTGCCCAGTCTGCGCGAAAGCCTGGAAAAACTGCGTACTGATCATGTGGATCTGACCTTGATCCACTGGCCCGCGCCGGGCAATGGCATCGCGCTGTCTGAATACATGGAGGCCCTTGCCGAGGCCAAATCGCAGGGACTGACCCGCCAGATCGGTATCTCGAACTTCAATATCGAGTTGACCAAGCAGGCCATTGATGTGGTCGGCAAGGGCGAGATCGCGACCAACCAGATTGAGTTGAGCCCCTATCTGCAGAACCACAAGCTGACGGCTTTTCTGAAGGAGCAGGGCATCACTGTGACGTCATACATGACGCTGGCCTACGGCAAGGTGCTAAAGGATCCGGTGCTGGCAAAGATCGCGGACAAGCATCGGGCGACCGTGGCGCAAGTCGCGTTGGCCTGGGCCTTGCAACTGGGTTATGCCGTGATCCCGTCCTCGACCAAGCGTGAAAACCTGGCCAGCAATCTGCTCGCACGTGATCTGAAGCTGGACGCCGACGACATGGCGCAGATCGCCGCATTGGAGCGTAATGGCCGCGAAGTCAGCCCTGAGGGTCTGGCGCCGGTGTGGGATTGATCGCAGCGCTCCGCCGACCAGGCGCGGCCGCAGAGGTGCGCGGCCGCTCAAGTGAACAGGCGTTGTTTACGCTTGCGCGGTTTCGGTTCCACGCCGAAACGCGGATCGCGCGCCAGGGCCAGCGCTGCCAGCTTTTCTGCGGTCGATTCAAACTCGGGATCGTCTTGCGGCACATATAGCCATTTGCCCAGGACAGTATGCGGGCGCAATGCTGGCATATCCTGCATGAGCCCTGCATGCTGTTCCTGCGACGTGCAGACCAGCAGGCCGTCCCAGGGGTCTCCTTTGTCGGCAACGACGAGATACAACCTGCCATCCAGGTAGGCCGCCTGACAGCCGAACATCTGCCGCCGCATATAGCCCGCGTCGCGCTCGAGTGTGTCGAACAGCCAGAGCAGGGAGTTCTGGTTGCGGTCACGGTGAATGGGGTTGAAGAGGGATTCGGTCATCCCTTCAGATTAACGCTTCTCGCACCTTTCGCGATACCCATTCGGCCAGGAATACCGTGCCGAGTATGGCTGCGAAAATGACGGTGACCTGCGGCCAGGCCAGCGTGTCTACGGACGCAGCCAGGGGCAAACCGATGCCGCCGGCGCCGACGATGCCGAGCACGGTGGATTCGCGGATGTTGATGTCCCAGCGATAGACGGTGGTGCTCACCAGTGAGGGCAGGACCTGAGGGACGACACCGTAGACGAGAACTTGCGGTGAGGTTGCACCCGTGGCCGTGATGGCCTCGACCTGGCGGACGTCGATTTCTTCGATGGCTTCATACAGGAGTTTGCCGATGAAGCCCACGGAGCGCAGGGCGATGGCAATGATGCCGGCCAATACACCCGGGCCGACGACGGTGACCAGCAGCATTGCCCAGATCAGTGAGTTGATTGACCGCGAGGCGACGATGATAGTCAAGGCCAGCGGGCGCAGCAGGGCGCGGCTGGGTGTCGTATTGCGCGCGGCGGCGAATGCGATCGGTACTGCGATCAAGGTGCCGATTGCTGTGCCCAGCGTGGCAATATTCAGCGTATCCCACAAGGGCTGCAGCAGTTGCGGCAGATAGCTCCAGCGTGGCGGCCACATGCGCGAAACCATATCCCAGCCCGCTACCGGCGCGTCCCAGGCAAAGTCCCAGATCGTGTTGTCCGATACCTGTTTCCAACTGACGACGAAAACCAACGCGCCGATCATCCAGGCCAGCCACGACCAGCGTTGCTGTGCGGGCGTGTGGCGGTGCCACGCAATGCCATGCGTGCTCACAGGAATCTCCTGCGCACATGACCCGATGCATATTCGCACAGCATCACGATGGCGATGATGAGCAGCAGGATAGCGGCGGCGGTTTCGAATTCATAACGGTCGAACGAGGTGTTCAGCGTCGCGCCGATGCCGCCCGCGCCGACGATGCCGATGATGGCGGCTTCGCGGAAATTGATGTCCAGACGATAGATGGACAGGCCGATCAGACGCGGCATGACTTGTGGTTGCACGGCGTAGACGATCCATTGCGGCCATGCGGCACCGGTGGCGCGGATGGCCTCGAGTTGCGAGCGGTCGGCGGTTTCGATTTCTTCGGCGAGCAGTTTGCCTAAAAAACCCATCGAGGCGATAGTCAATGTCAGCATGCCCGCCAACGGACCAAATCCGAACATTTTCACCAGCAAAATGGCGATGATCAATTCAGGAAAGGCGCGTGAAATCGCGATGAATCCGCGGCATACGGCGTAAACCGGCGTGGGACTGATATTGCGCGCTGCGCCCAGGCCGATCGGGATACTGAGCAAGACGCCCAGCGCCGTTGACGTCATGGTCATGGCGAGACTTTCGATCAGGCCTTCGCTGATCTCGCGCCATCGACTGACAAAGTCAGGGTGTGCAAAGGCAGCGATAAAGCGCCAGCCGCGTGTCAGCCCTTCGGCGACGCGGCTCCAATCGACAGAGACAGAATTCAGCGCGGTGATGAGATACACCCCCGCGACTATCCACAGCAGGATGCGAACACGACCAGAGCGAATGAATGGCGGCTTGCGCCATGCGGTTGCGGTGCTCATGCCGTAGCCCGCGCGGTATGCAGAGTATCGTTGCTTGATGCGGGTGAGGCCGTGTCAGCTGGCGTTGCCGTGATGCTCAGCGATGGCATGCCTGCCAGTGCCTCACGGGCATCGCTTGCAGGGTCGGCATCATGCTCATGGCCCGCATCGTGCCAGTCTTCCATGCCGTAGATATCGGTCAATACCTGAGGCACGAGGCCGGCAGGCTGTCCGTCATAGACGAGGCGTCCCTTGCGCAATCCGACGATGCGATCCGCGAATTGGGTGGCCAGTGCCACGTCGTGGATATTGATGATGGCGGACAGGCCTCGTTCACGGCATATCTCGCACAATAGCCGCATGATTTGACGCGAGGTCTTGGGGTCGAGGCTGGCGGTGGGCTCATCCACCAGCAACAGCAGCGGATCCTGCATCAGCGCGCGTGCGATCCCGACACGTTGCCGTTGACCGCCTGACAATGCGTCGGCACGCTTGTTTTCAAAGCCGGTGAGCCCTACACGGTCCAGTAGATAAAACGCCTGCTCCAGATCAGCCTGCGGATAGCGGCGCGCCCAACTGCGCCAGAATCCGGTGTAACCCAACCGGCCTGACAATACGTTTTCCATGACGGTCAGCCGTTCGACCAACGCGTACTCTTGGAAAATCATGCCCAGTTGGCGACGCGTACGCCGCAGTTCGCGTGCGGATTGTGTGGGCAGGCTGCGGCCGTCCAGGCGCACGTCGCCGCCCGACGGCTCTACCAGACGGTTGATGCAGCGGATCAGCGTGCTTTTGCCTGCCCCGGATGGGCCGATCAGTGCCACGACCTGTCCGCGGGGGACGGTGAGGTCTACGTGATCCAGCGCCAGATCGCCAGTGGGATAGCGTTTGACTAGTCCTTGCAGCTCGAGCATAGGCGCATCGGTGTCGGCATGGCCGCGCATCATCTAAAGCCCCGCATAACGCTGACTCTCATTGCACAACGCTCGCTCACTGGCACGTGTACGAGACGTTCATGGCTTTGTCGATCTCGCGCACGACTGCCCAGTGCTCTTTGTACGTAATGGGAATAAAGGCCTCTTGAGCGGGTTCGGCCTTGCCGAATTCCTTCAGGAGAGCAGTGCCTTCCCAGTTGAACGTCGTGAACGATTCGCGGACTTTCTCGGCCAGTTCGGGCTTGAGGTTATAGACATAGCCGTAGCCTGTGGTGGGGAACGACTGCGATTTGTAGATGCTGCGGATCTTGGTCTTGTCCACGGCGTTGCGCACGATCATGCGGTTCATCACCGAGTTTGCCACCGCTGCTGCGTCGTAATCTTTGTTGGCAACGCCGATGACCGAGTTGTCATGTTTGCCCGAGAAGGCGGGCTTGTAATCCTTGTCCGCCTGCATGTGGTAAGTACTGGCCAGCAGGGCGGAAGGGGCTTTGTATCCCGAATTCGATGTCTGCGAGGTGAAGGCGATCGTCTTGCCTTTCAGGTCCTCGATTTTCTGCACGCTGCTATCCGCGGGTACGATGATTTCCATCTCGTAGCCATAGGCGCCTTGCTTGTCCGCCATCATGGTGAACGGCACAAAACCCGCGCAATTCACGGCCAGCGGATTGCTGCCCGTGTTAAAGCCCGCGACGTGCAGGCGGCCGGCGCGCATGGCTTCGAGTTGGGCGGCATTGGACTGCACGGGGAAGAATTGGACCTTTTTGCCTGTGGTCTTTTCCATGTGGCGCAGGAACTCATCCCAGACGCTGCGATAGACCTCCGGGTCTTCGACGGGGGTATAGGCGAAAATCAGCGTCGAGGGATCCACCCATTCTTTGGGGTTGGTGGGAGCATCGGCCACCATGTCGCCGTTGGCGTCGCAGAATTTCTTGTCGAGCTCACCGTGTGGACATTCGGCGGCGGTGGCAGAGGTGGCGGCGGCCCAGGCCAAACCGATCAACGTGACGCTCAGTAGTTTTTTCATGATCCCGGGTGATCCATTTTTGAATAGTTCACCGGATTGTGGGGCGGTTTCGTGACACGTCTGTGACGATTCAGTTATTTGTCAGGCTGGCGCTCATGCTGCATGACCCGACCCGCATCCATAGCCGGGTCAGGGTTTTCTCTAGTCTGATCGTTGTCGATTTGCTGGCAGTTGATTCGTCGTAGGAGTACATCCCCCGTTTTTGAACCGCCGCCACAGGCACGGCGGGGGCGTTAACCCTAAGGAGTTCTCATCATGACAACCGGAACCGTTCGTCTACACCGTGTCCTGCGTGCGACGCCCGAGCGCGTCTATCGAGCCTTTCTCGAGCCTGATGCTGCTGCAAAATGGCTGCCCCCCTACGGATATACCTGCGAGGTGCATCACCTGGATGCCCGGGTCGGTGGCACTCACAAGATGTCTTTCCGTAATTTCGGCACGGGCAAGAGCGAGTCGTTCGGCGGCGAATATCTGGAGTTGGTGCCCTTCGAGAAGATTCGCTATACGGATAGTTTTGATAACGCCGATTTGCCCGGCGAAATGACCGTTACGGTTTCACTGAAGCAGGTCATGTGCGGGACCGAATTGAGTATCGTGCAGGAGGGAATCCCCGAAATGATTCCCGCCGAAATGTGCTACCTGGGATGGCAGGAGTCGTTGTTGCAGCTGGCAAAGCTGGTTGAGGCCAACGTCACGGAATGAGCACCCGTCGGGCTTTCAGCTTTTCTTCTTGAGGACCAGCACCTCGCTGCTGCCATCCTGTACGGTTTCGCCATTCTGGTTGACCAGCCGCAGACGCCGGTCAATCGCGCCCACGCGTGTGCTGGTGCCGGGATTGACCGCCAGGATGTCCAGCACCAGATGCAGCGTGTCGCCGACAAAGATCGGCTTGACGAATTTCCATTCGCGCAGCGACAGCATTGCAACGACCGAGCGGTGAAAGATACCCAGCTCATGCATCATGCCGGTCGCGATGGCAATGCCCAGCGTACCGTGTATCAATCGTTGGCCATAGCGCGTGCCTGCTGCATAGACGGCATCGGCATGGATGGGGTTCCAGTCGCCGGATATCATGGAAAACATGGTCAGGTCGGCTTCGGTCAGTGTGCGGCCGCCGCTTTCGAATGTCTGGCCTGGTTGGAAGTCTTCGAAATATAAAGAAGCGTCATGCATTGGTTTTGCCTCAAAGGGATTCGTCAAAGAAATCATTCCTGGGCCGGTCGGAAAGGCTCGGTCAATGTGTCTCCTGGTGCAGCCGCTCTTCTGCCATTTGCCGTAGTTTCGCTCGTTGAATCTTGAAACCGTTGGCGCTGGCTGCCGTGGGAAAGGCTTCAACCAACCATAATCGCGCGGGGATTTTGAAAGGCGCCAGGGAGGTGCGCAGGGCGGCGAGCAAGCCCTCTGCCGTGACCTCCGGCGCCGCGATCACAAAGGCGGCTGCGCGGGGCTGGCCATCCAGGGCGATGCCGACGACTTGCGCGTTGCGCACACCCGGCTGCTGGGCTAACGCGTGTTCGATTTCCGCAGGATCAACCAGATAGCCGCCGAGCCGCAGCGTATCGCCCATGCGTGCGAGATAAACAAAACTGCCGTCCGGGCGCAGGTAGCCCAGATCTCCGGTGCGAAAGTATCCGTCGGCCGTCATGGCCTGGGCGGTCGCCTCCGGATTGTCCAGATAGCCCAGGAAATTACCGGGCGCACGGATTTCTATTTCACCGGACTCACCTAGCGGGCATAAGTCGCCGGTATCTGGGTCACGAATGCGCAGATGAGCAGCCTGGCCTGCGGCTGGCCGGCCGCCGCCCAAGGCCCGTTCCTCGACCGGCAAGCCGGCATCTTGCAGGGAAAACAGCGCCTGCACTTCGCTGGAGCCATATAACCCTCGCAACGGAAAACCCCGCTGCTGCAAGGCCTCTACGAGCGCGGCAGCCCCCGGGCTGAAAGAGGCGAACCCGAATACCCGGGCATGGGGAAAGGGCCGCGTCTGCACGGTTTCGTCGGCAATACGCCGCAGCATCTCGTCGCTGCCGAACAAATGCGTGATGCGTTCGTCCCGCAGGTACTGTGCAGCCCGCGGCGCATCGAACAAGTCCATCATGATGACGGGCGCACCCGCTCGTAGCGCTGCCAACGCACCGTTCAGGCCGAACACGCCGCACAGCGGCAATACAGCCAGCAATCGCGTGCCTGCGTCGTGAAAACCGTAGGCATCGGCTACGCAGGTGCTGTGTGCATAGAGCGTTGCGGCGCTATGCATCACCAGTTTGGGACCTTTGGTGGTACCCGATGTGGTGAACAGGATCACCGGATGTGATGCTTGATGTAATCCGTCCGCGATATCTGGCGTTTGCGGAAAACGAGCTGGCGTATCGGGTGAAAACGCCACGGTGCGCCGGCCCAGCACCGTATCCGGTGTGTCCGTGGGAGCATCGAGCAACGCAATACATTCGAGATCAGGCAGTGCATCGGGTGCGATACCGGCCAGGACCTCGGGAAAATCAATTTTGCGAAAAGACGGCTGCATCAGCAGCATGCGCGCTTTGGATCGCGTCAGAATGTACTCGAGTTCGCTGCTGCGATAGCGCGTGTTGATGGCGACCAATGTGGCGTCCAACCGGGCCAGACCGAATAACAGCGCCAGCCATTCCCGGCGGTTGATCAGCCATACGGCTACGCAATCGCCAGCCTGGATACCCTGTGCCCTCAGCCACTGCGCAGTGCGCTGGCATAACGCATCGAATTCGCGATAGGTCAGAGAGCCCGCTTCATCGATCAGCGCAATGTCGTCGGGGTGTGACTGCAAATGCGGAATATACAAATCGGCCAGGCGTGCAGACGCTGGCATGGCAGCAGCGGCAGACATCAATACAGTTCCATCAGGCTGGCATTGTCGGAAAAATCGGCGGGCACGCCAGCGCGGATCAAGGCGCCCGATTTCATCACGATGACGCGATCGGCGATCTTCAAGGCCTCGCGGACATTCTGTTCAACGATCAGGATGGCCATGCCGCGTTGCTGCTGCAGCGCGCGAATCGGACCCATCAAGTCTTGAAACAGCTTGGGCGCCAATCCAATCGAGGGCTCGTCCAACAACAGGCAGCGTGGTTGGCTGAGCAGGGCGCGGCCTAACGACACCATCTGTTGCTGGCCGCCTGAGAGCGTGCCGGCGCGCTGGCTGTAGAACTTGCGCAAAGCGGGCAGGACTTGCATGACCCAGTCCAGCCGTGCCGTGTGCTCGGCCTTCGGAACGCCAGCGGACCAGAGCCCCAATCTCATGGTTTCGGCGACGCTCAGCCCCGGGAAAATGCCTCGCCCTTCGGGCACCATGGAAATGCCCGCATCTGTCAGGCGGCGTGCGTCGGGTCTGTGCATGGGCTTCCCGTCCAACAGCACCTGGCCGTCTTCCGGGTCCAGCAGGCCGAATAGCGTCTTGAGCAACGTGGATTTACCCGCGCCGTTATGTCCGATCAGGCAGAGCACTTCGTTGGCGTGCAGATGCACATCGATGCCCTCGAGGACGGGGCGCTCGCCATAGCCTGCGCGCAAGCCGCGGGTTTCCAGGATCGGGGGGGAGGCACTCATGCTCGCTCTCCGAAGTAAATGGCGGCCAACGCGGGATCCTGCAGAATGGCTGCCGGATCGCCGCACGCCAGCAATTTGCCCTGATCCAGAAACGCCAGCTGATCAGAGAGCTGCGTCACCAGATCCAGATTGTGTTCGATGATGCAAATGGTGATGCCGCGCGTGGCATAGTCGCGCAGCAAGGCGACGAAACGGTCAAAAGAGCGTGGGTCCAGGCCTGAGGCCGGTTCGTCCAGCAGCCAGAGTGATGCGCCACTGGCCATCAGGCGAGCCAGGCTCAGGAATTTCCGTTCGGCATACGCCAGGTCTGCCGCGCGTTCGTGTCGCTGGTTCCAGAGTCCGGCCTCGTTCAAAATGGATTCAATCCGCTGGGGATCTGTGCGGCGTTGCCACAACCAGCTGCCGCGTTCGGTGACGGTCGTGACGTTCTCCATCACGCTCATGTGGGTAAAGAGCCGCAAGTCCTGAAATGTACGGCCGACGCCGAGGCGGGCAATCTGCCACGGTGCCAGCTTGCTCAGCGGCTTGCCGTGCAGATAGACCGTCCCGGCGCTCGGCGTCAAATGGCCCGTGATCATGTTGAATAGCGTGGTCTTTCCTGCGCCATTAGGGCCGACCAGCGTCGTGATGAGTCCGGCAGGCAGGTCCATCGATACATCGGTGATGGCTTGCAGGCCGCCGAATCGTTTGGACAGTCCCTGCAGTTGCAGCAGCGCAGGAGGGGCCGCAGTGCTCATCGCAGGTGTGGGCGAGGGCGTTGTCGCAGACATGGTGGCATTCATGCTTGGCCTCCTTTGCGACGCCCGCCCACCAACCCGCCTGGGCGATACATCATCAACAACACCATGATTGCCCCATACACGATTTGTTGTATCGTGCCCAGCTCCGCAGGCGGCAGGAAGGGCAGATACGTCAACGCCGCAGGCAGCACCATCAATAGCGCCGTACCAATGATGGGGCCAAACACGGTGCCTGTGCCGCCGATGATGACCATGGCCATCAACAGGATCGACGTTTCCAGCATGAATCCTTCGACATTGACGAAACTCATGTAGAACGCGTAGATCACGCCGGCGACGGCGGCCAATCCGGCAGAGACGGCGACAGAAAGCGTCTTGATGGCGGCGACCCATTTGCCCGCCGCTTGCGCTGCGGACTCGCTATCGCGGATGGCCATCAAACTGCGGCCAAAGCTGCCGCGCAACAGGGCGGTGGTGATCAGTAAAACGGCGATCAACCCCGCGATGGCCAAGGCCAAAAACTCGGCAGGGGTGCTCAGCGCGTGGCCGAAAATCGTGGGCGGAGGAATACCCACCAGTCCTCCCAATCCGCCGGTGACGCCTTTCCATTCCGAGAAAACAGTCACGCCTATGACTTGCAAGCCCAATGATGCAGCAACAAAATATTCCCCCCGCACACGTAGCGCCGGCAGGGCCAGCACCATGGACAGCACGGCCGACACCAGTACGGCGGCGACGGTGCACAGCAACAGCGAATCGCTGAAGTGCATCGCCACATTCGCTGCGGTATAAGCGCCTACCCCGAAAAAAATCGCATGCGCCAAGGAAAAAATGCCGGCATAACCCATGATGAAGTTGAGTGTGACTGCCAACATGGCATTCACGCAGAAGAGCACGGCAATGTTTTGCAGATAAGCCAGCATGGATGCCCCGTTGAATGAATCGTCAGACCATGATTACGCGTGCCACTGTCACGACGTCACTGCGCGCCCGAATACGCCGCCGGGGCGGAACAGGATGAAAAGGAACAGCACGACAAAGGTGACCGCCTCGCTCCACTGCGGATCGATCCAGGCGAGCGACAGGTTCTCGGCCATGCCTAGCAACAACCCGGCCACGGCTGCACCACGCAGGCTGCCGACGCCGCCCACAATGGTGGCTGCGATGCTGATCAGCATGATGTGATGTCCCATCGAGGGATTCAGGCCCGTCGTCGTCGCCGTCAGGATCGCCGCCGGCACGGCCAGTAATGAGCCGATCAGGAACACGTATTGCGACAGCCGCCGCGGCGTCAATCCATAGACGCGTACCAGAGCTGAGTTTTCGCCTAAAGCCCGCAGCGCCAGGCCAAGATTGGTGCGAGTCAGCAGCCACTGCAGCAGGCCGAAGGCGACGATGGCGCATAGCACGGCGACCCCTGCCATCGGGGCGACATACAACCCCGGCAGCCATTCCACGCTCTTGCTCAATGGCGTGGGCACAGTCACCAGGCCGCGGCCGAACCCGATGGTGATCAGATTCTGCGCCACGATCGCAATGCCGAACGAGGCGACGAACACGGTAAAGAAAGCACCCTCGTGCCGCTGGATGACGGCGTAGATATAACGGTCCACCAACACGCCGAACAAGGCCGCCGCCAGGCCAGCGGCCACGGCAGCCAACGGCCACATCCAGCCCAGCACCGTATAGCACTCGTAAAAAATAAAGCCTGCCAACGTGAACGTGGCGCCATGGGCAACGTGAAAGACGCGGGTCGTGCCGAAAATCAGCGAAAACCCGGCCGCGATCAGGGCATACAGGGCACCCGTCTGTATCCCGTTGATGAAGAGCTGGACAAACAACATACGATAGCCACCTCTCTATGGGACGGGATCAGGGCGCGGCGTCAGCGATGGGCTTGGTGCCGTTCTCGCCGATCTCGTTGATCTGGATGGGAGCCTTGATGGTGCCGTTGTCCGCGAACGAGACGGTGGCGCCCACGAAATCAAAAGAGGGCGTCGCCTTGCGCTGCGCCAACAGATTTTCCCCAGTGATGGGTTTGCCGGCCTTTTCCAGCGCTGCGGCCAGCACGGCAAAGGTGCGCACGGCGTTGTAGTAGTTCAGGACATACATGTTGGGGGCTTTGCCGTATTGCTTTTTATAGTCGTCCAGCATGCGGCGCGTGATGTCGTCGGATTTCTCCCAGTCCACCTTCTGGCTGGTGAAAATCGCGCCTTTGGCTTCGGGCAGCGACAGGGTCGAGGGAATGGCGAATGCGGAATAGCTGACCAGTTGCTGCGTGACGCCGTTATCGCGCAGTTGCTTGACGATCTGCCCTTGCTGGCTGCCGTACGAGGCGATATACACCGCATCGGGTTTGACATCCCGCACGCGTGCAGCGATCCCCGAAAACTGCTGCGAGGTGGCTGGCACCGAGAAACTGCCTGCCAGCTCGCCTCCGGCTTTGCCGAGTTCCGTGTTCAATTCTTTAACCACGGATTGGCCCAATGGATCGTCGACATAGACCAGGGCGATGCGCTTGAACTGACGTTCTTTGACGAGATACGGCACGATGGCACGCACCTCGAAGTTCGCCAGAGGAATCGTGTTCCAGAAATAGTCGCCCAGGTCGGCCAAGTCCGGACCAACACCGCCGCCATTGACCATCACCGTTTTGCTGCGAGTGCCAACGGGGGCAATGGCCTTGGACACGCCGGTGAACGCGCTCAGCACGAAAGGTACTTTGGCGACGTTGACCAGTTTGTTCATGCCGATGACGCCTTGCATGGGCAGCGCCTGGCTGTCTTCGTACACGATGGAAAGCTTGCCGGACAGCATCTTGGACGCATTGATGTGTTCAACGGCCAGGTTGGCGCCCGAGCTGAATATCTGTCCATATTCGGCATTGCTGCCGCTCATGGGCAGCAGGCCTCCGATCGTCAGATCGGCCGCGGTGGCCAGCGATGTCAGGGACAAGCCTTGGCACAGGGCCAAACCGGCAAGCAGCTTTTTCATGCGTTGTCTCCCACGATAGATGTCGTGATTTTTTTGCCTCAAAGCCGCCTGCAGGCCGTATGTTGCTTTGGAAAGCAGCAAGCCAAGATGCGGTGTCAGGATTTATTGTGTGCCGCAACATCATCAAGCTGGTTCGCGGCTCGAAAAATGCTAGCTATTCTGGATCGGCGGCACTATTCGGATTTGCTTAACTGCGGGTTTTCCCCGGCATTGCATCGTCAATGCGATCAAGCCGTTCTGCCGAGAATCTCCTGCAAAATTTCCTGCGTATGCTGACCCAGCATGGGCGGAGCATTGCGATACACCACGGGTGACGCGGAAAACCGCAGCGGGCTGGCGGTCACAGGCGCCGTGCCGCCCAAGGGGTGCGGCAGTTCTCGACGCAGTTGACGTGCCTGGACCTGCGGATGTGCAAAAGTTTGCGCGATGTTGTTGATGGGGCCGCAAGGCACGCCCGCAGCCTCCAGTTTGCTGATCCATTCGTCGCGCGGACCTTGTTTCATGATGTCGCTCAAAAGGGCGACCAAGACATCCCGATTGGTGACTCTCAAGCGATTCGTCGCAAAGCGCGGATCGTCCCCGAGTTCGGGCGCGCCGATGGCTTTGCAATAGGCACGGTATTGCGATTCGTTGCCGGTTGCGACGATCAGGTGGCCATCGCTGGCGGCGAACACCTGATAAGGCACGACATTCTGGTGGGCATTGCCCGCGCGCGTTGGCGCATTGCCCGACGTGAAATAGTTGGAGTTCTGGTTCGCCAGCATGGCCACGTGGCAATCCAGCAGCGCAATGTCCAGATGTTGTCCCAAGCCGCTGCGGTGCCGTTCTTGAATGGCCGCCAAAATGGCCACCGTGGCGTACATCCCCGTGATGATGTCTGTGACAG
Organism: Bordetella muralis; assembly: GCF_965139205.1. GTDB lineage: Bacteria > Pseudomonadota > Gammaproteobacteria > Burkholderiales > Burkholderiaceae_B > Bordetella_A > Bordetella_A muralis. Next base: position 214,103 of record NZ_CBCSIU010000009.1, read on the forward strand.
CCACACCGGCTTTCTGAGGGCCGCCGCCGGGCAGGTCATCGCGTTCACCGGTGATGCTCATCAAGCCGCCCAGCCCCTGGATCATGAAATCATAGCCGGGCAATGTGGCGCAGGGGCCGTCCTGACCGAAACCGGTGACCGAGCAATAGATCAGGCGTGGATTCAAGGCATTCAGGCTGTCGTAGTCCAGGCCGTATTTGCGCAAGCCCCCGACCTTGAAATTTTCAACCAGAATGTCGCAATGGGTGACGAGTTCCCGAACGAGAGCCGCGCCTTCGGGGCTGGCGATATCGGCCTCCAGCGAGCGTTTGTTGCGATTGGTGCTCAGATAGTAGGCCGCCTCGGAGGTGTCCTGGCCCTGGCCGTCTTTCAGGTAGGGCGGGCCCCAATGGCGCGTGTCGTCGCCGGTAGCGGGACGCTCGACCTTGATCACATCTGCGCCCAGATCTGCGAGGTTCTGAGTGCACCAGGGACCGGCCAGGATACGGCTGAGGTCGAGTACGCGAATGCCTTCCAGAGGCGGGGGACGATGCTGCATGACGATAAGAACCCTGTTGCGGCAAGCCGCGTTTATTGAGAAAGCGTGGCAGTGCCATGGCTCATCACCACGACATCACGGTCGATGGCGCGCATGCTGAATTGCAGCGCATTGCCCGCGTCCTGCCAGATGTCGCACTGCAAGGTTTCGCCCGGGAAGACGGGGGACGAGAATCGTGCGTTCAGACCGGTCAAACGCGACGCGTCGTAGTCGCAGCAGCTTTTGATGATGGCGTGTGCCGCCATGCCGTAGGTGCACAGGCCGTGCAGAATAGGCTGCGGGTAACCGGCCTTGCTGGCGACTGCAGGGTCGGCATGTAGCGGATTGCGGTCTGCATTCAGCCGGTAGAGCAGGGCTGCGTTGGGGGCTACCGATAGCTGGCACGACAGGTCCGCTGCACGTGCCGGCGCGGCAGGCAAAGGCGGCAGGGCCTCGTCGCCCTGTCCAAAACCGCCATCGCCACGGCAGAAGGTGATCTGCTGCAAGGTTGCCAAATGCAGGCCTTGATCATCATGCAGCGTGCGTTCTGTGACCACCAGCGCACCTTTGTCGGCGCCTTTGTCGATGACGTGCGTGACGCGGCTCTTGCCGATCACGGTGCCGCTGGCGGGCAATGGTGCATGCAATTGCAGACGCTGTTCGCCGTGTACCAGCCGGACCCAATCGATCCCGGCGCGCGGATCATTCATCCAGAAACCTGGATGACCCAGCACGGTGGCCAATGTGGGGATGGTTTGCAGATCCTGTTCGTAGACATAGCGCAACTGCGCAGCGTCCATGGGGTCTGCCCCCAGGCCGATGCCCAGGGCGTACAGAATCGTGTCCTTGTCCTCGTAACGGTGGTGGATGTCGGCGAATTCCCAGTTCTTGATGGTCTGATAATCTAAGGGCATGGCGGCTTTCTCAGATGGGATCCCAGTCAATGACGTCGGGCGAACGTTCCAGCGCATAGAAATGTTTGCGCATGGCGGGAATCGCGATATCGCCGATCAGTTCCGGGGTCCAGCCTTCGCTGTAGTGCACGGTGCGCAGCGGGCGAGGCTGGCTCATCAACATGATTTCATTGGCACGGACGGCAAAAATCTGTGCGGTCACTTCGCTGGCGGCATCGCTGACCAGGTAGACCGCGAGGGGCGCGACTTTGCCGGCTTCCATTTTTTTCAGCTTTTCGACGCGGGCTTTTTCGGCTTCGGTCTCTGCGGGAATGGAGCTGGTCATGCGGCTCCAGGCAAATGGCGCAATGCAATTCGACCGTACGTGATAGCGCGCCATATCCAGCGCGATGGATTTGGACAGCGCGACAATGCCGAGCTTGGCGGCCGAATAGTTGGCCTGCCCAAAATTACCGATCAGTCCGGAAGTCGAGGTCATATGCACCAGCGCGCCGGATTCCTGTTCGCGGAAATAGGGCGCTGCAGCACGGCTCATGTAGAACGAGCCATTCAGGTGCACGTCCAGCACCTGGCGCCATTCTTCTTCGCTCATCTTGTGAAACACGCGGTCGCGCAGATTGCCCGCGTTGTTGACCACCGCATCAATGCGTCCAAAGACATCGACCGCCGTCTTGATGATGTTGTGAGCACCCTCGTAGCTGGCGACGCTGTCGGTGCTGGGGCAGGCCTGTCCGCCGGCAGCTTGGATTTCCTTGACCACGGCCTGCGCGGGGCCGTCACCGCCGCCTTCGCCCTGCAACGATACGCCGATGTCATTGACCACGACTTTTGCGCCTGCCGCGGCCATCGCCAGGGCGACACTGCGCCCGATCCCGCCGCCCGCGCCGGTGACGACGACGACTTTTCCTGCAACCATACCGCTCATAATCCATTCTCCTTTGGGGCTGGGGCCGCTACGCTGGACAGAAGCACGCGAATCGCACGCCTGTTTGGCACACCCGACTCTGTGCATGGTAGATTTCAAGTCGGGCCAGCGGAATTCAAAATTAAAGACACCCCCCTTTTGCTTGGCGGAACATGAGACACGACCTGACCGATCTGCGTTTATTCGTGAACGTAGGTGAAACCCTGAATCTGACCCGTGCGGCCGAGCGCACCTTTCTGTCGCTGCCCGCGGCCAGTGCGCGCATCAAGAACATGGAGGAAGCGTTCAAGGCGCGTTTGCTGGTGCGTCAGGCGACAGGCGTGGCCCTGACACCTGCGGGCGAAGTCCTGCTCAAGCACGCCCACGCGGTATTCCGGCAGCTGGAATGCCTGAATGCCGATTTGCAGCCATATTCCAGCGGTATCAAGGGACGGTTACGATTGTTGGCCAACACGACGGCAACGAATTCGTTTCTGGCTGACGCCATGTCGACTTTTCTGGCGGAAAACCCGGACGTGGATATCGAATTGGAGGAAAAAATCTCTGGCGATATCGTGTTGGCGATTCGTGCCGGAGCGGCGGACCTGGGGATCGTGGCAGGCAATATCGATGTCGACGGGCTGGACGTGATGCCCCTGTTTCGCGATGAGCTGGCCATCGTGACGTCATTGAAACACCCGCTGGCGCAGCTCGAGTCCGCAAATTTTGTCGATGTGATCGACGCCTATCAGTTCGTCGGCATTCACCCCAACAGCGCGATTCAGACCTTTCTGGAGGACATTGCGCTGGGGTTGGGCAAACGGTTATGCCAACGCGTACACGTGGGCAGTTTCGAGGCCGTATGCCGTATGGTCGAGGCAGGGGCCGGAATCGCCGTGGTGCCCAAGGCCTGCGCGGCGCGCTACAGCCGGCCGCAGGCACTGCATGTCCTGCGTCTGAAGGACGCCTGGGCTCAGCGCGACCGTCTGTTGTGCCGCCAGCGTGGCCGCGACTTGCCGCGTTTTGTGGAAGACTTTATCGAGCATGTACGGGTAGCTGCGCGCAATGCCTGATGCTCGGTCGAGCGGTTGCCGCGGCTGAACAGGGGCTTCGGCAAAAAAGAATCGGCAAGCCGGCGCCTGTGCGCAAATAATACGAGCACTGCACAAGGCACAACGCTTGTGCGCACAGACAAAAAAACCGGAGACATACTCATGCACGATCCGCAACGCCGCCGCTTGCTGGCGGGGCTGGGGGCAGCCTGCGCTGCCGCGACTTTGCCGTTCTCTGTTCGCGCTGCCTCGTGGCCTGACCATCCCGTCAATTTCATTGTGCCTTTTCCGGCAGGTGGTCCGGTGGATACGACGGCACGTTTCATCGCGACACCCCTGGGTGCAATGTGGAAAACGCCGACGGTCGTGGATAACAAGGCTGGCGCGGGCGGCATCGTCGGGGCACAAGCTGCAGCCAAGGCGCCTGCGGATGGCTATCACTATTTCTTTGCTTCGATCCACCATACGGTGTTGCCTAGCCTGCGCGGCAACCTGAGCTACGACATTACTGCGGATTTTGTGCCGGTGGGCATGGGTGCTGTGTTTCCGATTGTGCTTGTCGTGCACGAGTCTCTGCCAGTCAAAAGCGTCAAGGAGCTCATTGCCTATGCCAAACAGAATCCAGGAAAACTGTCGTTTGGCTCGTCTGGCACCGGTGGCGGCACGCACCTCGCGGGCGAGCTCTTTAACAGCATGACCGGCACGCGCATGCAGCATGTGCCTTATCGCGGCAGTGCGCCGGCGATGCAAGATCTGCTGGGTGGACAGGTACAAGTCATGTTCGCGGATGGCCCATCCGCCATGCCGCATTTGTCGGGCGGAAAAATCCGTGCCCTGGGTGTGGGTAATCCCGAGCCTTCTGCTTTGTTCCCAGGCATCCCCACCATTGCGTCTTCCGGCGTGCCAGGCTACGAAGCCTATTCCTGGAGCGGCATGCTGGCGCCCGCGGGTACGCCTGCCGATATTGTCAAACGCGTGAATGGGGATATGCAGAAGGTGTTGAGCAATCCTGATACCGTGAAAAGCATGCTGGCTGCTGGGGCGGAACCTAAACCGGGTACGCCGGAGGAGTTTGGTGCGTTCATACAGGCTGAGCTGGCTAAATGGAGCAAGGTCATCAAGGATGCGGGTATCAAGATCGAGTGATGTGCTAGATCGGCATCGTGGTATGACGGGGACGTGAGTGCTATTGGACGTCGAAGCGGGGCAGTGACCGTGTTGGCGCTTCACGGAGTCGGTCGGCCGCCTGCGCGTCCGACTGCCGCATCGCTCGTCTCGTACGGCCCCTTCGGGCCTTCCTTCGACTTCCGCTCGCGCGACTCCGAGGCGCGCCAACACGGTCACTGCCCCGCTTCGACTCGCAGCATCTCTGATTCCCTCGTCGCTGGCACGGGTGGTCTACGTAGGCTTCGTGGGAACTGGCTTTTGCAAGGATGAAAATCTTGCAGGGTTGCTATTCATTGGCGCCTACGGGCGCGCCAATGAATAGCGTTCGTGATCTGCATGCGGAGGTTTTGGCATCGGTGGCAAACAGAAGATCTCTCGAGCAACGATTTCTCATAGGCCAGCAGGAGATTGTTCGCACCACGGCTTCGCGACATCCAAAGACGCGCGACTAATCTTCGCATGCATCAACTCTAGCCAAGCAGATCTTCCAACCTAGCACCACGCCACCCCGCCGCATGCCCGGACCGATCGCTATTCGCGCGTGTGCAGGGCACGCGCGAATAGCAGCACCGCAAGATCTTCCTCTTTGCCAACAAGGTCACAGAAAAACGCCAAGCAAAAGGCTCGTGCCAGCGATGTGATGAGCTTGAGTTACTGCGAGTCGAGCCGAGGCAATCGGGCCGTGGGGGCGCCTCAAAGCCGAGTGGAGCGGATACCGTAGGGAGCGCGAAGGCGCGGACGAGGTGAGCGAACACGGTGTCCGGCGCCCGCGCGCCGGACCGGCTTTGTGAAGCCCTCACGGCCCGATTGCCTCGGCTCGACGTCCAATAAGCAACCCAACCTCCCAGCAAATAGCACTACCCCCTCGCAGTCTTCAACAACGCCCTGCGCGCCTCGGCATATTCATGCGCCAGCTGATCCACCAACGCATGAGTAGGCAAGATTTCCTGCACCGCTCCCACCCCCTGGCCCGCGCTCCAGACATCCTTCCACGCCTTCGGCCGTGTCGTCTTGTCCATATTGACCGCGTTACTGTCCTTGCTATTGAGCTGTTCCGCATCCAGCCCCGCAGCTGAAATACTGGGGATCAGATAGTTCGCCGGCACACCAGAAAAAAAAGGCGTATACAGCACGTCGTCAATTGTCGCCTGCAACACCATCTCGCGATAGCGGTCCGGCGCCAGCGATTCATTTGTCGCAATAAAGCGTGTGCCCATATAGGCCAGATCACATCCCAGCGCCTGTGCAGCCAGCACATCTTTCCCGTGGCTGATGCACCCGGACAGCACTAAAGGCCCGTCGTAAAACGACCGGATCTCGTTGACCAGAGCGATGGGATTGAGCGTGCCTGCATGCCCACCTGCACCTGCCGCGACGAGAATCAAGCCGTCCACGCCGGCATCCAACGCCCGCCGTGCGTGACGGACTGTCGTCACATCATGAAAAACCAGGCCACCGTAGGGGTGCACTGCTTGCACCACGGCGTCGGGTGCATGCAGGGACGTGATGATCAACGGTACGCGATGTGCCACGCATGTCTGCAGATCTGTCTGCCAGCGCGCGTTCGTAGGATGCACGATCAGATTGACACCATAGGGCGCGATCACGGCATCGGGATGTGCCTCACGATAAAGCGCCAGTCCTTTCTCGATCCGCGTGAGCCAATCCGTCAGGGCTTCCTGGGGTCTGGCGTTGAGCGACGGAAACGTGCCGATGACGCCTGCCGTGCATTGAGCAATGACCAGATCGGGCCCCGACACCAGAAACATGGGCGCGCAGAGAACAGGCAGACGGGTCGTGGCTCGCAACGATTGCAGGGCAGACATAAAAGGATGGCTCCAATCAGGATCAGTTATTTTTGAATGTTGGCGGTCTTGATGACGTCGGCCCACATCGCGTATTCACGCTCGATACGCGCCTGTACTGCTTGGCTGTCGCCGTCATCGACGGTATAGCCGCCCTCTGTCATGGTTTTGCGGAATGAGGCGTCTTGTGAAACCTCTTTCAGCGCCTGCGTCAACCGTGTCTTGATGGCATCGGGCAGTTTGGGCGGAGCCATCAGGGCATACCAGCCGACCACCTCGTAGTCGGGCAAGCCGGCTTCGATCATGGTCGGTACATCGGGCAGTTCGGGGTTACGCTCACGCGAGGTCACTGCCAGGGCTCGAGCCTTGCCGCTTTTGATAAAGGGAATTGCCGTGCTGGTGATATCGAACATAAAGGTGATCTTGCCGCTCACCACATCCATCATCGCGGGCGAGTTGCCGCGATAGGGCACGTGCAGCATCGGGGCTTCGGCCTGTTGTTTGAGCAGTTCGGCTGACAAATGGTTGGATGCGCCTACGCCGGCCGAGCCAAAGCTCACGGCAGTCGGGTTTGCCTTGGCATAATCAACGAGCTCGCGGACCGTTTTAGCAGGGATTTGCGGGCCGATCAGCAACACATTGGTGTAATCCACCACCATGCCGATGGGCGTGAAGTCTTTGCGAGGATCGAACAGATCGCTCTTTTGCACCAGCGGCGAGATCGTCAGCGTCGGGCTCGCGGCGAAGCCCAGCAAATATCCGTCTGGCGAGGCCTTGGCGGTGGCATCCGAAGCAATCATTCCGCTTGCTCCGGCGCGGTTTTCCACCACTACGGTCTGGCCCAGCTTGTCGCCCAGATATTTCGCAAAAACGCGTGCGGTGGTATCGACCGGTCCGCCAGGTGCGTAGCCGACCAACAGGCGCAGCGGCCGGTCTGGATAGGCTGCGGCATGGGCGGCGGGGATGGCGGCGCATAGCGATACCGCCAATGCGCCAGCCTGCAAGAGGGATTTGATCGGCATGATTTGTCTCCTTGATGTATTGTTTTGTGCGGGTTTTTTCAGGTGGTTTGCGCAGCCAGTTTTTCCCGCAATGGCTGCTTTAGAATCTTTCCGCTTACTGTCGTGGGCAATGTGTCGATGGGGATGATGTGTGCTGGCCGTTTATAGGGCGCGAGTTCGGTACGTAGATGTGCGTTCAGTGCGTCGATGTCAATCGCCGTTCCCGGTTGCGCCTCGATAAAGGCCACGACCTCTTCGTTTTGGTCGGCTTCGAGACGTCCCACCACCGCTGACAATCGCACGCCTGGAAAGGCGTTGATCACCGCCTCGACTTCCGCGGGATATACGTTGAAGCCCGAGCGAATGATCAGGTCTTTGGTGCGTCCGGCAATAAAAAGCGCGCCGCTGTCATCGATCAAACCGATATCGCCGGTGTTGAGCCAACCGCCGGGCAGCAACGCCTTGGCAGTTTGTACGGAATCGCGGTAATAGCCCAGCATGACGCCGGGACCCCGCACGAGAATATCGCCGCGCTGCCCTGGGACAGGCGGCTCTGCATCGGGAGAACCCAATCTCAGCTCCACGCCCTCGACCGCGTAGCCCGTCGCACAGTCATTGCGGGGGGCGTCGATATCGGTGATGAACAATGAGCCGGCATACTCGGTGATGCCGTAACCATGATGCATGGGTTGTCCAAAGTATCGTTCAGTGTCGCGCTTGAGCGTGGGGTCCAACGCTGCACCGCCGGTATACACATAGCGCAGACGCGGCGCGTGTAGAGGCTGGTTGGATGCCACGGCCAGTAGCCGCGTGAACATGGTGGGAACACCTTGCAAGACGGTCAAACCCGGAGACGACAACGCACGCAGCACATCTTGTGGATCGTATTTGCTGCGCAATACCAGGCTGGCGCCTGCCTGGACTGTGGCCATCAATACGGTGGCGATGCCAAAAATATGAGACATCGGTAATGCGGCATAGCCGATGTCGCTCGGACCGAGGCGTCGAGATGTGGCGGAGATGCGAGCAAAGTGCAACAGACCTTTGTGCGGCACCATGACGCCTTTGGGCGCGCCGGTAGTGCCCGACGTATAGATCACGGTGGCGACCTGGTCTACCAGTGCGCCCGTTTCTGCTTCCGGGGCGTTGCTGGCGCGAGTCCATTGATTGCCATCGCCCCAGACCGCGGCATCGAGGGCCTGGGCGCCGGCGGCTTGCGCATGTGCGGCCGCTGCAGTCGAAATATGGCTGGTATATAGCGTCAACATCGGCTGAGCATGGCTCAGAATCACGTCGACTTCACGTTGGCTCAGGCGCGCATTGAGCCCGACGGGCCAGGCGTCCACCACACTGCAGGCAAACAATGCCTGAATCATCTGCGCGCAATTTTCCCCGACTACGGCCACGCGATCCCCACGCCGTACGCCTTGGGCGATCAGCCATTGGCCGGCTTGCTCTACGCGTTGCCACATCTGGCCATAGCTCAATGTGGTGCCGGCCTCTTCATACAAGAAGATCGCCTCGGGTTGTTGCACCGCCTGGTGCTGCAAGAGCTGATGAATGCGTGTGAGCGGGGACGATGAACTCATGACTTCGAGAAATTTGGAAATGAAAACAAAGGCGAATCGGGATGCTTGCAAAGCAACGCACGGCGAGGTCGCGACAATGCGGCCCCACCGTGCATGAGGGGTCTACAACGTGTCCGCAGTGCCGAGAATGGCCGTGGATTGGCTGGACAACGTGCCGCCATTGCCGTGTACGAGCGCGAGTTGCGCGCCCTCGACCTGGCGCGCGCCACCCTCGCCACGCAGCTGTCGTACGGCCTCGATCATGATGAATACGCCATACATGCCGGGATGCACGCAGCACAGGCCGCCGCCATTGGTGTTGACGGGCAGCCTTCCGCCTGGTGCGATTGCACCGTTTTCGACGTAGGCGCCGCCTTCGCCTTTGGCGCAGAACCCCAGATCCTCCAGGAACAAGATGGTGTTGATGGTGAACGCGTCGTAGAGCTCTACGACGTCGATGTCGGCGGGACGCAGGCCGGCCATTGCAAACGCGCGTTGGCCGGATTGCTGTGCGGCCGTCACGGTCAGGTCTTCCATAGACGAGATCTGGCGGTTCCACACGGCCGTCGCGTTGCCCAGCACGTATACCGGCTTTTTCGGCAGATCGCGAGCCCGGTCGGCGCGGACCAGCACGTAGGCGCCTGCGCCATCGGTGACCAGACAGCAGTCGCGCACGGTGAGCGGATCAGAGACCATGCGCGATGACAAAATCTCGTCCAGCGTCGTGGGCTCGCGCAGTTGTGCTTCGGGATTGCGTTGCGCCCATTGATTAGCCGCCAGGGCAACATGCGCCAGTTGTTCGCGCGTCGTGCCGTATTGATGCATGTGCCGGGCCGCGGCCAGGGCATACGAGCTCAACGGGCTGAGGGGATCGTAGGGCGTTTCGTAGGGTTGCGGATCGAAGTTCTTGCGTACCCGTCCGATTTCTGCACGACTCAACGTAGAGGTGCGCTGCGTACTGCCATAGCACACCAGTACGGCGTTGCACTGTCCCGAAGCGAGCGCTTGCAGCGCCGGCATCAGATGAGCGACGAAACTGGATCCGCCCAACATGGTGCTGTCGATGAAGGTCGGACGGATACCCAGATGTTCAATGACGGGCATGGCCCACATCGTGGCGGCGACACTGGCAGTGCAGATGCCATCAATATCGCGCATCGTCAGGCCCGCATCGGCAACGGCGCGTTGGGCCGCCTGCACCAGGATTTCCATCTCGGTATAGCCATCGGCGCGGCCCAGGCCAGCGTGACCCACGCCCGCGACAGCCACGGCGCCGCGCAGTTGTTGTAAATCGCTCATGCTGCCTCCTGCGCGACAAAGACGACCAGGCCTTGATCTTGTTGTTGCCGCACTTCGGCTCTGACTGCCATGCCGATGTGAACGGCATCGGGGGAGATGCCCTCTACACGGCTCATCATCCGGACGCCTTCTTCCAGGTCGATGAGGGCAACGTTGTAGTCACCACCGGCGTCGGCTTTGCGCCGTACGACGGTCGTCGAATACACAGTGCCGCGGCCGCTGGGAGATTCCCAGCGCAAATCCGGCGCGCCGCAATGGGGGCAGATCATGCGAGGGTAGAACACGGCCTCATGACAGGCGGTGCAGCGTTGAATCTGAAATTTTCCCTGGGCCAGGGCTTGCCGGTACTGCTGGTCGGCGCCGCTGGGCGCGGATGTCTCTGGTGTGGTGGCGGTCATTTTTCGGTTACGGAAGGTGATGACAGTGTAGGCAGTGTCAGGGTTGTTGGCTTGGCTGACCATTCTTCATTGCCGAAGCAGGGGTTTTGTGCAGCGGTATTCTTGTGACTTGTGGGTTCGGTTGGTTGCTTGTTTGTTTTTTTGTGGCGGATGGAGTTTTTTTGCTGGCGGAGGGGGATCTCTATTGAGACGTCCGTCGAGCAATTCGAGGTGTGCACAGCATCCGTCAACTGGAGACATTGCGAGCCGGCGTTCGCCCTGACTGAGCGATGCGGGCCTTTTGAGGGAGATTTAGTCCGCGCAGCGGACCGAGCCCCCTGCTCATGGGGCGAGCCGTTCCGATTAGGCCCGCATCGCTCAGTCAGGGCGGACGCCGGCGTCTAAAGAACCCCACCCGTTGCATGCCAACAATCCTCATCCTTCCACAAGAACAACACAACCGGCCGACCACTTCATCCCCACGAAAGCCCCGCTTTTGCAGAGCCAGATTGCGCTAAAGCCCCTGTCCGTGGCTAGATACCACCCATAAGGAGACATCCTATGGACCTAAGCTGGACACCCGAAGAACGGCAGTTTCGCGAGACTGTGCGAGCCTTTGCGAACGACAAGTTGCCGCGAGATATTCGTGACAAAGTACTGAAGCACCAGCGGCTGCATCGCGATGATTATGTGCGGTGGCACCGGATCTTGGCCGACCAGGGCTGGGGCGCACCGACATGGCCGCAGGAATTTGGCGGCACGGGCTGGAATGCCATCGAACGCTTGATTTTCGAAGTTGAGTGCTTCAAGGCCGGCGCGCCGCGTTTGCTGCCGTTTGGGCTGGGCATGATCGGCCCGGTGTTGATGAAATACGGCAGTGCCGAGCAGCAGCAGCGTCTGTTGCCTCGCATCATCCGTGTCGAAGACTGGTGGTGCCAAGGATATTCCGAACCGGGCTCCGGATCCGACCTGGCGTCGCTGAAGACGCGCGCCGAGGTCGATGGGGATCATTATGTGATCAATGGCCAGAAGACCTGGACCACGCTGGCGCAGTATGCAGACTGGATGTTCTGCCTGGTGCGCACCGATCCCGAGGCCAAGGTGCAGCGCGGGATTTCGATGGTGTTGATCGACATGCGTTCGCCGGGTGTCAGCGTGCGGCCCATTCGTACCCTCGATGGCGGGCATGATGTCAATGAGGTATGGCTGGAGAACGTGCGTGTACCGCTGGCCAATCGCGTCGGCGAGGAGGGGCAGGGATGGACGTATGCCAAGTACCTGTTGGGCCACGAACGCACGGGTATTGCAGGCTTGGGGCATTGCTATCGCGAGCTGAGCATTCTGAAGGAGATGGCAGCCCGTACATTGCTGCATGGCCGGCCCATTCTGGAGGACAGCCGGATGCGTGACCGGATCTCCCGCACGGAGGTCGACATCATGGCGCTGGAGATGCTGCTGTTGCGGGTCGCGGCGGCGCGTGGCGATGCGCCGGGGCCGGAGGCTTCGGTACTGAAGATCCGAGGTTCCGAGATACAGCAGGATCTGGCGATGTTGCAGATGGAGATTGCCGGGCCGGACGCCTGGCCATATGACCCGGACTGGATGGAGGCGGATGCAACCTTTCATGGGCCAGGGCCGGAGATGGCGGCCGCGGCTGGCGCAGGCTATGCCGATATGCGCAAGACCTCGATTTATGGCGGCACGACCGAGGTACAGAAAGGCATCATCGCTCGCATGATGTTGGGGCTTTGAGGAAAACACATCATGGATTTCGCATATACCGAAGAGCAACGCATGCTGGCCGATAGCCTGCGGCGTTTGGTGCAGGATGAATGGAGTTTTGCGGCACGGCGAGAGCGCGCGGCTGCTGCGGCGCTCGATCACGGCGCATGGCGGCAATTGGCCGAGCTGGGCGTGCTGGGCCTGACGATTGCGGCGGAGCATGGCGGTTTTGGCGAGGCACCTGCAAGTCTGTTGCCCGTGCATCTGGAATTGGGACGCGGACTGGTTGCCGAACCTGTGATCCCAAGTGCGGTGATGAGTGCGGCATTGATTGCCGACGCTGCGGACGCGGCCATACGGCAGCGATGGCTGCCGGTCTTGGCCTCAGGCGAGGCGATAGTGGCGCTGGCTTATCAGGAACCGGGGCGGCGTTACGAGACGGAACCGTCCTTGTGTACGGTGCGATCGGCCAGTGACGAGGTCTTGCATCTGTCGGGAACCAAGCATCTGGTCTGGCATGGTGCGGCGGCGCAGGCCTGGATTGTGTCGGCGCGCGATATTGACGACGAGCCGGTGTTGCTGCTGGTGCCTGCGGATGCCCAAGGGGTACAGGTGCTGGATACGCCGACACTGGATCGTACGCGCTGCGCGCGCATCGTGTTTGACCGCACGCCCGTCAATGCGGATGCCGTGCTGGCGCGTGGGCAAGCCGCCCGGGATGGGCTGGCTACGGCGCTGGATTGGGGCGCGGCGGCCCTGTGCGCGCATGCGGCCGGCGCCATGGAGCGTTTGCTGGAGATCACGATCGATTATCTCAAGACGCGTCGGCAGTTTGGCCAGCCCCTGGCCGCGTTTCAGGTGCTGCAGCATCGTATGGCGGATATGTTGGTGGCAAAGGAAATGGCGCTGTCGATGGCCTATGTTGCGGCGGCCGCATTGAGCGAACCGGATGTCACGCAGCGGCGCCGCATGCTGGCCAGTGCCAAGCTCGAGGCGGCACGCGCTGGACGCTATGTCGCGCAAAGCGCGGTGCAATTGCACGGCGGGATGGGCATGACCGATGAGCTGGAGGTCGGTGATTATTTCAAGCGCTTGACGGTGTTGGATCAGTTGTTCGGTGATAGCGCCGAGCAACTGGCAGTGTTGCAGTCGCTGGATTGAGATGCTGCCCGCTTCAGTGGCTTTGACTTGACGGGCCGCGAGCGTCGATGGCAGCAAGGTAAGATTCGGACGACTTTGTAATTACCGGCCTCGATCGCAGATCGCTTGGCATGCCAGGGGAGCTTTTTCTGTGCGGCCACATCACATAACAGGATATAGGGAGCAACAGGTATGACGCAGGGCTACGAGCAGATTCAATTCACGCTGGAGAACGGTGTCGGCGTGATCACTTTGAATCGGCCGGATCGTTTGAATAGCTTCACGGCGGTGATGCACGGCGAGCTGGCGCGTGCGTTGGACACGTTGGAGGCGTGCGATGAGCTGCGCGGCCTGGTGATTACGGGCGCAGGACGCGGATTTTGTGCTGGGCAGGATCTGGGCGAACGCAAGCCGTTACCGGAAGGACAGCGACGCGATTTGAGTGAAGGCCTGCGTAATTTTTATCGGCCGCTGATTCTGCGCCTGCGCGCGTTACCGGTGCCTGTGGTGTGCCTGGTCAATGGCGTGGCAGCCGGAGCTGGGGCCAGCCTCGCCCTGGCATGCGATGTGGTGTATGCCGTGGAGTCCGGGCGTTTTATCCAGGCGTTCAGCAAGATCGGTTTGTTGCCGGATGCCGGCGGCACATGGTTTCTGCCTCGTCTGGTGGGGACAGCGCGAGCCATGGGGGCCGCTTTGTTCGGCGAGACTGTATCGGCTCGTCAGGCCGAATCATGGGGGCTGATCTGGCGTTGCATCCCGGATGAGGCGTTGGACGAGACGCGCGAGCAGATCGTGCGCACCCTGGCTCAGGGGCCCACGCGCGCTTATGCGGCGACCAAGCAGGCGCTGTATGCCTCCAGCGGTAATACGCTGGCGCAGCAGTTCGATCTGGAATGCGATTTGCAGCAACAGCTCGGTTATACCGATGACTATCTCGAAGGCATGCGTGCCTTTGCAGAAAAACGCGCGCCCGCGTTTCAGGGGAAATAGCGATATCGCACCGCCGGCGTGAATTTCAGGCTGTTGAACCCGCCCTTGTAGAAATACGAATTCACAAAGGCGGGGCACACGGGCATGCTGGTGGCCGCTCTGATATACCGCTAAGGAATCTACATGACGTCTCCCAATCCCGCCGACTGGATCGGCAGCAGTGAAACTGTTGCCGATAATCTCGATGTCGGCCATGCCGCCCGTATCGCCGCGACGCTCAGCGAGCCCGCGCCCGGGGTAGGCGAACCGCTGCCTCCGCTCTGGCAATGGGCCTTTTTTATTGCCCCGGTTGGCATGGATGGGTTAGGCAGGGATGGTCACCCGTCACGCGGCGGGTTCTTGCCGCCGGCCGACGATCGGAACCGGATGTGGGCGGGGGGACGGGTCACGTTCCATCAACCCTTGCGCGTGGGGACTCCCGCTGAACGTCGTTCTACGGTGGCCGATGTGCGCGAAAAGACCGGCCGTACCGGTGCACTGCTGTTTGTGACCGTGCGTCACGAATACCACCAGGATGGCGTGCTGGCGATCGAAGAAGAGCAGGACATCGTCTACAGGCAGCCGTCGCCGCCCAAGCTCGTGGGCACGGACGTTCCACCCGCATCGCAATGGCGCGAGTCCGTAGATCCGTCACCGGTGTTGCTGTTCCGTTATTCGGCCATGACATTCAACGGCCACCGGATCCATTACGATCATCCCTATGTCACGGGTACCGAGGGGTATCCCGGTCTGGTTGTGCACGGTCCCATGATTGCGACCTTCATGCTGGCCGCATTCTGCCATGCGCATCCGACTGCGCGTCTGGAGCATTTTTCCTATCGCGGCCTGCGTCCCTTGGTTGCGCCTACGCCCTTTGAGGTCGCTGGCCGTGTGGCCGAGCCCGGGCAGGCCGATCTGTGGGCCGAGCAAGACGGCACCCTGGCTCACCAAGCGCAAATAACGTTCTCCGCTTGATCGCTTCCTGAAGGAATTTATTTTCGATGAGTAATACTCCTGCAGTCCGTCCGTTGGACGGCATTACTGTCATCAGTCTGGAACACGCGATCGCGGCGCCATTTTGCACACGCCAACTGGCCGATATGGGGGCGCGTGTCATCAAGATCGAACGCCCCGGCGTGGGTGATTTCGCTCGTGGCTATGACGAGCGCGTCCATGGCTTGTCGTCGCATTTCGTCTGGACCAATCGTTCCAAGGAAAGCCTGACGCTGGATTTGAAACACCCCGATGCCGCCGAAGTCATGCAGCGTTTGCTGGAATCGGCTGATGTGCTGGTACAGAATCTGGCTCCGGGCGCAGCGGATCGTCTGGGATTGTCGTTCGAGGCCTTGCACGCCAAACATCCGAAGCTGATCGTCTGCGATATTTCCGGCTACGGTGAGGGCGGCCCCTACGAACGTAAAAAGGCCTACGATCTGTTGATCCAGAGCGAAAGCGGCTTTGTGTCGGTGACGGGGTCGCCCGATGCGCCCGCCAAGGCAGGATGCTCGATTTCGGATATCGCGGCCGGGATGTACGCGTATTCGTCGATTCTGAACGCGTTGTTGCTGCGTCAACGCACTGGACTGGGCAGCCGGCTGGATGTTTCCATGCTGGAAAGCATGGTCGAGTGGATGGGCTATCCCATGTACTATGCGTTCGAGGGGGCGACGCCGCCTCAGCGTGCGGGTGCGGCGCACGCCACGATTTATCCCTACGGTCCGTTCCCGGTGGGCGATGGCGCGACCATCATGCTGGGCCTGCAAAACGAGCGCGAGTGGCGGGTGTTTTGCGAACGCGTGCTCAATCAGCCTGCGTTGGCCGACGACGAGCGCTTTGCATCGAATTCGCGCCGCGCAGCCAATCGCGACAGTCTGCGCGCGCTGATTGTGCAGGCTTTTGCCGAGTTGACCATCGATCAGGTGACGGACCGTCTGGAAACCGCGCAGATCGCCAACGCCCGCGTAAACGACATGAAAGACGTCTGGGCGCACCCGCAGTTACAGGCTCGCGACCGCTGGCGCGAGGTGGGCAGCCCGGCCGGGACGCTGCCGGCGCTCTTGCCGCCGGCATCCAGCAGCGCGTTTACGCCCCGTATGGATCCGGTCCCGGCAGTGGGCGAAAACACCGATGCAGTGCTAGCATCATTGGGGTACGCGCCCGAGGACGTGGCGCGCTTGCGTGCTGCCGAGGTCGTCTGATGCCAACTGCTATACGTACTGCCTTGTTCGTGCCGGCCAGCCGGCCTGAACGCATTCCCAAGGCCCTGGCCAGTGGGGCTGACGTTGTGATTGTCGATCTGGAGGATGCGGTCGAGCATCTGGCCAAGGGCAGCGCCCGCGAGGCGCTCTGCGATTTTCTGGGCACGCATCCCGATGTGCGACTCTGGGTGCGCATCAACGACGTCTCGACGGCCTGGCACGATGACGACCTGAAGGCCTGCCGCAGTTTTCCTGGGGTAACGGCCATCATGCTGCCCAAAGCGGAAAGCCTGGCACAGGTGCGCCATGCGGCGCAGACGGGCGTCGATATCGTCCCCATCCTCGAGACCGCCGAGGGGATTTTGAATGCGGCTGAGATCGCGGCGACACCGGGCGTGCAACGGTTGGCGTTTGGCAGCCTCGACTACGGCCTGGATCTGGGATTGACGCCCGATACCGAAGGGGCGAATGTCGTGCTGGATCATGCCCGGGTGCAAGTATTGCTGCGCAGCAAAGCCGCGGATCTGCCCGCACCGCTGGATGGCGTGTTTCCCGGAGTCAAGGACACGGCCGGGATGCGGGCCGCTGCCGGTCGCGCTCGAGATATGGGATTTGGCGGCATGCTGTGCATTCATCCCTCGCAGGTCGAGATCATTCACGAGGCCTTTCTGCCGCCTGCCGCCGACGTGGAGTGGGCACGCCGCGTGGTGGCTGCGCACCGCGAAAGCGGTGCCGGCACGTTCATGTTCGAAGGCAAAATGGTCGATGCGCCTGTCATCGGGCGGGCCAGGCAATTGCTGGAGCGCGCGGGCGAACAGGTCTAAGGTTGTGGCGACTTGGGCCGCAGGAAGGTGCTGTCAGTCCCTGCGCGCCTTAGTCCAGCCGCTCGATCGGCTGATCCGGCAACATCGACAGCAATTCGATCGCAGACCCCTGCGTCAACTGCAATGCCGGCGCGAGTTCGGATAGCGGCGCCAGTACGAACGCACGCTCATGCATGCGTGGATGCGGCAACGTCAGGCGCGGCGTATTCATCGTGGTATCGCCATACAGCAGCAGATCCAGGTCCAGCGTTCGCGGCGCGTTCTTGTAAGGGCGTTGGCGGCCATGCTGGTTTTCCAGCGCCTGCAGTCGATCCAGCAGCTCGAGAGGCGCCAGCGTGGTGTCCAACGCTGCGACGGCATTGATGTAATCCGGGCCAGTGGCGTCTATGGGGGCCGTGCGATAAAAATGCGAGGACAGGCAGCGCAGGATGCCTGCCGTTTGGCGCAGTTGCTCCAGCACCGTGCGCAAGGTCGCTTGCGCGTCTCCCAGATTGGCGCCCAAGCCTATGTAGGCGTGTTGGATGGTGGTCATCGGCAATGTATGGCGGCGCGGTTCAGTGAAGGAGCAATGCCGTTCCCGACAGGGGCACGTACCGTCAAGCCTGATCGCGTTGCGCGGCCGGACGGCGCGGGCGGCGACGGCGTTTGCGCGGGCCGCTCGATTCAGCGGGGTCGCGCGGCAGGTGAGC
This sequence comes from Bordetella muralis, assembly GCF_965139205.1. Taxonomy (GTDB): domain Bacteria; phylum Pseudomonadota; class Gammaproteobacteria; order Burkholderiales; family Burkholderiaceae_B; genus Bordetella_A; species Bordetella_A muralis. The sequence goes on from NZ_CBCSIU010000009.1 coordinate 232,249, forward strand.
GAGTTCCTCGATCATGTCGGCACGGGTGGCGTCGTTGCCATTGGCCAGATCCATCCACCACTGCGCCAGGACGCTGTCAAACTCGCCAGCCGCGGCACGCAGCTGCAGAAAGTCGCAGGCGGCACGAAAGCGCGGTTGTTCGATCATGCGGTAAATGGTCTTGCCCATGCGGCGTTCAAAGCGCGGCTGCATGAACCAGATCTCACGCATGTCGGATGAGAAACGGCGTTGGATGGCGAGCTTTTCAGTTTGCTCATCCAACACCGAATCCGCAGCCTGAACCAGCGCGGGGATGTTGTGTTCCCCCCGTTCGCGCAGTTGTTTCCAGCGCGATTCGACTTGTTGCCACAACAACGCGGCAAACAGGAAACTGGGGCTGATGCTTTTGCCTGCACGTACACGCGAATCGGTACGCTCCAGCGCGAGCTCGACAAAACGCTCGCCGCCAGGTTGTTCCAGCACGACATCCAACAGCGGCAGCAGGCCGTGATGCAGGCCGTCTGCGCGCAACTGGCGCAGGCAATCCATCGCATGTCCGCAGGTCAGGAGCTTGAGCATTTCATCGAACAGCCGCGATGCCGGCACATTCTCGATCAGCGACGCCATGGTTTCGATAGGCTGACGCGCCGCAGGGTCAATGCTGCCGTTGAGCTTGGCCGCGAAACGCACCGCGCGCAGCATGCGGACCGGGTCCTCGCGATAGCGCGTCGCCGGGTCGCCGATCATGCGAACCTGGCGTTTCTTCAGATCATGCACGCCTTGGTGATAATCGATCACTTCTTCGGTATGCGGATCGTAGTAGAGCGCGTTCATCGTGAAATCGCGCCGTGCTGCGTCCTGTTCCTGAGATCCGAAAACGTTGTCGCGCAGGATGCGGCCGTGCTCGTCGGTTTCCTGGTCTTGCGAGGCGGGGGCGCGAAAGGTCGAGGTCTCGATGATTTCCTGGCCGAACACCACATGCACCAATTGGAAGCGCCGGCCGATGATGCGGGCGCGACGGAACAGCGGGCGGATCTGTTCGGGCGTGGCGTTGGTGGCCACGTCGAAATCTTTGGGTTCGAGGCCGACGATCAAGTCGCGTACCGCGCCGCCCACGATATAGGCTTGATAGCCGTGCTGGCGCAAGACCTCACAGACTTTGATGGCATGGCGCGATACGTTGCGGCGATCGATGCCGTGTTTATCGCTCGTAATGCGTTGGGGTCCCCGGGCCGCCGGTGAAAACAAGCGGCTGACGAATTTTTTTATGGTGTCGGTGATCATCAGGATTTGGCATCCTTTAGGTGTTCGAACAAGTCGAGCACTTTCCAGCCGCGCGCTTGCGCGATCTCGCGCAGCGCCGGGCTGGGGTTGGCCGCTACAGGGTGTGTGACGACCTCGAGCAGCGGTACATCGTTGATCGAATCGCTATAAAAGTACGATTCGGAAAAATTGGCAAGGGTCAGATTCATATCCGCCAGCCATTGGTTCACGCGTACGACTTTGCCTTCTTTGAAGCTAGGCGTGCCTTGAATGCGTCCGGTGTAGCGGCCATTGCGATACTCGGCGTCGGTGGCAATCAGGTGCGGGATACCAAAGGCGCGGGCGATAGGGGCGGTGACAAACCCGTTGGTCGCGGTCACGATGGCGCACAGATCTCCTGCAGCCAAATGCTGATCTACGATTTCAATGGCTTGCGGCGTGATACTGGGACGGATGACTTGCGTCATGAATTCTTCGTGCCAGGTGGCCAGGTCGAACGGCGTGTGCGCGGCCAGCAGACCCAGCATGAATTCGGCCGCCTGTTCGGCGGTGAGTTGACCCTGGTTGTAGCGGTCCATCAGGTCGTCGTTGCGGCGGCGGGCTTCTGCCGGATCGCCCGCGCGTCCCGTGCGCGCCAGAAAATCGGCCCATTGGTAATCGCTGTCCAGCGGCAGCAGAGTATGGTCCAGGTCGAACAGCGCGAGTCGTTGGGGCATCATGTTTTTTGTTGTTTATCGGAGTCTGCCAGCATGGCGCGTAGCAGGGGAATGGTGATCGGGCGACCGGTAGCCAGCGAATAGCGATCCAGCGCGTCGAGCAATACCGCCAATTTGCGGATATCGCGTTCGCGATGCGTCAGCATCCACTGGATGACTTCTGGTGCGAGTTGCAAGCCACGCTCTGCCGCTTGGGCAGACAGTGCAGCGAGCTTGTCCGCGTCAGACAGGGGTTCGAGCCGGAATACGAGGTCCCAGCCCAGACGGGTGCGTAGGTCTTCGCGCAACGGCATGGAGAGCGGGGCGCGGTCGCCAGCCACAGCCAAAGCGAACGCGCGGCTGGTGGCCGCACATTCGCGCCACCGATTGTACAGGGCGAACAGGCCGGCCTGCCGGGCTTCGTCCATATCGTGGACATCGTCCACTGCGATCAACCTGGGCATGGCTGCTGCGGAGTCGGCATTGGCGAGTTGGCGCAGGGCGCGGGCGTTTTGCCGAATATCGATGTAGACGGCGCCGGGCGTGGTCGCCAGCCCCTTGAGCAGGTGGCTGCGGCCGCAGCCCGCTGCCCCCCACAGGTAGAGCGCCCGGCCAGGCATCAGTGCGCGCGCGGCCGCCAACGCTTCACCGTTGGGGCCGGCAATGTAGTTCTGCAGCGTAGGAGCGGGTGCGGGTAGAACGTCGAGCAGCAGCTGGCGATTCATGGGTCAAAATGGTCACAAGGCAAGGGGCGCGCAAATCGTCAAAAAGACGGTCGGCGCGTTGTTTTGCGCCCGACATCGTAAAATGGCGGGCGCAGCACCCCGTAAACTCCGCAATTGTCACATACCCCACGGTTTTTCTCATGACGACTCAACCCTCTGCCCCCCTGACGTACCGCGACGCTGGTGTCGATATCGATGCAGGAGACGCCCTGGTCGACCGCATCAAGCCTCTGGCGGCACGCACCATGCGTCCCGGCGTGTTGGCCGGTATCGGCGGATTTGGCGCCTTGTTCCAGGTTCCTGGGAAATATCGTGAGCCCGTCCTCGTGTCGGGCACGGACGGCGTGGGCACCAAGCTGCGCCTGGCCTTTGAATGGAATCGCCACGATACCGTCGGTATCGATTTGGTCGCGATGAGTGTCAACGACATCCTGGTCCAAGGCGCAGAGCCGTTGTTTTTCCTGGATTATTTTGCCTGCGGCAAGCTCGCCGTGGATACCGCCGCGTCGGTCGTGGGCGGCATTGCCCAAGGCTGCGAGCAGGCCGGTTGTGCGTTGATCGGCGGTGAAACCGCTGAAATGCCCGGCATGTACCCCGACGGCGAGTACGATCTGGCCGGTTTTGCAGTCGGTGCGGTGGAAAAATCCGCCATCATCGACGGCAAATCCATCAAACCGGGTGACGTGGTGCTGGGCCTGGCCTCCAGCGGCGCGCATTCGAACGGCTACTCGCTGATCCGCAAGATCATCGAACGCGCCAACGCCAAGCCCACCGATGATTTCCACGGCCAACCGCTGGTGGATGTGGTGATGGCGCCCACCCGTATCTACGTCAAACAGGTTCTGGCCGCTTTGGCCAAGCACGGCACCGATATCAAGGGCCTGGCGCACATCACTGGCGGCGGTTTGCTGGATAACGTGCCTCGCATTCTGCAAGACGGCTTGTCGGCCAAGCTGTACCGGGATGGCTGGGAAATGCCCAAGCTGTTCCAGTGGCTGCAGGAGCAAGGCGGTGTCGAGGATACCGAGATGTATCGTGTATTTAACTGCGGTATTGGTATGGTGCTGGTGGTGGATGCCGCTCAGGCCGATGCGATTGCCGAGACGCTGCGTGAGCAGGGTGAGACCGTCAGCAAGCTTGGCGAAATTGTCGAGCAGGCTGATGGGATGGCGCAGACGTTTGTGGTCTAACTGCGTTGCATCTTTTGTTTGGCTGAGTGTTGCTGTCTCTGGGTTTGTTCGGTACTCGGTGACCGAGGGGCTGGGTTGGCAAGAGGTTGGCGTGCTTATTGGACGTCGAGCCGAGGCAATCGGGCCGTGAGGGCTTCACAAAGCCGGTCCGGCGCGCGGGCGCCGGACA
>NZ_CBCSIU010000010.1:0-6563 GCF_965139205.1 Bordetella muralis
CACCACCACCCCGCCNCACCGCCAAAAGAACCTGCTCGCCCATATCAGTCACCACACCTCCCCAATGTTTCACGTGAAACACACCCCCATACTCCATGAAAGCCCAAAAAGATGCCACCCGTTGCAACTTCCCCTCATGTTTCACGTGAAACATCCCCAAGGTCCCCTTTATAATGGAACCTAACAAGCTCTTCCCCCCATTCCCCCATCATGAATTACCCGCGCGAATTTGACGTGATCGTCGTCGGTGGCGGCCATGCCGGCACTGAGGCTGCGTTGGCAGCTGCCCGCATTGGCGCCAAGACGCTATTGTTGACGCACAACATCGAGACCCTGGGCCAAATGTCCTGCAACCCGTCGATCGGTGGAATAGGCAAAGGACACTTGGTCAAAGAGGTCGATGCTCTGGGCGGAGCAATGGCCATTGCCACTGACGAGGCGGGGATTCAGTTCCGTATTTTGAATGGGTCAAAGGGCCCCGCCGTGCGTGCAACCAGAGCGCAAGCTGATCGGGTGTTGTACCGTAAAGCCATTCGTCATCGCCTGGAAAACCAACCTAACCTGTGGCTATTCCAGCAAGCCGTCGACGATCTCATGGTCGAAGGCGATCGAGTAGTGGGGGCCATCACCCAGATCGGGCTGAAGTTCCGCGCCCGCAGCGTCGTCCTGACTGCCGGCACCTTCCTCAATGGCCTGATTCACGTAGGCCTGGAAAATTACTCCGGTGGCCGTGCCGGCGACCCACCCGCGATCTCATTGGGCCAGCGCTTAAAAGAATTGAAGCTTCCCCAAGGACGGTTGAAAACCGGAACGCCTCCTCGCATCGACGGCCGCACCATCGACTACAGCGTCCTCGAAGAACAACCAGGCGACCTCGATCCGATTCCCGTGTTCTCCTTTTTGGGCAACACATCCATGCACCCGCGTCAGCTGCCGTGCTGGATCACCCACACCAATTCCCGTACGCACGACATCATCCGTGCGGGACTCGATCGCTCACCCATGTACAGTGGCGTGATCGAAGGCGTAGGACCGCGGTACTGTCCGTCTATCGAGGACAAAATCCATCGTTTTGCCGACAAGGCATCACACCAGGTTTTCCTCGAGCCCGAGGGCTTGGATACCCACGAGGTCTACCCCAACGGCGTATCCACCAGTCTGCCATTCGATGTCCAATGGGATTTGATCCATTCCTTACCCGGACTGGAAAACGCACACATTCTGCGCCCCGGTTATGCAATCGAGTACGACTACTTCGATCCTCGTGGATTGAAATCAACATTGGAAACCAAGGCCATCGAGGGCCTGTATTTTGCCGGACAAATTAACGGCACAACGGGTTACGAAGAGGCGGCTGCGCAAGGCCTATTAGCGGGTGCGAATGCAGCTCTGCGTTCTTTAGAACGAGAGCAGTGGACGCCTCGTCGTGACGAAGCGTATTTAGGCGTGTTGGTCGATGATCTCGTGACGCGAGGCGTGACAGAGCCCTATCGCATGTTCACCTCTCGCGCTGAATATCGTTTGAGCTTGCGCGAAGACAACGCAGATCTACGCCTGACTGAAATCGGCCGCAAATTAGGTTTGGTCGATGATGTCCGCTGGGATGCATTCAGTCGCAAGCGCGATGCAGTGGCTGCAGAAATTGAGCGATTGAAATCCACCTGGGTGACTCCGCGTAATTTTCCTGCCGAGGCGGCAGAGCCGTTGCTAGGTAAAGCGATTGAACGTGAGTACTCACTATCAGATTTATTAAAACGGCCCGCCGTGTCTTACGACTCGCTGATGGCGGCTCGCAATATCGATGGTTCATTGTTGGCCGGTCCTGGCGTGTCCGACGATGACATCCTGGCCGAACAAGTCGAAATCCAGGTCAAGTACGCGGGCTATATCGCCCGGCAACAAGACGAAGTGCAAAAGCACTTGTCGCACGAGCAGCAACGCATCCCGGCAGATATGGATTATGACGCTGTCAGCAGCCTGTCATTCGAAGTTCGCCAGAAACTCAAAACGCACCGCCCGGAAACCATCGGGCAAGCTGCGCGCATTTCCGGTGTTACGCCTGCAGCAATCTCACTATTGCTCATCCACCTAAAGCGTCTGCATTACGGCACGCGCAAGCAAGCCGCATGAGCCCCGCGTCTGAGGCCACTCTGGCACAGCGCCTGACGCAAGCCTGCGATAGCCTGGGCTTGCCGATCACTGCTGCACAAACGGAACAGTTGCTGACGTATCTGGCACAAATGCAGCGTTGGAATCGGACCTACAACCTGACCGCGATTCGTGACCCGGAACAAATGCTCGTTCAGCATTTGTTCGACAGCCTGAGTGTTGTCAATCCCTTGGCCAACACGTTGGATCCTGCCGCCATGACCAAGGTGTATGACATCGGCTCAGGCGGTGGATTACCCGGCGTCGTATTAGCGATCATGTTGCCTTCATGGCAGATCAGTTGCGTGGATGCCGTGGAAAAGAAAATGGCGTTCGTGCGTCAGATGTCGGGTGTGTTGTCTCTCTCCAATTTACGTGCCGTACACGGCCGCGTCGAAGCTCTCGCGCCCGCGCAATGCGATGTCGTCATCTCGCGTGCGTTTGCTTCTCTTAACGATTTTGCGTCACTGGCAGGCCGCCACGTGCGCAACGATGGTACCCTCGTTGGCATGAAGGGGAAGGTCCCCGAAGATGAAATTCAAGCCTTGCATCAACAGGGCGAATGGCACGTCGAACATATCCAGGCGCTGCAAGTGCCTCAGCTGGATGCACAACGCTGCCTGATCTGGATGCGTCGTAGTCAAGGAACTCTATGAACACCAAAACGTCTAGCACTCGTCCTGCACGCGTGTTTTGTATCGCTAACCAAAAGGGCGGCGTTGGCAAAACCACGACAGCCATCAATCTGGCGGCGGGCTTGGCCACACATGGCAGACGGGTGCTGTTGATAGATCTCGATCCACAAGGCAATGCGACCATGGGTAGCGGCATCGACAAAAGCACGCTGCAATCCACGCTATACGATGTTTTGATAGGCGATGCATCGATCGAACAAGCCCGCGTGCGTTCCGATGCGGGCGGCTACGACGTGCTGCCCGCCAACCGCGAACTATCCGGCGCCGAGATCGATCTCGTCAACATGGAGGCTCGCGAGCGACAGTTGAAAGCCGCAATTGGCGCTGTCGCGTCGCAATATGATTTTGTGCTGATCGATTGCCCGCCGACGCTGTCGTTGTTGACCTTGAACGGCCTGGCCGCGGCGCATGGCGTGATCATTCCGATGCAGTGCGAGTATTTTGCTCTCGAAGGTCTGTCCGATCTGGTCAATACCATCAAGCGAGTGCATCGCAACATCAACGAAGACTTGAGCTTTATCGGCTTGTTGCGGGTGATGTTCGATCCGCGGATGACTTTACAACAACAAGTTTCCGCACAGCTGGAATCCCATTTTGGGGATAAAGTATTCACTACCGTGATTCCGCGCAACGTACGTCTTGCCGAGGCCCCCAGTTATGGTTTGCCGGGGGTTGTGTATGACAAGGCCTCACGTGGCGCTCAAGCTTATATTTCTTTCGGCGCCGAGATGGTCAAACGCGTCGAAGCCATGGATTGATCTTTTCATGGCTACTCATCATGCCGTGCTGGGGTTATCCACACGTTCAAGATGGTGGTGATCGGGCGTATTGTTCCCGTTTGCGCGTCAAGACATGCTTGAGCTTGCGCCATCTATGCAGCGTACAAGATATCCACAGCAGGCATAGCAAGTTGTAAAAAGGATTTTTCGACATGGCCACCAAAAAACCCAAAGGTCTGGGTCGCGGGCTGGACGCGCTGCTCGGCGCAGACGGGCCCGCGATCGATACCTTCGCCAAAAAGACGACTGAAGTCGTCAAGCAGGTAGAGGGACCTCCGACGACATTGCTCGTTGGCAAAATGCGCGCGGGCAAGTATCAGCCGCGTACTCGCATGGACGAAGGTGCGTTGAACGAATTGGCTGAGTCCATTCGCACGCAAGGGATCATGCAACCCATTCTGGTGCGTGCGCTCAACGACGATCCCGGGCATTATGAAATCATTGCGGGCGAACGCCGTTTTCGTGCCGCGCAATTGGCGGGCTTGAAAGAAGTCCCGGTTCTGGTGCGCGAGGTCGCCGATGAAAACGCCGCCGTGATGGCGCTCATCGAAAACATTCAGCGCGAAGACCTCAACCCGCTCGAGGAAGCTCACGGCGTACGCCGTTTGCTCGATGAGTTTGGTCTCACTCACGAGCAGGCCGCGACGGCTATCGGCCGTTCGCGTTCCGCGACCAGCAACTTGCTGCGCTTGTTGAACCTGGCCGCGCCGGTGCAAACCATGCTGTTGGCCGGTGATATTGATATGGGGCATGCTCGTGCGCTGTTGGCGGTCGAAGCGGCGATGCAGATTCAATTGGCCAACCTCATCATTGCCAAGCGCCTGTCCGTACGTGAGGCCGAAAAACTCGTCGCGAAAGCCGTGAAGGATGTTGATGCCACCGCTCGGAAAAAAGGCAACGGCGCCTCGCGCGATGTGACGCGGCTTGAAGAAGCCCTTTCCGATCAACTGGGCACGCGCGTTGCGCTGAAAGTTGGAGCACGTGAAAAAGGTCAACTCGTCATCGACTTTCACGGCTGGGAACACCTGAATTCCCTGCTGGAGCGTCAAGGGCTGTCCGGAGTCCTGGATGCCTGAACGCCGGTTGCCGGTCATCGCGGTAGTAGCGACGGGCGGGACGATTGCCGGTGCCCAGGCTGACACGGCTTCGCATGCCTATCGTGCCGGCGCCTTGGCGGTCGAGCAATTGCTGGACGCCGTGCCCGGCCTGGCTCAATTGGCGGACATACAGGCAGAGCAGGTTGCCAGCGTGGGCAGCCAGAATATGACCCATGCCGTCTGGGCAACACTGGCGCAGCGTATCGATTCCCTATGCCAGGACTCTGCCATTGACGGTATCGTCGTGACCCACGGAACGGACACCCTGGAGGAAACCGCCTACTTTCTCAGCTTGGTGATTCGGCACGACAAGCCCTTGGTATTGGTGGGTGCAATGCGTCCCGCTACGGCGCCAGGCGCCGATGGGCCTGCCAATCTGTTTCACGCGGTGGCATTGGCGGGAAATGAAGCAGCGCGCGGGCGCGGACCGCTGGTGGTAATGAACGAGGATATTCACTACGCGCGCGAGATTCAAAAGGTGGCTTGCGCGGGGGTGAACGCCTTTGCTTCGCCGAATCGGGGCAGGGCGGGGGTGGTGCGGGGCAGACACGCCCAGTTTTTTTCCCGCAACGATACGGTGTACGGCACAGCAAGCGAATTTTCGATTGAAATGCTCGATGCCGTGGCTTGGCCTCGCGTCGAGGTTGTCCATGCGGGCGTGGACATGGGCAGCGATTTAATCGACTTCCTCGCCACAAAAGCGCGAGGCCTGGTGTTGGCTGGCGTGGGCGATGGCAATGCCACCGATGTAGCAATGCAAGCCCTGCAGCGCGCTGCAGCCCAAGGCGTGGCCGTTGTCCGTGCCAGCCGAACAGGTAGCGGTCGGGTGGGGCGCAGCGTCGAGGTTGACGACGATGCCGCTGGTTTTATTGCTGCTGGCGAACTCAGCCCTCAGAAAGCTCGAATCTTGTTGATGCTGGGTCTGTTGGTTTCTGCTGATCCGGCCCGGCTACAAGAGTTTTTCGACCGGTACTGAGCATTACGGGTGTCACGTGCCCAAGGCTTGCTTTATGCGGGTTGGGAAAGGATGGCCGAGCCAACTTTCGTGAAAAAGCCTATATCGCGCCTTTGGTTTGCAGCCCTCCAACAGGGCCAGCTTTGTCCTAGGGCGGCCCGGCGGCAAAAAATGTTCCGGATATACGAAAAATCCCCCGTCGTATTTGACTTTCAATTTAAAAGTGTCCATAATCTCAAGTTCTCCGCTGGAGGGGTGCCCGAGTGGTTAAAGGGGGCAGACTGTAAATCTGTTGGCCTTGCGCCTACATTGGTTCGAATCCAATCTCCTCCACCAGAGACCCATATTTTGAATCCAGGCGGGCTGCCTGGATTCTTGATGTAAAGCCCTGCTGTTTGCGGTTAATCGCGTGGCAGGGTGTAGCAAATGTGGGAAGAGTGGTGAAAGGTAGCCCGCGGGTGTAGCTCAATGGTAGAGCAGAAGCCTTCCAAGCTTACGACGAGGGTTCGATTCCCTTCACCCGCTCCAAGCTGCCCATGTGGCTCAGTGGTAGAGCACTCCCTTGGTAAGGGAGAGGTCACGCGTTCGATCCGCGTCATGGGCACCACAAATTTTTTCTTCTCTTCTTAGTCAGAAGCTTCAATCCAGGTCAGGAGTCAGCCATGGCAAAAGGCAAGTTTGAACGTACCAAGCCGCACGTGAACGTGGGTACGATTGGTCACGTTGACCACGGCAAAACGACGTTGACGGCGGCGATCACGACCGTGTTGTCGACGAAGTTCGGGGGCGANNCCCGCGGCTACGACCAGATCGATGCAGCGCCGGAAGAGAAGGCGCGTGGTATCACGATCAACACGGCACACGTGGAATACGAGACGCAGAACCGTCA
>NZ_CBCSIU010000010.1:6673-49376 GCF_965139205.1 Bordetella muralis
GTCGATGACCGTCAAGCTGCTGGCTCCGATCGCCATGGAAGAAGGTCTGCGCTTCGCTATCCGTGAAGGCGGCCGTACCGTCGGCGCCGGCGTCGTCGCCAAGATCATCGCCTAAGGTCTGCAGTATTCAGTACCGGGAAGCTGGCCCTTTTGGGCCCGCTTCCCATGTTTGTCAAAAAAGTAGTACTATGTATGGTTCCGCAAGTTGCCATGCATCACTCGCAAGAGTCTAGGGGTATAGCTCAATTGGCAGAGCGTCGGTCTCCAAAACCGAAGGTTGTAGGTTCGATTCCTACTGCCCCTGCCACGTTTGCAGTCATTCGTGACCAACTTGGCCCTGTTTGTTTCAACCCCGCTCGCTCTTAAATTCGCCGGGAGATCACCGCCAGTCGCGCATTACGGCCGGCTCGCGTCGCAAAATGTCTAATACCAGCGTAGAAACCGTAACCAGTACCGCCGACCGCATCAAGCTTGGGTTGGCTGTTCTCGTTATCATTGCTGGCATCGTGGGCTTCTCGGTGCTGAGTGCACAGCCTATGGTCGCCCGTATCGGCGTATTTGTCGGGGGATTGGTGATCGCCGCTGTGATCGCCTGGTTCAGTGAGCCTGGTCGCCGCACCCTCAGTTTCGCCAGCGAGTCCTTCAACGAAGCCAAACGGGTTACGTGGCCTTCGCGCAAGGAAACCACCCAGATGACAGGCATCGTGTTTGCCTTTGTCGCGGTGATGGGATTGTTGATGTGGGTGCTCGACAAGGGCATCGAATGGATACTCTACGGCCTGTTGCTGGGCTGGAAATAAGGACGCCAAATGAGTAAGCGCTGGTATGTCGTCCATGTGTATTCAGGCATGGAAAAAAGCGTCCACAAAGCCTTGAACGAGCGCATTGAGCGCGCGGGCTTGCAGACGTCGTTTGGCCGTATTTTGGTGCCTTCGGAAGAAGTCGTCGAAGTCAAAGGTGGTCAGAAATCGATCACCGAGCGTCGCATTTTCCCGGGCTATGTCCTGGTCGAGATGGACCTCACCGACGAAACCTGGCACTTGGTGAAAAACACCAACCGCGTCACCGGATTTTTGGGTGGCTCGGGCAATCGTCCCACGCCGATTTCTGAAAAAGAAGTCGAAAAGATCCTCTCCCAGATGGAAGAGGGCGTCGAGAAACCCCGCCCCAAGATTCTGTTCGAGGTTGGCGAGATGGTTCGCGTGAAAGAAGGTCCGTTTGCGGACTTCAACGGCAACGTCGAAGAAGTCAACTACGAAAAGAGCAAAGTCCGTGTGTCCGTCACCATTTTTGGTCGCGCGACGCCTGTCGAACTCGATTTCAGCCAGGTCGAAAAGACCTGATTTTTAACCCCGGGGAGCCCGCCGCCAATGGTGGCAGGCGTTTGAACCCGTAAGGAGCAAAGCATGGCGAAGAAGATCGTCGGCTTTATCAAGCTGCAAGTCCCAGCTGGTAAGGCTAACCCCTCCCCCCCGATTGGCCCGGCTCTGGGTCAGCGTGGCCTGAACATCATGGAATTCTGCAAGGCGTTCAACGCCAAGACCCAAGGCATGGAGCCCGGTCTGCCGATTCCGGTGGTGATCACCGCTTTCGCCGACAAGAGCTTCACCTTCATCATGAAGACCCCGCCTGCGACGGTCCTCATCAAGAAGGCTGCTGGCGTTCAAAAGGGCTCGTCCAAGCCCCATACCGACAAGGTCGGTACGCTGACGCGCGCCCAGGCTGAAGAAATCGCCAAGACCAAGGAACCCGATCTGACCGCGGCCGACCTGGAAGCCGCCGTTCGCACGATCGCTGGTAGCGCCCGCAGCATGGGCATCACGGTTGAAGGGGTCTAATCATGGCAAAACTGTCCAAACGCGCCGCTGCTATCGCTCAAAAGATCGATCGCACCAAGCTGTATCCCGTCAGCGAAGCCCTGACCCTGGTCAAGGAAACCGCTACCGCCAAGTTCGATGAGTCCATCGACGTGGCTGTTCAATTGGGTATCGACCCCAAGAAATCGGACCAATTGGTACGTGGTTCGGTGGTATTGCCCGCTGGCACCGGCAAGTCCGTGCGCGTCGCCGTGTTCGCCCAAGGCGACAAGGCCGAAGCCGCCCGCGCTGCTGGCGCTGACATCGTGGGCCTGGACGACCTGGCCGAGCGCATCAAAGGTGGCCAGATCGATTTTGACGTGGTCATCGCTTCGCCCGACACGATGCGTGTCGTGGGTGCCCTGGGCCAAGTCCTGGGTCCCCGTGGCTTGATGCCCAACCCCAAGGTCGGCACCGTGACGCCTGACGTCGCCACCGCCGTGAAAAACGCCAAGGCCGGTCAGGTTCAGTACCGTACCGACAAGGCTGGCATCATTCACGCCACCATCGGCCGCGCCTCGTTCGGCGTGGAACAGTTGCAATCCAACTTGGCTGCTCTGGTCGACGCCCTGCAAAAGGCTCGCCCCGCTGCCGCCAAGGGTATTTACCTGCGCAAGCTCGCCGTTTCGTCCACCATGGGCGGCGGTGCTCGCGTGGAAGTAGCTTCGCTCGCAGCCTAATCGCTGCTGGCATAACGTACTTTGGGCCGCATCCGGCAATTTTGCTGGATGCTGCTGTCAAAGACCGCTGGAGCAGGACACGGCAGCTGTACCGTCGATGTCCTGCTTAATCCCAGAGCTAACGAGTCTGGATCCAGCGTAGACGGCGTCCCCAGGAAGATTTCTTTACCCGAAGAACTCAACCAGGCGCCGCATTCGGTTGACGCGTAAGGCCATAAGGCCCCAGGCGTCTTTTGATGGAGTGTTCAAACCGTGAGTCTCAATCGTCAAGAGAAAGCGGTAGTAATCGAGGAAGTCTCGGCCGCTGTTGCCAAGGCCCAATCGATTGTTATCGCCGAGTATCGTGGTCTGGACGTCGCCTCTGTCACCGTACTGCGCAAAACTGCGCGTGAATCGGGCGTTTACCTGCGTGTTCTGAAAAACACGCTGGCCCGTCGTGCTGTTTCCGGCACGGCTTTCGAGCCGTTGTCCGAACAGCTGACCGGTCCGCTGATCTATGGTATCAGCGAAGATCCGGTATCGGCGGCCAAGGTCCTCGCTGGTTTCGCGAAAAGCAACGACAAGCTGGTCATCAAGGCGGGCGCATTGCCCAACAACTTGCTGAACCAAGACGGCGTGAAGGCTTTGGCCACCATGCCTTCGCGCGAAGAGTTGCTCTCGAAACTGCTGGGCACCATGCAAGCCCCGATCGCGCAATTCGTGCGTACGCTCAACGAAGTTCCGACCAAGTTCGCCCGTGGCCTCGCCGCTGTGCGCGATCAAAAGGCGGCGGCGTAAGCCTCCCCTTACGGAATTCGCTGAACGACCGAGCGACAACCAACCTGGCATTTATCCAATTTTGGAGTTCTGAAAAATGGCACTTAACAAAGCTGAAATCCTTGACGCCATCGCTGGCATGACCGTGCTCGAATTGTCCGAGCTGATCAAGGAAATGGAAGAGAAGTTTGGCGTGTCGGCTGCTGCCGCCGCTGTGGCTGTGGCTGCTCCCGCTGCTGGTGGCGCTGCTGCCGCTGCTGAAGAGCAAACCGAATTCACCGTTGTGCTGGCTGAAGCCGGCGCCAACAAGGTGAGCGTCATCAAGGCCGTCCGTGAATTGACCGGCCTGGGTCTGAAGGAAGCCAAAGACCTGGTCGACGGCGCTCCGAAGCCCGTCAAGGAAGGCATCGCCAAGGCTGACGCCGAAGCCGCCAAGAAGAAGCTGGAAGAAGCTGGCGCCAAGGTCGAAGTCAAGTAAGACCTTGCGTCAACTGCCCGGGGACAGCGCAGTTTGCCGTCCCCGGGCTTTTGCGTTTCCAGGAAACCCCTGCTGGCAGGGTGCCCTTTACAGAGGGGTTTTCTGGAGTCGTATCACCTGGGGCCGTGGTTGACGGCCCATGCAACCCCTCGAGTCGGAGTGCTCATGCCTTACTCGTACACCGAAAAAAAGCGCATCCGCAAAAGCTTCGCTAAGCGTGAAGACGTTCAAAACGTTCCTTTTCTGCTGGCGACTCAGCTTCAATCCTACCTAACTTTCCTGCAGGCGGACACCGTTCCATCCGAGCGCGACAGCGACGGTCTGCAGGCGGCGTTTTCGTCGATTTTCCCGATTGTCAGCCATAACGGAATGGCGCGCTTGGAATTCGTCAGCTACGTGCTTGGCGAGCCGGTGTTCGACGTCAAGGAATGCCAACAGCGCGGTCTGACCTACGCTTCACCGTTGCGTGCCAAGGTGCGCCTGGTGCTGCTGGATCGCGAAGTCAGCAAACCAACCATCAAAGAAGTCAAGGAACAAGAAGTCTACATGGGCGAAATTCCGCTCATGACGGGCACGGGTTCTTTCGTCATCAACGGCACCGAGCGTGTCATCGTTTCGCAGCTGCACCGTTCGCCCGGCGTGTTCTTCGAACATGATCGCGGCAAAACGCACAGCTCCGGCAAGTTGCTGTTCTCGGCCCGCGTGATTCCTTACCGCGGTTCGTGGCTGGACTTCGAATTCGATCCGAAGGACGTCCTGTTCTTCCGTGTCGACCGTCGTCGCAAGATGCCCGTGACGATTTTGCTCAAGGCCATCGGCATGACGCCGGAATCGATCCTGGCGCACTTCTTCGACTTCGACAATTTCGAGTTGAAGAGCGAAGGCGGCATGATTGAGTTCGTGCCCGAGCGTTGGAAAGGCGAAATGGCGCGCTTCGACATCACGAGCCGTGACGGCACCGTGATCGTCGAAAAAGACAAGCGCATCAACGCCAAGCATTTGCGCGACATGGCTGCCGCCGGCATCCAGCGCATTTCCGTGCCTGAAGAATTCCTGTATGGCCGCGTGCTGGCCAAGAACATCGTCGACGCTGATACCGGCGAGGTCGTGGCACATGCCAACGACGAGATCACCGAAAGCGTGCTGAGCGCACTGCGTGCGGCCAATGTTCTGGATTTCCAGGCGCTGTACACCAACGACCTGGATCGTGGTCCGTACATCTCGCAAACGCTGCGTACCGACGAAACCGCGGACCAGATGGCCGCGCGTGTGGCTATCTACCGCATGATGCGTCCTGGCGAACCTCCCACCGAGGACGCCGTCGAGGCTCTGTTCCAGCGTTTGTTCTACAGCGAAGAAACCTACGATCTGTCGCGCGTTGGCCGTATGAAGGTCAACAGCCGTCTGGGCCGTGGCGAGGACATCACCGGTCCGATGACGCTGACCAACGAAGACATTCTTGAAACCATCAAGGTGTTGGTCGAGCTGCGTAACGGCCGTGGCCAGATCGATGACATCGATCACTTGGGCAACCGCCGTGTGCGTTGCGTCGGCGAATTGGCCGAAAACCAATTCCGCGCCGGTCTGGTGCGTGTCGAGCGTGCCGTCAAGGAACGTCTGGGCCAGGCCGAGACCGAAAACCTGATGCCGCACGACCTGATCAACTCCAAGCCGATCTCGGCTGCCATCAAGGAGTTCTTCGGTTCGAGCCAGTTGTCGCAGTTCATGGACCAGACCAACCCGCTGTCGGAAATCACGCACAAGCGTCGTGTTTCCGCTCTGGGCCCGGGCGGTCTGACGCGCGAGCGCGCGGGCTTCGAAGTCCGTGACGTGCACCCCACGCACTATGGCCGCGTGTGCCCGATCGAAACGCCGGAAGGCCCGAACATCGGTCTGATCAACTCCATGGCGCTGTACGCTCGTCTGAACGAGTACGGTTTCCTGGAAACGCCTTACCGCAAGATCATCGACGGCAAGGTCAGCGACCAGATCGACTACCTGTCCGCCATCGAAGAAAGCAACTACGTGATCGCGCAGGCTAACGCCGCGCTGGATGACGAAGGCCGCTTCATCGATGACCTGGTGGCTTGCCGCGAAGCCGGCGAAACCATGTTGACGGCTCCCGCCAACGTGCACTACATGGACGTTGCGCCGTCGCAGATCGTGTCGGTCGCTGCATCGCTGATTCCGTTCCTGGAGCACGATGACGCCAACCGTGCACTGATGGGCGCCAACATGCAACGTCAGGCCGTGCCTTGCTTGCGTCCCGAGAAACCCGTGGTGGGTACCGGGATCGAGCGTACGGTGGCTGTCGACTCGGGCACGACCGTGCAGGCCTTGCGTGGCGGCGTGGTCGACCACGTTGACGCCGAGCGTGTCGTGATTCGTGTCAACGACGACGAAAACGTCGTTGGCGAAGTCGGTGTCGACATCTACAACCTGATCAAGTACACCCGTTCCAACCAGAACACCAACATCAACCAGCGTCCCATCGTGGCTCGCGGCGACAAGGTCGCCAAGGGTGACGTGCTGGCCGATGGCGCATCGACCGACCTGGGCGAATTGGCTCTGGGTCAGAACATGCTGATCGCGTTCATGCCCTGGAACGGCTACAACTTCGAAGACTCGATCTTGATCTCCGAAAAGGTTGTGGCTGATGACCGCTACACCTCGGTCCACATCGAGGAACTGACGGTTGTTGCGCGTGACACCAAGCTCGGACCTGAGGAAATCACCCGCGACATCAGCAACCTGGCCGAAACCCAGCTGAATCGCCTGGATGATTCCGGCATCGTTTACATCGGTGCCGAAGTCACTGCCGATGACGTGCTGGTCGGTAAAGTCACGCCTAAGGGCGAGACCCAACTGACGCCGGAAGAAAAACTGCTGCGCGCCATCTTCGGTGAAAAAGCGTCCGACGTGAAAGACACCTCGCTGCGCGTGCCCTCGGGCATGGTCGGCACGGTGATCGACGTCCAGGTGTTTACGCGTGAAGGCATCGTGCGCGACAAGCGTGCTCAGTCCATCATCGACGATGAACTGCGCCGTTATCGCCAAGACCTGAATGACCAGCTGCGCATCGTTGAAAACGATCAGTTCGATCGTATCGAAAAGCTGTTGGTCGGCAAGACCGTCAACGGCGGTCCGCGCAAGCTCGCCAAGGGCGCCAGCATCACCAAGGAATACTTGGCTGATCTGGACCGCTGGCAGTGGTTCGACATCCGTTTGGCCGATGAGCCTCACGCTGTCGTGCTGGAGCAGGCCAAAGAATCGCTCGAGCAAAAGCGCCATCAATTCGATCTGGCTTTCGAAGAAAAGCGCAAGAAACTCACGCAAGGCGACGAGCTGCCCCCGGGCGTGCTCAAGATGATCAAGGTCTACCTGGCTGTCAAGCGTCGTTTGCAGCCTGGCGACAAGATGGCCGGCCGTCACGGCAACAAGGGTGTGGTCTCGCGTATTACCCCGGTCGAAGACATGCCGCACATGGCCGACGGTACGCCTGCCGACATCGTGCTGAACCCGCTGGGCGTGCCGTCCCGGATGAACGTCGGGCAGGTGCTCGAGGTTCACTTGGGCTGGGCTGCCAAGGGCGTGGGTCATCGCATCGCCGACATGCTGCGTGATGAGCGTACGGCGCAGGTGCAGAACGTGCGTGAATACCTGGACAAGGTGTACAACACCACTGGTACCAGCGCACACCTCGACACCCTGACCGATGACGAAGTCATGGAGTTGGCGCGCAACCTCAAGAACGGCGTGCCGTTCGCGACGCCGGTGTTTGACGGCGCCACCGAGGAAGAAATCACCACGATGCTGGAATTGGCGTACCCCGATGAGGTTGCCAAACGCATGAAGCTGACGGATTCGCGCACTCAGGCATGGCTGTTCGACGGCCGTACCGGCGAGCAATTCGAGCGTCCGGTGACTGTGGGCTACATGCACTACCTGAAGCTGCACCACTTGGTCGACGACAAGATGCACGCGCGTTCGACCGGCCCGTACTCGCTGGTGACTCAGCAGCCGCTGGGTGGTAAGGCGCAGTTCGGTGGCCAGCGTTTCGGGGAAATGGAAGTGTGGGCGCTGGAAGCATACGGCGCCGCCTACACCCTGCAAGAAATGCTGACGGTGAAGTCCGACGACATCACGGGCCGCACCAAGGTATACGAAAACATCGTCAAGGGCGATCACGTCATCGATGCCGGTATGCCGGAATCGTTCAACGTGCTGGTCAAGGAAATCCGCTCGTTGGCCCTGGACATGGATTTGGAGCGTAACTAATGAAAGCGCTACTCGACCTATTCAAGCAAGTCTCGCAAGACGAGCAGTTTGATGCCATCAAGATCGGCATCGCGTCGCCCGAGAAAATCCGTTCGTGGTCTTACGGTGAAGTCCGTAAGCCCGAAACGATCAACTATCGTACGTTCAAGCCCGAACGCGATGGCCTGTTCTGCTCCAAGATCTTTGGCCCGATCAAAGACTACGAATGCTTGTGCGGCAAGTACAAGCGTCTGAAGCATCGCGGCGTCATCTGCGAAAAGTGCGGCGTCGAAGTCACCGTAGCCAAGGTGCGCCGTGAGCGCATGGGCCACATCGAGCTGGCCAGCCCGGTCGCGCACATCTGGTTCCTGAAGAGCCTGCCGTCGCGCCTGGGTATGGTGCTCGACATGACGCTGCGCGACATCGAGCGCGTGCTGTATTTCGAAGCCTGGTGCGTGATTGAACCTGGCATGACGCCGCTCAAGCGCGGCCAGATCATGTCGGACGATGACTTCCTGGCAAAGACCGAAGAATACGGTGACGACTTCAGCGCCCTGATGGGTGCCGAAGCCGTGCGCGAATTGCTGCGCACCATCGATATCGATCGCGAAGTCGAAACACTGCGCGGCGAACTGAAGGCCACCAGCTCCGAAGCCAAGATCAAAAAGATCTCCAAGCGTCTGAAAGTCCTCGAGGGCTTCCAGAAGTCCGGCATCAAAGCCGAATGGATGGTCATGGAAGTCTTGCCGGTGCTGCCGCCGGATCTGCGCCCGCTGGTGCCGCTGGACGGCGGCCGTTTCGCGACCTCGGATCTGAACGATCTGTACCGCCGCGTCATCAACCGCAACAACCGTCTGAAGCGTCTGCTCGAGCTGAAGGCTCCCGAAATCATCCTGCGCAACGAAAAGCGCATGCTGCAAGAGGCCGTCGACTCGCTGCTCGATAACGGTCGCCGCGGCAAGGCCATGACTGGCGCCAACAAGCGCCAGCTGAAGTCGCTGGCCGACATGATCAAGGGTAAGAGCGGTCGTTTCCGTCAAAACCTGTTGGGCAAGCGCGTCGACTACTCGGGCCGTTCGGTCATCGTGGTGGGTCCGCAGCTCAAGCTGCATCAGTGCGGTCTGCCCAAGCTGATGGCGTTGGAACTGTTCAAACCCTTTATCTTCAATCGTCTGGAGATGATGGGTCTGGCCACGACCATCAAGGCTGCCAAGAAATTGGTCGAAAGCCAAGAGCCCGTGGTGTGGGACATCCTCGAAGAAGTCATTCGCGAACACCCGGTGATGCTCAACCGTGCGCCCACGCTGCACCGTTTGGGTATCCAGGCGTTCGAGCCGGTGCTGATCGAAGGCAAGGCCATCCAGCTGCACCCGTTGGTTTGCGCGGCATTCAACGCCGACTTCGACGGTGACCAGATGGCTGTTCACGTGCCGCTGTCGCTGGAAGCCCAGCTCGAAGCCCGTACGCTGATGCTGGCATCGAACAACGTGCTGTTCCCGGCCAACGGCGAACCGTCAATCGTGCCGTCGCAGGATATCGTGTTGGGTCTGTATTACACGACTCGCGAGCGTATCAACGGCAAGGGCGAAGGCATCTTCTTTACCGACGTGGCCGAAGTCCAGCGTGCCTACGATAACGGCGAAGTCGAGCTGCAGACGCGCATCACTGTGCGTCTGGTCGAGCACGAGCGCGATGACCAAGGTCAATTCCAACCGGTTCTGCGCCGTCACGAAACGACGGTCGGCCGTGCGCTGCTGTCGGAAATCCTGCCCAAGGGCCTGCCCTTCACGGTGCTGAACAAGGCACTGAAGAAGAAAGAAATCTCGCGCCTGATCAACCAGTCGTTCCGCCGTTGCGGTTTGCGCGACACGGTGATCTTTGCCGATAAGCTGATGCAATCGGGTTTCCGCCTGGCCACGCGTGGTGGTATTTCCATCGCCATGGGCGACATGCTGATCCCGAAAGCCAAGGAAGGCATCCTGGCCGAAGCCAGCCGCGAAGTCAAAGAAATCGACAAGCAGTACTCGTCGGGTCTGGTGACGTCTCAAGAGCGCTACAACAACGTTGTGGACATCTGGGGCAAGGCCAGCGACAAGGTCGGCAAGGCGATGATGGAGCAACTGGCGACCGAGCCCGTGACCAACCGTCACGGCGAAGAAGTCCGCCAGGAATCCTTCAACTCGATCTACATGATGGCCGACTCGGGCGCTCGTGGTTCCGCAGCCCAGATTCGTCAGTTGGCAGGGATGCGCGGCCTGATGGCCAAGCCGGACGGTTCGATTATCGAAACGCCGATTACTGCGAACTTCCGCGAAGGTCTGAACGTTCTGCAGTACTTCATCTCGACTCACGGTGCACGTAAAGGCTTGGCCGATACCGCACTGAAGACGGCAAACTCGGGTTACCTGACTCGCCGTCTGGTCGACGTGACGCAAGACTTGGTGATCACCGAAGACGATTGCGGCACCAGCCAAGGCTACTCCATGAAGGCGTTGGTCGAGGGCGGTGAAGTCATCGAACCGCTGCGCGATCGTATCCTGGGCCGTGTTGCCGCGATTGACGTGGTCAATCCTGACACGCAGGAAACCGCGATCACCGCAGGCACGCTGTTGGACGAAGATCTGGTCGATCTGATCGATCGTATCGGTGTGGACGAAGTCAAGGTCCGCACGCCGCTGACCTGCGAAACGCGTCATGGTCTGTGCGCGCACTGCTATGGCCGCGATCTGGGCCGTGGTTCGCACGTCAACGTGGGTGAGGCAGTGGGTGTTATCGCTGCTCAGTCCATCGGTGAACCGGGCACGCAGCTCACGATGCGTACGTTCCACATCGGTGGTGCGGCATCGCGTTCGGCCCTGGCCAGCGCCGTCGAAACCAAGTCCAACGGTAAAGTCGGTTTTGCCAGCACCATGCGTTACGTCACCAACGCCAAGGGCGAGCGTGTGGCGATCTCGCGTTCGGGCGAATTGGCGATTTACGACGACAACGGCCGCGAGCGCGAACGTCACAAGATCCCGTACGGTGCAACCGTATTAGTTGGTGATGGCGAAGCCGTCAAGGCAGGTACCCGTCTGGCGACGTGGGATCCGCTGACGCGCCCGATCGTGTCCGAGTACGGCGGCGCCGTGCGCTTCGAGAACATCGAAGAAGGCGTTACCGTTGCCAAGCAGGTCGACGAAATCACTGGTCTGTCCACGCTGGTTGTGATCACGCCCAGGACGCGCGGCGGCAAAGTCGTCATGCGTCCGCAGATCAAACTGGTCAACGACAATGGCGAAGACGTCAAGATCGCGGGTACCGATCACTCGGTGAACATTTCGTTCCCGGTGGGTGCGCTGATCACCGTGCGTGACGGGCAGCAGGTTGCCGTGGGTGAAGTGCTGGCGCGTATTCCTCAGGAATCGCAAAAGACTCGCGACATTACCGGCGGTCTGCCGCGTGTGGCCGAGCTCTTCGAAGCCCGTTCACCCAAGGATGCCGGTATGTTGGCCGACGTCACGGGTACCGTGTCGTTCGGTAAAGACACCAAGGGCAAGCAGCGTCTGGTCATTACCGACCTGGAAGGCGTCAGCCACGAGTTCCTGATTCCCAAGGAAAAACAGGTGCTGGTGCACGACGGTCAGGTGGTGAACAAGGGCGAAATGATTGTTGACGGCCCGGCCGATCCGCACGACATCCTGCGTCTGCAGGGTATCGAAAAGCTCGCGACCTACATCGTCGACGAAGTGCAGGACGTTTACCGTCTGCAGGGCGTGAAGATCAACGACAAGCACATCGAAGTGATTGTTCGTCAGATGCTGCGCCGTGTGAACATCGTCGATGCCGGCGACACCGAGTTCATCCCGGGCGAGCAAGTCGAGCGTTCCGAGTTGTTGAACGAGAACGATCGCGTCACCGCCGAAGACAAGCGTCCAGCCACGTATGACAACGTGCTGTTGGGTATCACCAAGGCCTCGCTGTCGACGGATTCGTTCATTTCGGCTGCATCGTTCCAGGAAACCACGCGTGTCCTGACCGAAGCCGCCATCATGGGCAAGCGCGACGATCTGCGTGGTCTGAAGGAAAACGTCATTGTTGGCCGTCTGATCCCCGCAGGTACGGGTCTGGCGTACCACATTGCCCGCAAGGACAAGGAAGCTCTCGAAGCCGCCGAGCGCGAAGCCGCACGGCAGCAGGCGAATCCCTTCGAGGATGCGCCGGTTGCCGCTGAGGTGGGCGCGTCGGGCGATGCTTCCGATGCACCGCAGTCAGGTGCTGGTGACGAGAATTCTGCCGTCTAACGGCGAATTTGGTGCCAACGAGCGTCGACAGGTTAAATACCTGCCGGCGCTCAAGCAAAAACGGCCGCTGAATAATCAGCGGCCGTTTTTGCTTTTACGCGGTCACATTACTTATTGAACCGGGCTTGGGCGGACGTAAAGACGGGGCCCCACTGCGGATGACCGGCTTCATTGGGAGCCAGCGTGAAATCTGAATCTATTTGCAAAATTCGTACGAAAGTTTCTTCGCAAAGTTGGGCATAATTGCGTACGCAATAACTGAAAGCCTGCAATTTGTAGGCCTCAATGCGTAGCGATTTAGGCGCCGTCGCAATATCGTCGGAAGTCGCTACGGTACGGATGACGGTGCCGTATTGGCCTGCGGAGTACTGTTGTTGAACCTGCGTTAACGCATCCTGTGCGGCCTGCGAAGGAGGGCCTTCGCTGAGTTTCCCCATCCCGGCACAACCGCCAAGAAGGGCCAGGATGCAAAGCGAAATGGGCAAGAAAGCACGAGTCTTCATGAACGATTAAGCCTATGCCGGTGTAAAAAGGAACGTCACATCCTGTTCCGGGCGTATCGATTATGAAACGCTACCGGGAGGATGCTCGGATAATATCCGCTGTATGCGTTAATAGCGGGTGCTGTCATGCACAAAAAGTGCTTTTAACTGATAATTGGCGTTATAAAACGTAACACCCTCGGCTTGCCGCGTATCATAGGCAGGCAAGTACAGGGGCAACGACATGTTGTTATACAGGATCGTCTTTCTCGTTTAGTGCTTCCATGCTTTCCTCTGCGGGTTTTTCGACACCGCGCGGGCCCTTTGCCGGCGCCGCGCCACTTGCACATCGACCGCTGAGCGCGATCGCCGCCACGATTGCGGGCGGGGTTCCCCAAGGACGTATTCAACGCATTATTGCCGAACTGATTCCTGAACTCGAGGCATTGCACCGGGCCGGCCGAATCTGCGGAGACATTTCTGTTCATTCGGTCGGATTGGACGAGTCGGGCCGGGCGCATTTAATGGCCCTCTCGGCAGAGAACGGACCTTCGTCGAGACCTCGAACGCTGACGCCAGGTTATGCCCCGTTTGAGCTGTATACCGAATCCGCCGATTGGCCGCGAGGCCCCTGGACAGACGTCTATGCGTTGAGCGCCGTCGCTTATTCTCTGGTGGCAGGCCAACAGCCGCCTCCAGCGGCCGAACGCCGCGTTGCGGACACACATCAGCCATTGCAGACGCTGGGAATCAGCAAGTACTCAGACACTTTTCTGCGAGCCATCGATGCCGGGCTGGCGATCAATCCGGCAGATCGGCCGCAGACCATGCAGGCCTACGCCGAACTCCTGGCCTTGCCCAGATTGGTGCAACCATTCGAACCCGCGGCAGAAACGGTTGCACCGCTGCCATCGTCTGTCCACGCCGGTAATAGTGGGCCTGCGCGTGGACCGTCGTTGCGGGCCGTGATCCAGGCGGTGCTGCTGGGTATCGCCACGCTGGGCGTGGCTGTGTATTGGTGGGGACGTTTGTCCGGCGGGCCGGAGCCCGTCATCACGCATTCAGAACTGGCGGTAAGTGGTTCGGATGCAAAAACCGCCTCGTCTGCCACACAACCGACATCGGCGCCTCGATCGCAGTCGATGGAGAGCGGCGAGCGCGTGTCTGCCGAATCTCGTTTGCAGATAGCGCGAGCGCCTGACTTGACGCCAAGGTTCCTGGTACCGTCCAGTGGGGATAAGGGCGATGAGCCCAATACCACCGCGACGGCATCCGTCACTCCGACTGCGCCAGTAGCGGCTACGGTAAAACCCGAGCGCAGGGCACCGGCTCCCGTGCGGGTGAGCATTAATGTACGGCCATGGGGAGAGATCGTGATTGATGGGGTATCACGCGGCGTCACCCCGCCGTTAAAAACCGTCATGTTGCGCCCGGGTAAATACGCGGTGACGATACGCAACAGCGCACAGCCGCCCTACAACACGACACTCGTCGTGACCGCCGGCAAACCTGCGGTGATTACGCATCTGTTTCGCTGACGGTTCCTACCGGCAAACGGAACGTAAATCGTGAGCCAACGCCAAGCTCACTTTTCAACGTAACACTGCCGCCATGGCGCTGTGCGACTGCGTGCACAAAAGCCAAGCCGAGTCCCGAGCCTTCGGTGGTGGAGTCTTGTACCGTTTTCGTGCGGAAAAAAGGTTCAAACAAGCGTGCCTGATCCTCGACCGCGATGCCAGGGCCGGTGTCCTGAATGTCAATGGCCCACGTGTCCGCATCGGGCGAAAGACGCACATGGATCGTGCTGTTGTCGGCGCTATATTTGAGAGCGTTGTCGATCAGGTTGCTGAGCGCGCGCAGGATAAGTGTCGAGTCGCCATACGCCAGGGCAACAGGCACAGATGAGTGCACGTCCAGGGTCATGGCGCGGGCTTGTGCAGCGGCCCAGAAATCATCGGAGATCTCGTGCAGCATGGCCACAAGATCCAGCCGATCGCGGGCGATGCTCATGGATTCAGCACGATTGAGCTGAATGAAGTCGTCCACCAGCCTTAGGGTACGATTGGCCAGATGCGCAATACGAGTTAGCGTTTGGGCAGGCGGGTGATCTGTCGCGCCTTGCTGGCCATCGTGCACCAGGGGGGCTGGGCGTTGTCCTGTCTGCTCAACGCGGGAATCGGCAGCCCCGGACGCAGTCTGCTGCGGTTTTGTCGCGAGCTCCACGAGCGCCAGGATGGAGTTTTGAGGGGCCCGCATATCGTGAGAAATAAATCGCAGGGTTTCCTCACGTTGACGTTCGGCCTGGCGCACAGTACTGATGTCGCTCAGCGTGACAACCATACCGGCATAAGCGCCTTGCGCCGTGCGGATGGGCGCGCAGCGGATCAATAGATCATGTTCTGCGCGATCGCGGACTTCGACGCTGGTACGAGCCGCCGCGGTTTCGGTGTCTTTTGTTCCGTCAGTCGCTTGATCGTTGTCGGCGGGAGGCAGCAGTGCCTGGCGTACGGTTTGGCGCGTTGCAGGGGCGATAAACGCCTGCTCGAGGGCTGGCGCGATAGTCTGTCCGATACGGGGCAGCCGGATCCCGAGTTGTACAAAATACACATCGGCGGGACGGTTCTTGTATTGCAGCCGGCCTTTTTTGTCGATCACCATCGTCGCGTCGGGCATGCCGTCCAGGCCATCCTCGACAAAACGGCGCAAGTTACGTACATGAGTCAGCGTGCGGTCGAGCTCATGGACGTGATGATCCAGCGAACGTCCGATACGGTGCTCGAAGGAATGAGTCGTTTCGTCGAGTACAGGTGGGTACTCGACGCGCAGCCGCTTCATTTCCCGGCTCATATAGCGCAGTGCGGCTTCCTGGCTGCGCCAGCTCCATATCGGATAGCTGAGGGCGACGCCGAGTAGTGCTGCAGTGGGCGGGATCCATATGTTCCACAAAAACAGGATGGCGATTGTGCTGACCAGAATCGCGCCGAGCAGGGCGGCACTGCACAGGATTGCCTGACGAGGCGACAACCTGGGCAGTGCCAGGCACAACAGTAATACGGGAATAGCGCCGGCCAGGGCTGTTTGCCAAGTCTGAGCCGGTACCAATATGGACCCTTCGCGGGCCGCTTGCAGCAGGTTGGCGATGACCTCTACGCCCTGTATGCCGCTGGTGTTGTGCGATACCGGTGAAGGAAAGACATCCCCCAAGCCTGTCGCCCACGCGCCGACGATGACGTACTTATCCTTTATCGCTTCTGGTGGAACCTGGCCGCGCAAGACCGCCAGATACGAGACGGATTGAAAATGTCCTGGCGGACCTGCATACGGAATCAACGTCGTGGCGTCAGGCGGTAATTGCGGCAAGAAGCGGCGCACCTGCGGGGCATCACCACCTACCTCCAACATGGTCAGCGCAAATTGATGCCATGGCAGATTTCCGGTGTTGCGTGCCCATGTCGTGCGCCTGAGGACACCATCGTCGTCGG
The DNA here is from genome assembly GCF_965139205.1 of Bordetella muralis. Taxonomy (GTDB): domain Bacteria; phylum Pseudomonadota; class Gammaproteobacteria; order Burkholderiales; family Burkholderiaceae_B; genus Bordetella_A; species Bordetella_A muralis. The sequence continues at coordinate 22,945 of NZ_CBCSIU010000010.1, forward strand.
GATCGACATTGATATAGCCCAAGCCGGCGGCAGCCTGGGCAAGCGAGGCCAGAGGCAGCTCCGCGCGGGTAGGACGGTCAAGGTTATCCAGGACAATCGGCAATACAACACGCCCATGCCGTTGGACGGCATTGACCAACAGTCGGTCGTCTTCTGTGCGCTGGACGTTGGATTCGGAAAAAACGATATCCAAGCCCACCGCACGCGCAGTCTGCAGGCGCTCCAGCAACATGGCATGTAAGGAGCGCGGCCAAGGCCAGCGCCCCAAGGTATTGATAGCGCTGTCGTCAATCGTGACGATCAATACATCGGTTGGAGCAGGGCGATTGATCAGCGAAATAGCGCGGTCGTAGATCAGCTGATCCAGGCGCCCCAGTCCATTAAGCCAGCCCAGCAAAGCCGTAAACGCCACCAATGAGACGCCGAGCAACAGGCGTAAGTATGAGCGCTCGAGCCGGATATCTATTCTATTGATCGGCATGGTTCGAGCGGCGCTCAGACGTTCAATAGTCGGTCAGTGTGACCACACCACCGTCGCCAAGCATGATCGGCTGGCCCGAGGCGGACATGAGCGCGTTGGCGCCCTCAAATGCCAGATAGGCGTCGCGTCCGCCCAAGCCGGCTGCGTCGATCGCGCGTACGGCCACGTAGTGAGTCCCGGGGCGGCGCGCTGCAAAGCGGATATCGGCGCTATCAAATTGCTCTGACGACGTTAGCTCCAGACCTTCCGGGTCACGAGACACCTGCACCAGATATGCGACGGCTCCCGGTACGGGAGAAAAGGGCGCCGTCCATAGGCCGGAGCCCGCCCGTTGTGGGGGGCCAAGCTGGGGAGCGGGCAAGAGTGGTTGGACATTGAGGGCTCCATTGGCGCCAATGGCCGCACCATAGCCAGAGGACAGGGCGACGGGCTGGCTCGAAGCAGACGATGTCTTCACGCGTACGCTGCCTTCAAGGACCTCACTGCGAGCGCCTTGGCCTGCTGTTTGTACTCGAAAACGGGTGCCTCGCACGCCCATGACTGCGACGGGCGTGCGGATCTCGAATCTTCCTACCCCTTGGCCCGACGGCGCAACGTGTGAATCGACTTCGCCTTGCTCCACGTGCAAGATCGAGTCAGTCAGCGCGGCCCCTTCGAATTGGCGCAGACGTTCCAATTGCGTCGCGCTCCCCCTTGGTAGCGTGATTTTGGTGCCATCCGATAGCTGCAAGGTAACAAACCCATCGGAAGCCGTTGTTACCGTGGCGCCTTCGTTGAGGGACATTCCTGTACGCAGGGGAATGCCGTCGACCTGTGCCTGGCCGCTAACGTGCATTGCAGTGGTGGGCGCCGGGATTTCGGGAATCAATGCAAAAGGAATCCGCAACTCCGAACCTATCACCAGGCGCAGGGGATCGCCGACCGCGTTGTGGCTTTGCAATATTGTCCAGTTTGCACTATTGCGCGTGTAAAGATTGGCCAAGTCAATCAACGTATCGCCGGACCGGATGCGGTAGACAAAATCATCGCCAAGCGCACCCGCAGGCTGGGCCATGACCAATGGGCTGACAGCGAGCGCGCTCCATGTGGCAAGCAGGCGGATAAAGCGCCATATCATGTGGAAAACTCTCCGATGAAAAGCGGGCAATACTTATCAATTTTCGGGAACATACCCGGCCCGTTGTACTTACTTAGATAGTGGCCGGGGACACTGTTGTATTGCCGTCAATCAATTCCAGGCGATAACCCAAGGCATATGACGATACCAATCGGACCCCATTTTCCGGGTGAAGCCGCAATTTTTGCCGTATGTTCGACAAATGGGTATCCAACGTCCGGGATGTGGCGGGAATTTCACGGTTCCACACGCTTTCGGCGAGCACATCGCGTGACAATAGCCGGCCCACATTCCGGAAGAAGAGCTGAGCCAATTCGAATTCCTTCGGGGCAAGGGTTACCGTTTGATCGCGCAGCGAAATCGACCGGGTCGCCGGGTCAATACGATAGTCAGCCACGGAAAAAGGCCCTGGCACGGGCAAGGCTGCCTGCGAGCGTCGTAACAACGCGCTTACGCGCGCCAGCAATTCGGCGGGACGTAGCGGTTTGACCACATAGTCGTCGGCGCCAGCTTGCAAGCCTTCGACCAGATCCTGTTCGAGGGTGCGGCTGGTGACGAAAATCACCGGGATCTGCATGCCCAATGTGGCGCGTATATGTCTCAAGACCTCGTCGCCGGCAATGTCCGGGACTTGCCAATCGAGCAAGATAAGGTCGAAGGACTGGCTGCGCAGAGCGGCCAACAAGTCGCGGCCGTTCTGATAGCTATGGCAGGTATACCCAGCAGAAACAAGAACCTGCTGAATATGCCGGGCCTGGTCCAGGTCGTCTTCCAGCGAGGCAATCTGCATAGTGAGTTTGAGGTGAGGGAGCCCTTGGCTGCATTAAATTCTACGGCGGGGCGCGTTGCCGCTCCGAGTACGTGAAAACCCACGTACAGCGTGAATGATACCGCGGGATACACTATTGCTCTAATGCCGAGCAGTGTGAATGTTAAGTACCGCAAAGTTGACGAATCTTGACTAAGGTTTTGCGCAATAAGGCGCCACACTGTCGACATTCTTATCAATACGTGCAGGTCGGCTGCGGGGGCAGGAGTTCCGGGGTGGATCTGGAAATTTCACTATGAAGCAGTTGAAAGTCCTAATCATGATGCCCGACTCGATTGCCTGCGGGAAATCAGTTGCGGCCATGCAACAAGCGGGTATCGCCGCCCACGGCTGCGCTACGCCTCTCGAGTTATTCGGCCAACTGGGAGCCGGGGGTTACGATGCCGCCGTCCTGGACATTGGCGAGCTCGATGAGATCGGTTACGCCCTGGTGTCGCGTTTACGCACTTCCCCTACGCTGGGGGTTGTGGCGTTGGGCACCAATCTCCAGGTGGAAAACCGTTTGCGCTGCCTGCAAAGTGGCGCAGATGCATGTCTGGTGTCCCCGTTTGACATCCGTGAGCTCGTTGGCGTTCTGATGGCGCTTGGTCGCCGGCTGCCCGGCCGCACCCAAGCGGCGACGGACAACACCGCCGAACCGGTCGCGACGAACCATCCCACCGGAAGCTGGGAACTGCGCGACCAGAACTGGACGTTGATGGCACCTTCGGGCGTCTCCATTTCGCTGTCCGCCAACGAGCGCCATATCGTTCGCACCTTGCTGGAGGCGACGGGGCAGGCAGTCGCACGGGCCGAGTTGAACAAGCATCTCGACGGCGCTGCCGGCACCACCCCTCGGGTCGGCGGTTCGCGCAGCATCGACGTCATCGTCAGCCGTTTACGGCGCAAAGCCGAGCTGGCAGGGGTCATTCTGCCGATTCGTACCGTCTATGGCAGCGGCTATCTGTTCGCCGATCAATAAAAAAAGCGCCGTCCTCGGCTGGCTGTCTTGCGTCCGCGTCTATCCCAGAGCGCTTCGGACGACCGGCCGATAAAAACCTCTGCAAGCGTGAGCTGTCATCAATCCGTCGTACGGTACTCGGTAAATTAGCGTTCCTTTCATTGGGCTCCATGTCGATATACAGGAGTCTTTGACATGGGCCGTCTTCTGGGTTATGCTGACGGGCTTACTGCTTTATTCGCGTATAAAGGTTTGCCAATTCCACGACTGGTGGCCTTTGTGCGTTTTGTCTGCAAGACCCGCTCTTTTACGTAAGAAACGTTTGAGGCGGTTTTGCGTGAACTGCCTCTCACTGGTGTGCCGGCCCTCTTGGGGCGATCCGCCAGAGACACGAGTACTTCAAGTACTTACCAGTGGTACGTAAAAGGGATTTCAAAGGTCATGCCTACCATTAGCCAGCTCGTGCGCAAGCCGCGCGAAGTCAGCATCATCAAGAGCAAGAGCCCCGCGCTCGAAAACTGCCCGCAACGTCGCGGCGTGTGCACTCGCGTGTACACCACCACCCCCAAGAAGCCGAACTCCGCTTTGCGTAAAGTCGCAAAGGTTCGCCTCACCAACGGCTACGAGGTTATCTCGTACATCGGCGGTGAAGGCCACAACCTGCAGGAACACTCGGTGGTTCTGGTGCGTGGCGGTCGTGTAAAGGATCTTCCGGGTGTGCGTTACCACATCGTTCGTGGTTCGCTCGACCTGCAAGGCGTCAAAGACCGTAAGCAGGCTCGCTCGAAGTACGGCGCCAAGCGCCCGAAAAAGGCCTAATCAAGCCTTACTCACCACAGTTTCAGCAGTACCCCCGGTTGCGCGCAAGCGCCGCCGAAACAGTGCAACCGCGCCAACCTCTAATTCAGGACGGTGCGCGGCACGTAAGGGGCCGCCTTATTGGGTGGCCATGGCCGTGTCACAAGACTCGGTTCAACTGAACAGACACAAGGAAGCAACATGCCCCGTCGTCGCGAAGTACCCAAACGCGAGATTCTGCCCGATCCCAAGTTCGGCAGCGTCGAACTCGCCAAGTTCATGAACGTCGTCATGCTGGACGGCAAGAAGGCCGTCGCCGAGCGCATCGTCTATGGTGCCCTCGAGCAAGTCCAAACCAAGACCGGCAAAGAGCCGATCGAGGTTTTCAGCCTGGCGATCAACAACATCAAGCCGATCGTCGAAGTCAAGAGCCGCCGCGTGGGCGGTGCCAACTACCAAGTGCCGGTTGAAGTGCGCCCCGTGCGCCGCCTGGCCTTGGCAATGCGTTGGCTGCGTGAGGCCGCCAAAAAGCGCGGCGAAAAATCGATGGATCTGCGCTTGGCTGGCGAATTGATCGACGCTGCGGAAGGCCGCGGCGCCGCAATGAAGAAACGCGAAGACACGCACAAGATGGCCGAGGCCAACAAGGCCTTCAGCCATTTCCGCTGGTAATTTAAGGACTAACCCACCATGGCCCGCAAAACCCCGATCGAGCGCTATCGCAACATTGGTATCTCTGCGCACATCGATGCAGGGAAAACCACCACGACTGAACGTATCCTGTTCTATACCGGCGTCAACCACAAAATTGGCGAAGTGCATGATGGCGCAGCCACCATGGACTGGATGGAGCAAGAACAAGAGCGTGGCATCACCATCACGTCCGCTGCTACGACGGCGTTTTGGCGCGGCATGGCCGGCAACTACCCCGAGCACCGCATCAACATCATCGACACCCCGGGACACGTGGACTTCACCATTGAAGTCGAACGTTCCATGCGCGTGCTCGACGGTGCCTGCATGGTGTACTGCGCCGTGGGTGGCGTGCAGCCGCAGTCTGAAACCGTGTGGCGTCAAGCCAACAAGTACGGCGTGCCCCGCCTGGCTTTCGTCAACAAGATGGACCGTACCGGTGCCAACTTCTTCAAGGTCTACGACCAACTGAAGACGCGTCTGCGTGCCAATCCTGTACCTATCGTGATTCCAATCGGTGCCGAAGACACCTTCAAGGGCGTCATCGACCTGGTCAAGATGAAGGCCATCATTTGGGACGAAGCCAGCCAAGGCACGAAGTTCGACTACGTCGACATTCCGGCTGAACTCGAAGGCGTTGCTAACGAATGGCGTGAAAAGCTGGTCGAAGCCGCTGCCGAGTCCACCGAGGAACTGATGAACAAGTACCTCGAATCGGGCACGCTCGACGAAGCCGAAATCAACACCGCCATTCGCCAACGCACCATCGCTGGCGAAATCCAGCCCATGCTGTGCGGCACTGCCTTCAAGAACAAGGGCGTGCAACGTATGTTGGACGCTGTTATCGACTACCTGCCTTCCCCGATCGACATTCCGCCGGTCGATGGTCAGGATGACGAAGGCAATGCTGTTTCGCGTAAGGCTGACGACGGCGAAAAGCTGTCGGCGCTGGCATTCAAGCTGATGAGCGATCCGTTCGTGGGTCAATTGACCTTCGTGCGTGTGTACTCGGGCGTCCTGAAGTCGGGCGACACCGTTTACAACCCGATCAAGGGCAAGAAAGAGCGCGTTGGCCGTCTGCTGCAGATGCACGCCAACAACCGCGAAGAAATCAAGGAAGTTCTGGCTGGCGACATCGCCGCTGTGGTGGGTCTGAAAGACGTGACCACTGGCGAGACGCTGTGCGATGTGGATTCCCACATTCTGCTCGAGCGCATGGAGTTCCCCGAGCCCGTGATTTCGCAGGCTGTTGAGCCCAAGTCCAAGGCTGACCAGGAAAAGATGGGCTTGGCCCTGTCGCGCCTGGCCCAGGAAGACCCGTCGTTCCGCGTGCGCAGCGACGAAGAATCCGGCCAGACCATTATTTCCGGTATGGGCGAATTGCACCTGGAAATTCTGGTCGACCGCATGAAGCGTGAGTTCGGCGTGGAAGCCAACGTGGGCAAACCCCAGGTGGCCTACCGCGAAACCATCCGCAAGACCTGCGACGAAGTCGAAGGCAAGTTCGTCAAGCAGTCGGGCGGTCGTGGTCAGTACGGTCACGTGGTGCTCAAGCTCGAACCCCTCGAGCCGGGTGGTGGCTACGAATTCGTCGACGCCATCAAGGGCGGTGTGGTTCCTCGCGAATACATCCCTGCGGTTGACAAGGGCATCCAGGAAACGCTGCCTTCGGGCATCCTGGCCGGTTATCCGGTGGTGGACGTCAAGGTCACGCTGTTCTTCGGTTCGTACCACGACGTTGACTCGAACGAAAACGCGTTCAAGATGGCCGGTTCGATGGCCTTCAAGGACGGCATGCGCAAGGCCAGCCCCGTGCTGCTCGAGCCCATGATGGCTGTTGAAGTCGAGACCCCGGAAGACTACGCCGGTACCGTGATGGGCGATCTGTCCTCGCGTCGCGGCATGGTCCAAGGCATGGACGACATGGTTGGCGGTGGCAAGACCATCAAGGCAGAGGTTCCTCTGGCCGAGATGTTCGGTTACGCCACGAACTTGCGTTCGTTGACGCAAGGCCGTGCCACGTACACCATGGAATTCAAGCATTACTCCGAAGCTCCCAAGAACGTCGCTGACGAAGTCATCGCCGCTCGGGCAAAGTAAAGTAAATACCGTCGCCGCGTCTCGACTATCTCACGAGGCGCGGCAATCATCCCAGTTTCCTTGAAAGTCAAAGGATAGAGATCATGGCAAAAGGCAAGTTTGAACGTACCAAGCCGCACGTGAACGTGGGTACGATTGGTCACGTTGACCACGGCAAAACGACGTTGACGGCGGCGATCACGACCGTGNTGTCGACGAAGTTCGGGGGCGAAGCCCGCGGCTACGACCAGATCGATGCAGCGCCGGAAGAGAAGGCGCGTGGTATCACGATCAACACGGCACACGTGGAATACGAGACGCAGAACCGTCACTATGCGCACGTTGACTGCCCGGGTCACGCGGACTACGTCAAGAACATGATTACGGGTGCTGCGCAGATGGACGGCGCGATCCTGGTGTGCTCGGCCGCAGACGGCCCGATGCCGCAGACGCGTGAGCACATTCTGCTGAGCCGCCAGGTTGGCGTGCCGTACATCATCGTGTTCCTGAACAAGGCCGACATGGTTGATGACGCCGAGTTGCTCGAGCTGGTGGAAATGGAAGTTCGCGAGTTGCTGTCGAAGTACGACTTCCCCGGCGACGACACCCCGATCATCAAGGGTTCGGCCAAGTTGGCGCTCGAAGGCGACAAGGGCGAGTTGGGCGAGCAAGCGATTTTGGCGCTGGCCGATGCGCTGGACACGTACATCCCGACGCCTGAGCGTGCGGTTGACGGTGCGTTCCTGATGCCTGTGGAAGACGTGTTCTCGATCTCGGGTCGTGGCACGGTGGTGACGGGCCGCGTTGAGCGCGGTATCGTCAAGGTCGGCGAAGAAATCGAAATCGTGGGTATCAAGCCGACGGTCAAGACGACGTGCACGGGCGTGGAAATGTTCCGCAAGCTGCTGGACCAAGGTCAAGCGGGCGACAACGTGGGTATTCTGTTGCGCGGCACCAAGCGTGAAGACGTCGAGCGTGGCCAAGTGCTGGCCAAGCCGGGTTCGATCACGCCGCACACCGAGTTCACCGCCGAGGTGTACATTCTGTCCAAGGAAGAAGGTGGCCGTCACACGCCGTTCTTCAACGGCTATCGTCCGCAGTTCTACTTCCGTACGACGGACGTGACCGGCTCGATCGACCTGCCCAAGGACAAGGAAATGGTGTTGCCGGGCGACAACGTGTCGATGACCGTCAAGCTGCTGGCTCCGATCGCCATGGAAGAAGGTCTGCGCTTCGCTATCCGTGAAGGCGGCCGTACCGTCGGCGCCGGCGTCGTCGCCAAGATCATCGCCTAAGGCGACCCCCCACCAGCGAAGGCAGTATCCTCTGAACTGCCTTCGCTTTTCGTTCTTTAGGAAACACCATGAAAAACCAGAAGATCCGCATCCGCTTGAAAGCCTTTGATTACAAGCTGATCGATCAGTCTGCCGCCGAGATCGTCGACACCGCCAAGCGCACTGGCGCCGTGGTTCGTGGTCCGGTGCCCCTGCCCACGCGTATCCGTCGTTACGATGTGCTGCGTTCGCCTCACGTGAACAAGTCGTCGCGCGATCAGTTCGAAATCCGTACTCATCAGCGCTTGATGGACATCGTGGATCCCACCGACAAGACCGTGGACGCTTTGATGCGCCTGGATCTGCCGGCTGGTGTCGACGTGGAAATCGCACTGCAATAAGCTGTCTGGCCCGATCGGGCCTCTGCCAGGTCTGTCAACTGCCTGGCATTGAAAATGGCCACATTCCCCGGGAGTGTGGCTTTTTTCTTTTGGGCGTCGCCCGCCGGCTGAGGTGTATCCGGCAAATTTTGTGTTGCATATACGCGGCAGCCGGCCTCCTCACTGCACAGCGGTCTACGCCTAACTACTTGTGCTGTCAGGAAAAATCATGCTAATATGCCAAGCTTGCCATTTTGTGGCAACAGCAACCCTGGCCGCATGCTAGTGCAGTAGCAATAGCGCAGTAGTAAAGCAAGCGGTTTTGGTTACTTGGCCCTGTAGGGTGAAAGCCTTTACCTTTCGCCTGATTAGCCCCGACCAATCGCAGTCGGGAATGGAGAAAACAATGTCGAATTCGACGCCCACGCCCGCCGCGCATCGGCTGGGTCTGGTGGGTCGCAAGGTCGGCATGACCCGCATTTTTACCGAGGAAGGTGAATCCATCCCGGTGACTGTGCTGGACGTGTCGAACAACCGTGTGACCCAGATCAAGTCTCTGGAAGCTGACGGCTACGCCGCAGTCCAAGTGGCTTATGGCACCCGTCGTGCCTCGCGTGTTGCCCAGCCTCAAACTGGTCACTACGCCAAAGCTGGCACCGAAGCCGGCAGCATCCTGAAAGAGTTCCGTCTGGATCCGGCCCGTCTGGCCGAGTTCACGCCGGGCGCCGTCATCGCTGTTGAATCGGTTTTCGAAGCCGGCCAGCAAGTCGATGTCACGGGTACCACCATCGGTAAGGGTTTCGCCGGTACGATCAAGCGCCACCACTTCGGTTCGCAGCGCGCGTCGCACGGTAACTCCCGTTCGCACCGTGTTCCGGGCTCGATCGGTCAGGCACAAGATCCGGGCCGTATTTTCCCGGGTAAGCGCATGTCTGGTCACTTGGGTGATGTTACCCGTACCGTTCAAAACCTCGACGTCGTGCGTGTTGACGCCGAACGCGGTCTGCTGTTGGTCAAGGGCGCTGTCCCCGGTCACGCTGGCGGCGATGTCGTCGTGCGTCCGGCCATCAAGGCGCCGGCCAAGAAGGGGGCGTAAGCAACATGGATCTCAAGCTCCTGAATGACCAAGGTGAAGCCGCGACGTTTAGCGCGCCTGACACCATTTTCGGTCGCGACTTCAACGAAGCGCTGGTTCACCAAGTGGTCGTGGCCTACCAGGCCAACGCCCGCAGCGGCAACCGTGCTCAGAAAGACCGTGCCGAAGTCAAGCACACCACCAAAAAGCCCTGGCGTCAAAAGGGTACCGGCCGCGCTCGCGCTGGTATGACCTCGTCGCCGTTGTGGCGTGGGGGTGGTCGCACCTTCCCGAATTCGCCTGAAGAAAACTTCAGCCAAAAAGTCAACAAGAAGATGTATCGCGCGGGTATCCGTTCGATCCTGTCCCAGTTGGCTCGCGAAGACCGCATCGCTGTTGTCGACACGTTCGACCTCGAATCCCCCAAGACCAAGGTTGCAGTGTCCAAGCTGAAGACCCTGGGTCTGGATTCGGTGTTGATCATCACGGACAACGTTGATGAAAATGTTTATCTCGCCACCCGCAACCTGCCGCATGTTGCCGTGGTCGAGCCCCGTTATGCCGATCCGTTGTCGCTGATCCACTACAAGAAAGTGCTGATCACCAAGCCGGCCATCGCTCAACTCGAGGAGATGCTGGGATGAACGCCGAACGCTTGATGCAAGTCATCTTGGCTCCGGTGGTGACCGAAAAGGCCACCTTCGTCGCCGAAAAAAATCAGCAAGTCGCTTTCCGTGTTGTGGCTGACGCTACCAAGCCGGAAATCAAGGCTGCCGTCGAACTGCTGTTCAAAGTGCAGGTCGAGTCCGTGCAGGTCCTCAACCGTAAGGGCAAAGTCAAGCGCTTTGGCCGTTTCATGGGCCGTCGTCGCACCGAGCGCAAGGCTTATGTTGCGCTCAAAGAAGGCCAGGAAATCGACTTTGCGGAGGTGAAGTAAATGGCCCTCGTCAAAGTAAAACCGACCTCGGCAGGCCGCCGTGGCATGGTGAAGGTTGTCAGCCCGAACCTGCACAAAGGCGCGCCGCACGCTGCGCTGCTCGAAAAGAAGACCCGTGGTTCCGGCCGTAACAACAACGGTCACATCACGATTCGTCATCGTGGTGGTGGTCACAAGCAGCACTACCGTATCGTCGACTTCCGTCGCAACAAAGATGGCATTCCGGCCAAGGTCGAACGCCTCGAGTACGATCCCAACCGTACGGCGCACATTGCTTTGCTGTGCTACGCCGACGGCGAGCGTCGCTACATCATTGCGCCGCGCGGTCTGGAAGTGGGTGCCACGCTGGTTTCGGGTATCGAAGCCCCGATCCGTGCTGGTAACACGCTGCCCATCCGTAACATCCCCGTGGGTACCACGATCCACTGCATCGAAATGATCCCCGGCAAGGGCGCCCAAATGGCGCGTTCGGCTGGCGCATCGGCGGTGTTGCTGGCCCGTGAAGGCACCTACGCTCAAGTGCGTCTGCGTTCGGGCGAAGTCCGTCGCGTTCACATTGAGTGCCGTGCCACCATCGGTGAAGTCGGTAACGAAGAACACAGCCTGCGCCAAATCGGCAAGGCCGGTGCAATGCGTTGGCGCGGTGTGCGTCCGACGGTTCGTGGTGTTGCCATGAACCCGGTCGATCACCCGCACGGTGGCGGCGAAGGCCGTACCGGTGAAGCACGCGAACCGGTCAGCCCGTGGGGCACGCCCTCGAAGGGTTTCAAGACCCGTCGCAACAAGCGGACGAACAATATGATCGTCCAACGGCGCAAGCGCAAGTAAGAGGCGAACACTATGTCACGTTCGATCAAGAAAGGCCCGTTTGTCGACGCCCACCTCATCAACAAGGTGGACAAGGCTGTCGCGGGCAAAGACAAGAAGCCGATCAAGACCTGGTCGCGCCGTTCCACGATCCTGCCCGAGTTCATCGGTCTCACGATCGCGGTGCACAACGGTCGCCAGCACGTTCCCGTTTATATCAACGAGAACATGGTCGGTCACAAGCTCGGCGAGTTCGCGCTGACCCGTACGTTCAAGGGCCACGCAGCGGACAAGAAGGCGAAGAGGTAAGCGATGGAAACTACTGCCATTATCCGTGGGGTTCACATCTCGGCCCAGAAAACCCGTCTGGTTGCGGACTTGATCCGCGGCAAGTCGGTTGCTCAGGCGCTGAATATCCTCACCTTTTCCCCCAAGAAAGCCGCTGGCATCCTGAAAAAGGCTGTCGAGTCCGCTATCGCCAATGCCGAACACAACGACGGCGCTGATATCGACGAATTGAAAGTCACCACGATTTTCGTCGACAAGGCGCAATCGATGAAGCGTTTCTCGGCTCGTGCCAAGGGCCGCGGCAACCGCATCGAGAAGCAGACCTGCCATATCACGGTCAAGGTCGGAGCCTAAGGAGTCACGATGGGTCAGAAAATTCACCCCACTGGGTTCCGTCTCGCGGTCACCCGTAATTGGTCTTCGCGTTGGTTCGCAGACGACAAAGCTTTCGGCACGATGTTGGCCGAAGACATCCGCGTCCGCGAATACCTGAAGAAAAAGCTCAAGAGCGCTTCTGTTGGTCGCGTCATCATCGAGCGTCCCGCCAAGAATGCACGCATCACTGTTTACTCGGCCCGTCCGGGTGTGGTGATCGGCAAGCGCGGCGAAGACATCGAAAACTTGAAGGCGGATCTGCAGCGTTTGATGGGCGTGCCTGTGCACGTCAACATCGAGGAAATCCGCAAGCCGGAAACCGACGCTCAATTGATCGCTGATTCGATCTCGCAACAGCTCGAAAAGCGCATCATGTTCCGCCGTGCCATGAAGCGTGCCATGCAAAACGCCATGCGTTTGGGCGCCCAAGGCATCAAGATCATGAGCTCGGGCCGTCTGAACGGTATCGAAATCGCTCGCACCGAGTGGTACCGCGAAGGCCGTGTGCCGCTGCACACGCTGAAAGCCAATATCGACTATGGCACTTCTGAGGCCCACACCACCTACGGTGTGATCGGCATCAAGGTCTGGGTCTATAAGGGCGACATGCTGGCCAACGGCGAATTGCCGCCGGAAACCGCAGCCCCGCGTGAAGAAGAGCGCCGTCCGCGTCGCGCGCCGCGTGGCGATCGTCCTGGTGGCGATCGTCCGGGTCGTCCGGGTGGTCGTGGCCGTGGTCCCCGCAAGGCGGATGCGGCTCCGGCTCCTGAAGGAGAATAACCATGCTGCAACCCTCTCGCAGAAAATATCGCAAAGAGCAGAAGGGCCGCAACACCGGTCTGGCCACGCGCGGCACGCATGTGTCGTTCGGCGAGTTCGGTCTGAAGGCCACCGGCCGTGGCCGTCTGACCGCCCGTCAGATCGAAGCCGCTCGTCGTGCTATCAACCGTCACATCAAGCGTGGCGGCCGTATCTGGATTCGTATTTTCCCGGATAAGCCGATCTCGCAAAAGCCTGCCGAAGTCCGGATGGGTAATGGTAAAGGTAACCCGGAGTACTGGGTCGCCGAGATCCAACCCGGCAAGGTGCTCTACGAAATGGAAGGGGTCAGCGAAGAGCTGGCGCGCGAGGCGTTCCGCCTGGCCGCTGCCAAGCTGCCGATCTCGACCACGTTCGTCGCGCGTCATATCGGTGCTTAAGGAGTACACAATGAAAGCTAGCGAACTCCGTTCGAAAGACGCCGCCGAGCTCACCACCGAGCTCGAGAGCCTGCTGAAGGCACAATTCGGTCTGCGTATGCAGAAAGCCACGCAGCAGCTTGGCAATACCACCCAGCTGCGCAATGTACGTCGCGACATCGCTCGCGTTCGTACCTTGCTGACCGAGAAGGCAGGGAAATAATCATGAGCGAAACTCAAACCACTCAAGTCGCCAAGCGCCAGCGTACGCTGGTCGGCAAGGTCGTCAGCAACAAGATGGACAAGACGGTCGTCGTTCTGGTCGAACGCCGCGTCAAGCACCCCATCTATGGCAAGATCGTCATGCGCTCTGCTAAATACAAAGCACACGACGAGTCGAACCAGTACAACGAAGGCGACACCGTCGAAATCGCTGAAGGTCGTCCGATCTCCCGCTCGAAGTCCTGGAGCGTGGTGCGCTTGATCGAAGCAGTCCGCATCATCTAATGATGCAAACCGGGTAGGTAGGCTACAGGGGTTGCCCGGTTGCCTGCCTTCTTGGAAAAAAGCGGTGAGGATGCGATCCGTCCTTGCCGCTTTTTTACTGGTGTGGCCGTATTGCACACTTTTTACACAAAAGGCTTGCATCCCATCATGGGGCAGGCTAGAATTACAGACTTTCCCGAGTTGCCTGTACCGGCGATGTGCTACAGCCCGATGGCTGAGGTAGGCCGATAAGGGTACCGGGGAAAGTATCCGCAGGATTTCAACCCAGGGTCGCTGCAGTGTTTTGAAGATGTCTTCAAGGCGTTCGGCGGACCTGACGGGACCAAAACTGGCAGGAATCGCGCTATCCCCTGGTCGGGAAATCGTAATTCCAGTTAAGTTGGAACAGGAAAAATCATGATCCAAATGCAGACCACGCTGGACGTGGCCGACAACACCGGTGCGCGCGCTGTTATGTGCATCAAGGTGCTCGGTGGCTCCAAGCGCCGTTATGCCGGTATCGGCGACATCATCAAGGTGAGCGTCAAAGATGCGGCTCCGCGCGGGCGCGTCAAAAAAGGCGAAATTTACAACGCCGTGGTGGTTCGTACCGCCAAGGGTGTGCGCCGCAAAGACGGTTCGCTGATCCGCTTCGGTGGCAATGCCGCCGTGTTGCTCAATGCCAAGCTGGAGCCCATCGGCACCCGCATCTTCGGACCCGTTACGCGCGAATTGCGTACCGAGCGTTTCATGAAGATCGTGTCGTTGGCCCCCGAAGTGCTGTAAGGAGCCCACGATGAACAACATCCGTAAAGGCGACGAAGTCATCGTCCTGACCGGCCGCGACAGAAAGCGTCGTGGCACCGTGCTGGCTCGCGTTGATGCCGACCACGTCCTGGTCGAAGGCGTTAACGTCGTCAAAAAGCACGTCAAGGCCAATCCCATGGCCAACAACCCTGGCGGTATCGTCGAAAAGACCTTGCCGATCCATATTTCCAACGTGGCGCTGTTCAACCCGGCCACCGGCAAGGGCGATCGCGTCGGCGTGAAAGAAGTCGACGGCCGCAAGGTCCGCGTGTTCCGTTCCAATGGTGCCGTTGTCGGCGCCAAGGCGTAAGGGGCGACAGACATGTCTCGTTTGCAAGAACTCTACAAGAGCAAAGTTGCTCCTGACCTGAAAGAAAAGTTTGGCTACAAGAGCCAAATGGAAGTGCCGCGCATCACCAAGGTCACCCTGAACATGGGTGTCTCGGAAGCCGTCGCCGACAAAAAGGTCATCGAGCACGCTGTTGCTGACCTCACGAAGATCGCCGGCCAAAAGCCCGTCATCACCAAGACCCGTAAGGCTATCGCTGGTTTCAAGATCCGCGAAAACTACCCGATCGGTTGCATGGTGACGTTGCGTGGCCAGCGCATGTACGAATTCCTGGATCGCCTGGTGGCGGTTGCGTTGCCTCGCGTGCGCGACTTCCGCGGTATTTCCGGTCGTGCATTCGACGGTCGCGGCAATTACAACATCGGGGTGAAAGAGCAAATCATTTTCCCCGAAATCGAGTACGACAAGATCGACGCGTTGCGTGGGCTGAACATCAGCATCACCACCACCGCCAAGACCGACGATGAAGCCAAGGCACTGTTGACCGCCTTCAGCTTCCCGTTCCGTAACTAAGGGGCTGATGACGTGGCTAAACTTTCCCTCATCAATCGCGATATCAAGCGCGCCAAGCTGGCTGACAAGTTCGCCGCTCGCCGTGTCGAATTGAAAGCGATCATCGACGATCAGTCGAAGACCGACGAAGAACGTTACCAAGCTCGGCTGAAGCTGCAACAACTGCCGCGCAATGCCAACCCGACTCGCCAGCGTAACCGCTGCGTGGTCACGGGTCGTCCGCGTGGTGTCTTCCGCAAGTTTGGGCTGACTCGCCACAAACTGCGTGAAATGGCGATGAAGGGTGAAATCCCCGGCATCACCAAGGCCAGCTGGTAGGAGAAAAAACATGAGCATGAGCGATCCCATCGCCGATATGCTGACTCGCATTCGCAATGCGCAGCAAGTTGACAAAGTTACGGTGAGCATGCCCTCCTCGAAGCTGAAGGCGGCTATTGCCGCTGTGCTGCAGGATGAAGGCTACATCGACAGCTTTGAAGTCAAAGGCACGCAGGCTAAGCCTGAGTTGGAAATCACCCTGAAGTACTACGCTGGCCGTCCGGTTATCGAGCGCATCGAACGCGTTTCGCGCCCCGGTCTGCGTATCTACAAGGGCCGTAGCAGCATTCCTCAGGTCATGAACGGCCTGGGCGTGGCCATCGTTTCGACCTCGCGCGGCGTTATGACCGACCGCAAGGCCCGTGCAAACGGCGTCGGCGGCGAAGTCCTGTGCTACGTGGCCTAAGGAGAAATTCTAATGTCACGTATCGCTAAATATCCGGTAGAACTGCCCAAGGGTGTTGAAGCCAACATCCAACAGGATCAGATCACCGTCAAGGGCCCGTTGGGCACCTTGAGCCAAGAGCTGACCGGTCATGTCACGATTGCACAAGACAACGGCAAGCTGACGTTCGTCGCCGCTGACGACTCGCGCCACGCTGGCGCCATGTCGGGCACCGTGCGCGCTCTGGTCGCCAACATGGTGACCGGTGTGAGCAAGGGCTTTGAGCGCAAGCTGAACCTGGTGGGTGTGGGTTATCGTGCCCAGATCCAAGGCGACGCTGTCAAGCTGCAGCTGGGCTTCTCGCACGACGTCGTGCACAAGCTGCCCGCCGGCATCAAGGCTGAGTGCCCCACCCAGACGGAAATCGTCATCAAGGGCTCCAACAAGCAAGTCGTCGGTCAAGTGGCCGCTGAAATCCGCGCTTATCGCGAACCTGAACCCTACAAGGGCAAGGGCGTGCGCTATGCGGACGAACGCGTCGTCATTAAAGAAACCAAGAAGAAATAACGGCGCACGCAAGGACGAATCATGGACAAAAAAGTTTCCCGTTTGCGTCGTGCGGTTCCTACCCGCCGGAAGATCACCGAGTTGCGCGTTCACCGCCTCTCGATTTTCCGCTCGAACCTGCACATTTACGCCAACATCATTTCGCCGGAAGGCGATCGCGTGCTGGTCAGCGCTTCGACGCTGGAACCCGAAGTGCGTGCGCAACTGGCCGGCCAAACCGGTCAGGGCGGCAATACTGCCGCTGCCACGCTGGTGGGCAAGCGCGTAGCCGAAAAGGCAAAGGCTGCCGGTATCGAACTGGTCGCTTTCGATCGCTCGGGCTTTCGTTACCATGGCCGCGTGAAAGCGCTGGCCGATGCCGCGCGTGAAGCCGGTCTGAAGTTCTAAGCGAGGATTTGTCAAATGGCTAAAGTACAAGGCAAAGGCGCCGCGGAAAAAGAGAACGACGACGGCCTGCGCGAAAAGATGATCGCGGTCAACCGCGTCAGCAAGGTGGTCAAGGGTGGTCGCACCATGAGCTTCGCCGCGCTGACCGTGGTGGGTGATGGCGATGGCCGTATCGGCATGGGCAAGGGCAAGGCGCGTGAAGTGCCGGTGTCCGTTCAGAAAGCCATGGAACAGGCCCGTCGCGGCATGTTCAAGGTTGCGCTGAAGAACGGCACGCTGCATCACACCGTCGTGGGCAAGCATGGTGCTTCCACCGTGCTGATTTCCCCGGCAGCCGAAGGTACCGGCGTGATCGCCGGTGGCCCGATGCGCGCTATCTTCGAAGTGATGGGTGTGCGTAACGTTGTTGCCAAGAGCCTCGGCTCGAGCAATCCCTACAACATGGTCCGTGCCACGCTGAATGGGCTGCGCGCTTCCCTGACTCCGTCGGAAGTCGCTGCCAAGCGCGGCAAGACCGTCGAAGAGATCCTGGGGTAAATCATGTCTCAGAAGCAGATCAAAGTTACCCTCGTGCGCTCGGTCATCGGCACCAAGCAATCCCACCGCGACACCGTTCGTGGCCTGGGTCTGCGCCGCCTGAACAGCAGCAGCATTCTGGTCGACACGCCCGAGGTGCGCGGGATGATCCGTAAAGTGGATTATCTCGTCTCCGTCTCGGAAGCCTAAGGAATCACGATGTCGGATATTCAACTCAATTCGCTGAAGCCCGCTGAGGGCGCCAAGCACGCCAAGCGCCGCGTTGGCCGTGGTATCGGTTCGGGTCTGGGTAAAACCGCCGGCCGTGGCCACAAAGGTCAAAAATCGCGTTCGGGCGGCTTCCACAAAGTCGGCTTCGAAGGCGGTCAAATGCCGCTGCAGCGTCGTCTGCCCAAGCGTGGTTTCACGCCCCTGGGTCAGCACCTGTACGCCGAAGTCCGCTTGTCGGAACTGCAAGCCCTGCCCATCGACGAAATCGATGTGCAAGCACTGAAGGCTGCTGGAGTCGTGGGCCAACAAGTCCGCTACGCCAAGGTCATCAAGTCGGGTGAACTCTCGCGCAAAGTGACGCTCAAGGGCATCACCGCGACGGCTGGCGCTCGCGCCGCCATCGAAGCCGCGGGCGGCTCGCTTGCTTGATTGCGAGGTAATACGTGGCTAACGCACAGGCACTGGGCAAAACCGGACCGAAGTACGGCGATTTGAAACGCCGTCTCGTGTTCCTGGTCCTGGCCTTGGTGGTTTACCGGCTGGGGACTCACATCCCCGTGCCGGGTATTAATCCGGACGCACTGGCGGACCTGTTCCGCCAGAACCAGGGCGGTATCCTGGGCCTGTTCAACATGTTCTCGGGCGGCGCGTTGTCGCGCTTTTCGATCTTCGCCTTGGGGATCATGCCGTACATCTCTGCATCGATCATCATGCAGTTGATGTCTGTCGTGGTTCCGTCGCTGGAAGCCCTCAAAAAAGAGGGCGAGGCCGGCCGCCGCAAGATCACCCAATACACTCGCTATGGCACGGTCGTGCTGGCGCTGGTGCAGGCGGTGGGTATTTCGGTGGCGCTGGAGTCGCAGCCTGGCCTGGTCATTGATCCAGGCATGCTGTTCCGCTTCACGACGGTCGTGACGTTGCTGACCGGCACCATGTTTGTCATGTGGCTGGGTGAGCAAATCACCGAGCGTGGTCTGGGTAACGGTATCTCGATTCTGATTTTCTCGGGTATTGTTGCCGGGCTGCCTTCGGCGCTGGCTGGATTGCTGGATCTGGTTCGTACCAACGCAATGTCGGTGGTGTCGGCCTTGTTTATCGTGGCCTTGGTGGTGTTGGTCACTGCTTTTGTGGTGTTCGTGGAACGCGGGCAACGCAAGATCACAGTGAATTACGCCAAGCGTCAGGTGGGCAACAAGATCTACGGTGGTCAAAGCTCGCACTTGCCGTTGAAGCTGAACATGGCTGGGGTGATTCCGCCGATCTTCGCATCGTCGATCATTCTGTTCCCGGCCACGATTACCAGCTGGTTCTCGACGGGTGACAGTATGCTGTGGTTGCGTGACCTGGCGGCGGCTCTGGAGCCTCGTCAACCGCTCTACATCACGTTGTACTCGGCTGCGATTATTTTCTTCTGCTTTTTCTACACGGCTTTGGTGTTTAACAGCCGCGAAACGGCAGATAACCTGAAGAAAAGTGGTGCGTTCGTGCCTGGCATCCGCCCGGGCGAGCAAACAGCGCGCTACATCGACAAGATTCTGATGCGCTTGACGCTGGTGGGTGCGCTGTATATCACCCTCGTGTGTCTGCTCCCAGAGTTCTTGGTGATGCGTTGGAATGTACCGTTTTATTTTGGTGGCACGTCCTTGTTGATCATCGTAGTGGTGACGATGGATTTCATGTCCCAGGTCCAGGCCTACATGATGTCACACCAGTATGATTCGCTCCTTAAAAAGGCGAACTTCAAGGGCTCCTCAGGTTTGCCGATGCGGTAGCAAAGAGAATGTCTAAGGACGACGTCATCCAGATGCAAGGCGAGGTTCTAGAAAACCTCCCCAACGCGACTTTTCGCGTCAAGCTCGAAAACGGCCACGTGGTGTTAGGCCATATTTCCGGCAAGATGCGTATGCATTACATCCGGATTCTGCCGGGCGACAAGGTCACTGTGGAGCTCACGCCCTATGACCTGACAAGGGCAAGAATTGTGTTCCGCTCGAAATGAGCAACCCGGATTACGGAAAATTAGGAGTCAACCATGAAAGTAATGGCATCGGTTAAGCGGATTTGCCGCAACTGCAAAGTTATTAAACGTCACGGCGTGGTGCGTGTTATCTGCACCGACCCGCGTCACAAGCAGCGTCAAGGCTAACCCTGGTTAGCGACACGCAACGGATTTATTCAAGGAACAGTCATGGCCCGTATTGCTGGCATTAACATTCCGCCGCAACAGCACGCCGAGATCGGCCTGACCGCCATTTTTGGCATCGGTCGTACGCGCGCTCGCAAGATCTGCGAAGCTGCAAATGTACCCCTTTCCAAAAAGGTCAAGGATCTGACCGACGCTGAACTGGAACGCATCCGCGAACACGTTGGTGTGTTCACGGTCGAAGGCGACCTGCGTCGCGAAGTGCAACTCTCGATCAAGCGTTTGATCGATTTGGGCACCTACCGCGGCATGCGTCATAAGCGCGGTTTGCCCGTGCGCGGCCAGCGCACTCGCACCAACGCTCGCACCCGCAAGGGACCGCGTCGTGCTGCTGCGTCCCTGAAGAAATAATCGAGGAACTAGATTATGGCGAAAGCTTCTACCAGCGGCGCCTCGCGCGTACGCAAAAAGGTCAAGAAGAACGTCTCGGACGGCATTGCGCACGTTCACGCGTCGTTCAACAACACCATCATCACCATCACCGACCGTCAGGGCAATGCCCTGTCGTGGGCGACTTCGGGTGGCGCAGGCTTCAAGGGCTCGCGTAAATCGACGCCGTTCGCCGCACAGGTGGCTGCCGAAACGGCAGGCCGCGTGGCGCTGGAATATGGCATCAAGACTCTCGAAGTGCGTATCAAGGGCCCCGGTCCTGGTCGCGAATCGTCCGTGCGTGCGCTGAATGCACTGGGCATCAAGATCTCGAGCATTGCCGATATCACGCCCGTGCCGCATAACGGCTGCCGTCCGCCGAAGCGTCGTCGTATCTAAAGGGAATCCACATGGCTCGTTATACTGGACCCAAATGCAAGCTCTCGCGCCGCGAGGGTACCGATCTGTTCCTGAAGAGCGCTCGCCGCTCGCTGGATTCCAAGTGCAAGCTGGATTCCAAGCCCGGCCAACATGGCCGCACTTCGGGTGCCCGCACCTCTGACTACGGTCTGCAGCTGCGTGAAAAGCAAAAGCTCAAGCGCATGTACGGCGTGCTGGAAAAGCAATTCCGCAAGTACTTCGCTGAAGCCGAGCGCCGTCGTGGCAACACCGGCGAAACGCTGATCCAACTGTTGGAATCGCGTCTGGACAACGTGGTATATCGCATGGGCTTTGGCTCGACGCGTGCCGAGGCTCGCCAGCTGGTCAGCCACCGCGCTATCGAAATCAACGGCCACACCGCTGACATCGCTTCGCTGATCGTCAAAGCGGGTGACGTGATCACCGTTCGCGAAAAAGCCAAGAAGCAAGGTCGTATCCGCGAAGCGCTGGATCTGGCGTCGAGCATCGGCATCCCCCAATGGGTGGAAGTCGACACGAACAAGATGGCCGGTACTTTCAAGGCGATGCCCGATCGCGCTGATGTCGCTCGCGATATCAACGAATCGATGGTCGTCGAACTGTACTCGCGTTAATCATGGCCAGCGCGGCAGTCATGTTGCGCTGTTTGCCTTGATCGTCGATGGCAAGTCCCGCAGCAACCCGCTTGGCGTGAAATTCACGCAAGCGGGTTTTGCGGTTGTTATAAACAGCTTTTTGCTGCTGCTTTCAAGACACGCCGGGTGATCCGACGTTGCTTGATGTTGTTGTTTCCATCAGCCTTATCGGTGTAACGAGCCGAGGGTATTGAAAAGGAATACTGTACATGTCCACTCAAGGTTTTCTGAAGCCGCGTTCCATTGAAGTTCAACCGGTCGGCACCCACCATGCCAAGATCGTGATGGAACCCTTCGAGCGTGGCTACGGCCACACGCTGGGTAACGCCCTGCGCCGTATTTTGCTGTCTTCGATGACGGGCTATGCGCCCACCGAAGTCCAAATGACCGGTGTGGTGCACGAATATTCCACCATCCCTGGTGTACGCGAAGATGTCGTAGACATCCTCCTGAACCTGAAGGGCGTGGTGTTCAAGCTGCATAATCGCGACGAAGTCACCTTGGTGCTGCGCAAGAACGGTGTTGGCGCCGTATTGGCCAGCGACATCGAACTGCCGCACGACGTCGAGATCATCAACCCCGATCACCTTATCTGCAACCTGACCGACGCCGGTAAAGTGGAAATGCAGATCAAGGTCGAAAAGGGCCGTGGCTATGTGCCGGGTAACGTGCGCGCGCTGTCCGAAGACCGCACGCACACCATCGGCCGCATCGTGTTGGATGCTTCGTTCAGCCCCGTGCGCCGTGTCAGCTACGCCGTCGAGAGCGCTCGTGTTGAACAGCGTACCGACCTGGACAAGCTGGTGCTGGACATCGAAACCAACGGCGTGATCTCGCCCGAGGAAGCCGTCCGTCAATCGGCCCGTATCCTGATGGACCAGATCTCCGTGTTTGCCGCGCTGGAAGGTGCTGGCGATTCGTACGAAGCCCCGGTCCGCGGCACGCCGCAGATCGATCCGGTGCTGTTGCGCCCGGTCGACGACCTGGAGCTGACGGTGCGTTCGGCCAACTGCCTGAAGGCCGAAAACATCTACTACATCGGCGATCTGATCCAGCGTACCGAAAACGAGCTGCTCAAGACCCCGAACCTGGGTCGCAAGTCGCTCAACGAAATCAAGGAAGTCCTGGCTGCACGTGGCTTGACCTTGGGCATGAAGCTCGAGAACTGGCCGCCGTTGGGTCTGGAACGTCCCTAAGCCATTCGCTTCATTTAACGATTTTCCACCGGACCGCGGCCTGGCGACAGGCCGATAGAAGATTCGGATAACCTGGCGGTGCATGCGCCGCCTTTAGATTCAAAAGGAACTTATCATGCGTCACGGTAATGGTTTGCGTAAGCTCAATCGTACTAGCAGCCACCGTCTTGCCATGTTTCGCAACATGGCCGTTTCGTTGTTGACCCACGAAGCGATCAAGACCACGCTGCCCAAGGCGAAAGAACTGCGCCGCGTCGTTGAACCCCTGATCACCCTGGGCAAGGAACCCACTCTGGCGAACAAGCGTCTGGCTTTTGCCCGTCTGCGCGATCGCGATGCAGTGGTGAAATTGTTCGCTGAAATCGGCCCCCGCTTTGCGGCCCGTAACGGCGGCTACACCCGCATCCTGAAAATGGGTTTCCGCCAAGGCGACAACGCTCCCATGGCTTACATGGAATTGGTTGATCGTCCTGAAGTCCAGGAAACTGAGGCTGACAACGCTGCCGAATAATCCGGTCAGTGGATAAGCGCAAAGGCGAGCTTTCGAGCTCGCCTTTGTTTTTGCGGCTCACCAATCATCCCTGTTTGACGCGGATCGCAATCAGACGGGGCCGTGGCCATACGAAGACCTGGCAGAGACCAATCAGGAATCTTGTTTGAGGGCTTCGCGTAGCTGGCCCGCTGTTGCCGCTAATTGTTCGGCTGGCGGCTGCGGCGGCATGATGAATTCCAGATCTTTCTGGGCGATGTACTGCGTAGAGGTGACGTCCTGCAGTTCGTGCATGGGGATGAGGTGCGCGTGAGCATGCGCGACATGTATCCCGGTAAACGCAAAGGCGACGCGCTCTACCTGGTATAGGGCCTTCATCACCCGTGACAGGGACTGGCCCAGGGCCAGGATATGGTTGGCCTGCTCTTGCGGGATATCCTCAAAGTACGGGTGGTGTTGTTTGGGAATGATGAGCACATGGCCTGGCCGGACAGGGTGGATGTCCAGGAATGCCAGCGTGTCGTCGTCTTCGTGCACTACGTGGGCGGGAATTTGACCTTGTGCGATGCGGCAAAACAAACATGAGTCTGACATGGCGATATGGCCTTTCACAAAGGGTAATGCCACGTGGAGCCAGCTTTTCTCGAACCCCGATCAGGCGGAGTAACGATCAGTCCTGGCGTCGCGCAGCACGGCATACGAAGTAAGATACCTGATCGACACTGCGGTGCAAGCCGTATTCAGGAGCCGTCATGTTGCGCGAAGACGATATCGTATTGGTCATCAGTAACGCCCCGGATATGTTGCTGGCGAAACGTATCGCCCATGTCCTCGTCGAAGATGGCTTGGCAGCCTGTGTGAACCTCGGTGCTCCCATTTTGTCC
Source organism: Bordetella muralis (assembly GCF_965139205.1). Lineage (GTDB taxonomy): Bacteria > Pseudomonadota > Gammaproteobacteria > Burkholderiales > Burkholderiaceae_B > Bordetella_A > Bordetella_A muralis. The sequence continues at coordinate 46,952 of NZ_CBCSIU010000010.1, forward strand.
ATCTATCGCTGGCAAGGTCAGATCGAGGGGGCCGATGAGATCCCGATGTGGATCAAGACGACCGCTGGCCAACAGCATGCCGTCGTACAGGCGTTGGCTAAACTACATCCGTATGAGGTGCCTGAAATCATCGTCGTGCCGGTGATTGGCGGCAGCGCGCCGTATCTGGATTGGGTGCGCGAGCAGGCCAATGGCACGCCTATGGAATGATGAGCCGCTCTGTTTGATCTTCCTTGTGGTGAGTGAGTGGCCATTCCGGTTTGTAAATGGGCGGTCTCGCGGATTGGGTAACAAAGAGAATGTGATGCATCAGTTTATGGTTCGTGCACCGTCGGCAAGGCGGTATGGGTGGAGTGTCCTGCTCGCGCTGGCGATCTGGGTATTGCTTGCGTGGCGTCCGGCTGCTGCGTTGTCGGAGGACGATTTTCTGCCGCCTGAGCAAGCATTTGCATTCACGGCCGTCATGACGAGTCCGCAAACGCTGCAACTCCAATATCGAATCGCGCCGGGATACTACATGTATCGCGAGCGGTTTGCGCTGTCGGCCGACCCCTCGGAGGCGGTTACCCTGGGAGCGCCGGTTTATCCCCAAGGGGAAGTCAAATACGACCCCACATTCGAAAAGAACATGGAGGTCTATCACCGTCAGGTGACGATCACCGTGCCTGTTGCCGGCGATCAGCCCTTTGTGTTGAAAGTCACCAGCCAAGGGTGCGCAGACGCGGGGCTGTGCTATCCCCCGGCAGATCATACGGTCCAGCTCAAGCCGGTGGCTGGAGGATATGCACTGGATAGCGCTGATGCGCGCGCATCGGGCCCAGGTTTGGCCATCAGTAGTGCGGCCACGGTTGGCCTTTCAAACGGCGTCCAGGACCGCTCAGGGTCGTCTGAGGGCTTGGGAGCGCTATTGTCAGCGGGTGATACCGGATTGGCGGATGCCATCAGCGGCTTGGGTTGGTTAAAGACGGCCGGCGTGTTCTGGGTGCTCGGGCTGCTGTTGGCATTGACCCCATGCGTATTGCCCATGATTCCTATCCTGTCTTCGATTGTGGTCGGAGGAAATCGTGACGAGCGTCCAGGGCGCTGGCGCTGGCGCGGGTTGGGTTTGGCAGCGGCTTATGTGTTGGGTATGTCGGTGGTCTATACGGCGCTCGGTGTAGCGGCAGGCCTGAGCGGAGCGGGTTTGGCTGCGTGGTTGCAGACACCCTGGATCTTGGCGATATTCGCTGCAGTGCTGGTTCTGTTGGCTGTCGCAACGTTTGGTGCCTTTGATTTTCAAGTGCCAGGCGCGGTGCAAAGCTGGCTGACCGCCCGTTCGGCGCGGATCCCTGGCGGTCGCGTGACGGGCGCGCTGGCGATGGGGGCAATATCGGCGTTGATCGTGGGCCCCTGCGTGGCAGCGCCGCTGGCGGGCGCCTTGTTGTATATCTCCCAGACCGGTGATGTGGTGTTGGGGGCAGCGGCGCTGTTTGCGCTGGCATGGGGCATGGGTGTGCCTTTGCTGGTGGTGGGAGCGTCGTCGGGGGCATTACTGCCCAAGGCCGGCCCATGGATGGATGGCGTCAAGCGCTTGTTTGGCATGTTGTTGTTGGCGACGGCATGGTGGATGTTGATTCCTATCACGCCGACGTGGCTGCAGATGACGGGCTGGGCCTTCCTTGCCATCGTGGGCGCGGTAATGTTGCGCGCTTTTGACGCGCTGCCTGGTACTGCCGGGGCTCCCCGTATGTTCGCAAAGGGCATCGGTTTATTGTTGGCGTTGGCGGGTGCGGCGTGGCTGGTGGGAGCGGCCAGTGGTGGCCGTGATGTATTGCAGCCGCTGTCGCATTTGGTGCAGCGTGAGAGTGCAGGGCAGGCTGTTGCTGCTGCGGGTCATGTGGAATTCACGCGCGTGCGCAATACGGCCGAGCTGGATGCGTTGTTGGCGCAAAGTACTCGGCCGGTGATGTTGGATTTTTATGCGGATTGGTGCGTGTCGTGCCGCGAAATGGAGCGATTTACGTTTTCCGATCCGGCTGTGGCCAGCAAGATGTCGCGTATGTTGTTGCTGCAGGCAGATGTGACGCAGAACAATGCGGATGATCGCGAGCTGTTGAAGCGATTCAAGTTGTTTGGGCCGCCGGGGATTCTGTTCTTTGAACCGGGAGGCGCGCCTGTTGCTGATGCTCGCGTTGTCGGGTTTCAGGATGCGGCGCGGTTTGGGGCCGTGTTGGATCGGGTATTGCGTTAGCAGAGGCGAGTCGCAGCTCGTGCTGACCTAAGGCCTATCTAGAGAGATCTTCCATTGAAGGCCATCGCCACAGTCTGCGCATGCCCCGCAGCAACGTCCATAAGAACACTGTTATCTCTATTGAGACGTNCCTGTCNTTCGCCTGCAAGCCGCACCGGGCCTATCGCACGGACTCGGCCCATGACCAGGGGCCTC
>NZ_CBCSIU010000010.1:49385-183599 GCF_965139205.1 Bordetella muralis
GGCCNCGCTGCGCGGGCTATATCGCGGCTCAACGGCCCGGTGCGGCTTGCAGGCGAACGACAGGGACTCGCAGTGGTGACATGCGTGGCGTCGTCGCGTGGCGTGTTCGCATACCGGTTTGTAAAAGACCGGTGGATTACTGCTGCTTCAGCAATTTGGCGGCGTCGATGGCGAAGTAAGTCAGGATGCCGTCGGCGCCTGCACGCTTGAAGGCGAGCAGGGCTTCCATCATGACTTTGTCGTGATCCAGCCAGCCATTGGCAGAGGCGGCTTTGATCATGGCGTATTCGCCGCTGACTTGGTAGGCAAAGGTCGGGACGCGGAACGCGTCTTTGACCCGGCGCACTACGTCGAGATAGGGCATACCCGGTTTGACCATGACCATGTCGGCGCCTTCCTGGAGGTCGGCGGCGACTTCGCGCAGGGCTTCGTCGATGTTGCCGGGATCCATTTGGTAGGCCATCTTGTTCGATTTGCCCAGATTGCTGGCCGAGCCTACCGCGTCGCGGAAGGGACCATAGAAGGCGCTGGCGTATTTGGCCGAGTACGCCATGATGCGGGTATGGATGTGCTGCTTGGATTCCAGGGCCTCGCGGATGGCGCCGATGCGGCCATCCATCATGTCGCTGGGGGCGACGATGTCGACGCCGGCGTCGGCCTGGACCAGCGCTTGGCGAATCAGGATCTCAACGGTGGGCTCGTTGATGACGTAGCCGTTTTCATCAATGACGCCGTCTTGGCCATGGCTCGTGTAGGGGTCGAGAGCGACATCGGTCAGGATGCCCAATTCAGGGAAGCGCTGTTTCAGCGCTGCGACGACGCGGGGAATCAGGCCGTCGGGGTTGGTGGCTTCGATACCGTCGGGCGTCTTCAGTGCCGGGTCGATGGCGGGAAAGAGCGAGAGCACGGGTATGCCGAGCTCTACGCATTCTTCGGCTGCGGTGAGCAAGGTGTCGGGCGAATAGCGCACGACGCCAGGCAGCGAGGCCACGGGCTCGCGCAGGCCTTTGCCTTCGGCGACGAAAACGGGATAGATCAAGTCGTCGACGGTCAGGGTGTTTTCACGTACCAGGCGACGGGTAAAGTCGTCACGGCGCAGGCGGCGTGGGCGCGAGGTCGGGAAGGGAGGGGTGATGATTTTGGGGGTCATGGGACTACCTTCGGTGATATCCAGTTCTCGATGTGTTGTGCGGCCTCTTCCAGGCCGATGCGTTCGGTTGCCGAGAACGGTACGGTGTATAGCGCGCCGATGTCGGCCAGCTGTTTGCGCACGGCGAAGACAGCGCGCTGGCGCTGACCGTAGGGCAGTTTGTCGGCTTTGGTCAAGAGGGCCAACACGGGCCGGCCCGTGGGGGCAATGAAATCAGCCAGGCGTCGATCAAGCTCGGTGACGCCACGGCGAATATCGATCAACAGCACGATGCCGGCCAAGGAGGGACGATCGCGCAGATATCCTCCCAGGATGTCCGACCATTTTTCTTTTTCTTTGTAGGCGACGGAGGCATAGCCGTAGCCGGGCAAGTCGACGAGAAAGCCGAGTGGCGCATCCGGCGCCAGTGGATCGGGCAGGCCAAACAGGTTGATCAATCGCGTGCGGCCAGGTGTCTTGCTGGAGTAGGCCAGGCGACGTTGATTGCACAGCACATTGATGGCCGAAGATTTACCCGCGTTGGAGCGGCCGACAAAACAGACCTCGGGCGCGCCGGGGTCTGGCAGCTGGTCGAGGCGGGCTGCCGAAATAAAGAAAGAGGCGCGGTGGAGGAGGGACACGAGAGAAGTCCGATATAGTTGGTTATGAGCGCCCAAGAGGCATGAGCAGAGCGTTGCTCGCCTCGCGAGGGAGCCAAGGAACGAGGTGGTCCGACGTCCCTTGAAAACCCTATTGTATAATCGTGCGTTTGCAGCAGTGGTACCCCCTGCATTAGCCGGGTCTTTCCGCCTGTTAAAAAGATGGAAATTCCGGGGCGGATGTATGTTCGGTCCGGCACGGCATGGGGCAGGCATGAGGCGCTTGATGGCGCCTTGATCGCAGTCCGATCGTCGAGGTATTCAATGATGCGTGTGCTGTCCCGGATGTTGCTAGCCAGCGGGCTGATGCTCGGTGTATTTGCAGTTCCCAGTATTGCCGCGGAGAGCGCGGCAGGACCGGCCAAGCCGGACGCCGCCAAAGGCGCCCAGCTTTATGACCAAGGTGATGCCTCCAGAGGTATCGTTGCCTGTGCGTCCTGTCACGGGCCAGGGGGTAATAGCAGCATTCCTGCTAACCCGAATTTGGCTGCACACCCTCACGAATATCTGGCGAAACAGCTCGCCGATTTTCAAACCAAACAGGGTGCCGACAAGCCGACGCGTAACGGCGCGGGCGGTAATCCCACGCCGATGACCGCGATGGCGCAAAACCTCACGCCCGAGGACATGCAAAACGTGGCGCTTTATCTGGCGCAGCAGCCGCTGACCCAGCCAGCGACCGCGGGATACAAAGATCTGGTGGACCATGGGGAAAAAATCTGGCGTGGCGGCTTGCCGGATCGGAATGTTCCTGCCTGTGCCTCGTGCCACTCCGCAAATGGCGCTGGTTTGCCGGGACAATACCCCCGTCTGGCCGGACAGTTCCCTTCGTATATCGAAGAACAATTGAAGCTTTTCCGCAGTAAAGACCGGGCGAACAACGCCGTGATGAACGACATTGCCGATCGTATGTCGGATGCCGATATCAAAGCGGTGTCGGATTACGCCGCAGGCTTGCGCTAAGCTACGCGCTTGGCCCATCCTCGCGCGGCCGGTCTGCGCAGCAATACAGGCATCTCTGGAACCCGATTCCAGAGATGCTGTCCATAAGGGGGAAGCCGGTCATGCGGCTCCCCTTTTTTTCATGAACTCAAGCACCCAGCCCTCTCGCTATCCCCTTCGCAATCTGCCCCGCGATGTCTTCGAACTGCTCGGTTCGATGCGCTTTGCGGTGAGCCTGTTGATGTTCATCTGTATTGCCAGCCTGCTGGGTACGGTGTTGGCGCAAAATCGTCCATCGAACACGTACATCGATCAATTCGGGCCCTTCTGGTTCGAAGTGTTCGATAAGTTCTCGATCTGGCACGTGTATAACAGTTGGTGGTTTCTGACCATCATGGGTTTTTTGGTGGTTTCAACTTCGGTATGTTTGATTCGCAATACACCGAAGATGCTGCGCGAAGCACGGTCATTCCGTGAGCATGTGCGTGCGAGCAGTCTGCGGGCGTTTCCTCACCGTGTGGAGATCCGTGATGTGGCTGCAGTGGATGAGGCTGCTGGGGGCGTAAAGGGGCTGCTGACCCAGCAAGGCTATGCCGTACGGGAGCGCCGCGACGGCGATGGTGTCATGTTGGCCGCCAAGAAAGGCAGCGCCAATCGCCTGGGATATATCTGCGCCCATTCCGCCATGGTGATCATCTGTATCGGCGGGCTGCTGGACAGCGAGCTAGGGGTGCGCTTGCAGGTGATGCTGGCAGGTAAGCAGCCCATTGTCGAAAACATGCTGATCTCGCAGGTGCCGGCCAGCGGGCGGCTTTCGGTGGCCAATCCCAGCTTTCGCGCGAGCGTGTTGATTCCAGAGGGCGGGCAGGCCAGCACGGCAGTGGTGATGGTGGGTGATGGTGCGCTGGTACAGCCTTTGCCGTTTACCCTCAAACTCAAGAAATTCCTGGTGGACTACTACTCCACCGGCATGCCCAGCCGCTTTGCCAGCGAGGTCGAGGTCACTGACCCCGATACAGGCAAGACTTTTGATTCCACCATCGAGGTCAATGAGCCGCTGCGCTACAAGGGCGTGACGGTTTATCAGTCCAGTTTTGATGATGGCGGCAGCACCGTGAAGCTCAAAGGTTACCCCTTGGTCGGGGCTGGCAATACGCCATTTGAGGTCGATGGCACGGTGGGCAAGGCGGCCGAAATCACCGCCCGTAGCGGTGACGGCAGCGCCCGGGAGATGCAGGTGGATATCACCGCGCTGCGGCCGATCAATGTCGAGGACCTGACCGGCGGTACGCCCAGCGGCAAACCCATGACGTTGGGAGAGCACGTCGCTTCGGTATCCGGCAGCGCAGCGGGCAAGAAAAACGAGCATCTGCGCAACGTAGGTCCCAGCGTGGAATATCGCCTGATCGATCAGGCCGGGCAAGCGCACGAGTTCATGAACTACATGCTGCCGGTCGAGCTGGATGGCGCGGCGGTCTTTTTGGCGGGTGTGCGCAACAACGCCTCGGAAAACTACCGCTATTTACGGATCCCGGCGGACGCCGATAGCTCGATGGCTGAATTCATGCAGTTACGGGCCGCCTTGGCTGACCCTGCGGCTCGTCGTGAGGCAGCTCGCCGTTTTGCTGAGCGCAATAGCCCGTCGGCCGCCGAGCGGTCATCGCTGCAGACGGCAGCCGAGCGTGCTCTGGATACGTTTTCGACTGGTGGACTGCAGGCCATTGCGGGCTTTTTGCAGGCCAACACACCGCAAGCCGATCTGGAGCGTGCGGCAGATGTCGTGATCCGTTTGATCGGCGTGTCCATGGCGGAGTTGCGTGCCGTGGCTCGTGAGCGCGCGGGCCTGCCGGTTCTACCCGAGACTGGTTCCGAGGCTGAACAGGCCGCGCAATGGTCGCGCCTCGCAGTGGCTGCGTTGTCCGATCTGAATGTGTATCCCGCACCGGTTTTCTTGACGCTGAGCGATTTCAAGCAGGTGCAGGCCAGTGTGTTCCAGGTCAGCCGAACCCCGGGCAAGACCGCCGTCTATATTGGCTGCCTGTTGTTGGTGCTGGGTGTCTTCTCGATGTTTTATATCCGTGACCGGCGTGTGTGGGTATGGATAAAGCCCGCTGCCGATGGTGCGGGCAGTGATGTTCACGCCGCCATGACGTCGCAGAAGCGTACACTCGACTTCAATCACGAGTTCGAACGCTTCAAACAGGCGTTGTTGCGCCGCAACAGGTCTTGAGGTTTTTCCATGTCCGTCAGTACTTCTTCCCAGTCAGCCGATGCCTTGTGGCAGCCGGCCTTGTCCGCCACCGGTGATGCGCGCGTGCTGCGCGGCAGACCGGACTGGACCGATATTGTTTTCTTTCTGCTGCTGGCGGTGGGCGCTGGCTATGCGCTGACCACATATGGCAGCGCCATGGATTATTACGAGAAAATCATCCTGTGCGGCACCGTGTTCGCGCTGACCTGGCTGGGATGGTTGTGGCGTCCGTTGCGGCGTTTAATGATCGCTTGTGCCCTCGCGGCTGGATTCGCTTTGCTGCTTTATCAGCAGGATCTGGCCCGCGCGGAGCAGGTGTTTTTCCTGAAGTATCTGTTCTCATCGCAATCGGCCATCTTGTGGATGAGCGCGCTGTTCATCCTGGCTACGATCTGCTATTGGATCGGCATTTTGAGCCCGACCGCTGCGTGGTTGGGTACTGCGCTGACGTGGGGCGCGGTGTTTGCAGGCCTGACGGGTTTGCTGGTCCGCTGGCGCGAAGGTCATTTGATGGGGCCCGATCTGGGCCACATCCCGGTGAGCAATCTGTACGAGGTTTTCGTACTGTTTTCATTGATTACTGCGCTGTTTTATCTGTATTACGAACGCAAATACGCGACGCGTGCGTTAGGCGGCTTTGTGTTGCTGGTGATTTCGTCGGCGACCGTGTTTTTGCTTTGGTACGCCTTTACGCGTGATGCTGGCCAGATTCAGCCCCTGGTGCCCGCGCTCAAGAGCTGGTGGATGAAATTGCATGTGCCGGCCAACTTCATTGGTTACGGCACCTTTTCGTTGGCCGCCATGGTGGGCTTTGCCTACCTGGTGAAGCAGCATGGCACGACGACGTCGTGGGCCAAATTGGCGCCTTTGTTTGTGTTGGGCGTGTTGCTGTGCGCGGAACCGATGGTGTTTCGCACCGATGGTTTGTCGGCTACGTGGATGATTTATTTTGGCGTGGGCGCCGTGATCGTCGGCGGTATTCTGCTAGGGCGGCGCCGTATTGCACAGGCCTTGCCGTCGCTGGAAGTGCTGGACGACATCATGTATCGCGCCATCGCGATCGGTTTTGCGTTCTTTACGGTGGCGACGATTTTGGGGGCGTTGTGGGCCGCGGATGCATGGGGCGCTTATTGGCAATGGGATCCTAAGGAAACCTGGGCGCTGATCGTCTGGTTGAACTACGCCGCCTGGTTGCATATGCGCTTGATGAAAGGCCTGCGGGGCCACCTCGCGGCGTATTGGGCACTGGTGGGCCTGTTGATTACCGGTTTTGCCTTTCTAGGCGTGAATATGTTCTTGTCGGGCCTGCATTCGTACGGTGAGCTGTGACCCCCCCAGCCAGTGAGTGCGCGCTGGCTCTGCTTGAGACAATGAGAACGATGCCTCGTCGCGATAGGTCGCGAGGCCAAGCAGAGATATACGTTGGTATATCGTAGAAATCCCATTGCCTGCTGGCAACGATAAATCGATGATGGGAAAATTCGTCCTGTCGTCGAGTCGAATCGGCACGACGGTAAGAAGGCTGGAAATGCCTATCGCGACATGTGTCGCATGCCGTTATGTCCGCAGGAGGAAGTATATGGATCCCGACCCAAGCAGGCGCTTGTACGCGCCCGGCACCCTGCCCAACAAGCTTATGAACACAACGCCAAATCGGATAGCAGCGCCGAGGCTCGCGCTCACCTGAACGCGTGAGATGCCTCTGCGGCTGCATGCCAAGGAGGATCTCATGCTGTTTCGACACCCCCGCCCCAACGACGCCTTCCAGCGCGCATTGCGCGCCGCCGTCGCATCCCATCGTCCCGCTGCTCTGCACGCTCTGTTGGTCTCTCATGGCGAGCGTGCTTTTGCGCGGGCGCTCTCTGATCTCTCCGGCCGTGTTATCGCAGACGCGCTGTCTATGCTGCCCGCGCGGGATCACGCTGCGGTGTCATGTCACCTGTCCCGCGCTGCTCGCCGCCGTTGGCGCGAGATCGATGGACGGCATGTGCCCGATTCGCTCTACACGCAATCGGCATCGCCACTGTTTCTGCTTCGATGACTGGAGGGGCGATGACGCGGCCGCGGAGACGTGTGCCTGGAACAAACGTATTCCCGTTCTCGCAGCAACGCACATTCGAACTACGGAAAATATGATGAACATCATCGATAACATGCTGAAAAATCTATTCAGCGGGTTTCTCAAACAGCGACGTGCGAACCGCCATTTCAAGCGTCAATTTCTCTATGACACCGGGCGCAAGGCGGGCGCAGGCAATAGCGTGCAGGCCGTTGCCGCGAGTGTGTCTCGCAGCATGCGGCGTATTGCGTCCGATGATGTGGCCGCCGCGATCATTCGCGTGTCGTCTCATGCAGACGGATTGACGGCGGCCGAAGCCGATGATCGTCGCGGCCGTTTTGGCACGAATGAGGTGACGCACGAGAAACCGTTGCCGTGGTGGTGGCATCTTTGGCTCTGCTACAAGAATCCATTCAATCTGCTGTTGACCGTGTTGGCAAGTGTTTCCTTTGTGACGGATGATCTGAAGGCTACTGCTGTGATCGGGACGATGGTGGCGCTCAGCACGTTGATTCGATATGTACAGGAAGGCCGGTCCAACCGTGCTGCCGAACGACTCAACGCCATGGTGAGCAATACCGTCACGGTAATTCGGCGTCAGGCGGCTGACGATCAGAATATCGACACCAAGAGGCAATGCGTGAGTGCGAATGGACATGGACGCCGTGCCGTCAGGCCGATCGAACTGCCGATTCGGGATCTCGTGCCAGGTGACCACATCACGCTTTCTGCGGGGGACATGGTCCCTGCGGATTGCCGCCTGTTGACGGCCAAGGAACTGTTCATCGCTCAGGCCTCGATGACAGGAGAGTCGCTGCCCGTTGAGAAATTCGCAGAGGTTGCTCAGCCCTTCGAGACGATATTCGATGCCCCCAACCTGGTTTTCATGGGAACGAACGTCGTGTCGGGCTCGGCAACGGCGTTGGTCATCGAGACCGGAAATCGCACCTATTTCGGTGGGCTTTCTGCGCGCCTCGCTGCCACAGACCGAACGCCGACGGCGTTCGAGGCTGGCGTGAATGGCGTGAGCTGGTTGCTGATACGGTTTGCGTTGGTAATGGTGCCGATCGTTTTGTTCATCAATGGCTTTACCAAGGGCGATTGGGTAGAGGCGGCCTTGTTTGCGCTCTCGGTGGCGGTGGGGCTCACGCCCGAGATGCTGCCGATGATCGTGACGTCGACGTTGGCCAAGGGCGCAGTCAAGATGTCGCGCAAGAAGGTTATCGTCAAACGTTTGGACGCGATCCAGAATTTCGGCGCCATGGACGTACTATGCACCGACAAAACCGGGACGCTCACGCAAGACAAGATCGCTTTGGAGCGACACACCGATGCGTTCGGCGCCCCTTGCGACGAGGTGTTGCGATATGCCTATCTCAATAGTTATTACCAGACCGGCTTGAAGAATCTGCTGGATCGCGCGGTGCTCGAGCACGTTGAGTTACAACGAGAGCTGCGCGTGGTGCAGGATTATCGCAAGGTCGATGAAATCCCGTTCGATTTCCAGCGGCGGCGCATGTCCGTGGTGGTCTCGGCGCGCGATGATCATCACGAGTTGATTTGCAAGGGCGCCGTCGAGGAAATGCTGTCCATCTGCGATCAGATTCGCGTTGAGACCGCTCACGGGCCTCAACATGTACCGCTCGATGAGGAATTGCTCAGCCGTGTACGTATGGTCACATATGAGTTGGGCAGGCAAGGTCTTCGGGTCGTCGCGGTAGCAGCGAAGGCGTTGCCCATCTCGCAATCCGTATATTCAATTGCCGATGAGGCTGGGCTGACGTTGATTGGCTATATCGCCTTTCTCGACCCGCCGAAGGAGTCCACCAGGCCTGCACTGCGCGCACTGGCAGAACGTGGGGTCCAGGTCAAAGTGTTGACCGGCGACAGCGAACGTATCGCGGCGCACGTATGCCGGCAGGTGGGTCTGGAGCAAGAGCGTTATCTGTTGGGATCTCAGATCGAAAAAATGAGTGACGAAGCCTTGGCGCAGGCGGTCGAGTCCTATTCACTGTTCGCCCGCCTCACGCCGCAGGATAAGGAGCGCATTGTGCGCACGCTGCGCGGCAATGGCCACGTGGTTGGTTTTATGGGTGACGGCATCAACGATGCTCCAGCATTACGGAGGGCGGACATCGGCATTTCGGTGGACTCGGGAGTGGATATCGCCAAAGAGGCTGCCGACATCATTTTGCTGGAAAAGAGCTTGATGATTCTCGAGGAGGGGGTTGTGGAAGGCCGCAAGACCTTCAGCAATATGCTCAAGTACATTCGTATGACAGCCAGTTCGAACTTCGGCAATGTGTTTTCCGTACTGGTGGGCAGTGCGTTCCTGCCGTTTCTGCCCATGCTGCCGCTGCAATTGCTGGTGCAGAACCTGCTGTATGACATCTCGCAGATCGCGATCCCGTTCGACGATGTGGACCAGGAATTAGTGGCGAAGCCGTTGAAATGGAATCCTGCCGACATCGGGCGCTTTATGATTTTCTTTGGGCCGATCAGTTCGATTTTCGACATCATGACCTATGTGATCATGTGGCATGTCTTCAGTGCGAACACAGTGGCGGATCAGAGCTTGTTCCAATCTGGCTGGTTCGTGGTTGGCCTGCTCACACAGACATTGATTGTCCACATGATCCGCACGCCGAAGTTGCCGTTTATTCAAAGCCGAGCCGCTTGGCCGTTAATGCTCATGACGATGTTCATCATGGCCATCGGGGTGTTGTTACCGATGAGCCCGTTGGCGGATTATTTCGGGTTGCAGGCATTGCCATTGAGTTATTTCCCGTGGCTAGCAGGCATTCTGCTGAGCTACGCGATGCTGACGACGATGATGAAAAAACTCTATATCCGTCGATTCGGTTGGCAGTGACAGGACATGGAAAAGTGATGAACGCCATTCATTTCAGTAGTCTGCACGCGTTGTCCATGACGCTTGTGAACCTGACCGCCGCTTTTATTCTCGGTGCATTGATCGGTCTGGAACGGCAGTGGCGTCAGCGCACCGCAGGACTGCGCACCAATACGCTGGTAGCAGTCGGCGCCGCTATATTCGTCTCGCTCGGTGCCCGGTTGTTCGAGATAAACGGCGGGACACAGACCACGATCACGGTAGTCGCCTACGTCGTTTCGGGTATGGGTTTTCTCGGTGCTGGCGCCATCATGAAGGAAGGGGCCAGTATTACTGGTTTGAATACCGCCGCGACCTTGTGGGGAGCGGGCGCGGTGGGTGCTTGCGCCGGCGCGGGACTGTTGGGCGAAGCCATTCTGGCCGCGTTGTTTGTACTGGCGAGCAATACGTTGCTGCGTCCCGTGGCGAATCAGATTAATCGCCGCCCGTTTCGTGAAGAGGCTGGCGAGGCGACTTACGTGGTCTATGCGATCTGTTCGCGCGATCAGCAATCCGAGGTCCGGGGCAATATGGTCGAGATCCTGGAGGACGCCAGCTATCCTCCTCGCCAGATTGATGATCATCCATTTGGCGCAGACGAGGTCGAGATTGAGTTCACGCTGTACGCGACTGCTGTCCAGGCTCAGGAACTCGATGACGCTGTGCAAAAAGCGGAGGGCTTGCCCGGGGTCCGACAAGCCTTTTGGAACGCGAGCGATGACAGCTGAGCTATACCTCGTCGGTACCGTAAAACAGGCGTACTATCGCCAAGTACCACATAGGTAATGCCATGTCGTCATCTCGAAAACGCTCCTCATTGCGCAGCCCGTTTATACTGAAACTTGCCTTGATCGTCGTTGCCATGGTGGCCATCTTTGTGGTGGATACTGGCACGAGCTATGAGGTGGCTGCAGCCGTGTTCTATGCGGTGGTGATCGTGACGGCGGCGCACGTTTTGAGCCGGCGGGGCCTGGTTGTACTCTGCGCGATCTGCGTTGGCGTGACGCTGCTCAGTGTCGCAATCACCCCGCATGGGGATTTTCGCGCCGGCCTGATCAATACCGGCATCAGTATCGCGGCGATCCTCATGACTACGTACCTGATTCTGAAAATGGAAGCTGCCAGGATGGCGGCTCATGATGCCCAAGCGCAATTGATGCGCATCTCGCGCGTCAAAAGCCTGGAGGGGCTGACAACCTCTATCGCGCACGAGGTCAATCAGCCGCTTGCTGCGATCGTCGCCAGCGGCAATGCCTGCCAACGCTGGCTGGCACAAACGCCACCGAACCTCGAGAAGGCGCGTTCCGCACTCGAGCGCATACTGAACGATGCGGGACGGGCCAGCAGCATTATCGCGCGGGTGCGCAGCCTCACCAGAGGAGAGCCGCCTCATAAGCGTGAGTTCGAGTTCAACGAGGCCGTTCTGGATGTATTGGCGTTGTCAAACGCTGAGATCGTACGCAATAACATTGCCCTGACAACAGAACTCGACCCCGGTCTCGCGTACGCATTGGCTGATCGAATCCAAATACAGCAAGTCATTGGCAATCTGGTATTGAATGCCGTCGAAGCCATGGCCGAGATATCAACACAGGCCCGTGTGATGCGGGTCAGTTCAGTAGCCAAGGATCACATGATTGTGCTTTCTGTATTCGATTCCGGTGTCGGAATTTCGCCGGATGTGTACGAACATATGTTCGAAGCATTTTGGACGACAAAAGAGGAAGGTATCGGCGTCGGCCTGAGCATCAGCAGGGCGATCATCGAATCCAATGGCGGACAGCTATGGGCGGAATCCAATGAACACGGTGGCGCGGTGTTCCGATTCAGTGTGCCTACGATTTTGCAGGAGGGACGTGCATGACAACGGGTTCGGTATCGGCATCGGATAACGCTGTCGTCTATATCGTTGACGATGATAGTTCTGTTCGTGCCGCGCTCGAGGACTTACTGGCCTCGGTCGGGCTGAGGGCGGTGACGTTTGACTCGACCAAGGCGTTTCTGGCGCACACGGTGGAGGATGCGCCGGCATGCCTTGTGCTGGATGTCCGTATGCCCGGGCAAAGCGGCATGGATTTTCATCGGCAAATGATCGAATTGGGGATTGCACTGCCCGTAGTATTCATCACTGGGCACGGCGACATCGCAATGGGTGTGCAAGCGATGAAGAGCGGCGCCATCGAGTTTCTGACCAAGCCGTTCAGGGATCAGAGTTTGCTCGATGCGATTCATCAGGGTATTGAAGAGGACCGCGAACGACGCAAGCGTGCTGCTTCTCTTGCCGAATTGCAGGCTAGATGGAGTTCCCTCACCGTCGGGGAGCAGGACGTCATGCGCTTGGTCGTGCAGGGGCTGTTAAACAAACAAATCGCGTCACGATTGGCGCTCAGCGAGATTACCGTGAAGGTTCGTCGAGGACACGCCATGCGCAAGATGCAGGCAAATTCATTGGCGGAGCTGGTGAGAATCTCTGAGAAACTCGGCATGTAGTGCCCAAGTCGTCTCAGTGTCGTTCGCCGTCTGTCATGGCTAGAAAATGAGGCAGCGAGGGATTCAGAGTGTCGGCGCGCCAGGTATTGGCGTGTGCAGGCTTCTGTGGCGTAGACCGCCGGAATGACCCAAAACAAAACCGCCCCATTCAGCATGGGGCGGCCTGATCACTACGACGGTAGGGTGCCCTAGTCAGGCAGCATGGATTCGCCGCGCAGCAGATCGTCCAGTGTTTCGCGTTGACGCACGACATGGTACTGATCGCCATCGACCATGATTTCGGCGGCGCGAGCGCGCGTGTTGTAGTTGCTGGCCATGACCATGGCGTAGGCGCCGGCGGACTCCAGCGCCAGTACGTCGCCTGCCTGCAGGGCCAATCGTCGTTGGCGAGCCAGCCAGTCTGCGCTCTCGCAGACGGGGCCGACAATGTCGTACTCATCGGCCTGGCCGTCGCGCGGCACGACGGGCTGTACCCCATGATAGGCGTCGTACAGGGCCGGGCGCAGCAGATCGTTCATGGCAGCATCCACGATAGCGAAATTGCGCGCCGGCGCATGTTTCAGATACTGAACCGTGGTCAAAAGCACGCCTGCGTTGCCTACCAGCGAACGGCCCGGCTCCAGGACCAGATGCAAATGAGCGAGGCCGCGCGCCTGCAGGCGCTCGAATACCTGATCCAGGAGTGCCTTGGGGGACGGCGGGATTTCGTCGGTATAGCGAATACCCAGGCCACCGCCCAGGTCCAGATGCTTGATGGAAATGCCCGCAGCGTCCAATTTCTGGATCAGATCCAGCAGTTTTTCCAGCGCATCAAAATACGGACTGATATCGGTGAGTTGCGAGCCGATATGGCAATCCACCCCTACGACTTCGAGGCCGGGCAGGGCGGCTGCCGTGCGATACGCGTCCAGCGCCGACTCGATCGCAATGCCGAATTTGTTTTCTTTGAGGCCAGTAGAAATGTAGGGATGGGTCTGCGCGTCCACGTCAGGATTGACGCGCAGCGATACCCGGGCACGCCGCCCTATGGACTGCGCGACATCCGACAGGCATTGCAATTCCGCCTGCGATTCGACGTTAAAGCATTTGACGTCGGCTTCGAGCGCGGCGCGCATTTCCCAGGCCTGTTTGCCCACGCCGGAAAACACGACTTTTGCGGGATCGCCGCCCGCGGCCAGGACGCGCTTTAGCTCGCCGCCCGACACGATGTCAAACCCCGAGCCCAATCGCGCAAATTCTTTCAGGACAGCCAAATTGGAATTGGCCTTCATGCCGTAGCAAACGAGTACCGGGCGATCGCCGATGGCGTCGCGATACGAACGCCAGGCCTGGCCCAGTGCCGCACGCGAATATACATACAGCGGCGTGCCGAATTGGCTGGCCAGAGCGGCTAGAGAGACGTTTTCGGCGTGCAGAACGCCGTCCTGATAGTGGAAATGCGGATGCCCGGCCAAGCCGGACTGCGCTGAAAGGGAAGTCATGGAGGTGAGGTAGCTGGAGAGGTATTGTTTCGCTCGGACGGCTGGGTCTGCGTTTGGGGTGGGGGTGGCGCTTCGTCCTGCGCCGGCTCCGGCGGCAGATAAAGGGGACCCTTGAAGCCGCAGGCCGCGGTCAGGCTGACTGCGACGAGCGTGGCTACAATGCGTAAGACCATGCGGCCATGTGCCATGTGGGACACTCGAAACTCCGTAATTCTTGCAGGCTCGATTATGACTGAAACCGAATTCCTTGCGTTGGTTGACCAAGTGCTCAACAGTATCGAAAGTCAGGCAGACGACTGGGCGGCGTCGCAGGATGTCGATATCGAGACCAGCCGCAGCGGTAATGTGCTGACGCTGGTTTTCGAGGACGGCACCCACGTCGTCGTCAATAGCCAGGCGGCGATGCAAGAGATCTGGGTCGCTGCTCGTAGCGGCGGATTTCATTACCGCTACGAGGGTGGAAACTGGATCAACACGCGCGGCGGCCCGCAATTGCCCGACGCCCTGTCCCAGATTTGTTCCGAGGCGGCCGGGATTCCGGTGGCCGTCCGTCTGTAGCCGCCACAGCACGGCCGGCCAGCGACCGTCCCGGGCGTCAGAAAGGAATCTTCTCTGTCCAGGGCATGGCCTGTTGGCCGGAACTCATGTTGGGCGAGACACGGATGCTGTTGTCTCTGCCTCCTGTCAGATTGTTCAAGAAGTCGCCCAATTGGTCCGTTTCCACCGGGGCGGGCTCAGACAAGCCTAGTCGCGCAACGGCCTGGCCTGGTGGGAATTCCGAGAAGTAATACTCGCCGCGATCCACGATCAGTCCCTCGGGGCGTTGGCGCGTTTTCTGCTCGGGCACGCCCTTGAGTGCTTCGCTCATGTATTCCACCCAGATAGGCATGGAGATACCGCCGCCCGTTTCGCGCGAGCCCAGCGATTTCGGTTGATCGAAGCCCATCCAGGCCGTCGCTACCAGTGACGGGGTATAGCCCGAGAACCAGGCATCGACCGATTCGTTGGTGGTGCCGGTCTTGCCGGCAATATCCGAACGCTTGAGCATGGCGCGCGCACGAGCCGCTGTGCCGCTGGTCGCCACGCCGCGCAACATGTCATCCATGACGAAGGCGGTACGTGGATCAATCGCGCGTGCTGCTTCATCGCCCGCCACGATGGGCTTGGATTGCATGAGGACTTTACCGCTGCTGTCGGTCACCCGTTCGATCAAATACGGTGCGATGCGGTAGCCGCCGTTGGCAAAGACGGCAAAAGCGCCCGCCAGTTGCAGGGGGGTCACCGAACCTGCGCCCAGCGCCAGCGGCAAAACGGCCGGCTGGCGCGCCTTGTCAAAGCCAAAACGCGTCAGGTAGTCCTGTGCGTACTGCGGCCCGATAGCTTGCAGGATACGGATCGACACCATGTTCTTGGATTTATACAGGCCCTGGCGCATCGTCAGCATGGGCTCGTAGGTGTTCCCGTAGTTCTTCGGGTTCCAGGGCTTGGAGCCGGTCTGCGCCGCGGTCAATTGGAACGGCTGATCAGAAATCTGCGTCGCGGGCGTCAAGCCGCGCTCCAGCGAGGCGGCGTAGACGAAGGGCTTGATATTTGAGCCCGGCTGGCGCCACGCCTGCGTGACACGATTGAATTTGCCGCGATAGAAATCAAACCCGCCAACCATGGCGCGAATTGCGCCGTCCTGGGGCGACAGCGCCACAAAAGCGGCCTGTACCGCCGGCATATTGATGACTTCCCAGCCATCGCCGAACTTGTGGATATACACGACCGAGCCGCGCTTGAGGCGTTTGTCTTCGGGCGCTTTGGCGCTCAGCGACCGCGCTACGACGTTCAGGACTTTTTTGTCGGTGATGGAGATGATCTCGCTGGCACTGCGCATGACCTTGATTTCGGTAGGACTGGCAGACAGAATGACGCCGGTCAGCAGGTCGCCGCTGTCGGGGTATTTTTCGAATGCCGTGTCCAGAAAATCGTCCAGCGCCTGCGCATCGTTCTCGATACCGTCGGGCATCTGGAGTTGTTCTTCGGGGCCTGGATACACGGCTCGGCGCGTGTATTGCAGGACACCGTCGCGTACGGCGTTGTACGCCGCCTCTTGGTCTTTTGAGCTGACCGTCGTGTAGATGTTGATCCCGCGCGAATACAGCTCGTCCTGGTACACGCCGTAAAGCAATTGACGTGCAAGCTCGGCCACATATTCACCGTGGATGGCATAGCCGCCAGCGGGCGTGCCTTCGGCAGCCTTCATCACGATTTGCTGCGACTTGGCCTGCTGGTACTCGGCGTCGGTCAGATAGCCCAGCGAGTGCATGCGGCCCAATACGTAGTGCTGCCGGATTTCCGAGCGCTTGAAATTGGCGATGGGATTGAAACGCGACGGGGCTTTCGGGATGCCGGCAAGCATGGCCGCCTCGGCTGCCGTCACCTCGGACAGGGGCTTGCCGAAATACGTGCGCGATGCGGCGGCAAAGCCATAAGCCCGATGGCCGAGATAGATCTGGTTCATGTAGAGCTCAAGAATCTGATTCTTGGTGAGCTCGGATTCGATCTTGAACGTCAGTAGCAGTTCGTAAAACTTGCGCGAATACGTCTTTTCCGAGGATAGATAGAAATTACGCGCTACCTGCATGGTGATGGTACTGGCACCCTGTGACTTGGACATGCTGACCAAGTTCGTCAGGCCGGCACGGGCCACGCCCATCCAGTCGATACCGCCATGCTCGTAAAACCGGTCATCCTCGGCGGCTAGCACCGCGGATTTCATGACATCGGGAATTTCATCAAAACGCAGCACATTGCGGCGTTCTTCGCCAAATTCGCCGATCAGGACATGATCGTTGGTGTAAATGCGCAGTGGTACACGTGGCCGGTAGTCGGTCATGGCGTGCAGGTCTGGCAGGTTGGGCCATGCCAACGCCAGCGCCATCCCGCCCAGCAGGATCCCGCACAGGGCGATGCCGCCACAGAAGATGCCCAATTTCACGAAAAAACGCAAAATAGGCGATCCGCTTTTTGGGGGAGGGGCTTTTTTGGAGGAGTTTTGCGACTTGCTCATCGCGGCGATTTTACGGGTAACAGGGGCGCCGCTTGATGGCCGTTACTGGGTTTCTGTAACAAATTCGTTCAGTGTGGTAAGCGAGCAACCGGCTGGCAATGGGATAATGCCAGCATGAACGTCCCTGCCAATATAGCATCCGCCGCCGGCGCGGAACCAGCCGAGAACGTCTGCGCCGCCGCAGAAACCGGCCCTTGCACGAGCTTGCCGCACGATCTGCCCATCTTTCTCGTGGGGATGATGGGGGCGGGCAAGACGACTATTGGCCGAGGACTGGCCCGGGCGCTAGGACGCGAATTCATCGATCTGGACCATGAGCTCGAAGCCCGTTGCGGGGTACGGGTGCCGATCATCTTTGAGATCGAAGGCGAAGACGGGTTTCGCAAGCGCGAAGCGGCGGCGCTGGATCATTGCTCTAGCCGGCGCGGTATTGTCCTGGCGACAGGCGGCGGGGCCATTCTGGCGGCCGACAACCGCCGCATGCTGAGCGAGCGCGGCGTGGTCATATATTTGCGCGCCAGCCTCGACGAGTTGTTCCGGCGCACCAGCCGCGATCGCAATCGCCCGTTGCTGGCCAATGCCGACCCGCGCGGCACCCTGCGTGATCTGATGGTCAAACGTGCGCCGTTATACGAAGACGTGGCCGATTTGGTGATTGATACCGGTACGATGCCGGTATCCCAGTTGGTGAAATCGATACTGCCCTTGCTGCAAGCCTACGAGAAGAATTTATGACCGTTGTTGATGTCGATACCCCCGGCGGACGCTATCCCATTCATATCGGGCCGGGCCGGCTGGATGTGCTGGATCAGTCCATTCCTGCCGATGCCACAGCGATTGCCATCGTGACCAATCCCACCGTGTCCGCCTTGTATGGCGAACGTGTGGAGGCGGCGTTGGCGCGCACGGGCCGCCGTGTGTTGCGCATCGAACTGCCGGACGGCGAGGCGCACAAAGACTGGCAGACATTGAATCTGATTTTCGATGCGTTGTTGACGCATCGCCTGGATCGCCGTGCCGTGCTGGTAGCTTTGGGCGGCGGTGTGATTGGCGACATGACGGGCTTTGCCGCGGCCGTGTATATGCGTGGGATTCGCTTTCTTCAGGTGCCTACGACCTTGTTGGCGCAAGTCGATTCGTCGGTCGGCGGCAAGACCGCGGTCAATCATCCCCTGGGCAAGAACATGATCGGCGCTTTTTATCAGCCGATCGCGGTCGAGATCGACACGGACGTTTTGGCCACGTTGCCCGCGCGCGAGGTATCGGCGGGTTTGGCCGAGGTCATCAAATACGGCTTGATTCTGGATGCCGAGTTTTGGCGTTGGTGTGAGGACAACGCAGCCGCCCTGCGTGCTCTGGATCCCGCGGCGCTGGCCTATGCGATTCGCCGCTCTTGCGAGCTAAAGGCGCACGTTGTCGGCAAGGACGAGCGCGAATCCGGTCTGCGTGCCATTCTGAATCTGGGCCATACCTTTGGCCATGCCATCGAGTCCGGCCTGGGATACGGTGAATGGCTCCATGGCGAAGCCGTAGGCTGTGGCATGGTGCAGGCAGCCGAGTTATCGGCCGAGGTGGCCGGTTTCCCGCAGGCGGACGTGGCGCGTGTGCGAGATCTGGTGCAGGCCATTGGCTGCCCTGTGGTGGCGCCGGATCTGGGGGCCGACCGATGGCTCGCGTTGATGCAGGTCGATAAAAAGACCGAAGGCGGCGAGATACGCTTTGTGCTGATGCCCAGTATTGGTCAAGCCATCACGCAGACGGCGCCGCTGGAGGCCGTGCACCGCGTACTGGCTCGCACCGTCCAGTAAATCCCCAGGGAGGATGCTCACGATGACCGAATTGGCCTGCTACGCATCTGACCCTTTAGCGACACGAGGGCGGCGACACGCCGAGTCGCCGCCACAGAATCGGACTGAGTTCCAACGCGATCGCGATCGCATCATTCATTGCACGGCCTTTCGTCGTCTCGAATACAAGACGCAGGTCTTCGTGAATCATGAGGGCGATCTTTTTCGGACGCGCCTGACGCATAGCCTGGAAGTCGCGCAGATTGCACGTACGCTGGCGCGCAGCTTGCGGCTCTCCGAAGATCTGACCGAAGCGATTGCGTTGGCGCATGACCTGGGCCATACGCCATTCGGCCACGCCGGGCAGGATGAACTGAATGCCTGCATGCGTGAACTGGCGCCGCAGGCAGGCGGCTTTGAACACAATCTGCAGAGCCTGCGCGTTGTCGATGAACTCGAGGAACGTTACGCAGACTTCAGCGGCCTGAATCTCTGCTTCGAAACGCGCGAAGGTATCTTGAAGCATTGCTCCGTGGTGCACGCTCGCCAATTAGGCGATGTGGGCGAGCGGTTTCTGAATCGTACTCAGCCGTCGCTGGAGGCGCAGTTAGCGAATTTGGCCGACGAGATTGCTTACAACAATCACGACATCGACGATGGTTTGCGCTCGGGGCTGATCACGATCGAACAGATGCAAGACGTGACCATCTTTGCGCGTCATCATCGAGAGGTGGTCGAACGTTATCCGCAATTGGCCTCGCGCCGTGCCATTGCCGAGACCGTGCGTCGCATGATCAACACGCTGATCGTCGATTTGACGGCAACCTCATTGGCTCGCATCGCCGACACGGCTCCAATCGATAGCGATGCGGTGCGCCGGTCGCCGCCCTTGGCGGGGTTTTCCGATGAGGTGCGCCGCGAGGCTGATGAACTCAAGCGCTTTCTGTTCGATAACCTGTATCGCCACTATCGTGTGATGCGCATGACCACAAAAGCGCGCCGCATCGTTCGAGAGCTATTTGAGGCATTTTTGTCTGACCCGCGTTTGCTGCCGCCCGATCATCGGCGCGATGAACCGCACCAGGCGCGCGCTATTGCCGACTACATTGCCGGTATGACGGACCGCTACGCGATCCGCGAGCACCGGCGCTTGTTTGACATGCGTTGATCGTCGGCCAGAGCGCGGCCGATGTCCGCGAAGGACATCGGCAACTCTGTGCCGGAATTACTTGCCACGTTGCAGTACGCGTCCGAGATAGTGCCCGGTATGGCTGTTCGGATTGGCCGCGACGTCTTCTGGCGTGCCGGTGGCAACAACCATGCCGCCGCCATCGCCCCCCTCGGGGCCCATATCGACCAGCCAATCGGCGGTTTTGATCACGTCCAGATTGTGCTCGATGATCAGCACGGTATTGCCGCTGTCGACCAGTTGATTCAATACCTGCAGCAGCATCTCGATATCGCGGAAATGCAGGCCGGTGGTGGGTTCGTCCAGGATATAAAGCGTGCGTCCGGTACTGCGGCGAGACAGTTCCAGCGAAAGCTTGACCCGTTGCGCTTCCCCGCCCGATAGCGTTGTCGCGCTTTGTCCCAGGCGAATGTATGACAGTCCCACGTCCATCAGCGTGTGGAGTTTGCGGGCGATGGCGGGCACGGACTCAAAATATTCCAGCGCCTGGGCGACCGTCAGATCCAGGACCTCGCTGATATTGCGGCCCCGGTAACGGATTTCCAGGGTTTCGCGGTTATAGCGTTTGCCATGACACACATCGCAGGGCACGTACATGTCCGGCAGAAAGTGCATTTCGACTTTGACCACGCCATCGCCCTGGCAGGCCTCGCAACGTCCGCCCTTGACGTTAAAACTGAAGCGTCCGGGATCATAGCCACGCGTGCGTGCTTCCGGTACGCCCGCAAACAATTCACGGATCGGCGTGAACAGCCCCGTATACGTGGCGGGGTTGCTGCGAGGCGTGCGGCCGATGGGACTTTGATCGACGCTGATGATCTTGTCGAAATGCTCCAGCCCGGTGAGAGACACATAGGGCGCGGGTTCGCTTTGCGCGTGATGCAATTGGCGCGATACCGCCACTGCCAGTGTGTCGTTGACCAGGGTGGATTTGCCGGACCCTGATACACCCGTCACGCAAACCAGACGGCCAGCAGGAATACGCAGATCGACGGTTTTGAGGTTGTTGCCGCTGGCGCCTTCGAGCACCAGCCATGGCTGCTCATCGTTGATCGGACGCCGTTTGGGAATTTCGATCGCACGTGTGCCGCTCAGATACTGGCCGGTAAGCGAGGCAGGGTCTGCCTGGACTGTTTCGGGCGTACCCTGCGCTACCACTTGGCCACCATGTTCACCTGCGCCCGGGCCCATATCCACAACCCAGTCGGCCAAGCGGATCATGTCCTCATCGTGTTCGACGACGATGACGCTATTGCCTAGATCGCGCAAGTGCTGCAGTGTGCCGATCAGGCGATCGTTGTCGCGCTGATGCAGACCGATAGAGGGCTCGTCGAGCACATACATCACCCCCGTCAAACCCGAGCCGATCTGGCTCGCCAGACGGATACGCTGCGCCTCACCACCAGAGATCGTATCGGCGCTGCGGTCCAGCGACAGATAATTCAGCCCCACGTTGTTCAGAAAACTCAGCCGCGCCTCGATCTCGCGCACAATGCGTTGCGCGATTTCCTGCTTGGCGCCCGTCAATGTCAGCGCGCGGAACCAAGCCAGGCAATCCGATAGCGGCATCGCCTCGACTTCATATATCGCCTGGCCGTGGCGTTCGCCTCCTCGCGGATCGGTGCCGATCAGCACGTGGCGCGCTTCGGCGCGCAAACGCGAGCCGCCGCAATCGGGGCAGGTCTTGATATTGCGATACTTGCCGAGCTCCTCGCGCACTGTGGGTGAATCAGTTTCGCGCCAACGGCGTTCCAGGTTGGGGATGATGCCTTCGAACGCGTGCCGTTTGACCGTGCTGCGGCCTTTTTCATTCAGGTAGAGAAAGGCGATTTCTTCTTCGCCCGAGCCGTACAGAACCTTGTGGCGCACGTCCTCCGGCAGTTCTTCGAAAGGCGTTTCGATGTCGAACTCATAATGCGCCGCCAGACTCGTCAACAGCGAATGCGTAAACGCATTGCGGCGGTCCCAGCCGCGCACCGCACCTGCCGTGAGACTGAGCTCGGGAAATGCCACTACGCGCTTGGGATCAAAAAAACCGACTTGCCCAATGCCGTCACAGGAAGGGCAGGCGCCCATCGGATTGTTGAAGCTGAACAGGCGCGGCTCCAGTTCGGGCAGGCTGTGGCTGCATACGGGACAGGCATAGCGGCTGGAAAATACCTGTTCGCGGCCACTGTCCATATCCAGCGCCACCGTACGGCCGTCGGCCAGCTGCATGGCGGTTTCGAAGCTTTCTGCCAGCCGTTGTTTGCTTTCGGACCGAATGCGCAGCCGGTCGATCACCACATCGATGTCGTGTTTTTCGTTTTTCTTCAGCGGCGCCATCTCGCTGATTTCCTGCATTTGTCCGTCCACGCGCAGCCGCACATAGCCTTGGGCTTGCAGGCTGGCGCACTCGTCCTCGAAGCTGCCTTTACGTGCCCGGGCAATCGGCGCCAGGACGGCAAGACGCGTTTCATCGGGCCAGGCCAGGACGGCATCCACCATTTGGCTCACACTCTGCGCCTGCAACGGCAGGCCGTGATCCGGGCAGTAGGGGGTGCCTACCCGCGCATACAGCAGACGCAGGTAGTCATGAATCTCGGTAATGGTGCCAACGGTCGAGCGAGGGTTATGGCCCGCGGCTTTTTGCTCGATGGAAATCGCCGGGGACAGGCCCTCGATCAGATCGACATCGGGTTTATCCATCAATTGCAGGAACTGCCGGGCATAGGCCGACAGGCTTTCCACGTAGCGGCGCTGCCCCTCGGCGTACAAGGTGTCAAAAGCCAGCGATGATTTGCCCGAGCCAGACAGCCCTGTTACCACCACGAGCTTGTGGCGAGGCAGGTCCAGCGAGACGTTTTTGAGGTTGTGGGTGCGAGCACCCCGGATGCGTATCGCGTTCATCGGGCAGATTCAGCAGTTTCAAAGGCCAACTTGGTACTATAGCGCGCTGAGGCTTTTTCCATCCCTGTTGCATGCCGGCCGAACCCAAACTGAAGTTGACCCCGTCTGAAAGGCGCGCCAGCGTAGCGCTCGCCGGCCTGTTTGCCTGCCGGATGCTGGGCCTGTTCCTATTGCTGCCGGTATTCGCCGTCGCGGCTCGTGGCCTGCCGGGGGGCGACGACCCCATGAAAGTAGGGCTGGCGCTGGGCATGTATGGGCTGACTCAGGCCTTCATGCAGATTCCGTTTGGCCTGGCGTCGGACCGTTGGGGACGGCGTCCCGTCGTGATCGCCGGCCTGGTGCTATTCATCATTGGCAGTGTCGTGTGCGCCCAGGCGCAGGACGTGTTCTGGATCACCATAGGCCGTGCCATTCAGGGCGCCGGCGCCATTTCCGCCGCCGTTACCGCCTGGCTGGCCGACGCGACACGCGATGAGGTGCGTACGCGCGCCATGGCTATGGTGGGCGGTTCTATCGGCTTGTCGTTTGCCGTGTCGCTGGTGCTCTCGCCCTTGCTGGTAGGGTGGTGGGGCTTGTCCGGCTTGTTCTGGACGATCGCCTGTCTGGGCGTAGCCAGCCTGGCCGTTGCGCGCTGGGTCGTGCCGGTCGTCCCTCGGACCGACGCGCGCAGTATGAACAATGCGGGCCCGCGTGCTGTCCTGGCCCATACCGATTTGCTGCGCCTGAATTTCGGCGTATTCGTCCTGCACTGTACCCAAGTCGCGCTTTTTGTCGTGGTGCCAGCCTTGCTGGCGCATACCGGAGGGTTGGACGCGCAAGCGCTATGGAAGGTCTATCTTCCCATCATCGTGGTGTCATTCGTCCTGATGGTGCCCGTGATCTTTATCGCTGAACGCCGCCGGGCGCACCGGGGCGCGCTACGCGCTGCTGTAGCCGGGTTGATAGTGGTGTGCGCGCTGCTGCCCATGGCCAGTCAGGGTTTCTATACCCTGGCGCTCGTGATGACGGCCTTTTTCGTGGCATTCAACGTGCTGGAGGCCTTGCAGCCGTCGCTGGTGTCGCGCGTGGCGCCTGCCCAGTACAAGGGCCTGGCGCTAGGCTTTTACAACACCGCCCAGGCTGCAGGCTTGTTCTGCGGCGGTGCGCTGGGCGGCTGGCTGGCCGCGCATGTGGGTACGAATGCCGTGTTCCTGGGGGCGGCGGGTCTGTCGGTGCTGTGGCTGGCCGTGACGTGGGCATTGAAGCCACTGCCGTGAACCCAGCAGGGTAGTTGCGCAGGGCTTCTTCGTCACGGCACGGGTCTGGCTAAACACGCCAGCGGCCGTATCACTGCGCCGGACGAGGCAACGCCACCTGAAACCGGACGTCTCGAACGGTTTTACGACTGTATGCCTTTGCGCCGCCGTTTTTCCTCGCGCACCACAATCCAGACTCCCACCAGCAGCATCACGGCCAGGGCATACCACGTAATGGCATAGCTCAGGTGGCTGTTGGCAAACGTGAGCACAGTCAATCCGCCTACGGGCGCACGCGCGGGATCCCGGTTGTTGCCATTGCTGGCGGCATCCGCATCGATGAAATACGGGGCGACACGGATCAACTGGCGCGTCGTTGCAATGGCCTGCAGGTCACGCGTGTACCAGCGATCGGCAGCCGGGTCATTATTCCGCAAAAAGGCCTCGCCGGACTCACCCATGCGCAACAGACCCGTGACCTGCGCCGGTTCCGCGGGGGCGGTCTCCACAGGCGGGTTTTTGCGCCATTCGGGCAAAACAAAGCCGCGGTTGATCAAAATCGTGCTGCCGTCGGCCAGTCGCAACGGGGTCATGACCCAGTAGCCGCCGCCCAGGTCGGTGACCGCCTGGACCAGGGTCTGCCGATCAAACTCATATTGGCCGGACACGGTGACGTGGCGGTATTCCGCATTGTCATAGGTCAAGGCCGGCCAGTCGGCCTCGGGCGGTGCAGGCACCGCAGGCAAGTGCACGCGCGCGTCGACGCTGGCGATGAGGGCTTCTTTCCAGGCAAGACGATGGACTTGCCATGTGCCCAGCGCGCAGAGCGCGGCAAAAATGGCGAGCGCAATCACCCCGAAGACGATCAGGGTGACGGTACTGCGGGGACGGGGAGCGGGGGATTGGGTTTCTGCTTTTCCTGGAGTCATCAAGGCATATTTCGCATGTCGTGAACAGACATGGGCATCATATTCGAATCCAGGTGATACATGATCCAGATCGATCCGCTAAGCGTGATGACAACGAGTACCAGGGTAAAAATGAATGCCAACATGTTCCAGCCGCTTTCGGCCTTGGTGTCCAAGTGCAGAAAGTAGACGATGTGCACCACGATCTGCACGACGGCAAAGGCGAGCAGCACCAGCGCAGTAGTGCGCGAGCTTTCCATGACTTTGCCCATGACCAACCAGAAGGGAATGGCAGTCAGAATCGCGGCCAGGACAAAGCCCGTGACATAGCTTTTGAAGGTGCCATGACCAACGTCATCATGATCGTCGTGGTGCCCATGATCGTGATGATGGCCCATGCCGCGGTCCGCCAGATTCTCGGTATGCTGGGTCATGGCAGTATTCCCATCAGATAGACAAAGGTGAACACGCCGACCCAAATCAGATCCAGAAAGTGCCAGAACATGGACAAGCACATCAGCCGCCGGCGGTTTTCCGGGATCAGTCCGTGTTTGTTTACCTGCATCATCAGTGTGACCAACCAGACAATGCCAAAGGTCACATGCAGACCGTGGGTGCCGACCAAGGTAAAGAAAGACGACAAGAACGCACTGCGCTGCGGCCCGGCGCCTTGCTCGATCAGGTGTACGAACTCATACATTTCCAGTGATAGAAAGCCCAGGCCCAAGATCCCGGTAATGGCGAGCCACAGTTGGACCATGCCGACGCGTTTGCTGCGCATTTCCAGCATCGCAAAGCCGTACGTGATCGACGACAGCAGCAACAACGAGGTGTTGACCGCCACCAGCGGCAGGTCAAACAGATCCGCGCCCGATGGGCCTGCCGCATAATTGCGCCCCAGCACGCCATAGGTCGCAAATAGGCAGGCAAAG
Source organism: Bordetella muralis (assembly GCF_965139205.1). Classification (GTDB taxonomy): domain Bacteria; phylum Pseudomonadota; class Gammaproteobacteria; order Burkholderiales; family Burkholderiaceae_B; genus Bordetella_A; species Bordetella_A muralis. The sequence continues at coordinate 75,282 of NZ_CBCSIU010000010.1, forward strand.
ATGAGGCAGTCGCTCATCAGGTACACCCAGAACCCCAACAAGGTGCCGTTCTTGGGGTGGTGTTCGCCTGGAACGTAGAACACGGGCTCGGACGGCGGCGTGCCGCTGCCGGTCAGGGGAGGGGCCAAGGTATCAGACATGTTGTTCCAGCAACCGGGTGCGCGCGGCTTCGGTCTGCACGACGTCTTCGGCCGGCACGTAGTAGTCGCGCTTGTAGTTGAAGGTATGGATGATTGCCACCACGATCAGGGACGCAAACGAGAGAATCGCCAACGGCCACATGTGCCAGATCAGCGCAAATCCCATCACCATGCTGATGCCGGCCAGCACAATGCCGGCCCAGGTGTTTCTAGGCATATGGATGGGGATAAAGCCCTGTTGCGGCCGCTGATAGCCGTACTGCTTCATTTGCGCCCATGCGTCTTGATCGTGGACGCGTGGCGTAAAGGCAAAGTTATAGCTTGGCGGCGGTGACGAGGTGGACCATTCCAGCGTGCGGCCCCCCCAAGGATCGCCCGTGAAGTCGCGCAGCGATTCGCGGCGGCGATAGCTCACCACCAATTGAATCAGGAAGCTGGCGATTCCCAGGGCGATCAGGAACGCGCCGAACGCCGCGACCTGAAACCATATCTGCAGTGAGGCATCGTCGAAATGGTTCACGCGACGGGTCACGCCCATCAACCCCAGTGCATACAGCGGCATGAAGGCGACATAGAAACCCACCAGCCAGAACCAGAACGAACATTTGCCCCAGAAGGGATCCAGTTTGTAGCCGAACGCTTTCGGGAACCAGTAGGTGATGCCTGCCATCAGGCCGAAGAGCACGCCGCCGATGATGACGTTATGGAAGTGCGCTATCAGGAACAAACTGTTGTGCAGCACGAAATCCGCAGGCGGCACCGCCAGCAGCACGCCCGTCATGCCGCCGATCACAAAGGTGACCATAAAGCCCATCGTCCACAGCATGGGGACTTCGAATCGAATTCGCCCGCGGTACATCGTGAACAGCCAATTGAAAATCTTCGCGCCTGTCGGGATCGAGATGATCATCGTCGTGATCCCGAAAAACGAATTGACGCTGGCCCCGGATCCCATGGTGAAAAAATGGTGCAGCCAGACCAGATATGACAGCACGGTGATCACGACCGTGGCATACACCATGGACGCGTAACCAAACAATCGCTTGCGGCAGAACGTCGCCACCACCTCGGAGAAAATGCCGAAGGCCGGCAAGATCAGGATATAGACCTCGGGATGGCCCCAGATCCAGATCAAGTTCACGTACATCATGGCGTTGCCGCCGAAATCCGCCGTGAAAAAATTCGTGCCTACATAGCGATCCATCGTCAATAGCGCCAGCACCGCGGTCAAGACCGGAAAGGCCGCCACGATCAGCACGTTGGTGCACAGCGCCGTCCACGTGAAAATCGGCATGCGCATCATCGTCATGCCCGGCGCACGCATCTTGACGATCGTGACCAGTAAATTGACGCCTGACAGCAGTGTTCCCACACCGGCGATCTGTAACGCCCAGATGTAGTAATCCACCCCGACATCCGGACTATGCGCAATGCCCGACAAGGGTGGATACGCCAACCATCCCGTCTTGGCGAACTCGCCGATAAACAGCGACAACATCACCAGAATGACGCCAGCGGTCGTCATCCAGAAACTGAAGTTGTTCAGAAACGGAAACGCCACATCGCGCGCGCCGATCTGCAAGGGCACGATGTAGTTCATCAGCCCCGTGACCAACGGCATGGCGACAAAGAAAATCATGATCACACCGTGCGCGGTGAAGATCTGATCGTAATGATGCGGGGGCAGATATCCCGCGGAATCCCCGAATGCAATGGCCTGTTGTGAGCGCATCATGATGGCATCGGAGAATCCGCGCAGCAGCATGATGATGCCCAGAATCATGTACATGATCCCGATCTTCTTATGATCGATGCTGGTGAACCACTCGCGCCAGAGATAGCCCCATTTCCCGAAGTAGGTGATGGCGCCCAACACCGCGATGCCTCCGAGGGCCACGACAATAAAAGTCACGACCAGGATGGGCTCATGATACGGAATGGATTCCCAGGTCAGTCGACCGAAGATCAGGCGGGTAAGGTCTGTTTGATCAGTCATCTCGATCTCAGGCTAAAGACCATCATTTCACGACTCCATCGGTACTCGGCCCATGCCAATGGCTGGCCCTGTCAGAGCAGTAATTGCGCCGGCGAAGTACACATGGAGCCCACATATTTACGCGAGGGCGTTTGCGTCAACCCGAGGCGTTCGCGCACGGTCGGATCCAGGCTCGTCACGTTGTAGACGCCCGGGATTCCCAAACCGCCTTGAGCGTCAATGGCCATGACGTCTTTCATGCACATACGATTGGGCTCTACGCATCGGTTGACGATGGCGTCAAACAGGCCGGGTGCGACGCTCGCGTATCGCGTCACGGGGTTGCGCTCGCTGGGTTGTTCCAACTGCAAGTAAGTATCGCGGCCGAGCGTATTGCCCGCAGCGCGCGCGTTCTCTACCCATTTGTCGAATCCGGCTTGATCGACACCATGGAATGCAAAGCGCATGCCCGAGAACCCGGCGCCGCTGTAGTTGGCAGACAGGCCTTCGTAGGTGCCGGGGTGATTGATCACGGCATGCAGTGTGGTCTGCATGCCTGGCATGGCATAGATCTGACCTGCCAGCGCGGGCACAAAAAAGGAATTCATGACCGATGACGAGGTGATCTTGAACTGAATGGGACGGTCAACGGGCGCCGCCATCTCGTTGACCGTCGCGATACCCTGTTCGGGGTAGAGGAACAGCCATTTCCAGTCCAGTGCGACGACTTCTACTACCAGCGGTTTTGTATCTGGCGGCACGGCGCGGCCTTCGGCGACTCTGGCCAGAGGCCGGTATGGATCGAGCTGGTGCGTACTGACCCAAGTCAATGCGCCCAACGCAATGATGATGAGCAGCGGCGCGGCCCAGATCAGCAATTCGAGTACGGTCGAGTGATTCCAGTCGGGATCGTAATGGGCGGACTGGTTAGTTTCGCGATAGCGCCACGCGAACAGAAACGTCAGCGCGATGACCGGCACGATGATCAACAGCATCAGGACGGTCGAGATGATGATGAGATTACGTTGCTGCAGGGCAATATCGCCAGAGGGCGATAGCAATACCGCGTCGCACCCGGCCAGCAAGGGCACGAGGGCAAACAGGATCAATCCGCGGAGCCTTGGGAAAGACGGCATGGCCAAACCCCGAAAACGTAACCGTGGGAAGTAAGCGCAACACTACGCTGGATATGAAGAAAAATCTAGCGCCCAGCGTATTTTGTCTATGAATCGACGTGTATGGCAGACAGAGTCATGCCAAGACGCTTGCGGCCCTCCCTGACATGAGCGTACCCTACTAGCCGTATGTTGCAAGATCGTAGACAAGGTGTACCCAGCCCTTCTTTTTGCGAGCTAGCTCATGTCGACCACTACGCAATATCCTGGTCATATTCCCCCTGTTCCTGGCGCACCGTTGCCCAACGGACAGGGTAGTCACGCCAAGGTCGCGCCCAGCGAAATTGCCGTCGGCGTGGTGGTGGGCAGAGCGTCCGAGTATTTCGATTTCTTTGTTTTCGGCATTGCGTGCGTACTGGTTTTTCCCAGGGTGTTTTTCCCCTTTGAAGGGCCCTTGCAAGGCACGATCTGGTCATTCGTGATCTTTTCATTCGCCTTCATCATGCGTCCTGTCGGCACGGTCGTCTCGATGGCCATTCAGCGGCACTGGGGCCGCGCCACAAAGCTGACGGTGGCATTGTTCGTGCTGGGCACCGCGACCGTAGGCATGGCATTTTTGCCCAGCTACGAGCTGATAGGGCCCTATGCCATCGTGTTGCTGTCCATCTTTCGTTGCATGCAGGGCCTGGCCTTTGGCGGATCGTGGGACGGGCTGCCCTCGCTGCTGGCGCTCAATGCTCCATCCAATCGTCGCGGCTGGTATGCGATGCTGGGGCAGTTGGGGGCGCCTGTGGGCTTCATGGTCGCCAGCGCGCTGTTTCTCTTTTTGCATGTCACGCTGACCGAGGCAGACTTTCTCGCCTGGGGTTGGCGCTATCCGTTCTTTGTGGCGTTCGCGATCAACGTCGTGGCGCTCTTTGCGCGGCTGCGCCTGGTGGTCACAGAGGAATATACGCAACTGCTCGAAGAAGGCGAACTCGAGCCCATCCCTGTCAGCGAGATGGTGCGGGATCAGGGCTATAACATGTTCATTGGCGCTTTTGCCGCGTTGGCCAGCTATGCGCTGTTCCACTTGGTGACGGTGTTCCCGTTGTCGTGGATCGCGATCCGCGAGTCGCAAGAAATTCCCCAGGTGTTGATCGTACAGATCGTCGGGGCAGTGTTGTGCATCCTGGGGATTATCGCCTCGGGCATGGTGGCCGACCGTATCGGACGCCGTACTACGCTGGGCTTGTTGGCGGTACTGATCAGCATTTATGCGCTGTTTACGCCGTGGCTATTGGGTGGTGGACCCAGCGCACAGAACGCGTTCATCCTGATCGGTTTTGTGCTGTTGGGGTTGTCTTATGGCCAGGCTTCGGGAACCGTGACGGCCAACTTCATCCGGCGTTATCGCTACACGGGCGCGGCTCTGACCACGGACATGGCGTGGCTGATCGGCGCGGCCTTTGCGCCGCTGGTCGCCTTGGGTTTGTCGGCACGGTTTGGATTGGTGGCCGTGAGTGTTTATCTGCTGTCGGGCACGGTGTGCACCTTGCTGGCACTGCGCATCAACAAAGTCCTCGAAACACGCGACTGATCGCCGCTTTATCGGTCTGTCTGTTTCATTCGTTCGATCGTTGTCATGTGTTAGCCATATGACGATCGCCATATGATTTTCTTTGCCTGGGCGCGTGCGCTGCCGATTTGCCGGCCAGCCACGCGTTTTTCTTTGCGCGCACGATGACCGTGGCGATTGATGAAGCTGTCTGGAAGCTGAATCAATAGCCCAAATACTTCGATGAGCCTATCAGCATTTATCGACTCGCTGTAACGGTCCCGTTTCTCTGCCTTCCTAGAATTTCTCAGTCTCTTGGCTAGCAAGAGGCGACACATAGTCATCGCTGCGTGACGAGGGTTCTCGCTGTGCTGTGCGTGCCAGCGCAACATCATGGTGCTGCAGTGTGCAGCGTCTCAGGCTCGGCGTGTCGACTGTGTTTCCAATCATCCTCTCGAGTTTTCCATTTCTTATGAAACCAGAATCGACTGAATGGGCGTGCGCCAGATACGTACGCCACGCCCGGGTGTTGCTCGCCATCGTTGGGCTTACGTGCGTGCTTGCAGGTTGCGGCAGCGGCAGCGATGACGACTCGAATGACAACACCGGCACGCCTCCCGACACCTCCACGCCCGATACCTCGACGCCGCCGCAATTGCGCTGTGCGCCTTGAGCCCTGGATAACATGTTGCAGATCCTGATATGACGATCAATCATTCGAAGCGAAATTTTCTGCGCACGAGCTTCGGTGCGACTTTTTCAACGGCTGCCCTCAGCATGTTCCCGCCCAGCATCCGCCGCGCGCTGGCGATCGAGGCCAACAATGCCACGGGCACGATCATGGACGTCGAGCACGTCGTGATCCTGATGCAAGAGAACCGTTCGTTCGATAACTATTTCGGCACCTTGTCGGGCGTGCGCGGATTCGGTGACCGGTTTCCTATTCCGCTCAGCGCCGGTTTGAATGTATGGCAACAGAAAGACGCCAACGGTGCACTGGTGTTGCCCTATCATCTGGATCAGTCCGAAGGCAATGCGCAACGCGTCAGCGGTACCCCGCATTCGTGGGTGGATGCCCGCAATGCCTGGGATTGTGGCCGTATGAATCAATGGCCTACGTACAAAGAACAGCAATCGATGGGCTATTTCACGGAACAGGAAGCGCCGTTCCAATATGCCTTGGCCAATGCGTTCACGATCTGTGATGCGTATTTTTGCTCGCTGCATGGCGGCACCAATACGAATCGCCTCTTTCATATGACCGGCACCAACGGCGCAACGACGACCGATGGCAAAGTGGTGGTCAACAACGAGTGGGATGGATTGAATTCGACCACGGACCTGAACACGACGGGCTACAACTGGACGACCTATCCCGAGCGCCTGGAAAAAGCGGGCGTGACGTGGATGGTCTATCAAAACGTCCCGGGCAACTTCACCGATAATCCGTTGATTGGCTTTAAGCAATATCGCCAAGCGAATCTGGATTCGGGCAAGCCGGTCTATCACGATGTGGATAACAATCCCGCCTACGATGCCTCGACCGACGACGCGATCGCGCCCTTGTACAAGGGCATCGCAAACACCATGCCCGACGGAGGCTTCCTCACGACGTTTAAAGAAGACGTGCTGAACAACAAGCTGCGTCAGGTCACCTGGATCGTCGCACCTGCGACGTATTCGGAACACCCCGGACCTTCAAGTCCTGCGCAAGGCGCGTGGTACACGCAGGAAGTGCTGGATGCGTTGACCGCGAATCCCGAGGTGTGGAGCAAGACCGTCCTGATCGTGAACTTTGACGAGAACGATGGCTTCTTTGATCACCTGCCGCCGCCGTGCGCACCGTCCATGGACGCAACGGGTGCCAAGGCCGGCAAGACCACGTTGAGCGATGACGAGCTGTCGTACGAGTATTACACGCACGCAGAAGTGGACAACTCGAACATGCCGGCGCCTGACGGGGATTGCTATGGGCCAGGGCCGCGCGTGCCGATGTACGTGATTTCACCGTGGAGCAAGGGTGGCTGGGTGAACTCGCAGCAGTTCGATCACACCTCGGTGCTGCGTTTCCTGGAGGCACGCTTTGGTGTCGCCGAAACCAATATCAGTCCGTATCGCCGCGCGGTGTTCGGCGATCTGACGAGCGCGTTCAATTTCGCTACGCCGAACGCAGAGTTTCCGGCGTTGTCGGGCCGCACGACCAAAGAGGCAGCCGACGCATTGATTTCCGCGCAAGAGGCCCTGGGTGCAGTGCCGCTGCCTAATCCTCAGTCCTTGCCAGACCAGGAGCCTGGCGAGCGTCCGTCACGTGCATTGCCTTATGAACTGCATGTCAGTGCACGTGCGGATTCCTCTGCGGGCACTGTCCAATTGATTTTTTCCAATACGGGGAAACAGGCTGCGGTTTATCACGTCTATGACCGCTTGCACCTGGACCGGATTCCGCGGCGCTATATGGTTCAGCCCGATATGCAGTTGGATGACGTTTGGGACACCAGCAACGATGCTGGCGAATACGACTTGTGGGTTTTGGGACCCAACGGGTTTCACCGCGCATTCAAGGGTGACTTGACCGCTCAGGCTGCGCAAACCGCTGTCGCACCCGAAGTCCGCGTGTGCTACGACATCGCCAATGGCAACGTCTATCTGACGACGATGAACAATGGCACTGGCGATGCCAGCTTTACCATCAAGGCCAACGCGTACTTCAACGAAGGCCCATGGATAGTCTCGGTGGCAGCAGGCGCCTCCGAGGATATTCATTGGGACCTCGCGAGCAGCAAACGTTGGTATGACTTCACTGTGACGTGTGCGGCCCTGCCTGGCTGGAGCCGTCGATTTGCCGGCCGCGTGGAAACCGGCGCAGATGGCATCAGCGATCCTGCTATGGGGTTTGAAGGGTTCTAAGTAATCCCTGGACCGAGAGTTACACGGTTCGCTTCCCTGCAGTGTGTGAAACCTGCCCTCCGAGATGACTTGTCGTTTCGGAGGACAGCAGTTCAAGTTTCCCTTCTCGTCGGAGCGCAAGCCGCCCCAGGATCCGAGCCATAAGTGATCGAAGGTTAGTGTGCCGCCTCGAAAGGGTGAACCTGAATCTCTGCATCGGGGAACGAAGCCACTAGTTTTAACTCCCCGCCAAGCGCCTTGACGTATTCACGCAGCGTACTGACGTACATGTCGCCGCGGCGTTCCAGTTTCGAGACGGCGGCCTGTTCCACGCTCATAGCCCTGGCGACTTCGACTTGCGTTACTTTGCGGGCTTTGTGGCGCGCAATTCACTGAATTTCCTAGCTATTGATCTGCCCTTCCTTTCTCAACGTCTCGATGTGCATGTCGTACAGTTTGTCGGCTATCGGCACATGCGTGTCGTACCAACGGTCATCGCCCGTCTTGTCACGGCCCAACAGGCGGATGGCGCAGCGGCGAGGGTCAAACGCATAAAGCACCCGGTACGGTCTTCCTTCGTGCTTTTAAACACTATTCCGTCAAATGCATATTCTTACGCAGCCTGCATCAACACGGAAGCGTCGAATGCCTTAGCACAGCGTTCTGTGGGTCCGATTTCCCGAAGCTCATTGAAGGAAGTATTTATGAGGTGGGACGTTTCCGCGCTCCGGCCCCACTAAAATAATCACAACGTGCGGTAAGCTTACGGTAACGCTCGGTAGGGGATAGCGCGGTACGCGTTCGTACAACTTGATACATCATCCCCCGGCAGTATCAGGGCCGGAATGTGCAATAACTTCGGTTTAGTTCTGGCAAGTTCGGAAAATCATGCAATTTCATGTCCGTGGGGCAACGTCGGTTGCCCTGGGGCATTAGAGGAAAATCGTCATCATGGCATCGGTCAATAAAGTCATTCTCGTCGGCAATCTGGGACGCGACCCCGAAGTTCGTTACAGCCCGGATGGCGCGGCGATTTGCAATGTTTCCATCGCGACCACTTCGCAATGGAAGGACAAGGCCAGCGGTGAGCGCCGCGAGGAAACCGAGTGGCACCGTGTGGTGATGTACAACCGCCTGGCCGAAATCGCGGGTGAATACCTGAAGAAAGGCCGTCCGGTTTACATCGAAGGCCGTCTGAAAACCCGCAAATGGCAAGACAAGGACACCGGCGCTGACCGTTACAGCACCGAAATCGTCGCCGACCAGATGCAAATGCTGGGCGGCCGCGAGGGCGGCGGTGAAGGCGGCTTTGGCGGTGGCGGTTACGACGAGGGCGCACCGCGTCAACAGCGCGCCCCGGCCCAGCGTCCGCCGGCGCAGCGCCCGGCGGCTGCCGCAGCGCCTGCAGCAGGTGGCGCGGCTAACCTGGCCGATATGGACGACGATATTCCGTTCTAAATCAAAAAATCCCTTTTGCTGGGGTACAGGACCCGCGCCTTTCACGAGGCGCGGGTTTTTCTTTGGCACGGAGGCAGGCCGTGTCGATCGGTATTCGTTGTTTATTCAGGCGATCTCGTCTCTGCTGGCGTATGTGTGTCAGGCCTTTTTTGCGATTTCGGCGTCCACACGACCGCCGTGGCAATACCCGCCATCGCACCGGCGGCGACATACCAGGCGCCCGGCACCAGTTTGTAGGTGACGATGGCGGCCAGCAGGCTCACCAGCCACGGCACGGCTCGCCGCACGCCGCGCCACATGCCTCTGAGCATGACCAGAAACACTGCCGGAAAGGCCATGTCCAGGCCATAGGCCTCGGGATGGCCGAGCAGGGGCCCCAGTATTGCGCCCAGCGTCGTGCAGCCGATCCATGCCACATAGAACACTAAAGAGGTGCCCATGTAGTAGGCCAGGCTGAAGGCAGGCTCTATGCCCAATTGCGCGCGCCGCCGCGTATCGGCCATGGATAGCGCCCAACTGGCATCGGTCATCAGGAACAGTGAGGGCAGGACCTTGCGCTTGGGCAAGTGGCGCAAAAAGGGTGTCAAGGCCGCGCCCATGACCAGCATGCGGCTATTGACCAGGAATGTCACCGCCATGATCAGCAATAACGGCGGTGGCGCGGCCCACAGGCCTAGCGCCGCGAATTCCGAACCGCCTGCAAAGTTCAGGCCGGTCAGTAATGGGACTTCGAATGGCGTCAGTCCTTTTTGCGCGGCTTGCGCGCCCAGGACCAGGGCAAAGGGAATGATGCCGAACAGCACCGGCAGACTGGCAAGCGCGCCTGCGCAGCATTGGGCCCAGGGCGTGGCATGATCGGACAACGGTTGTACGGCGGCGCCTGGCTTTTTGGCGGTGGGCATGGGATGGCCGGTAAGTCGAAACGTTAGGGTGAGCGTCAGGACATGAAGTGGCGCAGCAAGGCGGCGCTGACAACACCGATCAGGACTGTGGGCAAGAGAGCAAGCCGCGTTGCGGCAACAACGGTCAGCGCCAGCGCGATCAGGTCGGAAGGCTTGTCAGAGACAAAGACCGGGGCAATGACAGCTAGCAGCACACAGCCGGGCGCGGATTCCAGCACCGCTGTGGCGCGCGGGCCAAGGCTGCGGTTGCGCAGCAGAATATAGCCGCCGATACGTGTGAGATAGGTCACGGATGCCATCAGGACGATGGCCAATAAATTCGCCGGGTCGATCATGAGAGGGGCTCGGTGCGCTTGCGTTAGGGTTAGGCACGGAATAGCTCATGATAACGGGTATGGGGTTTGCGCGCAGACCGGAAACTACACGCAGTTGAACGACTGGCCTTTATTCTTTACGACACGTCGAAGGCTTCGAGAATGAATGCTTCGACGCGCCGAAGGCCTTCTTTGGTTCCCATGAGTTCCAAGGCGCTCTTTCCTCTGAACTCGGTTCGGTTCTCGTTTAACCAGATCAATATCTTGTCATTGTTTTGAACGCAACGGCGCAGCAGCGACAGAATTCGAGTCAGGTGAATACCACGCACAAATGTTGAACTGCCGGCAGCGTTGTTCGAGATGGATTTAGGCGCTGCGAACCTGGTTGGATAGCGTGCCGCGTAGTCTCCGGGACGAGAGCCTCGGCAATCCGTGTTCTTGTATTGGCTGCAGCCCCAGAACGGCTTCTTGGTATTGATCCACACCATCGCATGACCGCAGATTGGGCAACTCGGCACTGCCTCTTTCGTATAGTCGCGCGTGCGGGGAGCTAGCGCGATGTATTCGACGAGTGCGGATGGTATTTCACCCTCCACGTACCATACGCCCTGTTCGGAATCATATTTTGCGCCGTTGGCTTCGGCGTATTTCCTATGTGCAATAGGGATCCAAAGTATCGTCTGCGTGGACATGCGAAGTCTCCTGATGTTTTATGAGTCGGCTGCACCGCGCGCGGCAATAGTGTGATCCGTGCTTGCATTCAGTCAAAGCACAAAGACGAATTGCGCCGAGCGGAACGGCACGTGAACTGAGTCAACGTGAGCAAAGGCTATTCCGCTCGACGGGATTTGCAAATGGGGGCTGCCAGAGTTTTCGCTATTACCAGACCGATCCGACCGCCTATCCGAAGGCGCTTCGGCACATTTGCTGGAAAAATTCTGGTAATGCGGGGTGAAGATCATCCAAACCGAGCTGTTTAGAGGCCTGAACTAATTCGGGTCTTAGGCGTTAGAGACAGCCTGAAAAATCGACGCGATACGAGACCAGTCTGATTGCTGATCATCTTTGCTGTACTGGACAATACGTGCCAAATTTCTGAATCGGCCCTCTAATCAAACGGGGCGATTCCGTCTACTACCACTCTTATAACCACCGTACCGAAGCGGCGGCGCCACGGCAATGAAAATTCCCAATCCCACTATCTGGCTTATGTTCTTGGTCGCGCTTAGCTCGCCCTTTCAGGGAGCGGCGGAGATAGCCAGTTGCGCCTCCGACTGGACAGCAAGCCCAGCGCAATTCGAAAGCGTCATCGAGTACGATGACATTCATAGCAAGGCCAATCCGACCGTTCACGTTTTGGTCAACGGCAAGATCGCTAAGATGATGCTGGATACGAGGGCCAGCGTGAGTATCCTGTGGGAGACAGCTTTGCTCGACGAAACTCCCGGCCCTGATGTCCATCGACTCGATGCGCATGTTGCCTCGGTCGATGCCCAGGCAGCTAAAGCAACATTGGAGGATGATCGTGGAAACGCTCTACGTCATGAGTTCCACGTAGTACGGGGCTCGGTTCTCGCTGCTGACGGTTATTCAGGGATTCTCAGCCCTCAAGCACTTGCACAAAATAACGCTGTTGTTATCGACTTGGAAAAGAACTGTTTTTTTACCAGTCCATCATTCGACATCCGTTCAGGCAGTGGTCTTGATGTGCGCCGAGGAGCCACTATTCCGAATCCGTACGGTGTCATGGGGATTCACGTCGAACTCGATGGAAGCAAGATTCCGTTGATCGTCGATACTGGTGCATCCGTGACCAACGTCCTTTCCTCATTAATCGACTCCAAACCGAAAGGGCCGAAGAGCGGCAGGACGATGGATATGTTCGGAGCCGAACTCCAGCAAGACGAATACATGCGTCTTATCGATCTGAGTATCAATGGGAAGATTTTCAGATCGCAGCCAGTTGTTCCCAATCCAACGATCAATGAGAGAGGCATCCTCACCTATGGGTATATCGGCATGGACATCCTAAAGGATCGTGTGATTTATCACGATGGGGCACGGAGCGAGTTCATCCTCATGACTCGAGATGGCGCTGCCGACAGATATGAGACTCGTGTAGAGTGATATCTGCGACAAGCGGCTCCAAATCGCCGGCCAATCGCTCACGCCAGCGCGCGGCAAACAGCCTGGGTCATCTCCGTGCAACTGGCTTTGCCGCCTAGATCTCGCGGGACATATTCGCCTTGTGCGAGCACCTTTTCCACGGCAGATTCGATGCGATGGGCGGCATCGCGCAGGGTGCCGTCATGATGCGTGTCTCCCAACCAGCGCAGCATCATCGCGCCTGAGAGGATCGTGGCCAATGGGCTGGCTGCGTTTTGTCCTGCAATGTCGGGGGCCGAGCCATGCGCGCCTTGGAACAAGCCGTGCTGGTCACCCAGTTCGGCCGAAGGCGAGAGCCCCATGCCGCCGATGGTGCCAGCGCCCAGATCCGAAATAATGTCGCCGAACATGTTCTCGGCGACGATCACATCAAAGGTGTCAGGACGCTTGAGCATGTGTACGGTGATGGCATCGGCGTAGGCGTAGTCGATTTCCACGTCGTCATAACTGCGTGCGACGTCATCGCATACGTTGCGGAAAAATGCGTAGCTGCGCAGGATATTGGCCTTGTCGCAGACGGTGACCCGGCGCTTGCCGTCGCGCGGCGCACCTCTTCGCGAACGCGCCAAATCGAATGAGAAACGCGCGACGCGCTCGATGCCTTTGCGTGTGACGACGATGGTGTCGGTGGCCAGTTCATCGCGCAGCACGATGCCGCCGCCGCGGCTGGCATAAAGGCCCTCGGTGTTTTCACGCACGATCACATAGTCGATCTGGCCGGGCTGGAAGTATTTCAGGGGCGAGTCCACGCCCTGGTACAGTCGGATAGGGCGTACGTTGGCATACAGATCCAGGCGAAAGCGCAGGCGCAGGTGCAGATCGTTGCCGACTTCGGTGCCATCAGGATAGGTCACTCCTGGCATGCCGGCGGCGCCGTGCAGGATGGCGTCGGCCGCTTTGCAGGCGGCGTAGGTGTCATCAGGGAGGACATGGCCGGATTTGACGTAATGATCGGCGCCGCCTTCATGGCTACTGAAAGACAACAAGTCGGACCCGCAGGCTTCTTTCAGCACGGTGATGGCGGATTGGCAGACTTCGGGGCCGATACCATCGCCGTCGATCGTCACAATTTCATATTTGGCCATTTGCTGCTGTCTCCTCATTATTGATTGGGGTGTGGTGTTTCTTGATTGCAACACTTGCACGGAGGGTCGGTTACGTCAAGTGTATGCGTGGATTGCCGCCTCTTTTACCGGTGTGGAAGGGCAGGGGTTTGCGGCGCGGCGAGCCAATATTGCGCATATTGAGCTACATTGGCGCCCTGTTTGCATAATCTCCTTAAAAAAGGAAACCACGATCTTGGCCGAGACCACAAGTCACCACGCCGTTGATACGAGCACCCAGGGCGATCCCGCACCGACCGGGCTGCGTCGTACGCTGGCTGCCCGCCACCTGTCCATGATTGCCGTCGGCGGCTCTATCGGCACGGGTTTATTCGTCGCCTCTGGCAGCACGATTGCGCAGGCGGGGCCAGGAGGGGCGCTGCTGGGCTATGTATTCATTGGCCTGATGGTGTATTTCCTGATGACCAGTCTGGGGGAATTGGCGGCCGCCATGCCGGTATCGGGATCTTTTGCCACATACGGCGCGCGCTATGTCGAGCCGGGCTTCGGGTTCGCGTTAGGTTGGAACTATTGGTACAACTGGGCGGTAACGGTAGCGGTGGATCTGGTTGCGGCACAGCTCGTGATGTCTTATTGGCTGCCCGATGTGCCGGGAATTTACTGGAGCGCGCTGTTTCTGGCCGTGATTTTCGGCTTGAACGCCTTGTCGGCACGAGGCTTTGGCGAGGCGGAGTTCTGGTTTGCCTTGATCAAGGTGATTGCCGTGATCGCCTTTATCGTGATGGGTGTGATGATGCTGCTGGGCATCATCCGTGGTGGGGAAACGGGCGGCTGGCAGAACTGGACTGTGGGAGACGCGCCGTTTGCCGGCGGGTTTGCGGCCTTGATCGGCGTCGCCATGGTCGTGGGATTTTCGTTTCAGGGTACGGAACTGATCGGCATTGCCGCCGGAGAATCCAAGGACCCGGCGCGTACTCTGCCGCGCGCGGTGCGCAGCGTGTTCTGGCGCATTCTGCTTTTCTATGTATTGGCGATCGGGGTGATTGGCCTCTTGATACCGTATACCGATCCGCAGTTGCTGCGTAACGATGTCACAGATATCAGTGTCAGCCCTTTTGCGTTGATTTTTGAACGAGCGGGCTTGCTCGCGGCTGCCTCGGTGATGAATGCGGTGGTGTTGACCTCGGTGTTGTCGGCGGGCAATTCTGGGATGTATGCGGCCACTCGCATGCTTTACGCTCTGGCATGCGAAGGAAAGGCGCCCAGAGTCTTTAGCCGCGTGGCCTCGAACGGCGTGCCGGTGCTGGCATTGCTGGCGACGGCGGCAGTGGCTGCGTTGTGCTTTTTGTCTTTTATCTTCAGCCCCAAGGCCGTGTATGTCTGGCTGTTGAACACGTCGGGCATGACGGGCTTTATTGCGTGGCTGGGGATCGCGATCAGCCATTATCGTTTTCGCCGGGGTTACGTTGCGCAGGGAGGTCGTTTGACGGATCTGCCTTACGTGTCGCCGTTCTTTCCCTTTGGGCCCATTTTCGCGTTTGTAGTCTGTCTCGTCATTACGCTGGGACAAAACTACAGAGCGTTTTTCGAGGACGATATTGACTGGATAAGCGTCGCGGCGACGTATATCGGTATTCCTTTGTTTTTACTGATATGGGCGGGTTATTGCCTGGCACGCGGTTCGCGGTTTGTGCGTTATGCGGACATGACATTTCCGTTGCGTCGAGTCCGCTAGGACGTCTGTGCGGCTCAGGCTTCGTCACCATGAAACAGGCTCTGCCCATGAGTGTGCAGCAGGTTGATGAGTTTTTCGGCAGCAGGCGAGAGGCTGACGTCTTTGAGATAGGTCAGCCCAAAATTTCGAACCAGCGTGGTAGCCGGCAGGGGGATCTCTCGCAGTTGTCCCTGGCTGGCGCTGATGGTGCGGCGTGATACGAAGCTCAGCAGATGCGTGTGGGCGATGACGCGGGGAATCAGGGGAATCGAGTTGGTTTCGATTTGCGCGTAGGGGCGCGCGAGACCTTGGGATTCGAACACCTGGTCCAGCCAGATGCGGCTGGCGACGGATACATTGGGCAGCGCCCAGCGGTAATGGGTCAGTGATTCCAGTGTCAGGCGTTTTCTGCTGCGGAAAATGGGATGCTGCGCGCCAGCTGCCGCGACCACGACATCTTTGAGCAGGGTGTCACAGACGAACTCGGCTTCCCGATCGGGCACGAATCCCAGCACCACGTCTAGGTTGCCGTCGCGCAGTTCAACGCGCGATTCGTAATTCATGCGGATCAGCAATTGCAGTTGAACATCGGGGGCTTCTTTCAGGAGCAGCTGTGAGATCGTGGGCAGCAGATACTCGGCGCCCAGAGGGCCGCTGCCCAGGCGCACCAGACCTGCTGTGCCACGACCGAGCGCGGCGACCTCGTTGCGTACGGCATCGGCTGTGCCCAGCAGCGGTGTGGCACGAGCCAGCAGAGCAGCGCCGGCCACACTGAGCCGTTGGCCGCGCCCTTCGCGCTCAAAGAGCTTGGCGCCTAATGAGGCCTCCAGCCGATCGATGGCCTTGGTGAGGGCGGGTTGTGAGCGGTGCACGATGTCAGCAGCCCGGCGGGTATTGCCGGCATGAGCCACAGCCACGAAATATTTCAGGTCGCGCAGGTCCATGATGATTACCTGTCAGAGAGTTCAAACCTTCAAATCGAATCAGTGGAGCCGTGGAAGACGGCCGCCAATTGATCGCTAAAAAGATTCAATTGATGAAAATTTTAAAGTAGACGGAATCAATTGGGCAGCCCAGAATGCAGAAAACTCAAGGAGACGGTTTCGTGACCTCGGCGCAACGCCCTATTGCCCCCACCGGCAGGCCCATCACCATTTTTGTAACGGCGCCCAAGCTGGCCCCTGCTGGGGTCGACGTCCTGCAAGCAGCGGGCGCCCGTGTCATTTATCTGCCTGCGGCGGACGACGTGCAAGCCGTACGCCACATCATGGCGACAGAGCCAGTGGACGCCGTGATTTCGCGGACCGTGGCACTCGATGCCGAGGCGATTGCCTCATGTCCAACGTTGAAGGTGATTTCCAAGCATGGCGTCGGGGTCAGCAATATCGACGTGGCGGCCTGCACCGAACGAGGTATTCCCGTGTATGTGACGCCAGGGGCGAATGCGCAATCCGTGGCGGAAATGACGCTCGGCTTGATGTTTGCCGCCGCGCGCCGCATTCATTGGATGGATAGTGAATTGCGAGGGGGGCGCTGGTCTCGCGCACAGGATGGTCTGGAACTGCATGGCCGCACCTTGGGATTGGTGGGATTCGGCCAGGTAGGTCAGCGTGTCGCTGCAGCATGTCTAGCGATCGGTATGCGCGTCCATGCCTACGATCCCGCATTACAGGGGCAGCCTTCGCCGTTGCCCGGTGTGACGCTGTGGAGCGATCTGGACGATATGCTACCGCATTGCAATGTGGTCAGTTTGCATGTTCCCTTGAATGCACGTACGCGCAATTTGTTTGATGCGGCGCGTTTGGCGCGTTTGCCGAAGCAGGCGGTGTTGATCAACACCGCGCGAGGTGAAGTGGTCGACGAGGCAGCGCTGATCCAGGCGCTGCAGGACGGTCAGCTATACGCGGCAGGACTGGACACCATGGCGGTCGAGCCGTTGCCCGGGGGTAGCCCCTTGATCACGTTGCCGAATGTGGTGCTGACACCGCATGTAGGCGGGTCCACGCCCGCTGCCTTGGCTGCGATGGCCACGGGCGCTGCGCGCAATGTGTTGGGGTGGCTGGCGGGGCAGCCGGCGGATGCCTCGGCCTGCGTGAATGCGCAGGTGCTCAAGGCTGCGTCGGCTGTGTCGGCGTAGTGCGCCACGACGTTGTACTTCTTTCTTACTAGGATATTTCATGAGCACGGACACCACGATTTCCTGGCCTGCTGGCTATCGCATCAACCCGCGCGACGCGGGCCCTTCGGCAGAAGTGGTCAGCGGTTTTCAGGGCTTGCCTGCAGCTGCGATCGGCGATGCGATGAGCCGTAATGTCGGGACGGTAGGCCTGCGTCAATATCATGCACGTCTGGACACGACGATGTGCGGTCCGGCGTTTACCGTGCGTGTACGGCCGGGCGATAATCTGATGATCCACAAGGCCCTGATGATGGTAAAGCCGGGTGACGTGCTGGTGATTGATGGCGGCGGCGATGTGACGCAGGCTTTGGTAGGCGGGTTGATGCGTACGACTTGCGTGGCCAAAGGCGTGGCAGGCTTGGTGATTGATGGCGCAGTGCGCGATCTGACCGAGTGGGCCGAAGACGGCATGCCGATTTTTGCGAAAGGCCACACGCATCGCGGCCCGAGCAAGGATGGTCCAGGCGAGATCAATGTGCCCATCAGCTGCGCGGGATTGGCAGTATTGCCAGGCGACCTGATTGTGGGCGATGCTGATGGTGTGATCGCTGTCCCGAAAGATCAAGCCGAAGACGTATTGGCGCGCACGCGCGCTCATCTGGAAAAAGAAGCGCGCATTCGGGAAAGTAATCGTACGGGCTCGGCAGACCCCGAGCGGTTCGATGCAGTGTTGCGTGCCAAGGGCCTGCCGGTTTGATGACTGGCGTGTAACGACAGACCCGCGATGAGCCGAGCTCAGGCGAGCGTATCGTGCCAGGTATCCGAGGGCGCGAACGGGTTTGCTTTTAAAAGAAAATGATACGGAGACGTTTATGAATCGACGCGATTTTCTGCAGCTAGCGGCTGCCGGTGCAGCAGGAGCCACGCTGCCTTGGGCGGCGCAGGCCCAGTCCAATAATTGGCCGACGACCGTCATCAGGCTGATCGTGCCTTTCCCGCCGGGAGGCGGTACGGACACGGTGTCCCGTTTGGTGGCAGAGAAGCTCACCGTCTCGAAAAAGTGGCAACTGATCGTAGACAATCGTCCGGGCGCAGCGGGCAATATCGGATTGGATCAAACTGCCAAAGCGAAGCCTGACGGCTATACCTTGGCGATGGCGCAGACATCGAACATGGCCATCAATCCGGCCTTGTATCCCAAGATGCTGTTCGATCCGCTGAAGGACCTGAAGCCGATTGTCCAAGTATGCGCGCAACCGGTGGTCCTCGTGGTGCGTAAGGAGTCACCCTTCAAGACACTGGCAGACTTTATCGCGGCAGCCAAAAAAGAGCCGGGCAAGTACACCATGGCGCAAGCCGGCATGGGCACGGTAGGCCATCTGGCGGGGGAAATGCTGACGCGTGAAGCAGGTATCGACGTGATGCAAGTGCCTTACAAAGGTGCGGGACCAGGGATGAATGATTTGATGGGCGGCCAGGTCGACACCTATTTTGGCAGTGCGGCATCGGTCATGCCACAGCTGCAGGCGGGCGCTGTTCGGGGCTTGGCGACGACGTCCGCCAAGCGCTTGACGGCTTTACCTGATCTGCCGACGGTGGCAGAACAAGGTTATAAAAATTTTGAAGCGACCACGTGGCTGGGACTGGTCGGGCCGGACGAATTGCCAGATGATATTGTCAAGCAGGTCAACGCTGCCGTTGTGGAAGTCATGTCGAGCAAAGAGGTGCAAGAGCGTCTGGAAGCCGAGGGCAACGAACCCAACGCTGGAACGCCTGAGGCATTTGCTACGCTCATTCGTAACGAGTACGACAAATGGGGCAAGTTGATTCGCGAGGCCAATATAAAAATTAGCTAGCGAGTATGCACCAGGGGCCCACTTTCTCTATGCGTACGTATGATGCGCATGGGGATGGTGGGTTTTGCTGTTTTCACCTTATTGAGGAGACATGGAATGAAAGTATCGATTTCTGGATTGGCCGGCAAGCGTGTCGTACAGCTGAGTGCGATGGGACTGGCGCTGGCGACGTGGATGATGCCTGCGGCGCATGCGGCCGATGCTGCGTATCCGAACAAACCCATCACGCTCATCGTGGGGTCGTCGCCAGGGGGATCGAATGATGTGTTTGCGCGTGCCATTGCCAAGCACATGGGCGATGCGTTGAAACAAACCGTCGTGGTAGAGAACCGCCCATCGGGTGGCGGTGTGTTGGCGAACTCGCTGGTCGCCAAGGCTGCGCCGGACGGCTATACGCTGGGTATGGTGTCTTCTACGTTCACCACGGGCGCGGCGATCCGCACCAACCTCGGCTATGACGCGGTAAAAAGCTTTACGCCGGTAGCGATGATTGCCCAAGGCCCGCTGCTGATCACCATCAACAAGGACCAGCCTTTCAAGACGATTCAGGAACTGGTGGCTTATGCCCGCGAAAACCCGGGCAAGTTGAACTACGGGACATCGGGCATCGGCAGTATCAATCAGTTTTCGACGGAGCTGTTTTCGCAAGCGGCGAATATCAAGATGACGCATGTGCCCTACAAGGGCATGGGGCCTGCGACGAATGATCTGATCGGCGGTCAGATCAATGTACTGGTGGCGAGCGCGCCGTCGATCCTGGGACAGGTGCAAAGCGGCAATGTGCGCGCTTTGGCCGTGACAACCGCGCAGCGTTCGCCGGTGGCGCCGGATCTGCCGTCTTTGGAAGAGGCAGGCTACAAAGGCAGCGCGACGGATTTGTGGTGGGGAATTCTGGCACCGGCCAATGTGCCCGCTGACGTGACTGAACGCTTGAACAATGTCATCAACGAAGCGCTCAAGAGCGACGATATGAAGGCGTTCCTGCTCAAAGAAGGGGCCGAGGCCGCGCCGATGAGCTCTGCTGCGTTTGGCAAGGTGATTGCTGACGAACTGGCCAATTGGAAATCGGTGGCCGAGAAATCGGGCATTCAGCCGGAGTAAGGGCCAGGCAGGTGTGCCAGCTTGAATGCTATGCGCGCCTGCGCTTTGCTGCGGTGGGTTCGGTCGCCAGGATATCGGTGATCTGCCCAATATTGCTCAGCGTGCTTTGCAGATGTTCGCGCAAGGCCTGCGATGCGTCGGCGTTGCGGCCTTGCTCCAGTAATTCCAGGATGTGCAGGTGCTGTTCGCAATGCTGTTTGTAGCGTTTTCGATCGCGCATCGATCGATAGGACAGCAGGCGGCGTACGCGATTGACGCGACGTACGGTGTCGATAAAGAACGGATTGCCTGAAGCCTCTACCAGCGATTCGTGAAAGCGCACGCCACGGTCATGGAGCTGATCTGCGGTATCGGTTTCGATGCCGCCTGCCAGCAGGTGCAGTTCAGCCTGGCGGCAGCGTGCCAGGATGGCGGGGTCCAGGTGGTATCCCGGCTCAAGTAGTGCGGCCGGCTCCAGTGCCAACCGCAGACGATAGGACTGCAGCAATGCGTCGGGCGTGTGCATCATGCCGGAGAACTCCCAACCGTAGCCAGGACGGCGTTCGGCCCAGCCTTCGTTGGCAATGCGTCCCAGGATAGCGTTCAATTGCGCCGGCGTCAGCTGATATCGCGTGCGCATTTGCGTTTCGGTAAAGGCTGCCGGCAATTCCCCGTGCAGCAGATCGTCGGCGATGCGAAAGTAGACGTTGGTGAGGACGTCGTGTTCTTGTAGCCCCAATTCTGCCGCCAACTCGTCGGCGCGCGCAGGGACGGCTTGAGCGACGAAGTAACCGCGATTGCGTTGCCGGCTCAACACCCCTTTTTCGTGCAGTTGCTGCAGCGCCTCGTTGATCGGCGAGCGTGACACCCGCAGCCGGTCGGCCAGCATTTGCGCAGGCAAATGAGCACCGACGGCCAGGCCATCCATATGGATGAGTTCAACGATCTGTGCGGCGAGGGATTTTTGCGGAGTCATGCTCGGGACTGTAGCGCAGAATCAGTCCGCCACCCTATTCGAAACGGGGTGTGCCGCCAAGGTGTCGCGCAAGATGGCGGGGATGACGCCGCCGACAGCAAGCAGGTCCACTTCCAGTTGAGTTTCTACCGCGGCGCGCGCGCTGAAAGCGGTGATCGAACCGTTTTGGCGGTGGATGCGTACCGCAATGTCGCAGCGCGGCGTGATCGCGCTCGCGGGCGCGTCGATCTCGATACGGTCGCCGGATTGAATCTGCAGGGCGTCGGGGCCATGAGTTGCCGGCAGGCGCAGCGGCAATATACCCATGCCTATCAGATTGGAACGGTGGATACGTTCGAAGCTCAGCGCCAGGACGGCGCGGATGCCGAGCAGCCGCTGGCCCTTGGCCGCCCAGTCGCGGGAAGAGCCGGTGCCGTAGCGTTCGCCTGCAATCAGGACGAGCGAATCGCCCGCATTACGGTAGCGCTGTGCGGCCTCCCAGAGCGGCAGTACGTCGCCTGTGGGCGCATGCCGCGTGTGCGCCACGGGCGCCTCTGGACATAGCAAGTTGACGAGTGTTTTGCTGTGAAATGCCGCGCGCAGCATGACTTCCCAGTTGCCGCGGCGTGATGCGAAAACATTCAAGTCGTCGCGATCATCACCGCGTTCGACCAGAAAGTCCGCGACCAGGCTGTCGGCAGGAATGGCGCTGGCCGGCGAGATATGGTCGGTGGTGATGTCGTCGCCCACGACCAGGAGCGGATGCGCTGTGTAGTGTCCCAGTTGACTGCCTGCGTCGGTGGCAGCAAAGGGCGGCCGGCGCAGAATCGTCGAAGCTGGGTTCCAGGGAAACTGAGGCGATGACGGCGCATCGAGTTGCTGCCACAACGGATTGCGCTGCGCGATCTGAAAATCTCGCCGGAAATCCGCTGCGTCCAAGCCGGCCTGAAGACAAGCCTGAATCTCTGCGTGGGTGGGCCATAGGTCCTGCAAATAGATGGGCTTGCCGTCATCAGTGTGCCCCAAGGGATCACTGCCCAGATCCCGCTCGGCGTCACCGGTCAAGGCATAGGCAACGACGAGCGGCGGCGACATGAGAAAACCCAGATCCAGGTCAGGGTGAATGCGGCCCGGGAAATTGCGATTGCCGGACAGCATGGCGACAGGATGGATGTTGCCCGCTTTGGCTGCTTGCGTAATGGCCTCAGGCAAGGCGCCTGAGTTGCCGATGCAGGTGGTGCAGCCATAGCCCACGATATCAAAGCCCACGGCCGACAGATCGTCGATCAAGCCCGCGCGCTGCAGATAACTGGCCGCGGCAGGAGAGCCGGGCCCTAGAGACGTTTTGACCCAATGAGGAACTTTGAGGCCATGGGCGCGCGCCTTGCGGGCGACGATACCGGCAGCCATGAGCAGGCCAGGGTCGGTGGTATTGGTGCAACTCGTGATGGCTGCGATGGCGACGGGATAACGCGGTAGATCGGTGTGGGAGTCCGCCGGCTGAAATGCCAGCACGTCGAGCGTCGCTGGTACCTCGCGGTAGTGCAACAGGTCTTGCGGGCGCCTCGGACCAGCGACGTGCATGCCGATCTGGTCCAGTGCAATGTGCAGGGTGCGCGTATAACGGGGGCGGGCACAGGGATCGAACCATAGTCCTGTGCGTTGCACGTAGCGGCGTACATGTTCGATGGTCGACTCGGATCGGCCGGTCTGGCGCAGATAGGCCAAGGTATGCTCATCAACGGGAAAGTAACCGGTGGTGGCTCCATATTCCGGGGCCATATTGGCCACGACAGCGCGTTCGCTGGCCGACAGGGTAGAGACGCCGGGGCCGTAGAACTCGACGAATTCACCGGATACCCCCAAGCCGCGCAGCTGTTGCGTGACCGTCAAAGCCAAGTCCGTGGCCAAGACCCCGGGCGGCAAAGCTCCGTTGAGCTCGACACCGATGACATCCGGGATACGCAACATCGTGGGCATGCCGAACATCACGGTCTGCGCTTCCAGGCCGCCTACGCCCCAGCCGAGCACGCCGATGCCGTTGACCATGGGGGTATGGCTGTCGGTGCCGATCATCATGTCGGGCACGAGCCAGTCCTGCCCGTCGCGTTGATCGACTTGCACGACCGTTGCCAATTGCTCCAGGTTGATCGTGTGCATGATGCCCGTGCCAGGCGGGTTGATGCGCACGCCCTCCAGGGCCTGTGAGGCCCAGCGTAGAAAGCGATAACGCTCCTGATTGCGGCGGATCTCATGGCCGATGTTCTGCGCCGCGGCGTCGCGCTGGGCATAGGCCTCGACTGCCAGGGAATGGTCCACGGAGACATCCACCGGTAATCCGGGATTGAGCACCGCTGGGTCGACGCCCGCCTCGGCCAGGGCATCGCGCATGGCGGCGATGTCTACCAGGGCAGGGGTGCTGGTGGTGTCGTGCATGAGCACCCGGCCCGGCTGAAATGCGATCTCTGCTTCGCTCGAGCCCGTCTGCAGCCAGTCAAACAGCGCCTGTATTGCGCTGTCCCGCTCGCTGCCCTGCATATTGCGCAGCGCATTCTCCAGCAGCAGACGCAGCACGACGGGGAGCCGAAAGTACTCGGCGCCAAATGGGCCAGGGAGGTCGACGATGGCGTAGGTTTGCGATCCGATAACCAACGTGGCCGGGTTGGCAGGGGGCAAGTGGGCAGGTTCCATGGAATCCATTATTGCATTTTCAATTTAAAAAATGCAATATAAAAAACGGTCACCGCAATGGCCGCCTCATCCTTATCAAAAAAAGCCATATTGGAGACGTGCATGTCCATTCTTCGTAAATTTCATATGCTGGGGCTGCTGGCGTTGGCCGGGTTGGTGGGACATGCGCTGCCGGCCTCTGCTCAGGAATACCCCAGCCGCCCCATCACGCTGATCGTGCCGTTTTCGGCCGGGGGCGGCGTCGACGTCATGGCCCGCCTGCTGGCTGAAAAGCTGCGCGATTCTTTGCATCAGAACATCGTGGTGGAAAACAAGCCGGGTGCCAGCGGGATGCTGGGGGCGCAGTTTGTGGCCAGAGCTCCCGCCGATGGCTATACCTTGCTGCTAGGGTCGGCAGGCGAAACGGCGATCAATCCATACGTGTACAAAGCGCGCATGGCATATGAGCCCGAAAAGGACCTGGCGCCGATTTCGCTCGTTGCGCGAGTACCGAATGTGCTGGTGGCTGGGCCGTCGCTGAAGGTGAACACCGTTGCCGAGTTGGTGGCCCAGGCCAAGGCTAATCCGGGCAAACTGACCTATGCGACAAGCGGCGTGGGCAATCCACAGCACTTGAACGGGGCGTTGCTGCAATCCATCGCCGGCGTTGAGATGGTGCACGTCCCATATAAAGGCGCAGCCGGGCAATTGGCGGATGTGGCAGGCGGGAATGTGGATATGACGTTTGTCAGTTACGCCGGAGCTAAACCGTTCATCGATGCGAATCGGGTCAAGGCGCTGGCGGTGACGTCAGCACAACGGGCGAGCTTCGCCAAGGACATTCCCGCTATCGCGGAAACGCCGGGGCTATCGGCGTATCGTCTGGAGAACTGGTTTGGCCTGTTTGCGCCTGCCAAGACACCCGAACCGGTGCTGGCGCGTATCAATCTGGCCGTGACGGCTGCGTTGAAGGATCCGGAGTTGGTGCAGCGCTTGCGCGATCAGGGCGGCGAAGTACAAGCAATGTCTGTCTCTGAGTTCAAGCAATTCATTCAGCACGAGAGCGAGCAGTACAAGTCGATCGTGACGCAGGCCAATATCACGGCTGAGCATTGATCGGGAGACGTCATGTACGCCTATGTAGGAAGCCGCACGACGCGTGAGCGCAATGCGCGAGGCGAAGGGATCAGCGTGTTCAAGGTCGATCCGGAAACGGCGGCCTTGCAGCGGATTCAGTTGTTGAGCGGATTGGAAAATCCGTCCTTTCTGACACTGAACGCGCGCGGGGATCGATTGTATGCCGTGCATGGCGATACGACGCGGGTGAGCGCCTATGCTGTCGATGTCGGCAGCGGGATGTTGAGGGCGTTGAATACCGAACAGACACAGGGCAAGAATCCGGTCGATCTTGCCGTGGATCCCAGTGGAAAATATCTGGTCGTATGCAATCACATAGGCGCGAGTATGGCAGTGTTGCCGATCGCCGAGAATGGTTCGCTGTTGCCATTGATGCAGCTTGTGCAGGTGCAGGGCGCTGCTGGCCCGCATCGTATCGAGCAGCCGCATGCCAAACCGCATGCCTGTCCATTTTCGCCGGATGGCCGATATGTGGTGGTGCCCGATAAAGGGACTGACCGTGTGCTCTCGTTCCGTTTTGACGAGGGCCGGTTGTCCGCGCCGCCCGTCGAGGTGGTGGCACGCGAAGCCTCTGGGCCACGCCATATCGCGTTCCATCCATCGGCGCAGTATGCGTATTGTGTCAACGAGCTGGATTCGACGGTGACAGCGTATCGCTACGACGCGAACACCGGGTCGTTGAATCCGCTGCAGATCCTGTCGACGCTGCCTTCAACGTTTACCGGCAACAGCCGCGCGGCTGAAATCATAGTGAGTGATGATGGGCGCTACGTCTATGCCTCGAATCGCGGGCATGACAGCATCGCCGTGTTTCGTGTCGATGCGGCGACAGGGATGCTGACGTGGATGGACGCCCATGCGTCCGGAGGGCGAACGCCGCGTTATATGACGTTCTTGCCTGGTGGCCGTTTCATGTACGCGCTGAATGAAGATAGCGACAGCATCGTGGCGATGCGAGTGGATGGGGCAACGGGCCAGTTGTCGCCGGCCGCAGACCTGGTGACGGTGGGAAGCCCGGTATGTATGATTTTCTCGCGTGGTCGCGATTGACGGGCCGCAGCGGGTCAGCGTTTAAACCCGCACCAGCTTGCCGCATGGTGATTGGCCAACACCGCACATCGCCTGCATGATGTTGGCCGTCGCTCAGAGACTACTTGACGTTCAGATGTTTCGCGAACGTCGCGGGATCGGTGTTGGTGCCGCAGAGCAATACGCCGACTCGTTTGCCTGCCAACTCGTCTTTGAGTTTTCCTGCCAACGCTGCGGTCGCCGCAGCGCACGCGGGCTCGGTCGCAAGTTTGAGTTGATCGAACAGCAGCCGCATCGCGCCACGCAGATCATCATCCGAGACGGTGACGAGACGGTCGACGTTCTGACGGCACAGGTTATAGCTGTATTGCTCGGTATGAGGCGCCATCAGGCTGTCGGCGATGCTTTGCATGGGGCCCATCTTGATGGGGCCATTGGTGGCAAAACTGCGATGCATGGCATCGGCGCCCTCGGGTTCTACGCCGATGACCTGGCATTGGGGATCGAGCAGTTTGATTGCTGTGCTGACACCTGCCATCAAACCGCCGCCGCCGATGGGGACGATGACGGCGTCAAGCTTGCCTGCCTGTTGCAGCCATTCGTAGCCCAGCGTCGCGGTGCCCAGGACAGTGCGATAGCCGTTAAAGGGGTGGACGAAGAATCGGCCTTCTTCGCTTTCGATACGGCGTACTGTTTCAAATGCAGAGGGGCCGTCTTCGGCGAGGACCACCTCGGCGCCATACTGCCGGCATAGGGACACGCGGGCAGGGCTTGCCGTTTTGATCATGACGACCTTGGCGGGAATTTCCAAACGCATGGCGGCGTACGCGACCGCGACGGCGTGGTTGCCGGCAGAGACGCAGGTGACGCCAGCGTTGCGCTGAGCTTCGTCAAGCGCAAGCAGATTGGAAAATGCCCCGCGCGCCTTGAACGTTCCGCTGGCTTGCAGCAATTCGAATTTGAAGAAAACGTCAGTGCCTGCGACAGGATCAAAATCGGATTTTGCAACGACAGGCGTCGTGCGTACCCAGCGTTGAAGTTCGCCATGCAGCTCGGTGATGGCGCCTAGATCCGGAATGGGGAAGGTTTCTTCAGATGTGGTCATGGTGGTTTCCTATGGTTTTAGCGCAGGCCCAGTTTCTTGCGTACGGAGAGGAGCGAGATCAAGCTGATCACGGCCGCGAAAATGACATAGAAGCTCGGCGCGAGCTTGTTGCCACTGACTGATATCAGCCAGGCGATGATGAACGGCGCGAATCCGCCAAAAATCGTGACGGCGATGTTGTAGCCGAGTGACATACCGGTCGTGCGCGACTGGGTCGGGAACAGATCGGTCAACAACGCAGGCAGCGCGCCGAAGTAGCCCGCCAACAAGACCCCGATCACGAATTGCACCACGATCATGGTGGCAAAGGTGGGCGACGATCTCAGCAACAAGAACAGCGGATACATCAAGACGAGAAAGAGCACTGCCGAGGTCAGCATGATGCCTGTGCGGCCGTGGCGATCGGACCAGTGTCCGACCATGGGTGCAAAGATGAATTGAACGACGCCGGTGACCAGGGTCGCGGCAAACGCGGCGGACGCGGGGATACCCAGTTGTTTGACCGCATACGTGGGCATGTAGAGGATCAGATAGGTCGCAACCGTGCCCAGTACGACGGAGCCGATGGCGAGGATCAGGCGTGTGCGGTGTTGCGTGAAGGTGTCGGCCAACGGCGATTCTGTACGCTCTGCCGCGAGAAACTCCGGTGTTTCGTCGATACGCGTGCGAATGTAATACGCGACGGGGCCGATCAAGAGGCCAAAGAAAAACGGCACACGCCAACCCCAGCTCTCGAGTTGTTCGGTCGTTAACCAGGCATTCAGTCCTGTGCCGAAACCGGCGGCCAGGATGGTGGTCAGGCCTTGGCTGGCGACTTGCCAGCTGGCAAAGAAGCCGCGGCGGTTCGGGCTGTGTTCGGCCAGAAAGGCGGTGGCGCTGCCGAACTCTCCGCCTGCGGAAAAGCCCTGGATCATGCGCGCGATCACAATGCCGATGGGCGCCCAGATACCGATCGCAGCATAGGTGGGCATGACGGCAATCATCAATGTGCCCAGCATCATGAGCATGATGGCCAGCGTCAAGGTAGCACGGCGGCCGACACGATCGGCGTACACGCCCAGCACCAATGCACCCAGCGGACGCATGAAAAACGATACGCCAAAGGTACCCAACGTGATCAGCAGCGAAATCGTTTCGTTTTCGTTCGGAAAAAACAAGCGCGAAATGGTGGCGGCGAAAAAGCCGTAAACCACCAGGTCAAACCATTCCAATGCATTGCCGATTGAGGCGGCGGCGATCAGGCGTCCTGCCGAAGGAGAGGCCTTGCCCGTTGCTGGCGATACCGTTGATGCGGTGTCCATGGATGAAGTGTCCGAAAGTGAGACAGAGCGTTTAATGGAATGCTGTCAGACAGCGTTAAATACAAAGCCGGAAAACAGGATGTCGTCCGGCTGGTGTGCCGAGGTCGCACTAATGCGGCCTCGAATGCAAGGATAGCGCCAAACTCAGGCCTGGCCTGCGCCAGCTTGAGCAATGGCTTCGATCTCGATCAAGGCGCCCGGCACCATCAGATCGGCACGCACGGTCGATCGCGCAGGCAAGGTGGCATCTCCAAAAAACGCACCATAGGCCGCGTCGAACGCGGCGAAGTCCTCGGTGCGGGTCAACCAGACCGTGGCCTTGACGATGTCGCGTGCGGTCAGCCCGGCTGCCTTGAGCTGGCGTTCGATGTTTTCCAGGCAGACGTGCGTCTGCGTGGCGACGTCGTCGCCGATCAGGCGAAAGCCTTCGCCGAATGCCATTTGGCCGGATACGAAAACCAGGTCGCCTGCGCGGCGGTACAGCGAAAAATTGGGCAGGCGTTTGATCGGGCTGGAAGAGGATGGGGGGCTGGTCGACATGGAATAGCTCCGTATAGTTGAAAAGTCGATATCGATATGCGTGACGTGAGGTCAGCCGTCGTGAAAAACCGTGAACTCGTCTACCGGAACGCGCGTAGTGCGGTATTGATTGACTGGCTCGTCGGGATCTTGATAGCCCAGCGATATGCCGCACACGACGATCTGATCGTCCGGGATGCCCAGTTGTTGTTTGATGATGTCGGGGTAATTAGCCAGAGCTGCCTGCGGGCAGGTGTCCAGGCCACAGCCACGAGCCATGATCATGATGTTCTGCAAGAACATGCCGTAATCCAGCCAGCTGCCTTTGTCCATGTCGTTGTCGATGGTGAACAGCAGTACGCAAGGAGCGTCGAAGAACACGTAGTTACGGGCATGCTGCTGCGACGAGGCCTCGCGATCGCCTTTCTGAATGCCCAGCAGGCTGTACAGGCCCCAGCCTGTTTCGCGCCGCCGATCCAGATAGGGACTGCGCCAATTCACCGGATAGTACTGATACTCTCGGCGTTCCGGTTCGTGGCGGGCGTGGGCCTGCAGCAATGCCTGGGACAGGGCATCGCGGCGAGCGCCGGTGACGACGTGTACTTTCCAGGGCTGGATATTGCTGCCGCTGGGCGCACGAGCGGCGGCCTCCAGGATCCGGCGAATCAGTTCCTCTGGCACTGGCTTGGGCAAGAAACCTCGAATGCTTTGGCGCGAGACGATGGCTTGTTCAATAGCGTGCGGTGCATCGTTCATTTCAGTGGTTCCTGGGATAGCGGCATCCTGATCGATGCGTCGTCGATTCGAGGATAACGAGTTCAAGTCACGGATCAGACGGTTGGCACCTCTGGCGCATCAGTATTGACGCGCGGACTGCCGTATTTGAATGATCCCTGTGCGGAGGCCAATACGCGGCCGTCGGGGGCGGTCACCGTGGCTTGAGAGAAATAAATCTTGCGCCCGCTGCCGGTGACCGTGCCGGTTGCCAGGACATGGCCGCTTTTGACGGAACCGATGAAGTTGATGGCCAGCGAGATGGTGACGGAGTTGCTGCGTTCGGCATGATTGGGATCGATACCCGCATAACCACAGGCAGCATCCAGCAGGGCGGAGACCACACCGCCTTGTAACGCGCCTTGGCGGTTGAGATGGTTCGGTTGCAGCGCCATGCGAATGACGACGCGGCCGTCGCCCCAACTCTCGATTGTGGCGCCTAGCGAGTGCAGAAAAGGATTGTCTTCGAAACGGCTCATGGTACGGTGGCAATGGATAGTGAAATCGGGTGCGTACGCCCGGATACAACCATTGATGATACCGTTGATAGATCAATTTGTCGGCTGAGCCCTGTCACAAGCGGCGAGGCGGACGATGATCATTCATCGTCCGCCTCGTGATACCTGCTGCGCCTGATGCCAGCACGGCTGGCGTGTATCAGTCCCCGGGTTGCTCAGAACGCAATACTGGCACTCAAACTATAAGTGCGCGGATCGCCCGCCTTGATGTAGTTCTCCGACTGATACAGCCAGTAGCGCTTGTTGGTGAGGTTGTTGATGCCGGCACGGAAGGTCGTGTTGTAGCCATAGATGCGCGTGTCGTAGGTGGCGCCGATATTAAAGACGGTGTAGTCGTCGACCTTGATGTTGTTCGACGCGTCCAGCATGATGCCCCCTGTGTATTTGGCATCGGCCCGCAGTTTCAGGCCCGGCAGTTGCGGCACATCATAGACAACTTGTGCCGCGGCGATGAATTTGGGTGCGCCCGCGACGCGGTTGCCGTTGTGATCGGCGCCTTTCTTGTACTCGCTATCGAGCAGCATGATGCTGCCGCCGACATTCCAGTCCCGCGCGACGCGCGCCGAGGCGCCGAGCTCCAGGCCCTGGTAAATCGACTTGCCGCCTTGCACCAGCTCTTGTCCTCCGTCTGCGAGCTGCCGGGCGTACTCCGATTTTTTCTCGATGCGAAATAGCGCGGCGGTCGCTGACCAATCCTCGTTTTCGGTCTTGATGCCCAGCTCGTATTGTTTGCTCTTGAGTGGACTGAGCAGGGCACCGCGGTTCTCGTAGGTATTGCCCACGACCGAGCCCGGTTCCAGGGATTCGATGTAGCTGGCATACGCCATGGTCTGCGGCGTGAAGTTGTACATCAGCGCCACGGTCGGTGTCAGGACGCCGTTTTTCTCATAGGGTTCCGACCGAACGCCTGCGGCATCAAAACCTTGCTGCTCATAATTGGTGTAGCGCAGACCGCCCAGGATCGACCAGCCGCCGGTCAAGTCGATCGTGTCGCTGGCGAACGCCGCTTTCTGTGTGATCTCTGCGGCGCGATACAGATCGAGCTGGCCTTCGCTGTAATAGGTGTTGGGATTCTGCTCATACAGATTGCCTGTACCCTGGAGCTGATACACACCATTGGAGCTGTAATCGTTCTTTTGCTTTTGCCACGACACGCCCAGCACGACCTGGTGTTTGAGCGGGCCGGTACTGAATTTGCCTTCGGCCATGGCTTCCCATTGATTATAGGAATAGGCCTCTCCATAGTCGGAACGGTAATCGTCGTAGTCGCCATCGCTATTGGTCAGCGACAGTACGGCTTCGTTGCGACGTGTACGGGTGGAGTTATAGGTGTAGTGGGTGCTGACGTTCCAGTTGTCGTTCACCGCATACTTCAGGCCTGTGGAGTAAAAGCGGAAAGCGTTGTCGGCATAAGGGCCTTCGCCCTGAAGATTGTTGTTATCGGCTCGCAGTGGCGAGGGCAGCGAGGTGCCCGACATGCCTGCCGCGGTGATGGTCGCGTCCTGCCTGATGGCTTTGCGGTCCTGGTAGATGGACTGAAAGTCCCACGTCAATTTGTCAGTCAGACGCGCGTCCAGTGCCAACGAAACCGAGTCCCGATAAAGCGAGCCGTCGTTGTAGGTGGTGCCTTCTTCGTGAGTCGCGTTGAGCCGATAGCCGAATCGTCCGTCATCGCCGGCGCGGCCTCCCAGATCAACGGATTCGCGCAGCACGCTTTGCGAGGTATAGCCTAGTGTGATGCTGCGTACAGGCTCGTCGGTGGGTTTCTTGGTGACGTAGTTCAGCATGCCGCCCGGCGCGCCAAAGCCGTACATGAATCCCGAGGCGCCCTTGAGCAAGTCGATGCGTTCGAATTGCTCATAGGGCAAGGTGGTGACATAGCTGACAAAGGGCTTGCCATCGATGCGGTACGAGTTCTGCCAATCCAGGGGCAGGCCACGCACGGTCAGATAGCTGGCCCAGGCCCCGTTGGACGAGCTGTTATCGCCTACAGAGGCGTCCAGCGCAAACACGTCGCCCAGTTTGGAAACCTGGCGGTTTTCGATATCTGCAGCGGTGACAACGGTACTGGAGAACGGTGTTTCGAGTTGCGTGCGGCTGCCCAATGCACCTGCGTTCACCGGGGTGTTCAGGTGCTCCAGCGAGTCATCGAGGGTATCGGCCTGAATGGTGACGGCTGGCATTTGCGTCACGCTCGATGCAGTGGTTGCGCTCGGTGCGTCAATGGACTGCGCTTGGGCGCAAGTCGCATAGACGCCAGCCAAGGCCAGGGCCAGCACCGAAGGCAGACTGGGACGTTGGACACCGAACCATGCAGG
This sequence comes from Bordetella muralis, assembly GCF_965139205.1. Lineage (GTDB taxonomy): Bacteria > Pseudomonadota > Gammaproteobacteria > Burkholderiales > Burkholderiaceae_B > Bordetella_A > Bordetella_A muralis. The sequence goes on from NZ_CBCSIU010000010.1 coordinate 107,934, forward strand.
ACGTTGCCGGAAGTACATTGAGTAAGCCACGGAGGGGCTCCAGACAGGAAAGATAGAAGGAAAACCTATCTTTTTATTGAAAATGCGAGTAATTCGCAATTACTTTTAATTCTTGAAATGTTTGAGTGCGGTAATCGATAAAAACAAAAAAAAAACGGGCCCTATCAAGGGCCCGTCGAAAGATCATCGCGGAATGTGCGGACTCAATGCGCCGCTTTGTACTCCTGGCGATAACGATGCAGCAATGGCTCGGTGTAGCCGTTGGGCTGCGTCAGGCCTTCGAACACCAGGGCGCTGGCCGCCTGGAACGCAACGGACGTATCGAAATGACCGGCCATGGGTTGATACAGCGGGTCGTTGGCGTTTTGCTGGTCGACGACTTTGGCCATGCGCTCGAGAGTTTCCTGCACTTGTTCGCGCGTCGTGATGCCATGACGCAACCAGTTGGCGATGTGCTGGCTGGAGATACGCAGCGTGGCGCGGTCTTCCATCAGGCCGACGTCGTTGATGTCCGGGACTTTCGAGCACCCGACACCCTGGTCGATCCAGCGCACGACATAGCCGAGGATGCCCTGGGCGTTGTTTTCCAGTTCGCGGCGGATGTCATCGGGACTCCAGTCGGCGGGGTTGCCGACAGGGACGATCAACAAGCCATTGAGCAGTTCGTCTTGTACGTCGGCGAGTCTGGTGCTTTCCAGTTGCTGTTGCACGGCAGACACGTCGACTTGGTGATAGTGCAAGGCGTGCAGGGTGGCTGCGGTGGGTGACGGTACCCACGCGGTATTGGCGCCGGCCTTGGGATGGGCAATTTTTTGCTCCAGCATGGCGGCCATCAGGTCGGGCATGGCCCACATGCCTTTGCCGATCTGGGCACGGCCACGCAAGCCGCAATCCAGGCCGACCAGAACGTTGCTGCGCTCATAGGCGGCGATCCAGGCGCTGGATTTCATGTCGCCCTTGCGCATCATGGGACCTGCTTCCATGGTGGAGTGCATTTCGTCACCTGTGCGATCGAGGAAGCCCGTATTGATGAAGGCGACGCGGCCGGCTGCTGCCAGGATGCACGCCTTGAGGTTGACGCTGGTGCGCCGCTCTTCGTCCATGATGCCCATCTTGATCGTGTGGCGCGGCAGACCGAGCAGGTTCTCGACTCGATCGAACAATTCATTGGCAAAGGCCGCTTCGATGGGGCCATGCATCTTGGGTTTGACGATGTAGATCGAGCCCTTGCGCGAATTGCGTTTGTTTGCACGGTCAGGCAGGGCCGTCAAGGTCGTAAGCACGGCGTCCAGAATGCCTTCGGGGATCTCGTTGCCGCTGGCATCCAGAATCGCCGGGTTGGTCATCAAGTGGCCGACGTTACGTACAAACAGCAGCGAACGGCCATGCAAGGTCAGTGTGCTCTTGCCGTCGGGTGTGCGGTATTCGCGGTCGGCATTCATGCGGCGCGTGAAGGTCTGGCCGTTTTTGGTGACTTCCTCGGTCAGGTCGCCTTTCATGAGGCCGAGCCAGTTGCGGTAGATCTGCACTTTGTCATCCGCGTCGACGGCGGCGACGGAATCTTCGCAATCCATGATGGTGGTCAGCGCGGCTTCGACCACCACGTCTTTGACGCCGGCCGAATCCGTGGCACCAATGGTGTGCGTGCGATCGATCTGGATTTCGATATGCAGGCCGTGATGTTTGAGCAGGATGGATTGCGGGGCCTGCGGTTCGCCGACATAGCCCACGAACTGCGCGGCGTCTTTCAGTCCGGTGCTGCCTTGTTGGGTTGTGACGACCAGTTGGCCGTTGTCGATGGTGTAGGACGTGGCATCTGCATGCGAGCCCTGCGCCAGGGGCGCAGCTTGATCCAGCACGGCGCGTGCGCGGGCAATGACGGCTTCGCCGCGTTGCGGGAAATAGCCGCGGCCGGTGTCGCCGGGTGTCGGAGGGATGGCGTCGGTGCCATACAGGGCGTCGTACAGGCTGCCCCAGCGCGCGTTAGCGGCGTTCAGGGCATAGCGTGCATTGGACATGGGTACGACCAACTGCGGGCCGGCTTGCTCGGCGATTTCGGCGTCGACATCGGGCGTGCTGACTTGCACGGCGTCGGGAACGGGCAGCAGGTAGCCGATTTTGGTGAGAAACGCCCGGTAAGCGGCGAGATCGCGTACTGGGCCAGGATTGGCGCGATGCCAGTTGTCCAGCTCATTTTGCAGGCGGTCACGGTCTGCCAGCAGTGCGCGATTGCGCGGCGCGAGGTCGCGCACGATGGCGGCAAAACCGCGCCAGAATTCTTGAGGGGCAATGCCGCTTGCGGGCAAGGCCTCGTTTTGGATGAATTGGTGAAGCACGGCCGCCACTTGCAGGCCATCTTGCTCAATACGTTCAGTCATCTTTTGCTCGCAAAAAATCAGGGGCGGGCGCAACCAGCGCGATGAACCTACATGATCGGGGCATGCGGGCACGATGTCTACCTCTGAACCTGCTGGTCATACCAGTTTATTTAGTGTGAATTTGCGGGAATGGGCTTTTTTATGGTTCTATTTCAATTACTTGACTGGATCCCGCATGCATGCGGCATGAGAGGTGATCACCCGGTCATACCAGTGAGCTCCGTATGGAAACAGAGACTGCGACAGCAGGACGCCAGGTCGCCGACGTGGTGGCCGAACGTATTGAGCGCCTGATCATGGATGGCGTGCTCAAAGCCGGGCAGGCATTGCCGTCCGAGCGCCGTTTGACGGAAAAACTCGGCGCTTCTCGTACGGCCCTGCGCGAGGGGCTGAAACTCTTGCGCGCACGCGGCATCATTCACACCGAGCAAGGCAAGGGCTCGTTCGTGGCGCCGATTTCACAGGTGGATGCGGGACCGCTGGTGCATTTGTTCCATTCCCAGCCGCGCACGCTGTATGACTTGCTGGAGGTGCGCGCCCTGCTCGAGGGGGAGTCTGCGCGCCTGGCGGCGATTCGAGGGACCGAGGCGGATTTCATCATGATCCGCCGGCGTTATCAGGCCATGATGGACGCGCATGAGCAGGACACCGATATTGCGACGCACGCCCATCTGGACCACGCTTTTCATTTGGCCGTGTGCGAGGCCTCGCATAATCCAGTGCTGACGCACACACTGCAATCGTTGACGGACCTGATGCTGGGGTCAGTATTTGCCTGTGTGAATAATCTGTACCATCGCCAGCCGCACAAGCAACAAATTGATCGTCAGCACACGGCCGTGTTCGAGGCGGTGACGGCGCGTCTGCCGGATCAGGCCCATCAAGCCGCCACGGATCATGTCAACAGCGTGCGGCAAAGCTTGGGCGAGATTGAGCAAGAAGAACAGCGTCTGGTACGGGCGACGTTGCGCCTGGAGGGCTGGGCGTAGTCTGCCCTACTGCGGTACGGCTCGACGCAATTCATATTCGTCGATCTGGATGGGTATCGCCAGTGCTGCCACAGGACGGCAGTACGGCGTCGAGCGCATGGACGCTGTCTCCAGACGCACAAAGGCCTCCCGAAGGAGGCCAGTGTGCCGGGGGAGGAGGGGGGACCCCCGATCGGGACAATCAGCTATTGGACGGCGGATAGTCCAGGTCGCCGAACGAGTAGTTGCCGGAAGCTTTGGCTTCGGCCAGTTCGGCTCGTACTTGAGCGCGCGTCAGGTGGCTGCCGTTGTCGGCCACGGCGGCGGGGTAATCTTCTTCGCCGTAGGTCACCAGGCCGGCGGTCTTGGCTTGGGCCAATTGAGCTTGGACTTCGGCGCGGCTGAGGCCGGGGCCTTGGGCGGCGACGGTGGGCGGGTAGTCCAGATCACCAAAGCTGTATTGGCCGTTGGCCTTGGCCTGAGCCAGTTCGGCCTGCACTTGGGCGCGGGTCATGGGTTGTGTGTTGGTATCAGCGGCTTGGGCGCCAGCGGCGACACCCAGGGATAACAGGATGGCAGTAGCAAGGGTCTTCATGACGATCTCCAGTTCATTGTCTTGGGACCATCGCACCCGGCAGCTAAATTTTTAGGGGGTGTGATTGTTGCCCGTTGAAGACATTGTGTGCCTGTTGAGACCTGGGATAAACCCTAGTTTTCTGAAAATATTTTTCCAAAAATAAGGATAATTGGTGACGGTTTTGTGAAAACCGTGCGATTTAGATGATAAATGGAATCGACGGGCCAGGGTCAGCTCGTCTTGCCGGGGCGCCCATCGACGACGTTTTCGGGCTTGGATTCCCCGTGCGCTGCTAGCGCTGCAGTTCGTCTTCCGCGTCTTTCAGGTCGGCCTGGGCTTCTTCGAGTTTGCGTTGAGCCTTGTTGATTTTGTCTTGTTTGCCTTTGGCGCGGGCTTCGGCGAGTTCTTCTTCGCGTTCCTGGACTTCTTCTTTGCGTTCATCGATCGCCTGCAGACGGTCTTTGCGTAAAGACTCGTTCGTGCAGGATCCGCGGGCCTCCGATAGCGCACGGCGCAGGCCGGCCTCGCGATGGGTATTGCCGTTGGCTTGTGCGGCGGCGATGTCGTTTTCGATGTGGCAGAACTTGGCCGCGCAACTGCGCAGGGCGCTGCAGTCCTGGATGGCGGCCGCGGGGGCAGCCTGGACATAGAGGGCCGGCACCAACAGGGCGGCACCGGCAAGCCAGCAGGACAGGCGGGGTAGAACGGACATGACGACTCCTTGTTGCATGCCCGCTATCCGGGCGTCAGATGAGTGTACCGGCCAACGCTGCTGCGATCAGCAGCAGGCCAGTCCAGAGGTTCGCACGAAACAGCATGAAGCTGCGTGCCGGCCGTTGCAGATCAAAGATATACAACTGCCATGCCAAGTGCACCGCAACGGCAAAGATACCGACCTGGTAGGCCCAGCTCATGCCGATATCGTAGCCGCCCCATGCCCACAGAATGATGGTGGCGAGATAAAACCCGCCCACCCATTGTTTGCCACGGTCGCCAAATCGCAGGGCCGTCGAGCGCAGGCCGAGTTGCTGGTCATCGCGCACGTCGATGTAGGCGTAGATGCTGTCATAGCCGACTTGCCACAACACCGCACCCAGCCACATGGCAATGGCGCCCAGCGGTACGGTGTTTTGCGTATCGGACCACGCCATCAGCATGCCCCAGTTAAAGCAGATACCCAAAACAACCTGCGGCCAGTAGGTGACGCGCTTGCACAATGGGTAGATGAACACGAATGGCAGGACGGCGATAGCCAGCCAACGGCTCATCTCGTTGATGAAAAACAGCAGCGATCCGCAGACCAGCAACTGGCCCAGCAGGAACCACACTGCCTGCCGCATGCTGAGCTGGCCGCTGGTCAGTGGACGAAACCGGGTGCGCTCAACATGTTTGTCTATATCGCGGTCGCACATGTCGTTGACGGTGCAGCCGATGCCGCGCATCAGCAAGGCGCCGAGCGAGAACACGATCAATCGACCCAGTTCCGGCAGACCGCCGGCAGCCTGGATCAGCGTGGCGATGCAAGGCAGGAGCGTCAGCCAGGTGCCAATAGGGCGGTCCAGACGGCACAGGCGTGCGTAAGGACGCCACGATTTAGGTAGCCAACGTTCGACCCAGTCGGTAAAGACGATGTCGTTCAGATCGGGAGAGGAGGTTTGCTGCGCGCTCGCCATAATGACAACTCGGTGGATAGGCGTGTGCTGGGACAAGGCGGCGCCGTGGAATGCGCCGCCCAACGTAAGAGATCAGACGTATTGTTTGATCAATTTGCCCAGAGTGGCAATGCCGGAGCGGATCTTGTCCTCGGGGACAGTGACAAAGCTCAGGCGCAAAGTGTTGGTCTGGGGTTTGCCCGCGTAGAACGGCTTGCCGGGAACAAAGGCCACGTTCTGCTCGATGGCCTGGGCCAGCAGCTTGGTGCTGTCGATGTGCTCGGGCAACGTGACCCACAGGAACATGCCGCCTTCGGGGATGGTCCATGTGACGGTGTCGGGGAATTCCTGCGCGAGGGCGTCCAGCATGCAGCGGCCCTGCACGCGGTAGATCTCGCGTACGGCGGGCAGGTGCTCTTCGAGGAAGCCGTCTTTCACCGCCTCGTAGACGGCCATCTGGGTCAGCGTCGGCGTGTGCAGGTCGGTGGCTTGTTTGGCCTGGACCAGCTTGTCGATGATGCTGCGATGCGCGGCGATGTAGCCCAGGCGCAGGCCGGGCGCCAGGACCTTGGAGAACGTGCCCAGGCGGATGACATTGGCGCCGTACTCGCTGGCCAGGGCAAGCAGACCCGGCTGCGGTTCGCCGGCGTAGCGCAGTTCGCCGTAGGGATCGTCTTCGATGATGGGCAGACCCAGTTGGGCTGCACGCTGAACCAGGGCCTTGCGGCGCTCCAGGGTCAGGGTGCGGCCGGTGGGATTCTGGAAATTGGGCAGGGCGTACAGAAAACGGGCGCCTGCGGCCAGCTCGGGCGTAATGGTCTCGGGGATCAGGCCGCCCTCATCGGTCGCGACGGGGACGAACTTGGGCTGGTACAGGCTGAACGATTGCAGTGCACCCAGGTAGCTGGGGTCTTCGACCAGGATTTTGCTGCCCTCATCGATCAGGACTTTGCCCAACAGATCCAGGGCTTGTTGCGAGCCCGAGACGATCAGGATCTGATCCGGCGTGACCTTTGCGCCGGCGCGGTTCAGATCCTCGGCCACCCATTTGCGCAGCGGAGCATAACCCTCGGTGGGACCATATTGCAGGGCGGCGCGGCCGTTGTCGGCCAATACCTTGTCGAACGCCGCTCGTACCACTTCTACCGGGAAACCGCTGGGGGCTGGCAGGCCACCGGCAAAGGAAATCACCTCGGGACGTTCGGTGACTTTGAGGATTTCGCGGATGGCGGAGCTGGTGAGTTGTTGGGCGCGTTGAGAAAACACGCACACGGGTTCGAGAGGCTGGTCCATGGGAAACTTTGGAAAAAGAACGGAAAAAATGAGCAAATATTGTCCCACAACGCCAAGGCAGGCCGTCACACGGGGCGGGTGGGCCTAAAATCACTTGGTTCGAAAGTTGCCTGTACAGTTACATTTCCATGTTTACCGCCACTGATCTTCCTACCGATAACAAGCCGCGTTTTTACGCCGAACTTGCCGCCCAGGCCCGGGCGTTGTTGACCGACGAAACGGACCGGATTGCGAATGCCGCCAATTTTGCGGCGTTGGCGTATCAGGCGCTGCCTACGATTAATTGGGCGGGTTTCTATTTCTATAACGGCGAAGAGCTCGTGCTGGGGCCTTTTCAGGGCAAACCGGCCTGCGTGCGCATTGCTCTGAATCGCGGCGTGTGCGGCGCAGCGGCAAGCCAGTGGCAGACGCAGGTCGTGGCGGACGTGCATGCGTTTCCGGGGCATATTGCTTGCGACGCGGCGTCGCGTTCCGAGGTGGTGGTGCCGCTGGTGCTCAATGGCGAATTGCTGGGCGTCTGGGATGTGGACAGTCCCGAACCTGGCCGTTTCGACGACGAGGACCGCCAAGGGATGGAGGCGTTGTGCGCCGTATTTCTGGAAAGTCTCGGGCAGCGGTGAGGTTTTCGTAGGCCGCGTGGCAGGACGCTTTTTTATCTGTGACTCAGGAAATCTGCGCTTCCTTGAGACGTCGCCGCGAATTGACAGCCTTGCCTCGGCCCGGTAGATTTCGGTTTCTTCTACGCCCACTTCGCGTACGCGTTATTTTTCCAATGCTTCCGGCCATCCGCTCCGTCGTTGCTTTCCGCGCCAGCTGCGTGGGGCTGACGTGCGTTGGCCTGAAATCCAAAAAACAGCCGCTCATCTGACCGGAGCATGCTGTTCCGTCAGATGGGCGACGGAACGGCGGCAAACCCGGCGGCATGACACGCGGCGAATATCCCCCAGCATCCTTAGCACTTCTGCACGGTTCCTTTGACGGTCCGCATTGCATCAGGAGTGCTTTATGTCGAGTTCTGCTTCTAGTTCGATTTTCCAGGGCGTCTGGATTCCTTTGGTGACGCCGTTCAGCGGTGAGGTGGGCCGCCAGCCAAAGGCGCCGCGGGGCGGGCATGTTTTCACTGACGCCGTGGACGGCGGCGCGTTGCGGCGCCTGGTCCGTCACTACGTATCCGCAGGCGTGGACGGGCTGGTGGTCTGCGGCAGCACCGGCGAGGCCGCTGCGCTGGACGACGCGGAACAATTGGCCGTGCTGGATACTGTGCTCGACGAAGCGCAGGGCCTGCCAGTGGTCATGGGGTTGGCGGGGAATCATCAAGGGCATGTGATGCAGCGCCTGGCGGCGTTCGGGACGCGGCCGCTGGCGGGGGTGTTGGCGCCTGCGCCGTATTACGTGCGCCCGGGGCAGCAGGGTGCGCTGACGTACTTTCGCACGCTGGCCGACGCCTCACGTGTGCCGCTGGTGCTTTACGACATTCCGTATCGCACCGGGGCTACGCTGGAGACCGAAACGCTGTTGGCGCTGGCCAGGCACGGCAATATTGCTGCGATCAAGGATTGTGGCGGTTCGCTGGACAAGACGGTGGCCTTGATCGCCGATGGCGGCATGCAGGTAATGGCGGGCGAGGATTTGCAGGCATTGTCCACCATGTGTCTCGGCGGCAGTGGCATGATTGCGGCTGCTGCACATATACGCCCGGATCTGTTCGTGGCGATGCATCGGGCGGTGCAGATGCAGCAATTGGAGGTGGCGCGGGGATTGTTCCATGCCCTGGCTCCCGCAATTCGCCTGGTATTTGCCGAGCCGAATCCGGGGCCGCTCAAGGCGCTCTTGGCCCGGCAAGGGCTGCTTTCCGATGTGCTGCGCGCCCCGATGCCCAACGCCAGTGCCGCCCTGGCGGCAGAGCTGGAGGCGGCCGTCATCGGGTTGAATCAGGCGTTTCCGATTGCGGGCCGGCTGGGCATCGCGGCCTGATGCGTGGGCAGCCGGTTCTGCCGTTCAGGGGATGCCGCCAAATCGCCTGGCGGCATCCCCTGAACGGCGGGCGATGCCGATGCGTACATATTTCTGCCATATTGCTATGATGCGGCCATCCTGAATAGCCCCGCAGTGGGCTATGGAGTTCCATGGCGCATACTTTTGAGTCGCTGTCGGCGTGGCAGGTCATGATGGCCGGCCTGTTGTTTTTCGGCGGTATCTATCTGTTGTTCGGCACGGCGACTTGGCTGCTGACTCGCTATGTCCTGCCGGCGCTGGGGATTGGCGGGGCGCTGGATCCGCGACCGTTGGCCCCTGGCCAACTGCGTCGCGAGTTGACGCAGTCAGGGTTGTCCATCCTGATCTTTGGGCTGGGCATGATCTTTCCCTGGGGCCTTTTGCAGCTCGGGTGGGCGCATCTCAATCTCGATGCGAGTGCCATGCAGATCGTTGTAGAGATCCTGGTATTGGTGGCGTGGAACGACGTACATTTCTGGATCAACCATCGTCTGCTGCACACGCGGTGGCTGCGCCGTTTTCATCTGCCGCATCATCGTTCGGTGGTGACGACGCCGTTTTCGACGTACAGCTTTCATCCCATCGAGGCGCTGATGTTGGGTAATGTGATCTTGTTGCCCATGGTGCTGCACGACTTTAGTTTCTGGTCACTGTTTTCGGTGCCGCTGTTCAGCCTGTTTTTCAACTGCGTGGGGCATGCCAACTACGATTTTTTCCCGCGCGTGTCGTACGCGCACTGGTTTGCCGCCAGCCGCCGGCATCATCTGCACCACGCTTGCTACAACGGCAACTATGGATTCCAGTTCACGTTCATGGACCGTTTATTCCGTACGCGGTTAACGGCAGATGCGGCCTCAGCGCAATTGGCCGCGGCCAGCCGGCGAGGCGCGATTGAGCGTCGGGGCTAGTGCCATGGCGCTCGCGAGAGGGCCGCGCCGGCTGCCCATGCTGCGTCATTGGCGTGACGTGCAAAGCCTGGCTTATATGGTCGCCTTGCCGGCATTGATGGCGTGGCAGTGGATCTACGGGCTGAATTGGCTGCTGTATGGGTTGATGTTGTTTTTGACATTGGGCATCGGCGTCGTGCATCACAACCATACGCACTTGCGCATGTGGCGTCATCGTGGCGCGAACCGGGCGACGGATATGGCGTTGACCTTACTGCAGGGGCACCCTACGTTTGTGTTTTTTCCTGCTCATGCGGGCAATCATCATCGCTATCAACATGGGCCGAGTGATTTGGCGCGGACCTATCGCTACGGTGGCGATACGAATCATCTCGCGGGGTATTTACTGCACCCGTTTCAAGCGGTGTGGAGTTTGTATCCCTTGTTCTGGCGCTGGTTGGCGCGGTTGCGCCGATACTGGCCGGGGGCGCTGCGCTATTGTCTTTGGCAATATGCCGCGTGGCTGGGTTTATGGGCTGGACTGTTGGCGGTAAATCCGGCCAAGGCGCTGGTGTTCGTGATCGTGCCGCAGCTGCATGGCCTGCATTGGTTGCTGGCGACGAATTATCTGCAGCACGCCCATACCGACGGCGGGCCTGAGCGTCGTGCGCGGTTGAGCTATGCGCGTAATTTCGAAGGCTGGGTCAATCCCTTGCTGTTCAACATCGGATTGCATACCGCACATCATGAGCATGGCCGCGCGCATTGGTCCGAGCTGACGCGTCTGCATGTTCAACATTATCGCCATCGCGTCGATCCCATGCTGATCGAACGCGGCCTGGTCCCGTATATGTTGCGGGTGTTTGTGTTGGCGCTGATCTGGCCGCGCTGCCGTAGTCGTTCATTGATGCGGCCGGAACATATTATTTAAAGTAGGAGCGTTCCTTCTCATGCCTGTTGCCTTTGACCGCGTGTATCTGGAAAGCGCCGGCTATTTCATGCCGGGCGAGCCCGTGAACAATGAGGATATGGATCGCTATATTGCGCCGTTGAACCGCATATCGGGCCGTATCAAGCAGCGCATTCTGGCTGAAAACGGCATCAAGCAGCGGTATTACTCAATCGACGAAACGGGAAATACGCGCTGGACGAATGCTGCGCAAGCCGCGCAGGCTATCGGCGATTGTCTGCGCCGGCAGGATCGTACGCTGAGCGAGGTGTCGTTGCTGACCTGCGGTTCCTCGGGCGGCGATGCCTTGATGCCGGGCTTTGCCAATATGATCCAGGGCGAGTTGGCGGCGCCACCGATGGAGACGCTGTCGGTGCATGGTATCTGCGCGGCCGGGGTGTCGGCGATTCAATCGGCGGCACAGGGGATTGAGCTGGGCGCGCATCCTCGCGCCTTGGCGGTCGCCAGCGAGATGCCCTCGCGATTGTTCAAGCGTTCGCGTTTTGCCGCGCGAGGCTATGACGCGGACTTTGATTCGCATTTTCTGCGCTGGATGCTATCGGATGGGGCGGGCGCGCTGTTGCTGGGCAATAGCGGCGCTGCGTTACCGGGAGCTTCGTCGGGTGTGCGATTGCGATTGAAGTGGATTCATCAACGCGCGTTTTCGGGCGACTATCCGGTGTGCATGCAACTGGGCTTGCCCGCCGAGGGCGGCCAGGGGCATCTGGATTACGCATCGTGGACAGAGGCCGAGGCCGCGGGAGCCTTGTCATTGCGTCAGGACATTCGCCTGTTGCCGCATCTGTTTGATATAGGCATTCACGAGTATGTGAGTCTGGTGCGTGATGGCTGGGTGAATCCTGAACGGGTGGACCATTTCCTGTGTCATTACTCGTCAGAGAAATTCATTCCGGTCGTGGCCGATCTCATGGAAAAAGCGGGGCTGGAGATTCCTCGCGAGCGATGGTTCAGCAACCTGGCCTGGCGTGGGAACACCGGCGCCGCATCGATTCTGATCATGCTGGCGGAGTTCCTCGAAACGCATACCCTTACGCCCGGACAGCAAGTCTTTTGCTACATCCCGGAGTCTGGCCGGTTCATGACGGCATATATGCTGTTCGAGGCCGAGGCGGTCGACGCGCCGTTATCGGTCCCGTCGCCCACAGGTCAGGCCGCTGCGACGACGCGGCCGAGTGCCCCCGTGAGCGCATCGGTGCACAGCGATGATGCCGACACGATTGCGCCGCCGCATGATCCCGAGCAAGCGCCACAGGGGCTGGGGCCGCTGCTGACGGAGTTGGCCTCGATCTGGCACGATTACCGTTCCCGCGTCTGGCGTACGCCTGTCGTGCGGCGTTTGCGCGAGCGCCGTTTCGCGACGGCGGATTATTTGAACTGGATGGAGCAGTGGGTCCCTCAAGTGCGCGAAGGCAGCAAGTGGATGCGCGAGGGCGCAGCATCGCTCACTGATACGTATCAGACCCTGGCGGATCTGATTGGCGTACATGCCGGCGAGGAGCAGAACGATTTCCAGATTTTGTTTCAGGATTATCGAAACGCGGGTGGCACAATCGCTGACATCGATGCGTTGCGCCGTAATCCCGGCGGCGAGGCCTTGAATGCCTATCTGCATGCCTTGGCGGCGACGCAGGATCCGATTGGATTGCTGGGCGCCATCTACATCATCGAAGGCACAGGCCAACGCATTGTGCCGGCATTGTTGCCGCTCTTGAGGGCGAGCCTGGATTTGCCGCCGGATCGATTCCGTTTCCTGGAGTATCACGGGCACAATGACGAGAACCATCTGGCGCGTTGGTTGATGGCGGTGGAGTTGGCGCTGGACGCCGACGATCGCGGCCAGGCAGAGCGTCGTATCGTGGATACGGCGCGCCGCACAGCGGCGCTCTACTTGATGCAATTCCATCACGTGATGGAGGCCGAATAACCATGAGTTCCCGCACCCCTGAGTTTTTGACACGCGAACACGATCCGGCAGACCCGAGCCCGTGGCTGGCGCTGTATCTGGATCGCAGCACGCCTTTGCCCGATGCCGTGAAAGAGGCATGGCTCGCGGATTCCAGTTGTGGATCGCGCCAGTATTTGCTGCCGTTTTTGCGGCCCTTGGCGCGCGCGTTCATCATCTTGATCCAAGTCGTCAAGACGTTTCTGCCGCGCAAGTGGTCGCATTCGAAACTGCTCCACCGGATTTTGGCGTGGGGGCTGGAACACTTTGTCTCACCCGAAGCCAATTGGCTGATCCTGCGGCATTTTCATCTGGGAGCGCAGGTCTTGTCGTTCATCGCACGCAATGCGCCGGTGCAGGTGTCGACTACGCCGCTGGAGCCCATGTGTATTGCGGATCTGAAGGACGAGTTGTTCGTCAAACATGATCTGAACCTGTTCAATTTTGTGATCCGGTTGAATGGCGCGCTGCGCGAGGCGGGTGTGGAAATGCATGCGCCCGAGAAAGTGGATTTTTCGATGATCCGCGATCCCGGGTTGCGGCTGGAAGATATGCCGCAACGCAAACGGAATTTTCTGGATCTGCAAAGCGCGATCGAGTTGTTCACGCCGCTCTATCAATTGATGCTGACCGACAATGATTTCTGGCGAGCGGCGAACTCCTTGCAGTTGGACGAAACCGTCGGGATTTATGCCGCGCAGATTCTGGGCGCGCCGCAGCATTTGATTCTGGTAAACAACAAACATCCCTTGGTGCCGTTGTCGACCTTGCGCGCTGGCTATCGATTGGTGCTGCACGGTTTGTCGACGGAGATGTTGCACAGTCTGTTGATGCGCGCGAAAAGAGACGCCGAGACCGCCGATTTTCCGGCGTCGCAGACAGCATAAGATCCGCTGTGCTGGCATACTGAAGGAAAACCGAACAAGATAACGGAGACACAACCCATGGTGGCCGAGACGGGCAGTACCGATCTGGTGTTTGATTACATCGTGGTGGGCGCAGGGTCGGCAGGGTGTTTGCTGGCCAATCGTTTGTCGTCGGATCCAGGCAAGCGCGTGTTGTTGCTGGAGGCCGGCGGTCGCGATAACTGGCACTGGATTCATATCCCGGTCGGCTATCTGTATTGCATCGGAAATCCGCGCACCGACTGGTGCTATCGCACGCATCCCGATCCGGGCCTGAATGGGCGCAGCCTGGGCTATCCGCGTGGCCGTGTGCTGGGCGGCAGTTCGTCGATCAACGGCATGATTTATATGCGTGGCCAGCGCGCGGACTATGATGGCTGGGCGGCGTTGGGCAATACAGGATGGGGATGGGATGAGGTGCTGCCGTTTTTCATGCGCAGCGAGGACCATCATGCCGGAGCGTCGGAGTTTCACGGTGCGGGCGGTGAATGGCGGGTCGAGCGTCAGCGCTTGTCGTGGGATTTGCTCGATGCATTTCGTGCCGCGGCAGCGCAGGCCGGGATCGCGTCCGTGTCGGATTTCAACCAGGGCGATAACGAGGGCTGCGACTATTTCGAGGTCAATCAGCGCCGTGGTATGCGCTGGAGTGCGGCGAGGGCTTTCCTCAAGCCGGCGGCCAGCCGACCCAATTTACACGTCATGACGGGTGCGCACGTGTCGCGCATCGTGTTTCAGAATCGACGTGCCGAGGGTGTGGCGTTTCGTCTGGGCGATGGCAGTGAACAAATGGCTCGCGCGCGGGCCGAGGTCATCCTGGCCGCAGGCGCGATCGGGTCGCCGCAATTGCTGCAGGTGTCCGGTGTCGGACCGGCGGCGTGGTTGCAGGCGCGCGGCATACCGGTGCTGCACGATTTGCCGGGAGTAGGCGAAAACCTGCAAGACCACCTGCAGTTGCGCATGATCTACCGCGTCACTGGCGCCAAAACCTTGAATGCCATGGTGGGCTCTTTATGGGGCAAGGCGCTCATGGGCGCTCAGTATGCCTTTGGACGGCGCGGGCCGCTGAGCATGGCGCCGTCGCAGTTGGGCGCATTCGCGCGATCCGGTCCTGAACAAGAACGTGCCAATGTGCAGTACCACGTGCAGCCCTTGTCGCTTGAAAAATTCGGTGAACCTTTGCATGCTTTTCCGGCATTTACGGCATCGGTCTGCAATCTGCGACCCACCAGCCGTGGCCATGTGCGGGTCACGAGCCCTCAAGCGGATGATGCGCCTGAGATCCTGTGCAATTATTTATCGACCGAGGCCGACCGGCGAGTGGCGGCCGACAGTATTCGACTGACGCGTCGTATTGTGTCGCAGCAGGCGCTGGCATGCTACGCCCCGGAGGAATACAAACCAGGAAACGCATTGCAGACCGATGAGGATTTGGCGCGCGCAGCCGGCGAGATCGGGACCACGATTTTTCATCCAGTAGGGACGTGCAAAATGGGCGTGGATTCCTTGGCGGTGGTGGACCCTGAGTTGCGTGTGCATGGCTTGCAAGGCTTGCGAGTCATTGACGCGTCGGTGATGCCGACAATCACATCGGGCAATACCAATTCGCCCACCGTCATGATCGCCGAGAGAGGCGCGCATTTTCTTCACGCCAGTGCGAAAGCTGGCGCATGATCTGCCTGCGTGACTGATCCGGTGTGCGACAACCCCTCTGCTCAGAGGGGCATAGGTCTACCGTCTGGACGCGATGCGTGCGGACAGGGCAAATGCTTAGTCCGTGGGCGCATGCCGTACAAATCACTGAGTTATAGTCCCTGAGTTTTCCCGCACGCTGCGATCAATGTGAGGGTGCACTGCCTATGTTTCAGGGTTTCTCCTATGCCAGACACTATTGAGCTTGTCGCCACTATCTTGTTTGCGGTGGCGGTTATCCACACTTTTTCGGTACCGGTCTTTGCGCGCCTGGCGCATCGCAATGGGCCGCATGCCGGGGTATGGCATTTGCTGTCCGAGGTGGAGGCCGTATTTGGCGTCTGGGCTTTTGTGCTGATCGTGTGTATGGCGCTGCTCAGCGGCAGCGAGGCGGCCATCCATTATGTAGATACGCGTAACTTCACTGAACCGCTTTTTGTGTTCGTGATCATGGTGGTGGCAGCGAGCCGGCCGATCCTCGAACTGGTGGGCCTGGTTGTGAGGGGCCTGGCGCGTTGTTTACCAGTGCAACGCGAGGTCGCGACGTTTTTCGTTGTGATGTCGATGGTGCCGCTGGGAGGCTCTTTCATCACTGAGCCGGCGGCGATGACACTGGCGGCAATTCTGCTGCGTGACGCTTATTTCCGCCGATCGGGACATACACGCTTTAAATATCTGACGCTGGGCGTGTTGTTTGTCAACGTGTCTATCGGCGGGGTGTTGACGGCTTATGCTGCGCCACCGGTCTTGATGGTGGCTTCCACGTTTGGATGGGATTCGGCCTTTATGGCGACGCATTTCGGCTGGCGTGCCGCGATTGCCGTGTTCATCAATGCAGGGATTCTGACCTGGATCTGCCGCAGCGCTCTGATAGCTCACAGTATCGGAACAGGCAATGGCATCAATGCCGCGGAAGACGAGCCCCCCAGGCGCGCTCCTGTGCCGCTGTTGATCATTCTGATTCACCTGGCATGTCTGGTGGGGGTTGTGATGACGGCGCACCATCCGGCCGTCTTTCTGGGTTTGATGATGCTGTTCATCGGTTTTTCCCATGCCTATCGGCGTCACCAAGATCGTTTGCTGATCCGCGAGGGGCTGATGGTCGGTTTTTTCCTGGCGGGGTTGGTGGTTTTGGGGGGCCTGCAAAAATGGTGGCTGCAGGATCTGCTGGGCGGCTTGGAGCCGACCGTATTGTTCTGGGGTGCGACCGCGCTGACGGCGATCACAGACAACGCCGCGCTGACCTACCTGGGTTCGCTGGTCGAGGGATCGAGCCCGACATGGCACTACATGTTGGTGGCTGGTGCGGTGACCGGAGGCGGGTTGACGGTAATTGCCAATGCGCCCAATCCCGCGGGTTACGCCATTTTGCGGCCTTTTTTTCCTGACGAAGCGATTTCCGCAGGCAAGCTGTTTCTGTCTGCTCTGGTGCCTACCTTGGTGGCGGCGGGAATGTTCTTGGTGCCCATTGGGCGATGATGCTTCGGCTTGACGTGTCCTGGGAGATTGCTCGGCAACGTGGGCTGTCTGTCAATTAGCCCGTTGTGGCTTCGACGCATCCCAGGAGCACATGACTTGAGTGATGGCAGCGTCCATTACCGTGTAACGGATACCATCACGGGCCAACGTGGGCAGTCCTAGCAGAAAGGCATCGAAGACAGTCGCCAATGCCCGGACATCCGTATCGGCGCGCAGTTCACCGCTGTCGATACCTCGTTGTACACAGGAGGCGATGCCTGCTCGTGTCCGAGCGCGAGAGCGCGTCAGTGGTGTGGTCACATCTGCATTTTCTTCGGATGGTGCACTCATGACGCCCAATCCAACCATGCAGCCTTTGGGGTGCCCTCGGTCGCATTGCATTCTGGCCGAGTTTCGCAGTGTGGTTTCAATGGCTTCGCGTGGAGGAAGGTCGGGATCCCACAGGGATTCCGTCACCTGGGCATAGGTGGATAGGTAACGTTGCATGCACTCCTGAAACAGGGCTTCCTTGGATTTGAAGGCCGCGTAGAAGCTTGGTGCGGAGATGCCATTGCCAATGCCTGCTTTCAACTGGTTCAACGACGTGGACTCGTAGCCGTTCTGCCAGAAGATGTGCATCGCCTGTTCAACGGCTTTGTCTCGGTCGAAGGTTCGCGGACGCCCCATTACCGCCATGTCTAACTCCAAGAAGTTCTTTTCTATTAAGATACTAAACGATATATAAGTCGTTGACAATGCTTCGGTGCGCAAGTAATATACCGTTCGATACATAAATCAGTTAAGGCTGTAGCTCGTAGCTACACACAAGGCGGGTTCCATCATCCTCTGTTGATCTAGCTCACACGGGATGCGGAATTTTTCGCCTATATATATACCGATTGATATATATCTAGACGAGTCAAAGTCGAACCTCACGCAACCCTCCTTTTATCGAGAAAGATCGCCGTGACAATGTCTACTTCAACAACGATCAGGGCCAAGGGCGACCGTTTGCCGCTGGCGGCACTTCTGGCGTTGGCCATGACCGGCTTCATCTGCATCATCACTGAAACCTTGCCGGCTGGACTGTTGCTTCAGATGGCACAGGGTCTGGACGTCTCCACCTCTCTGGTAGGCCAGACCGTTACGGCTTACGCGCTGGGTTCTTTGCTGGCTGTTATTCCACTCACCATCGCAACGCAAGGCTGGCGGCGGCGCAACGTATTGCTGCTGACGATTGTGGGCTTCCTCGTATTCAATTCGATCACGGCGCTGTCGTCGAACTACTGGTTGACGCTCGTCGCCCGGTTCTTGGCCGGTGTTGCCGCAGGGCTGGCGTGGAGTTTGCTGGCAGGCTATGCGCGCCGCATGGTTCCTGTTCGTCAGCAGGGCAAGGCCTTGGCCGTGGCGATGGTCGGCACGCCGATCGCGTTGTCGCTGGGTGTGCCATTGGGAACATGGCTCGGCGCCGCCATCGGATGGCGTAGTGCGTTTGCCATCATGTCGGCGCTGACCTTGGTGCTGATCGTGTGGGTGCTGGCCAAGGTGCCGGACTATCCGGGGCAGGCCAGCCATGAACGTTTGCCTTTGCGCCGGGTGTTCACAACGCCAGGTTTGCGACCAGTGCTTGGCGTGGTCATCGCCTGGATGCTGGCGCATAACATTCTCTACACCTACATCGCGCCGTTCGTTGCGCAAGCGGGCCTGGCCGCGCACGTGGATGTCGTGCTGCTGATATTCGGCCTTGCGGCGCTGGCCGCCATCGCTGTCGTAGGCCGTCTTGTCGATCACTATTTGCGTGCTGCGGTGCTGGGCAGCCTGGCAATCTTCGTCGTGGTGTCTCTGCTATTTATCTGGCTGGCGCGCGTACCGGCTGCCGTCTATGTCGGCGTGGCCGTATGGGGACTGACGTTCGGCGGAGCGGCAACGCTGTTGCAAACCGCATTGGCCGATACGGCCGGCGATGGTGCCGACGTGGCGTTATCGATGAATGTCGTTGCCTGGAACGGTGCCATCGCAGGCGGCGGGATCCTAGGGGGGATTCTGCTGGATGTGTTGGGTGTGACGTCATTCCCGCCAGCACTGGTTTTGGTGCTGATAATCGGATTCGTCATCGCGTGGTCGGCGCGAACGCACGGCTTCAGGGCCGGAGCCCGTCATACGCACGTCCCGGGACACTGAGCGATGAAAGCCCACGTTATGAAAGATGCCGTCAATTCCAGATATGGCATTCCCGTTTGAGGACCTGGCACAAGCGCATCAATACGCGGAATCAAACCAGGCATTCGGCAAGATCGCCGTTGTTTTGCAGTGATTCAACATTAAATTTTTTACGTAATTGGGAAATCTCTCATGTTCAAGAAACTATTTTCAACGCTGGTCCTCTCGTCCGCAGCACTGCTCTCGGCGCCGACATTTGCTGCTGATGAATTTCCCGTTCCGGCCGGTTTTACCAGCGGATACCAAACCGTCGATGGCGTGCGCCTGCACTATGTCAAAGGCGGCAGCGGGCCGTTGGTTTATCTAGTGCATGGTTTCGGTCAGACGTGGTATGAGTGGCATCAATTGATGCCGGAGCTTGCGAAGAACCGTACCGTTGTCGCAGTGGATCTGCCGGGTCTTGGGCAGTCGGAGGTACCCAAGTCGTATCGCGCCATCGACGTTGCCCCTTTGCTGTATCAACTGGCCGAGAAATTCAGTGGCGGCCAGAAGTTCGACTTGGTGGCGCATGACATCGGTATCTGGAATACCTATCCCATGCTGGTCAAACATCAGGACAATATCCGTCGCGCGGTCTATATGGAAGCGCCCATTCCTGATGACAGCATCTACGATTTTCCCGCGTATAGTCCTCAGGGCGAATCGCTGGTGTGGCATTTCAGCTTTTTCGACGCCGATAACCAACTCGCGGAGAAGCTGATCGCTGGAAAAGAACGCTTCTTCTTCGAGCACTTCATCAAGGTGCACGCCACGAATACGGCAGTCTTCACGCCGCAACTTCTGGATCTCTATAGCAGGTCTTATTCCAAGCCGCATAGCTTGAGCGCTGCATTCGGGTATTACCGCGTGTTGAACCAAGGTGTTATCGACAACAAGCAACTCTCTCAGCAGAAGATAGAGATCCCGATGCTGGCCATCGGCGGTGGCGGCAACGGCGGTATGGGTGAATACGAAAAACAAGTGGTGAGCCGCTATGCCAATCATGTTACGGGCAAGGTGCTGCCGGACTGCGGTCATTGGCTACCGGAGGAATGTGCAGCACCCTTGAACCGGGCTGTGGTGGATTTCCTTGACGCACCCTGAGGAAAAATCCACCCGATCTGGCGAAGCAAGCGGGTGGTACGAGAATGGAAACTCAATTCATTGGATGAGAATTATTTTCATTATGTGGGATGGCTCCTGCCGCTGGCAAGTACGCTCCAGGAGCACGTGTTGGCTGTAGGACACTGCCTCGTCGGCAAAAACCGCTAAAATTCAATACTTTCCCGTATTGGATCCGGCGCCGCCAGGCCGCCGCCTGTTTGCCCGGGCGGTGCCATGGTGGTTTTGATGCGCCGGCGTGCCTGGAACATCCCAACCATGCCTATCTATGCTTACAAATGCAGCGCCTGCGGCCATGCCCAGGACGTGCTGCAAAAAATGTCTGACGCGCCGCTGTCGGTTTGCCCCGAATGCGGCCAGTCCACGTACGCCAAACAGGTCACTGCGGCCGGCTTTCAGCTCAAGGGCTCGGGCTGGTACGTGACCGATTTCCGTAACAATGGTGCAAGTGGCGCCGCTAAGTCCGACAGCAGTACGTCCGGCGGCAGCAGTACGTCCGCAACGGCTGCGCCTGCCAAGAATGACACCGCCAGCCCCGCACCAGCGGCTTCTCCGTCAACCCCTGCGCCCACGGCCGCCTCCTGATCGCTGCGGAGCAGATGGGCATGCGCGTCATCAAAAAGTATTTCATCACCGGGTTGCTGATCTGGGTGCCCCTGGCGATTACCGTCTGGGTCCTCGGTTTGCTGGTGGCGACCCTCGAGGGTTTTGTGCCCAGCTTTTTGTCGTCGCAATCGCTGTTCGGCATCAATATTCCCGGCTTTCGGTTCGCGCTGGTTATCGTGGTCGTGCTGCTGACAGGGATATTTGCCGCCAATCTGCTTGGCCGAACCCTGCTCGAGCAGTGGGAATCTCTCCTGGGCCGCATCCCGCTCGTGCGTTCCATCTACAATTCGGTCAAGCAGGTCAGTGACACGGTACTGGCGCCCAATGGCCAGGCGTTCCGCCAGGCCGTGTTGGTGCAGTATCCGCGAGCCGGGTCATGGACGATTGCCTTTCTGACGGGTGTGCCCAGTGGCGAGGTGGCAAACCATCTGCCGGGCGAACACGTCAGCGTCTATGTCCCGACGACACCGAATCCCACGTCGGGTTTTTTTCTGATGATGCCCCGCGACCATGTCATTGAGCTGCAAATGAGCGTGGACGCGGCCCTGAAATACATCGTATCCATGGGCGTGGTGGCGCCGCCGGCCCAGCCGGTCGCGGCAGCTGCCCCCATTCCAGCGGCTCCGGCCGTTGATTCGTAACTTTTTTACGCTGATACACAGCACCTAGGAGTCATTCCGCAATGCGTACCTGCTACACCGGCGAGGTTTGCCGTGACCATCTCGGCCAGACTGTCACCCTGTACGGCTGGGTGAACCGCCGCCGTGACCACGGTGGGGTCATCTTCATCGACCTGCGCGACCGCGCGGGGCTGGCCCAGATCGTGTTCGATCCGGACAATGCCGCCTTTGCCACCGCCGAACGCCTGCGCAACGAGTTCTGCATCCGCGTCACCGGTCTGGTGCGTCTGCGCCCCGAAGGCACGGCGAACCCCGATCTGGCTTCGGGCGAAGTCGAAGTGCTGTGTAAAGAGGTCGAAATCCTGAACGCGTCGATCACGCCGCCGTTCCAGCTCGAAGACGATAACCTCTCTGAAACCACGCGCCTGACGCACCGTGTGCTGGATCTGCGCCGTCCGCAGATGCAACGCAATCTGATGCTGCGTTACCGCGTGTCCATCGAGGTGCGCAAGTTCCTGGATCAGTTGGGCTTCATCGACATCGAAACCCCGATGCTGACCAAGAGTACGCCCGAAGGCGCGCGCGACTATCTGGTGCCTTCGCGTGTGAACGCCGGTCACTTTTTTGCCTTGCCTCAGTCGCCGCAGCTGTTCAAGCAGATGCTGATGGTGTCGGGCTTTGATCGTTACTATCAGATCACCAAGTGCTTCCGCGACGAGGACCTGCGTGCAGACCGTCAGCCGGAATTCACCCAGATCGATTGCGAAACCTCGTTCCTGAGCGAAGTCGAAATTCGCGAGATCTTTGAAAACATGATCCGTCATGTCTTCAAGGTGGTGCAGGGCGTTGAGCTGCCCGAGCAATTTCCTATGATGAGCTGGACCGACGCCATGCAGCGCTATGGTTCGGACAAGCCCGACCTGCGCGTGAATCTCGAGTTCACCGATGTGGCGGACATCATGGCGGATGTGGATTTCAAGGTGTTCGCCAGCGCCGCCACGACACCGGGCAGCCGCGTGGTGGCCTTGCGCGTGCCGAACGGCGGCGAGTTATCGCGTAGCGAGATCGACGCGTACACGCAGTTTGTCGCGATTTACGGCGCCAAGGGCCTGGCCTATATCAAGGTCAACGAAACCGCCAAGGGCCGTGATGGCCTGCAGTCGCCTATCGTCAAGAATCTGCACGATGCCGCGCTGACCGAGTTGATCAAGCGCACCGGCGCACAAGACGGCGATATCATTTTCTTTGGCGCTGACCGTGCCAAGGTGGTCAATGATGCGATCGGCGCCTTGCGCGTCAAGATCGGCCACAGCGATTTCGGCAAAAAGCACAACCTCGCGTCCAGCGGCTGGAAACCCCTGTGGGTGGTCGACTTCCCGATGTTTGAATACGACGAGGAAGACGGCCGCTACACTGCGGCACATCATCCGTTCACCAGCCCCAAGGACGGCCACGAAGACTTCCTGGAATCGGATCCCAGCAAGGCATTCGCCAAGGCCTATGACATGGTGCTCAACGGTTGGGAAATCGGCGGCGGTTCCGTGCGTATTCACCGCGAAGAAGTCCAGAGCAAGGTCTTCCGTGCGCTGAAGATCGGTGCCGAAGAGGCCCGCGAGAAATTCGGCTTCTTGTTGGATGCGCTGCAATATGGTGCGCCTCCGCATGGCGGGATCGCGTTCGGCCTGGACCGTATCGTGACGATGATGACCGGCGCCGAGTCGATTCGCGATGTTATCGCTTTCCCCAAGACCCAGCGCGCCCAGTGCCTGCTGACACAGGCGCCGTCCGAGGTTGACGAGAAGCAATTGCGCGAACTGCACATTCGTCTGCGCAATGTTGAAGTGAAATGAAGTAATCTGCGGGCAGAGGGTGATGCGGGTTTCGTGTTACCCATCCGCTAGCCAGGGTAAGGGCAGCTTAGGCTGCCCTTGTCCGTTGCATACAAGGCGCCATTCGGTTTATGTCGCTTATCCGCGTTATCAGCTACAACATTCACAAGGGACGCTCGTCCTTGGGGCGTCACGAGTCGCTCAATGACTTGCGTCTCGGCCTGTATGGGTTGCGTCCTGATTTGGTGTTCCTGCAGGAAGTGCAGGGCCGCAACGAACAGCGTTCCATATCGCATGCGCAGCACGAGTCGTTGGCCGCGGCATTGCGCTTGAATGTTGCCTATGGGTGCAATGCCATTCGTGACCGCACGGATCATGGCAATGCACTGTTGTCGCGCTATGAGATTCTGGATCATGAGAATCTGGATATCTCCGATCATCGCCTGGAGCAGCGAGGCTTGCTGCATGCGCGGGTACGGATCGAGGATCGCAACGTGCACTGTTTTGTCGTGCATCTCGGATTGTTTGCGGGCAGCCGCAGCCGGCAGATTCTGGCGCTCTCAGAGCGTATTGCTCAATCGGTGCCCGACGGCGACCCTATCCTGATCGCAGGGGATTTCAACGATTGGGGTGATCGTCTGGCGCCCTTGTTCGTACAGCAGTTGGGCGTGATCGAAGTCTTTGCCAACGCCCCCCGCAGTCATGGTGGAGAACTGCCCCGGCTGAGGGATTCGGTGCGACGGCTCAGCAATGCCCTGAGAGGGGTGCCCAACGCGCTGGCCGTTCAAGAACGCGGCAACCAGTTGGGGATGGATGGGGCATATTGTCCGCTGCCGCCGCCACGTACTTTTCCGGCCGTGTTTCCGTGGTTCAGGCTGGACCGCATTTATCAACGTGGATTCGCCGTGCGCAGCGCGCGTGTCCTGCGTGGCCGCGAATGGGCGCGCTTGTCGGATCATGCCCCGTTGCTGGCGGAGCTCGAGCTGCCGTGAAGGCCGATATCGTCAGGCTGGATTGGACCGATCATAACGCCGTCGACCTGCTGCAAAATGGCGCCGATTTTTTTCCGGCGCTGTGCCAGGCGATTGATGCGGCGCGCGTCAGTGTGCATCTGGAAACGTACATCTTTCTGCCCGATCGCACTGGTAGGCAGGTTCTGCATAGTCTGGAGCAGGCGGCGCGTCGCGGTGTGAAGGTTCGAGTGGTGCTGGACGGTTTTGGCAGTGCCACTACTGCGCAAGCCATACGCGATCGCATTGTGGAGGCGGGCGGGCAATGCCGCATTTATCGCCCTGAACCGCCCTGGTATGGACGACTGGTACCGTCACGTAGCCGGCTGCGCCGCTTGCATCGCAAACTGACAGTCGTGGATGGGGAGATCGCTTTCATTGGCGGCATCAACGTCGTGGATGACTACGACGATCTCGATCCTCACGACGGTATCAATGCTCCGCGGTTTGATTTTGCAGTACAAGTACGAGGCCCCTTGGTGGCGTATGCCGTGCATGCCCAGGACTTGCTATGGGTACGGATGAATTGGGCCAGACTGCGCCGTTATCCGCGTGAGTGGCCCCGTGTCAAGCTGGGCTTGCCATCGTGGCCCTCCGCGGCGCTGGCGGGCCAGCAGCGCGCCGCGCTCGTGTTGCGTGACAACTTGCGTTATCGGCAGACGTTTGAGCGGGCGTATTTGTACGGTATTCAACATGCCCAGCGAGATATTCTGATCGGCAATGCGTATTTTTTTCCCGGCCGCCAGTTCCGCAAAGCACTGCTGCGTGCGGCTGCACGTGGCGTCAAGGTGCGTTTGCTGCTGCAAGGCAAGATCGAATACCACATGCAGTATTACGCGACGCGATCGCTGTACGATCAGTTATTGCGAGGCGGCATAGAAATCTACGAGTACATGCCCAGCTATCTGCATGCCAAGGTCGCGGTAATTGACGACATGGCTATAGTCGGCTCGTCGAATCTCGATCCGTTCAGCTTATTGCTGGCGCGCGAGGCGAATGTCGTGGTCGACGATCTGGCGTTCGCCCGCGACCTGCAACAGCGTCTGGAAACGGCAATCGCACAAGGCGGGCGATTGGTTCGCCCCCTGGACTATCAGCGGCGCGGTTGGTGGAAGCGGTGTGTCGATGCCGTGTCCTATACGATGCTGCGTATCGGCGTGGCGTTGACGGGACGTTCGGGAGAGTATTGACTCAGCTGGAGGCGTTTGGCGCGCTTTGCACTGTCAGTTGCCATTTTCCCTGTTGGGCTTCATCCGCTGAAAGCTCTATCGTGTCGCGCGTTTCCAAGAGGCAAAGGTCGCGATGCCGTGTGGCATTGACCATGGTGCGCTTTCCAATGAGTTGAATCGTCTGGCGCACTTTGCCTGTTTCATCGATCAGGATGGCTTGAACGTCTGTGACCGAACTCGCCGGAAGGTCGCCCTGGCAGGCCAACGCCGTTGTGCCGTCGCCGAGTCGAAAGATATTCTTGATGAAAAACGTTTGTGCCACAGTCAGAGTCCTTTGTCGCGCAGTACTTGAAGGATGCGTACGTCTTCGTCTCCCAAGCCGAGCATTCCCTGATGGCGAATCATAAAGTCTTTTACGTGAGTTTCCGCACTGCCCAGGCCGCTGGTGCCCAGTCTGTCGACAATACCCAGGCGCGATTGCGTGCCGTGCAGGAACTCTTCCAGGACTGCGGCTTTGCTGGGATTTTCGCGCAATAAGATACTGGAATTATAGGGGCCTCCGACTGAGGCCTCGGCGCCAAAGTAATCGAGCATGCGCAACTCTTCGGAGCCGGGTTTGGCAATGATGAGAGATCGTTTACGCCCTACTGCGTCCAGGAGATCGTCTGACGCGCGTTCTACGCCCATCAGGTCATTGGGGCTGCGCAAGGGCGCGCTTTGCGCGCCAGCCGCGGATCGCGCCGTTGTCGGCGTCGGGGTCGCGGGCCTTGGTGTGGCTGCGCTTGCTCACCGTGGTGCCAGACGGCCGGCCCCTCGGGTCAGCATCGCGATGACCGCACCGACTCCCATCGCCATGACGCCTTGCGCGAACTGCTTGGCCGCCTCGTTCAGGTCGTTTTGGCTGGATGCGTCGATGGTCAAATTGAAAAATCGCGCCAGACTCTTGATGCCGCTGAAAATCGACCAGCCCGCGAAAGCAAAGCCGATGGCTATCAGCGCCGCGTCGGCGACAAACCCTACGCCGACGGCGTGTGAGCCCGCCCAGATCACGAGACCGCCGACAATGATTGCCAGATTCGTGCCGCTGAGTTGGCCAGCCAGTTCTGTTTGGAGTGCAGCAGGCATGTACTCCAGACTTTGATTGAGAACGTAGCCGAACCGATCGGCCAAGGGCCATTGAGAAACCGGGCCGGAAAGCGTGGCCGACAGTTGTGCAGGTTGCACGCTGCCGTTGACGTCGTAGCTGGCCGAGTCTGGCAGGGCGACTGCGGAGATCTGGCCGGCCTGCATCAGCGCCATCATTTGCTCGGTGGTCTGCTGGGCGGAGTAATGTCCAGGGACCGAGCCGGAACAGATCAACCGTCGATAGAGCGCCGATAGCTTGGCCAGCGACGCGTCGTTGCGCAGGTGGGGATATAGCACCGCACGCAGGCGCGTGGGCTCGTTGATGACCAGCGACCTGGATATTCCCTCGAATACATACCAGGGACCAATGAGCAAAAGTTCGCCGTTATTACGCAGAGCGGCAACTTCGCCTGATCGTTCTAGTGATTTGACGTCCATAGGGCTGTCGTTGTTTTGTAATGGCCACGACTGGGCTCTGGCGAGACGATGCAACACACCGCCTGCGACAGAGCCGTCAAATGCTAGCAATCTTTGTGTAATACGCTGGCAATCGACAAAATTTTTCGCGCTTGTTTCAAATTGACATGGGCGCGCGATATACAGGCGTGCTTCGCTTCAGGCCCGGCGCTCATCGTGTGAAACGCTGCCTTCGGGAAATCGCGCGATCCCTTCAGATCAGGCGCGTCGTGCCGGCCAGCGTATCAATCCCAACGAGAGCGCTGTTCCGATCAGAATGATGGCTGCGCCCGTCAAGATCCTCGCGGTCAGCATTTCGTCCAAAAACCAGACACCCCACAGGACGCCGAAGACCGGCACCAGAAAGGTGACACTGACCGCGCCCGTTGGACCGACGCTGGCGATCAGGCGAAAGAACATGATGTAGGCGAATCCGGTGCAGAGAATCGCAAGCGCAACGGTGGCAGACCATGCTTGCCAGGAGACGGGCGCGGCCGGCCAGGTGGCGATGGCCAGGGGGGCCAGGATGAGCGAAGCCCCGATCATGCTGCCGGTTGCACTGGACAACGCGTCGACGTCACTGAGAAATCGTTTGGTCCAGTTGGCGGCGATGCCATAGAACAGCGGAGCGGAAACGGCGGCCAGCACTGCGGGCCCGTCGCCCCCCGCGCCGAAATTCAGCTTGTCCCAGACCAGTACAACGATCCCCAGGACGGCCACGGCCAAGCCGAACGCTCGGCTCCAGGCCAGCCGGTCTTTCAGCCATAACCAGCCGATGACCGCGCCCCAGACCGGTGTGACCGCATTGGCAACCGACATGAATCCGGCGCCAAGCGACTGAGCGGCATAGGCATACAGGAGGAAAGGAATGGCGGAATTCAGCGCGCCCACGACCAGAATGGCTTTCCAGCGTTGTGCAATCAGTGGGAGCTTGCCACGCAGTGCGGCCAGCGGTAGCAGTGTCAGCGCCGCCAGGCCGACGCGCAATTCCATGAGCGGGCCGGGCCCAAACTCCGGTACGGCCAGACGCATGAACAGAAATGATCCGCCCCACACTGCCGCCAGCAGCAGCAGGTCCAGCAAGTCGCGACGGCGCATGACGCAAATTTCCCGTTAGGCTTTACGCCGTTGAGCGGCGCGGGTGAGGACATTTTTCATTTTGACGCGATGCGCCAGATAGGCGCAAACCAAGGCCAGGGCGACGCAGATGACGAGACCGATACGCACGCCTTGCAAAACCGAACTGCGGGCAATGGCAATACCGACCAGGGCGGTCCCTGCAGCGCTGCCGATGGCGCGAGTGGTCTGTACCAGTGCCGAGGCGATGCCGACGTCGCGGCGCTCGCTGAGCATCTGCATGAACAGTGTCAGGTTGGGCAGCAAAAAGCCCAAGGCGCAGCCATTGACGAAAAAAGCCGCCAGGATCCAGATCGTCGAGGTGTCTTTGCCGAACGCCAGCACCATGAGCGAGCCTACTGCCAACAGACAGCCCCCAAATACCATCAGACGCTGCGGCTCGCTCTGTTTGGGAAAGAGCTGCCCGTTGACGATGCTGCCTATGGGAATGGCTGCCACCAGTGGCGTCAGCAACAAGCCGGCCTCGCTGGGGGTGTAGCCCATTTCCGTTTGCAGCAGCAGGGGGCTGTAAAAAATCAGGATGAACATCACTGCACCGACCGCGAGGCCGGCGACGTTCAGCAATTGCGGCTCGGGCCGTGCAATGACGCGCAACGGAAAAATCGGCGAGGACACCCGCCGTTCGTAGGGAATCAACAGGGCGATCGCGGCCACGCCTGCCAAGGCCAAAGCCAGCGCCAGCATGGGATGGGCATGGTCGCCGGGCGCAAAGGCCAGCTCCATGGCGGCCAACGGCGCACTGACGGCGATGACGAGCAGGAGGCTGCCCACCCAATCGATGCGCCTGCTGCCAGCCTGCGTCGCAAGTGGCCGGATGCGCGGAAAATAGCGCGCCAGCAGGAACAGGGCGACGACTGCAGCGATCGGAGATATGAAGAACGCAGCACGCCAGCCCAACGCCTGTGTGGCAGCGCCACCTAGCAGCGGACCGATGCCGCTGGCCATGGCAAAGGCCGCCGACACCAGCGCGAGCCAACGCACTCGTTCCTTGGCGTCGGGAAACAAGTCGGCTGGCGCGGCGAAGGCCGTGGCGATCATCATGCCGCCGCCTATGCCTTGCAACGTACGGAAGGCAATCAGCTGCGGCATCGATTGTGCCAGGCCACAGGAGATCGAGCCCAGAGCAATGATCGCCACAGACAGCAGCATCAGGGGCTTGCGCCCGAATAAATCGCCCAGGCGCCCAAAAATCAAAATGGACGCCGCGGTGGCGAGCAGATAGCCAGTGCCCACCCACGCGTACAACGCCATGCCATTGAGGGCTTGCGCGACGCGCGGCAGCGTCGTGCTGACAATGGTGGAGTCAAAGGCGGCCAACACGACGGTGGCCGACACGCCCATCATCGCCATCAGCAAATCGCGCTTGGAGCGGGGGGGCTCCGGGGCGGTATCAGCAGAGGGCGTCGCGGGCGTAGTCATGCCGCCAAGGATATCACTGACAGGTCAGCGATCTAATCGTGAATGAGCGGTGATTCAAAGAAAATTTGATGATTCACATCGTTCGCGCGCGCGTTCAAGCGATGGGCTATGTCATGCCGGCAGTTGAACCGGAGCATGACGGTCCGTGCCGCGGGCGTCATCCTATTTGAAGAAGGCGTGATATCCCACAATCATGACCACCACCGCTGCCACTGCCAACCAAGACCAGCGTGAAGAGGCCAGACCACGTTCGGGCTCTTGCGCCGGTGGAGGAGGAGCAATACGTGGAACCTTCGACATGTGATCGATAAAGGCAGCAAAGAATTTTTCCACCAGCTTGCCGCCGGCCTTCATGAGGACGGGTTCGCCGACCTTGCCCAGCGTTCCTCCGGCCATGGCGGCGACTGTATAGGCCAGTCGCGTGCCATCGTCCTTCTCGGACAAATTGATCTGCGCAGTCCCGATAGCCAGGCAAGCAGTCGGGCTTTTACCCTCGAAGGCCAGTGCGCAACTGTGAGGCGGCTTCAGTTCGGAAAGCAAAACTTCTCCTTCGTAACTGGCTTCTACGCCGCCCACATTGGCATGCAAGGACAAGGCATACTCTGTCGGGGATCGTTTTTCGATTTTGACGCAACCCGGCAGGCATTTCTGCAGCACAGCAGGGTCCATGAGAGCGTCCCAGGTTTGGTGCTGGGTGGACGGAATCCATTGAGCATCGGCTATGCGCATGGCGGTCTCCTTGGTCTGCTTTTGAATTCATTGTGGACCTGACGGCCGCCGTTGTCATCTGTCTCGCATCAAGTTCTCGTCGCAACCCCAGGGAGCCACTGTAGTGATGATTAATAATATGTAGCGAAATAGTACATTTAGACACGAGTAAACTAGGACAAAACCCAATATAAACAGCGGCTAGCATTAGGCATGGCCTGCATGCATGGAGTTTCCTGGGTGTTTTTACGCATGAGTTGTGCCACGCCGTATGTCGTCTTCTTTGTATTCCCCTGAATATCGTCCCGATATAGATGGTTTGCGCGCCCTGGCAGTGCTGTCAGTGGTGCTGTGTCACGCAGGTGTCGCCGGCTTTGGCGGTGGCTACGTTGGCGTCGATATTTTCTTTGTGATTTCCGGTTATTTGATCACTGGGCAAATATTGTCCGGTCTGTATCAACGCCAATTTTCCTTCTGCGATTTTTACGCACGTCGCGCCAAACGCATTGTGCCGGCCTTGTTGGCGGTGGTTGCGTTCACCTTGGCTGCGAGCTTTTATCTGTTGATGCCTGACGAGTTGGCCGAGACAGGCAAGGCCGCCTGGCAGACGGCCTATTTTTTCTCGAATCACTATTACTGGGGCTTAGGCAACGGTCACTGGGACCAGATCGACCAGGGCACGCAACCGCTGTGGCATCTCTGGTCGCTGGCTGTGGGCGTGCAATTCATGATCGTGCTG
Organism: Bordetella muralis; assembly: GCF_965139205.1. GTDB lineage: Bacteria > Pseudomonadota > Gammaproteobacteria > Burkholderiales > Burkholderiaceae_B > Bordetella_A > Bordetella_A muralis. Next base: position 138,787 of record NZ_CBCSIU010000010.1, read on the forward strand.
CCGGGCTTGCTGGCGCTGCTTTTTCGGGTCGGCCGACGCGCCGATCCGGCGGGTTCCCCACCTTTTGCCCCACCGCCTATATGGGTGGTGCGCAGCGTACTGACCGGGCTGGCTCTGGTGTCGTTCGGGTTGAGCGGCGCCCTGTTGCAGGCCGATCCGTCGGCCGCGTTTTATCTGCTGCCATCCCGGGCGTGGGAGTTGCTGCTTGGCGGTGTCATTGCATCGCTGGCAGGGTCGCGCCTGAGCCGGCCACCACTGTGGCTCGCCGAAATTTGCTCGATCGTTGGGTTGATCTGCCTGCTGTGGGCGGTGTTGACCTATACCCAGGCGACTCCGTTTCCCGCTGCGCATGCCTTGGTGCCGGTGGCCGGTACTGGCCTGATTCTCTACGCGGGCTATTCGCGCACGCCGGCCTGGATGACACGGCTCCTGTCCTTGCGGGCGCTGGTGTTTGTGGGGCTGATGTCCTATTCGCTGTATTTGTGGCATTGGCCCTTGTGGGTCCTATCGCGTTCGACAGTGTGGTCGGTCCACGGATGGCCGCAAATCCCGGTGATAGGGTATCTCGCGCTCACGCTCCTGATTTCCTGGCTCTCGTGGCGTGGGATCGAGCGGCCTTTCCGGACGGGATGGTTTTCGAAGGTGGGGTCCAGGACGATACTCGCTGGGGCCCTGGGGGTATGTATCGCATGCGTCGGGGCGGGATGGTGGACCATACACGCCAGCCGCACCGATCAGCAGAGCCTGCCGCCAGTGCTGACGCAATTGGATCATGACACCAGCGTCGCGCCGGGTATCGAGTGCGAGGGCAAGCCGGAACTCGACGCGATCCGCATGGGACAGTCGGGATGTGGGCTGGGAGATCCTGCGGTGGGGGCGTCCCAGCCGGATTTCATCTTGCTGGGGGACTCGCATGCGCGGATGTGGGTCGGTGCATTCGACGCTTTGGCACGTGAACTGCAATTGCATGGTGTTGCCATGGCGTATGCCAACTGCGCACCGTTGCGCGGGGCGGTTTCGCAGGTGCGTCCAGATTGTGCGCAGATCACCGACGCAGCGCTGGAATATATCGCGCGCTCTCCCGTTCAGCAGGTAATTCTGGCTGGTTTTTGGACCGAGGCGGAGGCCACGGCTTTTGCGGGAACGGCAACGGCGGTGAATGGTTCACCGACGTCGGCGCCGACGTTCAGCACCTCGTTGCGCGACACCATTCGATATCTGCAGCAGGCCGGCAAAGCCGTAACGCTGATCCTGGATGTGCCGCGGCTGGCCAATGACGACGTCCCTCGCGATTCGGCTTTGCTCAGTGTCAACCAGAAAGGGGTCGATGTATACGGGCCCAGTCTGGCCGATCATATGGCGCGCCAGGCGACAATCGTGAGGAGCATCGAGGAAGTCTGGCCGACGGTAAAGCCCTTTGGAATTGTGGACCCGGCCGTTGAACTGTGCACCACGGGGCAATGCCTGGTGGCGCGCGAAGGGCGCACCTGGTATCGCAATGCGCATCAGGTGACCGACGACGCCGCCGGCGAATTGCGCGCGGTCTTTTTACCGCTATTGCGATCCGTGTCCGCACCGCGATGACGCTGCCTGCCGGGGCGGGCACCATAAAGTTTACGTTTGTTGTAAATTGCCAGGATTCTGTTTTGCGGCCCGACCCGTATTTTGTGGGTACCCCGCTAGTCCATTGATGGCAACCCGTATTCTTATTGTCCGTACTTCGTCGCTGGGCGATCTCGTGCACATGCTGCCCGCGATCTCCGATATTGCGCGCCATGTCCCCGATGCTGTCATCGACTGGGTCGCAGAGGAGGCGTTTGCGGAGATACCGAGCTGGCATCCTGCCGTGCATGACGTCATCAAAGTGGCGCATCGACGTTGGCGCAAGGCCTGGTGGTCCGAGCCGGTGAAAGCCGAGCGGCGGGCGTTGGCCGAGCGGTTGCGCTCGGTGAAGTACGACGTCGTGCTGGATATGCAGGCGCTGATGAAGTCGGCCTGGCTGGTGCGCCAGACCCGCGGCGTGCGCCACGGGCTGGACTGGCGTTCGGCTCGCGAGCCTTTGGCATCGATGTTTTATCAGGTGCGCCACCGTGTCGAGTTCTGGCAGCCGGCTGTGACGCGGCAACGATTGTTGGCGTCTCTGGCGTTCGGTTATACCTACAGCGGCGCGCCGGATTTCGGATTACAGGCGTTCGCGCAGCAGGCGCGCGCGCAGGCGCAGTCCTGCAAAGACCAGGGCGATTGCGCCCGTCCGCATCATCATCTGAATACGGATCGCGGCTACGCCGTGATCATGCCGTCGGCCAGCCGTGACGACAAACTCTGGCCCGAGGAGGACTGGCGCGCCGTGTTTACGCGCGTGCGCGAGGCCGGATGCACGTTGCGGCTGCTGGCAGGCAATCCGCAAGAGGCCGAGCGCGCTCAGGCCCTGGTGGCCGGTTTTGACGGTGTCGAGGTGCTGCCCCGCATGGATTTGACGGCCATTGCCCAGCAATTGGCGGGTGCACGCATCATGGTGGGGCTCGACAGCGGCTTGACGCACTTGTCGGCCGCGTTGGGACGTCCCACGGTGGGGATCTATCGGGCTTCCACCCCGGTGCGCACCCCGTTGATAGGTTCGAATTTCACTGCCAGCCTCGGGGACCGCGGCGCTCCGCCGTCACGAGAGGCTGTCTTGGCCTCTGTCGACCAGGCATTGGCGGCAAGCTGATCGTGATGGCACAGGGCTGACATGCGACGCGGCACCTACACTCTGGCGTTGTATGTTCTGGCTCCCTTGGTCTGGCTTTGGATGGGGCGGCGTGCCCGTCGGGCCGGCGGCGACTGGGGTATTTTTTCCGGCGCAAGGTTCGGCCGCGCGGATGACCGCAGTCCGGCTCCCTTTGCCCGGCCGCCCGTCTGGGTGCATGCCGTCAGCCTGGGAGAAACACGCGCAGCACAGCCCTTGGTACAGGCCTTGCTGGAACGTGGATTGCCAGTATTGTTGACCCATACGACAGCGACAGGCCGGGCCGAAGGCGCTCGCTTGTTTGCCGAGGCGATCGCCTCCGGTCAATTGCGTCAGACATGGCTGCCCTATGATTTTCCTGGTGCTGTGCGCGGATTTTTGCAGCGTCATGGGCCCCGTTGCGGGCTGCTGATCGAGCGTGAGGTATGGCCCAACCTGCTGGCGCAGGCGCGCCGGCAAGGGATCCGCATGGCATTGATCAGTGCGCGATTTTCCGCCTCTTCGCTGCGCCAGGCGGGATGGATGGGGCGGGCGCTGCGCGATGCGTTGGCAGGTCTGGATGCCGTGTTGGCACAAACTCCCGAAGACGCCCAGCGGCTGGAGCAGGCGGGCGCGCGCCGGGTCAGCGTGACAGGCAATTTGAAATTCGATCTGAGCTTGCCCGAATCGCAGGTCGAAGAGGGCCGGGCTTGGCGTCAAGCGGTAGGGCGGCCGGTGGTGGCTGTGGCGAGTACGCGCGAAGGCGAAGACGCACTATTCGTGCGAGCGATAAAGACGCTGCGCGACGCGCAGACGAATGGGGCAGGGGCGATAGCGGGATCCGGAGAGACGGCTGTCGATATGGAGGTAGCGGCAGGAGCGAGCGCTCAGCGGTCCGTGTTGTATCTGGTGATCCCTAGGCATCCACAACGCTTTGAGGAGGTTGCCGGGCAGTTGAATGCCGCGGGGCTGACGTATATGCGGCGCACCCAAGCCCAAAAATACGCCCCCCAGGACCTTAGGTCTCAGGCAACGCCGCAGCAGGGGCAATTACCGCTGACGCAAACAGAAAATTTGCCGCTTGCAGATCTCGATGTCGATGTGATGCTGGGAGACACGCTGGGCGAGATGCCGTTTTATTTTGCCGCTGCGGATGTGGCCATCGTCGCAGGCAGTTTTGTGCCGCTGGGAGGGCACAATCTGATCGAGGCCTGCGCCGTAGGCGTGCCGGTCATCGTCGGGCCGCACACGTTCAATTTCAAACAGGCGGCAACCGATGCGATTGCCGCAGGCGCCGCGCTGCGGGCTGCCGATGTGCCTGAAGCATTAGACACCGCGTTGACGCTTGTGGGCGACGAAAACCGTCGCCTGACTATGAGCCGCGCCGCGCGCGATTGGGCAGCGGCACATGCCGGCGCCACCGCGCGGACCTTGCAGGCGTTGCAAACGTGGTTGTCGTCGTAGCAACCGGTTCCCGCGCGAGTTTATTCAGCTGGTAGCGCCGCTGTCTTGCGTTGTCCCTTGCCAGGTGCAGAAAGCGCGGTAAACAGCGCGATGAATGTCACGTACAGACTCACCGTGCGCATGCCCCGGAACATGAGTTCGGTGAGGCCAAAGACGGCGAAACCCAGACACACCGCGAGTCCCATGGCCGCCGCCACGCGCTGCGCCTGAGGGACGTTACGGCGCATGCGGCACGCGAACAGCGCCGCCGGTGCGAAATACAGAATGAGCAAGGCGAGGCCGCCAAGCAGGCCGTTAGTGGCCAGCGCCAGCAGCAGATCGTTATGCGGCTCGCCGAAATCCCGGGCCACAAAAGACGAAACTTGACCCTTGGCAGCCAGTTGCTGCAGCTCGTCTGAGAATGTGGATTGACCGTCGATTCCCGACCAGGGAGAGTGTTTGATCGTATGCCATGCTGCGCCCCATAGCTGCAGACGTATGCACATGGACGTGTCGGCAGTCGGGGCCACGGTGACGCATTCGTGAATCTCATGAACGCCTTGAGCCACGCGTTCACGCAATGCCGGACTGGACGCACCGATAGCCAGTGCGACCAGGCCAATGCCCAGCAGCGCCGCCAATGCTCGCATTGGGCGGCGGAGCCAGCCAGCCAATACGATGCCGATCGCTGCGAACACCGGGATGGCCATCCAGCCGGTACGAGTTTGTGTCAGGACGAAACCCAGGCAGGTGATGACCGCGACGGCGAGTTTGAGCGCCTGTTCGGCTCGTGGATGGCGGGTGAGCTGCCAACCCAGGCTATAGAGGGTCATCACGGCCATCAGCAGCATGAGGTTGCCGTAGCCGACGGCATTGAATTGGGGCGTCAGTGGGCGCTCTAACGTGGGGCCCGCCAAATAGCAGACGACAACCGTGGCGCCAATGCCCGCGGCGAACACACCCCAGACGAAATGGCGTAGCCGGTCACGATCGATCAATAGAAAGCCGGCCAGCAGGCAAGGAAAGCCCAAGGCGATTCGCAGGCCGCGCTCAATGCCGGGGCCTTCCAAATGGCCATTGAGCAACTGGCTGAGCAGTACGGCCGCCAGCGGCAGGCACAACACGAGCGCCAGCCAGCGGTAGGGATGCAGCAACTGCAGTGCGCGTGCGGCAGGCGCAGTCAAGACAATGCAGAGACAGCCGAAAGCCAGTATGTAGACCAGACCGCTGCCTAAACCCACAGTGAGCGTCAGTACAGGCAGGAGGGCTACCAGTAAGGTAATCAGTAGCGAGGTACGGGGTAAAGATGATGGCGTCATGAAAAGAAAGCGGCAGGCTGGGACGGCTTGGGCAGCCTATCGGTGCTTTTAAAGTGCTACGGCAGCGTGACAAAATTGTTACATAGTTTGTGTAAAATATTCTAAACCTACCTGGCCTGATGGAATTTTTTTTGTGGTTTTTGCCACAGAGTTTGAAGAGCGATGGATTCTATGGTGCGGCTCAAATCACCAAGAGCGCAGAATTCCAGGCTTGCAGTGGCCAAGAGGAGATATCTAATCCAGCGAGTATAGCTGCGACGACTGAAATGAAGCGATAAATACGCATGCATCGGTGTCTGGCGGGGAGATGCGCAAATACCAGCGGATCAATCCAGAAACACTATGTATGGGTACCTACCTATAGAATCCGCACGGAACCCGGCAGCTTGGGGTTTCTAACACTGCTTTGCTATGCAATATTTGTTGACGGCGTTTCTTACCTCGTTGGTATTCACTGCGCTACTTGTTCGAAGCCGATTCTGGCGCAACGGTTGGACTTTGGATTCCGAACTCGGCAGCGTACAAAAATTCCACGCCAAGCCTGTGCCGCGCGTGGGAGGCCTCGCGTTGGTGGTCGCTATGGCGGCTACCTGTATGGTGGCGGGTTTTCGCGAGCCTGAAGTTTTGTCGGGCATGCTGTTGCTGGGCTTGTCGGCTGCGCCCGCCTTTTTGGGGGGATTCACGGAGGACCTGACCAAGCGCGTACGGGTCTTGACCCGTTTGGCGCTGGCGATGGCGTCGGGGGCGGTGGCGTATTTTCTGCTTGGCGCCGCGGTGACGCGGGTGGACATCATCGGCTTGGACTGGCTGCTGCAGTTCAGCGCCATATCGTTCGTTTTCACGATTGTGGCGATCGGCGGCGCGGCCAATGCCCTGAATATCATCGATGGATATAACGGCTTGGCGGCAGTAGTGTCGGCGATGATTTTCGCGGGCTTCGCCTATGTCTGTTTCTATTTGGGCGATCGCATGCTGCTGATCGTGGCCCTGGGGATGCTCGGCGGCGTGATCGGATTCCTCTTCTGGAATTATCCGCGGGGTCATATCTTTCTGGGTGATGGTGGCGCCTATTTCCTGGGTTTCATGATCGGCGAGTTGTCGGTGTTGCTGCTGGCGCGTCATCCCGAGGTGTCGGCCTGGTTTCCGCTGCTGCTGTGTATCTATCCCGTATTCGAGACGCTATTTTCTATTTATCGCAAACGTTGGGTGCGCGGCAACTCACCGGGGGCACCTGACGGCGTGCATCTGCACATGCTGATCTACAAGCGTGTCGTACGCTGGGTGGTGGGGTCGCGCGAAGCGCACCATCTGACCTGGCGCAATTCGCTGACGTCGCCGTATTTGTGGTTGCTGTCGTCGCTGGGTGTGATTCCAGCCGTGCTGTTCTGGCAAATGCCCATCGTATTGATGGTGTGCGTGTTGGCGTTTGCCACAGGGTACATCGTGCTGTATCGAAAACTGGTGCTTTTTCGTATCCCTAAGTGGATGATTGTAAAGAAGAAAAAGCGGCTACATTGAATGTGCCTCGCCGCATGCCGGCAGACCTTGCGCCACCCGCAGGCGGCTAAATGGGGCAAAATGCTCCAGATTAATATTTCATGATTCAGTCATCGGGAATAACTGCTTCGAAGCGAAGTGCTAGATCCCTATAAACGTTATCAAGGCATCCATATGCTGATCTCTGTTGTCCTGTCCGGTGGCGCTGGTACCCGCCTGTGGCCCGTTTCGCGCGAAGGCTATCCCAAGCCGTTCATGAAGCTCGCCGACGGCGAAAGTCTGCTTCTCAAGACCTATCGGCGTGCCGCTGCAGTAGGTGCCTCGGATATCCTCACGGTCACGAACCGCGACTATTACTTCATGAGCAAGGACGAGATCGCACTGGCAGATCTTGATATGTCCGCTCATTTTCTGCTGGAGCCTGCCGGTCGCAATACCGCGCCCGCGGTAGCCATGGCCGCGCAGATGGTGGCAGAGCTCCATGGTCCTGACGCATTGATGCTCGTGTTGCCGGCCGACCATCTGGTACAGGATCAAGCGGCTTTTGCCCAGGCGGTGGCGAAGGCGCGGTCCTTGGCGTTGCAGGACAAACTGGTCACTTTCGGCATCATCCCCACGGGACCGGAAACGGGTTTTGGCTATATTGAAACCGGCGCCGATGTGGGCGACGGTAAACAGGTCGTGCGGTTCGTCGAGAAACCGTCGTTGGACAAGGCGCGCGAGTATGTGGATTCGGGGCGGTTTGTCTGGAATTCCGGCATGTTCTGCTTTAAGGCGGGTGTCATCCTGCAGGAGCTCGCCGCGCACGCCAGTGATGTGGACACCGCGACGCGTGCTTGCTGGGCTGCCACGTGCGCCGCAGGCGGGGACCGTACCAAAATGGCCGAGATTCCGGCCGAGGCATTTGCCGAGGTTCCCGATATCTCCATTGACTATGCCGTGATGGAGCGTTCGTCCAACGTGGTTGTCGTGCCCGGTGATTTCGGTTGGAGTGACATCGGCTCTTGGGTGGCCGTGCGTGATTTGACCGCGCCCGATGGCAATAACAACCGTGCCACGGGCAATGCGGTATTCGTCAATAGCCATAACGTGTATGCCCAGGGTGACGACCGTCTCGTTGCTGCCGTGGGAGTGCAGGATCTGTTGATTATCGATACGCCTGATGCGCTGCTGATCGCCCATCCAGACCGGGCCCAAGAGGTCAAGCAAGTTGTCAGCCACCTCAAGACCCAGGGCCACGATGCCTACAAGCTGCATCGGACGGTAAAGCGTCCATGGGGCACCTATACGGTCCTCGAAGAAGGCCCGCGTTTCAAGATCAAGCGCATCGAGGTCAAGCCCGGCGCCAGCCTGAGCCTGCAGATGCACCATCATCGCAGCGAACACTGGATCGTGGTCAGCGGAATGGCTCGCGTGGTCAACGGCGAGCAAGAACTGCTGGTGGGAGCCAATGAATCGACCTACATTCCTGCCGGCCATAAGCATCGGTTGGAAAACCCGGGCGTGCTTGACCTCGTGATGATCGAGGTGCAGAGCGGGGAATACCTGGGCGAGGACGACATTGTGCGCTTTGCTGATATCTATGGGCGTGCGTAATGGTGGGGATGTTTAACGCGCTTTGGAGCTATCGCGGCTTCATTATCGGCAACGTCAAGCGCGAGTTTCAGTCCAAGTATCGCAATTCGCTTTTAGGGGCGGCTTGGAATGTGCTGAATCCGTTGTCGATGATTGTCATCTACACGGTGATTTTTTCCCAGGTCATGCGCGCCAAGCTGCCGGGGGTGGATGGGACGTTTGCTTATAGCATTCACTTGTGCGCGGGTGTGCTCACATGGGGGTTGTTCGTCGAGATTGTCAGCGGCGCCCAGAATACCTTCATCAACAACGCCAACCTAATTAAGAAATTGAGTTTTCCGCGCCTGTGTCTGCCAGTGACGGTGGTGGCCAATGGTTTAGTGAATTTCGCGATTATCTTTTCTCTATTTGTGATATTCCTGATTGGCACCGGCAATTTTCCGGGGATGCCATTTTTGGCGATGATCCCTGTGCTGGTAATCATGGTGGCATTCGCGATCGGCCTGGGTATCACGTTGGGCGTGCTGAATGTTTTCTTTCGCGACGTGGGTCAGTTCTTTACGATATTCCTAAACTTTTGGTTTTGGGCTACACCGATCGTCTATCCGATCACTATCCTGCCGGAACGCCTGCAATCTTGGATGCGCTTTAACCCTATGGCCGTGCTGGTCGATGCGAGCCAGATGATCTTAATGCAAGGGCAGTGGCCCGATTGGACCAGGCTCGCTTGGGTGGCGGTGCTGGCTGCGTTGTTTTGTCTACTGGGGATGCGATTGTTTCGCAAGCACGTCGGTGAAATGGTGGATGAACTCTGATGGGCAGTATTACCGTTTCTAGCTTGGGTAAAGCCTACAAACAGTACCCCACGCGTTGGTCGCGTTTATTGGAATGGATGGATCCGCGTAGCCGGGCCCACCATAAATTGCACTGGGTGCTGCAAGGTTTGAATTTCGCGGTCAATGCTGGCGAGGCGGTTGGCATCATCGGTATCAATGGGGCAGGCAAAAGCACACTGTTGAAGATGATCGTCGGCACCACGCTGCCGACCACAGGCAGCGTTCAGATGAATGGCCGCGTGGCTGCATTGCTAGAGTTGGGTATGGGTTTCCATCCAGACTTTACCGGGCGACAGAACGCTATTATGGCGGGACAGCTGTTGGGTATGAGCGTGGAGGAAGTAAACGCTCATATGCCTGAGATCGAAGCATTTGCAGAGATTGGCGAGTACATAGACCAGCCCGTGCGCGTGTATTCGAGCGGTATGCAGGTGCGACTGGCTTTTAGCGTGGCGACTGCTGTGCGGCCCGACATTCTGATCGTGGACGAAGCCTTGTCCGTGGGCGATACCTACTTTCAGCACAAGAGCTTCGATCGTATTCGCGAGTTTCGTAAGCAAGGCACCACGCTCTTGATCGTATCTCATGATAAGCAGGCGATTCAGTCCATTTGTGATCGGGCGATACTGCTCAGCGCAGGAAAGCTGCTGATGGAAGGCGAGCCTGAGGCCGTGATGGACTACTACAATGCGATGCTTGCCGACCATCAGGGACAGCAAGTCCGGCAAGACGTGTTGGAAAACGGAAAAGTACAAACGATTTCCGGCACGGGCGAAGCTGTAGTCAGTGAAGTTGCTTTGCTGGACGAGGCCGGCGGCTCGATAGAGACCGTGGATGTAGGCCAACCGGTCACCCTACGCATCCAGGTGAAAACCAACACTTCTATTCCGAGGCTGGTACTGGGATATGGGATCAAAGATCGGTTAGGGCAGGTCATCTACGGTACCAATACCGAGCTGAAAGGTCAGGTGTTGACAGACGTTCCAGCCGGCGCCAACGTGACCTTCCACGTTGCGTTTCCCGCTAATCTGGGGCCAGGACATTATTCCATTCAGACGGCCTTGGTCAGTACCGATACCCATCTCGTCAATAATTATGAATGGCGGGATTTGGCGCTGGTGTTCACCGTTATCAATGCCAACAAGCCCAACTTCGCGGGCGTTGCCTGGATAGATCCCGAAATTCGAATTGAGATGCTATGAGCTTTATTTCCTACGCTCAGAATTACGAAGACGTGATGCTACGTCGGGTGTTGAAGTCAGTTTCGCGCGGGTTCTACGTTGACATTGGCGCAGCGTGGCCAGACGAGCATTCCGTCACCAAGGCGTTCTACGATCAGGGTTGGTCCGGCATCAATGTAGAGCCAAACCCAAAGTTTCATGCTGCTTTGGTATCGGCCAGGCCGCGTGACATTAACCTGCGGGTCGCAATCGGTGAACATAGTGGCGAAGCCGTCATGAATATCATCGACGGTACCGGGTTGTCGTCGGTGGATGACGGTATCGTTCAGGGCCATATCGAGGCCGGTTGGAATCCGGACCGGCAAACCGTCAAGATGGAGCGTCTCGTCGACATTCTGGAGACACATGTACCAGCAGGCCAGGACATCCATTTTTTGAAAGTCGATGTGGAAGGCCTGGAAGAACAGGCTTTGCGCGGCAACGATTGGCGCAAATTTCGCCCCTGGGTCGTGCTGGTCGAGGCCACTTTGCCGATGTCGCAGACGCCGTCGTACGAGCAGTGGGAACCCATATTGCTCGACGCCGGCTATTTGTTCAGCTATGCGGATGGCCTGAATCGTTTCTATGTTGCTGAGGAACAGGCTGCCTTGCGCGGTGCTTTCGCCTATCCTCCCAATGTCTTCGATGATTTCAAGGGTGCCGATTTGATGGCACTGGAAATGCGATTGGAGCTTCTGGAGCACGAAAAACAGCGGCTTGAGCATTTGGTCCAACAGGCCGAACAGCGAGTCCAGCGGGCCGAGCAGCAAGTTCAGCAGGCCGCGCAACTGGCGCAGGAAACCGAGCGCCGGGTGCAAGATCTCGAACGGCAAAAGGATCACGCCGATCACCAATTGCGACTGATTCAGGCCAGTACATCGTGGCGCTTAACGGCCCCTTTTCGAGGGGTGAGCAATCGTTTGTTCAAGCACGGGTTAAAGGCGCAGGTATGGTCTACCGTCCGATCCGGGGTTCGCTACGTCAACGGCCACGCAAAGTTGCGTCGCACGGCATTGCGCGTTCTGAACCATATGCCCGGCCTGAAAGACAAGCTGCGCAGAGTGATGGGGCTGGTACAGACAGCACCAGTGTCGATGGCAGATAATTACGATTCATATAATTCGTCCGATCTGACTGCTCACGCAAACCGAATCTACGAAGAATTGCAGGCGGCATATAAGCACGTTGGGCAGGAGAAACATTGATGCGCATAGTGTTGGATATGCAAGGGGCTCAGACAGAAAGCCGGTTCCGGGGAATAGGCCGATATGTCATGGGGTTTGCCAAAGGCGTCGTACGCAATCGCGGAGACCACGAGGTTTTCCTGGTGCTGAGCGGCCTGATGCCGGAGGCCATCGAGTCGATTCGGAGCGAATTCGAGGCTTTGTTGCCTCAGGACAATATTCTCGTCTGGCATGCCCCCGGTCCCGTAGAAGAACGTACGCCGGGTAATGAAGCCCGGCGGCAGATTGCAGAAATTACTCGCGAGGCATTCATCGCGAGCCTGCAACCTGATGTGGTGCACATAGGCAGTCTGTTTGAGGGTGTGGCTGGCTATGGAGTCACCAGCGTCGGCGAGTTCGATCACGCGACGCGCGTCAGCGTGCTGCTGCACGATCTCATTCCTCTGGTGAATTCTGCCAAATACCTGGACCCCTATCCAGACGTTTCCCGCTGGTATTTTCGTAAGGTCGAGTATCTCAAGCGCGCGGCCGTGTTGCTGTCGAATTCGGATTTCACACGACAGGAAGGGCTGGAGAATCTCGGGGTGCCGGACGAACGCATCGTTTCGGTGTCGAGTGCCACGGACGACTGCTTCAAACTCGTGACGGTCAGTCCGAGTCAACGGGCAACGTTGCAAACCAAGTTTGGCATAGACAAGAAATTTCTTCTGTATTCGGGCGGCGCAGACGAGAGAAAAAACCTGCCGCGGCTGATCGAGGCCTATGCACGGCTGCCTCTCGAGCTGCGGTCGGATGTGCAGCTGGTGTTTGCGGGCAAGATGCCGGACTATGAAGCGGACATGCTGCGTTCGCATGCGGACGCGGCCGGCATTGATAGCCGGAGCCTTGTATTGACGGGCTACATCAGCGATGAAGAGCTGCTGTGGATGTACAACTTGTGCGAAGCTTTCGTCTTCCCGTCATGGCATGAAGGCTTCGGATTGCCCGCCCTCGAGGCGATGATGTGCGGTGCTCCCGTTATTTGTTCCAACACCAGCAGTTTGCCGGAGGTTGTGGGGCGCGAAGACGTTCAATTCGATCCCAATAGCACGCCTTCTATCGTAGAAAAAATGGTCCAGGTCTTGCGCGACCAGGCGTGGCGCGACGAGTTGCGACAATATGGTCTGGAGCAGGCCAAACGGTTTTCGTGGGACATCGTGGGCCGCCGCGCCATCGACGCTTGGACGAAACTGGAGCAACCTGCCCCGCAATCCTGGCTGGTGCGCTCATCGCATCATAATGTACTGATGAAAGCGCTCGCCAAGCGGCTGTCTCCACAGAGCGGCGAACAGGAATTGGCGCCGTTATCGGCCTGCTTGGCGCAGAACGAGCAAACCGGCTGTCAACGTCAATTGCTGCTCGATATTTCGGAATTGTGGCAGCATGATGCAGGTACTGGCGTGCAGCGGGTGGTTCGAAACTATTTGCGTTGCCTGCTGCAGTCTCCGCCTGCTGGCTATGACGTCGAGCCCGTTTATGCCACCGTCGATCAAGGCTATCGTTACGCGCGCCGGTACACGCAGCAGTTGCTCGGCCTGCAAGACGAGGCCGTAGATGCCGTGGATACTCCTATTCGCTGGCAGCGCGGCGATATGTTCTTTGGCCTGGATATGCAGCATCATGTGCAAATTGCCCATGGTGCGTTCTATCAGGCGTTGATGCGTGCGGGCGTTACGGTCAAGTTCCTGGTCCACGATCTGTTGCCTATCCAGATGCCCGAATGTTTTTGGGATTCAGGCCTGGGACCACTGCACGAGCAGCTGATGCGCATGATCGCTTTGACCGATGGCGCCATTTGCGTATCCCAGGCCACTGCCGAGGCATTGCAGGCATGGATACGTGATACCGACGTTGTGACGTCGCCTGATTTTGAATGCACCTGGGTTCACAACGGCGTAGAAGAGCCTGCTCCGAACGCAGATCAGTTGCCGGCGGACGCAGAGAAAACGCTATCTCAGATTCGCAGCCGGCCGAGCTTCCTATGTGTATCGACGATTGAGCCGCGTAAATGTCAAGAGCAGATACTTGATGCCATCGACGGACTATGGTCAGCGGGGCAAGACGTCAATCTGGTCTTTGTGGGCCGCCAGGGCTGGAAGATGGAGGCATTCACGGATCGGTTAACTAAACATCCGGAAGCAGGAAAGCGCCTATTTTGGTTGCAGGGGATCTCCGATGCCTACCTGACCGAAATCTACCGGTCGGCCGCCTGCCTGGTGAGTGCCAGTTTGAACGAAGGGTTCGGCCTGCCGCTCATCGAAGCGGCTCGTCATCAGTTGCCTATCGTCGCTCGCGACATCCCCGTATTCCGCGAAGTCGCAGGGGACGCTGCCTGGTATTTTTCGGGCACCACTTCTGCCGATTTGCAAGGGGCGCTGGATGCGTGGCTGGGCTTATATCGAAGAGGCGAACATCCGAGATCGGAAGCAATGACGTGGTCGAACTGGGCAGACAGCACGGAAACGTTGAAAGCCGCGTTGCTGAGAAAAGTCGTCTCCAGACAGCTTCTTCTCGATATATCCGAGCTGGTCGCACACGATGCGAAGACCGGTATTCAACGTGTGGTGCGCAGCATTCTCAACGAGTGGCTTGAGCATCCTCCTGCCGGCTATGAGCTGGCGCCTATTTATGCGCGCGTTGATCAGCCTTATCGGTATGCGCGTCAGTATATTGCCCAGATGAGAGGAGTCAGCCCGGCAGCAGAGTTGACTGACGACTTGATCGAGTTTTCGCAGAGAGACGTCTTTCTGGGTCTCGACTTGTCTCCTCCGATCATGCTGGCCCACGCTGATTTCTATCAACGGCTGCGCCGCCAGGGTGTGCAGGTCAAATTTGTCGTGCACGATTTGCTGGCGTTGAATCCCGAATATTCCGAGCCGCCTGTTATCGAAAACTATCGCCGATGGCTGACGGAAGTGGTCGCGGAAAGCGACGGCGCTATCTGCGTTTCACAGGTGATCGAAAAAGAACTCGCCGCGTGGCTGGCGAGCGCCCCACGCCCGAACCGGCTGAGATCTTTTTCAACCGGATGGTTCCATAACGGAGCTGACCTGGAAAGCTCCATCCCAACGTCGGGTATGCCTGGCAATGCGCGAGAACTGCTCAGTGCATTTCGAGCTGACCCCAGTTTCTTGATGGTGGGTACGCTGGAACCTCGCAAGGGGCATGCACAGGCTTTGGAGGCGTTCGAGGTGCTGTGGCGTGAGGAGTGTGACGCCAATTTGGTGATTGTTGGTAAACAGGGATGGAAAGTCGCCGAGTTTGCCGAAAAGCTCAGATCGCATCCTCAATCTGGACGGCGGTTATTCTGGATCGAAGGCGCCAGTGATGAGTTTCTGCAGGAAATCTACTCGGCGTGCCGATGCCTGTTAGCGGCTTCGTATGCCGAAGGGTTCGGACTGCCTCTCATCGAAGCGGCGAAGCACAAGCTGCCGATATTGGCGCGCGACATTCCGGTTTTTCACGAAGTCGCCGGAAAGCACGCTTCTTATTTCAATGCCAAGCAGGGACGGGATTTGGCTGATGCGATCAAGCAGTGGTTGGTATTGGACGCCAAGCAGCAGGCGCCTGCCTCTGAGGGTATGCCTTACCAGACGTGGAAACAGAGCGCGGCTCAACTGGCGCAGTGGATAGCGAAGCCATCGACGACATGACAAGAATCCCCGTTATGCGCGGCCTAATGGGCCACGACCCTCTTCTGCTGGAGGCGGCCTTATCTGTCCAGCGCACTGCACTGAATGCTTTGCGGGACAGGGCAGCGTGAACATCGGCATCGATGCTCGTCTGTTGACGATGCCTGTGACCGGTATCGGTCGATATACGGCCGAGCTTTCGAGCGAGCTGCTGGCTCAGGGCCATGACTTGTCGCTCTATATGCCGCAGTCGCCAGTGGTGGGCGATTGGTCTGCGCCGAATGCGCGAGTGAGAGCAGGCAGGATCCGGGGCCGCATTGGCCGGATGCTATGGTCGCAGACCGTTCTGCCCTGGCAAGCGGGTCGAGATTGCCTGGACGTGTTTTGGGGGCCGGGACATCGCTTGCCTCGTTATCTGTCCCCCTCGGTTGCGCGCGTAGTGACTATCCATGACCTGGTGTGGAAGCATGCGGGTGAGACAATGCGGCCGTTGAGCAGACTGCTGGATAGCACGTTGATGCCTGACGCCGTACGGCTCGCCGATCGCATCATGGCTGTGTCTCGCAGCACAGCGGATGACGTAGAAGCAGAGTTTCCCGAGGCGCGAGGAAAGGTCCGCGTGGTGTATCCAGGGGTGACGGCGTTGAGCGCTCCGGCAGATCCGGGCGTCTTGCGCGAATTGGGTGTGCGGCAGCCGTATTTCTTGTTTGTCGGTACGCTGGAGCCACGCAAGAACCTCAGGCGCCTTTTGGGCGCCTATGCACGCTTACCGCAAGCGGTGCGCTCAGCGCATCAGTTCGTCATTGCCGGAGGCAAAGGTTGGGGAGGGGTGGACGTGCCCGATCTATTGACGCAGATGGGGCTGATGGGACAAGTGCTGGTGACCGGCTATGTAACCGATGGCCAGCTGTCCACGCTGTATGCGAATGCGCGTTTTTTAGCCATGCCGTCGCTGTATGAAGGATTCGGTTTTCCTCTGATCGAAGCCATGTCGTTTGGCGTACCTGTTGTCACTGCCGATATCTCATCATTGCCCGAGGTCGCTGGCGAGGCCGGAGTGCTGGTTAATCCTCGGGACGAAGCAGCCATCGCCAACGGCCTGTTGCGTCTATTGACCGATGATGCGCTGCATGCCGAGCTTGCTGGCAAGGCGCGCGCCAATGCCGCTCGTTTCACGTGGCGTGCCGCTGCGCAAAGCGCGCTGCAGGTGTTCGCCGAGGCCGTCGACGCCCGCCGAGCGATGCTCGGGAGAACTTGATCATGACAGCATTGCGTGTTTTGCACGTTTACCGTTGCTACTATCCCGATCCGCCTGGCGGGGTGGCTGAAGCGATACGGCAAATATGCTTGGCAACATCCGGGCATGGTGTGCAAAGTACGATTTTCACCTTGTCACCCTCGCCAGTTCCCTCGGTGCTGGAGCAGCCGGAGGGACAGGTCGTGCGAGCCCGCTCGTGGGCAGCGCCCGCGTCGTGCGATCTGGGCGGCCCGGCCGCTTTTCTGCGTTTCGCCGCGCGAGCTCGGCAGGCTGACGTGATTTGTTATCACTTCCCATGGCCGTTTGCCGATTTGCTGGACTTGGTGACACGTCCCAAGAAACCGACCGTATTGGTGTATCACTCCGATATCGTACGACAGCGTTCGCTTGGTCAGATTTATGCGCCCTTGATGCGGCGCATGCTTTCCTCTGTATCGGCGATTGTTGCGACGTCGCCGACTTATGCGGCGTCCAGCCCGGTCCTGTCAGACCAACGCTGGAAGGCCAAGGTGCGCACTATTCCTTTGGGTATTGTTGAATCCCAGCAGCAGGAGGATCCGCGCGTGCTCGCTCGCCTGGGCTTGGCCGAGGGACAGCCCTTTTTCCTTTTTCTGGGGGCGTTGCGCTATTACAAGGGCTTGCATACGCTCGTGGCCTCGGCCAAACGGGTCAATGCGCCCATCGTGATTGCCGGCTCCGGGACCGAAGGCTCTGCATTGAAAGAGCAAAGTACGCGTCAAGGCGCCAACAATGTTCTGTTCGCCGGGCAGGTTTCCGACGCGGAGAAAGCGGCATTGATGCGGCGTTGCCGAGCATTCGTCTTGCCGTCGCACCTGCGCTCCGAGGCCTATGGCATGGTGTTGATCGAGGCCGCTATGGCCGGGCGGCCGCTGATTTGCTGTGACATCGGGTCCGGCATGTCCTTCATCAATGCACAGGATGAGAGCGGTCTGTTGGTGCCGCCGGAGAATGAGCAAGCGTTGGCTGAGGCGATGAATGCAATGCTCAATGATCCGGCTCGGGCCGCACAACTGGGGCAAGGTGCGCGGGCTCGTTACGAACAATTGTTCTCCGGCGCTCCGTTGGGCAGCCAATATGCGGCGTTGTTTAATGAACTGGCCAACCCTAGTTGATTGTCAGCGCGACCAATCCTAGTGCCAACATGCGGTCGTCCTCGCTGATGCCCAGATCTTTCGGGCGTGCAGGGGTACGAAATTTCAGATTCAATCGCAATGTATTGGAGTGCTTTATATCGGGTAACGCCTCATCCGGTATGTGGATTGAAAATCTATTGCCGTCATAGCGTGTCAAGACAATAGATCCGGCAGGAATATCGTTCACAAAGAAGTCAATCAGTTGCTCTTTGTGTATGCCGTTCACGAAAGCATTTGCGCTGATCGAAAGCGTCTGGACATTAGTGTCGGCCAATCGCAGAGCGATCTCGGCTTCGTTTGCTGCGGACCAGACGCCCCATGTTTCCGGGTGAGACCATCCCGCGCCGAGGTAGGATTTTCCGGTGCCGCTCTCGTTAAAGAATAAAGTGCCGTGCTTGGCGATAGGAGAGACAGGCTTGTAAACGGCATTCTCGTTAACTAATGAGGTACATCCATCTCTGAGATTGAAATAGGTCCAGCCTGCTTCGGCGCTGACCTTTGACGTCACGTATTCTCGCGCAGGTTTGCCATTCAGGCACTGAAACTCGCCAATATTTCTGTGGCTGGCATTCAATAGGATTTTTCGAACTTTTCCGTTTGCCGCGTAAAAATAAATATCTTTGTCGTTTCTTCCTTCAGAATGCGTTGCCCTTTCTATAAAGATCTCCGGAATCGGGTTGTACATACCGGGAAATTTTTCCATTACATATCGGGCTGTCGGAGTGTAATGAAGATAGCTGGGCCAGTTTCCTGTGTAGTAGGAAAGATTAAGGACAACATACGACAAGATCCCTGCCCATGTGATCGCTTTCGCTTTGCCATGTTTGAGGTCTATAGTAGTGACAATGAAAATGAGCGGTATGCTTGCCCAATAGGCATACCGCAGAATGAACGACGTTCCGGGATTGAAGTTGGGGGTGGAAATCGATGGGAACGCCAGCATCAGGGACATGAGTGCCA
The DNA here is from genome assembly GCF_965139205.1 of Bordetella muralis. GTDB lineage: Bacteria > Pseudomonadota > Gammaproteobacteria > Burkholderiales > Burkholderiaceae_B > Bordetella_A > Bordetella_A muralis. The sequence continues at coordinate 157,611 of NZ_CBCSIU010000010.1, forward strand.
AGCCGCCGACGACAATAAGGCTGTTCTTGTCCAGCTTGCTCGCGGCGATGCCATACGTCATCACGACAGGCACGAGCGCCAGCAACGGCCAGAGCAATAACACTACACCCTGATTCAGATCAAAATAAAAAGACCAGAGCCTGTCGATCGAGATCAACTCAGTCTTTGCACCTCCGGAGCGGGTAATCAGATTTGAGGTGTCAAAATGAATAAAGAAGAATGCCATCGAAAGGGATGCCAGGACGAGGCATACGCCCCATTCCGCCAACTTTCTGGTCGATGGCCAGATGGATTTGGTTCGTTGATATTGGCTGCAAAGGTCAATCGCCATGAGCGCCGCCACCCATAATAAGATGGGTGGATTTTGCTGCGCTGCTATCGCGGCGAAGATGGCTGAAAGGACGTATTTGTGATTACATGCCCAGATCAATGACACAACAAGAAGCGATGCACAAAAAACCTCCGGATGAGTCCATCGGATATATGGTATTGTTCCGCAGCTCCAGAACAGCGTCAGCAGAAGCAGCCGTTGTTCTCTGCCTATCTTTTTCCACATACAGATCGCCCAAGACGCAGCGATAGCAGAAATCACGTTGGCCACAATAAAGGCCCATGGTGTCGCGCGACCCAGAAGTTTGACGATGAACAGAAAAGGCGCGACAAGCAGTGAGTACAGCCAAAAATGATACGAATAATAGTTTCCGTCTTTGTCGGCGTAGAACGGCGGCGAGCTGGATAATGGCGTCCTATGTGCCACATCGGGAACGTTGGTTTGAGCGTCGCCGGCATACGTTTGCACGACATCGAAATCATTGGATGTTATGTCCGGCGTTCCATGATTTATAAACGCCTGACTCATGAGCGTATATTCCAGGCCATCTCCCGTTATTTCGGGTCTGACACGAAATAAGCTGAGAATCATGAACAGTACAACGAGAGTCAGGGAGGCCCAGAAAAATGTTCGGGAGGAGAGCATCAACCAACAATTCCTCAAAAAGGCGAGTAACGTCAAATGAGCTGGTACTCATTTGGCTGAAAGAAGAAATATGCCAAAACAAACGAAGACAGCACCCATAATGGACGTGCTGGACAGCGGCTGAGACAGCACAAGCCCATAAATGAACAGCAACAATATGGTTGCGCCAACCATAATGGGATAAGCTGTCTGTAACGGGATCGATTTCAGTGAAATTGAATAGAAAACAAAGCCAGCCCCGTAGCAGCCGAGTGCCACCGCTTTCAGCCCTGTTTTGCCATTAAGCAGAAGTATCCTGGCGTCTTCGCCAGACATGTCGGCTGCCAGCTTCAGAAGAACACTGGCAGCAGCGCTGGCGATACTGCTCAAAAAGAGCATTAAATAGCCGTAATCCATGGGACAGTAATCTTGTTTATCGGGTCTATGGCTGTCGCATATATCTGCATGCGTGAGGCGCTTTGATTCAAGTTGCGGTGTGCAAATCAGGGCAATCCTATTGAGCCGAGGACGAGGAGAGCGGCAAATATCAGGCCAGAGACAAGACTCACCCTGTCTTTGACGGCAAAGATCACCGGATCCTCGTGCATGTTTCCCCGGTGCGCTTGCATCCAAATCCAACTGATCCAGAAAAGCATCGTAGGAACGCCGATCCATACTATTTCCGGTGATCGGTACAGGTGCGCGATATCGTCGCTGTTCAGATACAGCGCCAAGACCAGCACTGAAAGGCAGCCCACCATTATTCCCAAGGTCTGAATCAACTGCGCATCAGATGAGAGGTAGCCACGGCCATGTATTTTTTTCTTGCCGCTTAGCAGTTGGACCTCCATTTCCGCGTAACGCTTTACGAAGGCGAGAGATAAAAAAAGAAAGATTGAAAAGGCCAACAACCAGAAGGTCAGCGTTACGCCTATGGCGGCAGCACCCGCGATAATGCGCAAGGTATATAGCAACGCCAGGGTGAAACAGTCCACCAGCATCAGGCGCTTGAGCCAAAGGGAATACAAGCATGTCAGAAGGAAATACACGACCAGCCATTGAAGAAAAGGCCAGCCTGCCCAGTATCCGAATACGAGGCTGAGTATGAAGAGCAGGGGGGCCGCACATACTCCCTGCCAGATGGGTACGCGCCCTGATGCAAGTGGCCGCTTGCGTTTGAGCGGATGCAGCCGATCATGTTCTATATCCAGCAGGTCATTTGTTATGTAGACCGAGGACGCACACAGACTGAAAGAAAGAAATGCGAGAACCAGCGATGCCCATGCATGTCCGTTGGTCAGATCATGTGCTGCGACTAATGGGGCAAAGAGCAACAGGTTTTTCAACCATTGATGGATACGTACGACTTTGCTCCATATGCGGCATCCGGCCCGGGGCCGAGGGAATGTCTTGTGGACGTTGACGTTGTTGTTGGCTTCGATGGTCAAAAGAGGCGAGGCATTGACCACGATCGCGTGACGAGCTCGTTCCCAGACAGGTAAGTCGGCAGCCGAATTACCCGCATAGTCAAAGTTTCCTTGTCCGAATTGCTGTTCCAGTCTGGCCGCTTTCGAAATGCCGGACAGATTGTGACGTCCGTCACTCGCTATGACCTCGTCAAAGATATTCAAGCGCCGGGCGATTGCCTGTGCTATCGAGTGATCGGAAGCGGTGCACAGAACCAGCCGGTGGCCCGCGAGACGCTTGTCCTTTAACCATTCGATCAGCTCAGTGTTGTACGGCAGTAGTTGCAGATCGACACGGGCACATCTCGCCAGCTTTGTCTTTAGTACGGCTTTACCTTGCAGTAGCCAGAACGGAATGCGGAATACATTGGCCAGATCCTCGCGCACGGCCCGTAGCGCGGTTTCGTGCAGCATATCCGTGTAAATCAAGGTCCCGTCCAGGTCTACAACAATCGGGGGGAGTGCCAAAATGGCTCCTGACAAATTTGTTGAAAAAAGGTTGTTATGTACCTGTGAGGCGAACAGCAAGGATTACGCTGAGCCCTTTCGGTCTGAGCATAGGTAACGTCCGTAGCTGAATGGTTCCATCCCAACTCGGCGTGAGGCCGGGGAGCTGGGACTGGGAGAAAGGGCAGGCCAATGTCCGTGGACGAGTGGCTGAGGTCTGAGTGCTCTGGGCCGGCCGGTCGTTGTTCGAGTAATGTCGGTTGGCCAGCGCTGCGACGAAATTGTTAGGTCGTCGCGGAATGATGTTTGAGAGGCACGGGGTCGAGCTCGTGCTTGAATCTATGAGTTTTCGTGCCCAGTGCCATCAGGCGGAGGGATGCGGCCAGTTACTCCGCGAACAGATCCGCCTGCCTCGGATCCGCCGGCTGCAACTCATAGCCGATGTCGCCCGCAACATCACGCAAGATATTCTGCGCCAAATTAAACGCCGTATTCGCAGCCGGCACGCCTGCATAGATCGCGTTTTGCAGCAACACTTCCTTGAGCTCGTCCGGGCTGAGGCGCGAGTCGTCGGCGGCGGTCAGTGCCGCGCGCACATGGAGTTCGAACTCTTCCCAACGCCCGAGCGCCAACGTGACGGCCAGGACCATCATGCGGCGCGATTTGTGCGGCAGGCCGGGGCGGCTCCAGATGTCATGCCAGGCGTAGCGGGTGATGAGGTTCTGGTAGTCGGCGGTAAAGGAGGTGGCGCGAGACAGCGAGCGCTCGACCCATGCGTCGCCCAGGACGGCGCGTCGGTTTTTCAGGCCCTGTTCGAAATCGTCTTGGCGGCTCATGGGCATCCTCCTTTGCGTATCGCAGATTTAATTGACCGTGATGTTATTGGCCTTGATCACCTCGGCCCAACGCGCTTGTTCTGTGTCGATGAAACGCGCGAACTCTTCGGCATTGGAGCCGACGGGGGTCAGGCCCAGTTTGGCCAGTTTGTCGCGTGTTTCGGGCCGGGCGAGGGCTTTTTGCACGAGATCCTGCAGTTTTGCTACGACATCGGGTGCCGTGCCTGCGGGCAGGAAAAAGCCGTTCCACTCGTAAACGTTGAAGTCCTTGAGACTGGGATCGGACTCTGCCACAGTGGCGACATTGGGCAATTCAGGCATGCGTTTGTCGGAGGACACAGCCAGCGCTTTGAGTTTGCCGCTGGTGACATAGTTCAGGCTGGAGGCGGCGTTGGCGAAGTACACGTCGACCTGACCGCCCATGACGTCGACGATGGCCGGCGCGCCGCCCTTGTAGGGAATGTGTACGGCATCGATGCCGGTGTCTTTTTTCAATAGCTCAGCGGCCATCTGCGCCAGGCTGCCAGGCCCGTAGGAGGCATAGGTGTAGTGGCCCGGTTTCGCTTTGGCAGCGGCGATGAAGTCGGACAGGTTATTAAAGCTCGACTTTTCCGCGGCGACCAGGATGTTGGGGACGGAGACGGCCTGCGATACCGGGATGAAGTCTTTCTTGGCGTCGTAGGGCAGCTTGCGCAATCCCGGGTTGATGGTGAATGCCGAGGAATCGTACAGCACGGTGTAGCCATCGGGTTTGGCACGTGCGACGTAAGAGGCGCCGATCGAGCCGCTGGCGCCGCCCTTGTTTTCGATGACGATGCTTTGTCCGGAAACCGCGCCCATGCCTTCGGCGATGATACGTGCGGCGTTATCGGCGCCACCGCCAGCCGAATACGGCACGACGAGGGTGATGGGCTGGTCGGGGTAGCCTGTGGCCTGGGCGGCTGTGGCGGCTACAGTAAAGGTGCTGGCGATGGCGGTCAAAGCCAGCCAGCGCTGCGTATGGGCGCTTTTCATTGTGTCTACACTCCTGTTTCTGAACGAGGCCCTGTTGGGTCGGGAATCGTCAACGCCAAAAGAAGAAGGGGCTCGTTCCGCGTGGCCGCCATCGTAGCGTGAGAGAGGGCGCGGCCTGTCTGGCACCAGAACGAGTGTCCGGTCGATGGACGTTTTGAAACAGGTGTTCGCCGTGTGGCCGTTTAGGCGGAGGACGAGGCAGCCGGCTGGACGCGGGCCGCCTTGACTCGGCGCAACCGGGCAAGGCTGCGCGGGGTGCTACGGGCCGACGCGAATGCGTTCTACGTTCAGTTCCTGGGCGAATCTGGACCGATCTCGGCCAGCATCGTCGGGCCGCGCGCCGATCCAGCCCTGTCCCAGCGCATAGGCCCAGATGTTGGCGGCGACGATCAGCAGAAAAAGCACGCGCATGAGGGTTCGCTCACAGGGATTGAGGGTCGGGTTGGGACGCGATCAGCGCCAGCCCGTCGAGGACGGGGCGGTCCAGATAGCAGGGGGTAGCGACTGGACTCATGGTACTACCTGCCTGCGCCAGCAGGCGTTGCGTTTCGTGTTCGACCTCGGGCCAGCCGCCGCCTGCGACATAGAGTGCTGCAGGCTGTCCGTAGCGTTGGCAAGCGGCCAGCCACTGCCGCACGACGGCGCCGGCCTGGGCGGCGGCGATGCCCGAGGCAATGGCCTGGTGCGTATCGGTCGGAAAATCGGTGACGGGTCCGTCGGCCAAGGGCAGGTTGGCGGTGCCGCGCGCGAGCGAGCTGCGCATCAACGCCGGGCCAGGAAGAATCAAGCCGCCAATAAAGGTGTCATCGGGGCCCACTGTGTCGATGGTGGTGGCCGTACCGAATGAGGCCAGCACGAATGGCGGGTGTCCGGGCGCCAATCGGCTACGAACACCGAGCAGCGATACGAGGCGGTCGGCACCGAGCTGCGCAGGCTGGGTGTAGCTATTTTTCAAATCCAGCAACTGCGCGCGCGAGGTGATCCAGTGCACAGGGCAGTTGTGGCGTGCCAGTGCATCGCGAATGCCGGCTCCTCGTTCGTCGCCTGCGACATTGACGCCCAAGGCCGAGATTGGCTTGTGCGTCAGCGTGCCGAGCCAGTCTCCCAGGGCGTGCGGATCGAGATTATCAAAGGCGATGGCGGCGGGTTCGCGAGAGCCCGGGGCGCCAGTCGGGCCGTTGTTGTTCGATTCACTGTCCAGCGGCGCTGTGTTGCCATTTGCGGGGGCGCATTCCGTATTGCTCGACGTTCCAGTCGCTGCGGATGGATGCAGCCAGCCGACCTTCAGACGGCTGTTGCCTGAGTCGATCAGCAGGATCATGGTGTTTGCTCCGCGGTACGCGGGCGAATCGAGACTTCGCCAACGGATACGGGGACGAGCCCCTGAGGCGTCTGTACCAGGAGCCGGCCATGTTCGTCCAGGCCCTGCGCCGTGCCGCTGAACAGGACCGCGCCCTGATCTATGACATTGATGTCGCGGCCTGCCAGGGCGTCAATGGCGCTGAATCGTTGGCGAAAGGCGTCGAATCCGTTGGTTTCCAGGTCCTGAACCGCCTGGCGCCAGGCGTTTGCCGAGGCGCATACGATGTCGGCCACGCTGACGGCGGGGCTGTCCGTTTGCTGCATGATGGTCGTCCAGTCCGCTACAGAACGGCCCAGGCTCTGTGATAACCGATCAGCATCAGTCAGGTTTACGCCCATGCCAATGACAATGGTGTAGGTGTCCGGCAGGGCCAGATTGCGGGTTGATTCGACCAAGACGCCTGCTAATTTGGCATCGTGCCATTGCACATCGTTGGGCCATTTGACGCGCAGCGGATCGGCATCGCGTACCAGCAGGCTGCGCAGCGCCTCGCCTGCGGCCAGCCCGGCCAGAGGCGACAGGGCCGGCAGCCGGTGGGGCGGCATGCGCACAGGAAAGGCGCACGAAAACATCAGCGTGGCCCCGATACGGTTCTGCCAGGGGCGTCCGGCGCGTCCACGGCCGGCTGCCTGCTGGTGAGTGCCCAGCAGCCAGGGGCCCGAACAGTGACGCGCGCGCGCCAGCAAGTCGGCATTGGTCGAACCCGTGCTGGCAGGCCAGGCAATGTCCTGAAAGCCGTCCAATCGCGCAGACAGCTCGCGTACCAGCGCCTCGGGCGCTGGCAGATCAATAGGGCGGGCATCAGTAAGCATGGCGGCGATTGTAGGGCACGAGGGCGGGACGGGTCACGGCGGCTGTGACAAAACGGTCCACGGACAGGATGCCAGGGTGCGGGCAGCCGAAAATGGTTGGCGGTTGTCTCACGCAAAAGCGGCCGATCCCGCCGGACAGAGCGCAGGCGAGGTTGGTAACATGCAGGCTGCTTTCTTAATTTGCGCTCAAGTCATGTCTGCTCGTACCGAAATCCAGGCTTTTACCGGCGAGGCCGGCTGTATTGATTGCGCCATTGATTGGCCCGCTGGTACGCCACGGGGCTGGGCGTTGGTCCTGCATCCGCATTCTCTGCAAGGCGGGGCGCGGGACAACAAGGTGGTGACCACGATCTCCCGCGCATGCGTGCAGCACGGCCTGGTTGCCGTGCGTCCGGATTTTCGCGGAGTAGGCCAATCCGAAGGACAGTTCGACAAGGCCCGCGGTGAGACGCAGGATATGCTGGCGCTGGTGGCGCAAGTCCGGGAACGCTACCCCGAATGGGCCTTGGCGCCCTGGGTGTTGGCGGGGTTTTCCTTTGGAACGGCAGTCGCGGCACAGACATACGCGGGCCTGGCCGACGCCGGCGATACGGCGCTGCCTGTGGCACTGATGCTGATGGGAGCGGCGGTCCAGCGTTTTCAAGAGACAGAGGTCACCGTACCGGCCGACACGCTGATGGTGCATGGCGAACAGGACGATGTGGTGCCCTTATCTGAAACGCTGAACTGGGCGCGTCCGCGGGATGTGCCGATTGTGGTCGTGCCGGGTGCTTCGCATTTTTTCCATGGCAAGCTGCTCGTGTTGAGAGCGTTGGTGCAGGCCCGCCTCAAGGTCGCCCTGGACTGATTTTCGCCCGTTCGCGGGCCGCATGGCGTCACGCAACGAACCTGCCCGACCTGCGCCCCAGTGCGCCTTTACTGTTGTTGAACGTTATCGCTGCCGCGTGGTCAGACGGGCCTGCCTATAATGATGCTGCTTTTCACGAGGCCGGTTGTTGATGATGCGGCCTTTGACCGCCTGCAGGCTTGTTAACCCAATGTGTTGTCACTCGCCCGGGCTGCTTTTGATCGTGGACCCTTTTTGCCGATGAAACTCACTCGTTCCTTTCCGTCTTCTGTTGCGTTTTCCCGCCGTGTCCTGGCTGGTGCGGTGTTGTCGGCGCTGATGGCGTCAACCTCTGCCGCCTGGGCGCAACAACAGCAGCCGGCGGCGCCCACGCCAGCCGTAGCGGCTGCGGCCCCTGCCGGCGTCGCGCAGTTGGCGGAGCTATCGGCTGTACCAGCGCCCACCATCGCAGCGCGTGCGTGGATCACCATTGACGTCACCAGCGGCCAGGTATTGGCGTCGTCGAATCCGGACATGCAAATCGAGCCGGCTTCGCTGACCAAGATCATGACGGCTTACGTGGTGTTCAATGCGTTGGACGAAAAGCGGATCACGCTGGAGCAGCAGGTACCGATTTCCGAGCATGCCTGGCGCACTGGCGGCTCGCGTATGTTTGTCGAACCGCGCAAGCCTGTCACGGTCAACGAGCTGATTCAAGGCGTGATCGTGCAGTCGGGTAATGACGCCTCTGTGGCCTTGGCTGAGGCGGTGGGCGGCACCGAAGCGTCGTTTGCGACGCTGATGAACCAAGAAGCCGAGCGCCTGGGCATGGCTCACACGCATTTCATGAATGCCACGGGCTTGCCTGATCCACAGCACATCACGACGGTGTCGGACCTGGCCAAACTGGCCGTGGCCTTGATCAAAGACCACCCCGAAGAATTCCACTACTACAAGCAAAAAGAGTTCACCTATAACAAGATTACGCAGCCCAACCGTAATCGCCTGTTATGGGCGGACCCTTCGGTCGACGGCATGAAAACCGGTCACACCGATGCGGCTGGTTATTGCCTGGTGTCGACTGCGTTGCGTGGCGACCGCCGCGTGTTGACCGTGCTGGCCGGCGCAGACAGCGAAGCCACGCGCGCCGAAGAAAGCCTGAAGCTCCTGAACTGGGGCTTCCAGAATTTCGACTCGGTCAAACTGTACGACCAGAACCAACCTGGCCTGGACGCTCGCGTCTGGGAAGGCACGGTCGAGACCGTCAAACTCGGCCCGCCCGCGCCCCCGATTTGGGTGACCGTTCCGCGCGGCAAGTCCGGCGATATCAAACCCGTGGCGCAACGCACCGATCCGCTGGTAGCCCCGCTGACCAAGGGTCAGCAAGTCGGTACGCTGCAATTGACGCTGGATGGCAAGGTCTTGCGTACTGAGCCCTTGGTGGTCCAGGATGCGGTCGAACGCGCCGGCTTTTTCGGCCGTATGGTCGACTTGGTCAAACGTCAGTTCGAATAGACTTTTTAGCGAACTAATACGCACTGTCGAATTGGGGCAAGCGGGGCTATCCGCTGGTCCGTCAGATGAAAATCATCGGGGCGAGAAATCGCTGGGACAGTGCGGCACTTTTACTTTCTTGCGATTCATATCCATGAACAGGCACAGCGAAGGTTCGGCGTATAACGGCGATCCGGACCTGTGCTTGTCATTTTTTAGCTATCTTAGATTTTTAGGGGCCATTCATGATTCCGGGCATGCCAGGCGATAGCCAGGTGTATCTCAACGGTGAGTTCACGCGCGTCGACGAGGCCAAAATCTCGGTGCTGGACCGGGGGTTCATTTTCGGCGATGGTATTTACGAGGTCGTGCCGGTCTATCACGGCAAGCCGTTCCGCATGACCGAGCATATGAATCGCCTGGACCGCAGTTTGCAGGCCTTGCGCATTCCGTCACCGAAGTCGCGCGAGCAATGGCTGGAGCTGGTGAATGAGCTGATCCGCCGCTCGGCGACACCGAGTTGCGTGGTCTATCTGCAAGTCACGCGTGGCGTCTACAAGCGCGAACATGCCTTTCCCACAGCGGAAATCACGCCCACGGTGTTCGGCATGACCACGGAATTCACGCCGCCCACGGCCGAGCAGCGCGAACGAGGCATACGCGTGATCAGTATCCCTGACGAGCGCTGGTTGCATTGCGAAATCAAGTCCGTGTCATTGCTGGGCAACGTATTGGCGCGTCAGCAGGCAGCCGAGGCGGACATGGACGAGGTGATCCAGTTCCGTGATGGCTTCATGACCGAAGGCTCATCCAGCAATTTCTGGGTGGTGTCGGCGGGCAAGCTATTGGCGCCGCCGAAGGACAATTTGATTCTCGAAGGGATACGTTACGGGTTCATGGCCGAGTTGGCAGAGGAAACCGGTGTTCCGTTCGAAGCCCGTCGTATCACCCAGGACGAAGTCGCCTCGGCAGACGAAATCCTGGTGACGTCGGCGACCAAGGAAGTGCTGCCGGTGTTGCAATTCGACGGCAAGCCCGTTGGCAATGGCCGACCCGGCCCGGTTTATGCGAAGCTGCGGGCAGCGTATGATGCCCGTATTGCTGCTTTGTAAACCGACATTGCCCCTACGCGCATTGCGGTAAGTGTTATGACTACCATCCCCCCCGAAGAATCGCTGATCGAGTATCCCTCGGACTTTCCCATCAAGGTCATGGGCAAGCAGCATCCCGAGTTTGCCCAGACGCTGACCGAGGTGGTGCTGCAGTTCGACCCGGGATTTGATCCCGCCAAGGTCGAAATGCGGCCGAGCAAGGGCGGCAACTACATGGGCCTGACCTTTACCGTGCGCGCGACCTCGCGCGAGCAGCTCGATAATCTGTACCGCGCCCTGCATGGACATCCCATGGTGTCCATCGTCCTGTAAGGTCGGCCATTTGGCACTGTCATGATCAAGTGGTTGACCCGACCGACCGACTATGAGCCGGTATGGCAGGACATGCGGGCTTTTACGGCTGCGCGCGACGCCTGTACGCCGGACGAGGTCTGGCTATGCGAGCATGCTCCGGTGTACACCCTGGGGCAGGCCGGCAAGCCCGAGCACCTGTTGAATCCCGGAGCAATTCCCATCGTGATGTCCGATCGCGGCGGCCAGGTGACCTATCACGGGCCCGGCCAGGTGGTAGCCTATTCTCTGTTTGATTTGCGCCGTGCGGGCCTGTTTGTGCGCGACTACGTCCGTCTGCTAGAGGACGCGGCCATCGGCACATTGAGCGATTTTGGCATTGCCGACGCCTGTCGCCAGCCCGGTGCGCCGGGCGTGTATGTGCCGTATGGCGATGGCGGCCATGTGGCCAAAATCGCTGCATTAGGTATCAAAATACGTAACGGCTATGCCTATCATGGCGTTGCGTTGAACGTGAACATGGATTTGTCGCCGTTTTTAGGCATCAATCCCTGTGGCTATGAGGGATTGGTGACCGTCGATATGGCGACTTGCGGGGCGCGGCAGGATGTGAAGACTGTCGGAGAACGCCTCGCGGAACGCTTGTTGACCGCCTTGCCGCCGCCGGTGCGCAGGGATGCTGCAGGTTGACGCGCTAAAATGCCCTTTTCTTCCCCCCGTCCAGCGCTGCGTTATCCACGTGCGCCGGTCATGACGAAGGTGATGTATGTCTACTCTTGAGCCCACTGCTGCTGCGACCGAAGTGAAAGCGACCGCCACAACGCCGGCCGCCTACGACGCGACGCAAAAGCAAAAGTCGCAGGCCAAGACCGCACGGATTCCGATCAAGATCGTGCCGGCCGAGCGCCTGAAAAAGCCCGAGTGGATCCGCGTCAAGGCCGCTGCGCCGGGATCGCGCTTTTACGACATCAAGCGCATTCTGCGCGAGCACAATCTGCACACCGTGTGCGAGGAAGCCTCCTGCCCGAACATCGGCGAATGTTTCGGCAAAGGCACGGCGACCTTCATGATCATGGGCGACAAATGCACGCGGCGTTGCCCGTTCTGTGATGTGGGACACGGCCGTCCCGATCCGCTGGATACGAACGAGCCCGAGAATCTGGCGCGCACCATCGCCGCCATGAAGCTCTCGTACGTGGTGATCACCTCGGTCGATCGCGATGATCTGCGTGATGGCGGCGCGGCGCACTTTGTGGATTGCATCTCACGCATCCGCGCCCTGTCGCCCACGACGCGCATCGAGATCCTGGTGCCCGATTTCCGTGGCCGTCTGGAACGTGCGCTGGCGATCCTGAATGCTGGCCCACCTGATGTGATGAACCACAATCTGGAAACCGTGCCCCGTTTGTACAAGCAGGCGCGTCCGGGTTCCGACTATGCGCATTCACTGAAACTGCTGGCCGAGTTCAAGCAGCTGCATCCCGAGGTCCCGACCAAATCCGGGCTGATGCTGGGTCTGGGCGAGACTGACGAGGAAATCCTGCAGGTCATGCGCGACATGCGCGCCCATGGGGTCGACATGCTGACCATAGGCCAGTATCTGCAGCCTTCGGAACACCATCTGCCGGTGTTGCGCTACGTGCATCCCGATACGTTTGCGATGTTCGAGCGCGAGGCTTACGAGATGGGCTTTACCCATGCCGCCGTGGGTGCGATGGTCCGCTCGTCGTATCACGCCGACGAGCAGGCGCATGCCGCCGGCGTGAACTAAGGTATTTATTCCGGCTGGACCCGCGAATGCGCGCTGGTCCAGAACACATCGCCCGTTCCGTGGACCCCATTCAGGTGGCGGGCGAGTACAAACATCAGGTCTGACAACCGGTTCAGATATTGGCGTACCGAAGCATTCAGGGTGTCGTGCCGTTCGAGGGTGATCACCGAACGCTCTGCCCGGCGCGCTACGGTGCGAGTCAGATGAGCCAGGGCTGCTGGCCGGGAACCGCCGGGCAGGATGAATTCGCGCAGTGGCGGCAGGGTGCCGTTATAGTGGGCCAGGCGCTGATCTAAAAACGCCACCTGGGCATCGGTCAGTGTGGTGTGGCCCGGGATGCAGAGCTCTGCGCCCAGGTCGAACAAATCATGCTGGATCGTGCTCAGGTCCGCCTGCACGGGATCGGGCAGGGATTCGGTGCGCAGCAGGCCGATGACGCTGTTGAGCTCGTCCACATCGCCCAACGCCGCTACACGCGGTTCGTCTTTGCGCAGGCGGCTACCATCACCCAGGCCGGTCGTGCCATCGTCTCCGGTTCGTGTGGCGATGGCGGAAAGTCGGTTGCCCATGTAGAAAGTCTCTTTGCGTGGTGGTTATGTGTGGAAACAGATGGGTAGTGTAGTGCCGAGGCTAATGCCTGCGGACGCGTTATCCTGTATTCCTGTGCAGCGTCGGCAATAGCTGGCGTTCTGGGCCGCAGGGTCGGCCGAAGGAGAGGTGATGAACAAGATGCGTCGCGTATTGGGACGAGTGTCCATGTTGTCGGCGGTAACCCTGGCCGGTGTGGCCCTCTGGCAGCCCGTGCCAGCCCTGGCTGCCGAGCAGCAGCCATCAGCCAAGGACGCCACCGCGACGGCGAGTGGCGAAGTGCGACGGGTCGACGCCGCGGCGGGCAAAGTCGCGATCAAGCATGACGCGATATCGGACTTGGAATTGCCTGCAATGACGCTCGTGTATCAGGCCAGCCCGGCCCTGCTGGCCAATATCAAGCCTGGCGACCGCGTGAGGTTCACGGCCGCCCGCCAAAATGGCAAATATGTCGTGACAGCGATCAGTAATTAGATCGCGGTCAGTTTGCGGGGCGCGCTACAGCATCTGATCCAATTCCTTTACCAGACGCTCATGGAATCGCTGGGGATCCTGGATTTGCGGCGAATGTCCTAATTCAGGAAAAGCCACCAGCCGGGCGCCTGGGATCGCCTGCGCAGTGGCGGGCCCCAAGGCTGCGTAATTACCCAGCTTGGCAGCAACGTCTGGCGCAGCCGCATCCTTGCCCGGTGCCGTGTTGTCCTTCTCGCCGATCAGCAAGAGAGTCGGTACGCGCACTTGGCCGAACTCATGTATCACCGGCTGGGTATACACCATGTCGTAAGTCAAGGCTTGGCTCCAGGCGACCTGCTCGCGCCCTTCGCCCTGATACATGCCGGCTGCCATCGCGACCCAGCGGTCGTATTCGGGCTTCCAGGTGCCGGCGTAATACGTGTTCTGCTGGTACTTCTTGATACCTGCGAAGTTCGTTTTCAATTCGCGTGCATACCACTCGTCCACGGTGCGATAGGGCACGCCCTTGGCCTTCCAGTCTTCCAGGCCGATGGGGTTGACCATCACCAGTGCATCGACCTGGTCCGGGTACATCAGGGCATAGCGCGTAGCCACCATGCCGCCCATGGAATGGCCCATGATCACTGCGCGCTCGATATCCAGGCTCTGCAGCAAGGCATGGGTATTGGCGGCCAGTTGATGAAAGCTATATTGATAGGCGGCCGGTTTGCTCGATTTGCAGAAGCCGATCTGGTCGGGCGCCACTACCCGGTAGCCGGCGTTTGTCAGGGCGTCGATGGTGCCTTCCCAGGTGGCGCCGCAGAAATTCTTGCCGTGCAATAGGACGGCGGTGCGGCCATTGGGGCGTTCGGGCCGGATGTCCATGTAGGTCATGGACAATGACTGGCCTTGTGAGCTCAGCTTGAATTCACTGACCTGGTAGGGATAATTGAAACGTTCGAGCCGAGGCCCATAGTCGGGTACGGCGGGCTGGGCGTGAGCACTGGCGGCAACGAAAAGCGCTGTAGCGGCAATGGCGGGTTTGAACATGCGAGCCTTCATTGAGGGTGAACGAACTCATGCGACATCCATGCGCTGCGATAGTTCAGCTGCTTGTCAGTGAGTGCCCGTTCCGTTGCTCGGTTCTGGTATGTAACTCGTGCAATGTGCCGGCCTTGGCTGCATCACTCGCAGCGCGTTGCGGCACTATGCGGTCATGACAAGAGACCACCACCGCGCGCCAGCCTTGACGGGCGCGCGGCAGTCCTTGACGCTTTACAACACGTAGCGCGCCAGATCCTGGCTGGCAGCCGCTTCGGACAACTGTTCCTCTACGTAGGCTGCATCGATCTTGACGGTCTTGCCGCCGCTGGCCGTCGCGTCGAACGACAATTCCTCGAGCAGTTTTTCCATGACGGTGTACAGACGGCGGGCACCAATGTTTTCGGTACGCTCGTTGACTGAAAACGCCAGTTCGGCCAAGCGCTCGATGCCGTCTGGGGTGAAATCCAGATGCACGTCTTCGGTGGCCAGCAATGCCGAGTATTGCTTGGTCAGCGAGGCGTCGGTATCGGACAGGATGCGCACGAAGTCCTGTGCCGACAGCGATTCCAGTTCGACCCGAATCGGGAACCGCCCTTGCAACTCGGGAATCAGGTCGGACGGTCGCGACAGGTGAAACGCACCCGAGGCAATGAACAGGATGTGGTCGGTGCGCACCATGCCGTAGCGGGTGTTGACCGTGGTGCCTTCTACCAGCGGCAGCAAGTCACGCTGCACGCCCTGACGCGAGACGTCAGCGCCACCGCTTTCCTGGCGGGCGGCGATCTTGTCGATTTCGTCCAGAAAGACGATGCCGTTTTGCTCGACATTGGCGATCGCGACCGTACGCAGATCATCCTCGTTGACGCGCTTGGCGGCTTCTTCTTCGACGATGAGCTTGAAGGCCTCTTTGACCTTCATTTTCTTGGGTTTTTTCTTGTCGCGGGCGAGGCCTGCGAACATGCCGCGCAATTGCTCGGCCATGTCTTCCATGCCCGGCGGTGTCATGACGTCCATTTGGGGGACGGCTTGAGCGACGTCGATTTCGACTTCGAGGTCGTCGATTTTGCCCTCGCGCAGACGTTTGCGGAACGTCTGGCGGGCGCTGCTGTCGTCGTTGCGCTCGGGTTCGCCAGAGGCGTTGCGCGCGGGCGGCACCAGGGCGTCCAGAATGCGGTCTTCGGCTGCGTCTTCGGCCTGCGTGCGCACACGGCGCATTTCGAGTTCGCGCGTTTGCTTGATCGAGTATTCGGTCAGGTCGCGGATGATGGTGTCGACATCACGGCCGACATAGCCGACTTCGGTGAACTTGGTGGCCTCGATCTTGATAAAGGGCGCATTGGCCAGCTTGGCCAGGCGACGGGCGATTTCGGTCTTGCCCACGCCGGTGGGGCCGATCATCAGGATGTTCTTGGGGTGGATCTCATGGCGCAAAGGCTCGTCGACCTGCTGACGGCGCCAGCGGTTGCGCAGCGCCACAGCCACCGCGCGCTTGGCACGGTTCTGGCCGATGATGAATTTGTCGAGCTCGGAGACGATTTCCCCGGGGGTCATGGTGGATGCGGACATAAACGGAATCCTTGCTACAGCCGGCCGAAGCGGGCGCTTATTCGCCCAGCGTTTCGATGACGTGATTCTGGTTGGTGTAAATGCACAGGTCGCCGGCGATTTCCAGTGACTGTTTGACGATGTCTTGGGGGGCCAATTCGGTGTTGCGCAATAGGGCCAGCGCGGCCGATTGGGCGTAGGCGCCACCGGACCCGATGGCGGCCAGGCCATGCTCGGGTTCGAGCACGTCGCCGTTACCGGTCAGCACCAGGGTGTGCTCGGCGTCGGCCACAATGAGCATGGCTTCCAGGCGGCGCAGCACGCGGTCGGTGCGCCAGTCGCGGGTCAACTCGACGGCGGCGCGCATCAGGTGTCCCTGGTGTTTTTCGAGTTTGGCTTCGAAACGCTCTTGCAGGGTAAAGGCGTCTGCCGTAGCGCCGGCAAAGCCCGCCAGGATCTTGTCATGGTACAGGCGGCGGATTTTGCGGGCTGTACCCTTGATGACGATATTGCCCAGGGTGACTTGGCCATCGCCGCCCAGCGCGACACGGTTGCCGCGGCGCACGCAGACGATGGTGGTGGCGTGAAATTGTTCCATGCTTTCCTTCCTATGAAGGTTTGATCTGGGGGCGAAGCGACCGATTTCAAGGCGCTGCCCGAGCTTTAAGTGTATGCCGCCTGTTGGTGTGAAGGCGTCAGTATTTCAGTATGTTTCTGTGCTAATCGTGGGCGCGTCGTGTGACCATCCAGAACAGCAGGGCCGACAGGCTGACTGCCGCCCCCAGGACGCACACGCCCTGCCAGCCGGCATAGGCGTAGGTCGCCGTCGTGCTGATCGCTCCCAGCCCGCTGCCGGCTGCGTAAAACAGCATGTACAGGCCCACCAGCCGACTGTGCGCCTCGGGCCGGGTGCGAAAGATCATGCTTTGGTTGGTGACATGCAATGCTTGTCCTCCGAGGTCCAGCAATACGATGCCTATGATCAGCGCCCAGAGTGAGGTGTCCATCAGGGACAGGGGCCACCATGCCAACAGCAGCGCAGTCAGCGCCAGGGCACTGGTGCGTTGGCCGTGCCCTCGGTCGGCCCATAGGCCAGCCCGGGCGGCCGCGAGTGCGCCCACTGCGCCCACCAAGCCGAAAGCGCCAATAAGGGTATGGGAAAAGCCATAGGGCGGTGCGCTTAATGGCAGTACGAGCGCGCTCCAGAAAATGTTGAACGCGGCGAACATCAGGAGTGCCAGCATGCCCCGTATCTGGAGGACCTTCTCCTGGCGCAGCAGCGTCAGCATGGACGCAATCAGGCGCGGATAGCTCATCGCGTTCGATACGGTGCCCAAGACCGGCAGACGTCGCCATAGCGGTAGCGCAAGCATCAGCATCAGGGCCGCCGCGCTGAGATAGACGCCACGCCAGCCGGTCAGATCGCTCACGCCTCCCGCAAATACACGCGCGAGCAGCAGGCCGATGAATACGCCGCTTTGGGCCGTGCCCACGACGCTGCCTCGCTCATGAGGGGCAGCGACACTGGCGGCATAGGCGATCAGTCCCTGCGTCATGGCCGTGCCCAGCAAGCCGACGCCAAGCATCCCCGCGAGCAGCGCCGCCGCGGACTGCGCTGTGCCCACGACGGCCAACGCTGCCACCAGTGCCAGCAATTGAATTGTCATCAGGCGCCGCCGATCCACCCTGTCCCCCAATGGCACGAGCAACAGCAACGCCAGCGCGCAGCCCAGCTGGGTTGCAGTGACCACCCCGCCAATTGCTGCCTCGCTGATGCCAAACGATTGAGCCAATGCGTCCAGCAAGGGCTGGGCGTAATAGACGTTGGCCACGCTCAGTCCGCTGGCGATGGCGAACAGCCATATCAGGCTGCGTGGCATATCAGTGCGTCTGCTCGGTGCGTGGCCATGAACACTTGACGAGGGACAGGCAAGGGAGGTTTTCATGATTCTGTTGCACTCAAACTGGTTTTAAAATGAAACTGGTTTGAATGCTAGGCGATGCAGTTTTAAAATGCAACTTGTTGGTGTGTTCACATCGAATTGCCTGGAGACTGCATGCCTGACCGCAAAACCATGGACGACGAGCCGTGCCCGGTAGGGCGCTGCGTCGATGTTGTTGGAGATCGTTGGTCGCTGCTCATCGTGCGCGACGCCTTCGATGGCGTGCGTCGCTTCGGTGATCTGCAGCGCAGCCTGGGGGTGGCACGGAATATTCTTTCTGATCGGCTGCGCAAGCTGGTCGATGCAGGGATCTTGCAAACCCAAGCGGCGTCCGACGGTACGGCTTATCAGGAGTACGTGCTGACCAACAAAGGAAAAAGCCTGTTTCCCGTCGTGGTCGCGTTACGGCAGTGGGGTGAACGGCACATGTTCGAGCGGGGCGAACGCCATTCCGTGCTGATTGATAAACATACGGGCAAGCCTGTCGCGCGGATGGTCCCGACCGACAAAGAGGGCAACGCGCTGCCTCCCGAGGCCACGCATGTGCGAAAAGTCAGCTAAGCGGCCGTTCACAATCCCGCAGATCAGTTGGCGACCGCCTTGTTGTGCGTCAGACACGTGCTCGAGCAGCTTTCGCACTGATGCCTGGACAATCCCGGCAATGAAAAGGGCCGCATTTCGTTGAAGAATGCGGCCCCGAAAGACGAAAGCGAAAACGCGCCAAAGAGAGGTTAATCTCCGTAGAGCTTTTGACGCATTTCGCGCCGTTCCTGCGCTTCGAGAGAGAGCGTAGCGGTCGGGCGGGCCAGCAGGCGCGGGATCCCGATGGGTTCGCCGGTCTCTTCGCACCAGCCATATTCGCCACTATCGATGCGAGCAATGGACTGTTGCACTTTCTTCAGAAGTTTGCGCTCGCGATCGCGAGTACGCAGCTCGAGAGCGTGTTCTTCTTCGATGGTGGCGCGGTCGGCGGGGTCAGGCACGAATTGCGTTTCACGCAGGTGCTCGGTGGTCTCGCCGGCGTTAGCCAGGATGTCTTGTTCGAGTTGCTTGAGTCGTTCTTTGAAGAACGCCAGTTGGCGCTCGTTCATATATTCCGACTCGGGCATGGCCAGCAATTCTTCTTCGCTGGGCAGATCAATCGCCGTATCGCTAGTCGACTTGTTTGATTTTTTGGTTGCTGCCTTGGTAGCCATGAAAACACTCCACTATGAATCGATCCTGGCGCGATTGCGCGCGTCGGGATTGCGGCGTTAGCCCGCCAGGCACTGCTCCAAGCCCCGGGTGAAAATTTCCTGGGGCAGCTTGCGGCCGATAAAGACCATCTTGGTAGACGGCTTTTCGGCTGCGGTCCACGGCTTGCCGGGTTCGGCTCCCATCATCATATGCACACCCTGGAACAACATGCGGCGGTTGATGCCTTTCATGTACAGGATGCCTTTATAGCGCATGAGGTCGGGACCATAGACCTGCACCACACCGCCGAGGAATTCTTCCAGCCGTGCGGGATCGAACGGCTTGTTTGAGCGGAAGACGAATGCACCGATCTCGTCGTCGTGGTGGTGATGATGGTGATGTTCGTGATGGCAATGCGCCCCGCATTCGCCCTCGTGGTCATGATCGTGATCATGATCATGGTCGTGGTCATGACCGTGGGCGTGGCTGTGCGCCGCGTCGGGGTGCTCATCGGCCAGGAAATCCGGGTCGATGTCGAGAATGGAATTCAGATTGAAGCCGCTGATGTCGATGATGGACTTCAGGTCGACTTCGCCAAAATTGACCGGCGTAATGGGTGCACGCGGATTGATGCGCACCAGACGGGCTCGTAGCGCCTCGTAGTCGGCCTCGTTGACCAGGTCCTTTTTGGAGACCAGGATACGGTCGGCAAAACCGACTTGTTTCTGGGCCTCGGACTGGGCGTCCAGCGTTGCCATGCCATGCTTGGCGTCGACCACCGTGACGACGGCGTCCAGACGGTAGTATTCGGCGATCTCGTCGTCCATGAAGAACGTCTGGCACACGGGGCCGGGGTTGGCCATGCCAGTGGTCTCGAGGATGACGCGTTCGAAAGTGAGCTCGCCCGCCACGCGCTTGGCGCGCAGTTCGGCCAGCGTGCGCATCAGGTCACCACGTACCGTGCAGCAGACGCAGCCATTGCTGAGCTCGATGATTTCTTCCTCGCTATCCTGCACGAGCAAGTCGTTGTCGATGCTCTCCGGCCCGAATTCGTTTTCGATGACGGCAACGCGGCGGCCGTGGAATTCGGTCAGGATGCGCTTGAGCAGGGTGGTCTTGCCTGCACCGAGGAAGCCGGTGAGGATGGTGACGGGAACCATTTTGTCCAAACTGCGCTGGGTATTCATGGCAAGGCGGTAAGCTGAGAGCCCCAGGGCGCACGAGCGCGTCCAAGGCATAAAACAACAGGCGGCCGCGGTTGCGACCGGACGCAGGATTACAGCACAGTAAGGGCAGGTGGGCAAACCCCGGGACAACCCCCGGCACCGCACTGCGGTTACAGGCATAAAGCGGCGCTGTAATCTATTCGATGCAGTTATATGGGGATGTATGGCTGGATTTCAAGGGGGTAGCGTCTATCTGCTGTGCAGGGAGGACGGATTGTCCGTCAAATTTGCCCTATGTTGCACTGCACTAGCAGGCAGACTGACGGCTGTGGGGCCCTCATGCGGGCATGACGCTGGCTTTTCAGACCATGCGAGACGGGAGGTGTTGCCGGCAAATGCCACCGGACTCCTCCGGCCGGCTAGTCATTTCAATGCGTATGACCGTGATGATGACGATGGCCGGCATCTGCCGGCTGTTTTTTCTGGCATTGAGGGCAGAGCGCCCGGATTTCGGTTTCGTGTGTGGCCAGGGCAAAGCCCGTCAAGGCCACTCGATCGGCCAATTGTTGGCTCATGGCGGGGTCGCTGACCTCGGCCACGGCTCCGCAGCCAGTACAGACCACCAGCAAATCATGCGGCGCGCCCGCCGCGTCGTGACAAGCGGTCCAGGCATTGACGGCGTCCAGACGGTGGATCAGACCCTCGTCCATCAGAAAGTCCAGCGCCCGGTAGACCGTGGGAGGCGCTGCGCCGGGGTGCTCGGCGCGCATGGCGTCCAGGAGTTCGTAGGCCTTGAGGCTGCGGCCGTGACGCAGGAGCAATTCCAGCACTTTGCGGCGAATGGGCGTCAGCCGGCGGCCGCGCTCTGCGCAGAGCGATTCGGCGATATTGAGTTGCTCGCCAATAGAGTCGGGGCGAGTGGAGCGGGGCGGGGNGGGCATTGATCGTGGCAGCCGGATAGCGCCGGGCAGGCAATTCCGCGAAGGTATCAGAAAACGGACCATACGGGGAGCGCCCAGCCGGTCTTGCTGATATTTGTTATGATATAACATATCTAATTAAGCGAATAAACAGCCTGATTTCCCGAGAGCGGGCTGTATGTGTGGATATGTCTCATATTGTTTCGGCTGTGGCGTCTCGTCCTCGTGGGTCAGCGCTGCGAGCCTCTGTTTTTTTCCGGTTGAGTGTCGCGGCAGTTGCTGCGATCGGCTTGTGGGCGTTGACCGGATGGGCCATGGGCTGGTGGGCCGGCGCGTGAGCGGGATGGCGATGCTTATTCCCGAGGCGGCGGTGGAGGATGTGCACCTGTCCGGCGAACCCGTGATCGCGTTGCGCGAGGCGACCTTCGGTTGGCGCGGTCGGGCGGCGGTGCAAGCCGTATCCGGGCATTTTGATCGCGGCTCCATGACGGCCATTGCGGGACCCAATGGCGCGGGGAAGTCCACTTTGATCAAGGGCATCGTGGGACTGATGCGTCCGTTGGCCGGCGACCTGGATATCGATCCCCAGGATCGTCTCCGTTTGGCATGGCTGCCACAGGCCGCGGAAATAGACCGTTCCTTTCCTATCACGGTGCTGGACATGGTCGCCATGGGTGCATGGCGCCGTGTCGGCGCCTGGCGGGGCTTTGGCCACACGGAAACGCAACGGACTTGGCAGGCGCTGGAGACCGTCGGCCTGGCTGATGAGGCGGGCCGCATGGTGGGCGCGTTGTCAGGGGGGCAGATGCAACGGGCTTTGTTCGCCCGTCTGATGTTGCAGGACGCTCAAGTGCTGTTATTGGACGAGCCCTTTGCCGCCGTTGACAGCCACACCGCCGAGGTGCTGATGCAATTGCTATGCGAGTGGAATCGCCAAGGGCGCACCGTGGTGGCCGTCTTGCACGATCTGGCCATGGTGCGCGCGCATTTTTCGCAGACCTTGTTGCTCGCAGGACGGCAGATCGCTTGGGGTCCGACAGCCGAGGTACTGACGGCCCGCAATTTGGCGGCAGCGCGCGGCGTGCTTCAGGAATGGCTGTGAGACGCAGCGTGGAAGGAGGATCGCGATGACGTTGCTGGACTGGGCCGTGGCGCCGTTCGTCGACTATGGCTTTATGCGGCGCGCACTGGCGGGTACGTCGGCGGCAGCGTTGGGCGCCGCGCCGCTTGGCGTCTTTTTGGTGTTGCGGCGGATGAGTCTGATGGGGGACGCCATGTCGCACGCGATCTTGCCGGGTGTGGCGGCGGGCTTCCTGCTATCGGGTTTGTCGTTGTGGGCCATGCTGCTGGGCGGCTTGATCACCGGGTTGCTTGTCGCTGTACTGGCGGGCGTCGTTGCCCGGCTGACGCCTTTGCGCGAAGACGCGAGTTTTGCGGCGTTCTATCTGATTTCACTGGGGTTGGGTGTATTGCTGGTGTCAATGCGGGGCTCGAATATGGATCTGCTGCATGTGTTGTTTGGCACCGTGCTCGGCCTGGATGACGCGTCCCTGCTGCTGGTGACCAGCGTTGCGAGCGTGACGTTGGCGGCGATGGCGCTGCTGTATCGGCTGTTGGTGGCCGAGTGTCTGGACGCAGGCTTTCTACGAGCCTGCGGGGGACGGGGCACGTTGGCGCACATGGCCTTTCTCGTCCTGGTCGTCGTGAATCTGGTGGCCGGGTTTCAGGTGATGGGGACCTTGATGGTGGTGGGCATGATGATGTTGCCCGCTGCTGCCGCGCGTTTCTGGCAGCCGACCGTGGCCGGGCAAATCGTCTTGTCGGCGATCGTTGGAATCGTGTCCGGGCTATGTGGCCTCTTGTTTTCCTATCACTACAACTTGCCGGCATCACCCGCCATCATTCTGGCGGCGGGGCTGGCGTATCTGGTTTCTGTGGCTTGCGGGCCGCAGGGTGGGCTATTGCACGGCCTGATGGCTCATGGCCGTACCCGTTTTCGCTAAAGGAAGAACGATGCACAATTATTCTGCCGCGCAAGCACGGCGCCGTATATTGATGATGCTGACGTTGGGCGCTGCCAGCGTGTACGCGCCCGTCATGGCGCAGAGCGCCGAACCTCTGCGAGTCGTCGCCAGCTTTTCAGTGCTGGGCGATATGGTGCGCGAAATCGGTGGCGACGATGTGGCGGTGACGACATTGGTCGGCCCCGATGGCGATGCCCACACGTATGAGCCTACGCCGGCGGCGGCCCGTCAGTTGAAAGCGGCCAGCGTCCTGGTAGAAAACGGTCTGGATTTCGAAACGTGGCTGCCGCGCCTGGCGAAGGCCGCGGATTTTTCAGGGGCCACCATTGTCGCAACGGCTGGCATCACGCCGCGAAAAATGACTGAGCAGCAGGAACGCGGTCATGACCACACTGGCGGCGCGCATGATCACAGCGCCGACAAGAAGCCGGCTCAGGGAAACAACGATACGCATGGTCACGACCATGATCATGATGACGGTCAACATCACGATGAACACGATCATGGCCATGACCACGATCATGATGACTCCCACGCTCACGCGGACGGTGGCCACCATCATCACCACGGCGATCAAGATCCGCACGCCTGGCAAAGCCTGAAGAACGGCGTCATCTACGCCCGCAACATCGCAGAGGGCCTGGCCGCCGCCGACCCGGCGCACGCCGCGGCCTATCGTCAACGCGCGCAAGCCTATATCGCGCGCATCGAGGCATTGGACGCACAGATTCGCAAGACCTTTGCCGCCATCCCGACCGCGCGTCGCCAGGTGGTCAGCTCGCACGACGCCTTTGGTTATTTCGGTGACGCCTACGGCGTGCGATTCATTCCCGTGGCCGGCTTGTCCACCGACGCCGAGCCTGCGGCAGCCGACATTGCGCGCATCATCGAACTGGTCAAGCGCGAACACGTGCCCGCCGTGTTTGTCGAGAACATCAGCAGCCCCGCTCTGGTACAGCAGATCGCGCGCGAAACAGGGGCACGTACCGGTGGTACGCTCTACTCCGATGCGCTGGCTCCATCCGGACAGCCGGCGGCGACTTATCTGGGGATGTTTGAATGGAATGCGCGTCAGCTTTCCGAGGCATTGCAGCCGTAATAATGATGGCCTGTGCCGCACCGGCGGCGCAGGCTCATCCACATATGTGGATAGATGCTCGCGCGCGTATCGCCTTTGACGGGCAGGGCCGAATGACGGCGATCCAGCAAGATTGGCTGTTCGACGAAATGTTCGGCGCCTACACCACTCAAGGCCTGGAAAAAGGCCCCGATGGCAGCCTGCCTGCCGAGACCCTGAAGGGCATGGCGAAAGATTGGATGCAGGCTTTGGGCGAGCCGATTTCACACTATTTCACGCAGGCAAGCGTGAATGGAAAACCGATGAAATTCGCCGAGCCACGTGATGCCGTGGTGAGCTGGGACACCAAATCGCAGCGATTGACGCTGTCGTTCACGCTGCCCCTCGCTCAGCCCATGGTGCCGGATAAACAGGGCGTGCAGTTCGATATCTACGATCCGACGTATTTCGTCGCGTATGACTTTAGTGCGCCGGGTGCGGTGTCGTTGATCGACGCGCCGAAATCGTGTCAGCAATCTTATCGGCCGCCCGGCGAACTCGATTGGCAGACCATGCAGAAATTGGCGGCGATTCCTGCCGAGGCGGAAACCGTACCCGATGAGTTGCTGGCCATCACGAAGGGTCTGACACATCGGATAGAAGTGAGTTGCGGATGAGGAAGCCGTATGTGGTGGCACTGACATGGGCATTGCTGCTCTGGCTGCCGCCTTTGGCGGGATGGGCTCAGAGTGCGCATCCATTTGGAGTGCCGGAAAGCGGGGGCGCCGTGGCGGGGCCTGACTGGCTGAGCGGCCTGTTTGCGCAGATCTCTGCATGGCAATCGCATTTCTACAGACAGCTCACCGGTGCGGTACGCGCCTGGCAGGCCGACGGAACGGCCGCCTGGGGGTTGTTAGGCCTCTCGTTTGCGTATGGCATATTCCATGCGCTGGGTCCAGGCCACGGCAAGGCCGTGATTGCCTCGTATGTCCTGGCCAATCGCCAGACTGCTCGCAACGGTGCTTTGCTGGCCTTGTTGGCGGCTCTGTTGCAGGCGTTGGTAGCCATCGTGCTGGTCGCTGTCATGGCCTGGCTGTTGCACGCGACGGCACCGGAAATGAATCGCGCCACGCGTTGGCTGGAAACCGCGTCATACGCATTGATCACGCTGTTGGGAGCATGGCTGGTCTGGAGCAAAGCCTTGCGGCCCTGGCTGCGCCGACCGGGCCATCAACATGTCCATGATGTGGGGCAGGGGCATGCACACCAATCTACGCATGATGAGCGCGGTCATCACGCAGCGCATGATCATCTCGAGGCGGCGAGGCATCAACCCAATCATGTTCCGCTGAGCACAGACGTTGAGCCTCCGTCTCATGTCATTCCGATCCACAACGGTCATCACCATCATGATGACTGTGGTTGCGGGCATGTGCATGTCCCGTCTCCCGATCAAGTCGCTGGTGCGCTGGACTGGCGCAAAGCCATGTCGGCCATTCTCGCGATGGGTTTACGGCCATGCAGCGGCGCGCTCATTGTCTTGGTCTTTGCGTTGTCGCAAGACTTCTTCGCGGCGGGGATAGCTGCTGCGTTGGCTATGGGGCTGGGGACGGGGCTTACTGTTGCTGCATTGGCGGTTTTTGCCGTTGTGGCGGCGGGGGCTGCTACGCGGGTGGGGGCTTATGC